>NZ_JAFCJM010000071.1:0-32500 GCF_018130955.1 Bradyrhizobium liaoningense
CAGGCCGTAAAAAACTCAGCGCGCACGTTTCGACGTAGAATCTGATTCTCTTGCGCGACAAAAGAGAGAACCAAGTAGTCAGTAAAGAGCTTGAAAGCAGGGGCGTGGAGCATCCTGTTCTATCGAGCTCTCCGAATCTTGAGTTTTTGCACAGCCTGTTTCGCCAGGACGACGGTAGGGAGGGATGCTGCGTCCCTCACTCTCATCGATCCTCACGCCTTGCCGTCGATCTCCGCAAAGACCTCGCGCGCGATGCGAAAACTGTCGACTGCGGCGGGCATGCCGCCGTAGATCGCGACCTGCATCAAGATCTCGCGGATCTCGTCGCGGGTGACGCCGTTGGTCAACGCGCCCTTCAGATGCGCGCGGAATTCGTGCTGGCGGTTGAGGATCGCGATCATGGCGATGTTGAGCATGCTGCGGGTCTTGCGCGGCAGTTCCTCGCGGCCCCACACCGTGCCCCAGCAATATTCGTTGAGCATCTCCTGGAACGGACGGTTGAAGTCGTCGACATTCTTCAGGGCGTTGTTGACATAGGCCTCGCCGAGGACCGCTTTGCGGACTTCCAGGCCCTTGTCGTGCATCTTCTTGTCCATGACGTTTCCTTTTGCTCGCCTTTCGGGATTGTGCGCGGGAAACTACGGGGTCGAAGACGGCCAGTCACGTCCTCGTGTTATGCACCGAAGGGTGCGGGGTCCCGTACAGGAACGGATGCCTCAGTGCTGCCGTTGTGATAGGTTGTTCTCCCGGGCAACTTGGAGAGCTGATTGAACGGCGTCACCCCTGAGCCGTCAGACCCGATCCGCAGCAGTGACGCACTGTCGCGGCTGAAGCTGACGCAGGCCCTCAAGCGGGCCACCTATGCGATCGCCTGGGAGCGCGCCTGGCCCCATCTGGCGCGGTTTCTGACCGTTGTCGGGCTGTTCCTGGTGGTATCTTGGGCTGGCCTCTGGCTGGCGCTGCCGTTCACCGCCCGCGCCATCGGGCTTGCCGTGTTCGCGGCGCTGACCGCCGCCGCCCTGTTCCCCCTGATTCGATTTCGCTGGCCGAGCCGCAGCCAGGGCCTGAGCCGGCTGGACCGCGGTTCCGGCATCAGTCACCGCCCGGCCACGACGCTGACGGATACGCTGACCTCGCAGGACCCGGTCGCCCAGGCGCTGTGGCAGGTGCAGCGCGAGC
Source organism: Bradyrhizobium liaoningense (assembly GCF_018130955.1). Classification (GTDB taxonomy): domain Bacteria; phylum Pseudomonadota; class Alphaproteobacteria; order Rhizobiales; family Xanthobacteraceae; genus Bradyrhizobium; species Bradyrhizobium liaoningense_C. The sequence continues at coordinate 1,180 of NZ_JAFCJM010000071.1, forward strand.
GCACGCTGGCGTCGCTGAAGGGCATCCGCGCCGGCCTGCCGCACCCGCGGCTCGCGCTCACCGATCCCTGGGCGTTGCGCGCGCTGGTCATGGTGATGCTGGTCGCGACCTTCTTTGCCGCCGGCGATGAGCGGGCGATGCGTATGGGCGCCGCCTTCGACTGGAACGGCGTGCTGGCGCCCGCCAATATCCGCGTCGACGCCTGGGTGACGCCGCCACTCTACACGGCAAAGCCGCCGATCATCCTGTCGGCCGCCAACAAGGAGGCCGCAGCACTTCCCGCCAGCGGTCCGCTCGCGGTTCCCGCCGGCTCGACGCTGATCATCCGCTCCTCGGGCGGCAATCTCGATGTCGCCACCTCCGGCAGCATCAAGGAAGTCGCACCTGGCGAGCAGGCGCCGAAGGGCACCAACGAGAAGCATTTTGCGATTACCGGCGACGGCACCGCGCATGTCCGCGCGCCCTCCGGCCAGCCGCAGTGGCGGTTCAGCGCGATGCCCGATCGTCCGCCGACGATCGCGCTGGCCAAGGATCCCGAGCGCCAGGCGCGCGGCGCGCTGCAACTGTCCTACAAGATCGAGGACGATTACGGCGTCACCGGCGCCGAAGCGCAGTTCGCAGTGCGTCCCACTGAGGCGACCAAGGGCACTGAGTCCAAGAGCGCTGACAAGGGCGCCGAAGAGTCCAAATATGCGGCGCGGCCGCTGTTCCAGCCGCCGCAATTTTCCCTCACGCTGCCGAATGCGCGCACCCGCAACGGCGTCGGCCAGACGGTGAAGGACCTAAGCGAAGACCCCTATGCCGGCGCCGACGTCACGCTCACGCTCACGGCCAAGGACGAGGCCGGCAATGAGGGCAAGAGCGAGCCGTTCAACATGCGCCTGCCCGAGCGCCTGTTCACCAAGCCGCTCGCGCGCGCGCTGATCGAGCAGCGCCGCATCCTCGCGCTCGACGCCAACAAGAACTCCGAAGTCTATACGGCACTCGACGCGCTGATGATCGCGCCCGAACTGTTCACGCCGGAGACCGGGCATTATCTCGGCCTGCACAGCGTGGCGCGGCAGCTCGAGGGCGCGCGCACCGACGATGCCTTGCGCGAGGTCGTCGCGAGCCTGTGGGCGCTCGCCGTCACGATCGAAGACGGCAATATCAGCGACGTCGACAAGGCGTTGCGTGCGGCGCAGGACGCGCTCAAGCAGGCGCTGGATCGCAATGCGAGCGACGAGGAGATCAAGAAGCTCACGCAGGACCTGCGTCAGGCGATGGAAAACTTCATGCGCCAGCTCGCCGAGCAGCAGCGCAACAATCCGCAGCAGCTCGCCCGTCCCCTTGATCCCAACACGAAAATCCTGCGCCAGCAGGACCTGCAGAACATGATCGACCGCATGGAGCGCCTGTCGCGCTCCGGCGACAAGGATGCCGCCAAGCAGTTGCTCGAGCAGCTCCAGCAGATGCTGGAGGGCCTCCAGATGGCGCAGCCGGGACAGTCCGGCGACAGCGACATGGAGCAGGCACTCAACGAACTCGGCGACATGATCCGCAAGCAGCAGCAACTGCGCGACAAGACCTTCAAGCAGGGCCAGGACTCGCGCCGCGACCGCATGCGCGGCAAGCAGCAGGGCCAGGGCGACCAGTCGATGTCCGACCTGCAGCAGGATCAGCAGGCGCTGCGCGACCGCTTGAAGAAGCTCCAGGACGAGCTCGCCAAGCGCGGCCTGGCGCAGAACGGCCAGAAGGGTCAGAAGGGCCAAAAAGGCCAGCAGGGCGAACAGGGTCAGAAGGGCCAGCAGGGTCAGCAAGGCCAGGGCGGCGACCAGGATGGCGACCAGGGCGACGATGACGGCGGGCTCGATGCCGCCGACAGCGCCATGGGCGATGCCGGCTCCAAGCTCGGCGAGGGCAATGCCGACGGCGCCGTGGACTCGCAGGGCAAGGCCCTCGATGCGATGCGCAAGGGCGCGCAGAAGATGGCCGAAGCGATGCAGCAGGGCGACGGCGACGGTCAGGGCGACGGCCCCGGCCAGCGCGCCGGCCGCCAGCAGAGCGGCGGCAACCAGACCGATCCGCTCGGTCGTCCCCTGCACGGCCGCGAATATGGCGACGACTACACGGTCAAAATCCCCGGCGAGATCGACGTCCAGCGCGTGCGCAGGATCCTCGAAGAACTCCGCCGCCGGTTGGGTGACCCGTCGCGGCCGCAGATCGAGCTCGACTATCTCGAGCGGCTCTTGAAGGATTTTTGAGGCATCACCCACCTCGTCCTGGACAAGCGAGCCCCTGGCAACGCGGAGCGTTGTCCAGTAGCGAGCGCTGATCCAGGACCCATTACCCCAGGGCGGAGTTGTTGAGCGCACTCGGGCTACGAGTCTTCGTCAAACCACTCCTTGGGGTAATGGGTCCTGGCTTTCCGCCAGGACGACACCGTGTGTGCGGAACGTGTGACATCCCCAACGACGCCGAAGGTGCGGTGACCGCTACCTCTTCTTCGCCGCCAGCGCGTCCGCCACGGCGGTGCGGATGTCGGCGACAGAGAACGGCTTGGTCACCACGTCATGAACCAGCGCGTTCAAATTCGAGGCGCGCTCGCGCTGGTCGGCAAAGCCGGTCATCAGCAAAATGGTCAGGTCGGGAAAGTCGCGTGCGGCTGACAGCGCGAGCGCGATGCCGTCCATGACAGGCATCTGGATGTCGGTGAGCAAGAGATCGAACTTGCCGTCCTCGCGGGTCAGGATCTCCAGCGCCTCGGCGCCGTCCTGCGCGGTCACGGTCTGATGGCCGTCCATCGCGATCGCGCGCGCCACGAGCTGGCGCATCGAATCCTCGTCATCGGCGATCAGCACTTTTGACATGGGCCTGTTCCCGTACAGAACCTCGTGAGCGGAAAATACTACGCGCTGCCGCCGGCCAAGTCGCGTCGGTTGAAGAAGCGAATATCGATATTGCGCCCCTCGGGCGGCGGCGAGGCCAGACGCGACTTGAACAAGGCGCGCTCGCCCGGATGCAGCACGGTCTGCTCCAAGAGCGCGTTCCAGGCGTAGATCTCCGCGCCTTGCGCGTCGCGGACCGAGAAACGCAGGCGGGGGATGTCGATCGGTTTCCGGGTCTCGCCGACGATCGCGCCCTCGATCACCAGCACCTGCTTGCCGTCGACGGTCTCGGAGGTGACCTTGACGTCCTTGAAGGCGAGGCCCCGCAGGTTCACGTTGAAGCCGACCATCTTGTAGAAGGCGGCCGTCTGCGGCAGCAGCCGCACCATGTCGGCGCGCCAGACCACCAGCGCCACGATCAGCGCGCCCATGGCGGCGCAGGCGGTCGGCAGGCCGATAGAGGATTTTTGCGGCGCGGCGGAGACGGGGCGGGACCGCCGCGCCTGCCGGCGGAACAGTTTTTGGAACCAGGACTGGTGGGCCGACTGGCCGGCCTCATCCTCCATCCGGGCCACCTCGGACCAGTCGTCCTCGGCGAATTTGGCCTCGTCCGGCCAGTCGCTAGCAATCGACGGGCTCTCGACCACGGGGGTATCGCCGGCGCCGTCGTCGTTGGCGTAGCTGTCCCATTGCGCGGCGAGGTCGGACTGGTCGTCGGTCTGGCTCGCGGCCGCCATCGCCGGAGCCTGTGCTGCCTGCACCTCCTCGATGGCGTCCTCGGGCCGCGCCACCCAGGTCTCCTTGCAGCGCGAGCAGCGCACCGTCCGGCCATTGGCCCCAAGGCTCGAGAGCTTGATGGCGTAGGATGTCGTACAATGGGGGCAGACGATGTGCATGGACCGGCCTCGACGATGACCCGGGCACGCAAGACAGCTGCGCAAATCCGGGCACGTTGGATGCTACAAGGCGACCGTTAACGAATCGGAAACCATAACGGCCGCACAACCCTGTTGCGTGGCGGACCGCCGCGGCGCGGCCTACCGCCCCCTGTCGAACGGAGCTGAACTTGGTTCGGTTCGAAAATGTCGGATTACGTTACGGTCTGGGGCCGGAGATTCTGCGCGACCTGAGCTTCCAGATCCCGGCGCATTCCTTCCAATTCCTCACCGGCCCTTCCGGCGCCGGCAAGACGTCGCTCCTGCGCCTTCTGTTCCTGTCGCATCGGCCGACGCGCGGCCTGGTCAATCTGTTCGGCCACGACGTCTCGCTGCTCGGCAAGGACGAGATCGCGGATCTGCGCAAGCGCATCGGCATCGTGCTCCAGGATTTTCGCCTGCTCGACCACATGACGACCTATGAGAACGTGGCGCTGCCGTTCCGTGTCATGGGCCGCAGCGAATCGAGCTACCGCAAGGAGGTCATCGATCTCCTGAAATGGGTGGGCCTCGGCGACCGCATGGACGCGCTGCCGCCAATTCTTTCGGGTGGCGAGAAACAGCGCGCGGCGATCGCGCGCGCGGTGATCTCGCGGCCGCAGCTTTTGCTCGCGGACGAGCCGACCGGCAGCGTCGATCCGACGCTCGGGCGGCGGCTGCTGCGGCTGTTCATCGAACTCAACAAATCAGGCACCGCCGTCATCATCGCGACCCACGACATCGCACTGATGGACCAGTACGAGGCGCGGCGCTTCGTGCTGCACCAGGGACGTCTGCACGTCTATGAGTAAGACCGACGAGCGCGGCGTTTTCGTCGACCTCGGACATGAGCGTCCGCAGGTGCCGGCGAAGGCGCGCAACATGTCGCCGATCGTGCCGCGCGCCTCGATCCAGGGCCGCGCGCTTGTCGCCGTCGTCGCCATCATGACGTTTCTGGCGTCGATGACCACGGGCACGGTGCTGCTGGTCAGCGCGTCGGCCGCCGAATGGCAGTCGGACGTGGCGAGCGAAATCACCATCCAGGTCCGTCCGCAGGCCGGGCGTGATGTTGATCGCGATGCGGCCGCCGTCACCGAAGCGATGCGCGCGCAATCCGGTATCGTCGAGGTCAAGCCGTTCTCCAAGGACGAGTCGGGCAAGCTCTTGGAGCCATGGCTCGGCACGGGGCTCTCCATGGACGACCTGCCGGTGCCGCGCATGATCATCGCGCGCGTGCAGCCGGGCACGCAGCTCGATCTCGCCGCCTTGCGCGCGCGCGTGATGCAGGTAGCTCCTAGCGCGAGCGTCGACGATCACCGCGCCTGGATCGAACGCATGCGCTCGATGACCAACGCGACCGTGCTCGCCGGCCTCGGCATTCTCGGGCTCGTGATCATCGCCACCATCATCTCGGTGTCGTTTGCGACGCGCGGCGCGATGGCGGCTAACCGTCCGATCGTCGAGGTCCTGCATTTCGTCGGCGCCGGCGACCGCTACATCGCCAACCGCTTCCTGCGGCATTTCCTGCGCTTAGGGCTCGAGGGCGGCGTGATCGGCGGCGGCATCGCCATGCTGGTGTTCGGCTTCTCGGAATCGATCGCCGGCTGGTTCTCCGGCACGCCGGTCGGCGACCAGTTCGCGGCCCTGCTCGGCACCTTCTCGCTGCGCCCGTCAGGTTATGTCGTGCTGGCGGTGCAGGCGGTGCTGATCGGCGCCATCACGGCGGTCGCCTCCCGCCAGACCCTGTTCGCGACGTTGAATGATATCGACTAGCGGCCTGGCGGATCCGGCAACCCCGGACTCCACTTCGCCCAAAAATCTCTTAAAATCAAAACGGAAGGGACCACCGACATCGCATGAGTTCGCAGACCGATGAATCCTCGCCGAGATTGCCGCGCGGCTGGCTGCGCGCGACCGTCGTTTCGACGCTCGCGCTGGCGTTCGTCGGCTTGGCCGCAGGCTTCGTCGCCTTCCTGTCGCAGCTCCGTGGCGGTGAGATCACACCCGACCGCAAGGCCGACGGCATCGTGGTCTTGACCGGCGGCTCGTCGCGGGTGTCGGACGCGATGGAATTGCTCGCGGCCGGCTACGGAAGGCGGCTTCTGATCTCGGGCGTGCATCCGACCTCTACGGTGAGCGACATTTCCCGCACGCTGCCGGAAAACCAGTCCTTCATGCGCTGCTGCGTCGACCTGGACCGCTCTGCGGTCTCGACCCGCGGCAATGCCGCGGAGACGCGGCGCTGGGCCCATGAGCGCGGCTTCAAGTCGCTGATCGTGGTAACCTCGAACTACCACATGCCGCGCGCGATCGTGGAGTTCTCGCACGCGATGCCGGACACCACGCTGATCCCGTTCGCTGTCGTCGGCGACAAATGGCGCGAGGAGCCGTGGTGGACCTCCGCCTCGACGTTGCGGCTGCTGCTGTCGGAATACGTCAAATATATCGCGGCCGAGCTGCGCACGCGGCTCGAGGACTTTGGGATTGACCTTGCGCCCGAAGTGTCGGAACAGCCGGCGGGCGCGCAACCAAAGCGGCCCGCCACCGCACAGGCCAATTGACCGGGTTTTCGATGTTTTCGCTTTTCCTGCGCTCCCTGCTGTTCAACGTGCTGTTCTACGCCGTGCTGGTGTGCCTCGCGATCGTGGCGATCCCGACCTTCGCGCTGCCGCCGCGCGCGATGCTGACCGTGGCGAAGTGGTGGGCGAACGCGACGCTGGTCCTGATGCGCGTGATCTGCAACATCAAGGTCGAATTCCGGGGCGTCGAAAAAATTCCGCAGGGGCCGCTGGTGATCGTGGCAAAGCACCAGTCGTTCTGGGAGACGTTTGTGCTGCCGGGGTTCTTCGACCGGCCGATCTTCATCCTCAAGCGCCAACTCATGCAGATCCCGGTGTTCGGCCAGTTCCTGGTCAAAACCGGGATGATCGCGATCGACCGCAAGGCCGGCGTGAAGGCGCTGCTGGACATGACGCGGCGGGCGCGCGAGGCGGTGCGCTCCGGCCGGCAGCTCGTGATCTTTCCGGAAGGCACGCGCCGCGCGCCGGGTGCGCCGCCCGACTACAAGACCGGCTTTGCGCAGATCTATGCGTCCTGCGGCGTGCAGTGCTTGCCCGTCGCGCTCAACTCCGGCCTGTTCTGGCCGCGCCGCACCTTCATGCGCTATCCCGGCACGCTGGTGGTGGAGTTCCTCGATCCGCTGCCGCCGGGCCTGCCGAAGGACGAGTTTTTGTCGCGGGTGGAAGCGGCAATCGAAGGCGCAACCAGCCGCATCGTCGAAGCGGGCCGGAAAGAGCAGGAGCAGTTGATCGGCAGCGCGCCGAGCTATGCTGCCTCCGGCAGCTAGCGTTTCTCCTGATCCGGCGCCGGAGCGTGCAGCGAATGCGCGTCGTTGTGCAGCATCATCGCGAGCTGGTGCAATTGGGTGTCGCGAAAGCCTTCGGCCTCGATCGCCTTCACCGTCGCGGTCACGTAGTCGCGGTTGGCGCCGGACTGGCCGTGGCCCTGAATCACGTGGCGATGCTGGTCGGCCAGCGACAGCCGTCCGGCATATTGCCCATGGCCGCGGTCGACGACATAGGCGAGCGCGCTGACGCGCTGCCGCGCGTCGTTCTCCAGCCACACCGAGCGCATCACCTCGCGATAGACCGAGGTGACCTGCTCGCGCTCGCGCAAATAGGAAACGACCGCGGCGCGGTTGGTCTCGGCGACGCGGAAGGCGATGCCGCGGCAGGCGCCGCCGCGGTCGAGCCCGAGCACCAGGCCCGGCTTCTCCGGCGTGCCGCGATGGACGAAGGAATAGACGCAGAGCGCGCGGTGCTCGCCGACCAGCCGCGCCGGCACGCGCTCCTCGAAGTCGAAGCCCGGGCGCCACATCAGCGAGCCATAGCCGAACACCCAGAGGTCGCCCTTGGCTGTGGTGACGGAGGGGAGGGTGTTTTCGGACATGGCGGGCACGGCTACCAGACCTGCGCCCCCAGGCGAAGCGGATTCTCCGCCTTTCGTCGCAGGAAAACCTCGCTTACATTTGCCATCATCTGGGGCCAAAGGGTCGCCGCATGTCCGATATGACCGTTGCCGCAGGCCGGCGCCGCCCCCGCTGGGGCCTTTTCCTTCCGCCCATCCTCCTCCTGGTCCTGGCCGTCGCCTGGAGCGGTTTTTGGTTCTATGCCGCGTCCAGGGCCGAAATTGCCGCCGACGCCTGGCGCGCGCAGGAGGCCAAATCCGGCCGCATCTATGATTGCGCCAAACGTTCGATCGCGGGCTTCCCCTTCCGCTTCGAGGTGCAGTGCTCCGGCGCCAGCGTCGCGCTGGTATCGCAGACCGCGAGCAAGACGCCGTTCACGGCCAAGCTCGACAACATCCTGGTGGTCGGCCAGGTCTATGATCCCAAACTCGTGATCGCCGAATTCACCGCGCCCGCGACACTGACCGACGGCGTGACGCAGACCACGTTCGTCGTGAACTGGAGCAAGGCGCGCAGCAGCGTGGTCGGCTTGCCGGCCATTCCGGATCGAGCCTCGATCGTGTTCGACGATCCCACCATCAATCGTCTGGACGGCTCGGTGCAGGTGCCGCTGGCGCGCGCAAAATCGGTCGAGCTGCACGGGCGTCTTGCCGAGGGCTCGCCGTCCGACCATCCAGTGATCGAGACCGTGCTGCAGATCGCGCAGGGCTCGATCCAGGGCGTGCATCCGATTCTTGCAGAGCCGTTCCAGGCCGACGTGCGCGCGAAGGTCACCGGCCTGAATGATTTTGCGCCAAAGCCCTGGCCGCAGCGGTTTCGCGAGCTGCAGGCCGCCGGCGGCCATGTCGAGATCGTGCAGTCGCGGATCCAGCAGGGCGAGATGATCGCGGTCGCGGCCGGCACGCTCGGCCTGTCGCCGAATGGCCGTCTCGATGGCGAATTGCAGATGACGGTCACGGGCCTCGAGCGCGTCATCCCGGCGCTCGGCATCGACAAGCTGCTGGAGGAGGGCGTGCCGCAGGCAACGCTCGATCGTGTCGCGCCCGGCGTGAAATCGCAGGACCTCAACAATCTCTTCGGCGCGCTCGACCGCGCCGTTCCCGGCCTCGGCAAGGTCATCAAGCAGAACGCCAATGCGGGCGTTGCCGCGGGCATCAATGCGATCGGCACCGAGAGCGTGCTCGAGGGCAAGAAGGCGCGCAGCTTCCCGCTGAAGTTCGTCGACGGCGCGGTGGTGCTGGGCGCGCTGAAGGTCGGACAGATCCCGCCGCTGTATTGAGTGATTTTCCGTCATTCCGGGGCGCGCGAAGCGCGAACCCGGAATCTCGCGCTACAATTTCGAGATTCCGGGTTCGACGCTGACGCGTCGCCCCGGAATGACGAATTACTGCTTCGTCAGCGACGGATGCGGCCGGCCGAAGTCGGGTGCGGCAGAGTCCTGGCCGATCTCGACGATGCCGCGGCGGATGGCGCGGGTGCGGGTGAAGTGGTCGAACAGCGCTTCGCCGTCGCCGCGACGAATCGCGCGGGTCAGCTTGGCGAGGTCCTCGGTGAAGGTGCCGAGCATTTCCAGCACGGCCTCCTTGTTGGCGAGGAACACGTCGCGCCACATCGTCGGATCGGACGCCGCGATGCGGGTGAAATCGCGAAAACCGCCGGCGGAGAACTTGATCACCTCCGACTCCGTCACCTGCGCCAGCTCGTCCGCGGTGCCGACGATGGTATAGGCGATCAGATGCGGCAAATGGCTGGTGATCGCCAGCACCAGATCATGATGGTCCGGCGTCATGACCTCGACCTTGGCGCCGAGCGCGGCCCAGAACGCGCGCAGCCGATCGACGGCCGCGTGATCGGTACCCTCCGGCGGCGTCAAGATGCACCAGCGGTTGATGAAGAGCTCGGGAAAGCCGGAGTCCGGGCCCGAATGCTCGGTGCCAGCCACCGGATGCGCCGGCACGAAATGAATGCCGGGCGGCAGATGCGGCGCCATGTCCCTGACCACGGCGCCCTTGACCGAGCCGACGTCGGAGATGATCGCGCCGGGCTTCAGATGTGCGGCGATCTCCTGCGCCACCGGCCCGCAGGCGCCGACGGGAATGCAGAGGATGACGAGATCGGCATCCTTCACGGCCTCGACATTGGTTGCGACCACATGGTCGACGATGCCGAGCTCGGCGACGCGGGCGCGCGTCTTCTCCGAGCGCGCGGTGGTGACGATCTCGCCGGCGAGGCCCTGCAGCTTGGCGGCGCGCGCGATCGAGCCGCCGATCAGGCCGAAGCCGACCAGCGCGATCCGCTGGAAGTGCGGCGCGACGCTCATTTCGTTGCCATGAAGTCGCGCAGGCCGTCGACCACGAGGCGGTTGGCCTCCTCGGTGCCGATGGTCATGCGCAGGCAATGCGGCAGGCCGTAGTTCTTCAAGCCGCGCAGCACGAGCCCGCGCTTGGTGAGGTAGGCGTCGGCCTCATCAGAGGTCTTGCCCTTCTCGGGAAAGTGGATCAGCACGAAATTCGCGACGCTCGGCGTCACCTTGAGTCCGAGCTTGCCGATCTCCTCGGTCAGCCAGTTGCGCCAGGTCTCGGTGAACTGCTTTGACGTCTGCTGATGCGCGGTGTCCTCGATCGCGGCGACCGCGGCGTACATCGCCGGCGTCGAGACGTTGAACGGACCGCGGATGCGGTTGACCGCGTCGATGATGTGCGCGGGACCGAACATCCAGCCGACGCGCAGCGCAGCGAGGCCGTGGATCTTTGAGAAGGTGTGCGTCACGACGGTATTCTCCGTCGTGGCGACCAGCTCGATCCCCATCTCGTAATCGTTGCGCGAGACGTAGTCGGAATAGGCGGCGTCGAGCACCAGCAGCACGTTGGACGGCAGGCCGGCGCGCAGCCGCTTGACCTCATCGAACGGCAGATAGGTGCCGGTCGGGTTGTTGGGGTTGGCGAGCCAAACCAGCTTGGTCTTCGGCGTCACCGCCTTGAGGATGCCGTCGACGTCGGCCGTGAAATCGCGCTCGGCCACCACGACGTTCCTGGCGCCGTTCGCCATGGTCGCGATCGGGTAGACCAGGAAGCCGTGCGCGGTCGAGATCGCCTCGTCGCCATGGCTCAGATAGGTGTGGGCGAGCAGATTGAGGATCTCGTCCGAGCCGGCGCCGCAGATGATGCGGTCCGGGTCGAGCCCGAAAGAACGGCCGATCGCCTGCCGCAGCACGCGCGAGGTGCCTTCCGGATAGTCCTCCAGATGTTCCGCCACGTGCTTGAAGGCCTCGATCGCCTTGGGCGAGGGCCCGAACGGCGTCTCATTGGCCGACAGCTTGAACACCTTGCGGCCCGGCTCCGCCACCGGGCTCTTGCCGGGCGTGTAGGGCGCAATATCGAGAATGCCGGGATTCGGCACGGGGCGGGACATCTCGAACTCCGGAAGTGGCGGGACGGCGCTTGAATTTACGATTTCGCCCCGGTCGGGGGCACCGTATAGCGCGTTGCGTGGCTGCCGACGAGGGCCGTCGAGCGCACCGAGGCCCCCGCTGCGATCAGGGCAGCCTTGATCTTGTCGAGGCTGGTGGCCGCAACGGTGACCGAGATCAGCAGCGCGGCCCCGTCGAAGGCGGTATCGGGCACCGCGACGATCTCGGCGAGCGGGGAAAGCGCGCGGGCGATCTCGGCGTTCCAGCCCGAGACGCGCACGCTCCAGGTCTCGATCTCCGTCACCATGGCGCTGTCGGCGACGCGCGAGACCACGAACACGGGCAGCGCGGCCGGATGGTCGGCGCGCTCGACGAAGGGCATCCGCGCGATGATTTTTGGCGCGCCATCCGTTTCCAGCGCCAGCCACCACGGCGTGCGGCTCGAGGTCGCCGAGACCAGCGCGAGGTCGCCCCTGGATTTCGCGACCGCCTCGACCGCGGCCTGCGCATTGAAATGCGCGACATAGGGCACGGTGAAGCCGAAATGGAAGCGCGCGGAATCGCGCATCGCCGGCTCGCTGACGGAAATGTCGGTGTGCACCGAGAACGGCGCCTGCACATAGGTGAACGTCGAGATGATGACGCGCCAGATGCTCTCGACGGTGTCGAGCGGCAGGATGCCGCGATGGCGCTCGACGATGCGCCGCATCATGTCGGCCTCGCGCGCGGGCCGGAAGGCCGAGCCGACCTCCTGCGTCTGCTTCGCCTGGATCAGGCGATCGATGATGTCGCCGCGCTGCATCAGCAGGCCGTGCATCTGCTCGTCGATCGCATCGATCTCCTTGCGCAGTTCCTGCAGCGACGGTGGCGCGGGCGGACGTTGGGACATGTCAGTCAGGGGCTATTGAGGGGTTTGGTGACCTGATTAGGCAGGATGGCCGCCGAAAGCAAAGAGAAACGACGGCCAATTTAGCCTGACCTTGCAGGGCTCGCCTTGGTTAATTCGGGCTTGGCTTGACGAAATCAGCCCAAGCCACTACCTTTTGCCTGTTCCGTGGTCATTTGAGCCGGCCGGCTTGCAGCCACGTTAAAAAACTCGCTAAACAGGCCGGGGACGTATTCCGATCCCGGCCCGAACCTATCGTTCAGGCCGGTTTTTTTATGGCCTGATTTCCGCGGTGCCTGACGGCGCAAACGAGGTCGGTGGTCAGAGATGGTTGACATCGCGTCGATAACGAGCCCGGTACCCAGTCCCGGGATCAGTGCCGATGAGCGGTCGCACGAGGCGGATCATCCGCACTCGCTGCTCGCGCAGTTCGGCGCCGACCAGCCCTTGCGGCTCGATTGCGGCGTCGATCTCACCCCGTTCCAGATTGCCTACCAGACCTATGGCGAGCTCAATGCCGATCGCTCCAACGCGATTCTTGTCTGCCATGCGCTGACCGGCGACCAGCATGTCTTCAACGTGCACCCCCTGACCGGCAAGGCCGGCTGGTGGGAGATCATGATCGGCCCGGGCCGTCCGCTCGATACCGACAAATACTTCATCATCTGTTCGAACGTGATCGGCGGTTGCATGGGATCGACCGGTCCGGCCTCGACCAATCCGGCCACCGGCAAGCTCTGGGGCCTGGATTTTCCTGTTATCACCATCCCCGACATGGTCCGCGCGCAGGCCATGCTGCTCGATCGTCTCGGCATCGACACGCTGCTGTGCGTGATCGGCGGCTCGATGGGCGGCATGCAGGTGCTGCAATGGACGGCCGCCTATCCGCAACGCGTGTTTTCGGCGATGCCGGTTGCCTGCGCCACGCGCCACTCCGCGCAAAACATTGCGTTTCACGAGCTCGGCCGGCAGGCCGTGATGGCCGATCCGGACTGGCATCATGGGCGCTATTTCGAACGCAGCACCCAGCCGCATCGCGGGCTCGCGGTGGCGCGGATGGCCGGACACATCACCTACCTCTCGGACGCCGCGCTGCATCGCAAGTTCGGGCGGCGCATGCAGGATCGCGAGCTGCCGACCTTTTCGTTCGACGCCGATTTCCAGGTCGAGAGCTATCTGCGCTATCAGGGTTCGTCCTTCGTCGAGCGGTTCGATGCCAACTCCTATCTCTATCTGACGCGGGCGATGGATTATTTCGACATCGCCGCCGACCATGGCGGCGTGCTGGCAAAGGCTTTTGCCGGCATCAAGACGCGGTTCTGCGTGGTGTCGTTCACCTCGGACTGGCTGTTCCCGACCTCGGAATCGCGCGCGCTGGTGCACGCGCTGAACGCATCGAGCGCGCGGGTGTCGTTCGCCGAGATCGAGACCGATCGCGGCCACGACGCCTTCCTGCTCGACGTGCCCGAATTCTTCGACATTTCCCGCGCTTTCCTGGAATCGGCCGGCAAGGCGCGCGGGCTCAAAGGCAAAGCGTTTTCAAGCGAAGTGGATAGCGGTTCACGTGAAGAAAACGTGTCAACGAAAGTGAGTGGCTGACATGGCGCTTCAGGACCAGACCCTGCCATTGCCGGGCATCGTGCCCGACCGCACCGGCAGCGATCGCACCGATCATCTGCTGGTCGCGAGCATGGTCGAGCGCGGTTCGCGCGTGCTCGACGTCGGCTGCGGCGATGGCGAATTGCTTCAGCTATTGGAAAGCCGTGGCATCGACGGCCGCGGCATCGAATTGTCGCGCGAGGGCGTCAACCGCTGCGTCGCCAAGGGGCTCGCGGTGGTGCAGGGTGATGCCGACACCGACCTCGTCAACTATCCCGACGACGCCTTCGACTATGTGATCCTGTCGCAGACGCTGCAGGCGACGCGCCAGCCGCGCGTGGTGCTGGAGAATCTGCTGCGCATCGGCCGTCGCGCGATCGTGTCGTTCCCGAATTTCGGCTTCTGGAAGATGCGCCTCCAGCTCCTGATCGGCGGCCACATGCCGCGCACGGAGAATCTGCCGGCGACCTGGTACGACACCGCGAACATCCATTTCTGCACCATCAAGGATTTCGTCGAGCTCTGCGACGAGATCAATGTCAAGATGGAGCGCTCCGTCGCACTCGATCTCTACGGCCGTCCGGTGCCGCTGAACCTGCCCTGGTGGGTCTGGAACATGTTCGGCGAGCAGGGCGTGTTCCTGTTGAGCAGGGGCGGGAAGAAGTAGTCATCACGGTCGTGATGGGGCGATACGTCACCCAGCCCATCCTCTCTATTCAACTGGTTTGCCGGCAGTGGACGTAAGAAGATGCTGACGCAAATCTACGAAGTTGCGACACCCGCGGAAGCTGAGGCGATTTCGGCAATCGGCGTGGATCATGTCGGCGTGCTCGTCGGCGACGGTACCTTCCCTCGGGAGCTTCCGGTTCAGAAGGCGTCAGCCGTTATGAAGATGATCCGGGCACCGTCAATACTTTCCGCCCTGTTCCTCTCAGCGGATGTCGCTCTCATCGAACGGATGGCAGGGGAGCTTGATCCACCCATCGTCCATCTTGGCGCATCAAGCGAGTTGCTTACGCCTGATCATGTCGTGGAGCTGCGAAGGTCGCTGCCAAGGAGCAAATTCATGCGCAGCGTACCTGTCACAGGGCCTGAGGCAGTCGGCGTGGCGCAGGCATATGATGGAGTCGTAGACTGGATCCTGCTTGACAGTCATCGCGCAGGCGATGTGCAAATCGGCGCGCAGGGCGTCACGCATGATTGGAGCGTCAGTCGAAGGATAGTCGAGAGCGTTCGTACCCCAGTGATACTTGCTGGTGGCCTCGGACCAGACAATGTCAAAGAAGCTATTCGATCGGTGCGACCTGCCGGTGTTGATTCGAAAACAAGAACCGATCAAGAGGGCAGTCACTCAAAAGACTTGGGAAAGGTGGAAGCCTTCTATCGCGCTGCGACGAGTGGTTAGGTCGCAGCACACTTTCCGGATCATGCTCTAGGCGGCGCGTCCGGACTGCCGTATGGCGATCTCGCGCTGCAGCGCCGTGCAGTTGGCCTGGAGCTTGTGAGAGCCCAGGTCGCGCGTAATGAGTTGGGCGGCGTGAAGCTCCGCCGATGCGCCCCTGATGTCATCGCGTTCCAGCTGGAGCTTTGCGATCCGCAGCCTCAGCCTCACGACCTGCACGCGACCCTCGATGCTCGACCAGAGCTGCCGGGCCAGATGCAGGTGACGCAGCGCCGCGTCGTAATCGCCTCTGGTGTGTGCGAGCACCGATTGCGCTTCGTTGGTCAGCGCCCGGATCGATGGCATCGGCCACCGGTCGGCACTCCCCGAGAGTTCGTCGATCAATTCCAGCGCCTGCGCGTGCCGGCCGGTATGCGCGGCCACGAGCGCCAGATGCGCGAACAGGATTCCCCGCCGCTGCAGCGTCCACCAGGTTTTTCCGATCAGGCTGCGTTCGAGGCTGGCATAGGCGGCCTCCGCTTCACCGCGTTCAAGCAACAGCATCGCGCGGCCGGGCTCGGGGCACCAGCCCAGCGAGTAAGCCTTGTCATAGGCTTCGAGCGCGGCATCATCATTGCCGATGGCGGATTGAATATCGCCCAGCACACGGTTGGCATCGCCGATCGACCAGGGCGCGTCGCTGTTGAGGCGTGCGAGCGAATCCTGAATGCGCGACAAGGCTTCGCCGAGCGAGCCCCTGACGCCGAGGACTTCCGAACGATGGAGTTGGCACGAGCCCGTCAGCTCCATGCCGCTTTCCGAGCAGAACTTTTGATAGCCGAGCGTCCACTGGTCGGCGCGTGCCCAGTCTCCGAACATCCGCGACGCCCACAGGATGTTGCAGTAGAGGATGCCTCCCATGACCGGATCGAGCTGGTTGCTGGAGAGCGCGAGGGTTGCGGCGTGGTCCTGGTCGGCCAGTCCTGCGCTCGTATCGCCGAGGCACAGCCGGTAGAAGCCGCGGTAAACGAGGCTCAGCGCCTCGATGCTGACGGCATTCTTGTGCCGGACCGTGCTGTAGGCCTCATCCGCAAGCGACAGTGCGAGCTCCGGCTCGCCGTCGAAGGCCGCCACCTTGGACTTCATCCAGAGGATCAGCGCGTTCGTCGCCGGTTCTTCGATCTCGGCGGCCCAATCCTCGGCGCGCGCCAGCCAGCCCTTGGCGATCGCGGCCTGGCCGCGCTCGAAATACAGGCCCGACAACGCGACCGCGTCGACGACAGCCGGCGGCAAATTGCCGACCTTGGTGTGCGCAGCGACCGCACGCGCCAGAAGGGGCATGGCGGCATCGGTCTTGCCGGTGCACTGAAGGGCGAGGGCCCATTGATGCAGGTCTTCGCCGTCGAGAACAATGGCGGCATCGGCCTTCGCGAATAGAACTGCAGCCTCGTCCCACGCCTGCGCGGTGGCAGCGCGTTGCGCATGTATAAGCACATCAGGCGTTTCATCCGTCATCTCGCGGGCTTGCGGCTCCGTTACGGCGTCGATGCAGAACCGATACCCCCTGCCCGGCACATTCCGGATGGCACTGTCCATGCCGCCATTGCGCAGCACGTTGCGAAGCATGCTTACGGCGCGCTGCAGCGAATTGTCGGTAACGGTCACATGAGCCCAGACGGCGTCGAGCAACTCGTCCTTGGTGACGACCCGATCGCGGTTGTGCGCCAGATACACCAGCAGGTCGAACACGCGCGGCTGCAAAGAGACTTCCTTCCGCGCGCACATCAGGGCGCGGCTCGCCTCGTCGAGCTCGAAGGGTCCAAACCTGAGGATCATATCGTTGTGTCAGGGCGGGCGGGAAAAGGTTCAGCCAGGATGAAGGATCAGCGAATGATCAGGCCGCGGTAAGGACGGTCAGCGCCGCCTGCACCTATAGCTTCTCATGCCTTCGGCCGCTCGTGGCCGGATGGTTCTCAACAGTCCCGACCCATGAGGAGCTATCTGATGGAACTCTACGTCATTCGTCGCCCGAGTGCCTGGGCAAATCTGAGCGAGCTGGAAGCGGCCGGTGCCAAGTCGGCCCGGATCGGCAACGAGCAGATGTCCGATCGCGTCCGCTGGATCCGCAGCTATGTGGTCCATGAGGCCGACGGCCGCATCGGCACCTTCTGCATCTACGAGGCGCGCGACGGCGAGTCCATCCGCGAGCATGCGCGGCGCGTCGGCATGCCCGGCGAGGAATTCTACAAGGTCGCCACGACCGTCGTCGTACGCAGCGATCCCGCACAGAAAGCGGCGGCCGCCGAATAGTCTTTTGGCGCGGGCGCCGCCTTCAACACACGCGAACCTTTTGAAGGAAATGTCATGTCCATGCATATCCAGGCGCCCGCGCTGAGCCCATCGCACAGATATCTCACCGCCGTCCTCCTGCGCGTGCGCCGGTTCATCAATCGGTCCGTCGCCAACATGCTCGCCAACTGCGAGCGGGCCGCCACGCAATTCATGCGCACGAGGCTTGGCGAGCGGGAGAAGGCCGGTCCCTCGTTTCATCGCATGAGCGTCTTGGCCGTGCTGTTCGGCTTGATCATAGCCGGGGTGCTTTCGCCCGCCGCGGCGAAGTTCGTCCACGATCATCGTGGCGGCGGCACCGTTCGGGAAGGCGCGGGCAAGCGCAAGCCCGTGGATTGCCTCGGCAGCGCTTGCAACGTGAAGAAAGTCTGCACCAGGCGCACCTTCGTTTAACGCGACTGCAGGTCGCGGGCGAGCATCAGCCGTCGCCCGCGGCCGTCCACACCACCCGCACATCAGGAGAAACCGGACATGTCCATCACCATGCAAAACGGGTCGGTCCAGGCCCAAACCTCGGTCGCCGCAAGAGGTCTCGTGCTGGCCTACGGCGTGCTCGCCTATCTCGTTTTCTTCGGCACATTCCTTTACGCCGTCGGCTTCATTTCGCAGCTCGTCGTGCCGAAGACGATCGACAGCGGCGCGACGGGTTCGATCCTCCAGGCCTTCGCCGTCAATCTCGCGCTGATGTCGCTGTTTGCCGTCCAGCACAGCGGGATGGCGCGGCAGGGCTTCAAGAAGCTATTCACGCGCTTGGCCTCGCCTGCGCTCGAACGCAGCACCTATGTACTGCTGGCGAGCCTGACGCTGATCCTGCTGTTCTGGCAGTGGCAGCCGATCACCACTGTCGTCTGGAACATCGAGACGCCTGTTCTCGCCTATGCCGCGATTGCCGGCAGCTTCATCGGCTGGCTCATCGTGCTCTACAGCACGTTCCTGATCAGCCATTTCGAGCTGTTCGGATTGACCCAGGTTGTCACGCACTTCGTCGGCCGGATCGCCGAACCGATGAAGTTCAAGACGCCCGGCCTGTACCGCCTGATCCGGCACCCCATCTATCTCGGCTTCATCGTCGCATTCTGGTCTGCGCCGATCATGACGCTCGGCCATCTGCTGTTTGCGGTCGTGACGACGGCCTACATCTTCGTCGGCATCTGGCTCGAAGAGCGCGATCTGGTGGCGATGTTCGGTGACCAGTACCGGCTCTACAGGCAGAAGGTGGCCATGCTGATCCCGAGCCTGTTCTGACCGGGCTTCCGCTCCATCCGGGCTACGCGACTGTCATTCCGGGGCGCGCGTAGCGCGAGCCCGGAATCCATCGCGCCTCAGCGTTGGTGGGTCTATGGATTCCGGGCCTGCGCCTGTCGGCGCATCCCGGAATGACAGTTAGTGAAACTGCACCGACCGCGGATCGCGCACCGGCCATCGCCCGGCTTCGACCAGCGTGACGAAACGCTCGACGCTTTCGTTGAACAGTGCGGGCTCTTCGAGATTGAGCACGTGGCCGGATTTTGGAAACATCGCGAGCCCTGCCGCCGGCAGGTGCTTCTTCAAGAACAGGCTCGGCTGCACGCATGGATCGTCCTCGTCGCCACAGATGATCAGCGCCGGTGTCGGCACTTTTCTGATCGCGTCGATCATCGTGTAGATTGAAGGGCGGCCGCCCTGAAACCCGCGCATGGTGTTCGCAGAGCCCTTGGAGTCGTGCCGCGCCAGTGCGGCGTAGAAATCGGCATGGCCGCGCGGGTCCTTGACCAGGAACGGAATCCGGCTCGGCGCTTCGCGCGTGACTCTTGCGACCTCCGCGGCGCCCAGCGTCTCGAACTGCTCGGCATTGGCGCGGCACTGCTTGCGCCAGGTATCGAGGTTCTCGATCTCCGAGCCGGAGCCGACGCCGGCGAGCGTCATCGACAGCGCGCGCTCTGGTGCGTTCAGGCCGATCTGGAGCGCCGAATAGGCGCCCATCGAGAGCCCGACGAGATGCGCGCGCGCGATTCCGAGATGATCGAGCACGGCGAGCGCATCGGTGTAGAAGTGCTTGTAGGAGTAGACGTCGCCCGACGGCACATCCGACGGCGTATAGCCGCGCGCGGAATAGGTGATGCAGCGGTGGCCGCGCGAAAAGTAGCGCATCTGCGGCTCCCAATTGGTGTAGTCGGCCGCGAACTCGTGCAGGAAAATGACGGGCGTCCCCTGTCCCGCTTCTTCAAAGTAGATGCGGACGTCATCTCTGGTCGTGGCGTGGGGCATTAACCATTTCCCTCTCGTAAAGCCGTGCCGGGCAGGATCGCAGTTAATGCTGTGGGCAGCAATGCGGCAGCTTCAGACCAGAGGCGACACAAAATCATCGCAACAATTCCCCGGAGGTGAATTTCGCACTGCCGCATCGTGTCTTTTTCTCGCCACATCCGCAGTCTTTACGGCCGAGCGGATGTCGGCCACCGCACGGGCCGACGGGATTTGGGGGTGTAACGAAGGATGAAGAATGTTTGAGTTGTTTGCGTTTCGCCTGCCGCGTGTTGTCATCGCGCTGGCTCTTTTCTCCGCGGCAATCGCCGCTTCGGTTTCTCCAGCGTCAGCACGGTCCCATCGCCATAGCGCAGAGCGGCATGCTTACGTGCACCACGCCAGGCACTCTCATCACACCAGGCACTACCGGCACGTCTCACGCAGCTCGCGCTTCGAGCGCAGCGCGGCGCAATTGCAGGCGAGCGGCTTTGCCAACACGCAGGCCAGCTTCGAGCCCAATGCCAATGCGGGCAACATGGGTGCGGGTGTTGTCGGCGGCTACGGCGGCGGATCGAACCTCGTCTCCGAGGCGCGCCGCTATCTCGGCGGCAATCCCACGGGGCGCGGCAGCCTGTGGTGCGCGCGCTTCATGAACATGGTGCTACAGCACACCGGACATCAGGGCACCGGCTCCGACATGGCGAACTCGTTTGCGAGCTACGGAACGCGCGTTTCGGGTCCGCAGGTCGGCGCGATCGCGGTCATGTCGCGCGGCCGCCGGGGCGGCCATGTCGGCATCATCACCGGCGTCGACGCGCAGGGCAATCCGATCATGATCTCCGGCAACAACGGCAACCGCGTCCGCGAGGCGCCGGTCTCGCGCGGCCGGATCTATGCGTATGTGATGCCGAATTGAGGGAGCAGTAGGGTGGGTTAGCTGGCGGCCGCGCGAAGCGCGTTCCGCTAGCGTAACCCACCACTTCTGTCACCACTAAAGAGGTGGGTTACGCCCAGCGGACTGCGCATCGCGCAGCCGCAGGGCTAACCCACCCTACCGAAGATCGACGAAGCTCACACCAGCGTCGGCTCTTCCACCGCGACCTGATCGCCGACACCGATGTCGCCGCCTTCAATCACCTCGCCATAGATGCCGCAGTCCATGTGGCCGAGGCGGCGCGAGAGTGTGGGTGGAATCTCGAGGTCGCGCTGCGCGGTCTCGGGGTCGACGTTGACGGCGGCGCAGCGGACGATGCGCTTGACGATTTTCAGCCGCGCCTTGCCGATCGCAAGCGTCTGGCCGACGAGGTCAAGCTCGTGCCAGGCCGGCCAGCCCTGGACGTAGAGATTGGCGCGGAAGCGAAGCGGATGGACGGCGACACCGCCGAGCATGCTCTCGATCGCGCGCACGCTGCCGAGGTTGATGATGGAGACGACCTTGCGGGCGACGTCCGAAAAGCTGTGGTCGCGGCCTGACAGCAGTTTTGGCGGTCCCTTCAGCTCGGGCTGAAAATTCGCGGCAAAATAGCGCTCGATCGCCGCGCGCCCCGCCGGGGTCTCGAGGTCGCCGGTGGCGACCACCTGGCCGTCCTTCCGGATCGTCAGCAGATTGGTGGCGTCCTCGAACCGGCTCTGCAGGCTTGCGAGCCGCTCGTTCCGCATCAGCATCAAGAACTGGGTTTTTGGCATCCATTGCGGCGCCTCGGGATCGAACCCGCTCGGGCCGTTCTCGATGGCGTAGCGGCGGTCGGCCGGGAGGGTCTGGCCGACCCTCAAGGCGACGCGGGGCAGGGGCTCTGGCGAAAGGCCCTTAACCGGGTAGCGGTAGAGGCCGGCGATCTCGGCAGTGGGGCTTGAAGTCATGCCGTTTCTTAAGGGATTCTGCCGGTATCCGCCAACGACCAGGCGTGAGGCCGGTCCGTGCACGAAATTGTGAAGGCACCTCTTCCGATCCGCGGGCACGCTTCCCACATCTGCCTCAGGCCGGCGCAACGCCGGTCGGCGACGACCGCTGCTGCTTGAGAAACGTCAATGCGGCTAGCGGAAACCCAATGAAGATGCCGTCCGGGGTGCCTGAGGGGCCCTGGGGGCAGGCCGAGGGACAACCAGAAATGAACATCGAAAAATACACCGAACGCTCCAGGGGCTTTATCCAGTCCGCGCAGTCGCTGGCGATGCGCGAGGGGCACCAGCAGTTTTCCACCCTGCACCTGTTGAAGGTGCTGCTGGACGACAATGAGGGGCTCGCCGCGGGTCTGATCGACCGCGCCGGCGGCAATTCCCGTGCAATTCTGAAAGCGACCGAAGAGGCCCTGAACAAGGTGCCCAAGGTCAGCGGCGGCGGTGCCGGGCAGATCTATCTCGCGCCCGAGCTCGCGCGCGCCTTCGACGCGTCTGAGAAGGCCGGCGAAAAGGCTGGCGACAGCTTTGTCACCGTCGAGCGCCTGCTGCTCGGGCTGACGCTGGAGAAATCCAGCGAGGCCGGCACCATCCTGAACAAGGGCGGCGTCACCGCGCAAAACCTCAACGCGGCGATCGAATCCCTGCGCAAGGGCCGCACCGCCGACAGTGCCACGGCCGAGAACGCCTATGATGCGCTGAAAAAATATGCCCGCGACCTGACCCAGGCCGCGCGCGACGGCAAGCTCGACCCGGTCATCGGCCGCGACGAGGAGATCCGCCGCACCATTCAAGTGCTGTCACGCCGCACCAAGAACAATCCCGTGCTGATCGGCGAACCCGGCGTCGGCAAGACCGCCATTGCGGAAGGCCTCGCGCTGCGCATCGTCAATGGCGACGTGCCCGAGAGCCTGAAGGACAAGAAGCTGTTGTCGCTCGATCTGGGCGCGCTGATTGCGGGTGCAAAATACCGCGGCGAGTTCGAGGAGCGGCTGAAGGCCGTGCTCCAGGAGGTCACCGCGAGCGAGGGCACCTTCATCCTGTTCATCGACGAGATGCACACGCTGATCGGCGCCGGCAAGGCCGACGGCGCGATGGACGCGTCCAATCTCTTGAAGCCGGCGCTGGCGCGCGGCGAGCTGCACTGCATCGGCGCGACCACGCTCGACGAGTACCAGAAGCATGTCGAGAAGGACGCCGCCTTGGCGCGGCGCTTCCAGCCGATCTTCGTCAGCGAGCCCTCGGTCGAGGACACCATCTCGATCCTGCGCGGGTTGAAGGACAAGTATGAGCAGCACCACGGCGTGCGGATCACCGATTCCGCGCTTGTTGCGTCCGCAACCCTGTCGAACCGCTACATCACCGACCGCTTCCTGCCGGACAAGGCCATCGACCTCATGGACGAGGCGGCGGCGCGGCTGAAGATGCAGGTCGATTCCAAGCCGGAAGAGCTCGACTCGCTCGACCGCGAAATCATCCGGCTCAAGATCGAGCAGGAGGCGCTGAAGAAGGAGAGCGATCTCGGCTCCAAGACGCGGCTGCAGGCGCTGGAGAAGGAGCTTGCCGACCTCGAGGAAAAATCGGCGGGGCTGACCGCGCGCTGGAGCGCGGAGAAGAACAAGCTCTCCAACGCCCAGAAGCTCAAGGCCGAGCTCGACGCACTTCGCGTGGAGCTCGCCAACGCGCAGCGGCGCGGCGAATTCCAGCGCGCCGGCGAGCTTGCCTATGGCAAGATCCCGGAGCTCGAGAGGAAGCTTGGCGAGATCGAGGCCAAGGAGAACGCCGGCGAGATGATGGAGGAGGCTGTCACGGCCAACCACATCGCGCAGGTGGTCTCGCGCTGGACCGGTGTGCCCGTCGACAAGATGCTCGAGGGCGAGAAGGAAAAGCTCCTCAAGATGGAGGAGCAACTCGGCAAGCGTGTCGTCGGCCAGGCTGAGGCCGTGCGTGCGGTCGCAACCGCCGTGCGCCGCTCGCGCGCGGGCCTGCAGGATCCGAACCGGCCGATGGGTTCGTTCATGTTCTTAGGCCCCACCGGCGTCGGCAAGACCGAGCTGACCAAGGCGCTCGCGGAGTACCTGTTCAACGACGAGACCGCGATGGTCCGCCTCGACATGTCCGAATACATGGAGAAGCACTCGGTCTCGCGGCTGATCGGTGCGCCTCCGGGCTATGTCGGTTATGACGAGGGCGGCGCGCTCACGGAAGCCGTGCGGCGCCGGCCCTACCAGGTCGTGCTATTCGACGAGATCGAGAAGGCGCACCCTGACGTCTTCAACGTGCTGTTGCAGGTGCTCGACGACGGCCGCCTCACCGACGGCCAGGGCCGCACCGTCGACTTCCGCAACACGCTGATCATCATGACCTCGAACCTCGGCTCGGAGTTTTTGGTGAACCAGCCGGAGGGCGAGGATACGTCCGCCGTGCGCGAGCAGGTGATGGGCATGGTGCGGACGCATTTCCGCCCCGAATTCCTCAACCGCGTCGACGAGATCATCCTGTTCCACCGCTTGCAGAAGAGCGAGATGGGCCGGATCGTCGAGATCCAGTTCGCGCGGCTGCAGAGGCTGCTCACCGATCGCAAGATCGCTCTCGCGCTGGATGCTGCTGGCCGCGACTGGTTGGCTGCCAAGGGCTGGGACCCGGCCTATGGCGCGCGTCCGTTGAAGCGGGTGATCCAGCGCTATCTGCAGGATCCGCTCGCCGAGATGATCCTGGCCGGCGACGTCAAGGACGGCGACAGCGTTGCGATCTCGTCCGAGGGTAACGTGCTGACCTTCAACGGCAAGGCGCCGCAGACGGCCGAAATTGCCCAGTTCGAGGCGCCGGTTCCGAAGCGCAAGCTGAACTGACGCTTTGCGTCCAACGCGAACGACAATGCCCCGGAGCGGCTTTGCTGCTCCGGGGCGAATTGTTTCGTGCATCAGCTAGTTTTCTGTCGGCGCAGGGCCCGGGGCCGGACCGTCCTCGTCACTGGCCTCGTCGATCTCGGAGAGGATGTCCACGAGCTCGCGGACGCGGCCATGGGCCAGCGGCCGCAGATCGTTGATCATGGGCTCGTCATTGGCGAGCCAGGCCTGCGCTTCCGCGAGCTCATCGACGGTTGCGCCGGTTCCGATGATCTGGGCAATGGTGACGTCGTCGGCTCGATCCACGGTCTTGATGACATCTTCGCGGGAGAGGCGCCTCATGGGTGATCCTCCTGCTGGTCGGCTTCCCGGAACTTAACTGGGAAGCCGCGAGCAGGTTCCCGCAGCGAGGTTCCGCTCCCGCGGAACGCTACCTCTTCGCCACCTTGTAAATCGCGTTCTCGAGGTCGGAGGTGAAGTAGATGACGCCGGTGGCGCCGACGGCCACGCCAGTCGGAATGTGGGTCGGCAGGCCGCCGGGCGCGCCCTGCAGGCCGATCGGTAGATTGGCCGCGATCTCGGTCACCTTGCCGTCGTCAGGCGCGATCTCGATCAGCCGCTTGGCGCCGACTTCGGCCACGATCAGCGTGCCGTTGCCGGTGCGGGCTATGCCCTCGGGCATCTTCAGATCCTTCGCAATCACGGTCTTTTCGCCGTTCTTGTCGACCCGGGACACCAGCCCCGCAAAAGCTTCGGTGACATAGACCTCGCCGCTCGTGCCGCCCACCAGCCCGACCGGGCCTTCGAGGTTGCCGATCAGGGGCGTGCGGTCTTTGACGTGCTCGCCGCTGACGCGGACCAGCGATTTGGTGCCGAGCTCGGCCACCAGCAGGCTGCCGTCCTCCAGCACGATCGCGTCATGCGGCGCCTTGAAGTCGTGCAGCATCTCACGCGTCGCGCCGGTCTTGCCGTCGATCACCTGCACGGTGCCGGTGAACCAGCTCGACAGCACCACGTCGTTGCCCTTTGCGGTGGCGCTCATCGGATATTCGAGCGTGGCGCCGGCGGCATGCATGCGCGCCTTCTCGCTCACCTCGCCGCTCGCGCCGTCGACGGTGCGATAGGCGAACACGTCGGCGACGTGAATCGTATCCTTGCCGTTGTCCGAGGTGACGCCGATGCCGCCAGGCAAAGCGAGCTTGCCGATGATGAGCTGCTTGGCCTGCCCGGTCGCTGGATCGACCTCCTGGATGCCATTGTCGGCCATGTTGGAGACGAAGATGCGGTCCTTGTCGTCGATCGCGAGGTTGTCCAGCGACGCCTTGAGTTGCGCGACCACGGTCTTGGCGCCGGATTTGGGATCGACCCGCACGAGCTGGCCGAGCGCGGTGTCGACCACAAAGAGATTGCCCTTGGAATCGAAGTTGACGGCGGCCGGGACCTTGAAGCCGTCGGCGACCACCGTCAGCTCGGCCTTGTCGACGTCGACTTTGGCGACCTGTCCCTTGAACCACAAGGGACCATAGAGCTTGTCGTCGGGACCGAACTCGAAACCGTTGAGGCCGCCCATCTTCTCCATGATCTGGCGCGGCGGCTTCACGCCCTCGACGTCGATCTCATACAGCGTGTCGCCGAGGAAGACGGTCGTGGCGTAGAGCCTGCCGTCCTTGCGGAAGGCGAGCGAGTTGATGCCGGGCAGGCCGGATGCGAGCTTCTTGATCGGGCCGTCGCCCTTGCGCGAATAGAGATCGCCGGAGAGGAAGCCGGTCCAGGCCATGGTGCCGTCGGGCGCGAAGGCGATGTCGTCGGCCATGCCGACGGGAGAGGGGATCGCAATCTTGGCGGTGCCGCCCGCCACGTCCACCTCGTAGAGCGCAGCGCCGGCAACGCTGCCGGCAAACAGATGGCCCGACTTGTCGACTGCGAGCCCGTGCACGCCGTGGAATGCAGAGCCGGGGACGAGCGGGGTCACCTGCCAGCTCTCGGCCAATGCGCTCGTGGTGGAGAAGATCGCAGCAACGACGGCTGCGCAGGCGAGCTTGTTCTTCATGACGTGACCTCCCTTTTTTGGGAAGTATTCGCCGCTCATGCGGGTTTGGCAAACGAAACTTGACGTTGTGCCGACGGGAAGTGCCGCCGCTTCACCGCGCGCTTTCAGGCGATGTTTATGCAGATGTCTGCTCGATGTCGGCGCGTTGCCGACCTGGAGGGCCGACCTATCGATTGCTGACTTGCAGCGGTCCGCCGGTCGCATCCGAGATGCGGGCGATGCCGCCGCCGCGGTTGCTCATCATCCCTTCCAGCCGGTCGCGCTCCTTCTCGAAGCCGGCCAGCATGGTGCCTTCCAGCGAGCGGCCGCGCGGCAGTTTTACGCGCATCGGATCGACGAAGCGGCCGTTGACGAGGATTTCGTAGTGCACGTGCGGGCCGGTCGACAGGCCGCTCGAGCCGACGAAGCCGATCACCTGGCCCTGACGCACCTTCTTGCCGATCTCCATGCCCTTCGCGAAGGCCGACATGTGACCATAGGCGGTCTCGTAGCCGTTGGAATGCTTGATGCGGATGTACTTGCCGTAGCCGCCTTCAGGCCCGGCCTTCTCGATCACGCCGTTGCCCGATGCGAAGATCGGCGTGCCGTAGGAGGTCGCCCAGTCGACGCCGGTGTGCATCTTCACATAGCCGAGGATCGGGTGGCGGCGGCCGCCGAAACCGGAGCGCATGATCGCGTTGTTGACGGGCTTGCGGACCAGGAATTTCTTCGCGCTCTTGCCGGTCTCGTCATAGTAGTCGACGACGCCGTCGTCGGGGCTCTGGAAGCGGTAGTATTTCTTGGTCTCGCCGCCGACGGTGAGCGAGGCGAACAGCACGTCGTTCTTTTCCGTCGCGGTCACGCCCTCGTCTTCACCGGCGTAGAAGACGTCGAAGGAATCGCCCGGCTGCACCTTGCGCTGGAAGTCAACGTCGTAGGAGTAGATCTTGATCATGTCGTCGATGACCGGCATCGGCACCTTGTTGCGCATCGCGGTCTCGTAAATGCTCTGGTAGAGCCGCACGCCGGTGCCGTCGTCGTCGTCATCGTCGTCGTTGGCGTTGTTCGCGGCCGTGTCAGTCGTGGTATTCATGCTGGATACGTCAACGGCGACATATTTGCCGAGATCCGACAGCGCCGCGATCGCCTCGACCATGGTTTCGTTGGCGACGACGACGCGGAACGGCTGGAGCCTGGCGCCGGGCGTGGCCGGGGCCATCAGGATGCGCAGCTTCTCGCCGTCCTTCAGGCCGCCGTCGCGGCCGCGGGGGCCGAGGGTGGCGGCGATTGCCTTGATCTCTTCCGGCGTGGCGCCGAGCTCGCGCAGCACGGAGGCGACCGTGTCGCCCTTCTTCACGACGTGCACGCGCTCGCCATTCGGATTGCCGCCGGTGATCTGGCCCTTGGTCTTCGGCAGCAGCGTGACATTTTCCGGCACCACGCGCGTCTCGAAGCCGGCATACGGGTCGGGTGTCGACGATTCCGTGGCATAGGCCATCTTCATGTCGGACGAGCCGGTCGCGCCGGAGACGTCGGCGGTCGCATTGGCAAGCGAGGCGTAACGGACGCCGGCGCCATTGCCGCGCCAGTTGGCGGCATCGCGCACCCGCATCAGGATGTCGTCGAGCGCCACGATGGCGGAGATTTTTGCCTTGGGCAGGACCGGCGTCAGGTCCTTGGTGACGAAGGAGACCTCGGCGTCGGGCTCGACGGCCTCGGGGTTGTTGGGATCGTCGGTGGCGGCCTGCGGCGCGGTGCCGACGTCGGTCAGCAGGCGCTGGGCGTTGAAGGGCGGGATCTTTGCCGAGAGGTCGCTCGTCGTCATCGACAGATTGCCGGCGATGCGGATGAAGGGGCGGACCCTCATCACGTCGCGGTTGCCGACGCGGGCGACGGTGGAGACGCGCACAACGTTGCGCGAGGCATTGGCTTCGCTGGGCGGCGGCAGGCGGTCGCTCTTGTGGAGCGTGGCGGCGCGGTCGCCGGCACCGAACGCGCCGCGCAGCGCGCCTTCGACGCGCTCGGGCACCTTGGCAAACGTCATTTCGCCGTCGAGAGAAGCGAAAACGGCGCCGCCGATGAGGGCTGCGCCGCAGAGTCCGGTCAGAATCGTGCCGCTGAACCATTGCACCGACACGCGACGGCGGTCGATCACGGCGGCTTCAGAACCATCGACGGAAAGCGGCGGCTCGTGCCCGAGATCGATGATCCCGGTCTCACGGCCGTAACCCCCGCGTGACGTCCTGTGGCTCAACCCAAGTCCCCCAAATCAGCGACATGCGGCAGAGACCTCGTTCGCGCCTTGCCGCCGTCGCCCTCTTCAAGGGGGATCGCCGGAAAAAGGCAAGCCGCGCAGACGCTCGGGAGTCAGAGGGCCGTGACTAGGGCCCGGCCGAGATCACGAACAGCTAAGCGGATGAAGGTCTCTCGATGTCTCTCGACGGTGTGTAGAAGGCGATGTGGTCATCGGTCGATCGCCTCCCCCTGATCGCTCAAAATCGCTGGCGGCCCCCACTGGCATCCAGCGATTCAAGTTCTGTGTCATACCAGAACGCCGCGGGATTGTGGCTCTAGTACGGCGCCTGAGCCGGAAAAAGTTTCACCGTCCGGCGGTATCTGGACGGGGGCTGGCAGCGATCTTGGCAGCGAACTTGGCAGCGATCCGGGTCAGGATCTCGGCGGTGATCCTGGCAGGCTCCTGGAACGCCAAAACCCTCGTCCGGAACCGCAAAGATTTTGAAAATTTTTTCACCGCCTCCGCCGATCTGCCGAGAAATGCACAGCCCCGTCCTCGCATAAGCTACGGAAATCACCGGAGTTTTTCCGCAGTGCAGCAGCTCTCGGGGCGTGCGACGATTTGTTGACAATGGCCGTTGACAACGCCGAGGGGGCGGGCCTATAACCCGACCACTGAGCGCGGCGCCGCCGGGTCACTGACCAAGGCGAGCGAACGCGCCACTGATGCTCCTCACCTTGTTGAGTGACACACCAACCGACTCAAATCGGTTGAGTCATTCATCGTCGGTAAGGGTGTCGGAACCCTTCCTCCCAGGAAGGTTGGGGCCTCCAAGGCCCCGGGCTGTTTGACAAGTGAAGATGAAGAAAGAGAAACGTGGACGGCGGAGTCCTTGCGGGTCTCGCTGATCGGAAGCTTCGGCTTTTGTGATCGAGACCGGACGAAAGACTTCGGCGGTACACGTTTCAAAGGTTACACCATCGTTGCCAGCGATGTGAATCGCGGGCAGCTCGTTGATTTCGGTCGACGAAAAATGGTGGGACCTCGTCAAACGTTGTGATCAGCCGGTTCAAAGTTCAAGTCCAACTTGAGAGTTTGATCCTGGCTCAGAGCGAACGCTGGCGGCAGGCTTAACACATGCAAGTCGAGCGGGCGTAGCAATACGTCAGCGGCAGACGGGTGAGTAACGCGTGGGAACGTACCTTTTGGTTCGGAACAACACAGGGAAACTTGTGCTAATACCGGATAAGCCCTTACGGGGAAAGATTTATCGCCGAAAGATCGGCCCGCGTCTGATTAGCTAGTTGGTAGGGTAATGGCCTACCAAGGCGACGATCAGTAGCTGGTCTGAGAGGATGATCAGCCACATTGGGACTGAGACACGGCCCAAACTCCTACGGGAGGCAGCAGTGGGGAATATTGGACAATGGGGGCAACCCTGATCCAGCCATGCCGCGTGAGTGATGAAGGCCCTAGGGTTGTAAAGCTCTTTTGTGCGGGAAGATAATGACGGTACCGCAAGAATAAGCCCCGGCTAACTTCGTGCCAGCAGCCGCGGTAATACGAAGGGGGCTAGCGTTGCTCGGAATCACTGGGCGTAAAGGGTGCGTAGGCGGGTCTTTAAGTCAGGGGTGAAATCCTGGAGCTCAACTCCAGAACTGCCTTTGATACTGAAGATCTTGAGTTCGGGAGAGGTGAGTGGAACTGCGAGTGTAGAGGTGAAATTCGTAGATATTCGCAAGAACACCAGTGGCGAAGGCGGCTCACTGGCCCGATACTGACGCTGAGGCACGAAAGCGTGGGGAGCAAACAGGATTAGATACCCTGGTAGTCCACGCCGTAAACGATGAATGCCAGCCGTTAGTGGGTTTACTCACTAGTGGCGCAGCTAACGCTTTAAGCATTCCGCCTGGGGAGTACGGTCGCAAGATTAAAACTCAAAGGAATTGACGGGGGCCCGCACAAGCGGTGGAGCATGTGGTTTAATTCGACGCAACGCGCAGAACCTTACCAGCCCTTGACATGTCCGGGACCGGTCGCAGAGATGTGACCCTCTCTTCGGAGCCCGGAACACAGGTGCTGCATGGCTGTCGTCAGCTCGTGTCGTGAGATGTTGGGTTAAGTCCCGCAACGAGCGCAACCCCCGTCCTTAGTTGCTACCATTTAGTTGAGCACTCTAAGGAGACTGCCGGTGATAAGCCGCGAGGAAGGTGGGGATGACGTCAAGTCCTCATGGCCCTTACGGGCTG
Source organism: Bradyrhizobium liaoningense (assembly GCF_018130955.1). Classification (GTDB taxonomy): domain Bacteria; phylum Pseudomonadota; class Alphaproteobacteria; order Rhizobiales; family Xanthobacteraceae; genus Bradyrhizobium; species Bradyrhizobium liaoningense_C. The sequence goes on from NZ_JAFCJM010000071.1 coordinate 32,037, forward strand.
GGCTACACACGTGCTACAATGGCGGTGACAATGGGATGCTAAGGGGCGACCCTTCGCAAATCTCAAAAAGCCGTCTCAGTTCGGATTGGGCTCTGCAACTCGAGCCCATGAAGTTGGAATCGCTAGTAATCGTGGATCAGCACGCCACGGTGAATACGTTCCCGGGCCTTGTACACACCGCCCGTCACACCATGGGAGTTGGTTTTACCTGAAGACGGTGCGCTAACCCGCAAGGGAGGCAGCCGGCCACGGTAGGGTCAGCGACTGGGGTGAAGTCGTAACAAGGTAGCCGTAGGGGAACCTGCGGCTGGATCACCTCCTTTCTAAGGATGGTCCTTCAGAGAGCTCACGCTCACTATCGGACCGTTTTAGAAACATCAGGGGCCAACAGATCGCCAGATCGTTGAGCTCCATTGGCGGGATTTCGCCGTCTTCGTTTCTCTTTCTTCGCGGACGAACACGCG
>NZ_JAFCJM010000072.1 GCF_018130955.1 Bradyrhizobium liaoningense
AGCGAACCGCCGTATACGGACCCGTACGTACGGTGGTGTGGGAGGGGAGGAGCTGCGAGGCTCCCCCCTATCCCGATTGCGTGATGTTGCGGTTGGCTCAGTACTTCGCGACCACGGGCGAGTTGAAGCGATAGACCAGCGAGGTGCTGATGGTCTGCACCCAGGGCTTGAACGATGCCGTCACGCCGCTGAACGGGAACAAGGGACCGAAACTACCGGGCGGGAGGTTCTCCGGCAGGCTGATGCGCTCGTAGAACGTCGACCGGTATTCGGTCTTCATGAACCAGCCCGGCGTCGCGACGCCAAAGATGTTGAGGCTGTTCTCGACGCCACCACCGACGAACCAGCCGTCACGGCGGAAGGATGGGGTTGTCAGGAAGGCTGGGGCCAGGGCTGGGCCGGGAGCCAGCCGGGTCATCGTTGTCCCGGACCACTCCGAGCCGGAGTAACCCGCATTGACATAGGAAAGGACGTTCGGTGCGACGAGATAGCCCAAACGCACGCCAGCGGCGTAACTGGTGCGCAGCTTCTCGGTCCCCTCGGTGTGGCCAGCGAAGAATTCATTGGCCAGCGAGCCACGGATGTCGCCGAACTGTCCGTCCGCGAAAAGACCCGCAACCCAGGTGCCGTTGAACTGCCAGTCGTAGCCGGCGCCGACCGTGCCGAACCAGCCGCTACCGCCCAGCCGCACATCGCGTGTCAGGGGATTGGCGACCGGGAAGCCGGGGGCCACAACGGCGTTGCTGTCTGCGTTCCACAATCCGCCGCCGGCGCCGCCGAACGTGTAGAAGCCGGTCCAGCCTGCAGCCGGTGCCTTGGTGTAGGACCGGGTCGCAACGTCTGCAGCTCCGCTCGTCGTGCCGGTTGAATTGAAGCGATAGACCAGCGAGGTGGTGACGGTTTGCGTCCAAGGCTTGAAGGTGATCGCATTGCCGTTGGGTGCGCCGCTGAGCACGAAGGACTCCGGCAGACTGACGCGATTGTAAAATGTGGAGCGATATTCGGTCTTCATGAACCAGCCAGGCGCCGTGATGCCCAAGATGTTCAGGCTGTTCTCAACGCCGCCGCCGACGAACCAGCCGTCGCGACGGAAGGACGGCGTCGTAAAGGCATCAACAGGTGCAGCCACGTTGGAGAGCGTGGTTCCGGACCACTCGGAGCCGGAGTAACCCGCGTTGACGTAGGACAGAACGTTCGGTGCAATCAGGTAACCCAGCCGAACGCCGGCGGCGTAGCTGCTGCGCAGCTTCTCGGTGCCTTCGAATTGGGTATCGGTCAACGCCCCCTTGATCTCGCCAAACTGTCCATCGGCGAAGACGCCTGCGACCCATTGGCCGAACTGCCAATCATAGCCGGCGCCGACCGTTGCGAACCAGCCGCTCCCGCCGAGCCGCAGGTCGCGCGTGAGTGCAGTGCCCGGTCCGACGGCGACAAGGTTGCTGTCGGCGGCCCACAAACCGCCGCCGGCACCGCCGAACACATAGAAGCCCGTCCAGCTTGCGACCGGAGCCGGGGCCTTGGTGTACGGCCGTGCCGCCAGATCGGCCGCGGACGCCGATCCTGTCATCACGACGATCGCGGCCAAGCCAAATAAGTTGCGATAGCCGCTCATCGTTGATCCCCACGATCGATTCATCGTTGCAGATTAGATGGGAGGGGCGGGGATTGCGTGGACAGGAGCGAAACATGGTGTGGGCCATAGCGAAGTCCGCGCAGATTTTGCGCGCCCAGTGCAAAAATCACACAACGCCGGGGCGGGACGTCCATTTGCTGTTCGAGGCCAAGGGCCCCGGAACAGCCCAGAGGGCGTCTTAACCCCGCATTAACCATACCTGTCCCAGGGTGAGACGACAGGGCGCCGAATTGCCGGCGCCGCCAACGCGCTCGCGGCACCATCATGTCGGTCGACAATTCAAGTGCCACGCTGACGGCCAACATCGATCCGTCGCGGGCGCGCGTTGCCGGTGCGATCAAACAGGCCTCCAGCCGCACCGGCGTCAGCTTCGAATACATGCTGACGACCGCCAAGATGGAATCCGATTTCAACCCGACCGCGGGCGCCTCGACCTCGTCGGCGCACGGGCTCTACCAGTTCATCGACCAGACCTGGCTCGGCACGGTGAAGGAGGCGGGCGGCAAGCTCGGCTATGGCAGCTATGCCGACGCCATCACCAGGACATCGTCCGGCAGCTACACCGTGGCGGATGCATCGATGAAGCGCTCGATCATGAAGCTGCGCGACGATCCGCAGGCGGCCTCCGACATGGCCGCGGTGCTGACGCAGTCCAACAGTTTTAAGCTCACTGGTTTGCTCGGCCGTCGCCCCAGCGACAGCGAAATGTACATGGCGCATTTCATGGGTGTCGGTGGCGCGGCAAAACTGATTGCGAACGCCGAGGACAATCCGCGCGCGACCGCTGCGCGGCTGTTCCCGAACGCTGCCGCTGCCAACCGCTCGATCTTCTACGACAAGAGCGGAAGCGCGCGCAGCGTTTCCGAAGTTTATTCGGTGCTGTCCTCGCGTTACGCCAGCGCCGCAAACTCCAAGGCGACGCGCACCGCCATGGCGCTCTATGGCGACACGCCGTCGACGACGGCGGTGGCAAGCGCCAATGCGGTGCAGGCCGCGCCTGTCATCGACAACGCCGCCTATCTCCAGACCTTTCCGAGCACGAACACGCGCGCGGTGACGCCCGTGGGCGCGACGCAGGCAACGACGGTCGCCGACAATTCGACCGCGAGCCCGCCTGTGTTCCGCTCGATCTATCAGCCTGGCGACACCAGCCAGCCGGTTTCCTCCACGGTGCAGAAATTGTGGGGCAACAACGCCTCGCTCACCTCGGTCGCGAGCGCGACGCCCGAGGTGCGTCCGCCGCAGCCGCTCGATCTGTTCAGCGATCGCTACGGCACGTTCAGCAGCTGACCGGTACGCTGCAAAATTTGCAGCCCTTAACAAAACGTCAATAAACCCAAGCAGTTATGGTGAACGCTTTGTTAAGCGTCGTGGTTTATTTTGTCTTGCAGGTGACGGGGGTCACCGTTTCGTTAGGTTGCGTAAGCCGGAAGGACCATGATCGTTCGGCAGTTCATCAATTGGATCAGGACGGCCTCGGCGGGTGAGCGGGCCGAGGCAACGCGGGCATTGGCCCGTGCCTGGTTGATCTCAGATCTTTCGTCAGACGACCGCATCGCCGCCGAAGGCGCGCTCTTGATGCTGCTCGACGATCCGTCACCCCTGGTGCGCCAGGCGATGGCGGAGGCCTTTGCGCGCAGCGCCGAGGCGCCGGCGGCGATCGTGCAGGCACTCTCGACCGATCAGCCCTCCGTCGCCTTGCCCGTGCTCGAACATTCGCCGCTGCTGATCGATGCCGACCTCGTCGACATCGCCGCGACCGGCAACAACGAGGTGCAATGCGCGATCGCGCGCCGCATCGCGCTGCCGGCATCGGTGGGCGCCGCGATTGCCGAGGTCGGCTGCGCCGCCGCAGCGCTCGAGCTGATCGAAAATCCCTATGCCGAGCTCGCGCCGTTCTCCTGGGACCGCATCGTCGAGCGTCACGGTCATCTCGCCGCGATCCGCGAGGCGATGCTGGTGCTGGAGGATCTCCCCGCAGCCACGCGCGCGGCGCTGGTCGCAAAGCTTTCCGATACGCTCGCGCAGTTCGTGGTCGCCCGCAACTGGCTGAGCGCCGACCGTGCCGAGCGCGTCGCGACCGAAGCGCGCGACCGCTCCACCATCAACATCGCCGCGCGCTCGCGCGGCGAGGAGATGCAGGGTCTCGTGCACCATCTGCGCGCGACCTCCCAGCTCACCGCCGGCCTGATCCTGCGCGCGCTGCTCTCGGGCAATCGCGAACTGTTCGAGGCGGCGCTCGCCGAGCTGGCCGATCTGCCGCTGGTGCGCGTCTCCGCGCTGCTGCATGACCGCGGCGGCACCAGCCTGCATGCGCTGCTCCGCCGCGCCGGTTTCCCGGAATCGACCTTTGCCGCGTTCCAGGTCGCGCTCGATGCCTGCCACGAGAACGGTTTTGTCGACAGCCAGGACGGCGCCGCGCGGCTGCGCCGGCGCATGGTCGAGCGCGTGCTCACCCATTGCGAGACCGACCGCGGCGCGACCGAGCCGCTGCTCATCCTGCTGCGCCGCTTCGCCACCGAATCCGCGCGCGAAGAGGCGCGGCTGTTCTGCGACGAGCTCGTCGCGGAGGAGGCGGTCATCCACTACGATCTGGCGGCGGCTTGACCCCAACGGGGATGCTGTAAGGTGAGCAAAGGCGCGTCAGCGCCGTGCCCACCATTCATCCTAGATTGCCGATGCAAGAGGTGGGCACGCGGAGCCTGTCATCGGGCGCGCGTTCGCGCGACCCGTTGGCTTTGCCCACCCTACGGCGGCTCACAACGACGGAGGGACTAATCCCCCGGCACGATGCTCGGCGCCAGCACCGCTTCGAGATGCTCGGGGCGGTCGCGGTTGACGTGGGCGAGATATTCGTCGGCGACCTTGCGCAGGCGGCGGCCCAGCTCGCTGCCGACGGAGATGCTGTCGAGCTTGGTGTTCTCGCTCACGATCGCCTGGATGGCGTTGATGTGGTGCGAGAACAATTCGCGCGGCACCTTCGCAAGGTCGGGCGCGTGCTCGATGACGCGGCACAGGCTCTCGGCAATGACGGCGGCGGACGGATAGCCGAAGGTCGCGGCATCGCCCTTGATGTCGTGGGCGGCGCGAAACAATTCGTCGCGGGAATCCTTGGTGAAGCCGATCGTCTGCACGGCCGTGTAGGCCGCAGCCAGCCGGCCGGCCTCGATCGCCATCCAGTCCTTGAACTCGCCGGAGAGGCCGGCGAGCGCCTTCTCGGCGCGGCCGACCGGATCGTCCATGTCCTTGTCCTCGACCCGGCGCAGCACCTTGCGCAGCGGATTGGGCTGCGTGATGACGTGATGGGTGGCGAAGGCCTTGACCTCGATGTCCCTTGCGCTGTTCTTGGCCATGATGCCTGCCTCGAGGCTTGATGCTGTCAGCTAGATGGAGGACCGCGCCTTGTCGAGCAGCGAGGGCTGTTGCATCACCTCGTGCTTTTCGCCGACGCGGCGTTCGGGGCCCATATAAGCGGAGTTGGTGTTGCGGCGCCGGTCGGGGCCAAAGTAGGTCTTGGTCTTGATGAAGGGCCGGGGGCTGGCGACCACGTTGAGGATGCGCTGATAGAGGCCTTTCGCCGAGATCGGCTTGGCCAAAAATTCGGTGACGCCGGCATCGCGCGCGACCGTGACGCGGCGCTTCTCGGAATGGCCGGTCAGCATGATGATCGGCGCGTAGGGGTTACCCTTGGATTCCGGCTGGCGGATCATCTGCGCAAGCTCGAGCCCGTCGAAGATCGGCATCGACCAGTCGGTGATGACGATGTCGGGCACGTAGTGGCTGTACATTTCCAGCGCGGTCGCGCCGTCCTCGGCCTCGTAGACCTCGCGCGCGCCGAAGGAATGCAGCAGCGTCCGCAGGATGCGGCGCATGTGCGGATTGTCGTCGCAGACGAGGAAGCGCAGCTTGTTGAAATCGATGCGGAACATGACGCCCGGGCCAAGCGGTAGACTTCGTTAACCATATCGCGCCCGGGGTTAACGAAGCGTTGCCATCGGCCTCAAAGCGGGCCGGCAGGGGCCTAATGCCCGAACTGCTCGCGCAAAATGCGCTCTTCCAGGCTGTGGCCGGGATCGAACAGCATGCGCATCGAGATGGTCCGGTCGGACAGCACCTCGACGCGGCGGACATCGCGCACCTCGTCATGGTCGGCCGCCGCCGCCACCGGCCGCTTGTCGCATTCGAGCACCTCGATGACGACATAGGCCCTGTTCGGGAGCAGCGCGCCGCGCCAGCGGCGTGGGCGGAAGGCGCTGATCGGCGTCAGCGCGAGCAGCGCCGCGTTGATCGGCAGGATCGGCCCCTGGGCGGACAGGTTGTAGGCGGTCGAGCCCGCAGGCGTCGCCACCATGATGCCGTCGGCGCTCAGTTCGGGCATGCGTTCGTGCTCGTCGATCAGGATCCTGAACCGCGCAGCCTGGTTGGTCTGCCGAAACAGGGCGACCTCGTTGATCGCGTGATGGAGATGCACGGTGCCATGCACGTCGGTCGCGCGCATCAGGAGCGGGTGGATGACGGATTCATGCGCGGCCTCGAGCCGCGCCCGCAAATCGTGCGTCGAATACTCGTTCATCAGGAAGCCGACGGTGCCGCGATGCATGCCGTAGATCGGCTTTCCCGTGCGCATGTTCCGGTGCAGCGTCTGGAGCATCAAGCCGTCGCCGCCGAGCGCCACGACCACGTCGGCCTTGTCAGGATCGCAATTGCCGTAGGCGGCGGTGAGCTGCGTGAACGCGGCCTGGGCCTCGGTGCCGGCGCTGGCGACGAAGGCGATCCGGTCATATCGCGGGGATTTTTTCATGGCTCACGGACACGCTGCTCGGCGAAGGTTGCGCGGAGGGTGCTCTATAGACCTCCGCGGCCATTGTCGAGGATGACCCGCCCCGAATGCAAACGGGCGGCCGTCAAAACGGCCGCCCGGCTGGATTCAGGGTAAAAAGTCCCGATTGGCCGGGATCAGTACCTTTGATCAGTATTTGGCGACGACCGTGCCGCCGGGATTGAAGCGGTAGTTCACGCCGACGGTGGTGATGAAGCCGCGCTCGCGCACGTCGACCAGCTCGCCGGCGATCGAGTAGCGCTTCGTTCCGAGGTCGTAATAGTTGGTCTCCGAACGGACCGTCCAGTTCTTGGCGAGCGCGAATTCGCTGCCGATACCGAGCGTCCAGCCGAGCCTGGTCTGCGTGTCGCTGGGGCCGCAGTTGATCTGGAAGACGTTGTTCGGACCGGTATTGCAGGAGCCGAACACCTTGGTGTTGCCGTAGGCCAGACCGCCGCGGCCGTAGACGATCGAACGATCCCAGAAGGCATAGCCGACACGGCCGGTGGCGGTGCCGATCCAGTTCACCCAGGCCTCGCAGGTGGCGTCGACGGCCGGGCAGGGCCGCGCGCCATGCGCGTTGGTGCCGTTGATGTTGGCTTCGACGCCGAACACCCATTTGGCGCGCTGCCAGTCGTAGCCGGCCTGCACGCCGCCGAGACCGCCCGCAAAGCGCGGATTGGTAGAGGTGCCGGGGACGACGAAGTCCCAGTCGGTGCGGCCGTTGAGGATGCCGGCGCTGCCGCCGACGAAGAAGCCGTTCCAGTCATAGGGCGCGACCACCGCGACCGGCGCCTTGACGGGAGCCTTGGCGTACATCGGCGCCGGCGAGATCATCTCCGGCGTGAACTGATAGCGGATGCCGCCGTTCAGGCTGTAGCCCTGGATGTTCTGGCCGTCGCGATAGTCGGCGCGCAGATAGCCGAGCAGGCCGGTGCCGACGACCTGTGCCGACACGCCGACGCCGATCTGGCCGTAGGTGCCAATATTGGTCGAGGAGATCTGGCCCGCGCCGGAGAGCAGGTTCAGCGGGACCGGCAGGCCGGCGTTGTCGAACGACGAGGAGATCGCGCCCTCGAACTCGTGGTAGACGCTGGCGATCGCGAAGGGCTGCCAGATCATGTTGCCCGACGCGATGGTGGTGCCGCCGCGGATGCTCAGGCGTCCGAGCTCGCTGTTGATGTCGTTGACGTGGAGCGTGCCGGGCAGGGTCAGGCCGGTGCCGGTCGCAAGGGTGCCGGTGACCGTGAGCGGATCGACCTTGACCTTGGAGATCACGATGCCGGCCGACGGCTCGATGAACCAGTTGTTCTGCAGCGGCATGTTGTAGCCGACATTGCCGCTGAAGGCGATGCCGCGGGCGTCGAGCTTCTGACTGAACAGGCCGCTGACGAGCGGGTCGTTGAGCGAGTTCTGGTAGTAGTCGGCGCGGAGCTGGCCGTCCATGAAGAAGCCGCCCTTGGTGATGGCGGCATACATGCCGGCGAACGGCACCTGGAGATTGTCCTCGAAGGTGCCGCCGAGCGGGTTGAGCAGACCGGCCGAGGATTTGTCGCGCGCACGGGCGCCGAGATAGCCGACGGTCGCGCCGACATGGACGTTGAAGCCGTTCCAGTTCAGCCGCGCCACGTCGGTGCCGGCCTGCACGCCCGCGAACTGAAGGCTGGTCGAGTTGTTGCAGGTGATCGTGCCGGGCACGGGAACGCCGACGACCGAAATGTTCGTCGTCGTGCTGGTGCTCTTGGTGGTGATGTCGCCACCGATGGCGCGCGCCCAGACGCCGCCGCCTTCCTGGTTCGGCTTGGGATTCGGCGGCGCGCTGACGAACGCGCTCGACTGGGTGAGGAAGGCCGTGTTGGCGGTGTTGATGGCCGAGATCAGCGAGTTGACCGCGCCGCCCGAGGCAAACGGCAGGAGTGGAGATAGCACGCCGGCTGCGCCCGTACCCGAGCAATCGGCCATGGCTGCGGACGACGCGCCCAATGCGGCCACCGCCGCGATGCTGGCAATTCCCGTCCGCCCCAGGCGGGTCCCTGCCAAGAACTTCATTGCAGTCTCCAATCGAAAAGAATCGGCGCGCGTCCGCGAAACAATTGGAAACAACGCTATTGCAGGTGTGGAGCGCTCGGAAGACCGATCAGCCCGGTTCCATGTGACCTGTCGCGGATTTCCGCGACGCTGTACCCCGCCCGCCACACTCCGCGGCGGGATGCCGCGCATTTTGCGCCGGAGAGTTGTGACGTGCATCACGCTTCTCCGCATGATGCAGGTAATACCGTCGGGTGAAGCAATTTCGGCGCATTGATCGCGCGCAGTCGGGAAGGTAAACTTCGGTCACACTTAGCGAATTTTTCGGGCGCGCTGCGGTTTCGACCCTCAACGTCCTGCGGGAGATGAGGATCGGTGAGGCGCGTGCCCGGCACGGAATTTTCGATGATCAGGCGCCTTATCGCACTGGCGACGACGATCGGCGGGGCCCTTCTGCTGACGGCCCTCGGCTCCGATTCGGCGTTCGCTGAACGGCGGGTGGCGCTGGTCGTCGGCAACTCGACCTACCAGTCGGTCCCGCAGCTCCCCAATCCGTCGCGCGATGCGAGCTCGGTCGCAAGGATGTTTCGCGACGCCGGCTTCGACACGGTCGAGACGCTGGTCAATGTCGGCAATCTCGAGTTCAAGCGCGCCATCCGCAAGTTCGAGGCCACGGCCGACCAGGCCGATATCGCTGTTGTCTATTACGCCGGCCACGGCCTCGAGATCGGGGGTACCAACTACCTGATCCCGGTCGACGCGCGTCTGGCGAGCGACCGCGACGCCGACGACGAGGCGATCCCGCTGGAGCGGCTGGTCTCGTCGGCCGACGGCGCCAGGCGGTTGCGCCTGGTCATCCTGGACGCCTGCCGCGACAACCCCTTCGTCACCACCATGCGGCGTGAACGGCGCAATAGCGCAACCCGCGCCGTCAGCGGCGGTCTCGGCAAGGTCGAGCCGACCTCGACGGATACGCTGATCGCCTACGCGGCGAAGGCGGGCTCGACGGCGGATGACGGCGACGGCGAGCACAGCCCGTTCACGACGTCGGTGTTGAAGAATCTTCCGGTGCCCGGTCTCGATGTTCGCCTGGCCTTCGGGCGGGTGCGCGACGAGGTCCTGAAGGCCACCGGCAACCGCCAGGAGCCGTTCGTCTACGGTGCGCTTGGCGGCGGCACGATCTCGCTGGTCCCGGCGCCGGCCGTGCCGCAGGAGGCGCCGGTCAGCGACGTCAAGGCCGACTACGATCTGGTGCAGAAGATCGGCACCCGCCGCGCGTGGGAGGTTTTCCTCGCGACCCATCCGACCGGCTTCTATGCCGAGCTTGCCCGCGCGCAGATGGATGCCTTGCCCAGCCAGCCGCTGGCGGCGTCGCCCAACGTCCAGGTCGCGGCCTATCCGCAAGCACCCGCGCCGCCCCGCGATGCACCGCCCACGAAGGAGCAGATCGAGTGGGATCGGATCAAGGACAGCGTCGACATCCCGGCGCTGCAGCGCTTCGTCAAGCGCTTCCCGGATTCGCCGCTAGCGATCACCGCGCAGCAGCGCGTCGACATGCTGAAGCAGGCGATCCAGGAACGCGAGGACAAGGCGCGCGCCGAGCGCGAGGCCGCGCGGCTCGCCGCCGAAGAGGCGAAGCGCAAGGCCGATCAGGAAAAGGCCGAGCTCGCCGCGCAGAAGAAGCGCGAGGATGACGAGCGCCGGGCGCGTGAAGCCGAGGCGGCAGAGAAGGCGCGGGCGGCTGCCGCCGCCGCCGCTGCCGAGAAGAAGCGCCAGGACGATGAACGGCGTGCACGCGAGGCCGAAGCCGAGCGGCAGGCCAAGGCTGCGGAAGCCGAGCGCAAGGCGCTCGAAGCCAGGCAACGGGCTGAACAGGCCGAGCGTGACCGGATTGCCGCGGAGGCTGCCGCTGCAAAGGCGGCCGCCGAGAAGCAGGCCAAGGATGCCGAGGAGGCGCGCAAGCGGGCCGAAATCGCTGCCGCCAGGGAAGCCTCGGCCGCCGAGAAGAAGCGCCTCGAGGACCAGCGCCGCGCCGCCGCCGCCGAGGCTGAGCGTTTGGCGAAAGCCGCTGAGGCCGAGCGCAAGGCCCAGGAGGCCAGGCAGAAGGCCGAGCAGGTCGAGCGTGACCGGATCGCCGCAGAGGCTGCCGCCGCGAGGGCTGCGGCCGAGAAGCAGGCGCGCGAGGCCGAGGAGGCCCGCAAGGCCGCCGAGTTCACCGTGGCCCGGGAGGCCACCTGCAAGAGCGAGCAGGGCAGCCTCGATGCGATCATTGCCAAGGGCAGTGAAGGCTCCGGCATCGACGACCTGAAGGCGTTCTCGAAGACCGTGTCCTGCGACCGGCTCGGCCCGGTCGTCGTCGCCGCGATCGATCGCTTCAACGCTGAAGCCGCCAAGCGCGCCGCGACCCAGCCCAGCTCGCCGCAGCTCGTCACCTCGGCGCAGACCGAGCTGGTTCGTATCGGCTGCCTGACCGGCAAGCCGGACGGCAAGCTGAGCGACCCGACGCGCGCTGCGCTGGTCCGTTATTTCGCAATCGGCGGCCAGCCGACCCAGGCCGACAAGATCAGCGTGACGACGGCTCTCGTCACTGAGCTGACCAAGCATGCGACGCGGGTCTGCCCGCTCCAGTGCAAGAGCGACGAGACGCTGAAGGGCGACGTCTGCGTCGCGAACGAGAAACCTGCGGCGGCGCCGACCGCCTCGCGCAAGAACGACGAGGACAAGCCACGCCGCAAGCCGGCGGCGACCGCCGAGCGCGAGCCGGCCCGCCGCGCCAAGCCGGACAACGATGCGCCGCGCGCCCGGCAGCAGGCGGTCGCGCGCCCGAGCATCGTCAGCGGCGGTGGTGGCGGCGGCGGCCACAGCACGATGATTGGCGTCGGATTCTGATGTCGAAACGTTGAAACCATCGGTCGGTTCTGGCGTTATCGGGATCGGTCCGGGCGAAGCTACGGAAGCTACGAAGGAGCAGGTCATGCACAGCCTTTGCCGTCATCCACTGGCGCTCGCAGCCGTGATGACCGTATCCGTCGTCATGGCGACGGCGCAGCCTGTCTCCGCCGCCGACCAAACGAACGATCGGATTTCGGCGCAGGAGGTGGCCAAGGTCACGGCAAAGCCTGCGCCCGTCCGGCATCGCGTCACCCATCGCCGTACGGTTCATCGCACGGCCGCGATCTACGATCGCGCCTTTGTGCCGGTCGACCTCAGCTGCTCCAGCATCTGGTGCGGCCGCCAGTTCGTGCTGATGCTCGGTATCGGCTATTAGCGTGCGATGAGACGGAGTGCAGCCGGTTGCCCGGTTCACCTCTCCCCAGCGGGGAGAGGTCGGATTGCGTCTGGCGATGCGAAGCGTCGCCCAGTGCAATCCGGGTGAGGGGCCGCAACACTCAGTGAGACCTTGACCCCTCACCCGGATCGCATCTTTCGATGCGATCCGACCTCTCCCTACGGGAGAGGTGTTCTGCGCCTGGGGCTCGCGCCGATTCAGCCAAAATCGTCCTGTTTTAGCCGTTCGCTTCCGGTGGCATATGGGTGCCTCCCGCAAACGTGAATCCGTCGCAATTCTCCGCTACGTCCGCGCACGCTATTTTTCGTATCGCGGGCGTGCGTGCGACCGCGCAGGGAGATGCATCATGCTGATTGGTTTGCCGGCGCTGCGCCGCTCGGCTCTTGCCCTGGCGCTGCTCGTTGTCGTCGGCGCGGTGCACGCGGATGATGCGCCGCCGCGTCCCGACGTCGCAACGCCCGCCGGCCAAAAGGGTGGCGCGCGCGGCGGTCAGGCGCAGGGTTCGCCGTCCAGTACCGAGCAGCACCGCCTGCCGCCTGACTCCGCCACCAGCCAGACGCTCGAGCTGCCCGGCCGCACCCTGAACTTCAGTGCCACGGCAGGCTCGATCCGGTTGTTCGACGACAAGGGCGAGCCACAGGCCGACATCGTCTACACCTCCTACCAGCTCGACGGCACCGATCGCGCGAGCCGCCCGGTGACGTTCTTCTTCAACGGCGGTCCCGGCGCATCCTCGGCCTGGCTTCAGCTCGGCGCTGCCGGTCCGTGGCGGCTGCCGCTCAACGCCGACGTCGTCACGCCGTCGACGCCGCCCGAGCTGAAACCCAACGCCGAGACCTGGCTCGACTTCACCGATCTCGTCTTCATCGATCCCGTTGGCACCGGCTACAGCCGTTTCGTGACGGGCGGCGAGGAGGCGCGAAAACGCTTCTACTCCGTCGACGGCGACGTCGCTGCGATTGCGCTCGTCATCCGCCGCTGGCTGGAGAAGCACGAGCGGCTCGCCTCGCCGAAATTCGTCGCGGGCGAGAGTTATGGCGGCATTCGCGGGCCAAAGGTCGTGCGCAATCTCCAGCTTCAGCAGGGCGTCGGCGTCAAGGGATTGATCATGATCTCGCCGCTCTTCGACTTCCGCGAGTTCACCGGCACGAGCCTTTTGCAATATGTCGCGACACTGCCGAGTTATGCCGCGGTTGCGCGTGAGGCCAAAGGAGAGAGCAAGGGCGAAGGCAAGGGAGGCGTGACCCGCGCCGATCTCGCCGACGTCGAGGCCTATGCAAGGGGCGAATTCCTCGGCGACCTCTTGAAGGGCCAGGCCGATGTCGAGGCCACCACGCGCCTTGCCGACAAGGTCTCTGCGCTGACCGGCATCGACCGGGCGACGAGCCGCAGGCTTGCCGGACGCTTCGACGTCGCGGAATTCCAGCGCGAGTTCGATCGCGGGAGCGGCAAGGTGACGGGCCGCTACGATGCCTCGGTGCGCGGCTTTGATCCCAATCCCGAATCCAACGTCTCGCGCTTCGGCGATCCTTCCGGCGATGCCCTCCAGGCCCCGCTGACCAGCGCCGCCGTCGACCTCACGACGCGCAAGCTGAACTGGCGGCCCGATGGCTCCTACGAAGTCCTCAACGGCTCCGTCGAGCGCAACTGGGATTTTGGCCGCGGCATCAGCCCGCCGCAGTCGATCTCGGAGCTGCGCCAGATCCTGGCGACGGATGCGAACATCAGCGTGCTGGTCGCGCACGGCCTGTTCGATATCGCAACCCCATATTTCGGATCGAAGCTGGTGCTCGACCAGTTGCCTGCCTTCGCTTCACCGCCGCGTGCAAGACTCGTGGTCTATCCCGGCGGCCACATGTTCTATTCGCGCGACGCCTCGCGCCAGGCCTTGCGCGGCGAAGTCGAGAAGATGATGAAGTAGGCGACGGCTCTCAGCGCCACGCTTTGCCCTGACCTGACCGAACTGGTAGGGTTTCTTCGGCGTTACGGGATGCGTTGATATGAGGCGCCGTGATTTCATCCTGACGGCAGGTGCGGCCGCGCTCTGGTCCGGCCCGGCACAGGCGCAGCGGACTGCGCCCGTGGTCGGCGTTCTCGCAGTCGCGCCCCTGGAGGCGGCTTAGGCGAGTTTTGCGCCGGCCCGGTCTCGTCTTGTTGCTCTGGGATTTGTTGAAGGGCGCGATTTCACCCTCGAATACCGCTGTGCGGACTACCAACAGGAGCGGCTGGCCGCGTTGGCAAACGACCTTGTTCAACGTGGTGTGGCCGCCATCGTCACGCCGAGCGGCCCGGCGACGTCAGCAGCGAAGGCTGCAACCACGTCGGTCCCGATCGTTTTCATGACGGGTTTCGACCCGGTGGCAAGCGGCTTCGTTGCCAGTCTGAACGATCCCGGCGGAAACGTCACCGGCGTCTTCATTCTCAATCCGGATCTGCTTTTCAAGCGCACCGAGGTGCTGCACGAGCTGGCGCCGGCGGTAAAGTCCTTCGCGTTGTTTTACACCCGGACCGGCGACAAGGCCGAAGAGCCCTTCTACACCGAGCTTCAACGTGCGGCGGAAGCTCGCGGCGTGACAATGCGCTTGTACAGCGTGAGTCAGACCGCCGAGAGCGAGGAGACTTTCGCGCGGGCGGTTGACGAAGGTGCCGGCGCAATCCTCGTCAACAATCACCCGGTGTTCTTGAACAATCGCGAGCTCATGACTGCGCTTGCCGCGCGCCACCGCTTGCCGGCGATGTATCCCCTGCGCCAGTTCGTAGCCGACGGCGGTCTGGCGAGCTACGGGGCGAACCCCGCTGACGCGTTCCGGCTGGTGGGCGACTATGTTGCTCGTATTCTGCGTGGCGAGAAACCTGCAAAGCTGCCGGTCCAGCAGATGACGAGGATCGAACTGGTGGTCAACACCAGGACCGCAAAGGCCCTCGGCATCACCATCCCTCTAACGGTGCTCGCCCTCGCCGACGAAATCGTCGAGTAGGGGGCCCGCTCTTTTCATGATTGCGCCGATCTGTCGCGCCTTATACGCGCTTCAGTTCGCGCCTGAAATCGTGCCTTCGCTCTTGATCGCACGGTACAGCGCGTCGATCAGCGCTTGCATCTCGACGAATTTGTTGCGTGCCCGCTCGGCCGTGTCGCGCTCGAAAGCGGCGGCCAGCACTTTCGCATGCGCGTCGCGGTCCTCGATCATGCGATCGCGGGCCTTCTTCAGTGTTTCAAGTCGTTCGCTGATACGGGGCTCTCCTGCAAGTATCATCTCGATCGCAACCGGCAACTCAATCGAAGGCAGGGCGGAAGATCACTATTCGGAAGAACACCCGATGGAAGGCGTGGGGAAGGGCGGTGATCGCGCGACACTACGCTTACGTTCTGCCACTAGCGAGCCCTATAACGCGCGGGGCGTGAGAGTGCGGTTGCGGGCGATGTTCTCCTTGACCCCTGCGCTGACCCAACGCGGACGTATTGACGCGGGGTCAGAAGGGGGAGGCTCTTGCAAAGTGATCAAATAACAGCCATGTATGGCCAATCGAGTTTCGGCCGAAAGACTTGGCCTCGCCGCTGACAGCGCGCCTGACTGACGACCTCTTCCCAAATTTCGAGTTAGCTTGCTGCGCTCTCGGGTGCGGATCCAAACATCTATCTATCTCAAAGGACGATCCCCGCATGACTACGGGTACTGTGAAGTGGTTTAACAGCCAAAAGGGTTTCGGCTTCATTCAGCCGGACCAGGGAGGCCAGGATGTCTTCGTTCATATCAGCGCGGTTGAACGTGCCGGCATGAGCACCCTCAACGAGGGACAGAAGGTTTCGTTTGAAATCGTTGCAGACCGCCGGACCGGCAAATCTGCCGCGGACAATCTGCGCGCGGCGTAAGCTGTTGCACTCGGTGCTATGATGCTTTGACCGCGAATGTACCGGCAGAGTCTCTGGTTTCGCAACCCCGCACCCGGTTTACCGGGCGCGGGGTTATTTTTTGTCGCAGCCCGCGCGGGGCGATCCGTGCGTCGAAACAGTTGAGGTCGCGAGCTTGTCCACCCATATCGATCCGCATCAGGACCACGACGACGTCATGTATCCGCAGGTCCTTCCGTTTCTGTTGGTCCACGCAGGCTGCATCGCGGCGATCTGGTCGGGCGTCTCGTGGCAGGCGATTGCGATTTGCGTCGCTCTATATGGGCTGCGCATGTTTGCGATCGGTGCTGGGTATCATCGGTACTTCTCGCATCGTGCCTACGCGACGAGCCGGGTGTTCCAGTTCATCCTTGCATTCCTCGCCCAAAGCAGCGCTCAAAAAAGCGTCCTTTGGTGGGCCGCGAAACATCGGCATCATCATTTGCATTCGGATACCGAGGATGATGTGCACTCACCGCGGCACAAGGGCTTCGTGTACAGTCATGTCGGCTGGATCTTCTACCGACGGCACGATGCAACCGATCTGGTGAAAGTGTCGGATTTTGCGTCCTATCCCGAGCTGATGTGGTTGCACAGGCTTGAGCTTCTGCCGGCGGTCGTGACCGCGGGCCTCTGCTTCCTCATCGCAGGATGGTCGGGACTCGTGGTCGGCTTCCTCTGGAGCACCGTGCTTGTGTATCACGCCACGTTTTGCATCAACTCCCTCGCTCATGTTCACGGACGCAAGCGCTATGTGACGGGTGATGACTCCCGCAACAACTGGCTGCTGGCTCTGGTGACGATGGGGGAGGGCTGGCACAACAATCATCACGCCTACCAGAGCAGCGTCCGCCAGGGCTTCTACTGGTGGGAGATCGATGTGACGTATGGTGTCCTGGTCGCCTTGTCCTGGCTCGGGATCGTCTGGGATCTGAAGATGCCGCCCGAGCAGGTTCTGCGCAATGAGCATCGGTTGGGAGCGCGCGTGCTGAAGCGAACGGCTGAGCAGCTTGCCGGCCGCTTCAACCCTGAGTCCATTGCGCTGGCGATCAGATCGTCAGTCCATGACACAGGATTGTCGGTGCGGGACACGCTTCATCTGCTACAGCAGCGTACGGACCTGCATCTGCCCAGCATGCCGACCCGCGCCCAACTGCTGGCCGAAGCCCAGCGCATGTTCGCCAAGACGATGTCCCTGGACGAGATTGTCGACCGCGCCCATGAGCTTCTGGTCGAGTCCGTAAGCCTGTTGTTGGCAGTCCCGGCGCCGGTGGCCGACGCAATTCCGATATCCGTGGCGAATGGTAGCATTCGTTCGGGTCATCCCCGTTCGGAATGACCAACTGGCGGCGCTGATTCATCAACTCGAATCTGAGGCTGCGGTTTGGCTCGGTTCGACCTCTGCGCTGTAGCTGCGTGGACGTAGCACGCAGAGGACGCCTTTGCCGAAGGGTTTGGAGGTTTAGACGCGGCTGCAATAGCAGGGGGCGGCTAGGTCACCCGCATCGCAATGTCGCACGTGGCAGCGCCCCGATGATGCGATACCCTCCCCCAAAAAATCGGAGGAGGGAGCCATGTCAGTGATCAATCGCCGCCGCTTCATCGCCTCCGGTGCGAGCGCGGCTACGATGCCGCTCCTCTCGCGCGGTGTCTCGGCGCAAGGGGCGTGGCCGTCGCGAAACATCCGCATGATCTGCAGCTATCCGGCGGGCGGGCAGACCGATCTGCTCGCGCGCGCCTTCGGGGAGTTTATCGCCAAGCAGGTCGGCAAGACCGTCGTCATCGAGAACAAGGCAGGCGCTTCCGGCGCGATCGGTGCGCAGGAGGTCGCGCGCGCCGAGCCTGACGGCCACACCATCCTGTGCTCGATCTCGACCACCTACATCATGAACCGGGCGGTCATGAAGAGTCCCGGCTACGACATGGACAAGGACCTGACGCTCGTCAGCATCATTCCGGGCGCAGGCCTGCTGCTGATCGCGAGCCCGAAGACCGGCGTCAAGACGCTGGAGGACTTTGTCGCCTTCGCGCGCAAGGCCGGCAAGGTGAATTTTGGCACCTACAGCGCAGGCTCGGTCCCGCACATGACGATCAACGAGCTCAACAAGCAGTACGGTCTCAGCATCGAGCCGGTCCATTACCGCGGCGAGGCGCCGATGTGGACGGGCCTGATGGAGGGCACGCTCGACGCGGCGATGGGCAGCTACACGGCCGCGCAGCCGGTGCTGCAAAGCGACCGCGGCGTCGTCTTCGCCGTGCATTCGAAGAAGGTCGGCGCGATGCCGGCCGTCAAGACCCTGCCGGAGCAGGGCGCGACGGCAAGGTTCTTCACCGTGAGCGGCTTCACCGGCTGGGCGCTGCCGAAGGCGACGCCGCAGCCGATCGTCGATCGCCTGGCGGAGCTGTGCGTCGCCGCCAACAATGATCCGAAGGTGAAGGAGGTGCTTGCGACCTTCGTGCTGGAGCCGGCGCTCGGCTTCAAGGACAGCAACGCGCTCTACCAGCGCGAGTTGCCGGTGTGGCTCGAGGCCGCGCAGTCGCTCGGGCTGGAGCCGGCGTGAGGTACTCCGATCGTCGCCACGGCAGGCCCGCCGCCCCACACGATGCAATGATGGCATAATGCCACCGATTTGCCCGACGTGTCAAATTATTTCGGAAAAGGCGTAAGGCCGGCGCCGCGGTCAGCGGCTACTTTGCATGGGGTTGTTTTCGAGCTTTTTGTCGTCCGGGCTTCCGTCGCTATTTTCCGCGTGCGTATTTCCGCCCGATCTCCTTCGCCACCACGCCCGCGGGGCGCACATGGGCGCCGGCAAGCCAGACGCCGGTGACCTTGCCGCGCTTGTCGCGGACGCGGCGGACCGGTTCGCCATGGCTGGCATAGCCTGAGGCGGAGACGATCTTGCCCGCGTCGCGGCCGGTGACCTCGATCTCGGCGGCGTCCATGAAGGGGTTGTTGAACTGCGGATTGGCGACCAGCACACGGTCACCCATCGGCACGAGGTCGGATGCTCCCCAGATCGTCCACCAGCGGCCGGTCCAGTCGCGCACGCGGGCGTTCGGCGCGCCGCGCGTCTTGAAGGCACGCAGGATCTGGAGCGCGCCGTCCATCCAGAACGGCGCGCCGCCGTCGATCGAGTTCGAGAGGATGGAGATCGAAAGCTCGCAGGCGGGAATGGCGCAGGTCCGCGAGAGGTAGCCCTGAAAACCGCCGCCATGGCCGAACCAATCCCAGCCGTCGGTCTTGCCGGCATTGACGCCGAGGCCGTAATAGGCCTCGAGACTTTGCGGGACGCGCCAATGATGGCGCGTCATTTCGCGGCGGCTCGCGGCCGACAGCACGCTGCGTTTGGCGTTGGGCGCAAGCTGGCCGAAGAAGCGCGCGGTGTCGGCGGCGGTCGCAACGAAGCCCGCCGCCGAGGTGATTGCGTGCGTGTCGTTGTCGCCGGGGATCACGCTGCGCTCGCCGAACGGCAGCTTTCGCGTGTGACCGCGCGCAAAGGCCGCCGCCTTGGGAAGCGGCACATTGGGCTCGGTCTCGCGCAAGCCTGCGGGCGCGATGATCTCGCGCTTGATCCAGACCGGGTAGGGCTCTTTCGTGACGGCCTCGATCACGAGACCGATCAGGCCAAAGCCGTGATTGGAATATTTGAAGCGCGTGCCGGGCTCGATCGCGGTGGGCATGCGCAACTCGGCCGTCAGCTCCTTCGCGGTCAGATAGGGGCGGGTGTCGATGAACTGGCCGGAGTCGGCGCCGTCGCGCATCAGGCCCGCGGTGTGCGACAGCACCTGCGCGATCGTCGTCGCGGCGACGCGCGGATGCAGGCCGGCGACATAGTCCCCGATGGGATCGTCGAGCCGGAGTTTTCGCTGCTCACGCAGCTTCATGATGCCGGCGGAGGTGAAGCTCTTCGAATGCGAGGCGATGCGGAATCGATGGCGCGGCGTGAGCTTTTCGCGGGTGTCGAGATTGGCGAGCCCGAACGCGTGCTCGGCGACGATCTCGCCGCGATGGGCGAATGCGACGATGCAGCCGGGCTGCTGGGTGAGGGTGACCTGATAGTCGAGCCATTCGCCGATATAGGCGATCGCGGGGCGGAGCCAGGCGTCCATTGCTTGACCGGAAAATGAGGGAGGATCTCGTCGGCAAAGGTAGCCGACAAAGCAGAGCCGGCGCAACCCTTGCGGGTCGCGCCGGCTCGAAAGGCGTCGTTGATATGATCTCAGTAGACGAGCGTCGCGCCGGTCGGCTTGTCGAGCGCGGCGGCGAGCGAGCGATACTCGTCGCTTGCCGTGCCGGCGAGCGAGGCGATCTTGTCGAGGTGATATTTGGCCTGCTCGCGGTTGCCCTGCTCGAGCTGCCAGAGGCCGTAATACTGCCAGGTGCGGACGTGGTTCGGATCGTCCTGAAGCGCCAGCTCGTAATAGACCTTCGACTGCTTGTAGTCGCCGAGCTTGCGATAGGAGTAACCGATCAGATTGGCGACGTCGGCGACGTCGTCGCGCTTCAGCGACTTCAACTGGTCGATCGCGTTCGCATAGTCGTTGCGGTCGTAGATCGCAGTGTAGGCGGTGCGATAGGCCGCAAGGAATTTGGGATCGCTGACGGAAGAGCTCTTCTTCTTTTTCTTGGACGAGGTGTCCGACTTCGGCGGGGAGGAGGGATCGTCGCTGCCCGCAGCGTAAGCGCTCGTCAGCACAGGCGCCGTGGCCAGCGCCATCGAGACAAGTCCAGGAACCAGAAGCATAGAAAGTTTGCGCATTGATCTCTCCCGAATGGAACGAGGCGATCCTACACGATTGCCTCACGTTCGGAACACCCTGATGGGAAAAACATTCCCGGACCGGTTGTGGATTCCACCGTCGGGAAAGATGACAAAGATGTCATCCAGATGAACGGAAGCCACCAAAGCGCTTCAGAATGGGTTCAGTGCGCCCCGCCTAACGTCTCCACCATGATCAGGGGTCGGCGAGGGCGCCGCCTCAGATCCCCCGAGAGGAGACCAACCATGTTGAAGACCTTGTCAGCAGCTTTCCTTGCCGCTTCCGTGATCGCAGCGCCGGCCTTCGCCGCAGAATCGGCGAAGACCACGACGCCCGCGCCAGTGATCAAGGCGGACCAGACGCAGAGCAAGGCGTCGACCACCACGGCCACCAAACCTGACGTCAAGCCGATTGCAAAATCCGACGTCAAGACGGACGGCAAGAGCGACGTGAAGACCGGCGCCAAGTCCGACGCCAAGTCCGACGCCAAGTCCGACGCCAAGACGGACGTCAAGTCGGACAAGAAGGCCGACGCGACCGCGAAGGCGATGAACGCCAACGCCGCCGTGATCCCGTCCGAGCACCACAAGTCGGTGCGCTCGCATCGCCATCACCACAAGGTGATCTCGTCCAAGATGACCGGCAAGAAGGCGGTTCAGCCCGACCTGACCAAGCCGGCCGCGCCGGCGACGACTGAGAAGCGCAGCTAAAATCTGATCCGGCGAGGCGGCAATCTCGCATTGCCCCCGCCCGCCTCGCGGGAGCCCAGAGCCGGCCCGACCGTCATGGTGATTGCGGAAACGCAAAGCGCCATGACGGCGGCCCGGTGCGTT
The DNA here is from genome assembly GCF_018130955.1 of Bradyrhizobium liaoningense. Lineage (GTDB taxonomy): Bacteria > Pseudomonadota > Alphaproteobacteria > Rhizobiales > Xanthobacteraceae > Bradyrhizobium > Bradyrhizobium liaoningense_C. The sequence continues at coordinate 21,253 of NZ_JAFCJM010000072.1, forward strand.
TGCTACAACGATTGCCTGCGTCTGACGTGGCGAGGGGGAAGGGACGTTTGAGGAGACTGGCACAACGGGTGGGCGTCCTGGCGCTGCCATTGATGCTCGCGGCATGCTTCGGCAGCGACGGCGGCGGATCGTCGATGATGAACGATGCCGGCGCCAACGGCCCGCAGCCCTTTCCCGACAATTACCGCACCGAGGCCTTGGCCTATATGCGGACCTATCTGAACAACCCGGTCGGGGTGCGCGACGCGGGAATGGCCGACCCGGTGCTGCGCACCGTCGGCGGCCGTCCGTTCTACGTGGCCTGCGTGCGCTTCACCCCGCGCGAGAGCGACGGCAGCTACCGGGGCCCGCGCGAGCGCGCCATCGTCTACGTCAACGGCCGGCTCGACCGCATCCTCGAGCGCGGCGGCGACACCTGCGTCGGTGCGGTTTACGCACCCTTTCCGGAACTGGAAAAGATGACGCGGTAGCGCAAAGCCGGCCTTCATCCGCCGGTGGTAGGACAGGGCGGCCTGAAGCCGGAAGATCACAATTCGGGGAGCTTTGAACGGGACCGCTTCGGCGACAGACAAATCAACACGGCAGTCTGCGCGTAGTGAACAAATCTGTCGTTCGATGGGGTCGTCGGGGAACAAAAAGCCGTTGTTGCGGCCCCGTCACGGTAACGAACGATCAACGTTCCGGCATTGCCAACAAGCAACCAAAATCAGGCCACGTTGTTTTCTGAGGGTGAATTCGTAATAACGGGGATGATCGATGAAGAAATTCTTGCTCGGCGCAGCCGCATTACTTGCGCTGGCCGCGCCTGCCGCCGCAGCCGACATTCCGGCGCGCACCTATACCAAGGCTCCGGCCTATACCCCGCCGCAGGTGATCTATAACTGGACCGGCTTTTACATCGGCGGCCATGTCGGCGGTGCATTTGCCGGCGACAACACCTTCCAGTCGAGCGATGCTCGCTTCCTCGGCGGCGTGCAGGGCGGCTTCGACTACCAGTTCGCACCCAACTGGGTGATGGGTATCGAAGCCCAGTATTCCTGGCTGCCGACCAACAACAATGGCGTCCTGTTTCCGGGCGGCACGCTGGTGACCTCCAACACCGACCAGCTCGGTTCGGTCACGGGCCGCATCGGCTACACCTGGGGTCCGGCGCTGGTCTATGCCAAGGGCGGTTACGCCTGGCGGAATAGCGACTTTGGCGTGAGCGTCGCCGGCGTGCCGACGGCCTTCACCACCACGGGCAACAACAAGGACGGCTATACCGTGGGCGGCGGCCTCGAATACCTCTTCGCGCCGAACTGGTCGGCCAAGGCCGAGTACCAGTACTACAATTTCGGCAGCACCACCGTCACGGCGGGACCTGCCGACGTCGTCGGCGCGCGCGGCCGCAACGACGATCACACCGTCAAGCTCGGCGTGAACTACCGCTTCGGCTGGGGCGGCCCGACCGCCTCGCGCTACTGACGCCCACGTCGATCGCTTCAGACGCGACAAAGGCCGGCTCTGCCGGCCTTTGTTTTGCATGTTTCTCATCCGCGTCATGTGCGTGCTGTAAGGCAAAAATAATTGTTGGCCCTTAGGGAACACGCGCGCCGGAACGCGTTATTATGGGACTGCCGGGCTGTGGGATGACGAACATGCGTATCTTGGCGTCGGTGCTTATTTCCTCGGTAATCCTGTTCGCTCCGCCCTGTGCGGCACAGACGATCCTCAAATCCGAACCGCTGATGCTGGCCCCCTATGAGGTCGCCCTCGTTCGGGACTATTCCTGCGGCCCCGGCAAGGTCATGAAGGTGACCGGCGCGATCCGCGGCCTGCATCGGCGCAAAGCCTGCGTCCTCTTGCCGGGCGAGCAGGCATCGCTCGCGACCGCGACGCCCTGACGCCGTCCCTCAGCTATTGAATTCGAGCTCGTTGCGGGACTCCCGCTCGGCGTCCGCCTTGTTGCGCGCCGGGTCTTCGCCCGGTCCGGCCGGGCAGGGCTTGATCTCGTAGTCGTTGTCCAGGATTCGGCGCGGCCCAGCGCCGTCCTCGTCCGGAGCGAGGTCGACGACCAGGCCGCTCCTGTGCGCCAGGGTCCACACGTCAGCCTCGCTCGGGTAAGTTTTGCTGATCTGGGCATCGTTGCAAAACAGCGCGTATGGCATCGATTCCACTCCGGAAGCCGACTTTGAAGAACCCTCCTTAACGTCCGGGAATGCCTGGAGGTTTCAGCCGCGAGCGCGCCGACTCCTGTCGATCACGGGTCTGTGAACAGGGCCGAAAGGGGTTTTGAGTCGTAAACGAGTCCTGAATCCCAAAAAAAAGAATCCCTGGGACTCCCTGACCGGAATCAGCGGATGTTTCAGGCCATGACGACCGACCTGAAAACCTCCTGCGGGCACATGCTCCTGCCGCTCACGCTGGCGCTGGTCGGCGCCTGTGCGGCCAATCTGGTTCTGGTCTGGTCCTGGCTGTAGCCGCCTATTTTCGCGCCGAGGGAGGCGGCGGGGTGCCGCGGATTTCGTCGCGCAGCTTGGCCATCGTGGTCGCGCAATATTCCTCCCGCTCGCGCTCGAACCGCTCCTGGTGCTTGCGGAAATTCGCCACCCGGCTCTGGATCTCGCTGCGGAAGTCGCCGCTGATCCGGGGCGGCGCGACCTCGAACGGCTGTTGCGGCGGCGGCGCAGGGGCGGGCGGCAGCGCTTCGATCTCCAGCGTCCGCTCGATCGCCACATAGGAGACGACGTCAACGCTTGCGACCGGCGCGGCCGGCGTGCCGTCCACCGGATGCAATCCGTCCTTCCGGCCGGTCACCGATTGGACGAAAGCCATTGTCTGCGCGATCAGCGCGTCGCGTTCCCTCATCCACTTCATGGCTCACCTCACCCGTCGCCGTTCCAGCAAAGGGCCGGCGACGAATCAAGCGCCTCGACAAGGGATTGCATATTTTTCCCGGTCGTCCGAAAGTGGGCCATGGACTCGAAAGAAGCAGAACAACTGCCGGAGGAGGCACTGGGGTTGCGGCTGGTGCGTGCCTTCCTGACGCTCCCGCTCGAAAAGCGCCAGCATGTGCTCAGCCTCGTCGAAGAGATGTCGCGCGCGCCTGACCGGCACGAGGAGGAGGCCGAGGCGGCCCCTCGCTGACGAAGCCCTAGCGCTCGCGCGGGTTGACGTTGGGCACGAAGGGCGTGCCGACCACCCGTACATCGCTTCGATCGACGACGTTGACCGGCTGGACGGACGGTGCCGTGTCCGTGATCCGGTTGTCCGCGACCGCCTGAGGCGCGGGTCGTGTTGCCGGCCCGACCAGTGCGGCCGCGCCGGCGGCGACGATGCAGGACAGCGTCACCGCTGCCAGCAGCACCATGTTGCAGTTTTCTTCCCTGATACGCATGGGATGAAAACGACGAGGCCCCGCCATTGGTTCCCGGGCCTGCTTGCGCGTGCGGTGCGCTTCCGTTTCAATTCGGCCGATGGCAACAGATGCAACAAAAGTAGCGATCATCGGCAATGCGGCCGGCGGCAAGTCGACCCTGGCTCGCGCGCTCGCGGCGCGCCGGGATTTGCCGCTCGTCGAGGTGGATCGGCTGCTGTGGCAGAAGGGTTGGCAGCTTACGCCTGCCGACGTCTATGCGCGTCGGCATACCGAAGCGATCGCCGCCGAGCGATGGGTGATCGAGGGCCTCGGCAGCCAGGATTCGATCGCCCCGCGCCTCGCGCGAGCCACCGAGATCGTCCTGATCGACCTGCCGCTCTGGCTGCACTTTGCGCTTGCCGCGGAACGGCAGGCCAAATGGACGCAGCAGGAGGCGCCGCCCGCAGGCCTCTTCGAATTGCCGCCGACGCGCGCGCTGTTCGAAACCATGTGGCAGGTCGACCGCGAGTGGATGCCCGATATCCGCGAACTCTGCCGCCGGGCCGAAGCCGACGGAAAGAAGCTCAGCCGGCTGCAAAGCCTGGACGCGATCGATGCTTTCGCACGGGCGGAAGCGGTCGCCGGCGCGTGAGGCGAGGTCCGATGCAGATCACGTTCACCAGGCAGGACCGGGACGGCCGCTACGTCACGCACATCCGGCGCGACGACGGTGTCGCCTATGTGGTGCGTGGCGTCGGCCACACCTTCGAAATGCCCCATGACCTCGCCCATCTCGTGATCGAAAGGGCGCTTGGCCTGACCACCGGCTTCTGGGGCAGCGTCTCCGACGGCGCGGTGTTTCCGACGATGACGTACGAGGGTGGACGGCGGAAGCCGAAGGCGGCGCAGCGTTCGAAAGACGTGTTGAAGGCGAATGCGCGCCGGCTGGTCGAGGCGGAGGTTCTGGTCAGCGTGTTCAGCGACACGATCGTGCAAGGCCATGCCGAAACGTCGCCGATCCTGCGCTATCGTCCGCACGAGCGATTGCCGGCGCGAGAGCGCGACATCTGGCCCGGTCATGTCAGCGAGATCTACGCCGCCTATGCAAGCGCACTGCGCGACTGGAGCGCGCTTCGGCCGGGCGAGGCGATGCGGCTGGATTGGGACGTCGGGAGCCGCAGGCGAAGGTAGCGGTTACCATCGCGGTGTGATCAACAGGCTGTAGGCGACGGCAAACAGGAAGCCGGTCATCACCAGCGCGGCAACCGCGCCCGCGGTGATCTTGATCATCTCTTTGCCGCCTTGGGGACGCATGGATCAGCTCCTGCCTCACTCTACCTGATGTTGAACTGCGATCCAATCTGTGGTGAATGAGCCGCCCGGCGCAGGCCGCATCACCTTTGAGGAGCGAGTGATGACTGACGAGCTTGACGGCGGCTGGGCGGCGTCCGCGCAGGCCTGGATCGTCGAGCAGGGCGAGGAGGGCGACTATGGTCGCCGCGCCGTGCTGGATGCTCCGATGCTGGCGCGGATCGAAGGTCGCGGCTTTGCCCGCGCGCTCGATGTCGGCTGCGGCGAAGGTCGGTTCTGCCGCATCATGCAGCGCCTGGGCATCCGGACGACCGGCATCGATCCGACCGAAGCGCTGCTTGCGCGCGCCCGGCAATTGGACCCCGCCGGTGACTATCGGCTCGGCCGCGCGGAGGACATCGCCGAGGAGGCGCAGTTCGACCTGGTGGTCAGCTATCTCACCCTGATCGATATCCCGGACGTTGAAGCGGCAATCGCGAAAATGGCGGCAGCGCTGCGGCCGGGCGGTACGTTGCTGAGCGCCAACCTGACCAGCTTCAACACCGCCGGCATGCCGGAGGGCTGGCGCCGCGAGAGCGATGGCGGCTTGCGCTTCTCGATCGACCACTACATGGACGAGCGGGCGGTCTGGGTCGAATGGCGCGGCATCCGGATCCAGAACTGGCACAGGCCCCTCAGCACTTATATGACGCTGCTCCTGAACCAGGGCCTGCAATTGCGCGTGTTCGCGGAGCCTACGCCTGCGGCCGGCGATCCCGAACAGATCGCGCGTCATCGTCGCGTACCGTGGTTTCACATCATGGAGTGGCAGAAGCCGGCGTAGAGTGGAGCAAAAAGGGGGTCTTCGCGCATGGATTCAAAACGCCCACCCGTTCTCGCTCATCAGCGCTTCGTCGCCGACCGCGACAATTTTGCCGGCCTCGATCTCGCCGCGCGCTTCGACCGGATTTTGAAGACGAACCTGTGGGGCGCGTCGACCTCGGTGTCGGGGCTCGGCTCCGAGGACCTCGCCACAGCGGCGATCCGCGAGGCACTGCCGCCCTTGTTGCAAAAGCTCGGTGCCCGCTCGCTGCTTGATGCGCCCTGCGGTGATGCGGGCTGGATCGCGGCCTGCAAGCTCGACGTCGACTATATCGGCGTCGATATCGTGCCGTCGCTGATCGAGGCCAACAGGCGGCGCGCTGTGGACGGCGAGGTGGCCGGCCGTTTCGTCAATGCCGACATCACCCGCGATGCGCTGCCGCGCGCCGATCTCGTCCTCTGCCGCGACTGTCTGGTTCATCTGAGCTTCCAGAATATCGACCGCGCCGTCGCGCGCTTTCGCGACAGTGGCGCGCGCTATCTGCTCGTGACCACTTTTCCGGGATGGGAGCGGAATGAGGATTGCGAGGACGGCGACTGGCGCGCGCTCAATTTCGAACGTGCGCCGTTCGACTGGCCGGCGCCGCTCGCGCTGATCAACGAACGCTGCGACGAGGGCGGGGGCGGCTGGAGCGACAAGAGCCTCGGGTTGTGGCGGCTGGCAGACCTGCCGCAGTCCGCCGATTGATCCCCGGCGGAGCATGTGCTCCGCCGTCAGAGTTCAACGCCGGCAGGCGCGGCCGGCCGAATGGCGTCAGGCCGCGCGGGTCCAATCCGTTGCTGGGTCGAGGTCCTTCAGGCGCTCTTCCAGTGCGGCAATGGTCACGAGCAGGTTGTCGCGGCGCCCACGCAGGGTCAGGGCCAGCATCGGATAGGCCAGGGCGGCGGGATCCGAGACGCGGGTGCGCTGCTCTTCGTCCTGGATGTCGGAATCCAACAGTTGGACTTTCCAGCGCAAATCCGCGATGAGCGCCTGAAGTTGCATGGTGGATGTCTTGGATTGGAACAGCGGCTGCATGATGTCGCCTCGATGTGAGACAGGCCCACCGCGGGCCCGCCAGGTTGAGTTAACCTGAGCAAACCGGATGCCAGTTCGGTCCACTCGCACAGGGCGTTTGCCTAGCTCGGATCCTGCAATCTTGCGATCTGCGGATTGTGCTGCGAGCGCTTGTCCTTGGCTTCCACACAGATCCGCACGATGCCCACAGCGACGATTGCGAGAAGGCTGACCCAGACGCAGGCGGAAAGGGCGACGGATGCCATCTTGCGCATGTTGGACTCGTGAGGCCGAACGGAGCCGCCGCGCCGAGTATGATGGCGCGGCGGCTTCGCCATGGTGATCCCGGAGGGCAATATCCGGTGCGCGCAACGTAGCGCGCAGCCGCGCGGCTGCAATCGAACTCGCTCATTAAGCTTGATACCGCAGGCACGGTTAATTCGGCACGACAGCGAAGACAGCGCACTGATGCCAGATCAGAACGAGAGCGTTGCCCGGCGCAACAGCTTCAAGTTACACTTCCCCTTGCGCAATCGGCCACGCCTGTCTCCGTCCTGGTGTCGCAATGCCTACCATGAAGCAAAACGCTGCCGCGCTCGCCTTGCTGATCTGGTCCTGCTGGCCGGCGCTGGCGCAGCAGGACGGTGCGGCGCTTTACGCGGCCCACTGCGCGCAATGTCACGATACGACCGACAGCCAGAGCCGCGTGCCGGGCCGCAAGGCACTCCAGGCGATGTCGCCCGAGCTCGTCCTGAGCGCGCTGACGACAGGCAGCATGGCCTCGATCGCCCGCACGCGCAGCGACGAGGAGCGCATGGCGATTGCCGCCTTCGTGACCGGGAAGGCCGTGGACGCGACCGCACTGGCGAAGCCGGCGGACGCATCCGGACGCTGCACACTGCCGCCTGCCGCATTTCCAGTACCGCTCGATGGCCCGCGCTGGAACGGCTGGGGCGTGGACACCGCCAACAGCCGCTTCCAGCCGGCCGATATGGCAAAGCTGACGGTCGACGATGTGCCGCGCCTGCGGTTGAAGTGGGCTTTTGGCTTTGCAGGAGCTTCGCTCGCGTTTGCGCAGCCGACCGTCGTTAGCGGGATGCTGTTCGTCGGCGGCAGCGATCGCAAGGTGCACGCGCTCGAAGCCAGGAGCGGGTGCATCCTGTGGACGTTCGATCCGGACGCGGCGGTGCGCGCGTCCATCAGCTTCGGACAAATCGCCGGATTGGACGAGGGGACGCTGTTCTTCGGCGATCTGCGCGCCAACGTCTATGCGGTGAATGCCCGCAACGGTGCGTTGATCTGGAAGGTGAGGGTCGAGGAGCACCACGCCGCCCGCATCACCGGCGCACCGACGCTTTACGAGGGAAGGCTCTACGTGCCGGTGTCCTCGCTCGAGGAGGCGGCCGGGTCGCAATCGACCTACGAGTGCTGCACCTTCCGCGGCAGCGTCGTGGCGCTGGATGCGGCAACCGGCAAGCAGATCTGGCAGGCCTACACGATCCCCGAAGTGCCGCATCCGACCACGAAGAACGCGATCGGGACCCAGCTCTATGGTCCGTCGGGCGCCGCGATCTGGTCGGCGCCGACGATCGATCCGGAGCGCAAGGCGGTCTATGTCGCGACCAGCAATTCCTATTCGAATCCGCCGTCGATCACCAGCGACGCGGTGCTCGCCTTCGATCTCGCGACGGGCAAGCTGCTGTGGAAGCAGCAGGCCACGCCCAAGGACGCCTTCATTGTGGCGTGCTTCATGCCCGATCGCACCAACTGTCCCGATGACAGCGGCCCGGACCATGATTTCGGCCAGTCGCCGATCCTGGTGAAGCTGCGCGACGGCAAGCGCGTGCTGGCGATTGCGCAAAAGTCCGGCGTCGTGCACGGCTTCGATCCCGATCAGGACGGCAAGATCTTGTGGCAGACGCGGGTCGGCAAGGGCGGCGCGCTCGGCGGCAGCGAGTGGGGCTCGGCGGCGGATCAGGACCGCATCTATGTCGCGATCTCGGACGTGCGGTTCACGCGCGACGGCACGCGGAGCCTCGAGCCGAAGGAAGGCGGCGGCCTGTTCGCCCTCGATCTCGCGACCGGAAAGGTTTCGATGGAGGTGCCACCGGTGGCCTGCGGCGACCGCGATTTCTGCAGCCCCGCATTATCAGCGGCCATCAGCGTCATTCCCGGCGTGGTGTTCTCCGGCGGCGTCAGCGGCTACATCCGCGCCTACGCAACGGCGGATGCAAAGCTGCTGTGGGAGTTCGACACCACGCGCGACTACGTGACCGTGAACGGCGTGCGGGCCTACGGCGGCGCGATCGATGGGCCCGGGCCCGTCATCGTCGACGGCATGCTCTACACCAATTCCGGCTACGGGCAGTGGAGCGGCGTGCCCGGCAACGTGCTGCTGGCGTTCGAGGTGATGCGCTGACGCGGCGGCAATTTCATGTGGCACTGGCCCGCGATGATCGTGGTGTGCTCCCCTGGCCTGCATCACGTCGGCGCGCGCCGACGACTGTGAGGTCAAGGCTGCGGAGATCGCCGAAAAGATCGGCCTCGACGCCGGCGAGCGAACACCCTGGGGCTCCATCGCGCTCAGCGCGCGCAACGAGGGCGAGGACGACTATGGCGTCTATCTCCTCTGCAAGGGCGCGCTCGGGACGACGCTCCGCTATCTCAGCCCGCCGTCGCCCGGCCCAAAATGGTTTCAGTTCGTCGGCCGCTCCGGCGCGATCCTCACCGGCGTGAAGCCGTCATCAATCGCGCTCGGCGCGCAAAACTGCGTCGAGAACGCGCGCCTGCGCAAGGCGCCGTTCCGATCGCCGGGCTCGGCGTTTCAGATGCAATGCGCGGTGTCGAGGAACGACGATCGCGCGGAGCTGTCGTTGGCGGGAAGGTAAGACAGAGAGAGGGAGGCCGCAATGGACGCCAGTTGGACGAAGAGCGGTAGCGAGATTGCTCAAATACTCGCGCTAGCTGGGGCAACATTGTTCTTTTTGTACAAAGCAGTCTCTGGGTACCTCAGAGTAAATCTAGCGATGAAAGTGAATTGCGAGAGGCACGCGTCGAGCGATGGCATGGACTTCCTAGCCATTCAAGTTCACCTCAAGAAAGGTCAGAACGGTACTTTCGTGATGCACGATCTGAGCGCGCACGTAACCCATGGCGATTGCGAGAACATAGTTCAGTTCGATGGGACGACGCGGTTGGCGCGAAAGCTTGAAACTATCTCGCAAACTAACCGGGCCGTTGTGGAGTGGAATGAAACTGACGCTAGGTCGCCGCTCTTGAAGTTGGTGCCGGATGAAGAGATTAACCTGGCTGCGCTGCACAAGGTCCCGAGTGAGGCAGTTTGCAGCGTCCAAGTCTGTCTTCTTGGTCAAGCGCTCTCACGCCCGGTGTTCGGTCAATACAGGTGCTCGACCGTATCGTTTCCCCGGATGAATAAAGATCAGTAGACGCAGCAACTCCCAGCGACCGCTCAAGGCCATTAGAAGCCCGCTGAGAGCCGTTTATCTGAGCCTCCCATAGCCACGCATCGGGAAAGCAATCCTATACGCGCGATTGCGCGAGGCAATGGATGGAGGGTAGGGGGGCTTTGCATCGTAAGGCGAAGTCGCCCCTACACCGGCCATGGGGAAATTCACACGTCCGCAAAACCCATAACTCAAGGAAACTTATGGCCAGACCAAGACTACCGACCGCATTGCTCGAACTTCGCGGCGCATTCAAGCACGATCCTCAACGTAAGAGGGCGCGGCAACGCGAACCTCTCGGGACGCCGCCGCTGCCTGATGCGCCGGACCATCTAACAGACGATGTTGCAAAGGTATGGCGCCAGATGAAGACGCGGGGCTATTGGCTTACGAGCGCCGATCAATTCCTTGTCGAGATTGCGGCCACACTGGCGGCACGCTTCACGGCCGGCCAACTCAAACACGGGCACGTATCAGTCATGATCGGGCTATTGGGCAAGTTGGGGTTTCTCGCCAAGAAAACGCGGCGCGTTGAATTTGCCGACAAGAACCACGTAGCCTGCTAGAAGAGGATGTGGAATATCAACCCGGCCAGCAAAACGAAGGCTGCCGCAACGTAACCCGCCGCCCTAATCGGATGATCCTTGCCGCCCCTTAAGGCCCATTGTGTTTTAGCCACCGCTCGCGACAAGGGAACCATCGCACGGGCTCCCAAGATGCCGACAGCGAATAGAGGGAGCCACGCGAAGACGCCGAACGCTGGGAGCATAAACAGAATGGTCACACCGAAAGGTATGGCAAGCGCAGCTTCATCGGGTGGGTGATCCGGTTTGTACAATATACGCGTCAGTTCCTCACCCAACAGCATGAAGGCCATAACTCGTAGGACCGAAAAGAAGTAGACGACTACAACAGCAACAAGGGTGCCGAGTGACAATGCAATACTCGGTTTCGATCCGAAGCGAAAAAGCAACGGTCGGACTGCGAACAATGATACGTAGTCTGCCAAGATGTTGGTCAGAGTCGACACGACAGCTGCCGCTAACGTGAGAGCCGGTGCTGAGGTTGTGGTCAACTCCTCCCAAAATCGAAACAGAAAGTAGGCTGACAGTACTGTAGTAATTGTTGCAGATCGAAAGAAGGCCCGCCACGTCAAGAGCGGTGCGGTGTACACATGGTCGAACACTTCGAGTAGGGCCGCAGCCACGTTTTTGTTATCTACGCTCGGCTGCTGGATAGTCTTTGAAAATGCGGCCTTTGCCTTTGGGGAGGCGACCCTGTCCAGCCAAACGCAAAGAGCTAGAATCGCGCCTGCCCAAGTCGTCGCATTTCCCAAACCCGCGTGTTGTCCCAAGAACTTTAAAAACTGGTCCATGGTTGTGCACGCTCCAAAGAACGGAGTGATGCAAGCATACAACCAAAACTAGCGCCTCAAAATCATTTCCTCTTGTTTTGCAGACGCCGCGACGCAACCGCGTTCGCTGTCTCTGTGAAGCAAAAAGTAGCTGAGTGGCGCGATACCATTCCTTTCTAGGGAACGTACGCGCCAAATTACGGCTCAAATGGCAGCGTGCCAAAAGGCAATCGATAATCTAATAGCCGCGGTGGAGAAGGGGGCATTGGAGATTGAAGAAATTGCGCCCCGGCTCGAACATCAGCGTTCGGAGAAATCACGGCTTCAGCGAGAATTGGCGCTTGCCGACGAACAGGTGGTGTCCGTCGATCTGCATCCAACGGCCTTACGGCGCTTCAAGCAGAACTTGGATCAAATCTCTGGGGCTGGGGACCAAATAGACCCTCAGTTAGCAGCCAGCTTCCGTGAGCTAGTCGAAAGCGTTGTAGTCATGCCTAGGAAAGCTGGCGAGCCTTACAGCGTTGAGACCCGCGGAAGGTTAGCTAGATTGATAGGGGCGCCTCAAGGGCGCCCTCAGGCCGCTGAGGCGGCCTTATTCATGGGGGATAGCCGGGCCTCTATGGGTAAGGCCGCATTGTCGGCTAAACCGGTGGTGCCGGCTGAGGGGATTGAACCCCCGACCTTCGGTTTACAAAACCGCTGCTCTACCGCTGAGCTAAGCCGGCAACTTCCGGGAAAGCGCGCGTCACCGGAACGCTCCACCTTGGCGGGGTCGCAATACCAGACTTGTCCCGAAAGTGCCAGAACCCGCGAGCCGGTCAGCCCGTCATCAAACAGGCGGCCGGAGGGCCGCCTGTTCGGGTTCATTCGAACGCAAAATGCCTATTGGCAGAGATGCTGGCGGCCTTCCGCGCCCTTGAAATAGGTGCCGGGCCTGCACACGATGCCGTTGCGGGCGGCATAGCTGTTCCAGTCGCCGTACCAGCCCGGGCCGCCGCGATCGTAGCTGGCGTAGGAGTCATCCCAGGCGCGGACCGGCGCCGTGGCGACCGCAGCCGCCGTGCCGACGGCAGCGCCTACGACGGCGCCAGCTGCCGTCGCGGGCCAGTCACGCTGCGCCATTCGTCGATGACGATATTGGCTGCCGGCGGCGGGACTTCCAGCGCGATAGCTTTGGCAGTTGGGGTCCGGGAACGGACCCGTGCATCTGACAGGATCGAGGCCTTGTGCGAAAGCGGGGCTCGCCAGCGCCGACACTGCGATCGCAGCCGCGCCAAGAAGAAGTCTTGGGCTCATCATGGTATGCTCCATGTTTGGTTGAGACCTTGGCTAAGCGCCACGTATGGCGGTGGTTCCGATCCTTCTTGCGCAAAGGGTCACATCGACGTGAACCCGCGAAGGATGTGCAGAATGTGCCATGCAACTGCGCGGCCGGCGCTGCGCTCGGCGCGATGGCGTTAACGATTCGATAGCGCGCTTTCCGGCATTTGAGTCCCTCCCAATCCTTACGCATTAGGCTTACCGGAATTAATCGGGACCGCCTTAACCCTCTGGGTCCGGCTATCGGTTAGGTTGCGCGCCGGATAACCGGGGCCCCTTCATGCGCGCTTTGGCGCTCGTTGCGTTTCTGATCGGACTGCCTGCGTCGGCGCTTGCCGGCGACGGGTTCGAGATCGTCGTCCCGGGCCGTCCCGGCGTGCCCATCATCATCAACGGCATCGACGCGTCCTATGCCGTGATCGAAGGCGAGTGGGGCCTCGCAAAGAACCAGCAAGTGCAGCCCACGATTTATGGCGGTCGCTACATCCCGGATCGTCAGCCGCCGGACGTCGGCCACTACTATCCGACCATGGGACTCAGGCCGGGCTACGGACGCCTCGAGATCGAGCCGCCCGCCAACCGCAAATTGCCGCGGCCGGCGCAGAGCTACTATCAGAGCTGGGGCGTGCACTCAGCGCCGCTGCCGCCGCAGATGGACGTTCCCGTCAATCCGCCGCCCGTCATCCTGGCGCCGCAGATCGACGGCGAGCCGCGCCATCGTCCGCGGCCGGTGCCGCACGCGGAAGTGCCCGGCAGGCTGCCCAGATAAGTGAACATGTGAGCAAGCAAACGAAGCAAGCACGCTAGAAACCAAGTCAAAACCAACGAACGAAAATCGACAGGAGAGAGTAATGCGTCAAATGATTTCAGGACTGGTCGCGGCAGCCGCCGTGTTGGTCGTAAGTGCAGCCCCGGCTGCGGCTTGCGGCTACAACCCCTGCGCGCCCGTTGTTGCGCCGGTCTATTCGGGCTGCAACACCGGCTGCGGCGGCTGGGGCTTTGAGCGCCTCGCCGAGCCGACCTCGCAGTATTATTACGTCAACCAGGGTCCGACCTATACGGGTCCGGGTGCCTTCGCGCCGTATCCGACCTATCAGGAAGACGCTGTTGTGACGCCGGGCTACGGCTACGGCTACCGCGCGCGTTCGTATGGCTACGGCGCGGCCGCGGTCGCTCCCTACCGTCCGTATTATCGTCCGTATCGCTATGGCTACGGCCCGCGCGTCGGCTATTTGCCGCGCGTCGCCTACGGCCCGCGTTACGGCTACGCGCATCGCCACGCGCCCGGCTACTATTACGGCCACCGCGTGCTGCGCCGCTATTACTGATCGCCTGATCGGTCGAGTTCGGAAGCGCCCGTTCGCATGATGCGGACGGGCGTTTTTGTGGTGCGCCAGGCATGGCGCGGAGCGCCATGACTGGCGCGATTTGACCGGAGTGGTGTCCGGTCGATGACT
>NZ_JAFCJM010000073.1 GCF_018130955.1 Bradyrhizobium liaoningense
CACCCGCTCATGCCCTGTGCATTGCGTAGCGTAGGAGTTGCGTTGAGAGCGTCAGGGTCGGCGGATCAAAGCCGGTCGGCCTTACCAAATGGCCGAAAGACATCCGTCGGTTACAGCCGACTTTTGCAACAAAATCGGCCCTTCAGAGACCTCGGGGGATGTCCGCTTTTTCGCCGCTGTTAGGGGTGGAGCGGACATCGGGCGGACAGCTGCTTAATGAGTACACGTCCTAGACAGCTACAATAAACGCACGGCGGCCGGCGAGCAGCTCTGGTACGTCGATGCGCGTTAGAAAGATCAGCGTAACCACGCCATCCCCGCCCTGGCCTGACGCACCGCCAAGGCTGGAAGAGAGCCTGCTTAGCGCCAACTCAGCCCCCGCCAGCGACGGGCCCACATGGTCTTTGTCGCCGTTCTCTCCGGGGCAGATCACGCCCGCCTGACGTCGGGTGTCCAGAGGGAATGATCTGGAAGTCGGGATGGGTCTCGGCGCTCTTGCCGCAGACCGGATGATGCAGATGCGGGCCAGTAGCAACACCTGTCCGGCCTTCCCATTGTAGCTGCGAGATCGTCTTGTCCCGCCCGATCGGGCGGGTCTTGTCCTCTTCTGTTGTCGGCGGGGCCGGGCCGCGCGCAATCGATCGCACGATCGCTAGTGTCGCCGCCCGGCACGACGGCTTTTATAGCGACCGTCTGCATCGGGAATTCGATCCGCAAGCATCCGGCGAATATGTCGGGTCGCACGTGCGGCGCCTGGAGGCGATGCGGCGCGAGGGGATGGTCAGCCGCCTTGCCGATGGCAGCTGGAACGTCGGGCGGGATTATCTGGACCGGGCGCTTGAATACGAGCAGCTCCAGCAAACGCGCAATCCGGTGCGGGCCGCGGTGCTGTCATGGCAACGGCTCGAGGATCTGCCGCAGGCGCTGGGTGCAACCTGGCTCGATCGCAAGCTTGTTGGGAAGGAGCCCGATGAGCTCGCATCGACCGGCTTTGGGGCGGAGGTGGAGACGGCGCTCCGAACAAGACGGCAATGGCTGATCGAGCAGGGGCTCGCGCGAGAGCAAGGCGGCCAGATGCGTTTTGCCCGGAATATGCTCGAGACGCTCGAGGCGCGCGAGCTGGCGAGGACTGCGGCCGACATATCCGCGCGAACCGGCCTTGAACACGTCGACGTCAAGTCCGGCGACAAGATCGAGGGTGTCTACCGGCGCATGCTGACGCTGAACAACGGGCGGTTCGCCCTGATCGAGCGGTCCCACGAGTTCGTGTTGGTGCCGTGGCGGCCGGTGCTGGAGCGGGCGCGCGGGCAATTGGTCACCGGTCAGGTCGGCGGGGAGGGCATATCCTGGTCGATCGGCATCAAGTGCGGGATTGGACGATAGAGGCTGGATTGCGCCGGCGACAGCTCACCCTCCCCGCGAGGCTGTTCGCGAGGACCTTTTGGATTCACCATATAAGCATTTGAAAATATTTATCATTATACTATTTTTGCGATTTTAGTATATCTCTGTATCCTCCGACTTCCAAAAGCTATACTATTTTCGCGAAAATAGTATAGCGGGGTCTGCCATGGCGCCGAACCAACGTCTCGATATCTCCTACCAGACGCTCTACTCGGAGCTCGTCCAGCGGAGCCTGGATGAAAGCTTCACGTCCGAATTCTCCGCCAACGGTCGGTTCGTGGCCGTCGAGGTCAAGGGCAAAAAATACTGGTACTTCGACACGCCCAAACCTGAAGGGGGCGCCCAGGATCGCCGCTACGTGGGTCCGGTGGATGACCCGGAAATCACCAAGAGGGTCGAAGCGTTCAAGGACCTGAAGGCCGACCTCAAGGGACGCCGCCGTCTCGTGTCCACACTGACGCGCCAGGCCTATCTGCCGCGTCCTCTGCCGATGGCTGGCCAAGTGGTGGAAGAACTGGCGAAGGCGGGCTTCTTTCGTATGAGGGGCGTGCTCGTCGGCACCGTTGCCTACCAGTGTTACTCCGCTGTACTCGGCCGACGCTTGGATGCGGTCGCCATGCAGACCGGCGACGCCGACTTTGCGCAATTCCATGAAATTTCGGTCGCGATCAAGGACTCCATGCCTCCGATCCTGGAGGTGCTTCGACATGTCGATCCAACCTTCCGCGAGGTTCCGAGCCAGGCCGACGGCAGGGTCTCCACCCAATTCGTTTCGAGGGACAACTTCAAGGTGGAATTCCTGACGCCGAACCAGTGGTCCGATGACCAGGCCGGCAAACCAGTCCCGATGCCGGCTTTGGGCGGGGCGGCCGCACTTCCGCTCCGCTTCCTCGACTACCTGATCTACCAGCCCATCCGCGCCGTGCTGCTGCACGGTGCGGGCTTGTCAGTCCTCATTCCATCGCCCGAACGCTACGCCATCCACAAGCTCATTATCGGGTCCCGCCGCAAGGAGGATCGAGACGCAACCGCCAAGAGTGCGAAGGATCGGCTTCAGGCCCGATCGATCACTGAGGCGATGATCGCAAATCGGCAGCACGCTGATCTTGCCTCTGCTTTCATGGAGGCATGGGATCGCGGCGATCAGTGGAAAGCCGCGATACGCACCAGCATCGCGACCTATGACGATGACTTCCAGATGTCGCTCCGAACCGAACTTGCGAAGGGTGTATCCGAGCTCGGCTCCGATCCAGCCGATTACGATCTGGCAGATAAGTCCACCGGCGAGCCGGCTCCAACGCCAAAATGACCTTGGGGCAGGCCTAGTACCGGTCTCGAGCTTCCTGCTCCAATGTCGCCTCGACCAGCAGCAGCGGCAGCACAAGCCTGCATCAACATGATCGCCTCTGCCACGCGGGTGCTGCCAATGAGGATGCCGATATCGGCATGCCGATTACGTCCGCGTCACCGATTATGCTGGAGACCGCGCCTATCGACGGAATTGCAGCGCGAGCATCGAAAGCAGGACCGACTTGCCCGCTCCCGTAGGTCCGACAATGATGGTGTGCCCGACGTCCCCGGCGTGGAGCGACAACCGAAACGGGGTCGCCCCCTTGGTCTTGGCGATCAGAAGCGGCGGGCCGTCAAGGTGCTCACACCGTTCGGGTCCGGCCCACACCGCCGACAGCGGACACATATGGGCGAGGTTCAGGGTGTGGACGATCGGCTGGCGGATGTTGGCATAGGCTTGGCCCGGCAGACTGCCGAGCCAGGCTTCGACGGCGTTGACGCTTTCGCGGATGGCCGTGAAGCCGCGGCTATTGATCACCCGCTCGACCGCACGGATCTTCTCATCAGCCTGATGGGAGTCCTCATCGCTTACGCTAACGGTCGTGGTGATATAGCCGAAGGCGACCAGATCGTCGCCGAGCTCGGAGAGCGCCGCGTCGGCATCAAGTGCCTTGTTGCTGGCGTCAGTGTCGAGCAGCGCCGCCTGCTCGTTGAACATGACCTCCTTGAGGATCGCTCCGAGCGACTTCCGCTTGGCAAACCACTGCCGCCGGTATCGCGACAGAGTTGCGTTTGCCTGCGTACGGTCGAGCGGAATAAACCGGGTTGCCCAGCGATAGGCAATGCCGAGCCGATTCAGTTCATCGAGCAAGCCTGGAAATGTGACGTGCGGAAACCCAAGGACCGTCAACACGCGCAGATGGCTCCGCCCGATCGCCGGCGACAGTCCCCCAGTCAAAGGCTCATCGCTTAGGAAACAATCGAGATAGGCCGGGATCTTGGGAACGCTGACCGGATGGCGCTTGGTCGAGATGCAGCTATGAAGATAGGTGAGCGCCTCCGCATCGCTGAGAGGCCAGATCTCGGGCAAGACTGACGAGAGCAGATCGATCACCCGATCGGTTTCCTGGATGAACCTCTGGAGATGATCGCGATAGCCCTTCTCGTTGCTGGCAAACCTCTGTTGCTCATCAATCTCACCGTCGATGTCCCCTTGCTTGGGGGTTTTGCTCGACGGGACGCGCTGAGTGCGTTGTTCTTTTCGCGCCGCGCGATCCCTCGCCTTGGGACGCTCCAGAAACAGGCCTTCCAGGCGCGAGACCGTTTCGGCCGGCGGCAAATACATCAGCGTAAGATGGAGCACACTTTCGAAGTGCTGCCCGCCGGGGCGTGACGGATCCTCCCACGCCACCCCGGCGGGGCCTTCGAAACCGGCCCGTCGCTCCTCATCCACCAGCCACGACACCGGATCGGGAAATTCCGACCTCGGATATTCGCCAGTTGGGATGCGCGTGGCATCGAAGAAGAGGGCCCAGCCTGAGCCAAAGCGCTTCAGAACGTTGTTGACGCGAGATACGACGCTCATCAGTTCGGCCTCGGTCGCACTGTCGAGGTCCGGCCCGCGGTAGCGTATCGTCCGTTGGAAGCTGCCGTCCTTGTTGAGGATGACGCCTGGCGCGACCAGGCATGCCCAAGGCAGCCAATCAGCCAGCCGATAGGCATTGCCGCGGAATTCTCTCAAGTTCAGCATGCGAGCTGTCCCTTGTGCTTGGTGTGACGGATGGCGACCTCGACGAAGGCCGGATCGCGTTTGGCAAGCCACACGACCGCGCTGTGGCCGATGACCCAGAGGATGAGGCCTGCGAACCAAGGGCGCAGGCCGAGCGCCAGCACGGCCGAGAGGGTCCCGATCAGGATGGCGGCCGCACGCGGGGCGCCGCCGATCAGGATGGGTTCGGTCAACGAGCGGTGGAGCACGAGCTCAAAACCATCGGGACGCATCAGATCAGAGCTCCGCCGCCGAACGAGAAGAACGACAGGAAGAACGAGCTCGCAGCGAAGGCGATTGAGAGGCCAAATACGACCTGGACCATCTTGCGGAATCCGCCGGAGGTGTCTCCGAAGGCCAGAGATATGCCGGTCACTGTGATGATGATGACGGCGACGATCTTGGCGACGGGTCCCTGCACGGACTCCAGGACTCGTTCGAGCGGAGCTTCCCAGGGCATGCCCGAACCGGCAGCGTGTGCCGCCGTGGCGCTGAGCAGCACGCAAGCCGACGCTGCACCGAGCGTGACCAGCGGCAATCCGCTGACCGAGCAGAAGCCGCGCAGGCGAGAACGCACCTTGAGAGATAGGCGAATGGACATTTGCAGTCTCCTTGAGGTCAGGGGCGATGGGATGTGTTTGGAAGTCCGGGCGGGGTCTCGAGCAGGTAGTCGCCAGACGGGTCGAGACCTTTGAGTTCGGCGACGGCCTCGATGCGTCGCGCTGGCCCTCGCCCCTTGATGAAGACGATCAGATCGATTGCCTCGGCGATGAGCCGGCGCGGCACGGTTGCGACTGCTTCCTGGATGAGCTGTTCGATCCGGTAGAGCGCAGCTCGGGCCGAGTTGGCATGAACAGTGGCAATCCCGCCGGGGTGACCGGTATTCCAGGCTTTCAGCATGTCGAGGGCTTCGGCGCCCTGACCTCACCGACGATGATGCGGTCGGGCCGCAGGCGCAGCGTGGAGCGGACAAGATCGGCAAGGCTCGCGACGCCCGGCTTGGTTCGGAGCGTCACGGCATCCTTGGCATCGCAACGCAGCTCGCGGGTGTCTTCGATAATGATCACCCGCTCCTCTAGCCCGGCGATCTCCGCAAGAAGCGCATTGGCAAGCGTGGTCTTGCCCGACCCGGTGCCGCCGGCGATCAGGATGCTGCGCGCCTCGGTCACCGCGGTTGTCAGCACCTTAGCCATCAATGGCGAAGCAATCTGCGCCTTGACATAATCGGATAGCCGGAACGTGGTCGTTGCCGGCTTGCGAATGGCAAAGCAAGGGGCGAGCGCGACCGGCGGCAAGACACCTTCAAAGCGTTCACCCGTCTCGGGGAGTTCCGCCGAGACAATCGGAGACGAACCGCCCGCTTCCGCCCTCACGTGGCTGGCGACAAGCCGGATGATCCGCTCGGATTGGCCACGAGCCGCCGCGTGCGATCGCGCAAGAATTGACTATGCCCGTGCCATTCCTCAGTGACTTTCTTCTCTCCGAAGATCGCGATTGCGATCTGTCGGTAGGTCTTGCCTTTCAGGCTCTCGTCGAGCGCGATCAGGGCCTGGTGCAGGCGCTCGCCGCTTGCGAAGGGAGGCTTTTGAATCGCTGCAAAGTCCACGTCGGTAAAGCGCTGGAGACGTCTTAGAAGCTCGGCTTGAGCTGTCAGATCGTCGAGATCATGCAGCTCATAAACCGGCGTAAACGCCGCGGTCAGCACCGGAAACCCTTGGATTTCGACAGGAACACTGACGCCATTGCGCTTCATGACGACCAGCGGGACACCGTCCGCGCCGATCACCGCATGCCGTTCGGCTTTGAAATCGGACAGGCGCCGGATGCTTGCCTCGCCCTCGTTCGGCTTCCTGGCACTGAGGCGAACCACCCGCTTCAGAGCGCTGACATGCCAAAATGCAGTTGTCTTGCGAGCGCCGAGCCTTGGGTCGGCGAAGGCATAAAGCCCCCACTTCTCGGCTTGCAGAAACCGCCGCCTGAGCCGCAACAGCTTCGTGCCATCGTTCAGCGTGATGCACGGCAGGCGCTGAGGCACGCTGCTTCGCCAGTCGGCGATGTAGTCGGCGTTCCGTCGCAAGAACTCCCAGGCCCAGTCGCCGCCATCATAGGCCGTGGGCGAGCCAGAACCGGCGCGATCGCTGTCCTTGCCTTGCTTGGAATTCACCGAACCGTTCACTAGGCGCTCCCCGAACCACTAATACAACTTTGGATCGATTTGTCCAAAGAGCGCGCGAGCACGGCCCCCGCGAGCAGCTCTCGCGGGGGGCCGGCCGGCGTCAGTCCGCCGGATTCCAGATCAGCGCAAACACGCTGTCGTCGTCCTGGCCGGCGGCGCGGCCGAGATTGGCGTAGAGCTTGCGCGGTCCGAACTCCGGCGCTGCCAGCGACAGGCTCACATAGTCCTTGCGGCTGTTCTCGCCGCGGCGGATCCAGCCTGCCCCGATCTCGACGCCTTGGGTGAAGACGCGGAAGTCGGGATGGGTTTCGGCGCTCTTGTCGCGGTTCGGGATGATATCGATGTCGGCCCGGATAGAGACGGTCTTGAGCTGGCCCTTGTAGCTGCCGTTGTCGTTCTTGGTGACGTATCCGATCGCGGTCATGGTCTTCCTCTTCTGCTTTTCCCGCGAGGAGCCGATCCCCTCGCGATGGCGAGACCGTGATGGGAAGCGAAACGCCTTCGAACCCGCCTTCGGGGCGCAGCGCATGCGGAGCACCTGAGCGACAAGCTTTTTTGAAGCGGAGCGACCGCGAGGAGCCGGATCTTTTCGTCCGGCGGGGAAAAAAGCTTGCGAGCGAGGGTTTTGGCAGGCGGGGCGCTTCCCATAGGTCTCTTCGCCACGCATGACGGGATCGGCCCCGCTGACAACAGACGAGGACAAGCCATCCCGGTCGGGCGGAACAAGACGTTCTCGCAGCTACAATGGGAGGGCGGGACAGGTGTTGCTACTCTCCCGCATCTGCATCATCCGAACAGCGGCAAGACCGCCGAAACCCATCCCGAGATCCGATCATTCCCTCTGGGCACCGACATCGGGCGGGCGCGAACTGCCGCGGATAGACGGCGACAAAGACTACGTGAGCCTATCACACGCGGCGCCCGAATTCGGCCCGCGCAAGCTCTACGCCAATCTTCGCCGCGCCGCCAGCCAGGACGACGACAGCGTGGTTACGCTGATCTTTTGCATCGGCTGGCTAACGCGCATCGAGCTATCAGAGCTGCTCGCGCCCGCCGCGCTCTTTATTGCTGCGGTCTATGCCGTGTACTCATTAAGCAGCTGGCCGCCCGATGTCCGCTCCACCCCGATGAGCGGACCTCCGTACGCCCCGGCGCAACTTCGCAGATGGGCCAATAGCTGACAAGTAGCGGCGGTGGCTCAAAGCGGCCTTGCCGAAGTCATCACTGTCACATTCGAGCCTCCGATAGCCGTAACATCTGCTGCGATTCCGTAGCTCCGCACGGTTGCCCCGTGCCTCCCCAGCAGCGGGCGTGACTCGGCGCGTATCGGTTGACTCGCCGTCAATCTGAATGGTTAGGTGATGCCTTCACAGTTTAATGGCTGAGTCGAACCGGTGGTCACTGCACGAAAGAAGAAACGCGCCGACATTCCGGCTCGCGACCGAATCCTTGAAGTTGCAACCAGACTGTTTACCCAACGCCCGTTCGACGAGATCTCAGCGGAAGATATTGCCCGCGAAGCGGGCGTGGCCCATGGACTCACGTTCCACTACTTCGGCTCGAAGGCCAAACTCTACGAGGAAATTTCACAAGCTGCCGCTGACCGCCTGGATCGGATTCATCTGCAGGCGACACTCGCGGGGTCGGCTCCCGAAAAGCTCCGCAGCTTCTTGGTCGCGCATATGGAGGAGGTCTACCGACGCCGGGTCGATTACGTTTTCCATTCGCGCGGCGGTGGGACCGCGGCAATCCAAGACATTTGGGAACGTTCTCGCAGCCACGGCATTCGGCTGGTCCTGGGCTTCTATGGCGTGACTGCGCCCTCGCTTGAACTTGCTGTCGCGACGCGGGCCTGGCTTGGCTATTTCGATGAGCTCGTTCTGGCCTGGGTGCAGGGAAAGATAAAGAACAAGGCCGCTATCGTAGAGATGGCTTTCCGGCTTTTCCCACTTGCGGTGTCCAACGCTGAGTTGCTTGGCGAAAAGAATATTCCATCGATTTGACAAAGGGTTCATGGCGCGTTCCGTGCCGCATCATTGACTGTTAGTCAAATTTTTGTTGACTGTCAGTCAAACTTGAGGTTGGTTCTCGATCGCGAAAAATAATTCACTGGCGATCGGGAGGGGTCTCATGGAGACCGAGGTGGCAATTGTCGGCGGCGGCCCGGTGGGTCTGACGGCTGCCGCCTTGCTGGGCTCGTTGGGCGTGAACACGATCCTCGTCGAGCGGAATGCGTCGACATCGGCGCATCCGCGGGGGCATGTGGTCAACGCGCGTGCGATGGAAATATTCCGATCGATTGGTTGCGAAGAGCCAGTAGCAAAAGCCGGATTGCCTCCAGAGCGCAACGCGGGAGTCTCCTTCCTGTCCCGGCTGACAGGGCCGGATATCGCGGTATTGGCGACACGGGGCATTCCGGACCGCGACCGGGCACATCAAGCCGCCAGTCCGAGCCGCAAGACGTCATGCCCTCAGGACGTGCTTGAGCCAATCTTGGCTGATGTTGCCGGAAGCTTTGCGCCCGTCAAAGTGCTGTTCTCCACCGAGCTCAAAGAACTCGCGTCCCGACCTGATGGTGTGCGGCTCGAATGTCGGCAGGGGGCCGGCGACCTGGCGATCGAAGCGCGCTACGTGATTGCCGCGGACGGCGCGCGCAGCTTCGTGAGGGAGCGCCTCGGCATCGGGATGACGGGACGAGGACGAATCGGCCGACAGATCGGCATCTACTTCGAGGCCGACCTATGGGAGTTCGTCGAAAAGCGGCCTTATCTTCTGTGGTGGATCTACAACGCCACGACATGCGGAGTGCTCATTGCTCTCGATGGCCGGCGACGTTGGACGTACAATTTCGCCTTCGATCCGGACCAGGAAAGCGTCGAGTCGTTCACGACCGAGCGCTGCGAAGCGATCGTGCGTGCAGCCATCGGCTCGGACGACGTTCCGCTCGAGATCCATAGCATCCTGCCGTGGAGAATGCAGGCCCGCCTTGCGGACCAGTTCAGCAAAGGTCGGGTATTCATCGCTGGGGACGCCGCCCATCCGCTGCCGCCAACGGGCGGGCAAGGAATGAACACCGGCATTGGTGACGTGCACAATCTGGCGTGGAAATTGGCCTTCGTGTTGCGCGGCAACGCTCCGGCCTCGCTTCTCGAAAGCTATAACGAGGAGCGCCGTCCTGTCGCTCAGACCAATATCGAGCAGAGCGTTCACAACGCAATGAAGATGGCGGAGAGTGGTCTTTCCGGGATGGCAACGCACGACAGCCCGATCGCCAAGATGCTTGAGGGCCCGGATTCCGCGGCAGCGGAGCGTCACATCCGGGAAGTGATCCCGAGTCTTCGCGAGCACTTTGACTACATAGGCCAGACATTCGGTCACGCCTATTCCTCCCGATGGATATCGCCTGACGGGACGTCGGCTCCGCCCTTCCGCATTGAGCAGTACGAACCGGTTGCCTGTCCTGGGCACCGAGCACCCCATCTCTGGCTGCAAGGACCAAACGGCAGGTTGTCGACCATCGATCTTGCCGGTGCCGGGTCCTTCTTGATGCTGACGACCCCCGACGGAGCCGATTGGCAACGCGCCTTTGCCAAGGTTTCCGCAGAGCTTCATGTTCCAGGGCGCTCCTGCAGCATTGGCACGAGCGGCGACTACATCGATCAAGACGGATCATTCGTTCAATCATACGGCATCGGTCCGCGCGGGATGATCTTGATTAGACCCGACGGCTACGTAGCCGCGCGTAGCTTTCACGCAGTGCCCGATCCAGGAAAATTCTTCGAACGCGCTCTCAGAACTGCATTGGCGGGACCGGACCTCAGAAATGACGAGGAGCCGTCCGCCGCTTGAGAGCAACGCGAACTTACGAACAAAACAACAATGCCAGGGAGGAACTCTATGAACAAAGGAATGCAATACGCAGGACGAGCATTGAGTCTTGCGATGATCGCTCTGAGCGCCCTGCACGGATCCTCGCAGGCGCTCGCACAATCGCCGGTCCCGACGACAATTGCCTTGCCGGCTCAGTCCCTCCTATTCGCGCCGCTCTACATCGCGCAGGAGCGTGGTTTCTTTCGCCAGCATGGGATCGAGCCAAAGGTCATCTATGTCGCCGGGCCCGGCGTCATCAACGCGATGCTCGGCAAGAGCGCAGAATTCTCGTTGATCTCGGGAGGCATCCAAATTGCGGCCGCGGCCCGAAATCAGAAGCTAGTCGCGATAGCCAATACGCAGGATCGCTTCACGACAGATATCGTGATCCGCGACGCTGTAGCCAAAAAGCTAGAAATGGCGCCCAACGCCGACGCAATGGCAAAAATCCGCGTCTTGAAAGGACTCACGATCGGGGTCGACGCAATCAACGGTCTTCCCCATAGTTTCCTGCGATTCGTCGCGATCAAGGCGGGCATGAACCCGGAGACCGATTTCACGATTACCGCGCTACAGCCGCCCGCGATGGTCGCGGCGCTCAAGGCAGGTACGATCGACGCTATGGTGTTCTCGCCTCCGTTCTCTCTTCTGGCCGTCAAAGAAGGCGGTATTCGATGGCTGTCGGGGCCGGAGGTATCTCTCCCCGAGTTGAAGCCCTTTCCATATAACGTCGTTCTGGTTCGGCCGGGCTACTGCGATACCGAAACGGTGCGCTGTCAGGGCTTCGTGGCGGCTCTGAAGGACGCAATGGCGTTGATGAAATCGGACCGCTCCGCGAGTCTGGAGGCGCTCGGCAAAACATTCGACAAGATGGAGCCTGAGATCCTGAAGTCATCCTACGAAGTGTTTGCCCCGTTCGCTCAGCCGGACATGAAGCTGACGAGCGCGATGCTAGACAACGTCATCGCCTTCGATCGGATCAGCGGAATCATTCCTCCTGACGCCAAACTGCCCCCCGAGTCAGAACTTTATCTAACAGCGTTCACTCCGTAGAGGGCGACGGAATAGAACCCATGAGTAGAGCCACCTTCGATAGAATCGCATTCGGAGCTATGCTGCTGCTTGTTTGGCAAGCGGCAAGTGTCTGGACTGGGCCTGAGTCGATAAGTTCGCCGCTTCTCGTTGTGCAGCAGCTGTATCGCTGGTCGCTCGACGGCGTCCTGGGGACCAATGCCGGCTATACACTGCTGGCTGCCGTCCTCGGATTTGTCATCGGCGGATTGCCAGGATTGGCGCTTCCGTTCGTCCTGCGGAAGCGGCCATTCGTGACTGCGATGCTCGATCCGTTCATTTTGATTGGATACGGGCTGCCGAAGGTCGCATTCATCCCCCTCTTCATTATTTGGTTCGGAATCGGCATCTGGAGCAAGGTTGCTCTCGTCGCGAGCGTCAGCTTCTTCCTCGTGTTCTTCAGTACAATGGAAGGCGTTCGAGGTGTCGATCCTCGCCTGCTCCGAATGGCAAAGGTTGCGGGCGCGAGTGAAGCGCAGTTGTTGCGCACCATCGTCTGGCCTTCTGCTTTGCCGTTCGTTTTTCAGGCGGTGCAGGTGACGTTACCTCTTTCGATTGGCGGAGCGGCGATTGCCGAACTGATCTCCTCCAACAGAGGCTTGGGTTATCTGGTTCAATTTTCCGCGGGAAATTTCGAGGTGACGGGCGCACTCGCCGCGGTAACAGCCCTCGCGTTAGTCGTGGCCATCACCAACGTCGGCATCGATCGGTTGCACGACCGCCTGTTGGCTTGGAAGGGTCCTCATTCCAAAGGCGTTAGTTCGGGAAGCCTCACATGAGACTGAACGGTAAGCCGCTCCTGGATGTTTGCAATCTTGGCAAGCGCTTCCAAGGGCAGAGCAAAGACGGCATTCGCTGGGTCGTAGAGGGCATGTCGTTTGCGCTCTACGAAGGTGAATTCGTCACGCTGATCGGACCCTCAGGCTCCGGCAAATCAACGTTGCTCAATATGATCGCGCAGATCGATATTCCTTCGAAAGGGGAGATATTGTTTCGCGGCGAAGTCATCAACGACTCGAGCCGCAGCAAGCCTTCCCCGGGATGCGGCGGTCGCATCGGATATGTGATGCAAGACGATAATCTTTTGCCCTGGCGGACTCTGCGGGAGAATGTCGAGTACCCGCTCGTAGTCCAGGGTCGACTAAACAGCGAGACCAAGCAACGCGTCGACGAATTGATTCAGATAGTGGGGCTAGGTGGCTTCGAAGGCTACTATCCTCACCAGCTGTCCGGCGGCATGCGGAAGCGCGCATCCATAATCAGAACACTGGCCTACGATCCGCCGGTCATCTTGATGGACGAACCATTCGGCGCGTTGGACGCCGAATCTCGGCTCCATATTCAGTCGGATCTCGTCAAGTTGTGGCAGCGAGGAGAGAAAACGATCCTGTTCGTCACCCACGACATCAATGAGGCGATCGCCCTTGGAGACCGGACGATAACGCTGACGAAGTCGCCCGCTTGCGTCCGAGGTGAACACGTCATCGATATCCCACGCCCTAGAGCGCTCGATAGCATCGTGACCGCACCGCAGTTCCCGGGCTTGTTTAATCGGATCAGGGCGCAAGTTTGATGCCGAATTCGTCAATTATCTCGGCAGGTCAGTCGCAGATGGTAATCGTTCCGTCGCCATTAATCATCGCACGCACGGCGGTCGCCGTCGTGCTAGTTGGCATGTGGCTCGCGGCCGCGCGGGCATATCCGACGCTTGTCGCGACGCCGCAAGGCACGCTCCACAGGGTCATGGAGCTGATCTCGAATCGAGATATCTTCCAGATGATGGCGACAACTGCAGAAGAAGCCGGCATAGGGCTCATGGTAGGAGCGGGTCTCGGTGTTGTACTTCCCTTTCTTGTCCAACTGTCGGCGCGGCTTCAGGCCGTAGTCGAGCCGTTCGCCCGAACCGCTGTCGGAATCCCTAAGCTGGCGCTGAGTCCCATCCTCATCCTGTGGTTCGGTATTGGTCTTGGGTCGAAAATCGTGCTCGTTGCGTTGATGACCTTCTTCCTGGTCTTCGTCGCGACAGCCGCCGGAATACGATCCATCGGCCCGAACCTTGTACAAACGGTATCGATCTTCGGGGCAAGCAAGATCGAAGTGGCGCGCGAGGTGATCTGGAACAGCGTCCAGCCGTTCGTGTGGACGGCGCTGCGGGCCGCGCTTCCATGGGCCATCAATGCATCGCTTGTCGGCGAGTTTCTCGCGGCCGAGAACGGCGTAGGTCACTACATCGAGCAATCCTACAACTCTGCAGACATTGCGGGCGTCTATGCCGGCATAACCTTGATCGTATTCATCGTCTTCGCGTCCGACGCAGTGCTTATGGCTTTGCAGCGGCGTTGTCTTGCGTGGCGTCCTGTCGATCAGGATGTCGTTTTGCATTAATCGGGAGACGAATGATGAAGCTCTATTTTGCGCCCGGCGCCTGCTCGATCGGCATTCACTATCTGCTGCAAGAAATCGGATGCCGTTTCGAATTACGGAAAGTCGATATTCGCGACGGAGAGAATTTTCAGGCCTGGTACACCGCGATCAATCCGAAACACAAAGTGCCGGCGCTTGAGCGTGCAGGCGGGTCGGTCCTCACCGAATTCCCTGTCATCGCGAGATATCTCGCCGAACAGGCGCCTTCGGCGGGTCTGATGCCGTCTGACCCGGAGACTGTTCTGAGCACAAGTGAGCTGACCGAGTTCATCGTTTCGACCATCCACATGCAGGGCTTCTCGCGCGCGTTTCGTCCGGGCAAATTTGCGATGGCTGAAGCAGACCATGAGGCGACGCGGGCGCGTGGGCGAGAGATCATCCAAGAAGGATTTCTCGTCGTCGATCGTCACCTGCGACAGAACACAGGGCCATCATTCGCCGATGGCGCGCTTTTCTACATTCTTTTCTGGGCTTGCGAGCGTCTCAAGCTCGAAGTCCCGGCGGCGTGCGCCGCTCGGTGGAGCGAATTCAAATCCCGGCCTTCCGCGCAACGCGTATTCGCAGCAGAAGAAATAGCCCTTTAGGCCTGCGAGGCCGGCGCGGAAAATTAAGGCAACGCATCGATCTGGGAAACGGCGGAGGAAACGTTCATGGCACTCAAATCATTGGGCTACGTTGGCGTAGAATCGACCAAGCTTGAGGACTGGGAGGGCTTCGCGACGCGGCTGCTCGGTATGCAGAAGGTCGACGCAGCCGCCAAGGTTCGGGCGTTTCGCATGGACGATCGACAGCAGAGGCTTGTCGTGACCGGCGCTGAGAATGATGGTCTCGGCTTCCTCGGCTGGGAGGCCGAAAGCAAGGCTGATCTCGAGGAGTTGGCAGCTCGCCTGGATAACGCCGGCGTGGCTGTTTCTAAGGGGACGCGCGCTCTTGCGGACGAGCGCCGTGTCGCGGATCTCATCGCATTTCGCGATCCGGGGGGCCACCGGGTGGAAGTATTTCATGGGCAGGAGATTTCGCCGGACCCGTTCAAGCCAGGCCGGCCCATCTCAGGCTTCAAGACCGGCCCTCTTGGGATGGGGCACGTCGTTATGAACGTCGCCACTGTGGACGATTTGTTGCCGTTCTATCGCGATCTATTGGGCTTCCACATTACAGACTATGGTCTGTCGCCATACCCGCTCTACTTTCTGCACATCAACGGCCGCCACCATAGCTTTGCTATGGTCGGCTCGGGCAAACGCAGTTTCCACCACTTCATGGTTGAGATGCAGAGCTTCGACGATGTGGGGCAAGGCTATGATCTTGCTCAACTCGAAGAGGGGCGAATAGCCTATACCCTCGGCCGCCACACGAACGATCACATGACATCATTCTATGCTCACTCGCCCTCTGACTTCTTCGTGGAGTACGGTTGGGGCGCGCAAGTGATCGACCCCGGGACTTGGCAGCCTTTCGAAACCTTTGATGGCCCGAGTCTATGGGGGCATGAGCGGCTGCACCTTCCGGAGGAGCAGCGAGTTCGCATGCGCAACATGCGACTAGATGCTGCAGCCCGCGGCGTGCGGGTCCCGGACCCGAACTGCGCCTGGCTCGCCTCGGTCGTGGCCCAAGAGCCGGTGGTAAGCCAGGAATAAGTGCGACCGCGGGCGCAATCGTGCCGGCGAGCCGCGCGGACAGCTGATACTCGGCGAATTGCGCGGCGGTCATCAGCAAGGCCGTTGCACCGGTGCGCGTTTAAACAACCTGCTCCAGAGGGGAATTCTCGTGAAACTCATGTCCTTCTATACTCGCGATGGTCGAGCAAGCTACGGCGTGATGCGTCATGATGGCGTGGTGGATCTCGGCGGACGACTTGCCGCCCAGGGAGCCCCGACACTGCGGGCGCTGCTTGCAAAGGGTAAGCTCTATGTAGCGCGGAAGATTGCCGAGGAGAACAGGAGCGACCTGAAGGCCGAAGACGTCGTGTTCGCCCCGGTAATCCCGGATCCGGAAAAGATCATCTGCGTCGGGTTAAACTATCACGATCACGTCGCGGAGACCGGACGAACCGCCACGGAATTCCCCGTGCTGTTCGCCCGTTATCCGGCAAGCCAGACTGGGCATCTGCAGCCCTTGGTCAGACCCAAGGTCAGCAATTCGTTCGACTTCGAAGGCGAACTCGCCGTGATCATAGGTTCGGCTGGACGACATATCACCGAGCAGCGAGCGCTGGAGCATGTCGCGGGATACTCCTGTTACAACGAAGGGAGCATCCGCGACTGGCAGCGTCACACGAGTCAGTTCTTTGCGGGGAAGACATTCGATCAAAGCGGCAGCTTCGGTCCGTGGATGGTAACCACCGACGAAATTCCCGACCCCTCAAGGCTTACGCTCGAAACGAGGTTAAACGGGCAAGTGGTGCAGCATACGACGACCGATCTTATGATCACGGGCATACCACGCCTGATCGAGTACATTTCGACGATCTTGCCACTGGCTCCTGGAGACGTCATCGTCACTGGAACTCCTGGTGGCGTCGGTGCCAAGCGGACACCCCCACTATGGATGAAGCCGGGCGACGTTGTCGAGGTGGAAGTCAGTAGTGTAGGCGTGCTCAGAAACGGGGTAGTCGCTGAAGCAGCGTAGAGGTTGGATGACGGGACCAACCTCGCTCGATCGCAACTGTGCGAGTTCTTCATTGAGACCCAGGGCTGACGTGAATTTTGATCCCATGGTTGAAGAAGGCATTATCCCCAAACATCAAAGAGCGGTTGTCATTACAGCCGCCGGCGGGCCGGACGTATTGCATCTGGTCCCGGATTGGCCAATTCCGACGCTTGGTGCCAACGACGTGCTGATCAAGGTCGTTGCTGCAGGTGTCAATCGGCATGATGTCCATCAGCGGGCCGCCGGCCCGACGCGCGAACCAAATCCAGTTCCCGGTCTGGAGGCATCGGGATGCATCGTGGCCTGCGGCAAAAACGTTCCGCAAAACCGCATCGGCGAAGCCGTAGTGGCCCTCACCGATGGTGGGGCATACGCCGAATTCGTATCGACCGATCAGGAACTGGCGCTCTCGGTGCCGGCCGGATACGACCATATTGCCGGTGCCGCTTTGCCGGAGGCGCTATTCACGACCTGGTTCAATTTTTTCGAATTGATGCGGATTAAGCGCGGTGAAACGGCGCTCATCCATGGTGGCGCCAGCGGCGTCGGAACTATCGCTATTCAGGTTCTGCGAGCACTTGGGCACGACGTCTTCGCGACGGCCGGGACGGCGGAAAAGCGAGAGGTCGCACGCTCATTGGGATGTCGCGCCGTATTCGACTATGCAGCGCCTAACCTGTCCACCCAGATATTGGCCGCAACGGACGGGCGCGGCGTGGATACTGTGCTCGACACTTCGGCAGGCGCTCACCTCGCCGACGATCTCGAAGCTCTCGCACCAGGAGGACGAATTTCGCACTTATCGGCCGGCGGCGGGAAGAGCTTGGCATTGCCGCTGCGTGCACTCATGTCGCGGCGGGCCTCCATTGCGGGCGGCTTTCTTCGATCTACCCCACTGGAGCTCAAGCGTCGCTTAGCCTCTGGTCTGAGGGAGCAACTCTGGTCTCGGCTCAGTAGAGATATCCGCCCTGTGATCGACAGTACCTACGATATGGACAGCGCTTCCGCGGCGCATGCTCATATGGAGACGTCCCGCCACATAGGAAAAATTGTTCTGAAAGTTTCCTCTCCTTGATTGACGTCGATGGCGTCCCAAGGCGTCCAGTGGGTATGCGCAGAACGCGACCAGCGCGAAGAAGGGCCGCGCGCCGGCGACTTCGAAGTCGCCGAGGGTCAACACACGCGCTTGCTCGATGGCGAGTTCGCCGGGTTTCGTACCATTCAGTAGCTTGGCGGCATACGCGCTGGCGCGGCGAAAGCCGTCGAGGGGTCGGTTGAATAGGACACTAAGAGGCCGGACCGCAGGAGATGGGTAGTCCTATTTCGACGGCGAGATTGCTTCTTCGAGTGGGTCGAACGCCAAATTGTCGTCGTGTGGTCGGTCATCGATACGGCGGCGACGTTCGGCTCGTCGAAGGACAGCAGCAGTGCTGCTAAGCGTTCCGATCGCAATGTGGAATCGCCAAGCTGCTACGAGGGAGAAATCGCTATACGGCTCAGTCTGAGTCCGCTTCGGGTCAAAAGCGCCGCTTTGGCATACGGGCGGTCACTTCCGGTCTACTCGAGAACCGGACGTCTTCGGTGAAGCACGCTGAGGCTAGCCGCTACGACGGTCCTGCCGCGGCCGGGCGCGAGCTCCTCGAGCTGGCCGCCGGGGTCGAGCCGGTCCAGGATGTAGGAGACGCGGCGGATCATTGAGGAGTACGCCGCCGACCTCGAGAGCTGCTTCGGAAGCTACGCCGCAAGATGAACTAAGGTCGTCTTCGGCTGATCTGCATTTCGCGCAGCCTAGACCGTCCGGGAACCGGAACGTCGGCTTCTGCATATTGGATTCGTGAAATTCAAGCCCAACGGTTAGGACCCGTCAGACGAGGTTGTGTCATGCAGCGACGACGCCGTTTCACGCAAACCGTGTCCCTGGAAGAACGCCTTGCCGAAGAAGCAAAACGCCTCCGAGAAGCAGCCAGATCCCTCCCTCCCGGTCCGCTACGGGAGGACACCCTCCGCAAAGCCCGCCAGGCCGAGATCGGCTCGCACATGAGCCAGTGGCTGAGATCGCCCGGCCTACAGCCGCCGGACTGAGACGGCCATGGCAATGCCCTGGGATTGGTAGTGAGCGGCCGCGGCAACGCGTGGGTCAAGAAGACCTGCGCGCAGCGGGAGACGCTCACCATCGCCGGTTTCGCGCTCGAGGAAGGCAAGTGGGACGGCATCTACCTTGGCCGGCGCAAGGGCGGCGACCTCGTCTATGCCGGCAAGGACGGCTTCGACAAATCCTCCGCCGCCGACCTGCAGAAACGGCTGAAGCCGCTGATCCGGAAGACGCAGCCTTACGCCAAGCGCATCGCGCACAAGGGCATCTGGGTCGAGCCGAAGCTGCTCGCGGAGATCGAGTACCGGGCCAAATCGGCCGAAGGAAAGGTCCGGCACCCGCTCTTCAAAGGACTGCGAGAGGACCTTTAAGAAGCCAGTTACGCAGCCTTTACGTGCCCTAAGTCATATGTAGCGGACTGATCGGGGAATCCGCCGTGCAAGTCGTCCAGTAGCCGCTGCTCGCGCTCGATCCGTCTTCGGTAGAGCTGGCGCTCGGCCTCGGTTTTGGCGCTCGCCAGCAGGAGGCGATAGTGTCCGATCACCTTTTCGCTGCCGCGGATGAGGAGGTCGCGAAGGTCGCTCATAGCCCGCCCCTCGCTTCTACGGAGCCAACCGGGCCGTTCGGCACCGTAAACGCGACAGGGAAGGTTTTCGTGGCAAGGGATTCGAGCGAAGCCTTCTCCTCGGCGAGGCGACGTTCGATAAATTGACGTTCAAGCTCCGATAGCTTCGTGCGAAGCAGTCGCCGGTAGCGGTGGATGTTGTTGCGGTGCGCGCGGATGCGGGCCAGATCTTCATCGAGCATCGTCGTCACTCCTGACGGTCGTCACGGTCCTTTTGGTGTTGAGCAAACTGGGAAAGAGAATTCCCGGCGCAAAAAAATATTCGGACGCGAGTGGCTGTCAAGTCACCTCTCGCCGCATCTCCGAGTCCTTGGTAGTGCGCTGCAGCAGGTGGCGAGCGGGGCCGGGATCGCCGCAAAAATTTTTGTGGCAGACCTCTTGAAACGGCTTCTCGTTTTTCTAGATCATTTTTCGCCGCGAGAGCGGTGTGCCGGGCGCCTTCACGGGTCCGGCGCGGGCGCCGGGCCGGGTATCAGACCCGCTCTGACTCCTGCCTTGCGCTCCTTGTATCCATCTTGCTCTTTGGAGGACTTGGTTATGAGGACCACGTTGGACTTCGCGCCCCTGTGGCGCTCCACCATCGGCTTCGACCACCTGGCCGACCTCGTCGACAGCACGTTGCGCCAGGCAAGCGAAGACCACTATCCCCCGTACAACATCGAACGTACCAGCGAGGACCACTACCGGATCTCGCTTGCCGTCGCCGGCTTCGGAGCCGACGACATCGCCGTGACGGCCGAGCAGAACGCGCTCATCATCGACGGCAGGAAGCCCGATAAGGCGGCCGGCGAGTACCTGTACCAGGGCATAGCTGCGCGTCCGTTCCGGCGCGTGTTCAACCTGGCCGACTATGTCCAGGTGAAGGACGCTTGCTTCCGCGACGGCCTGCTCATCATCGATCTCGTCCGCGAGGTGCCAGAAGCCATGAAGCCGCGCCGGATCCAGATCGGAAGCGGCGCCTCTCCGTCGCAGATCGAGCAGAAGAAGGCAGCCTGACGCTGGATCGAGGTTCGGCGGCGGAACGCGGCGCGCGCAAGCGTGGCCGCGCTCCCTGGCCCATGCAATGAAGGAGAAAAATCATGGCAGTTCGTGATCTCATTCCCTGGTCCAGAAACCAGGAGCTCGCGACGGGGCGCGGCACCCACGATCCCTTCATGACGCTTCATCGCGAAATGAACCGGCTGTTCGACGATGTCTTCCGCGGCTTCGGCGGCACAAGCCTGTCACCGCTCATGGAAGGGCAATTCGGCTGGCCCAGGATCGAGCTCAGCGAGACCGACAAGGCGCTGACGATCTCGGCCGAGCTTCCAGGCATGACGGAGAACGACGTCCAGATCGAAATCGCGAACGGGGTGCTGACCATTCGCGGCGAGAAGAAGAGCGAGCGCAAGGACGAAGGCAGATACTTCACCGAGCGCCACTACGGCTCGTTCCAGCGGCAGATCGCGCTCCAGGACGTCGAGGAGGACAAAGCAGAGGCCTCGTTCAAGAACGGCATCCTGACCATCTCGCTACCGAAGGCCGAGAACCCGCGAGCGGGCGTCAAGCGCATCGCGATCAACACGCAGTAAATGACCATCACGGGCGGCGGTCGCCGCCGCCCAAACTCACCGAAAACCTGCCCCGAGGAAAGGAGCATAAAGGGAGGCAACCGATGAGCAACGCCAACACGAACACCAGCAATATCAATCCATTTTTCCATCCGGCCGCGCACTATGCGTCTCCGGAGGATGTCCTGAATGACAACGAGCTCTCCGAGCCGGAGAAACGGATCATCCTGTCGTCCTGGGCGTCCGACATGTTCGCCGTCGAATCCTGTCCCGCGCTACGCGAGATTCCCGGCACGGTCCACACGATCCGGCTCGCGGACATCCTCGCGGCGCTGCGCCGGCTGGATGGCGACGATGACGATCCGCCACGGCCCGGCGGCGTACCGATGCGGCTGCGGCGGCCTTGGGCCGCCGCGCCGGCGAGGCGTCCATGATGCTTACTTGACGGCAACGTGCTAGGTTTCGTGCGAGCGCCTTTTTGAAAGCTGCTCAGTGGGTGAGTTCGGTCATGCGGCGAGTCAATACGGCAAAGCTGACCCTATCTATCGATTCAGTGTTGGCGCGTCTGCGCGGGTACATCCCTCCCGGGTCCCTGCAATCCTACGCATTTGCTCTCGTCTGCGCTCTCGGCGCCAGCCTGTTCGAAATTTGGCTCAAATGGTTCGACCAGGATGCCTCGTCACTCATCGCATATTACCCGGCCGTGGCATTCACCGCTCTTCTAGGCGGTATCGGCCCAGCGGCTCTGGTTGCAGTCATCGGCGGCATGACCGCTTGGTGGGCCTTCATGCCGCCTGCATTCAGCTTTTCCCTGGAACGCTACGGAGATAAAGTCACCCTTGTCACTTTTGTCTTCGTGTCGATGCTTCTGGCGTTGGCGGCCGACCATTTCCGTCGCGTAGCGAGGCGCCTCGAGGACGAGGAGCAGCTCCGTCAATTGGCTGTTCAGGAATTGGCCCATAGGCTCAAGAACAAGATCGCAACTATACAGGCGATCATCAGCGTGCAATTGCGCGATCAGCCACAGGTCCGCGACGAGATCCTGAGCCGCCTCGCCGCCCTGACGGCGACGGATCACCTCGTCGAGGAAGCGAACGGACGTGGCGCGTTTGTTCATGACATCGCGAAAACCGAGCTGGGGCCGTACGTCGCTTCGCGCGTCCTGATCCAGGGCCCCTACGTACTGCTCCCACCCAAATACGCCTTGACGATCGCACTGCTCGTTCATGAGCTTGCAACGAACTCGGCAAAATACGGCTCGCTGTCCGTACCCAAGGGTATCGTACTGCTCAACTCGAGAATGACGGACTCACTTCTGGAAATCGATTGGCAAGAGAAGGATGGGCCGACAGTAAGCGCTCCCAAAAGACAAGGCTTCGGGCTACGACTGTTGTCGCGAGCACTCGCTCAGTTCGGTGGCGGCACCGATATCCTGTTCGAGCCATCAGGAGTGATCTGCAAGATGAAGCTCAATTTGCCCGTTGGCGCTACGTCACCGGTCGACGAGGATGGAAGGCCGCTCGCTGCGACTGCAACGTAGTCGTCACGTTGGAATAACTTCGATTAGAAGCGAGATGCCGGAAGCGACAATTTGCCTCGAAGGAGGCGAAAAGCTGGTTTCATTGCTGCCAGCATTATGAATGATTATTCGCGTGCCTTTTCGCAATGCGGCCTCGAGCTTTTCCTTCTGCTTGTGCCAACGCTCCTTTTCGTGCTGAGCCGCTTTTTCGACGGCGGCACGTTCGGCTTCGACGGCCTTCATGTTGGCTTCGTGCTCGCGCTCGGCCGCATCCAGTACCGCTTGCGCTTCCGCCATCGCCTTCTCGCGCCGCTCGCGAGCGCTTTCACGCGCAGCCTCTTGTCGCCTGCGCTCGGCTTCGCGGCGCTGCTGCTCCTTCTCGAAATCCGCGGCGGCTTTTCGGGCTGCCCGTTCGCTGATCTTGCATGCAGCTCCCTTGCTCGGCTTCGCCCGACGCTTTTCCCGACGAACTTCGTTCTCGCCGGATCCCAGGTCGGACGGGAGACCCGAGTGCTCGGCGAAGCGTCTATTCGATCCGGCGGGGCGCTTCAGCACCACGCCAGGCTTGGACAACGTCGCGGCGACCATGTCGGGGTCGTCCGTCTCCTTGGCGACACCCTGATGAAAAAGATTGCTTCCGGCGCCCCAAGCCTCGAGCGCCGCCTTCATGGAAGGCGCTGCGATCGCGAGATCGTAGAAGCCCAGCGAGGTCTGAAATGTCTTGAGCTACCTGCCATGACGCTTCATCAGGCCCTACCGGCTCCTAACGTCGACGCGCGACCCAGACCCCAGCAGAAATGCGACGACAAGCGACTGCAACGGAGCCTTGATCGCGATCTTGCGCAACTGGTCGGCGAAGCCCATCGCGTCGTCTGGCGAAGGCGCGTGGAGCGACCGAGGCCCCCTTCCCGCTTCAGGGCTCGCGGCGGAAGCCTGCTCGATGCCGCCCTGCGCGTTCGTCAGCCCGGAGGCTTCCGTCATTGCCGAAGCTTCTCTCATATCCATGCGGCTCGCCTACCATGGCGTTAGAGCAACCGCCCTTCCGACACTCAGTTCCTAAGCGGATTTCCTCTGCGGCCCCGCTGCCGGCTTCTTCGCCTCTTTGGGCTTCTTGCCCTCGATCGGCATCAGCATTTCCTTCTGGCCGCTCGACGACTTGCGCGGCTTCTTGACTGGCTTGCCCACCTTCGCTGACCCGGCCTCCTGACCCACGCTCCGCCGCAACGCTTCCATCAGATCGACGGCGTTTCCCCCTTGGGCCGCTCCTTCGGACGGATCGTTTTCCCTGCGCGCTTCTGATTGATCAGGTCGATCAGCGCGGTCTCGTAGTGATCCTCGAACTTCTCCGGCTCGAAAGTGCCGGACTTCTGGTTCACCGATGTGCTTTGTCCCTGGTCAGTTTGACGTGCTGGATTTCGTTGAAATACTCCTGCTCCCCGCGCACCTCGTACGGGTAGCGCAGCAAGGTGCCGACGAGACCCTTGTCGAGCGGCTCGAGCGCGATGATGTGCTCGCGATTGGTGAGCACGACCCGCCCGATCGCGACCTTCTCCAACTCGCGGATGGTCTTGCGGATCACGGCGAAGGCGTCGTGGCCGATCTTGCCGTCGGGCCGCAGGTAGTAGGGGCGGATGAGATAGCGCGGGTCGATATCGGACTTATCGACGAACTCGTCGATGTTGATGGCGCGCGAGGATTCCAGCGCGATCTCCTCGAGCTCTTTCTTGGTCACCTCGATGAACCGGTCCTTCTCGAGCTGATAGCCCTTGACGATGTACTCGCTTGGGACCTCGTCGCCGGTCTCGGCGTCGACCTTCAGGTACTTGATGCGATGGCCGGTCTGCCAGTTAAGCTGGTTGAACGAGATTTTCTCGGACTCCGAGGTGGCCAGAGGGCCACAGGGCACGTCACAAGAGAGAGAGACGCAAAAAGCCTTTCCAATTGGCTCGGGGGGCCATGAACGCGATACTCCGATAGGGCAAGCGGAAATGGGCCGCTCTGGAGGGCGGCCCATTGTCCGTTCAATTTACCAGCGGCCAGCGCCGAAGCTGAAGCCGATGCTCGGCCCGCCGCCGTAGTATCCGTAACCGCGATCGTAGTAGCCGGGACCGCCATAGTATCCATAGCTGCGCCTGACCACGTAGTCGTCACCGCCGTAGTAGCGCTGGACGTAACGGGGGCCCCGGGTCCGGAAGCAGCGCCCGCACTCGTTACAGACCAGCCGCACCTGGTCGACGCCGGAGACCTCGGTCGAACGGATGGCGGCAGGATTGAGCGGGCCGGCAATCGCAGCGGATTCCAGAAGGGTTGCGGCGAGGATTCCCAGAGCAAGGGTCTTCATCGTCGTTTCTCCTTCTGGCGAAATCAATCGATCTCTTCGATGATCATGCGTTCCTGGGGGTCGACGATATAGGTGCGGCTATCCCGGTTGATGTACCGGTACTCCCGCAAGGTCGGCGCATCGCGATAGACGTCCTCTGGGAACGCCTCGATGGCCACGCCCTCCGGCACGCGTTCGCCTCTGCGGATCTCGGTTCGCGCCGTGCTACCGGTGGTACCCCGCTCGCGCTCGACCGGACGCGCCTTGGCGTGCTTGCGAACCACTTCGCGATCGCGATCGCTGAACGTCGTCTTGCGTTGTTCGGTGCGTGCAGGCGCTGCGGCCGTCGAGCGGTCCGAGTACGGCATGACGGCGACGATCTTGGAGCTTGAAGGCTCCACGATCACGATCTCGTCCTTCACCAGGACGAAATTGTAGCCGCGATACTGCGGCACCACCTCGACGACCTCGGCCGGCAGCGGCTGAAGACGCACGTCCCGGGGGACCACGGTGCCGACCGACAGCGAGAAGTTCACGCTGTTCAGCGGCTGGACGTTGAGATGCGAGATGGACTGGCTGATGCGGGTGCGCTGCTGGTCGTTGATGTTGACCGACGCGTTTACGTTGGTGTTCGACGAACGATCGGCCGTGTTCCGCTGGTTGTTCGGCTGCTGAGCCGTGTTGGTCGAGCCGCCGCTACCCGTCGGCGACTGCGCCTGATTGCTGCCTGACGCAGGCGGGTTCGCGCTCTGAGTCTGGGTGCTCGAAGGCGCATTGGTCTGCGCCTGGTTCGACGGCGGATTGGTTTGGTTGGAGGGCTGGTTGGTCTGCGCCTGGCTAGGCACGTTGCCCGAGGTCGGCGCTTGCGTGGTGTTCGTGGCGGTGCCGGGATCCGACGGTTGGCCCGCAGAACTCTGGCCGGTCGTGGCCGGCGACTGCGTCTGAGCCGAATTGGTCGACGAAGGATTGCTCGTTTGTGCGGATCCCGAAGGCGTTGTGGCAGACGAGGACGGCGTCTTACTCGAGGCGGACGGTGTCGTGGTGGAGTCCCGCTGACGTTGAGCGGCCGGCGGATTTGGGGTCGACGTGTTCGGAGAGGATTGCGCGAAAGCTGAAGTCGCGATCGCGACTGCAGCAGTCGTGGCCAACAATAAGCGCGTGTTCATCTAAACCCTCCTAAATGCGATTGCCGAACAACATCGGACGAAGGCTCAGGTTCCTGCCCGGGAAAGCGCGGTATTCGCCCTCGCTACACTTGGCGCGCGCGCAGTCATGCGCCCGCCAAGGAACAACTGGAACTTCGGATAAACTTCGTCGTTGGCGATGATACTTACGAGCAAACGGAGGAGACAACACCATGAAGAAGCTGATCGTGTGCGGCGCTCTCGCCGCTTTCGCCCTGGGCACTCAGGCCGCCAGCGCTGCCGAGTTCTATATCGTGCGCGATGCGACCACCAAGAAGTGCACCGTCGTCGATACCAAGCCGACGACGACCACCACGACGGTCGTGGGCGATGGCGTCTACAAGACCAAGATCGAAGCCGAATCCGCCGTGAAGACCACCAAGGTCTGTACTGAGCAGTAAGGATTTCGGCGGGTCGATTTGTTAGTCCATCTGCATTGAGCAATGGAATGCTCGCCTGGAACGGCTCGTCCCACGACCCGACGAGCCGTTTTCATTTCTGCCGATGCGTGTATCGGAGTCCGCCAGTAGCTCCCGAAGCAGCAAAAAGGGCCCCGCGTGGGGCCCTAAGTCTTGTCGCGCACACGCTCCACTTAATTGTAGTCCGAGTATTTGAACTGCGGGAGCGCCTTCAATTGCTCCTTGTTGCCGCTCATCACGGCGTGGTCCGGAACCCAATCGCTTGTTGTGCGATTGGTGGTGGTCGGCGCCGCCGCACCGGTGGTCGTGTCGCGGGCCGTGGTCGAGGTGCCGGTCGAACTCGTGCGCACCGGCTCTTCCACGAACTTCAGCTTGTCGATGGACACAGCGATGTCGTGCTCACCCATACCCAAGAAGCCGCCAATGCCGATCACTACTGCGTTGATCTTGCCGCTCTTGTCGACAAGAAGCTCGTTAATGTCGCCAAGTTTCTCGTTGGCCTCATTATAGACGTTCAGGCCCATGAGCTTCGAGGCCCGCCAATTTCCTTTGAGCGCCACATCAGCCGGCTGGCTGGTCGCTGCCGGCGCGGCACGATCGGCCGGCTGCGTAGATTGTGCGAACGCTGCTCCGCCGATCACGGCGCCGCCGAGCAGAACAACGGCAAGAAAGCCTTTCATCGATTGTCTCCTCCAACTGAGTCTGCTTCCGTGTAGATGCCCGGCCCCAACTCCCAGAGATTGCCACTTGTTCCCGGTGTCTCTTATGGCTCAGGCTCCTTGCCGCGCCCAGGAATCGAACCACCGGTGCAATTGGCGCCATCGATCAGCTTGCGGTATTGGCTTTCGTACTCTCTAGCCATTCGGCTCGCGGAGAAGCGCTCCTCAAACCGCGCCCGAATCTTTCTTCTGTCCAGCCGCGCCGACTCCTTCACAGCCTCGATCGCCTGCTCCTCGCCATCCACGATGAAGCCGGTCACGCCGTCCTCGATCACTTCAGGCACGGAGCCGGAGCGATAGGCGATGACGGGCGTCCCGCAGGCCATCGCCTCGATCATGACGAGACCGAACGGCTCCGGCCAGTTGATCGGAAACAACAGGGCGGCGGCGCCTGCGAGGAATGGCTGCTTCCTCGTTTCATCGACCTCGCCGACGAGCTGGACCTTCTCGCCATCGATCTGAGGCTCGAGCTTCTTCTTGAAGTAAGCGGTCTCGCCGCGCGGGATTTTTGCGGCGATCCGCAGCGGCATCCGCGCAGCATGCGCGATGCGTATGGCGTCTTCAGGACCCTTGTCCGCCGTCAGGCGCCCGAGGAAGGCCAGGTACCGACCAACTTCGTAGCAGGGCTGGAACAAGTCCTTGGGCAATCCGTGCTTGATGGTGGCGATCCAAAGTGCGTCCGGAAGCGGTAGGCGCTGATCGTCGGAAATCGACACGAAACTCGCGTCGGCCAACTGGCGAACGACGTCTGACAGACCGGGGAGGTCCAACCGACCATGCATGGTCGTCAGGAACGGGATGCCCGTCCGGCGCAGCACCGGAAGAGGCAGCCAGTCGACATGGGAGTGGATCACGTCGAAGTCGCCCGCCCGCTTGGCGATGGCTTCGATCAGCAGAGCGCAGGCGGCATTCGGGTCCGCGCCCCTCCGGCCGAGGCGCAGCGCACGAGGCCATACGGGATGCAGCTTTCCGCTCGTCCGGGAGTCGCCGCTCGCAAACAGGGTGACGTCGTGTCCAAAGCCGACCAGCTCGTCGACCAGCCAGGCTATTACCCGTTCCGTGCCGCCGTAAAGCTTCGGAGGGACGCTCTCGGCCAACGGGGCAAGCTGGGCAATCCGCATCGGCTAAGCCCCAAACGCGGATCGCAAGACCACCACGATAGCTGCGGAAATGAGGTACGAAATCGCGAGCAGCGTCCAGTTGGGCCTTGTGCTTTCGCCCGCCACTCGCGCCACGAGCATCTTCATCCACCTCAACATTCGTCCGAGGGAAGCCCGTGCAGGTAGGCGAGTCCGAAGCTGGCAAGTTCTTCGGGATCGCTCTCTCGCTCTTCCCATCTCCTATGCAGGCGACGCTCAAGGAGGCAGCGGCGGCTGTCCTGAACGTCGACCTCCGCGTGCGTCGAATGGTACACCGTCCAAGCCGTCTCTGCCGCCCTTCTCACCACGACTTCGTCGACCATTCTCGCGCTCCGACGATCGAAACCAGTCGTTGCCAACTCAGCGCGATCCGGAAAGTTTCCGTTTTTCCTAGAGTTTCGGAAGTGCCTACTGAGAACCGCACCGGAGGAGTCAGGGCGCCTTCGCCCGCTCCCGTGCGACTCCGCTGCGCTGAGTCTCGGCCGGACCGGGTCGAAACAAGAAGCCGAGACGAGCGGCGCAGGCAGCGGTTCAGCTCCGAGTGCTTCACTTGCCGGCTCAGGCTCGCCGAGCCGAGCTTCCATCAACTCCAACTGTCCCGGCACTTCCAGTAGTGCGCCAACTGCCGTTCAGGACCAACGAAGGAAATCCATCTAAACAATCGCCAGTTAGAGCAAGCGCGCGCGATCGATGCGGACCGGGGTAGACCATGGCACAAATTAAATACGCAAAGGAGCGGCCCTACGCCGATGCGGAGGTTGCCGCACGCAAGCTGGTCGAATCGCCGCCGGCATCGAGCCCGTGCAGGATGGGCGCATTCACATCGAGAAGATCAACGCCGCCTTCCTCTACATGCTCAAGGCCAGCGGAACCGAGTTTGGCGCCGGGATCAGGCACGCGGTCGACCTCGGCTGGCTCGAGCTGCACGAGAGCGGGCGGGACCTATGTCCGGCTACTTACGACTGTCGCGGTTCTGCCCGCCCGTTGAAGGTGGAGGCGGCTCTGCAATCACCCGGGCTCTCGCGGCTTTGGCGGAACCTCTCGTGATCTGTGCGATTTGTCGCTAATGAGCGACAAGCGGGCCATGAACATCCTCAGCGAATTGCACGCGGCCGAGGAGGAGTTGGTCGGGAAAGCGGTCGTGCTGACCGACGGCAAAGCTGGCGCGATTGTCCACGTATTCCTCGACGACGCGCACGGGCTTCGCATCTCAATCAGCGGACATGACGGTAAATGGCCGATCTCAACAGTGAAGCACATCGAGAACTAAAGGCATGACCGCCAACCCCATCGTACTTTTACCGGCAATGCTCAAGCCGCTACGGCTCGCGCGCGTCTACGTCTACTTGTTCGAGCGCAGAGATGGCCTCTATCACCCCGGCGGCAATCAGCCCGCATGCTCGACGGCTTTGGCGCAGCGGATGTCGAAGGTGGCTGGCTCGTGAAGCACGGGCAGCGCTATGAGCCTACGGATCAGGGTCTGCGAGCGGCAGAATGAGGGATGGGAGAACTGAGAAACTCCCAGGTACAAAGTTCCCTTAGAACCGAGCGTCCCTACTTCACCAGCAGGCTTAGAAGACGCTCAACGTCTGCTTCGTGAAGCGCTTGCGTCTCCCTCAAAGTGGCGACCAACCTCCAGGCCTCTGTCGTGTCGTGGCCATCTCGGTTTAGCTCCGCAATCAGTTCCTCTTGTCGCGCAAGGTGCCGCCTGCCTGCGGCTGCATGCCGCTCGGCCTGCGTCAATCCCCTGTCTCGGCGACGCGCTGAATGCC
This sequence comes from Bradyrhizobium liaoningense, assembly GCF_018130955.1. Classification (GTDB taxonomy): domain Bacteria; phylum Pseudomonadota; class Alphaproteobacteria; order Rhizobiales; family Xanthobacteraceae; genus Bradyrhizobium; species Bradyrhizobium liaoningense_C. Next base: position 29,992 of record NZ_JAFCJM010000073.1, read on the forward strand.
GGCTATCGCTATTTCGAGGTGAAGTACCTCGGTTGCGACACGCATCAGACTGTCGCGCTCGACATTGTGCGACGCACGAAGACAACTCCGGTCCACGAGCTTGAGCGCTACATGCGCTGTCGGCAGTGTGACGACAAATCGACCGCGCACACTCGATCTCGTCAAAAAACGATGGAGTAGGGCGGTCCCTTGCTCGATCATAAACCTGCCCCCCTTCCGAATAAAGCAACTCACCCGTGAAGGTGCCAGCCGTCGCCACTTCATGCGCCATGTTGTGAAGTCCCTCTGCGCGTACATGCGAGCCCTATGAGATTAGGAACAAGCGGCAATTGCCGGCATTACCTGTTCGCTCCGATGGGAGAACGCCGACCACTAACGACCAAGATTGGTATCCCCCATGCATGATCGCGAGCAATTAAACGAGCGCATATCCGTTTTGCATCAACTTCTTGAGGAACTCGCTTCACGAGTTTCAGAACTGGAAAAGCTTCAAGATAGCGTAGCCAAAGCTGAAGGCAATGTGTTCGGTGAGGCACGCAAAGCCAGGAAGGCGGTTTATGAGGCAGCAGGGTACGGCTGGCCAGCCACGCGACGACCTGAATCGGCGTAGGCAATCTGAGGATTTGAGTGCTTCCTGTCCCAATGGGGCTGTGGACGATTACCGAGAGCAAATTGGGAAACTGTCTACTGACGAATTGTGGGTTCTCCACATGGATGTCGCCCAAATTCTTGCTGCGAGGCTGGTTACCAAAAAGCTAGAATTGGAAAAGCGACTTCAACAGCTCGGCCAATCAACGTCGCGCGATTTCTCGGAAGGTTGAATTCGTTTTCGATCAGACAGAATTTCCTGAAGGCCTCGCGCTAGCTGGCCGAGCCGCCACCGGAAGGAGGTTGCTCCTCGACTAATGTCTGAGCCTCCGGTTCACAAATGTTGTGGCGGGAACCCTCACCACCGGGAAAGCTCGGCAGTCCGGGGAGTGCCTCCTTGCTCGAAAACTTTGAAACCCCGGAAAGGGCCGCTGATCCTCCAGGCAGCGGCCCTTTTGCGCGACTCGCACTCGGGTCGGCGCGGACATAGCTTTAAACGCGGGTCAGTGGAGTTTTGCGTATGGCCTCGCCTTCGATCATCCCCACCGATCGGCTCGATAAGGACTTCTACCTAGTCCTGGAAGACTTCCGCAGCGGCGCCGCGTTCCGGGAGACCGACGAAGGTATCGACTACGCCACCCTGATCAACGATCTCCTGTCGGGGCAGTACGATCGCCGAAGCGTCCACTACGGAAGATGGGCCCGTCCCCCTCGATTCCGGCGGCTCAAGGTATACCTCACCGATCGAAAGCATTTCGGCGCGACACTGCTACACGCCACGGGCTCGGCAGAGCACCTCGAGCAGTTCCGCGCACTCGCCGAACAACAAGGCATGAGGCTCGAAGCCGACGGTCTCCATAACGGCCGGCGCCTAGTTGCGACGAAAGAACGGGACATCTACGACGCGCTCGGCCTTCCCTTCATCGAACCGGAGCTCCGCGAGGGGCGCGGCGAGATCGAGCTGGCGCTTGAAGACAAGTTGCCGAAACTGATCACAGACCGCGACCTGCGCGGTATCCTGCATTGTCACACCGACGCGTCGGATGGCACGGAGACGCTTGAAAGGATGGCGCAGGCAACACGCAAGCGCGGCTTCCAGTATTTCGGCGTGGCCGACCATTCGAAATCGGCGCACTATGCTGGAGGGCTCTCGCGCGAGCAGATCGAGCAGCAGCATTGCGAGACTGACCGGCTCAACAAGAAGTTCGGCAGGGACTTCCGGGTCCTGAAAGGCATCGAGTCCGATATCCTGGCCGACGGCTCGCTGGACTATCCAGACGACGTACTGGAAAACTTCGACTTCGTGGTCGCCAGCATCCACGGTCGGTTCAAACTGGACAGGAAGGCGCAGACCGAACGCCTGCTGCGGGTCATCGCCAACCGATACACTACGATCATCGGCCACATGACCGGTCGCCAGCTTCAGTCGTCGCCCGGGTTATCGACGTCGAAAAGGTGCTATGCGCTTGTGCCAAGCATCACGTCGCGGTGGAGATCACGCGCATCCATGGCGACTAGACCTGGACTGGCGCTGGCACCGGGCGGCCCTGGACTTCGGCTGCATGATGAGCATCAACCCGGACGCACACCCGATCGCAGAACTCGATCACATGCACTGGGACGTCGAGATGGCGCCGAAAGGCGGCGTGCCGACGAACCGGGTGCTGAACGCGATGCCGATTGGTGAGATCACGCGATACCTCCGCCATAGGCGGCGCTCTTTTGCACGCACCGCCGCTCTCGACAAATCCGCCGTAAATCAGAGACGCCGTCGACGCCGAGTACCACAGCCTCGCCGTCGATGACGAAATGCTTGCTGTGGTTTTTCAGCACAGCCTTGGCGATGCCGGGAAGCGCTTGGTCCAATCGCGGCCGCCGCGCGGGATCTGCCGGATGCGATCGCCATTGCGCTCGACGCGCAAGCGATAGCCGTCGTACTTCACCTCATGAAGCCAATCGAGCCCGGGAGGAACGGTCTTGGCGGCGGTGGGGAGCAGGAACTCGAAGGCGCCAGCGGTCCGCCGAGAGAGATCGCCGTGCGAGATACCGCACGGACTTTCAACGCAGACGTTCTGCCTTGACTGTAATTCGGAAGATCGGCTTCTGCCGGCGGTCTCGGACCTCCAAATTCCAAGCGCCACCCGGAAGCAGGTTGCTCTCCATATCCCGGGTCAGCCATATGGCCGTTCGCCAAGCAGCTTCATCGTCAGGCAGGTCTTCGCCGACGTCGTCCCGGTAAGGGTGACCATTCTCAATGTCAAAATAGTACCGCGACATATCTTCTTGAACACGGTTCACCTAAGTTAGTTCATGGCCCGCGTCGGTTTTTCCTCGGCCATAGCGCTGAAAGAAAATTTGTACACCTCCTCCTGGCCCTCATCAGCGATGCGGCGCTCGAGCTTCGCGCGCGACGTCTTCGGACGCGTCCCGCCCCGGCAGGTCAGCGCCACATGGTTGGCGCCTGCGAGAGAGCTTGGCGTCCGATCTGCTTGAGCTGCTCCGGAGACGTGTTGCCTCTGCTCGCGGCTTCCAGGATTTTCGAAGCCACGTGGGTGTGGGCGCCGGTCTCGGCCAGGGAAACGCTTTCGCAGACTTCGTCCAGGACCGTGCGCAAAAGCGCGGTGGTAGCAGGATCGAACATGGGGAACCCCCAGAAGAAAGAACTATCGTAACGCAATCGCTTGGGCGTCGAATTCAACAAATGTGAAAAATCTCCAGAAATCTACATCCCGGCTCAGACTTGGCAATAGCTCAGAATGCGTCTCGCCTAGAAAGGCCTCGGATCACCCGCTTGAACCGCCGGCGCGGACCTGGACCTTTCGTACCGCAGCATAAATCGCTTTAGCGCTCTAGCCGCGATACCGGTTGAAGGTTCGAGCGATTGAGAGCGTGCACCAACTCGTCGCTGTCGAGGACGGCCTGCAGGCGTCGCATGGTCTGCTGAGGATCCAAAGAGCCCAGTTGATTCTCGCTGAGAATTCGTCGAGCGTCCACAACCGCGCGATACAGGGCATTATGATCGGGGCTGTTCATTTTCGGCGCTCCAAAAACAAACCAATCCCTCAGGAGGACGGATCGTTCCTAGGATCTCCCTGCGATGATCGTCGACTTTCGGCGAAGCGGCAAAACTCGAAACATTCGCGGGTAGGGATCTGGCGGCTTCGGCGTCGAACGTTGGAGCGTGGGCGGCGGTGAGGCTCGCGCCGGTGCGGCGAAATGCGGAGGAACGAGAGCCTGCCGATCTAACTTGCCTTGCATCAGTCTCTCGAGGAGGAGGATGACGATGGAAACGGAAAGGCGTGAAACAGGAACGCTGATCGGTAGCGACAAGGTCGAAGGCACCGCCGTCTATGGTGCCGACGTTCAAAAGATCGGCTCGATCGAGCGCGTCATGATCGACAAGGTCAGCGGCCAGGTCTCGTACGCGGTCCTCGGCTTTGGCGGCTTCTTGGGCATCGGGGACGATCACTACCCGCTGCCATGGCAGTCGTTGAAGTACGACACGAGACTTGGCGGGTACCGAACCAATCTCACCGCCGACAGGCTCCAGCGTGCGCCGAAGTACGGCAATGACAACGATTGGAATTGGGACGACCCGGGACGGGCGCGAGCTGTGAACGACTACTATTCCGGGTTCTAGCCGATGCTAGCGACCTAGGCCGCTGCGCACTCACACGCTGTTGCGGTTGCGGGGACCCGGAATCCCAGGCACTTCGGGTCCCCCTTGTAGGCTGCTCGAGCCACCGGGCGGCCTCAGTGAGCTTTCGTCCACCTCCGCACCGCTGGATCTTGGAGCGGATCGATCCCGTCGCAGTATGCGCACTGGTACCGGTCGCGCCGCTACACGACCTTGTCGGCAACGCGCTTCATCGGCTTGCCGCAAAGCGGGCATAGCCTGCGGATCGGGTGAAGCCCCAGCGTCATCTGAATTGTCCCTGCCGCCGGCTAGTCTAGGCCCGCCATCATGACGCCAGGACATGCGATTCCGATGAACGGCGCGAGCTTGAATCCTTCGTTTCCGCCTTCGTAATCAGGTCCTTAAGCATCTTGACGAGACGCTTA
>NZ_JAFCJM010000074.1 GCF_018130955.1 Bradyrhizobium liaoningense
ACTGGTCCTCCCAGCCGACAGAGAACTGTTACCAATCCATCAGGTCTACTTTGTTACCAATCTATCCGGGCTGAACAGCGTGCCGACCCTCCCCCTCCAGGGGAGGGTGGCCGCCCATTCTCCTTGTCATTTCGGCACTTTGCGGCTAAAAGCCCGCCACGTCCGCGGCCCCCGCACCCCTGGAGGCTTGCTGCGGACAAGCCATGGGCCGCGATGCGGCCCATTAACTTTTGCAAAAACAAGGACTTAACGTTATGGCGACCGTCAAGGAATTGAAGGCGACCGCACGTCCGCAGAGCGGCAAGGGGGCCGCCCGGGCAGAGCGTCGCGCCGGGAGAGTGCCCGGAGTGATCTATGGAAACAACCAGCCCCCGCTCACGATCTCGGTTGACGATCGTGAACTGCGCCAGCGCATCATGGCCGGCCGGTTCCTGACCACCCTGGTCGACATCGACCTCGAGGGCAAGAAGCACCGCGTGATTCCGCGCGACTTCCATCTCGACCCGGTCAAGGACTTCCCGATCCATGTCGACTTCATGCGGCTCGGCGAAGGCGCCACCATCCGCATCAGCGTGCCCCTGCACGTCGTGAAGGCGGAATCCTCGCCGGGCGTGAAGCGCGGCGGCACGGTCAACATCGTCGCCCACGCGATCGAGCTCGAATGCTCGGTCGAGAACATCCCGCAGTACATCGAGGTCGATGTCGGCTCGCTGGAAATCGGTCACTCGCTGCATCTGTCCGATGTCAAGCTGCCGACCGGCGTCAAGGCGCTGACTCGCGAGGACGCAACCCTCGTCACCATCGTGCCGCCCTCGGGCTACGCCGAAGAGCAGAAGGCGGCGGCTGCGGCTGCAGCCGGTGCGGCTGCTCCGGGCGCTGCGCCTGCGGCTGCTGCTCCGGCGGCTGGTGCTGCGGCGCCGGCGGCAGGTGCTGCCGCTCCGGCAGCGGGTGCGAAGGCGCCCGCCGGCGGCGACAAGAAGAAGTAACTCTCAATGCTGGCGCGCGGTCACTGATCGCGCGCCGAGCGAGGGGCGCGCCGCGTCATGCGACTCTTTGTTGGGCTCGGCAATCCCGGCGCGAAATACGCACGTAACCGGCATAATATCGGCTTCATGGCCGTCGACGACATTGCGCGGCGTCATGGTTTCGCACCATGGCGCCGTCGCTTTCAGGGCGAGACATCGGAAGGCGCGCTCGGTGGCGAGCGGGTGATCCTGCTCAAGCCCACGACCTACATGAACGAGTCGGGCCGCAGCGTTCAGGAAGCCTCCAGCTTCTTCAAGATCGAGCCTGGCGACATCACCGTGTTCCAGGACGAGCTCGAACTGCCGCCGGGCAAGGTGCGGGTGAAGATGGGCGGCGGCATCGCCGGTCATAACGGTCTGCGCTCGATCTCGGCGCATATCGGCAACGAGTATCGCCGGGTGCGGCTCGGCATCGGTCATCCCGGCGTCAAGGAATTCGTGCACGCGCATGTGCTGTCGGATTTCGCCAAGGCCGACGATGAGTGGGTGAGGACACTGTGCGATGCGGTTGCCGAGCACGCCGCTCTGCTGGCCAAGGGCTCGGACGCGACCTTCGCCAACAAGGTGCATCTCGCCATGCAGGCGAAGGGATTTTTGACCAAGGACGACAACGGAGAGAAATCGGATTGATTTCTCTCCGTCATGGCCGGGCTTGACCCGGCCATCCACGCCTTCCTTCTCGGAGAGAAGGACGTGGATGCCCGGCACAAGGCCGGCATGACGAGTCCGATAGATTCACGCGCGCGCAGCGCGAAGATTGGAAGACACGATGGGATTCAAATGCGGAATTGTCGGGTTGCCCAATGTCGGCAAGTCGACCTTGTTCAACGCGCTGACCGAGACGGCCGCCGCACAGGCGGCGAATTATCCGTTCTGCACGATCGAGCCCAATGTCGGCGAGGTTGCGGTGCCCGATCCACGACTGGAGAAGCTCGCAGGCATCGCGAAATCGGGCCAGATCATCCCGACGCGCCTGACCTTCGTCGATATCGCCGGCCTCGTCCGCGGCGCCTCCAAGGGCGAAGGTCTCGGCAACCAGTTTCTGGCCAATATCCGCGAGGTCGATGCCATCGCGCATGTCGTGCGCTGCTTTGAAGACTCCGACATCACCCATGTCGAAGGCAAGATCGCGCCGGTCGCCGACATCGAGACCATCGAGACGGAGCTGATGCTCGCCGACCTCGACAGCCTCGAGAAGCGCGTCGACAACCTCTCCAAGAAGGCCAAGGGCAACGACAAGGACGCCAAGGAGCAGCTCGACCTCGTCAACCGCACGCTGGTGCTGCTGCGCGAGGGCAAGCCCGCGCGCCTCGTCGAGCGCAAGGCGGAAGAGGAGCGCGCCTTCGGGATGCTGGGCCTATTGTCGTCAAAGCCCGTGCTCTACGTCTGCAACGTCGAGGAAGGCTCGGCCGCGACCGGCAATTCCTTCTCCAGGGCGGTCGAGGAGCAGGCGGCGAAGGAGGACGCGGTCGCCGTCGTCATTTCCGCCAAGATCGAATCCGAGATCGCGACCCTGTCGCGCGAAGAGCGCGTCGACTTCCTGGAGACGCTGGGCCTCGAAGAGGCCGGCCTCGATCGCCTGATCCGCGCCGGCTACCGGCTTCTCGACCTCATCACCTATTTCACGGTGGGACCGAAGGAGGCGCGCGCCTGGACCATCCATCGCGGCACCAAGGCCCCGGCCGCGGCCGGCGTGATCCATACCGATTTCGAAAAGGGTTTTATCCGCGCCGAGACCATCGCCTATGACGACTACATCGCGCTGGGCGGCGAAGCCGGCGCGCGCGATGCCGGCAAGCTGCGGCTCGAAGGCAAGGAATACGTCGTCGCCGACGGCGACGTGATGCATTTCCGGTTTAATACCTAAGCCGCGAACTGCGCTTCCGTAGGGTGGGCAAAGGTGCGCTCTTCGCGCGCCGTGCCCACCGTTTCTTCGTGATTGCGACAGAAGAGGTGGGCACGCTTCGCTTTGTCCACCCTACGGCATCAGAGCCTACCTCACCGCATCCCGCCGCCCTGGTCGCGGATTGCGCCGAGATGCTCGTTGATGCGAAACACGATCAGGATGAACTCCGCGATGATGCGGGAGAACACGATTCCGACCACGACGCTCGCGATCGAATAGAGCACCACGAGGAAGCCGGCAAACGGACTGATCGCCATCGCGGCGAGCCCTGAGAAGATGCCGGAGACGCCGAACAGGCAGATCAGCGCGATCACAAGCCAGTAGAAGGTCTTGATGATCGTCGGCGTGATGAAGCGGTCCCACTGAAACAGATCGCTGAATGTGAACATTGGTCTCCCCCGGCATCGGGTCGCATCAATCTGGCTCGGCCAATCAGGCCCGACTCGTCGAATGTAGCACGAGCCATGCGGCCGGGCGGGTTGAGATTGCCGCAAACTGCGGCCACAATCTGTCATTCCCTCTGGCTTCCCCCAAGATGACCCTGACATTCGAAGATTTCCCGCCCGGCCGGTTCGGCTCGTTCGGCCCGCGCCATGTCACCCGCGACGAGATATTGGCCTTCGCCGCCGAGTTCGATCCGCAACCGATGCATCTGGACGACGAGGCGGCGGCCATGAGCATGCTCAAGGGCCTGTCCGGCTCGGGCTGGCATCTCTGCTCGCTGATGATGCGGATGATGGCCGACGGCTTCATCACCCGCGCCGCTTCACTTGGCTCGCCCGGCGTCGACGAGGTGCGCTGGCTCTCTCCGTTGCGGCCCGGCGACGATCTCACGCTCGACGTCGACGTGCTGGAGGCGCGGATCTCGAAGAGCCGTCCCGAACTCGGCATCGTCAAATTCAAATGCACCGCGCGCAACGCCAGGGGGCAGGTGCTGTGCGAGATGACTTCGCCGATCCTCATCAAGCGGCGCGAGGGAGCGGCCTGATGCGATTCTTCGAGGACATCCAGATCGGCCAGCGCCGCGAGCTCGGCGCCTATACCTTCACCGCCGAGGCGATCAAGACGTTCGCGGCAAAATTCGATCCGCAACGTTTTCACCTCGACGAGGAGGAGGGCCGCAAGTCGCTGTTCGGCGGACTGGCCGCCTCGGGTTGGCATGTCGGCTCCGCCTGCATGGGCCTGATCGTGGCCGATAATCAACGCCAGGCAAAGGAAACGGCCGCGCGCGGCGACGAGGTCGCGATCTGGGGACCGTCGCCGGGTTTTCGCGACCTGCGCTGGATGAAGCCGGTGCTATCAGGTGACAGTGTCAGCTTCGCGAGCGAGATCGTCGACAAGCGCACGTCTTCATCGCGCCCGGGCTGGGGCATCGTGCAGGCCATCACCACCGGCACCAACCAGCGCGGCGAAGAGGTCTATTCGATCACCGCCACCGCGTTCGTCCCGATGCGCGAGGCGGGCGGTTAGATCCGTTCCAAGATGAACGAACGAAATCAGTCCGCGGGTGTTGCCCGCGCGCTATGGACGGGTTTCGGCCCCGCTGCCATAAGGCTCCCGTCGTTCGCGGGGCCCCCGCAAGGTGCTTCGCGGAACCTATGATTTGCTAACCAATTATGAACCTGTCGCTGTCTATTTGAACGAAGTGGGTAGAGGACAGGGGACGAGGACCATGGCAGACCGCGGCGCACTCAAGCTGGTCGGATTTATCTTCGCTACCGCGACGCTGGCCGTGATGCTGGTCGCCGGCATGGTGGTGAAGGGCTATGCCGATGGCGCCTTTACGCTCGAAGCCTCGACGGTCGCGGCCAGCCGCTAACCTTTCGTTAACTTTGTGATCGGTTGCAGCGTCGCGCCGCTTCAGCGGCTGTAGACGAGCGCCAGCACCGCAATCGCGATCACCAGCAATCCAACAAAGCGGATCATGATCGTGCCGAACTGCGGCTGAGCGGCGCGCAGCGGTATCGGGTCCGTATTCTCGGGCCGGATGCTGTTCATCAAAACTGTCCCCTGCCGGCCGCAATGAAAGCCGGCGCCTGTCCTTTGTCGCGGCGGGAACGGATAAAGTTCAAAACAAAACCGCCGCACTCCCTCGTGGGAACGCGGCGGCCAAGAGCAGTGCCTGTCGATCAGCTGTTGCGCAGGCCGTCGGCGGCGCGCTTCCACTGCGCGACGTTGTCGGCGATCATGCGGGTCGACTTCATGGCGGCCTGGCTGAGCTGGGCGTAGCCGGAGATCTCGCGCTGGACGCGCTGGCCTTCGGCATGCAGCAGGTCGCGCAGGCTCTCGAGCTCGGAGATCAAATTCTCGATCTCGGCGAGCGAGGTGCCGGCGACGCGCTGGATCAGCGAGTTGACGTTGGTGACGGTGGCTTCCGCATTCGGATCGAGCGCGGGCTCGCTGCCGGCCGCGGGCCGGCGCAGATAGGCGATGTCGTTGCGCACGAAATCGCGGATGCCGGCCTCTACCTCCGACACGGCGGCGAGATTGCTGTCGACCGCCTCGGTCTCGGTGGTTTCGACTTTTTCCGAACGAATGGCGTTCATCGTTGTTCCCTTGTTCGCTTGCGCGAGTGTCCCCCGCACGACGATGTGTGAGGGGTCATCAGGGCGTCCGATTTTGACGGCATAGGGGCCGAGATGCGGCAAGGATCGACCATTCGGCGGCTTTGCCGTGGCGTTTTGCGTGGATTTTATCGATCCAGGCGAGGCGAGGGGAGGCTCACCAGCTCTTCTTGAAACCCGCGGTCAGACTCTTGCTGGTCGTGCCCTGCGAGGTCTCGCCGACGGAACCGGAGATGGTGACGCCGTCATTAAGCTTCTGCTCGGCGCCGAACTTGCGCAGCCATTTGTCGTCCGACGACGACATGGTCTGGCCGGCCGTGAAGCTCGTGCCGGTGTCGGTGATCGTGACCTTGGCCGACTGGTCGGTCTCGTAGCTGCGCGTGATGTGGCCGGCGAGGCCGGGGATCGGCGTCGTGCCCTGCTGGTTCACGCTGTAGCCGTTCTGCAGCGTCAGCGCGTAGTCGCCTGACAGCGGCACCGACTTGGTGAGGGACGCGCCGAGCTTGCTGTTCTCCGCGCCGGGATCGACGCGGGCCTCGACCGCGGTCTTGTCCCAGATGGAGCCTGCGCCGGGCGCGGTGGCGGCCGCCCAGGCGCTGCCGGAGGAGGTCGGCACGCTGCCGCCATTGGCGGCCTTCTGGGCCAAGAGCTCGGACATGGTGGTCGGCTCGCGCGCGACCGTCATGTCGGCGCCGATCCGCGTGTCCCAGAACGGGGTAATCGACTGCTTGACGTTGACGGCGGAGGAGCCGTTGGCATTGGCATTCGACGACCAGTTCAGCCCGTCATTGCCGGCGGCCTGCCTGGCGGCACGCTTCTTCGCGGCGATCTCGTCACGGAGCGTAGAGGCGTCGGTACCGAGCTGGGCCCAGTCGAGCTTGTCGACGTCGATGTCCTTCAGCACGTCGGGATCGTTGACGTTGGCCGCGGGCGCTTCCTCGGCCTCGTCAGCCTCTTCCGCTGATGCATTCGGCATGGTCGGCACGGTCTGCGCGTGCGCTGCCAGCACCGAGCCAAAAATGAACGCAGCCGCCAGCATCGGCAGCCTGGCCCAGCCAAATCCTGTCGTGAGATGCATTGTCCTGCCCGCAGCCAATTCCGTGGTGAAGATGCGGAGCCATCGTTGCGAAATTGTGGCGGCGCGACACGGCGACGTCCGTCAAAATGCGAACCAACGGGCCGCGCGGATGGCGCGCGACGGACGGCTTCGTCCACAAAAAAGCGATCCGGCGGGGCTGGAGGCCAGGATGCTTCGCGGGCGCGGCCGTCGGTCCCGGAGGGCGGGACCCGTTGGCGCCCTCACCCCATTGCGGTCATCTTCGGCAGATGAATGGAGCGGCCGAGCGCCTGCTCGACCAGGTCGAAGGTGTCGATCAGCACGCGCAGGTTGGTCAGGCGGCCGGCCCTGAACTGGGCGAACTGCGCCACGCGCAGCGAGATCGGCTTGTCGGAATCCAGCGCCGTGAGCGAATAGCGCAGCATCGAGGCGGCCGAATCCACCCCGAGCATGATGCTCTCGCGGTCGAAGCGGCGGACCTGGAAGTTGTCGGCGATCTGGCGGATCACCTCCAGCACCGCGCTCCTGCCCGAGCGTGCCCCGAGGAACGGAAACATGTCGATCGGGCCGTAGAGCGCCCACTCGACGTCCTCGTCGATCAGGCTCTCGAGATCCTCGAACTGCCGGTCGTTGATCGCGCGATGCAAAGCACGCGAGAAACGCCAGAGGCTGTGCTCTGTCATTTGGGTCGTCCCTGAAACTGGCTGGCTCTAAGAAACGAAAAACAACCCCATGCACAGGTGGCGCCGCGGGGTCGTTGAATTCATTCGTACGCAAACAAATAGGCTGATTTCGGCAAAGTGCAATTCACATTTTTGCAATGCGCAATTGATGCGGAACTTGTGAAATCGGCAACAAGGGCCCGTGATTCTACCTGTCGGCGAGGCCGGCAGGTTCCCGTTCCATCGGGATCGTCTGGTCGCGGACCGCGAGGAAGCCGAACAGCAGCGCGCCACCGACGCCGCCGATCGCAGCGCCCAGGGGCATGAAGGTGAAGAACACCAGCATGCCGCTATAGCCTTCAAAATTCGTGGTTTTGAAGAATTCGACCCAGGCGAGCCCGAAGCCGACGCCCAGGGCCGCACCGGCCAGGGTTCCCAGGAACAAGCCCAAAACGGCTAGCAACGCGACCTTCATCGACCCGACTTCGCCCCTTTGGGCGCGCATCACGCCCGGTGATGGGTCTTGGGAGCGGCCGGGAAGGTTCAACGGGGGGGCTTCACCTTGGCCATCCACGACCTTTCCACCTGTACGAAGAACGTGGATGCCCGAGCCAAGCCCGGGCATGACGGGCTTGTGGCTAGGCCTGATCCCCTAAGCCCCCTCGACCTTCTCGCCGAGGATCAGCGGCCCGATTTCGCGCTCCAGCACCTGCTGCACCAGATCGTAGGAATCGATGATCTCGCGGATCTGCGCCACCTGGCCGTCGCGGAAGGTGTAGAACACCGCCATGTCGACGGCGATGATGCGGCCATTGCCGCGCTTGCGGAAGAAGGTGCGCAGGTTGGCCGCGACCGCGTCGCCCTCGGCGACGATCTGCGGCACCTCGTGGCGGATCTCGGAATAGCGCGACTGCACCAGCGTCCACAGTCTGCGCATCTCGTCCTTGCCGTGGCGCGGCGCCAGGTGCGGCAGCACGTCGACCGGTGCGTGGGTGAGGAAGTCGACGTCATCAGTGCAGAACGACAGCGCGCGTTCGATATCCCCAGCGCTGAGGGCTTCGAGCAGGGCCAGCACGCGCTGGCGATTCAAGCTGTCGACCGTCATTCCTTGCCCGCCCTCATTGGCTGTCGGCCGCGACGATCGCGCGGCCCTTCGCTGCAGCAATCCGCAAGAACACAGAGGGATTGCAGACGGTTTGACGCAGCACGGCAATGCCAGGTTCATGGTGCGCAAATTTGGTTTGTGGTTGCGGATGCCTGCGCGGATTGGGTGGCGAGGTGCCGGGCAGGTGGCGCCAAAAGCACACAGCGCTGGCGCGGTGCGCGCAGCGCAAGCGGCCGGCTTCCGCGATCGCGATGACCGTGCTAGCGAGACGCCGCGGCGACCGGCCGCGTATCCAACCAATGGAGGGCGTCATGCGCAGAACTCGCGATCTCGAAAACCTCCCCAGCTTTCAGCGTCACGCGTAAGCGGCGGAATTCTTTCCCCTCGGAAAGCCAGGTGAAGCGCGCAGGCAAGCGCGGCGTGCGCGTCGTCCATGGCGACGTCGAGCTGACCGAAAAACTCGGCCGCAACGACCTCTGCCCCTGCGGCTCGGCGCGCAGGTTTCAAAGCCTGCTGCATGACATCAGGCGCCTATGACGGCACCAACCGGAATTACTACTTTCAAGGAGTGACGGCGGGTTGGCGCCGCATCGGCGGTCGGCTCCCTCGCCCCGCTTGCGGGGAGAGGGTTGGGGTGAGGGGGAGTCTCCTCAGGGACGGTGGCAGTTGGACTCGCGGATGCTCCCCCTCACCCGGAATTCGCGCGATACGCGCGAATTCCGGCCTCTCCCCGCACGCGGGGAGAGGCGAGCAGCGGCGGCTGCAACGCGTGACCCACCTCACATCACGGCCATCGCGACACGGATAGCTTCATCCGCACGTCATCAGGGAGCCGTGCCATGACCGCCGCCGTCATCAGGAAGTCCCGCCTGCAAAACCTCCTCGAAGGTTTTGCGCTGACCGCGCTCTTTCAGAGCTTTCCGAATTTTGCCGCGGCCTCCCTGATGCTCAAGCTCGCCGGCAACCACGACCTCGTCGGCGACCCCGGCGTCGCCGTCTTCGTCATCTCAGCCTCGCTGCTCCACGCGGCTCTCGCCTCGACGCTGGGCGCAAGATTTCCCTCGCTCTGCAAGACCGTCTACGAGCCGCTGTTCTTCGACGGCCGCCTGTCGCTGTCCGACAAGATCATGGAATGGCGCACCCAGCCGACCGCCTCGCTCCAGCTCGTGACCATCGTGATGATGCTGTCGGTGCTCGCGATGGTGTTCGCGAGCATGGGGTGAAGGCGGCCGCGTCCCTACCTCTTCTTCCACCCACCCCGTCGCCCCGGTGCCCCGCCTGTCGACTTCGGCGCCGGCCCGAACTCAGGCCCCGACTGCCTTGAGTCCGTCGGCTGGATGATCCGGCTCGTGCTGCCGAACGGCTTCGCCGGCAGCGCTCGCTCTGCCCGATACGGCAGCGACTCCGGCCCGTGCATCTCGTCGAGATGCGGCTTGTGCACTTTTGAGCCGCTGCTGCTGCCACCACTGCCGCTCGCCTTCAGCGCCGAGCTCACCGTCTTCTTCTTCATCGCGCTGACCGGCAAATTCGCGGCGTCGCCGTATTTCTTCGCGCCCGCGTAGGCGCCGGCCTTGCCCTGCACGGTGCGCTGTTTTGCGGTGGGGTCGTCGACGACCGCAAGCTCGGTGGCGCGCAGGCGCTTGACTTCGTCGCGCAGGCGGGCGGCTTCCTCGAAATTGAGGTCGGCGGCGGCTTCGCGCATCCTTGTTTCGAGATCGGCGAGCACGGCTTCAAAATTGTGGCCGATCGAGATGACGTCGTCGGTCATGTCGTGGCCGCCGACCTCGACCAGCACGTGGTCGCGCTCGTAGACGGAGTTGAGGATGTCGCCGATCGACTTCTTCACGCTCTCCGGCGTGATGCCGTTGGCGGAGTTGTACTCGACCTGCTTTTCGCGGCGGCGGTTGGTCTCGGCGATGGCGCGCTCCATCGATCCCGTGACCTGGTCGGCATAGAGGATCACCTTGCCGTCGACGTTGCGCGCGGCGCGACCAATGGTCTGGATCAGCGAGGTCTCGCTGCGCAAAAAGCCCTCTTTGTCGGCGTCCAAGATCGCGACCAGCGCGCATTCGGGAATGTCGAGGCCCTCGCGCAGCAGGTTGATGCCGACCAGTGCGTCGAACGCACCGAGGCGAAGGTCGCGGATGATCTCGATGCGCTCGATGGTGTCGATATCCGAGTGCATGTAGCGCACGCGAATGCCCTGCTCGTGCAGATATTCCGTGAGGTCCTCCGCCATGCGCTTGGTCAGCACCGTGATCAGCGAACGATAACCGGCGTTCGCGGTGGCGCGGACTTCGCCGACGAGATCGTCGACCTGGGTGCGGGCGGGGCGAATATCGACGGGAGGATCGATCAGGCCCGTCGGGCGGATGACCTGCTCGACGAACACGCCGCCACTTTCGTTCAGCTCCCAGCCGCCCGGCGTCGCCGACACCGCAACGGTCTGCGGCCGCATCATGTCCCACTCCTCGAAGCGCAGAGGGCGGTTGTCCATGCAGGAGGGCAGGCGGAAGCCATACTCCGCCAGCGTCGCCTTGCGCCTGAAGTCGCCGCGGAACATGCCGCCGATTTGTGGCACGGTGACGTGGCTCTCGTCGGCGAACACCAGCGCGTTGTCGGGGACGTATTCGAACAGCGTCGGTGGCGGCTCGCCCGGGCGGCGCCCCGTGAGGTAGCGCGAATAGTTTTCGATGCCGGCGCAGCTTCCGGTCGCCTCCATCATCTCGAGGTCGAAGGTGGTGCGCTGCTCCAGCCGCTGCGCTTCCAGGAGGCGTCCCTGGTCGTGGAGCTGGTCGAGCCGCTGCTTCAGTTCTGATTTGATCGACTTGATCGCCTGCACCAGCGTCGGGCGCGGCGTCACATAGTGCGAATTGGCGTAGATCTTGATGAATTCGAGCTCGTCCTGCTTGTGGCCGGTGAGCGGATCGAACTCCTCGATATTTTCCACGGTGTCGCCAAACAGGTTCACGCGCCAGGCGCGGTCCTCATAGTGCGCCGGGAAGATGTCGATGACGTCGCCGCGGACGCGGAAGGTGCCGCGGGTAAAGTCGGCCTGGGTGCGCTTGTACTGGAGCGCGACGAGGTCGGCGATAAGCTGGCGCTGGTCGATGCGCTCGCCCTTCTTCAGCGCAAAGGTCATCGCGGTGTAGGTCTCGACCGAGCCGATACCGTAGATGCAGGACACCGACGCGACGATGATGACGTCGTCGCGCTCGAGCAGCGCCCGCGTCGCCGAATGGCGCATGCGGTCGATCTGCTCGTTGATGGAGGAGTCTTTTTCTATGTACGTATCGGTGCGCGGGACATACGCCTCCGGCTGGTAGTAGTCGTAATAGCTGACAAAGTATTCGACCGCATTGTCGGGGAAAAAGCTCTTGAACTCGCCATAGAGCTGGGCAGCGAGCGTTTTGTTCGGCGCCAGGATCAGGGCAGGGCGCTGCGTCGCCTCGATCACCTTTGCCATGGTGTAGGTCTTGCCGGAGCCGGTGACACCGAGCAGCACCTGAGAACGGTCGTTGCGCTGGATGCCCTCGACGAGCTCGGCGATCGCGGTCGGCTGGTCGCCCTTGGGCTCGTAGGCCGACTTGATCTCGAAGCGCACGCCGCCTTCGGACTTTTCCGGGCGCGGCGGCCGGTGCGGGGTCCAGACCCGCATCGAGCCATCGTCCTTGCGGAACTCCGGGCGGCCCTCGCGGATCAGCGCCTCCAGCGCATCCGCGGTCGCCTTGACGCCGAGCGCCTCGGTCTTGCTGCGTGGGGGACGGGCGAGCGCCTCGGCATCGTCCTCCTCGGTCGGCAGGCCCAGTTGCTTCGCCAGTTCCGGGTCGAGGAACGGGATCGTGGCCGTCGTGCCGTAATTCGCCTGCGGCGCTTCCTCCAGGCCGGCGGGACGGTCGCCGGGAAACTCCCTTGGCGTCGAGGCTCGCGCGCGATGGGCCGCGGCCTCGCCGCCGGCGCGGCGGTCGCGCGAATTGTCCGGCGGCGGCTGCAATCCCGTGGACGAGCCGATGCCGCTCTCGCCGCGATTGATCGCGGGGTTGAGCAGCTCGGCCAGCGCCGGCGCGATCGGCTGCACGTCGGGCCGATGTGCTTTGGATCTGGGGGATTTGCCGGATTTTGCGGGGGGAGCAGGTTTCTTCGCCATGGCCGGAATATGGGACGAGTCCGGCCCGCAGAAAAGGGCGAATGCCTGTCCTCGCTCAGGCTGCTGACAGCAGGTTGGCAGCAGGCACGGCGCGGCGTTTGGTTGAGGCGGTCGTCGCTGGGCTGACACCCTCCCCTGGAGGGGGAGGGTCATTTCGTATGTAGCGGAGCGGAATACGAAGCGGGGTGGGGTGACAGTCTCTCCATACTCAACACTGCCCGTGTTGAGAGATCACCCCACCTCGCTCGCGCTACGCGCGATCGACCCTCCCCCTCCAGGTCCCTCCAGGGGAGGGTGGGCGCTTGCCGCACCAGCTCAACCTAATCTCATCACGCATCAGTTATGCGGCCGATCCGATCTTCTGCGCGATCAACTCCGGCGCTGTCGACCAGGACGTGAAGTCGACGCCGAATTGCAGGGTCTTCATGTGAAGCTCGTCCCGGCACACCCTGATATGCTCGGCGTTCTCCGTGATGAAGAGCGTGTCGCGCAGGGTGCCGTGGATCTTGGCGCGCTTGAGTGCGGTCTTGAAGACGACGGCAGCGGGCTTCCTCACCCCGGCATGGGTCGACAGCGTTACGCGTTCGTCGACCGGTTCGAAGAAGCCCCGCAGATGGGTCCCGTCCAACACCACCAAATATTCGGCGAACGTCGCCGCGATGGCCTCCGGCGTCCGCGGTTCCGGCATCGTGTAATCGGAGACCAGGCACATGACCAGCGGCTTGTGATCGGCCGTTTTCAGGGCTTTGAGCTTGGCGAGAGCGTCCTCGACCCCGGGGAACGGTTTCTTGGCGGCGGTGTCATACAGCGTGTCTCCGAGGTCGAGCAGCAGAGCCTTGATCATTGTCTGGCCTCCTGCGCGCCCGGTGCGGCGCTTGCGCGCCTCACGCCGCTGGCATTGGTCCGTCGTCGGGATCGCCCGCAACGTTCGGCTTGAGGATGTCGAGATGGATGCCGCCGCAGGCGGTACAGCGCATGGTCCAGTACTCGTTGCCTGCGCGGCCGCCGATCACGCGGAGCACGGCGAGTTCGCCCGCGCATTCCGGACATTCCGAGATCACGGACCGGGCATAGGTGCGGGCCAGTGGTTGGGTCTCGTCGTATTCAATATACGCCATGAGTGTTTCCCTGGTTGTCCCGGCCGGGCGTCAGGTCTCATTCGTCGCTGGTGATGCGACGGCGAAAGCGGTCGATGTGCTGCTTGGCATCGGCGATCGCGGCTTGCGCGTCGGACCAGGCAAACCCCATTTCCATCGCCGGAAACAGTACGCCGTCGATGGCGAGCGGGCTCAGATCGGCGCGGCGGATGCGGGCATGCCAGAGGCCCTTGCCAGCTTCGTACGATTCAATGTCAAAGCCGTCATACATGGTCGTCATTCGTAGTCCCCGTTTCTCGTTGAGGAGTCAGAGGACCACGTTTCGGCGCAGACGACTGTGAAGCGGTTCACAAGCGGCGCGTTTTTTGCCCGGTTCCGTGCTTAGGTCCGCGCTGCGCCGCGCGCGGGGCGCCGCGCAGGCCGAGCGGCGGGTTCCGCGGCGGCGCGCATGATCCAGCGCCGGAACGCCGCAAAATCGCGCTGCTCGGTCTGGAAGCTGCGATAGACGAGATACCAGCGCATGCCCTTCGGCACCGAGAGATCGAACGGCGCGACGAGCCGGCCGGCGGCGAGGTCGTCGTCGATATAGGGGCGGATGCCCATGGCGATGCCGAGCCCGTCGAGGGCCGCCTGCAGCGCCTGGCCGTAGAACTCGAACTCCGGCCCGCGCGCGGTGAGGCGCGGCAGGCCCGCGCTCTTCAGCCAGATCGGCCAGTCATCGGGCGAATGCGCGACGCGGATCAGGCTCGGCGCCTTCAGATCGGCCGGCCGCTTCAGCGAGGTGGCGAGCCGGGGCACGCAGACCGGCGTGAGGTCGCCGGCGAACAGCGGCTCGGCGACGAGGCCCGGCCAGTCGCCGGTGCCGAGCTTGATGCCGCAGCTCCAGTCCTCGCCGAACGGCACCGCCGCGCCGCCGGTGGTGAAGCGCACCTCGATGTCGGGCTCCTCGCTGCGAAACTCCGACAGCCGCGGGATCAGCCACCGCATTGCAAAGGTGTGGCCGACGCCGATGGTCAGCACGCGCAGGCTGGAGGCCGCCGTCACCTGCGCGGTGAGGCTTGCCAGCGCATCGAAGATCGGCGTCAGTCCGCTTTGATAGGCCCGGCCGGCCTGCGTCAGCACCAGGCGGTTGGCCTTGCGCTCGAACAGCGCCACGCCGAGCCGCTCTTCCAACAGATGCACCATGCGACTGACGGCGGCCGCCGACACGTTCAGCTCGATGCCGGCGGACGCAAAGCTGCCGGTGCGCGCCGCCGCCTCGAACGCCTTGATGCCGTTGAGAAAGAGCAGCCGCCGCAAAACCGTGGACCCTCAGGAAAGCTGATGCCAGGCCAAGATAACTCAGTTTGCGCAGGCACGACAAGCGCGGCACAAAGATCGAGTGATTTGCTGATTTCGAGATGCATGCCGCTCTTCGCCTCTCCCCGCCTGCGGGGAGAGGCCGGAATTTGCGAGAGCAAATTCCGGGTGAGGGGGAGCCTCCGCGAGTCCAACTGCCACCATCCCCGCGGAGACTCCCCCTCACCCCACCCTCTCCCCGCAAGCGGGGCGAGGGAGAGAAGCAGCTTGCGTCCCTGACTTGAGTCACAGCGCCCAGGAGAACCCCTTCATGACGCCCTTCATGATCGCTGCACTCGGATTGCTGATGGTCGCGACCGCTTTCCTGTCGGGGTTGTTCGGCATGGCGGGCGGGCTGATCCTGATCGGCGTGCTGCTGGCGCTGATGCCGCTGCCGACCGCGATGGTGCTGCACGCGATCACGCAGATGGCCTCGAACGGGTGGCGCGCCTTCCTGTGGCGGGCGCATATCCGCTGGCGGCCGGTCGGGGTCTATTTGATCGGTTGCGCGCTTGCGCTCGGCGCCTGGTCGATCACGCGCTACGTGCCGGACAAGCCGGTCGCGCTGCTGCTGCTCGGCGTCACCCCGTTCATGGCGCGGCTGATGCCGGCGGGCATCAAGCCTGATCCCGACAGCATCTGGCAGGGCACGTTCTACGGCTCGATCTGCATGGGGTTGATGCTGATGACCGGCGTGTCCGGTCCGCTGATGGACACCTTCTTCCTTGGTGGCAAGTTCGGTCGCCGCGAGATCGTGGCGACGAAGGCGACCTGCCAGGTCGCCAGCCACCTCACAAAGCTGATCTATTTTGGCGGCATCATCGATCAGGCGGCCACTCTCGATCCGGTGCTCGCCGGCATCGCGATCGCCGCCTCCATGCTCGGCACCACGCTGGCGCGGCGCATCCTCGAGGCGATGAGCGATCAGCAATACCGCGTCTGGGCGACGCGGCTGATCACCACCATCGCCTGCTACTACATCGCCTATGGAAGCTGGCTCATGGTGCGCACGCCCGTGCTCGCGGCGTTCGACAAGGGAGGTTTGCAATGACCGATCATGCCGATCCCCTGGTGCTCGATTTCGTCGAGTGGATCGCGCGCGAGCCGCGCGCCTATGCCGAGGTGGTCGCGACCTGGAAGACGTCGTGTCCGCGCCTCACCATCTGGGAAGACGCCGCCGACCGCGGCCTCGTTACCCGCAAGACGCTTCCTGAGGTCGGGCTCGCCATCACGGTGACCGCGGACGGCGAGAAGCTACTGCGATTGAACGGGCGGTAACGTCTCCCGACATCGTCATTGCGAGCGCGAGCGAAGCAATCCAGAATGTTTCCGCGGCGGCAGTCCGGATTGCTTCACTGACGCTCGCAATGACGGAGCGGATGGAGGCCCCTTGTATGTCGATCAAACTGTTCGAACTCGTCGGCACCGATCCCGCGCGCCCCTTCAGCCCGTTCTGCTGGCGCACGCGGATGGCGCTGGCGCATAAGGGGCTCTCGGCAGAATCCATTCCCTGGCGCTTCACCGAGAAGCAGGCGATAGCGCCGCACGGTTCGGAGAAGGTGCCGGTGCTGCTCGACGGCGACAAGCCGGTGGTCGATTCCTGGGCCATCGCGAACCATCTCGAGGACACCTATCCGGATCGTCCATCGCTGTTCGGGGGCGAGGGCGGCCGCGCCATGGCGCGGATGCTGAACTGGTGGGGCGATCTTGCGATCGTCGGCGGCATCTTTCCGCTGATCATCGCCGACATCCCGAAGAATCTCGCCGCTGTCGACGCCGAATATTTCCGCCGGACGCGCGAGGCGCGCTTCAACAGGCCGCTGGAGGAGATCATGGCGAGCCGCGACACCGGCGTTGTCGCCTTCCGCAAATCGCTCGACGTGCTGCGGTTCACACTGAAGACACAGCCTTGTCTTGGCGGCGCGCAGCCGAACTATGCCGACTACATCGTGTTCGGCGGTTTCCAATGGGCGCGCGTGGTGAGCCCGTTCAAGTTGCTGGAGACCGACGATCTCGTCTACGCCTGGCGCGAAAAACTGCTCGATGCGTTTGACGGAATGGCGCGGAAATCGCCGGGGCATCCGGTCTAGGCGGGGCTTATCCGTATTTCTGCGGGGATGTCGGCGTTTGTGGTCGACGAGCGCAGTGCTGCTTCTCACCGGTGCCGAAATCACGCGGTGTCACGACACGAAATCGATGCGTACGTTTACGGTCCTTTTGCAGGAACCCTCTAATGATTCGTTCGTCCTGAAAAGCATTTCGCGACTGAATCGAATTACCTGAGGGTGTGCCCATGAAGACGTTCTCGCTGCGGCTGAGCCAAAAGATCCTGCTGATCGGCATTGTGGGGCTCCTTGGTCTCGTCGTGTTCGGCGCCATCTACCTGATCGGAAATGCTTCACAGGAAGCGTCGCGGAAGATCGCCAGCGACACCCGCAACATTTTGGCGCTCAACAACAAGCTCGGACGTGATCTGCTGGACGCGCGCCGGGTCGAGAAGGATTTCTTGTTGAGGCGCGACGAGGAGTCGCCCAAGCGCCACGCGTCCGTGACCGCCAACATCAAGCGCGAGATCGATCAGCTCGACGCATCCGTCAGGGCCGAAGGCCTTGCCGTGGTGGCGGACAAGGTCGGCGTGCTCGCGAAAGGTTTTGGCGAGTATCAGAAGCAGTTCGCGGCGCTGGAGCAGAATGAAGTCAAGCTTGGCCTGAACGAGACAATGGGGTTGAGCGGTGCGCTGCGGGCTTCCGTGCACGACATCGAGACGAAGCTGAAGCAGGTCGACAATTCGAAGCTTGCGGCCGAAATGCTGATGATGCGCCGTCATGAAAAGGATTTCATGCTCCGTCGCGACCGGAGCTATGTCGAAAAATTCGACAAGAGCGTCGGCGATTTCGCGAAAACGATCGCGGAATCCGACCTCGCGCCGGCCATGAAGACCGATATCGAGGGCAAGCTGAAAAAGTATCGGGCCGACTTCATCGCATGGGTTGACGGCACCCAGCAGTCAGCTGCCAGCGCGTCCGCGATGTCGAAGGCCTATGCGCAGATGGAGCCGGTCATCGAGGACGTCGCGAGGCAGATCCAGCAGCGTTACGACGCGAGCCAGGCCGACGAAGCCGATACGCTGGCCAGCGTCAAGCGCTGGATGCTGATCACGCTGGCGCTCACCATCGTGATCGTGTCGGCCTTCTCTCTGTCGATCTCGCGGGCCGTCACCCGTGCGATCAGGTCCATGGTGCAGGCCATGGTGAGGCTGGCGAAGGGCGACATGACGGTGGAGATTCCCGGCGTCGGACGTCGCGACGAGATCGGCGAAATGGCCGGCGCTGTCGATGTTTTCAAGGCAAACATGATCGAGGCGGACCGCCTCCGCGCCGAGCAAGCCGAAGCCGAGCAGCGTCAGGCGGTACAGCGCAGGGCGGACATGGACCGGCTGGCCGGCGAGTTCGAGGCTGCCGTTGGCGAGATCGTCGAGACCGTGTCGTCGGCGTCGACCGAGCTGGAGGCGTCGGCCGGGACGCTGACGAAGACTGCGGAGCATTCGCAGGACCTCGCCACCAACGTCGCGTCGGCTTCGGAGGAAGCCTCGACCAACGTGCAGTCGGTGGCGTCTGCGACAGAGGAGCTGTCCTCGTCCGTGAACGAGATCAGCCGGCAGGTTCAGTCGTCGGCTCGCATGGCATCTGCGGCCGTCGAGCAGGCCAAGTTGACGACGGCGAAGGTCGGCCAGCTTTCCAAGGCGGCCGCCAGGATCGGCGACGTCGTCGAGCTGATCAACACGATTGCGGGCCAGACCAACCTCCTGGCGCTCAATGCCACCATCGAGGCCGCGCGTGCGGGCGAAGCCGGTCGCGGATTTGCCGTTGTGGCCTCCGAGGTCAAGGCGCTTGCCGAGCAGACCGCAAAGGCGACCGGCGAGATCGGCCAGCAGGTTTCCAGCATCCAGGCGGCTACCGACGACTCCGTGCAGGCGATCAACGAAATCTCGGGAACGATCGAGCAGTTGTCCGAGGTCTCGTCCACCATTGCCGCCGCGGTGGAGGAGCAGGGTGCTGCGACCCAGGAAATCTCGCGCAACATCCAGCAAGCCGCCCGTGGCACGCAGTTGGTTTCGTCGAACGTCACCGAGGTGCAGCGCGGAGCCACCGAAACGGGAACGGCCTCCACGCAGGTGCTTTCTGCCGCGCAATCCCTGTCGCTGGAGAGCAACCGGCTCAAGCGGGAGGTCGATCGCTTCCTTGTCACGGTGCGGGCGGCCTGATGGCCGCCTCAACGACCACGGCGAAATAGCACAGCTGCCTGAACTGCAAGCCTTTACCGCCGCATTGGCGCCGATCGGGGCAGGCGGCAGCGCTACTTTGCATGGGGTTGTTTTCGATGTTTTGGCTTTGGGGGCTCCCCTGCATCAGGAAGCGGATTCGCCAGCCGCCGCCTTGCGCAGGCATTCCCGGCACAGGCAGTCCTCGCCCTCGGCCGGCATTGGCAGCTTTGCCGTCTCCTCGGCGCACCAGCAGTCGCCTGATAGCGAACAGCCGAATTCGGCGCCGCAGCGGGAACATGTGACGCTGCGCATCGAGACCGCCTGCAACGGAAATTCTTTCGGTTTTGTCATGATTTGCGCCGAAGCTTCGCCGTGATCTTCATATCAGGTTCATCTCCTTGAACGGCATATTATGTGCCGCACCGACGGCGCGGAAGCGCCAGCGCTGAAGGACACATCGATGGCCCGGGATTCGCAAGCCGCGCTCGTCGCGCTCAACCGGTTCGGTTTTGGCGCGCGCGGAGGGGCGTCCGGCGATTTCATCAACGCGGCTTCCGATCCGCGCGGTTTCGTGAAGGCGGAACTGAGCCGTTCGAACGGCGTGCTGCTGGAAGCGCCGGGCCTGCTATCGACGCCGCAGCTCGGCCAGGCCGTGTTCGAATACCAGGCGCAGGTCAAGCAGGCCCGCGAGGCCGCCGCGAAAGCCGGTACGCAAGCGGAAGCTCCGCCATCGCAGCCGCCCGCCGACCAAAAGCCCGACGGCAAAGTCCGTCGCAACCTCTCGCTCAATACGGTCATGACCGATGTCGCCGGCCAGATGGCGGAAGCGAAGCCGGCCGACGCTCCGAAGATCGCTGACGGCACGCAGCCCGGCGCGGCCACGCCGCCACCCAACACCAAAGCTGCGCTGCAGCCACTCAACGTTATCCAAAAAACCTTTCGCGCCGAGGCACTGGCGCGGCTGCAGCGCGCCACGCTCGCCGATTGCGGCTTCACCGAGCGGCTCGTCGTGTTCTGGTCCAATCATTTCTGCATCTCGGCCGCCAAGGGCGAACTGGCGCGGATGTGGGCCGGTTCGTTCGAGCGCGAGGCGATCCGGCCTCACGTGCTCGGACGCTTCGCCGACATGCTCAAGGCGGTCGAGCAGCATCCGGCGATGCTGTTCTTCCTCGACAACCAGCAATCGCTGGGTCCGGATTCGCGCGCGGGACAGAACCGCAAGCGCGGGCTCAACGAAAATCTCGCGCGCGAGATCATGGAGCTGCATACGCTCGGCGTCGGCGGCGGCTACACGCAGGAGGATGTCACCTCGCTGGCGCGCATCATCACGGGATGGACCTTTGCCGGACGGCAAGGGCAGCTGGGTGTGCCCGGCTCGTTCGTGTTCAACACCAACGCGCATCAGCCCGGCGCGCAGGTGCTGCTCGGCAAGACCTATGAGGCGACCGGCGTCGCGCAGGGCGAGGCGGCGCTTGCCGATATCGCGCGCCATCCCTCGACGGCGAACTTCATCGCCACGAAATTCGTGCGCCACTTCGTGGCCGATGAGCCGCCACTGGGGCTGGTGACGCGGCTGCGCGACGTCTTCGTCAAGACCGACGGCGACCTGAGGGCACTCGCGATGGCGCTTGTCGATTCCGACGAGGCCTGGAAGGCGCCGCTGACCAAGATGCGCTCGCCATACGAATTCCTGGTCGCGAGCGGCCGGCTGCTCGCGCGCGTTCCGGAAGATCCGGGCGGCTACCTCAAC
The DNA here is from genome assembly GCF_018130955.1 of Bradyrhizobium liaoningense. GTDB lineage: Bacteria > Pseudomonadota > Alphaproteobacteria > Rhizobiales > Xanthobacteraceae > Bradyrhizobium > Bradyrhizobium liaoningense_C. The sequence goes on from NZ_JAFCJM010000074.1 coordinate 20,916, forward strand.
AATCTCAACCTGCTGGGACAGCCGCTGTGGGCGCCGCCGGGCCCGAACGGGTTCGCCGACACCAACGCGGCCTGGACCGCGCCCGAAGGCATGAAGCTCAGGCTCGACGTCGCGGCCCAAATGGGCGCGCGGCTCGGCAACAATATCGATCCGCTCGATCTCCTGGAGTTCGCAGCCTCCGATGCGGCCTCCCTCGAGACGCGCAGAACCATCGAGCGCGCGGAATCGCGGCAGCAGGCGCTGGCGCTCTTGCTGATGTCGCCGGAGATGCAGAGGAGATGACGATGGATTGCGTCGAGAACCGGCTCCTCACCTCGCGCCGCAGCCTGCTGCTCGGCGGCGCCTCCTTTGCCGCCTGGGCTTACCTCCCGAAATTCGCGCGCGCTGCCGACGGCCGCGACCCCAGATTGATCGTCGTGATCCTGCGCGGCGCGCTCGACGGTCTGGCGACTGTCGCGCCGGTCTGCGACCCCGACTATGTCGGCCTGCACGGCTCGATCGCGCTCACCACGGACGGGCCGCGAGCCGCGTTGATGCTCGATCCGTTCTTCGCGCTGCATCCGGCGATGCCGGAATTTGCGCGCATGTATCGCGACAAGCATGCCGCGGTGGTCCATGCCGTCGCGACGCCCTATCGCGACCGCTCGCATTTCGACGGCCAGGACGTGCTGGAGAGCGGTTATGCCGGTCCGGGGCGCGTGCAGTCCGGCTGGCTCAACCGCGCGCTGGAAAACTTGCCGCGCGGCGAGCGCGTGTCGAGCGGGCTCGCGGTCGGTCCGACCACGCCGTTGGTGCTGCGCGGCAATGCTCCGACCGTCGGCTGGGCGCCGGTCGCGCTGCCGCAGGCCGACGACGACACCGCGATGCGCCTCGTCGAGCTCTACCGTCACCGCGATCCCGCGCTGGCCTCCGCGCTGACGCAGGGCTTGCAGCTCGAGAAGGCCGCGAGCGGCGACGACATGAAGCCGAAGCCGGGCAACGCGACCGCACAGATGCGACTGGTGGCCCGCGGCGCGGCAAAGCTGATGGCGGCCGATGACGGCCCGCGCATCGCCGCACTCGCCTTCGATGGCTGGGATACGCATGCCAATGAAGGCGGCGCGGTCGGGCGGCTTGCCTTCCTGCTCGGCGGCCTCGACGGCGCGCTCGCCGAATTCGAGAGCGGCCTCGGCGATCGCTGGCGCAACACTGTCGTGGTGGTCGCAACCGAGTTCGGCCGCACCGCGCGCATCAACGGCACCGACGGCACCGATCACGGCACCGGCACGGTGGCCTTGCTCGCCGGCGGCGCGGTGAAGGGCGGGCGGGTGATCTCGGACTGGCCGGGCCTGAAGCCGGCCAACCTCTACGAAGGCCGCGACCTCAAGCCGACCACGGATCTGCGCGCCGTGATCAAGGGCGTGCTGCAGGACCAGTTCGGCCTGTCCGATCGCGTGCTCGCCGAAACGGTATTCCCCGACAGCGCGGCCGCGCGGCCGATGAAGGGGCTCGTTGCGTAACCAAAAGCTGCCGTCATTCCGGGGCGCGCGTCAGCGCGAGCTATGATGCGCAATTGCGCATCTGAGAATCCATACTCCCGATGGTGGTTATGGATTCCGGGCCCGCGCCTTGCGGCGCGTCCCGGAATGACGAACTATCTTGTGACAAGAGGAGACCACCCGCATGTACATCGCCATGAACCGCTTCCGCGTCGCCAAGGGGTCGGAAGCCGCCTTCGAGCACGTCTGGGCGTCGCGCGACACGCACCTGGACAAGGTGCCGGGCTTCGTCGAATTCCATCTGCTCAAAGGGCCCGAACTCGAGGACCACACGCTCTATGCCTCGCACACGGTATGGGCGAACCACGCCGCGTTCGAGGCCTGGACCAAGTCGGAGGCGTTTCGCGCGGCGCATCACCGGGCCGGCGAGAACAAGCCGCTCTATCTCGGCCATCCCCAGTTCGAGGGCTTTGAGGTCAAGCAGACGGTCGGGCGCGGCGCGAAATAGCTCGCGTCAGCCTGTCGTTATCTTGTCGATCTCGGCCATGTCGTCGGCCGTCAGCTTCCACGCGGTCGCGTTGACGTTCTGCTCGACCTGCTCGGGACGCGTCGCGCCCGCGATCACGCTCGACACCTGCGGCCGCGCGGCGAGCCAGGAGAAGGCGAGCTCGAGCATCGAATGGCCGCGCGCCTGCGCGAAGACCTGCAGCTTCTCGACCATGTCCTCGTTGCGCGCCGTGACATAGCGGTCGCGCAGCGCCGGCGCCTTGGCAAAACGCGTATCCGAGGGCGCCGCCGCGCCGCGCTGATACTTGCCGGTCAAAAGGCCGCTCGCCAGCGGGAAGAACGGCAGCAGGCCGAGCTTGTATTCCTGCGCCGCGGGCAAAAGGTCCTTCTCGATGTCGCGCACCACGAGACTGTATTCGTCCTGACAGGAGACGAAGCGGCTGACGTTCATCCCGCGTGCCAGATATTCGGCTTCCGCGATCCGCCAGGCCGGGAAATTCGAGTTGCCGATGTAACGGACCTTGCCCTGGGTGACGAGGTCGTCGAGTGCGCGCAGCGTCTCCTCCATCGGCGTCAGCGGATCGTAGTCATGCTGCTGGTAGAGATCGATCCAGTCGGTCTTCAGCCGCTTCAGGCTCGCTTCCACCGCGTTCATGATGTAGCGCCGCGACGCACCCTGCTTGGTACCGTCGGTCGCCATCGGCTTTGAATATTTGGTGGCGAGCACGACGTCCTTGCGCCGGTCGCCCAGCACGGTGCCGAGCACCGTCTCCGAGCCGCCCATGCCCGCATAGATGTCGGCGGTGTCGAACAGCGTGATGCCGAGATCGATGGCGCGATGGATCACCTTGCGCGAGGTCTCGAGATCGGTGCGCTGGCCAAAATTGTTGCAGCCAAGGCCGACGGCCGAGACGCGCAGCCCGGAGGCGCCGAGATTGCGAATTTCCATGGGAGATCCTGACGGAAGGAGCGAGTGCAGGAGCCCATTGTGACGGCGGTGCGCTGCACCAGCAAGGCGCTGCCTGCGCCTCTGCCATGCGCGCAAAAAAATGCGGTCCCGGCCAGACGCGGCGACTGACGGGGACCGCCTTGGAGCGCGTGATCGGTGACGGGGGGCCAGATCAAACGCAAGCGGAGCCTAGTCGCGCTATGTTACGCCCCGGTGACAGCGCAACTTATCCACAGGGCCGCGAAATCTCGGGTCAGAACAGCTTGCGATAGACGATGAAGCCGGAGCGCTCCGCCACCTTGTCGTACAGGCTCTGCGCGGTCAGGTTGGTCTCATGCGTCTGCCAGTAGACGCGCGAGGCGCCGGCCGCCTTGGCACGCTCATAGACGCCGTAGATCAGCGCGGAGGCGACGCCCTTGCCGCGCGCGCCTTCCGCCGTGAACAGGTCCTGGAGATAACAGGACGGTTCGATCGCCGTCGTGCTGCGATGGTAGAGGTAGTGCGTCAGCCCGAGCAGCTTGCCGTCGCTGTCGGCGACCAGCGCGTGCACGGGTTCATAGGCGTCGAAGAAGCGCTGCCAGGTCATGCGCGTGATCTCGGGCGCAAGCGCGGTCGGGCCCGAGCGGCCATAGAAGGCGTTGTAGCCGTCGAACAGCTGATGCCATTGGTCGTAGTCCTGCCGGGTGACGGCGCGAATGGTGAGCGACATGTCGAAATTCCGTGATCCCAAGCGAGGCGTGATGCCGGGCTGACTTCCTTCATACGGGACGATCGACGTGCCGATCAACAGTGCGCTGTTCCGCCACGCGCAGATACCGGATCAGCCTGCGGCCCTCGGGGTCGCGCAGCGACCGATAATAGTCGGCGCGGGAGGCCTCATCGGTGTGGCGCACGAGGTCGGTCACCGGCGTGTAGCTCAGCATGCGCCCGCCGTCGGGCAAGGCCGTGCAACTGAAGCGCAGCACCTGGCCGTCGGCGAGGTTGATGTTGATCGGCGTCGCGTCGCCGCTTCTGACCATCTCCATCCGCTGCGCGATGAAGGCGCTCAATTCGTCCTCGGGCAATTCGAAGGCGCCGGTGTCGCGGCCATGATACATCAGCGCGATGAAGGGCGGCCGGCTGTCGGCCTTCTCGTCGGGCAGCGAGAAATAGTCGCGGAACGCGCGGTTGATGAACTCCGCGCGCGTCTCGCTATCGAGCAGCACGATGCCGATATCGACCTGGTCGAGCGCGGCCGACAGCCGGTCGGCCGTGGCGTGATGCCGGCGTTCCCAGGCGAACGCATCGAGCAGGCGCTTGCGCATCAGCCCGGTGACGGCGGCGGTGCCGGCCGCCGTCATCGCCAGCAATCCGAGCCGCACCAGGTCGCCCGCGCCGTAGCCGGGAATGCCGCGACGATCGAGGAAGATCAGCGCCGATCCGATCACCGCAATGGCCGCGCTGACCATGCCGGACCTGAAGCCGGAGAGCGAGCCGGCAAAGGCGACGATGCAGACGAACAGCGGAGCCGGCGAGGGGACGGGGAGAAAGCGATCGAGCAGGAGCGCCAGCAGCGCGGTCGCTGCCGTTAGCGCCGGACCACAGATTGCTCGCCATCCGAACCGCATGCTCGCTCCCTGGACGAAGCGGGGGCGTGAGAGTGACCGATCATCGCGATATTGCGATGGAGTTTCGCAAGCAGTGCTTAAGGCGCGGCTACAGTGGAGCGAAAAGCTTTTCGATGATTTTAGGTCAAGTCGTCGCGCGTTTGACCTGATGGCTCAAGCTGGCACCTGGATGTGCGTCACGGGACGGTACAGCGTCGAGGGGCCCGCATTCTTGCGCGTACCGGCGAGCATCAGCACCGCGACCAGGATGGCTGCGGTCAGCGTCAATGCAACGAGGACGACCGGTGTTCTCATCGACGTCCTGTCGCGATATCGGTCAGCGCGTATCCTCATGGGGCGCTCAAGCGTGTTCGGGAATGAAGCTGCGTCAGTGCAGCACCATCGCCATGGTCGCCTTGGTCGACAGCACGGTGAGGCTGACGCTCAGGCACAGCGACAGTGCAGCGATCGCCAGCGAGGCCGCGACGGCGTTGGTCAGCCGGGACGAGGCGGCGGGTGCAACTCGGCTCTGAAAGCCCGTCGCGGCGGACTCCCGAATCATGGCCTAAATCCTTCAACGCGCGGGCGAATCACCCGCGACGCCGACAACTGTCACAATTTCAACCGGCAACATTGGGGCGGCTGCCGCGCCGAATATGGCGGGATCGCGGCAAAGGCTGACGTTGTGCCCGTTATTTTGGCAGGTTTAGGCGCCCGCCGCGATACTGGCGGGGTTGTCGATGTCGGCCGGCCGCCAGTCCATCGCAACGAAGCCGGGGGTCTGCTCGACCCGTCTCAGCCAGGCCCGGATCGCCGGGAAGGTCGAGAGGTCGAAGTCGCAGCGGTCGGCGAGATGGGTGTAGCCGTAGAGGGCGATGTCGGCGACCGTGAGCTGTCGCGCCGCAAAATACTCGCAGGTCTTGAGGTGGTTTTCCATCACCTGGAGCGCGCCATAGCCGCGCTCCATCCAGTCCTCCAGCGCGTGGGTCTGAAGGTCGCGGCCGCCCTTGACCAGCGACAGCCAGAAATAGGCGGCGCCGATGTTCGGCTCGAGCGCGTGCTGCTCGAAGAACATCCACTGCAGCGCCTCGGCGCGGTCGATGCGTTGCTCGGGCGCGAGCGGCGTACCGCCGGCGACGTACCAGAGGATGGCGTTGGACTCGGCGAGGTAGCGACCGTCGCCGACCTCGAGCAGCGGCACCTGGCCGGACGGGTTCTTCGCCAGAAAATCCGGCGTGCGACTCTCGCCGCGCAGAATGTCGATCTCGATCGCCTGATAGGGAACGTTCAACAGCGCCAGCGCAAGGCGGACCTTGTAGCTGTTGCCGGAGCGTTGCATCGAATAGAGCTTGTACATTCTTGGGGTTCGAGTCCTGACGAAGTTGCGGACTTGTTGTCCCGCAACGCGGCTAAACAATGATGCCGATGCGAATCTGCCGCAAGGCCCGGGCGCTAGAAAAACTCGAAAACTCTACCGCACTGCAAACGTGCGAAAAATCATTTCAACACAGCCGAACAATTCGGATCACGCTTGCGCGACATTCCAAATCACAATCATTCGCGCACGCCTCATGTCGCATGACCGTTGCTCCTCGCGCAAGAGTCGCGACCGCTCCGATCGGCGTCGCGCGTTCGAGCTCGCCGTTTGGCAGGCGTCCAGGCCGGTCGCCGGCTGGCGCTGCCTCGGAGCAATATCCTCGGTGCAATGACGGACGGGCGCGCGCCCGCCGGCCCGAACGGGCTTGCCGGATATGAGCCATTTTGCCGCGAAAATTCATGAATCTTGCGCAAAATCCCGATCCGGCCCCGATCGGTCACGTAAACTTTTGCGGCGAATGAGGAAGTTTCTTGCGGTGCAGCGCCGCCCGTCCTAGGGTGCTTCCATTCCCACATTCAGAGTCGTGACCAACAATGGATTCACGACGCTTGTCAGGAGATGACGATGTCCTTCCTTGCCGCTGCGCTCGACCGTGTGAAGCCGTCCGCGACCATCGCGGTCACGGATAAAGCACGCGCGCTGAAAGCGGCGGGCCGCAACGTCATCGGCCTCGGCGCCGGCGAACCCGACTTCGACACGCCTGATAACATCAAGCAGGCTGCGATCCGGGCCATCGAAGCCGGCAAGACCAAGTACACCGCGGTCGATGGCATTCCCGAGTTGAAGGAAGCGATCATCGCGAAGTATCAGCGCGAGAACGGTCTGGCCTACAAGCCGAACCAGATCATCGTCGGCACCGGCGGCAAGCAGGTGCTCTACAACGCGCTGATGGCGACCATCAATCCGGGCGACGACGTGATCATCCCGGCGCCCTATTGGGTCAGCTATCCCGAGATGGTGGCGCTCGCCGGCGGCGAGCCGGTGTCGGTGGTCTGCACCGCCGCATCCGGCTTCAAGCTGCAGCCGGACGCGCTCGAGCGCGCGATCACGCCGAAGACCAAATGGGTGATCCTGTGTTCGCCGTCGAACCCGACCGGCGCGGCGTATACGAAGGCCGAGCTGAAGGCGCTCACCGACGTGCTGGTCAAGCATCCGCATGTCTGGGTGATGACCGACGACATGTACGAGCACCTCGTCTACGACGACTTCCAGTTCACCACCGTCGCGCAGATCGAGCCGAAACTTTACGACCGCACGCTCACCGTCAACGGCGTGTCGAAGGCCTATTGCATGACCGGCTGGCGCATCGGCTATGCCGGCGGTCCGGCGCAGCTCATCAAGGCGATGGCGACCATCCAGTCGCAGTCGACCTCGAACCCGTGCTCGATCGCGCAATGGGCGTCGGTGGAGGCGCTGAACGGCCCGCAGAGCTTCATCCCCGCCAACAACAAGGTGTTCAAGGAGCGGCGTGACCTCGTCGTCTCCATGCTCAACCAGGCCAACGGCATCGAGTGCCCGCGTCCCGAGGGTGCGTTCTACGTCTATCCGTCCTGCGCCGGCACGATCGGCAAGAAAGCGCCGTCGGGCAATGTGATCGGAAACGACGAGCAGTTCGTCACGGAGCTCCTCGAGACCGAGGGCGTCGCCGTGGTGCAGGGTTCGGCCTTCGGCCTCGGCCCGGCGTTCCGTATCTCCTATGCCACCAAGACCTCGGATCTCGAAGACGCCTGCAAGCGCATTCAGCGCTTCTGCGGCAACCTGCGCTGATCCGGACGCAGTCGACGAAAGGCCCGCTTCGCGCGGGCCTTTTTTATTTATCACGGCGGGCAATCTGGAACCGCGGAGGATGTTGTGGCATAGACCATCGCGCGCCGCTTGTGCGGTGTTCGCCCGTTGCCTGCATCATATTTCCCGCCGGAGATCTCCCATGCGCCGCTCATTCGCCCTCGCCGGGCTCGTTGCCGTTAGCCTCGTTGCGTCCATCGCCGGTGCCAGCGCGCAGCAGCGAATGGTGCGGGTCGGCGTGCTCGAATGCCGCGGCGGCGCAAGCATCGGCTTCGTCGTGGGCTCCGTGACCAATCTCGGCTGCGTGCTGCGCGCCGACGGCTTGCCGGAGGACCGTTACGTCGCGACTATTCGCAAGGTGGGTCTCGACATCGGCATCACCCAGGAAACCGCGCTCGCCTGGGGCGTGTTCGCGCCGGTGGACCGGCTCGGGCCGGGCGACCTCTCCGGCAACTACGCCGGTGCGCAGGGCAGCGCCTCGATCGGCGTCGGTCTCGGCGGCAACGTGCTGGTCGGCGGCTCCAACAATTCGATCGCGCTCCAGCCCCTCAGCGTGCAGGGCCAGGTCGGGCTCAATATTGCCGCCGGCCTCGAGAGTCTGGAACTCCGCCCCGGACGTTAAGGCGCGATCAATTGCAGTTGAATCAGCCTAGCGGAGTTGCTCTGTCCAGCTCTCCCCGCTGGGGAGAAGGTGGAACACCCGCGGTCGACAGGCCGTGCCGAATCTCATTAGGCGTTAAGACCTGATCTAACCGAACGACGCACCGCAGCGACGTTTCGCGCTTGCCAAAATCAAAGGACGGGCAGAGCATTCGTCTTGCCGACCCAATCACGGGCCGAGCTCCACATGAAGGAGGCGGCGAATGGGACAAGACGTCAGAAGTCCCCGCGGTCCACGGTGCATCGCGCTGGTGGGCCCTTTCCAAAGCGGTAAAACCACTCTTCTTGAAGCGATACTGGCGCGAACGGGCGCAATCCCGCGCGCCGGCAGCGTCGACGCCGGTACCTCGGTGGGCGACGCCAGTCCCGAGGCCCGTCATCACAAGATGACCGTCGGCCTCACGGCTGCCACCACGAGTTTCATGGGCGACAGCTACACCTTTCTCGACTGTCCGGGCTCCGTCGAGTTTGCCCACGACATGCGCGCCGCGCTGCCTGCGGTCGACGCCGCGGTCGTGGTCTGCGAGGCCGACGAGAAGAAGCTGCCGCAGCTTCAGATCATCCTGCGCGAGCTGGAGGAGATGAAGATCCCGCGTTTCCTGTTCCTCAACAAGATCGATCGCGCCAACAAGCGCATCCGCGAGACGCTCGCGACGCTGCAGCCGGCCTCGCGCGTGCCGCTGGTGCTGCGGCAGATCCCGATCTGGAAGGACGAGCTGATCGAAGGTTTCGTCGACCTCGCGCTGGAGCGCGCCTTCATCTATCGCGAGCACAAGGCATCCGAGGTGATCGCGCTCGAAGGCGGCAATCTCGACCGTGAGAAGGAAGCCCGCTTCTCGATGCTGGAGAAGCTCGCCGACCACGACGACGCGCTGATGGAGCAGTTGCTCGAGGACATCCAGCCGCCGCGCGATGCCGTGTTCGACGATCTCGCGCGCGAACTGCGCGAAGGCCTGATCTGTCCGGTGCTGCTGGGCGCGGCCTCCCGCGAGAACGGCGTGCTGCGCCTGATGAAGGCGCTGCGTCACGAGGCGCCGGGCATTGCGGAGACCGCCAAGCGCCTCGGTGCGCCCGAGAGCAAGGACGCGCTCGGCTACGTCTTCAAGACGTTGCATTCGCAGCATGGCGGAAAACTGTCGCTGACCCGGATGCTCGCTGGCCGACTCGATGACGGCGCCACGCTGCATTCCTCCTCGGGAGGCGCGAGCCGCGTCTCCGGCATCCTCGCCGTCAACGGTGCCTATGACAGCAAGCGACCGTCGGCGGAAGCCGGCGACACGGTGGCGCTGGGCAAGCTCGATCCGATCAAGACCGGCGATACGCTCTCCAGCGGCAAGACCCATCCGGCCGCGCTGATCGCGGTCGAGCCGACCCCGCCGGTGCTGGCGATCTCGGTCGCAGCGACCGATCGCAAGGACGACGTCAAGCTCGGCCAGGCGCTGGCCCGGCTGCACGAGGAAGATCCCTCGCTCGTCGTGGTGCAGAACGCCCAGACCCACGACACCGTGTTGTGGGGGCAGGGCGAGATGCATTTGCGAGTTGCGAGCGAACGTCTGCGCGACCGCTTCGGCGTCAGCGTGAAATCGCATCCGCCCGGGATCGGCTATCAGGAGACCATCCGCAAGCCGATCACCCAGCGCGGCCGGCACAAGAAGCAGTCCGGCGGCCACGGCCAGTTCGGCGACGTGGTGCTCGACATCAAGCCGCTGCCGCGCGGCGACGGCTTCAAATTCACCGAGAAGGTGGTCGGCGGCGCGGTGCCGCGCAACTACATTCCCGCGGTGGAAGAAGGTGTCGTCGACGGGTTGACGCGCGGTCCGCTCGGCTTTCCCGTCACCGACGTGCAGGTCACGCTGACCGACGGCTCCTATCATAGCGTCGACTCCTCCGATCTCGCCTTCCGCACGGCGGCGCGGATCGGCCTCAACGAAGGCCTGCCGCAGTGCCAGCCGGTGCTGCTGGAGCCGATCTACGTCGTCGAGATCGTCTGTCCGACGGATGCCACCGCCAAGATCAACGCGATCCTGTCGGCGCGGCGCGGGCAGATCCTCGGCTTCGACACCCGCGACGGCTGGAGCGGCTGGGATAGCGTCCGCGCCATGATGCCGGAGGCCGAGATCGGCGAATTGATCGTGGAGTTGCGTTCGGCCACCGCCGGTGCCGGCAGCTTCACGCGTCAGTTCGACCACATGGCCGAGGTGACCGGGCGCGCGGCCGACCAGATCATCGCCGCGCATCGCGACGCGGCCTGACACGCGCCCTCGCTCCGGAGGGGCCGTTCAACGGTCCCTCCGGATGCGGTCTTCCACGTCTCGCTCCGATGGCGCGATGGCCCGCGCTTGACAGGACGGCACCGAGGATATTCATCGTCCTGGCCGGGCAGCGCGACGCATGTCTTCGCGCAGGGCATGATGGGGGAGGTTGCTGTGCCGTATCGATACGCCGAGCACGATCGTGCCTAAAGCACCTGCCGCATGTCTGATCGGATGGCCGGCCGCGCATTCGCGCTCGCCCTTGATCCATCGCTATTGGCTGCGCACGCTGGGCATCGCGGGCGGCTATGTCATCGAGGCGGTCCCGCCCGACGATTTGCGTGACTTCGTGCTGCGGCTATCGCTGCGCGGCTTCGTCGGCGCCAACGTCACCATCCCGCACAAGGTGAGCGTGCTCGCGCTTTCGACCCCCGACGAACGCGCCAGGGCGATCGGCGCCGCCAACACGCTGTGGTTTGCGGGCGGCGAACTGCGCTCGACCAATACGGACGTCGAAGGCTTCATCAACAATCTCGACGCCAGCGCATCTGGCTGGGATACGGCCGAAGAGGCGCTGGTGCTGGGCGCGGGCGGCTCCTCGCGTGCCGTCGTGTTCGGCCTCCTGGAGCGCGGCATCAGCCGCGTTCATCTCGCCAATCGCACCGTCGCGCGCGCCGAGGCGCTGGCGAAGGCGTTTGGGCCGCGCGTGCTCCCAGTCGATTGGAGTGCGACCAGCGATGTGCTGCCGCGCGCAAAACTGCTCGTGAACACGACCTCGCTCGGCATGCACGGCCAGCCCGCGCTGGAGATCGACGTGACGGGATTGCCGCAAGACGCTGTGGTCGCCGACCTCGTCTATGTTCCCCTGGTCACACCGCTGCTCGCGGCGGCGCAGGCGCGCGGCCTGAAAACCGCCGACGGGCTCGGCATGCTGCTGCATCAGGCGGTGCGCGGTTTCGAGCTGTGGTTCGGCAAGCGGCCGGAAGTCACGGCGGAACTGCGCGCACTGGTCGAGGCCGATCTCACAAAGACTTGAAAGAATAGCTGATGATATCCGGGGTCTTGCTCAATTGGGACAACCGGAGAGTGTTCATGCCTGTACAACGTGCGACCTTCACACGTCCGCTCGTCGCTGTCGCGATGGTGGCCGTGTCTTCCCTCTATGCATTCGCCCAGCAGCCGCCGACGCCGACGCGCGTGCGCGGCACGATCGAAAACGTCGACGGCAATCTCTTGGCCGTGAAGTCACGCAGCGGAGAGAACGTCAAGCTGCATGTCACGCCCGACCTTCGCGTCGCCGGCGTCACCAGGATCGCGCTGGCCGACATCAAGGTCGGTTCCTTCATCGGCACCACGACGGTGCCCGGACAGGACGGCGGCCAGAACGCGGTCGAAGTCCACGTGTTCCCCGATTCCATGCGCGGCACCGGCGAGGGCTCGCGCCCCCACGATCTGCGTCCGAATTCAAGCATGACCAATGCGACGGTTGCCGAGAGCGTGGTCGGCAGTGACGGCCACACGCTGCTCGTCAAATACAAGGACGGCGAGAAGAAGGTGTTCGTCCCGGCTGACACCCCTGTCGTCACTTACGTGCCCGGCGAAAAATCGGACCTCAAGGCCGGCGCCAAGATCATCGCCTTCGTCAAGGCCCTGCCGGACGGCTCGTTCGAGACCAGCCGGGTCAGCGTTGGCCGCGACGGCCTGACGCCGCCGATGTGAAGCGATTCCGCAGGGGAATAGGCGTCCGGATCCGGGGTTGCGGTGTTTGATCGCCGCAACCGCCATGGAAGGACAAACCATGCCGAAACAAATGATCTGGATGCCACGCTTGCTCGTGGCCTCGCTCGCCGCCGTTTCGCTGTGTGCCGCAGTCGCGACGGCCCAGCAGGCGCCGACGGTCCGCATCCGCGGCACCATCGAGACCGTCGACGGCAATATGCTCGGCATCAAGACGCGCGAAGGCGCCGACATGAAGGTCCGCATGACCGACAACGTTGCCGTGTTCGCGGTGATCAAGACGGAACTCTCGGAGATCAAGCAAGGATCCTATATCGGCGTGACCGCCATGCCCGAGCCCGATGGGACGCAGCGGGCGATCGCGGTGCACATCTTCCCCGAGAGCCAGCGCGGTGCCGCCGAAGGTTTTCGCCCGTGGGACGCGCGCGCCAACTCGACCATGACCAATGCAACGGTCGCCGAGACGGTCCAGGGCACTGACGGTCAGAACATCCTGCTCAAGTACAAGGACGGCGAGAAGAAGGTGGTGGTGCCACCGGAGACGCCGATCGTCACCTTCGTCGCCAGCGATAGAAGTGAAGTGAAGCCGGGCGCCAAGCTGATCATCTTCGGCGCGGCGAAGAAGGAAGACGGCTCGCTCGAAGCAGGCCGCGTCAATGTCGGCCGCGACGGCGTGACGCCGCCGATGTGAGGTCGCGGCAAGCGGTGGACTTGCAGGGTGGGTTAGGCGAAGCCGTAACCCACCATGCTTCCGCAAATGCGGATCGAAGTTGGTGGGTTACGCTCTGGACTGTGCTTCGCGCAGCCGCAGAGCTAACCCACCCTTGTAATAGCGCAATCAGATATTGTCGGCGTGTTCCGTGAGGAATGGCCTGCCGCGGCAGCAACCCGCGG
>NZ_JAFCJM010000075.1 GCF_018130955.1 Bradyrhizobium liaoningense
TAAGCGTCTCGTCAAGATGCTTAAGGACCTGATTACGAAGGCGGAAACGAAGGATTCAAGCTCGCGCCGTTCATCGGCATCGCGTGTCCTGGCGTCATCGAGAGCGACGGCAGAATCGAGAAGGGGGCGCAGAACTTGCCCGGCAACTGGGAAAGCAGCAAGTTCAACCTGCCTGCAAGTCTCGCCAAAGCCATCCCGCAGATCGGCGAACACGATACGGCTATCGTCATGCACAACGACGGCGTGGTACAGGGTCTATCCGAGGTCCCCTTCATGAGGGACGTGAAGCGCTGGGGTGTGCTAACGATCGGCACGGGGCTCGGCAACGCGCGCTTCACCAACCGCGACGGCAAGGGCGAACGCTGAGGTTAACCCTCTTTCGATTGGGATCGCGCGTCGAAGTCTAGGTCAGGCGCATCGATCGAGGAGGTCTCTATTCCTGGCGGCGTGCTTATTTGCGGGCCCATTAGGCGCCCACATTCATTCGCGGGACATGCCGAACCCCAGATTTTATAAAGGGATATCCACGCGCCGGTTGTCAGCTGACGCGCAGAATTTCCGCGGACAATTTACCGGAGCGCCCCGCTTTCAACTCGTAGCTGATCCGCACGCCGTCAGCGAGCGCGGTATAGCCAGCCTTCTCGACCGCACTGATGTGCACAAAGACGTCGGGGCCGCCGTCGTCCGGCTGGATGAAGCCATAGCCCTTCGTCGGATTGAACCACTTCACAGTCCCAAGCGCCACGTTAGCAACCTCTACAGATTTGAAACCAAGCCAATGTCTATTGGCTTTGCCGTGGTGTCTGTCCGGTATCTGACACTCGCCAGTTGGGCTAAATCGATTTTTTCAAAGCACCGGGGAGGCAAAATGCCCGGATCAGGGAGGCGAAAGCACGCGCCGACAGGGCAATGACCGGTTCCATTTTGGCTAAGCCTCTTTTGACGGATCGGAAAGCAGTGCGGCGTCTTTCAGTATCTTCCGATGGCCCCGCGGAATCGGCGCTTTTGCTCAGTTCGATCTCAGTCGCTGATGTCCAGGACACGCGGTGCGAACGACGGTTCAGTCGGCGTCGAGCGCCAGTTTTTCATTCTGAAAGCCGGCCCCTCCGCCGCGGATGGGCCGCGCGGGAACGCACGTCGAGCCCTCGCGGTTTAGCTGGATGAACAGGCTCTGTCCGTTAGTGCTGGAGCACCAGATACCGGCGTTCCTCAGGTACTGCATCTCCGCCTGCATCATGGTGGTCTGCGCCGTGCTGGAGATGGCGCTGCAGATGCCGACCGGGTCCTCCGGATACTTCGTGCTGCTGCCGGGTGTGTTTCTGTCCGGTCTGATCTTCGATCGCGGCTCCGGGATCTTCGCCGCTGCCATCGCAGTCGGCGTGGCCGCGTACATTAGCTACGCGGGCGCGAGCGGCCTTGACTATCTCGCGCCCAACGTTCTCTTCGCGATCACCGCCGCGGGCACGGCGACTGTCGCCGAATTCCAGATCGATCCGACTCCAAGATCCCGCGGTGCGGAGATGGACGGAAAGCTCACTGAGGCCGCCCAGTAGCTCGAGCAGCCTAGAAGCGGGACCCGAAGCGTCCAGGACTCCAGGTCCCCGCAACCGCAAACAGCATGTGAGTGCGCCGGACCTAGGTCGCCGGCATCGGTCAGAACCCGGAATAGTAGTCGTTCACAGCTCGGGCCCGTCCCGGGTCGTCCCAATTCCAATCGTTGTCATTGCCGTACTTCGGCGCACCCTGGAGCCTGTCGGCGGTGAGATTGGTTCGGTACCCGCCAAGGCCCGTGTCGAACTTCAACGACTGCCATGGCAGCGGGTAGTGATCGTCTCCAATACCCAAGAAGCCGCCGAACCCGAGTACCGCGTACGACACCTGGCCGCTGACTTTGTCGATCATGACGCGCTCGATCGAGCCGATCTTTTGAGCGTCGGCGCCATAGACGGCGGTGCCTTCGACCTTGTCGCTACCGATCAGCGTTCCTGTTTCACGTCTTTCCGTTTCCATCGTATCCTCCTCGTCTTGGAAACATCGATGTGGAATAACGGAGCGGGCCAGCTGCTCGTTCCTTTCGATCACCTGTCTGACAACGGCGAGGAACTGACGGTCGGCATGGCGATTGAACCGTCGGATCGGCATCGGAGATGTCTTGTGAAGTCCATACTCGCGCCTACCTCTGTCGCCGTTGCTCTCGTCTCTTCGAGCGCCATAGAGGCAAAAGGATGCAACAAGGGAGCCATCGTCGGCTGCGTTGCCGGCCACATGGCAGGCCATGGCAAGCTGGGCGCAGCGGCCGGCTGCGTGATCGGCCATCACGAGGCGAACAAGCCGGATCCGAACAAGGCCGACGCCCAAGCGCCGTCCCGTCAAAAGTGACCATTCCCGATGCACGGTGACAAAGACGGCTTGCGTGGAATCAGGTCGCCTTCAAGCGTGAGATGCCATGAAGATCAGGGCGCATTCCGAGAGCCACATCGTCGAACTCGACGACGGCTCGCGCTGGCAGATATTTCCCGGCGATCTCGACGTCACGCTCAACTGGAAGCCGGAAATCGAGCTTGATGTGGTCGCGACGGAGGGCGACGTCGGTTCTCATGCGCTCGTCGGCGCCGGCGGCGTGGTCCGGGTCATACACGCAGGCGAAAGTTGGTCCGTACGGGAAGTGAAATCGATCCTTAAGGACGGCTGACCACCACCTCGACGGCTGGGCGAGGCGGCCGACGCCTCGGAAGCCGAACGACCTGGACGCCGCTCATCGAGTACTTCGGCCGCGCGAGTCGTTTGCGCCAGCCCGATGCCTCATCTTGCAGCTTCGTTGCCTGTCCTGCCTCTTCACGCAACTCCGCGATATCTGACGTGCGCATGATTCCTCCTCTCTTAGAGCAGCGATGGGATCGACCTCATCTGCCCGCATGTAATCGCGCGATGCCGTGCTCGGTTCCGGCGGCAGCAGGGAAAAAGCGGAAAGTCGCATGGCAAGCGCAATGGAACGATTGCCATCAGTGGGGGTTTTCGCGGCGGCCGCATCCAGCGGCGAGGAGAATGACATGAGGAAGTTGCTGCTGCTGTCCGCGGCCGCTGCGCTGATTTCGACCGGCGCGCTGGCCCAGTCCACCGTCACGACGACCGGGACCGGACATACTGCCGCCGTGCAGATCGAGCCGGAGTACCGCACGAAGATTCGGAGCTACGTGACCGAGCACAAGATCCGCCCGGTCGAGACGCGCGAGAAGATCGTCGTCGGCTCCCCGGTGCCGAGCGGCGTAGAACTCGAAGCGGTGCCGGCCGAATGGGGGCCGTCGCTGACCAAGTACCGCTACGTCTATTCCGGAGAGCGCTTGATGCTGGTGGATCCGACCACCCGAACCGTCATACAGGAGGTGGACTAAGACCACCGCGGCGGGCCCCGGAGGAGGCGGCCCGCCGCGAGCCGTCGCGCGACGCAGCACGCGGCGAAAAATACGTATCCTAGACAAAAGCGGCGGCCCCATGCCGATCATCAAATACTTCGTCTTCGTCGGCCTTCTTTTGACCGCGCTGCTCTTTGCCGCCGACCGATATTTTCCTGCATCGGTCGATCACGCCCAGTCCGCCAACCTCGACAAGACCATCATTCGCATTCGCTCGGCGCGCAACCTTCCCGAAAGAATCGTGCTTGACACGCGTAGCCCCGAGATCATCGCGCCGATGGCACCGGCGGCGGAAGCGGCGGAGTCATCTTCTCGCAAAGCTTTCGCGGCAATGATGGAGGCGGCGGCGCCGAAGACTGAGGAGCAGAAGCCGCTTGCGCAGAAATTCGCGCAGGAAAAGCCTCGTGCGAAGCGATCCACGAAACCGGTCCGCAGGACGCCGGAAAGGCGATTGGCTTTCGATCGTCGAGATTTCTTCGGCGGAACGTGGTGATCGGTTGGCTTCTCTGTCGCCTTCCCGCGCATGACGAGGAAGCCGCGCCCTGCTGCCACTAGCCCGGAAGTCTAAGGGAAAAAACGGAAACTCTCGCCAATGAGACGAGTTGCTATTCGACGAAGTCTCGTCGGAGCAGGAGCATGGTCGACGATGTCCCGTTGCGAATGGCCGTGGATACGGTCTGGTCCCTGTTTCGGGCGAAGCATTGCGACGTCGATGCCGCGGACAGCCGCCGCTGCCTGCTTGAGCGACATCTGCAATGGAGATGGGAAGCGCGGGTGAGCGACGCCGAAGAACTCACGTGGTTCGGGCTGGCTTACCTCGAGCGCCTTCCCGAAGACGAATGTTGAGGCCGACGGAAGGGCTCGTCAGGCGGGTCGCGCTCGACAGCGCCAGGCCCTTCTGGACGTTGCTCGCCATCTCGGAGCTGGTATCCGCGGCCATCGTGCTCGCCTTTCTTTCCGTGCTTCCGGTTTAGGAGGAATCGATGCGCATCGCCCAACTTGCTCCCCTGGCCGAGAGCGTCCCTCCCAAGCTCTACGGCGGCACGGAGCGGGTCGTGGCATGGCTGGTGGATGAGCTGGTCGAGCTCGGTCACGACGTTACGCTGTTCGCGAGCGGGGATTCCCGGACGAAAGGGAAGCTTCACCCCGTGTGGCCGCGCGCGTTGCGTCTCGGACGGAAGGGCGCCGATCCGAACGCGGCCTGCACCCTGTTGCTGGAAGCAATCGCCAAGCGCGCGAAAGACTTCGACGTGATCCACGCGCACATCGACTGGCTGCCGCTTCCGCTGCTCAGTCGGCTGCGTGTGCCGTTCCTCACCACCATGCACGGTCGGCTTGACCTACCGGGGCTTTCAGATGTGATGCGGGCGTTTCCTGACGCGGGCTTCGTGTCGATATCCGACCATCAGCGCCTGCCGGTTCCGGACGCAAACTGGATCGCTATGATCCAGCACGGACTGCCGTCGAGCCTGCTTCGACCGTCTTACGGGGAAGGAGCGTATCTGGCGTTTCTCGGACGCCTCACGGCGGAAAAGGGCCCAGAAGACGCCATCCGGATTGCGCGCGCGGCCGGAAAGCCCTTGCGCATCGCCGCCAAGATTCCGCGTGGCGAGACGGTCTACTTCAAGAAACGTCTCGAACCCCAAATCGACGGCCGGCAGGTCCAACTCGTCGGTGAGGTCGACGACGCGAGCAAGCAGCCATTCCTAGCCGAAGCCGCCGCCTTGCTGTTTCCGATCAATTGGCCAGAGCCGTTCGGCCTAGTCATGATCGAGGCGATGGCCTGCGGGACGCCAGTGATCGCCTATCGCTCGGGATCAGTCCCCGAAGTCGTGGAGGACGGCGTGACGGGCTTCATCGTCGAGAACGAGGAGCAGGCGGCTAGGGCGGTGGGCGAATTGGGCCGGCTGGACCGACGAAGGGTGCGGGCCCGTTTCGAGGAACGGTTCTCCGCGAAACGAATGGCAAGAGAGTACGAAGGCAAGTACCGCGAGATGATAGCCGCTGCCGCTCCGAAAGTAGAGAGCGCTTGTTTCGCACTGTAACGGAGGGTCGATTCATTCTTCCTTCAAGATTCTCGCTCGCGCGCAGAGCTGGCCCAAGGGCGGCCAGTCTAAATGGTCCGGCGCCGCCCACCGGCCACCAAGCCGTAGACAAGAGCACGATGATTGCGCCGATTACTGCGCCGATCAGACCCGCGCCTTCTCCGGGACGGTACCAGCCGAGAGCCTGGCCGAGATAACTGGCCACAAAGGCCCCGACGATGCCCAAAACCGTGGTGAGGATAAACCCGGATGGCTCTTTGTCGCCGGGCATGATGAACTTCGCAATGACACCGGCGACGAAGCCAATAACAATCGTCCAAATAACGCTCATAGTTCTTCTCCTGGTACCAGGGAGGACTATCCGGCGGCCGGAAGACGGCCCTCAGGTGTGTACTTGTCGACGGCGGTCGGAAGCACCCGAGACAACCTCTCCAGAAGTTCATTCTGCGAGAGGCCCGTCTGCTGCTCGAGCTTCTGCAGAACGTCTGCTCCGATGGCCTGCCTGAGCTCGGACGGCGTCACTTCCCTGTTTGGACCTTGTTTGATCCAAGATTGGGCGGTATCGCCCTGGCCGCTCTGTTTGAAGTGCTCCAGCAGTTCGCCAATTCCACCGTTGAGGAAGGACCCCACGCCAGCGCCGCCCAACAGACCGCCGAGGTTGCCGAGCATTCCACTTAAGGAATCCGAAGCTCCGCTTGTCGGTTGACCCGAGGTGGAGTTGCGAAACAAGTCGGCCAGCTTGTCGCGGTTTTGGTATCCGGCGATTGCGAGCAGACCGAGCAAGGCGGTCATCGAGGGCATTCCGCGGCTCATTTTCCAACTCCAATGTTTGGTAACTTATCGACAGACGACAAAAAGACGGCCCGCCAAAGCGGGCCGCCGAAAATCAGCGCAATCCCGCGCCGTACAGTTGGCGCTCCTTGCGGACATCATCTGCGCCATACGGCGGGGCGGATGGATCAAAACTCTTCCAGCCGGTCTTTTGCCAGGCTGCACTGCGATCGCGCAGATTGACGGCAGACTGGTTCAAAATAGTTTCGAAGCGTGTGCGATCTGCATCGGGCACGCGAGCCGAAACTAGGGTGCCGCCACGCCTGACGCCTTCGGCGTAAAGCGGAGCTTCCTCTTTAGAGACGCCGGCCTGCGTCAAGGCGCCGATGACGCCGCCGGTGGCGGCTCCAGCGGTTGCGCCGAGCGCGGTTGAGGCAAGCCACCCGGCTGCGACGACGGGACCCAGCCCCGGGATCGCCAGCAGACCCAGGCCGGCGAGCAAGCCAGCCGCGCCACCGAGACCTGCACCGACACCTGCTCCTGTAGCGGCTCCTTCGGCACGATCGTCTACCCCATCCCGGTCGCGATCGAGCTTCTTGTCGGCGCTGTACCAATTGTCGGAATTGTTGGCCACGATGCTCAAATCGGAATGCGGCACGCCGGCCGCCTCAAGATTCGTCACAGCCTGCTGCGCGTCGGCATAGCTATCGTAGAGACGCGAAATCGTAACGCTCATATTAAATCCTTCTCTGTTCGATGCGCGGAGCTACTTGGCCGCGTTCACGTTGCCCTGGAAGTCCAGACTGACGTCGGTTGACGAGCCGCCCTTATTGGCCTTCCCGCGCCACACGCCGTTATCGTCCTTCTTCAGCGAAGTGACATTGGTGTACCCCGCATCCTCGATCTTCGATTTGGCCTGCCCCTCGGTGAAACTGTTGGCGCCTGAGACCGGCTTATCAGAATTGTTCTGGCCGGAACTGTTGATGGCATTGTTGTTCGGGCGATCTGTCGCAGGTGGATTTTGCGCCAACGACGGACCACTCATGAGTGCAGCAGCCGTCAGCAGTAAGAAAAACGTCCTCTTCATATTGTCCTCCGGTGATGGCCCCTCACAACAAGCTCCGGGCCCGCGAGGTTCCTAATTTTCCCTACTGCATTCGAAAGTCCCTTTTGATTTGCGGCTGGACGCTCCGACGCAACGACAAACCAGCGGGTCTCGGCAGGGCCTCAAGAGTTTGGGCCGTCGCAGGACAACCGGTGGCTTTGTTAAGATCGATGGGACGAAACGCCGGTGAGTGCCTCGCCCTGGGGCATCCGACTTCGTTTCGTATATTTGTAACGGGGCGAGGAACGAGCTGCGATGCTCAGGCTTTTCAGCTCGGGTTCTTGCTGACATGCGAGAGCCTTCTCCTGGAGGCCCCAGTTGCCTTCCCCCGACTGGGGCCTTTCAGTTGTCTGGATGAAGAGATTGTTCAGCGGATGTGAGGCCGCAAAGTTGCTCGGCCAACGGCCGAGTTATTCCATGATTTTAGATCTGCGAATCCGGGGGCCAAGGTTCTGCGTGGGCAGAGTTAGGCTCGCATACGCTCATCCCAAATGAGTCTGCACCATCCTGTTTGCCAAGCGCCGACACGTAAACGGAATGATCCAGGAACGTTCCTGTAGATGTCGTACGACTTTCGTTGCGCTTGCTCTCTCGAACGCCGAGCAGGCACCGCTAGCCAGTCATTCATCCTCGAAGCGTGTTCAGCTTGTTGAACTCTTCGCAGGAGCAGCTCTCTAGCTGTGCCTGACGGTAGCTTCGCTGCGGCGTCTTTGAAGCACTGGGCTTCTTCAATAAGGCGCTCGTGAAATGCCTTTGTGTACTTGATGCGGCGACGCGTTTGCATGTCGCAACCTTCCTCGAAGGATCAAAACCAGGAACTCGGCACAAACTGGGTTATGGTTGCGCCTCACTGGCCGCGACATTCTGAGCTTCGCGTGAACTTCGTCCTCAACATTTGTTAGGTCGACCTTCGCACTCGTGCGAACGCCAAGGTACACTTTTGTACATAACTCAATGATCAAGAACGAGCAGCGATTCTGTGAACGGCTGGACGCCGCCTTGGAGCTGTGGCGGTAGGCCGCACTAGCTCGCCCCGCGCCGGCACATTGAGTGTAGGAACCATTCAATCCTCCGCGGGTTCGCCTCGAAACATTCTAAGAATATCCAAGAGGCGAAGCGATGACACGATCTGTGGAGGAGCTGAGGCGCGAGTCAGAGCGCAGCCGCGCGCAGCTAGCGGCGACGGTCGACCAGCTCAGAGACCAATTAGCCGGTACCGCCGAGGACATCCGTCACAAGGTATCACCTCAACATATCAAGTCGGAGGTCTCGCAATACGTCAGCCATAAGACCCAAAGTTGGATCGATTCCCTCAAGGAACGAGCACTGGAAAATCCTCTGCAGGCAGTAGCCGCGGGCGTCACCGTGGCGGTCCCTCTGATGCGGCTGATGCGTGGTGCCCCCCTGCCACTTCTTATGATCGGTGCAGGCCTTGCACTGACGTCAAGGACGGTTCGAAGCGGGGTCCAGGACGCGACGTCTCCCATCAGAGACAACGCAGAAGCCTTGCGGGAAGGCGTGACGGAGCGCGCGCAGGGTTTGCGGGATCAAGCATCTGACGTCTTGTCGTCGGTTGAAAGCAGCGCTGCTGAGGCGACGAGCGCGGCGCGGGATGCTGCCGACGCTCTCAAGGGAAAAGCCCAGCAAGCGTTCGACACCGTAACGGGCAAGCTCTCAGGCGGCGCTGATTCTGCTCAGGACAAGATAGCCGAAGCAGCCACGACCGCGAGGGAATCCGCAGCGGGGGCCAGCGAACAGGCGACACGCAAGGCCAAGCAGGTTGTTAGTGACAACGCTGCTCTGATTGGAGGGCTGGGCATCGCAATCGGAGCGGTCTTGGCCGCGGCTCTGCCAGCCACGCGGGCCGAATCCAAGGTCATGGGACAAGCGAGTGATCGCGTGAGGGAAGCGGCCAGTGAGGCGACGGAGACAGGCGTTGAAACCGCCAAGGAAGCTGTCATTTCCGCAGCCGACGCCGCGGCCAAGAGCGTAAGCGGCGCGAATCTCGGCAAGCACGCCAGCCGAATGACTGAAGGGCTCGCCGACAGGCTGAAAGAGGCTGCCGACGACATCGTGGCGGCAGCATTCAATCCGACGAAAGACCAGAAGTGAGGCTGTGATGAGCGATCTGAATCCATCTGAAAAGCATCCGTCCCAAGATCAAGACGCCTCTCTTGCGGAAAAGCTCAAGAGCCAGGTTGGCGGGGCTGGAGCTGAAATGAGGCATCGCGCCGAAGAGGCACTACGAGCCTCGGTCGATACAGCGCGGGACAAGGCCAAAGAAGCTGCGGATGCCGCAAAGGGTGTAGCATCCGACGCTCTAGACCAAGTTCAGGACCAAGCTCAACAGAAACAATACTCCGGTGCGGACTTCATTCAGCGCTTCTCGGATGACATCAGAGAGGCCGCGCGTGCTTTTGAAATCGACGTACCCTTCGCAACCAAAGGAATCAATTCGGCCGCCGATTACGTCCAAGGGGCGGGGGAGAAAATCCGCGACGGCAACTTCCGCGACCTCGTCGATAACGCGACAGATTTCGCGAAGCGGCAACCTGCGGCGTTTCTCGGGCTTTCTGTTCTAGCCGGCTTCGCGGCAGTTCGATTTTTAAGAGCGACCGAGGGCGGCGCTTCATCCTCCAAACGAAGGACAGGCGAGCACGGGTCAGGCGAGACGGAGGCTGGGGCCGGCGGGCCATCAGCATCTCGAGAGCGGCAATCGACCGAAGCATCGCCAAGTTTCACGGAGTGAAATCAGGCGGACCCTTCTCAATAATGCAGCGAGCCGACATGAGCATTCAGGACGATATAAAGACCACGCAACAGGACCTTCGGTCCTCTTCGAAGCTCTTCGGTGACGCACTGTCGCAATTCGCCAAGTTGCTTCAGAACGAGATCGATCTTGCCAAGGCCGAGTTGAGCGAGAAGGCGCAAATCATGGGCGTCGCATTCGGGCTGATCGCGGGTGGAGCTATTCTGGTCATTCCCGCGCTCTTGATGTTGCTCCTCGCCCTGTCCTCCGCGTTGGTGTCGGCCGGCTGGTCGCAGCCCGTCTCTCACCTGACGTCCGCCATCTTAGCGGCCGTCATCGCCGGCTTGTTGTTTGCGATTGGTATCAATCGGCTCGACGCACGGAAGCTAGCACCACATGAGACTATACGACAGTTCGAAAAGGATAAGGATACAGTGAAGGGAATGGTGCGATGAGCAATGCGAAGACCGGCTTTGTGGACAGTCTGATGGCGTCCGCAAAGGAAAATCCGCTGGCCGCGCTGCTGGTCGGCGGTGGTGCTCTTTGGCTGCTGGCAGGCAACGACGGTGTCAAAAGAGCAGCAAGATCAGCCACGGCCGCCGCGACCCCGGTCGTAGATGCCGTGCAATCGGCCGGAACCATATTTGAGCGCTCGCCTCCAACGGCTCCCGACATGAACGAGGATGAAGTGTCTTTCGACGTGGGCGCGGCCGTTCGGCGGACGGGCACACGAGCGTCCGACGCGATGTCAGAGGCGGCTGGCAAGGCGAAAGAACGGCTCGACGAAGGTATCTCATCTGCACGGGAGGCTCTCCCTGGAAAGCAATCCTTCGAGAAGGCGCAGTCGTCGCTCACCGACGCGTTGGAACGGCAACCTCTTTTGATTGGCGTCGTCGGTTTGGCGATAGGCGCGGCCGTGGCGGGTGTATTTCGCAGGTCGCATTTCGAAGACGACCTGATGGGGCAATTCAGCGATCAGGTAAAGGCGGATCTCGGAACACGCTCTGAGGCCGTTTCTCAGAGTCTACGTGAGGCTTCGGACACTCTAAAGGCCGAACTAGGCGATCTAGGCGAAGAGGCCTTGGATCGCGCAAAGCAAGCTGGTCTCGACGCCGTGGATGCGGCTCGCCAAGCAACACGGGCTCCGTAGCATTATGGTGCTGACTGCACGAAAGCCGGAACGCGATAGGAGGCAGCATCATCGGCCAATCTTACTGGAGTAGCGAGGACCGATGAACAGCGGCGAACGAACGAGTTCTGGATCTCTTCGGCCTGTCCTCGCCGTCTCCCGGCTACTGGCGCTTAAGTACAGACTCATCGCAGCCTTCAAAAGGGCCGCAACGATATCCAAACAAGACCAGCTTGAGCATAAGATCGAGCAGGTCAATGCGGGGCTCAACTTGCTTGATAAACCAGATGTTTGCTTCCAGAGCGCGCGGCCGGAACGATTGCGCCTTTGAGGAATTACACGAGCTACCCCCACCGTTCAGGAACTCGAGGCTGGACTTGTTTGGACATTCGGACGAGGCAGCGGTTGGCGAGATCGTTGCGCGGCATGCGATACTACGAAACGGCGC
Organism: Bradyrhizobium liaoningense; assembly: GCF_018130955.1. Classification (GTDB taxonomy): domain Bacteria; phylum Pseudomonadota; class Alphaproteobacteria; order Rhizobiales; family Xanthobacteraceae; genus Bradyrhizobium; species Bradyrhizobium liaoningense_C. Next base: position 11,661 of record NZ_JAFCJM010000075.1, read on the forward strand.
CGGCAAGGAGTCGGAAAGACGCTTCCGCGACCTCCTTCAGGCACTACCAGCCGCGATCTACACCACCGACGCCGAAGGCCGCATCACCTTCTTCAACCGCGCCTGCATCGATTTCGCCGGACGCACGCCGAAAATCGGCGAGATGTGGTGCGTGACGTGGAAGCTCTACCTGCCCGACGGTACGCCGCTGCCGCATGACGAATGCCCCATGGCCATCGCGCTGAAGGAGAACCGTCCGGTTCGCGATGCTGAGGCCGTCGCCGAACGGCCGGACGGCTCCCGGATTTGCTTCATGCCGTATCCAACGCCGCTGCGCGACGAAGGCGGTCGCTTGGTCGGCGCGGTGAACATGCTGGTCGACATCACGGCACGCAAGCAGATCGAGCAGCGGATGATGCTGCTCACTTCCGAGGTCGATCACCGTTCGAACAACCTGCTCGCGGTGATCCAGGCGATGCTGCGCCTCACCAAGGCCGATACCGCGAAGGAGTTCCAGGCCGCCTTTCAGGGCCGGCTCAGCGCGCTGGCCAACGTACAGCGGCTGTTCTCGGCTTCGCGCTGGACCGGCGCGAGCCTGAGGACAATCGTCGAGGAAGAGCTCCGACCGTACGCGAGCGCGGACGAGCGGATCAGCATCATAGGTGACGACATTCGCCTGCCTGCCGCCCTGGCGCAGGCTATCGCGGTCGCCGTGCACGAACTCGCGACCAATGCGGCCAAGTACGGCTCGCTGTCCACGCCTTCGGGCCGGCTAGAGATCCGCTGGGAGACGGGTACAGACGCGCCCCTCATGCTGCGCTGGTCGGAGAGCGGAGGTCCTCGGATCAAGGAGCCCACGCGCAAGGGGTTCGGCGTCGGCGCGGTCGATGGCGTCATCGGCACCTTGCGAGGACGGGTCACCCGGCGATGGCGGCCGGAAGGATTGGTTTGCGAACTTTCCTTCTCGGTGACCGCAGCCTAGCCGCAGGCACGGCTTCAAGCTTGCAACTGAAGGGCTTCTTATGAATGTCGATGTTCTCGTCGTCGGCGGCGGTCCCGCGGGGCTAAGCGCCGCACTCATCCTGGGGAGGTGCCGCCGTACGGTATTGCTCTGCGATGCCGGGCATCAACGTAATTTGCGCTCGAACGCGATTCACGGTTTGCTCGGATGGGAAGGACGATCGCCTTCGACATTTTTGAACGAGGGACGTCTCGAATTGACCCGCTACCGGTCGGTTTCGGTGCTAAGGGCGCAGGTCAGCAAGATCCAGCCAACCGAGCGGGGTTTCGCGTTTCTGTGCGAGGACGGGACGAACGGCACCGCTTCAAAAGTCCTTCTTGCGACGGGCCTCGTCGACGATGTTCCGAAACTGCCCGGCATTGAAACCCACTATGGGATTTCGGTCCATCATTGTCTCTATTGCGACGGCCTTGAATATGCGGGCAAGCCCGTGGCCGCTTATGGCAAGGGAGACAGGGGCGCCGAGCTTGCCATCATGATGAAGCACTGGGTGGCCGATGTCGTGGCCTGCAGCGACGGCACGGAAGTGAGCGCTCGCATTTCGCTTCGTGCCGAGCCTATTCGCGCCCTGGACGGTGCAAATGGAGAGCTTACGAATATTGCCTTCCAGAGTGGGCCAGACCTCGCTCGTTCAGGCTTGTTCTTCTCGACGGGCTGCCACCAGGCGTCTGATCTCTCCGAGCGCCTAGGCTGCCAGAGAGACGCCAAAGGAGGTGTCATCACCGATCCTGACACCGAAGAGAGCAGCGTTCCGGGTTTATATGTTGCGGGGGACGTCTCGCGCGAGGTGCTCCTCGTCGCGGTGGCTACGGTGGTGGCCTGTCGCGTTCTTGCCTTCCAACGACCAGGACCGCGGAATCCTCATCCAAAATAGGAACAGGAGTACAGCGCCCTCTGTTGCAGAGGCGGGGGACGAGGAGGAGCGCGATGGCTATCCAAATCATCATGGACGCAAATGGTGACAGCCGACATGAATTCGAGCGGTGCGATCTTGAATCGGTATCTCAGGCCGAGCGGCGTTTTCTGGAACTGACCGGCGAGGGATTTACAGCAGCGACGCGCAAGGGACCGGGCGAAGTCGATTTAGTTCGTGCGTTTGACCCGACAGCCGAAGAGACCCTCTTCTTTCCGCGCTTGGTAGGCGGCTAGAGAGCACAAGGTCGTGTCCCGAGTGATGGTGTAGCTCGGTAGAGCAAAGCCGCCCGCACGCGCGCCCACCAAGAGCGCCGTAGCGGGCGGGCGGCTTTGCGGTGGTCATCGATGATTCGCCGGTAGGGTCGGGTTGCTGACACCAACCTGATTCGAGGAACCACCGATGACCGGCGAGATGATGAACCTCCGCACGCTCGTGGAGAAGACCCCTGATGCCGATCTGTTGCGCGAGATGATCGGCTTTGCCGCCCAAAGGCTGATGGAGCTGGAAGTCGAAAGCCAGACCGGGGCGGCCTACGGCGAGAAGACTCCCGAGCGTCTGGTCCAGCGCAATGGCTACCGCGACCGGGTCTGGGAGACCCGCGCCGGCACCGTCGAGCTGCGCATTCCCAAGCTGCGCAAGGGCTCCTACTTCCCGGGCTTTCTGGAGCCGCGCCGCATGGCCGAGAAGGCGCTCACCGCCGTGGTCCAGGAAGCCTATGTGCAAGGCGTCTCGACCCGTTCGGTGGACGACTTGGTGCAGGCGATGGGGATGAGCGGCATCTCCAAGAGCCAGGTGAGCCGGCTGTGCGGCGAGATCGACGACAAGGTGAAGGCGTTCCTCGGCCGCCCGATCGAGGGGGATTGGCCATATCTGTGGATCGACGCCACTTACGTGAAGGTGCGCCAGAATGGCCGCATCGTCTCAGTCGCCGTGATTGTCGCGGTCGGCGTCAACAGTGACGGCCGGCGCGAGGTTCTCGGCATGGATATTGGTCCCTCCGAAGCCGAGACGTTCTGGACGGCATTCCTGCGCAAGCTCGCCCGCCGGGGGCTACGCGGCGTCAAGCTGGTCGTCTCCGATGCCCATGAGGGCATCAAGGCCGCCGTAGCCAAGGTGCTCAATGCCACCTGGCAGCGCTGTCGCGTGCACTTCATGCGCAACGCCCTGGCGCATGCCGGCAAGAGCGGCCGCCGCGTCGTCTCCGCCTTCATCGCCACCGCGTTTGCCCAGGACGATGCCGAGGCCGCCAAGGCCCAGTGGCGCCGCGTCGCAGATCAGCTTCGCCCCAAGCTGCCCAAGCTTGCCGGCTTCCTCGACGAGGCCGAGACCGATGTGCTCGCCTACATGAGCTTCCCGCCGCAGCACCGCACCAAGCTGCACTCGACCAATCCGATCGAGCGCCTCAACGGCGAGATCAAGCGCAGAACCGAGGTGGTCGGCATCTTCCCCAATGAGGATGCTATCACCCGCCTCATCGGCGCGATCCTGCTTGAGCAGAACGATGAATGGGCCGTCCAGCGGGCCCGTTACATGACGCTGGAAACCATCGCGCCGTTGAGCGATGATCCAACCGTCAGCCTTCCGGCTATCGCCAGCTGACCAGTCCGGCTCTCGCCGGCGAACGCGGTGTCCCACCGCCAGTTACACCATGCTCAGGGACACGATCGCGTCGAGCGCAACGTAGCTGTTCTGGAAAGTTGCGAGATCCATCCCCTCAGATGGCTTCGATATAGTGCAGGCCCATATCGGTTTTCGTAACTCCGTTGGTGATGGATTGCAGCGCTTTCCAAACGCGTCCTAAGGGCCTGCGCCTACCGGCATTCTGTACGTAACGAGCTCAAGGCTTTGGCTATCGTTTTAGCCGCTGCGGATCGAACTCCGAATGGCGGAATCAAAACCTGCTTGATTATTCAATGATTTCAGCGCGCGTTTGGAAAAAACGTCAAAAACACGCGTCAGCAGTATCAATAGCTTAGGAGCCATTTCCAAATAGCGCCACGCCGACGAGTCGCGCGAGACAGCGTTACGTTCGAGATCGATGCATGCGAGATGTCGGGGGTTCGAGTCGCTGGAGCGCTACCGCCTTTCCCCACACCAACCAGACCTGCGATACCTCATCCAGTCCTTCGCATGAGCCAGTTCTTGAGCCGTTGGCGAGTTCAGCTCTTACGCTCTTAGAGACGCACGTTGAAGGACCACGAAATCCATTCTCGTGGGTCGGGCCCACGAAGCCCTGGAGCCGGAGGTCGAGCCAGTGGACCGCCACCGCCCGTCCCCAGACCCGATCGACTCGCGCACCTTTCAATTATCGAAAACCGCTCGTGGCGGAGATTCTCTCGGCCTCCGCTTCTGGCCCTTTCGGGTCGTCAAAGAACGTACCCTGTTGCGCTGCGTGGGAAGCCGCTTCCCCTTCTCTCATCAAAGGGATTCCATTCTGGAGTGTGCACGCCTCGGGTTGATGACCCGCCCACCAACGCCGGACCCGCGCCTCCTATCTTTTCTTGTTCTTTCGCGCGGCGTAACGCGCGTCGCGTGCAGCTTTCTGCTGGGCTTCGATGGCTGCTTGCCGCATTGCGATCTCTTGTTTTTCGCGCAACAGCTGGGCTGCGGCAGCGACTTTGGCCTCATTCGCTAGGCGGCTACGCTCGGCCTTTGCGGCCTCGCGCGCCGAACTGACCTTGGCGCGCGCGGCGGCGAACGCTTGGCGCTCGGCCTGCCGCGCTTTCACCACAAGATCGTCGGGTCCAGGCCGGCTGCGGAACTTATCCAGGATATTCCTTCTGGCTTCTTGCGCCGCATTATGCCGATCCACGAAGGTAGGTTCTTTGTATCCAGCCATTGAAAAAGGCTTTGCGTTCCACCTTTGATGAGGCGATCGGCTTTGCCACCGTGCCGGCGTGGACAATCTGTCCCAGCATGAGCCAAGGAGCTGTGTGCCTATACATATGCAGCGCCGGAAAGCGTAAGGCGGCCCATGTACTGGCTGCGATGTGACCTAATTCGGTTTCGAGTGCAAGTGAGTTCGGGAGAGCCGATGTCTCAGTCCGGATCACAAGCGGCGACCAAGCGCGCTGCTCAAGCGTCAGCCGACCTGCATCTTTAATCTGCCTCTGGGCGTGGCGGCGCTGCTTCACACACATATCCTGCGGCGCTCCCTCTTGGCGACATATCGCCGCCTTTCCGTCTGCATTCGCGGTATACGGCGGGGTGCATTAGGGATAGGGCTGCCATATCATCGACCGGCTCGTGGCATTGTCGGTGACTGAGAGTGTCGTGCTCCCGCCGTGACAAGGGAGTGCCATGCCCGACGCCCTACTCACGAACAAGCTTTCTCCACGCGAGACCGTACGTCCGCGCTGCCCCAATTGCGGCGCCCGCATGGAGACCCTGCACGTTGTAGCGGGCCGGCCCGGATTGGAGCGTCGAACACTTCGGTGCTCGAAATGCCGGCTGGTCTACGAAGCGCAAGCTCCTGCAGATCCGATCGATTCCAGCGCCTTGCGCTGGATTAACAGTTAGCCGTTTCTGGTTCTGCAGCAGCGGCGACGGACAGAACAGATTGTCCGTTTTGCTCGCCCCAACATCCTATTCTACGACGAGCACGTCATCGACCTGTACCATCGGATCTGCGCCGCTGTATCGAATGGGGTGAAGATACATAAGCAAGGAGAAGATGCAGAAACAAAGGAAAAGTCGCGCGGCAATCCAGCCTGGCGACGTCCGATCATAAAAAACGTCGCACGAGACTCGTTCTGTTCTCAACAAACATCTGGCGAAGCTATTGGAAACCAAAGACTTTCTTTGGTGGGCGCACCAGGGCTCGAACCTGGGACCCGCTGATTAAGAGTCAGCTGCTCTACCAACTGAGCTATGCGCCCGAAAGGCGGCGAACGCCCTTGCGAGGCCGGTCGTTTAGCAAGCAAAGCTGACGATGGCAAGCGATGTGGCCAAGGTTTTCCAAGGGTTCGTCCGAGCCTCCCAAAACGCGAAAAGCCGCTGGATTCCAGCGGCTTCACAGGGCTCTTTCCCGTGAAATTCCGGTCCCCTCAGAGGCGGCCGCTGTCCCGGTCCGGCCCGGCATCCCGGTCGCCATGGAAGCGGTCCATACCGCGTTCCATCATGCGGTCCATGCCGCGCTCCATGAAGCGGTGATGCCTATCCTCCTCGCCCCCGCCGAATGGACCCCGGTGGCGGGTCAAGACGGCAAGCCGGCGCTTTTGGGCGTCATCCAGCGTCTTGTAGAGGGGGTCGGCGGCGTCGGCGATCTTCTTCAGGGCCGCCGAGCTCGCGCCCATGTCCTCGGCGCGCTGGCGCAGCCGCGCCACCGGATCATCCGGCATGTCCGCGCTACCCTGCGGCGGGTTCATCCGCGCATTCGCCCGGTCGATGCGCAGCTTGGCGAAATCCCGCACGGCGGCCTCCACCGGCGGCCACAGCTTTTCCTGTTCGGCATTGAGCTTCAGCCCGGCATGCACGGCGGCTATGCGCGCATCGACGAAGGCGGCTCGGTCTTCCGGATTCATGCGCATGTGGTGCATCCGGTCGTGAAAGCGATGGTACTGCGCGTAGACGGCGCCGGAGCCCGCGATGCTCAGGACCGCGATGGCGGCGATGGCGAACTTCTTCATACGAACCTCCTCATCAGGTTGCCTGAAGATGAGCGCGGCAGGCCCCGTATTCAACTTACAACTGTGCGCCTTACCAAGATGTAATCCGCCGTTCGCAGCTTGAAATCATTCGCAACAACGAGAAAGGCCTCGGCGCAGGTGTGCAGAGGCCCTTCGTTCATCTTTCATTACCTCTCGCCGGGCGCGAGGTCAGTTCGTCGCGCTTTTGGCTTTCCTTCAGGAATTCGTCGATCAGCGCCTGGCCGACACGGCCCGCGGCATCCTGGTACACCGGCTGCATCGCCTTGCGCATCGCCGCATCCTGATCCGGCGTCAGCTTGATGATCTCGCTCTTGCCGCTCTTCTTGATCTCGGCAAGCGCGTCATCGTTCTCCTTCTGCGACTGCGTATTGTTGAAGTCGGTCGCTTCCTTCATCGCCTTCTCGAGCTGGCCACGGATATCGGCGGGCAGATCGTCCCAGAACTTCTTGTTCACGATCACGACGTAGCCGATGTAACCGTGGTTGGTCTCGGTGATGTACTTCTGCACCTCGTTCATCTTCTGGGTGTAGATGTTGGACCAGGTGTTCTCCTGCCCGTCGACGACGCCGGTCTGCAGCGCCTGGTAGACCTCGGAGAACGCCATCACCTGCGGCAGCGCGCCGAGCGCCTTGAACTGCGCCTGGATCACGCGCGACGACTGGATGCGGAACTTGACCGCCTTGTAGTCCTCCGGCGCGATGAGCTTCTTGTTGGCGCTCATCTGCTTGAAGCCGTTGTCCCAATACGCAAGTCCGGTGATGCCCTTGGCGTCCAGCAGCTTGAGCAGCTTCAGGCCGAGCGGGCCTTCGGTCACCTTGCGCAGGGTCTTCAGGTCTGGGAGCAGATAAGGCAGATCGAAGGCCTCGAACTCCTTGATGCCGAGCGGGCCGAATTTGGAGTTGGACGGCGCGAGCATCTGCACGCTGCCGAGCTGAAGCGCCTCGAGCTCCTCCTTGTCCTTATAGAGCGTCGAGTTCGGGTAGACCTCAACCTTCACCTTGCCGCCGGTGTACTTCTCGGCGAGCTCCTTGAACTTCTCGGACGCCTTGCCTTTCGGCGTGTCGGTGGCGACGACGTGGCTGAACTTGATGATGATAGGCGACTGCGCCGCGGCGGACCCGGCGAAGGCCATTGCCGCAATCGACAGGCCGGCAATGGACGCTGCAAATGTGAGTTTGCCCATAATCTCTCCCTTTGTTGTTATTTGGGACACGGCTTGCAGGATGCAGCGCGTCCGAAACGAAAGACGCCGGCACCCTAACCGGGAGCCGGCGTACGCGCTATTGGCCGTTCGCAGGGCTGGTATACAGCTGCCCGTCATTCCGGGGCGGCTCCAAGAGCCGAACCCGGAATGACAAGCTCCGCTTGTCAGCTCGCAGCCGCCGTCTGCACCGTGTCGCGCTGGCGCTTCATGACGATTTTGTTCAGCGCGCCCAGATAGGCCTTGGCTGACGCCACCAGCGTGTCCGGATCCGCCGCACGCGCCGTCATCGAGCGGCCGTCATGCGACAGCCGCACCGAGACTTCGGCTTGCGCGTCGGTGCCTTCGGTCACGGCGTGGACCTGGTACAGCTCGAGCTTGGCCTCGTGCGGCACCAGCGCCTTGATGCAGTTAAAGACGGCATCGACCGGACCGTTGCCCTCGGCTTCCTCGATTCGCGTCTGGCCGTCGACGTCGAGCTTCATGGTCGCGCGCTGCGGACCATGGGTACCGGCGATCACGGTCAGCGAGGTCAGCTTGATGCGATCGTGCGAAGCGGCCATCTCCTCGTCGACCAGCGCCTCGATGTCCTCATCGTAGATGTCCTTCTTGCGGTCGGCGAGCGCCTTCATCCGCGCGAAGGCGTCCTCCAGTTGGTTCGGACCGAGCTTGTAGCCCATCTCCTCCAGCTTATGCACGAATGCGTGACGGCCGGAGTGCTTGCCAAGCACCAGCGAGGACTGCTTCAGACCAACCATCTCGGGCCGCATGATCTCGTAGGTCGAGGCGTCCTTCAGCACGCCGTCCTGGTGGATGCCGCTTTCATGCGCGAAGGCGTTCCGGCCGACGATCGCCTTGTTGTACTGCACCGGAAACGAGGTCGCTGCCGACACCACCTTGGACGCGCGGGTGAGCTGCGTGGTGTCGATCTTGTTCCAGTAGGGGAATTTGTCGTTGCGCACGTTGATCGCCATCACGATCTCTTCGAGCGCGGCATTGCCGGCGCGCTCGCCGATGCCGTTGATGGTGCACTCGACCTGGCGCGCGCCGCCGACGATGCCAGCGAGCGAGTTCGCTACCGCCATGCCGAGGTCGTTGTGGCAGTGGACGGAGAACACCGCCTTGTCCGAGTTCGGCACGCGCTCGATCAGCGTCTTCATGAAGTGGGTATATTCGTCCGGCGTGGTGTAGCCGACGGTGTCGGGGATGTTCACCGTGGTGGCGCCGGCCTTGATGACGGCCTCGACGATGCGGCTGAGAAAGTCCATCTCGCTGCGGGTGCCGTCCTCGGCCGACCATTCGACGTCGTCGATCAGGTTGCGGGCACGCGCGACCATGGCAACCGAGGTCTCGATCACCTGGTCCGGGGTCTTGTTCAACTTCACCCGCATATGCAGCGGCGAGGTTGCGATCACGGTGTGGACGCGGCCGCGCTTGGCAAACTTGACGGCTTCGGCGCAACGGTCGATGTCGGCCGGATGTGCGCGCGACAAGCCTGCGATGACGGCGTTCTTGGAACGGCGGGCGATTTCGCTGACTGCCTGGAAATCGCCTTCGGAGGTGATGGGGAAGCCGGCTTCGATGACGTCGACGCCCATGTCGTCCAGGAGCTCGGCAACCTCGAGTTTCTCCTCGAAGGTCATGGTGGCACCGGGGCACTGCTCGCCGTCGCGCAGCGTGGTGTCGAAAATGATGACGCGGTCCTTCTCGGACTTGTTCACGGGGGCCATTTCAAATTTCCTTTAAGCGTTCGCGCCTGTCGTCCTTGGGGCGCTGGAGGTGTCCGGTGATCTCGTACAACCCCTGAGTGCCCAGGCGCGTGGCGCCCAGCCGGCCCTCAGGGGCAGGTAAGAAGAAGCCCGCCAATAAGGAGGGTGGGCAGGATGGCGGCCAGGGGCGCGGACGGACCAGCGGCCAGAGCCACCTCCCCCGAAATCCCATGCTTTTGGCCGCGAATCAGCATTGCCAGACCCTTTTGAGCCCCGAAATCTTCGGCCAAAACCGTTGAAGGTTCGTTGCCGGACGGCTCGCTCAGGGCCTTCTAAACGAGAAAGGGCAGCAACTGCAACGCCAAAAAGATGGTCAGGTTGATTGACCTTGTTTGGGACAGCGCGGTCGAAGCCTGGGCTGGGGCCGCCCTCGTCTTGAATTACCGCTGCGAAGTCACGTAGGCTCTCAGCCGTGGGGACAAGCAGACTCCCCGTGAGACGTCTCGTCCAAGCTCTGCGCAACACCCGATCCGTCGTGGAGCTTGCGCATGGACACCGAACGTCTCTCCCCTTCCCGTCGCACCATCGCCATCGTCTCGCGCGGCGACGCCGCCGCGCGCCGGGACACGACGGCGCAGAACAGCCGCTTCGTCCGCGTCTTCGAGGCGCTTGCGGGTGGCGGCATCGACGCACAGCCAGCCGTCTACGACGAGAGTTTTGCCGACGCCGTGCGCGACCAGCTGCTCGGCGTCGACGGCGTCCTCGTCTGGGTCGATCCCATCCATCAGGGCAAGACGCGCGCGGCGCTCGATTCGCTGCTGCGCGAGGTTGCCGCGCGCGGCCCGTGGGTGAGCGCCCATCCCGACGTGATTCTGAAAATGGGCGTCAAGGACGTGCTCTATCGGACGCGCCATCTCGGCTGGGGCACCGATACGCATCGCTACGACAGCGCCGCTGACTTCCGCGTAAATTTCCCTTCGCGCCTGCGCGCGGGCGGTCCCCGCGTGCTCAAGCAGAACCGCGGTAATGGCGGCCAAGGGGTCTGGAAGGTCGAGGCGCTGCCGGGCTCGGCGGCAATGGTCCGGGTCCTGCACGCGCAACACGCCAGCATCCCCGAGGACATCCCACTCGACACGTTGATGGCGCGCTGCGAGCCCTATTTCGGGTGGGGCGGTTGCATCATCGACCAGGCATTCCAGCCGCGCCTGCCCGAGGGAATGATCCGCTGCTACATGAGCGGATCCAAGGTCGCAGGCTTCGGGCAGCAATTGATCAAGGCGCTGGTGCCGCCACCGCCCGAAGGCCCTGATACGCCGGAGGCGCAGCCCGGACCGCGGATCATGCACGGCCCGAACGCTCCGCCGTTTAGGGCGTTGCGACGGAAGATGGAAGACGAATGGACACCGCAGATGATGGCCGTACTCGGCATCGCGGCGCCGGCGCTGCCGGTAATCTGGGACGCCGACTTCCTCTACGGACCACGCGACGCTGATGGAGCCGACACCTACGTCCTCTGCGAGATCAACGCGAGCTCGTGTTTTGCGATTCCCGATGAAGCCCCTGCAGCCATCGCAAGAACCGTCGGCGAGCGACTGCAGAAGGTCAGGTGAGCCATCTCCCGATGTCGGCGCTACTGCCTCGGCGGCGGCACGAGGCCGAGCAGCCGCTGGCGGGCGCTCGCTTCCATCGGCGCGTTGCAGACCGGCCGATTGTAGAAGCCTGTGGAGCGACACACGTTGGGCGTCGGACCGCGGAGGTCGCCGGTCTGGCAAGCCTGACACATCCGGGACACCGCCGCCTCGAGCTGAAGCGAATAATCGAGCGCAGACGCCGCTGGCTCGAACGGCTGGAAGAGCTGGCCGGCCTTGATGTTCTGGAACCATGTGTCGACATGGGCCTTGACCTTCGCGGCATCGGAGAGATCGCTCAACTTGAAGCCGCTGCCGAGCAGCCCGATCGAGGCGCGCGGCGTGCGTGCCGCCCCGTGGCACGACAGGCAGGACGAACGAATGTTGTCGGCGGGCCCGTTGGCACGCCCCATGAAGCCCATGGTGGGGCGCTCGTCCCAGCCATAGGTCACGTCGCGCAGATCGGGATTGGTCCAGCCCTGACGGATCGTGCCGTCATAGACGCCGGGATCGTTGCCCCATTGCAGCGATACCGGCACGAGATTGTCGAACAGGGTGTCGCCCTTCGGCGGGCCGCGCCAGACGAACGTTCCGAACACCCATCCGGTCTCCTGCGACCGGCTATCCTTCACCGAAATGTCGACCTGGAGCAGACGCAGCGTCCGGATCGAGCGTGTGTCGGCAGGGTGACCCGTGGGCCCTGACCCGGTCGGCACAGGGTCGATGAAGGCGTCGTATTCCGGTGCCCCCTGGAGATAGGTGACCTCGTCGGGCGAGGCATCGGTGAACAGGAATTTGACCGACGCCGTGTCGTTGGGAAACTTGATCGCGACCGGGAAGGACGGATTGCAGGGCTCGGCAAACACCTCACCGAACACGGCAGCTCCCGGCTTGTTGTAGAAGCCGACCGCCCAGACCTGATACTTGTCGCCGCTGGTCTTGGACAGATCCTTGGCGTCGGGGCTGCGTTCCTTGGTCAATCCCATCAACGGCTCGCGCCCGGAATTTCCATAGTCGAGCCATTGCGAGATGTACCACTCCTCCTGGCCGGTACCGACGAGCTTGCGATCCACGATTTTGAAGGATGTCTTTGCGGTGCCGAGCACCGCGTTCATGTAGTCGGCCGGCGCCTCGCGAAATTTGATGGATTCCCAGGGCTGCTGAGCAGAAGGGTTGGGCCGCATCGACGGATAGTCGGTTCGCCACTTGGCCACGGCGACCGCACCATTCGCCTTCATCGTGCTCGCGGAAAAGCTCTGACACTCATCGGCCCGGCACGACGAACCCGCGATCATGGCCAGAATGACGACACCCCCTGCCGCTCTCATGACGGCCTCCTTGCGCCTGCTCGGTGGACCCTGTCGACCCAGAACTAGGCGCAATGCGACATCAGGTGTGTTAATTACTTCACACAACCTGAGGAAATGGACGGTCAAATCGCCGCATGTCGATAGCGCTGCAAACACGCGGCCGTCCGCCGCGCACTTTGGTAACATGATGGCTCGCGCGTGACAAATTGAATTCAGCGCATCGTCTCGCATTGCACACCTCAACACCTCAATCGAGGCAGGGACGACACGCGGCGCTCGCAACCGGGCGCGGACCGGACTAACCTTGGATTGCTCGGCCGGATCAACTGGCCAGCAGTCCAAGAACCGGGAGGAAGCGATGACGCCGCAAGAAGAATGCGATCGAGATCCTACGCTTTCACGACGACGACTTGTCCAGGGGCTCGCGGTCTGCGCTGGCGCCACTGTGGCAGCAGCCAGCGGAGCGCTGGCGCAAAACGGGCCCGTCGCACCGCCGACGACGATCACGACACCGCCGCGCGATTTCGGGCCGAACGGCGCGCCGACGACCTATTTCTGGGACCCCGATATCATCGCGGTCGACCCCTCCTTCGAGGATCTGGCGCAGCCCAACACTGCGATCAAGCGTCTGTATACAGGCGTGTTGTGGGCCGAAGGTCCGGCCTGGAGCGCGCAGGGCCGCTATCTCCTGTGGAGCGATATTCCCAACAACAGGCAGATGCGCTGGACCGAGGATGACGGCCGCGTCAGCGTGTTCCGTACGCCCTCCAACAACTCCAACGGCAACTCGTTCGACTTCCAGGGACGCCAGCTCTCCTGCGAGCACCTGACCCGTCGAGTCACCCGCTACGAGCACGACGGCACCGCGACGGTGCTGGCCGACTCCTACAACGGCAAGAAGCTGAACTCGCCCAACGACGTCGTCGCACATCCCGACGGCAGCTATTGGTTCACCGATCCGCCCTATGGCGGCCAGCTCTATGAGGGCGAGCCCGACGTCGCGGGCGGACCGAGCAATGCGGGCGGCAAGCTCAACCCGAAGATCGGACAACCGGCCGGCTTCGTGCCGGGCAAGCGCGAGCTGCCGACCAATTGCTATCGCATCGATCCGTCCGGCCGGATCGACCTCGTAGTCACCGAGGATCAGGTGCCGGATCCCAACGGCCTCTGCTTCTCGCCCGACTTCAAGAAGCTCTACATCGCAAGCACCGGCAAGGGACCTGGCGACACCGGCGCCGGCGGCAAAGGCGAGATCTTCGTGTTCGACGTCGGCACCGACAACAAGCTGTCGAACCTCAAGAAGTTCAGCGATTGCATGGTGGACGGCGTGAAGTGCGGACCGGACGGTTTGCGCTGCGACGTCCAGGGCAATCTATGGGCCTCCAGCAATGCCGGCCGCGCCGTCGGCTACAGCGGCGTGACGGTGTGGACGCCCGAAGGCAAGCTGATCGGCCGCATCCGCCTGCCCGAAGTCTGCGGCAACGTCTGCTTCGGCGGGCCGAAGCGGAACCGCCTGTTCATGGCCGCGAGCCAATCGCTCTACGCCGTGTACACCGCGACACAGGGCGCAGGGCCGGGCTGAACGACAAACGCGAAGGCGGCGTCGGCACACACGTCGACGCCGTATCGCAGTCTTGCAAAGCCGGTCTTGCAAATTCGGTCGGGTTGATGAGAGTGACAGGCGCAAGCGCTCAGGCATCTCAGAACCTGGGATTGCTCAAGGAGGACGGATGCTCCCGTACGTCACCCACGATCCGCGCTTCGAGCGGCTAGTCATCGGCCACGTCAATCTCGAAAAGCTTGCCACGGGCTGCCGCTGGGCCGAAGGCCCGGCCTATTTCCCGGCTGGCCGCTATCTCGTCTGGTCCGACATTCCGAATGACCGGATGATGCGCTTCGACGAGACGGACGGATCGGTATCGGTGTTCCGCTCGCCGAGCTTCAATTCCAATGGCAATACGGTCGATCGTCTGGGACGGCTGATCAGTTGCGAGCATTTCATGCGGCGCGTCACCCGGACCGAGCACGACGGCTCGATCACCGTACTCGCAAATCAGTTCGAAGGCCGTCGGCTGAATTCGCCCAATGACGTCGTGGTCAAGTCCGACGGCTCGATCTGGTTCTCCGACCCGACATACGGAATCGATAGCGATTACGAAGGGCAGCAAAGCCCCTCCGAGATCGGGGCCTCCAACGTCTACCGGATCGACGGCAGCACGGGAAAAATCACGCGCGTCGTGTCCGACCGGGTACAGCCCAATGGATTGGCCTTCTCGCCCGACGAGACGCGGCTCTACGTCGCCGACACGGGCGCGACGCATGTGCGCGGACTGCCCGCGACCATCTGGGCCTATGAGACGACGGGGCAAGGTACGGGAGATGCCCGGCTGTTCGCCACCTGCGCCGAAGGCCTGTACGACGGGTTCCGGTGCGACATCCACGGCAACATCTGGACGTCCGCGGGCCGCAATGTGTTCTGCTACGCGCCGGACGGTACGCATCTCGGCACCATCCCGATCGGTGAGATCGTCGCCAACGTGTGCTTCGGCGGCCCGCGCCGCAACCGGCTCTACATCTGCGGTCAGACCTCGCTCTACTCGATCTATCTCAACACGCGGGCGGCGGTCTGAGGGACGGCCTGAGGCTAGCTTACGACGCGTTCGCCGCGTCCATACACGAGCAGCATCAGAATGATGACGAGGCCGTAGATCACCTGCCGGCCGGCCTCGGGCATCTCCATGATCGACAGGACGCTGTTGAGCAGCACGATCAGCACGACGCCGATCAGGGTACCTAGATAGCAGCCACGGCCCCCCAGGATATTGGTGCCGCCGATCACGACCGCGGCGATCGCCGGCAACAGATACGCATCGCCCATTCCCTGATAGGCTTTTGTGGAATAGCCGGCCAGCAGCACACCGGCGAGCGCGGCCGCACCGCCGCAGATGACGAAGCAGATCACTGTGACACGGCGGGTGTCGACGCCGGCGAGATAGGCGGCAGCCTCCTTGTTGCCGATGGCATAGATGTAACGACCGAGCGCGGTGCGCTGGAGCATAGCTACGACCAGCACCGAGACTGCGGCCCAGACGAACAAGGCGTGGGGAATGCCCAGCGTGCGGTCGGCGGCGAGCGTTCGCATCAGATCGGTCGCCGCCGTCTGCGGCGCGTAGCCGCCGGTATGGGCGACCATCAGGCCGCGCATCACCGCGTTGACGCCCAGTGTGAAGATCATCGAGGGCACGCGCAGATAGGCCACCCCGACGCCGTTGACGAGGCCGACCAGAAGACCGATCCCGAGCCCGACGGGAATTGCGAACGGCCCCCCGATCGAGGTCGCCATCATGGCAGCGGCAGCGAGTGTCCAGGGCACCGACAGATCGATCTGGCCGATCAAGATCACGATCATCATGCCGGCCGCCACGATGCCCAGGAAAGCGCCGATCTGGAGCTGCTGCAGCAGATAGGTGGGCGACAGCAGCGGAGCGCTGCCGAAGCGGGCAACCGTATAGGCGGTCCCCGCCGCCAGGATGACGAGGATGAACAGCGCCGAAATCAGGATCGGGCGGTCGTCGCGCGACAGGCCGAGCGAGGCCGACGTCATCGAAAGAGCTCCAACGTGTTCTTGACGCGCAGCACGCCGAGCGCCCCGATGCTGACCGCCGCCAGCAGGATGAGGCCCTCGAAGAGCGGCTGCAGCAAGGGTGCGATATCAAAGATGCGGAAGAAGAAGGAAATGACACGCAAGACCATCGCGCCGAAGATCGAGCCGATCGCGCTGCCGGTGCCACCGAGCAGCGATGTGCCGCCAATCACGACCGAGGCGATCGAGTTGAGCGTATAGGCGCCGGCCTGCGGAATGTCGGCGTTGCCCGACGAGGTCTGGATTGCCAGGAATAGACCGCCGCAGCCGGCGAAGAAGCCGGCGAGCGTGAAGGCTGCTATCTTCGCCCGATCGATCGGAAGGCCCGACATGTAGGCCGCGCCTTCGGCTGATCCCACCGCATAGACAGCGCGGCCGAGAACGGAACGCCGGAACGGCACCCAGACCAAGAGCGCGATCAAGGCGAGCAGCACGAAAGGTACCGGGACCCACGCGACGGGCGCAAACCAGCCAGCAGCCCCGTCGTCGAAGATGTGCACGGTCGCGGCAAAGTCGCCGAGCGAATTTGTCAGCGCCCAGTTGAGATCCTCGTCGATCTTGCCGCCGGGCGTCGGACGGAGGAACAGCGCGATGCCGATATAGACGGCGCCCGTCGCAAGCGTCGCGATGATCGGCTGGATCCGCCCATAGACGACGATGCATCCGTTGATGAAGCCGGCCGTCGTGCCGATCGCAAGGCACAGGACGATCCCGAGCAGGATGCCGTTGATCCCGCCTGGAAAGGTACCGAGGGCGAGATGCAGGCCAAAAATGTCGAGATGCAACGGCGTGCCGCCAACCGCGCCCGTCAGCAGATAGCTCGCAAAGCAGCCCACCATCGTCATGACGGCACCGACCGAGAGATCGAGCCCCGACGCCAGCACTGGCACGGTTTGGGCCATCGCGACCATCGCGAGCGCAAAGATCTCATTGCCGTTCTGCACCAAAACGGCGGAGGAGAAGCCCTTGGGATGGGCGAGGTTGTAGAGCACATAGAGGATGGAGAACAGCAGGACGACGGTGACGATGCCGACATTCTGGCGGACCTTGATAGCGACATCGTCAAGCATGGGCGGCCCCGCCATTGACCGCCGCGTCGATATTCAGCGCGCTCGCGATGATGTTGGTCTCGGTCAGCTCGCTGCCTTCGAGCTCCCGCACGATGCGCCCGTCATACATGATCGCCACACGATCGCAGCAGCCGATGAGCTCGTCATAGTCCGTCGAGTAGAACAGGATTGCCGCGCCCTGGTCAGCGAGCTCGCGCATCAGCCGGTAGAGCTCCTGCTTGGTACCGACATCGATGCCGCGCGTGGGATCGTTGAGCAGGATGATGCGCGGATCGGTCATCAGCCATTTGGCGAGCACGACCTTCTGCTGATTGCCGCCCGACAAGGTCGACACCGGATCGTTCGGCGCGCCGATCTTGATTTGCAACCGGGCGATCGCGCGCTTGACTGCCGCGCTCTCCTTGGCGCGATCCACGAAGGGGCCGGTCGAGATCGCGCTGAGCGATGCGATCGCCAGATTGTCTGCGATCGACATCGGCAGCATCAACCCCTCGGTCTTACGGTCCTCAGGGACGAGCGCGATGCCCACCGACTTCGCTGCCGCCGGCGAGCCGGCGTGCACCTCCCGGCCCTCGACCGTGATGCGGCCGCTGACGCCGCGGAGCACGCCGAACAAGGCCAGCAACAGCGATTTCTGGCCCTGGCCATCAAGGCCGCCGAGCCCGACGATCTCGCCGGCGCCGATGCTGAGCGAGATGCGATCGAGGCGGCCCTCCCAGGACAGGTTCTCAAGCGCCAGCATCGGCTTCGCGGCCTTGCGCGCCGGCTTTGGCGGATACTGGGCCGCGATGTCGCGACCGATCATGAGCTGGACGATATCACCGGTCGAGCGCATGCCCTTGTCGAATGTCTCGATGTGGCGTCCGTTGCGGAATACGGAAGCGCGGTCGGCCAACGCCTCGACTTCGTGCATGCGGTGCGAGATGTAGAGAATGGCGACGCCCTCGGATTTGAGTCGCGCCAGCATGGCATAGACCTTCTCAACGTCGGCGCTGGTCAGGGCCGACGTCGCCTCGTCGAGGATCAGGAGTTGCGGCTTCTTGCCGAGCGCCTTGGCAATCTCCACGATCTGGCGACGCGACAGCGGCAGGTCGCGGGCACGCATCAGCGGATTGACGTCCTCGCAACCGATCTCGGCCAGCAATTCCTCGGCGCGCCGCCGCTGAGCCCGCGCGTCGATCAGACCGAAGCGACGCGGCGGCGAAGCGATCGAGATGTTGTCCGCGACCGAAAGGTCGGGCATCAGCGATAGCTCCTGGAAGATGCAGACCACGCCGGCCGCGTTGGCGGCCGACGGCGAGGCGAAGCTGACGTCGTTGCCGGCCAGACGCATGGTGCCGGTGTCGGGCTGCACCACGCCGGCAATGATCTTGATCAGCGTCGATTTGCCGGCGCCGTTTTCGCCGAGCACGGCGTGGATTTTGCCGCGCTCGCAGGCGAAGTCGACACCCTCAAGCGCCCGCACGCCGGCGTAGCGCTTGGAGATACCTGATAGTGCGAGGAAGGCTCCTTGCGTCGGGACGGCGTCCGGCATGGCCGTTCTCACACAGCGACGGCCCGGCTGACGCCGGGCCGCAACCGAGACATATCGCGTATGGTCACTGAGTGTTCTTCTCGCTCTGCGCCATGATCTCCGGCGCCGTGAAATTCACGCCGCACGGCGTGAACTGGTTCGGCGCAAAGAAGTTCGCGTTGAGCTCTGGCCAGTAGTTTGTGCCCGGCTTGAGGTCCTTGTAGGTCGCGACCGGAATCGGGATCGAGATCAGCTGCGGCATGACGTTGCCTTGCAACGCCGAGATCGCGGCCTTGGTGGCGATGGCGACCAGGGCGGGCGACTGGCCATAGGACATGCCCTTCAACCCGTCCTTGGCATGATCGGCAATCTGCTTGCGGAATTCGTTCTCGCCCTCGCCCGACATCGGCACGAAGGGATGCTTGGCCGCCATCATCGCCTGCACAGTACCGTCGGAGCCGCCTTGCGTGAACACGCCGTCGAAACGGCCGTGAACAGCAAGCGCGTCCGCCGTCACCTTCTGCGAGGTGCCGGTGTCCCAATTGCCGACCACTTCGGTGATCTTGAAGTTATTGCCGGGCGCTTCCATGACCTCGCGGAAGCCGAGGTGGCGGTCTCGATCGACGGAGTTGCCGGGCAGTCCGCGGACCTCGAGGATGTCGCCGGACTTCTTGCCGCTCTCATCCATGATCCATTTCGCCGACATGCGGCCCATTTCCTTCTGGTCCTCGTTGACCATCATCACCTTGTCGGTATCGAGGACATTGTCGAAGGGGACGACCACAACATTGTTCTTGTCCGCGAGCCGGATGATGCGGTCGAAGCCGTCGGGAGCCACGGCGATGGTGACGATGGCGTCAAAGCCCTGATTGATGAAATCCTCCATCGCGCCGAGTTGCGCTGCAACATCGGTGCCGGTCGAAACCACCTTGAACTCCTTGATATTCTCCTTGATACCGGGCTGCTCGGCGAAGGCCTTTGCCGTCTTCACCATCTGGATGCGCCAGGTGTTACCGACGAAGCCGTTGACGAGCGCAATCTTGTAGGGGCCCGGCTTCTTGTCCCACTGGAAAAACTTGGTCGAACTCGACCAAGGCTTGAAGCATCCCGGATCGGCGCCCGGACCAGACACCACCTTGGGGCCTGCCAAAACAGTGACCGGGGATAGCAGGAGGCCGGCGCAAGCCAGCCCCGCAAGACGAAGCGTCCACTTCATGTCCCATCTCCTTAGGGGTTTTGTGTTCCAACCCATGAGTGGCCCAACGGCCATGCCGGGAATTTGGCTTCCCGTGCAATTACGCGGCTAGGATGGCACGCAACCTTCGATGCGCACAAGCCGAAGGCCGACCGCAGACCCAGGCACGCTTCGCACATGCCGAGGGAGCCATCCCAATTGCGGAAACCAGCAGGGTGCCGTGTCGGCCGCCGAAAAATGTACAGATGACAAATGGATGCTTGTCATCTCACTTGACCCGACGCAACTGCACAAGTCATCGCGGCAAATAGCAAGCCAACCTTCCGCGGCCTGCCCCGCAAGCGCGACGCCAAAAGAATGAGACTCAGGGAAAACTGCCGTCGACACCGGAGCTGGCCAACTCCTGTTCATCTACATGACGGAGGCGGCACCGCCGGCGCCGCACCGCCATCAGCTCAGGCCATGGTCAAGGATTGCACGCCGATCATTCCCGCCAGCACGACGAGCGCGAGCGCGCTGAGCCGATAGACCAGCAGCGGGCGCCCGGCGCCCTGCAATCCGCGGCCGAGTGCAGCGCCGAATGCGATCCAGGCAGATCCGATCGCAACGATCTGGACCGCCAGCAGCCCAAGCCAGGGCAGCAGGTCGAAAGCTTCGACCTGCAGCGGCAGCAGCGTGAAGGCAAAGATCACCGCCTTGGGATTGAGCAAGGTGGTGATCAGCACACGGCGAAATGACACCGGCGCGCGACCGGCGATCTCATGCCCGCCGTGCCGCCACAACATGCCGGCGAGGTAGATCAGGTAAGCGGACACGACGATCCGAAGTACGATCCCCGCGACGGGCACGGCATGCATGAAAGGTCCCAAGACCGACCGCAGCAGCATGATCGACAGCAAATATCCGCCAAGCTCGGCCGCCAAAAGCGGCAGCGAGCAGGCGACGCCGATTCCGGCACCTGAGGTGGCCAGCAGCGTATTGGTCGGACCGGGGATTGCCAGCAGCGAAGCCGTGGCGAGAATGAAGGGCAGAACGTCCATTGCAGCTTCATAGCCGGACTGGCGACCAGGACCTTGATCTCGATCATGTTCCGCAGGCCACGCTCACCTTTGCGAGCCTGCCACCGTCCGCGCCGCAAGCGCAGCCATCAGGGATTTGTGCAGGCGATCGTCGGGGGCAAAATTGTCCGCGAGCATGCGGATCACTTCCGCGAAACGGCCGCGAAGGTGGCCGCCCGCTCGGCGTCGCCGATAGCAGCGAAGACCTCGGCGGCACTGTCGTAGACACGCCAGGCCGCGAGTGGAAGATCTTCCTTGTCGACGATCGAGAAGCCGTTCGTGAGGTGCGACAGCGCCTCGTCCCGATCGCCCGCAGCGGTCGCGATCCGAGCCCGCAGGCCGTCGGCCTGGGCAAGATGGTTGAGGTCGGGTGCGCGCCCCACATAGGCGTAGAGCTCGTCGGCTGCCCGCCGCGCCAGCGCGATGTCGCCGGTGTTGAGACCGTGCTCGCCCAGACAATGATGAAGCTGCGCGTAGATCGTGTAGTCCAGCATGATGGCATCGGATTCGAGCCGGCGCTGCACGCTGTCGAACTGGCTCTTGGCGCGTTGCGGCTCGTTCATGCCGACAAAGGCCTTGGCGAGAACAGCGCGCTGATAGAAGAAGGCGAAGGGATTTTCCGCAAGCACGGCTTCATCGACGCCTTCGCAGAGGTCGCGCGCGCCTTCAAAATCCATCGCCTCGACGTGCAGCCAGGCGAGCGCGAGCCGGCACAGCGCCATGGCCGGCGGAATGGCGTTCTTTTCCGCCAGCGCCAGCGCCGCGACGGTCTCCCGCTGCAGCCGACGCCACTGGCCGAGATGGATCAGGGCGGTCGATTCCATCGAGTTGAGCAACACGAAGACGTAGACGTCGCCAACCTCCTGCGCGAGCTGCTTGCCGTCGGTTCCGGTGCGCCGGCATTCCTCGTAGCGGGCGCGCAGGCATTCGAGGATGCCTTCGATGCCGCTGGCTTCGCGGAGCGCGAAGCCGGGTGAGGGTCCTTCTCCGCGAACTCTTCTGTCCATTTGAATGCGCGGAAAGAGACCCCTCATCCGGCGCTGCGCGCCACCTTCTCCCACAGGGAGAGAAGGAAGAAAGGGTCCTAACCGGCTACATGGGTAACAGAATAGACCGACGACATGGGTAACAGGTCAACTGTCGGCAAGGAGGACTTTGCCGATGGGTTGGAAGGAGACCTGTGCCGTGGACGAGCGGATGCGCTTTATGGTGGCGGTTGAGAAGGGCGAG
>NZ_JAFCJM010000076.1 GCF_018130955.1 Bradyrhizobium liaoningense
GCTCAGCAACCCGAATATCGCCAAAAGACATCCCATGCCTCCCGTCCCAAACAGGTCGAAAGGCCTTGAATCACATTCCCAAATTCTCGGGAATCACTTTCGGGCATCCCTTAGCCGTCCTTACGGGGAGAGTGTTGGGGTGCAACGCGGAAGCGCTCTTCTAAATCAACCGCGCGCCTGAGATCGCCGAGCGCAGCCAGCGCAAGGCTTGCGGCGGTTGCGCGGCGAGTGGTGCGGCGGCGGCCTTCCCGGTCCGGCACGCTTCCAGCGTCGCGACGAAGTCGGCGGACCATTGCTGGATGGTATGGCCGCGCAACTTCTTCATCATCGCTTCCCAGCGCATCTTGCGCTCGGTCAGCGGCATGGCGACCGCGATCGAGATCGCACGCGCCATGCCGTCGATGTCGTGTGGATTGACGAGCAACGCCGTGTCGAGCTCGTTGGCGGCACCTGCGAATTTCGACAGCACCAGAACGCCGGGGTCCGCCGGGTTTTGCGCGGCGACGTATTCCTTGGCGACCAGATTCATGCCGTCATGGAGCGGTGTCACCACGCCGACCTGCGCCGTTCGATAAAGACCCGCAAGCACGGTCTGGCTGAAGCCCTTGTTGAGATAGCGGATCGGCGTCCAGTCCACCTCGCCATGGCGGCCGTTGACGTCGGTCACGAGGCGGGCGACCTCATTCTGGAGATTGCCATAGGCCTCGATGCCGCCACGCGAGGGGTTGGCGATCTGGAGCAGCGAGATGCTGCGCGCGAGCTGGGGCTGGTCGGTCCACAGGCGATCGAACGCACTGATGCGGTTGACGAGGCCCTTGGAATAATCGAGCCGGTCGACGCCGATCGCGAGCTTCTCGCCGTTGAGACTCTTGCGCAGCCGCGACACGTCGGGATGCGAAATCGACTTCGCGGCATATTGCGCGAATTTCTCCGCATCGATCCCGATCGGAAAGACCTGACATAGCGTCCGGCCGTGCCGCGAGATCACGATGCCGTCCTCGATCGTCAGCGCGAGCTCCTGGCTGACATAGCCGAGGAAGTTCTGGCGATCCTCCTCGGTCTGGAAGCCGATGAGATCGTAGGCCAGCATCGCCTCGATCAGCTCGCGGTGGTTCGGCACGCCCTGCATGACAGCAGCGACCGGCCACGGCGTGTGCAGGAAGAATCCGATCGGATCGTCGACGCCAAGCTCGCGCAGCTCCGCGCCGAGCGCCAGGAAGTGATAGTCCTGCACCCAGAAGGCGGTCTGGTTCTTTCGGAAGCGCCGCAGCGCGCGCGCCATGAAGGCGTTGACCTCGCGATAGCTGCGATAGTCGCCGTGCGAAACGCGAATAAGATCGCTGCGCGAATGCAGCGCCGGCCACAACGCGGAATTGGCAAAGCCCTCGTAATAGCCGCCGTAATGCGCTGCCGGTAGATCCAGCGTCGCCAGCGCGCCCGTACCCAGCGATTCGATCTCGGCGAACGGCTCCTTCTGGTGGCCATCATGCACACGGCCTGAGGAACCCACCCAGATCGCTCCGGAATATTCCACTACCGGAAGCAAGGCGGCCGCAAGGCCGCCCGTCATGGGTTCATTCGGTTTTCCGCGTGCAACGCGGTTCGAAACGACGACGAGACTCACAGGTCGTCCCCTCCTGTTATTCCGTCACGTTTAACTGACGTTCATCAATATGGTTCCTGTTCATGGTTTCAACGAATTGAAACCAAAATCAGGCGCGCGTGCTGGAACCTGTTTTTGTCCGCAAAAATGAAAATTCGTCGCAAAGACAGTTTTTTGCGCGAACATTTCGCCGCACGATCGTTGCGCGCGGCAACTGGTTCCGCACCCAATATGGCAGTGAGGTGGCGCTGCCTTGCTTTTACCTTGCGTTGTCGTCGACGAGATGTGCGAGGAACTCGCGCACATCGCTCGGCGCATCGAAATGGCCGTTGACGCCCCGGGCGCGGCGGCCGACCGAGAAGGCGAGACCGTTCATGTCGGGCATGATCGCGAACACGCTTTCATCGGTGACGTCGTCGCCGATGAAGAGCGGACGGCGTCCTTTGAACGGTTCATGCGTCATTAATTCGCGCACGCCGCTCGCCTTGGTGAATCCGGAATGCTTGATCTCGCACACACACTTTCCGGGCAACACCTCGATCGGAGCGTTCGGCAAATCGGCGCGGATCAGCGACACCGCCGCATAGATCGCCTTCTCCGCATGCGGCGCGAGACGATAATGCAGCGCCAGCGAATAGCCCTTGTCCTCGAGCAGAATGCCGGGGCTGAGCTTTGCGATCGCCGCCAGCCGCCGCTTCAACTCCTTGTCCATCGGCGGCGCATGGCTCGCCACCGCTTCGCTGTCGGGCGAGAGTCGCATCTCCGCACCGTGACCGCCGACCACGGGAAACTGGTCCGGCGCAAAGATCAGATCGATGTCGTTGAGCGAGCGGCCGCTGACCAGTGCCAGCGCACCGGAGGTGCATTCGACAAGACGGTTGAGGGTCTTGGAGAGGCCCGGCGGCACCCAGACTTCGCGCGGCGTCGGCATCAATTCGAGCAGCGTGCCGTCGATGTCGAGCAGGATCGCGGTCTCGCTCAGATGCGGGACCAGGGCCCGCGGCACCGGCACCGTTTCAGGCGCATCGTCATCATCACGCATGGTTCGGTCGTCGTCCCGCGGTATTTCCGCCAGTTCCGATTTCATATCCTACTCCATAAAAGCGAGTGGCCGCGCGACATGTTCGAGCGATTTTCGCTCCGCGGCGACGGCATAGCGCCACGCCACGAGTGCGGCCGCGATCATCAGCACCGAGCCCAGGAGGTAACCGGCAAACACGCTGGTCCGCGAGCCGGTGTCGATCAGCGCGCCGAACAGCGCGGGCCCGATGACGCCGCCGATACCGGTGCCGATTGCGTAGAACACCGCAATCGCCAGTGCTCGCACCTCCAGGGGAAAGGTTTCGCTGACGGTGAGATAGGCAGCGCTCGCTGCCGGTGAAGCGAAGAAGAAGATCACCATCCAGGCGATGGTTTGTCCCTGCGCGCTCAGGACGCCGATCGAGAACAGATAACCCGAGAGCGCAAGCAAGAGACCGGAAACGCCGTAGGTGAACATGATCATCGTGCGCCGGCCGAGCGTGTCGAACAGGCGGCCGAGCAGCAGGGGTCCTAAGAAGTTGCCGGCGGCAAAAGGCAGGATGTACCAGCCGACGTGATCGGCGCTGATGCCGTAGAAGTCGGTCAAGACCAACGCGAAGGTGAAGAAGATCGCATTGTAGAAGAAGGCCTGCGCGCTCATCAGCACCAGGCCCACCAGCGCGCGCTGGCGATAGACCGTAAACAGCGTGTGCACGACTTCGCTGATCGGGGTGTGGTCGCGCATCCTCAGGCGAATTTTTGCGAAGCGTGCCCCGGACTGATCCTGCTCGTGCCCGATCACCGAGCGTTCGATATCATCGACGATCGCGTGCGCCTGTTCGGGGCGGCCGTGGATCATCAGCCAGCGCGGGCTCTCCGGAATCCACATCCGCATCAGCAGCACGACGAGCCCGATTGCGGCGCCGATGAGGTAAGCGAGCCGCCAGCCGATATCGGGGCCGAACAGCGCGGGATCGAGGAGAACAATCGCCGCAACAGCTCCCATGGCCGCGCCGATCCAAAAGCTGCCGTTGATGACGAGATCGGTCCAGCCGCGATAGCGGGCCGGCACCAGTTCCTGGATGGTCGAGTTGATTGCGGTGTATTCGCCGCCGATACCGGCGCCGGTGAGGAAGCGGAACAGCGCATAGCTTGCGACATTCCAGGACAGTGCGGTCGCCGCCGTCGCGGTGAGATAGACCGCGAGCGTGATGAAGAACAGTTTCTTGCGCCCGATGCGATCGGTGAGCCAGCCAAAACCGAGCGCGCCGAGCACGGCACCGGCAAGATAGGCGGAATTGGCGATCCCGAGATCGAGATTGGAGAAGTGCAATGTCGGGCTCTGCTTCAGCGCGCCCGACAGCGCACCGGCGAGCGTCACTTCAAGTCCGTCGAGAATCCAGGTGATGCCGAGCGCGAGCACGACGCGCGTGTGAAAGCCGCTCCACGACAGGGCGTCGAGCCGCGCGGGAATGCTGGTCTCGACGACGCGATCGCGCGCTGCAGCCACCGGGACCGCAGGAGCAACATTCAGAGCTGGGCTTTGCTGCAATTCCATCGCTTGCTGCATCTGAGCAATGCACCCAAAACCCCGGCGCAGATGTGGCCGAGGTCGATTCCGTTCTTCGAGTTGCGGCGTATCCACCTGCCACCCGCGACAACGCGCCGCGAATGGCGAAGTTCCTCAGGGAACCCTTCTTCAAGCGGACGGTTTCCGCTGTGGCTACAAGGAGTTGATGCATGGCTCACGCAAGGAAAGGCACCCATTCCCGCAACGCCGGTGCACGCAAATCGGCAGGACGAAAGACCGGCGCCACTGCGAGGCGCCGCAGCACGCGCAAGACCTCAACGCGGGCAACGCCAAAGCGCTGGTCGCAGCGCGTCACGCGGGAGAGCGACGCGCTGGACCTGAAGCGCGGCGTGTTCACGCTGACGAGCCCCAAGAAGATCGCGGCATCGCTCAAGCGTTCTGCCGAGCACAGCAAGCGCCGCAAGGCCGGCGCCTATCGCTCGGCGCTGTCGATGCTCACTTTCTACATCAACCGCGCCGGCAAGACCTTGCCGAAGACGCAACGGGCGCGGCTCGAACGCGCCAAGGTGGAATTGAAGCGGGCGTTCGGGAGGGAGTGAGGACTGGCTCTCGTCGTCCTGGAGAAGCGAGCGCAAATCCTCTCCCACGTCGTCTTGGACAAGCGCAGCGGAGCGGAGCCCCAGGGAGGAGTTTGGCGAAGACTCGGGGTTGCCGGCTCGCGCGACGACTGCTTCCTGGGGTAATGGGTCCTGGCTTTCGCCAGGACGACCCGAGGATTACGCCGCCCTGATATTCGCCATGAAGCGGTCGAGCTCGGCGCGAAGGCGGGTGCTTTCGCTGGACAGTGTCTTGGCCGAATGCAGCACCTCTTCCGAGGCCGAGCCGGTTTCGGCCGCACCCCGGTTGACCTGGCCGATATCGGTGGCCGCAGTCTGCGTGCCCTGCGCCACGTTCTGGACGCTGCGGGCGATCTCCTGCGTGGCGGCGCCCTGCTCTTCCACTGCGCTCGCGATCGAGGTCGCAATCGTCGAGATCTGGCCGATGGTCGCGCCGATCTCCTTGATCGCGGCAACCGACTCGGCGGTCGCACCCTGCATGCCCGCGATGTGCGAGGAAATCTCGTCGGTGGCCTTCGCGGTCTGGCTCGCCAAGGACTTCACCTCGCTTGCGACCACTGCAAAGCCGCGGCCGGCGTCGCCCGCGCGGGCCGCCTCGATGGTGGCGTTGAGCGCCAGAAGGTTGGTCTGCTCGGCAATCGCGGTGATCAGCTTGACGACGTCGCCGATCTGCTGCGCGGCATGCGACAGCTTGCCGATGCGGGCATCGGTTTCCTTGGCCTGGGCCACGGCGCCTTCGGCGATGCGGCTGGAGTCGCGAACCTGACGGCCGATCTCCTCGACCGACGCCGACAGCTCCTCGGTCGCGGTCGCGACCGACTGCATGTTGCTGGAGGCGGCTTCCGAGACACCGGCGACCTGGCTCGACAGGGTCTGCGTGGTCTCCGCCGTGCGAGTCAATGTCGAGGCGGCCGATTCGAGCTGTACGGCGGAGGCCGAGACGTTGGAGACGATGGCGCCGACCGCGCTCTCAAAATCGTCGGCGAAGCGGATCAGCTCGCCACGGCGGGCGGCGACCTGCTCCTTGTTCTGGGCTTCGCTGGCGGCTGCATCGCGCTCGGCTTTCGCCACGGCCTGCATCTTGAACTCTTCGACGGCACCGGCCATCTCGCCGATCTCGTCCTTGCGTCCCAGGCCCGGCAGCACGACGTCAAAATTGCCCGAGGCGAGCTCCCGCATCGCCTTGCACATCGCGATCATCGGTCGCGAGATGCCGGTGCCGAGCAGGAAGGCGAGGATGGCACCAAGCAGCGTGCCGCCGGCCGCGAGCATCAGGATCATCTGCTCGGTCTGGCCGATCGCGGCTTCCGATTCCGCCGCCAATCGTTGCTGCTCGGAAATAAGGTCCGCCTTCATGGAGGTCGCGCCCTTCATGAAGCTCTCGGTCGACGCGCCCAATTCGGCGATGAGCCCATCGACCTTCTTTCTGTTCTCGATCAGCTTGGCGAGCGAGTCCCGGTAGGTGTTCAGGAGAGCCTCGATCTCCTTGAGGATCGGCTGAATCTTTTCATTCGTCGAAGGAATGTTCTTCAGTGCGTTATTGAGAAAGCTCAGACGGCTGACGGCACTCGTCGCGACCGCCTGGTCGCCACCGGCCAGGAAATTGTTCGACACCACCTTGATGGCCTGAAACTGCGTGAGGAGCTGCTTGGCGCCGAAGGCGACCTCCGGAAGTTCAAGCTCCTGCCCGGCGCTCGCGAGGTCATCGACCTTGTACTCCATCGACATCTCGCTGCGCGTGAACGCGTTCTTGGTCAGGTACTCGCTCTCTTCCTTGGTCTTCAGAATGTCGGCAAAGTTCTTGGTGATGGAGCCGAACGCACCCGCGAGCTTGCCGACCTGCTCGCGCCGCGCGGTGTTGGCGGTCCCCTGCATCGACTGGTCGATCGCGCTCTTCAGGCTTGCCTCGGCTGCGACGGCCGCCTTGGCATCGTCCTCCTTGCCGGTCACGACGTAGTAGCGGACCAGGGCGCGGTAGGAGATCAGCTCACGGTCGATGTTGCGGGCGAGGTCGGCCTCCGAAACGCTGGCGCGATAGGACCTGGCACCGACCGAAACACCCTCGAAACCGAAATAGGCAAACGCCATGCTGGCGGCAGAGATGACGAGCACGACGGCGAAGCCGAGGATGATTTTTGCACGGAATCGCAGGGTCGGCAGCAGTGTGCCCTTGGATTTCGACGCAATACGCCCGGTCATGCCAGCCCCCACCCTTGCCTTGCGGTAACCCCCAGCGGGCCGGGAAGCGGTTGCCACCCAGACCGGCGCGAAAAATTAGGGCAGAATCAATAAGGGCCGGTAAATTCGGCAGCTTCGCAACCAGGGATTGGCCGAGTTCCCGCTGCTCGCCGTGCCTCCGGGGCACCCGGCCCATTATTGCGGCAGTGCCTGAAAGGCCCTACTGTTTCGGTACTTGGCACAAGATACTTGGCACCAGACCAAGCCTGTCCAGAGGGAGCTAACGAGTGGGGCAAGCCGACCTTCGGTTTGGCAGTTCATCAGGCGTTGCCGTCGCGAAGTCGAAGGCCCCGTCCGTGGAAGAGGCTGTGGCTGACATCGCCGAGCAGCTTCCATCCGACGACACGGCCCTCGTGCTGGTTTTCCTGTCGCCGCACTACGACCCCCATCGCTTCATCGCCGAAACCGCCGCGCGCTTCGAGGATACCCTCGTCTGCGGCTGCACCACCGCCGGCGAGCTCGCCCCCGACGGCTGGGATGAGAACAGCGTCGTCGCGCTCGCCTTCAACCGCCAGGATTTCAGCGTCGCGGTCCGTCCCATCCTCAACCTTCAGAATTTCCGCGTCGAGGATGGCCGCAGGATCGGCGCCGAGCTGCGGCAGGAATTGCGGACCAATTCGGAGGTCGACGGCGGAAGCGTCTTCGGCCTCGTGCTGATCGACGGACTGTGCCGGCGGGAGGAAGCCGTCATGTCCGCCATCTATGCCTCGCTGGACGATATTCCGGTCGTCGGCGGGTCGGCCGGCGACGGGCTTCGCTTCGAGAAGACGTTTGTGTTCTTCGACGGCAAGGCCCACACCAATGCGGCGCTGCTGATCCTGCTCAACACCTCGCTGCCGTTCCGTGTCTTCAAATGCGACAATTTTGAACCGCGCACGCAGAAGATGGTCGTCACCGAGGCCGACATCGAAAATCGGACCGTCAAGGAGCTGAACGCGGAGCCCGCGGCGCAGGAATATTCGCGCGTCGTCGGCATCATGGACGCAAAACTCGACCCGTTCTCCTTTGCCTCGCATCCGGTGCTGGTCCGGGTCGGCGGCTCCTAC
Organism: Bradyrhizobium liaoningense; assembly: GCF_018130955.1. GTDB lineage: Bacteria > Pseudomonadota > Alphaproteobacteria > Rhizobiales > Xanthobacteraceae > Bradyrhizobium > Bradyrhizobium liaoningense_C. Next base: position 8,056 of record NZ_JAFCJM010000076.1, read on the forward strand.
TACGCGCGCTCGATCCAGCGCGTCGAGCCCGACGGCTCGCTGCACTTCTTCTGCGCGATCGACGAAGGCATGGTGCTGACGGCCGCGACCTCGCGCAGCCTGGTCGGCGCCACGCGCGACGCGTTCGCGGAAACCCGGAAGCAGATCGGCGACGTCTCTCTCTATATCGGGTTCGAATGTCTTTTCCGCCGGCTTGACGCCGAGCAGCACCAGCTCGCCCGCGACATGTCGGAACTTTACCGGCAAAACCGCGTCGTCGGCTTCTGCACCTATGGCGAACAGTTCGGCTCGATGCATGTGAACCAGACGTTCACGGGCGTCGCTATCGGCAGGCGGCCCGCGTGACTGACATGTGGCAGGGACCCGAGACGGTCGACCAGCTGCGGCGGGAAGCCGCGAAGCTGAAGAAGATCAACGCTGCGCTGATGTCCCGCGTCGAGCGCTCGATGGACCAGCAGCTCAACGCCTTCTCGCTGTTCGAGACCGCGATCGCGCTCGATCACCAGGTGCGCGACCGGACCCAGCAATTGCGCGACGCGCTGCATTCGGTCGAACGCGCCAATGAAGGGCTCTACCGCGCCAAGCAGCAGGCCGAGGCCGCAAGCTCGCTGAAATCCTCAGTGCTGATCTCGGTCACCCATGATTTGCTCCAGCCCCTGAACGCGGCGCGGCTGACGCTCTCGGCGCTCACCGAAATGATGGAATCGCAGGAGGCGGGCCTCTTGATCGACCAGGTCGACCGCTCCCTGGTGACGCTGGAAGACCTGTTGCGCTCGCTGCTCGAGATCGCAAAGCTCGACGCGGGCGCGCTGCGGCCGGACGTGCGGCCGATCGCCGTTGCGCCGCTGTTCCAGCAGTTGCGCGCCGAGTTCGAGCCGATCGCCATGCGGCAGGGGCTGTCGTTGCGCATCCGCCCCTCCGCGCTCGCGGTCTCCACCGACGCGATGATGCTGCGGCGGATCCTGCAGAACCTGCTCGCCAACGCCATCCGCTACACGCGCTCTGGCGGCGTCATCATGGGCTGCCGGCAGCGCGGCAATCGCGTCCTGATCCAGGTGACCGATACCGGACCGGGCATCGCCCAGGCGCAACAGGAGGCGATCTTCCGCGAATTCCAGCGCGGCGAGGCCAACGCCATCGACCAGGCCGGTTTCGGGCTCGGCCTGTCGATCGTGCGGCGCTTTGCGACCGTGCTCGGCCACGAGGTGCGGCTGTCGTCCCAGGTCGGCCGCGGCTCCACATTCGTGCTGGAGCTGGAGCAGGCCGACCGCGCAGACGTCTGCGACGAGGTGCACGAGGTCAAGCTCGCCAACCTCCACTATGGCGGCCTGGAGGGTGCAAAGATCCTGCTGATCGAGAACGACCCCTCCGGCTCTGCGGCGATGGCGGCGCTGCTGGAGGGATGGGGCTGCGACGTCGCCACGACGCGATCCGGCGCTGAAGCCGCGGAGCGGCTGAGCGAGCTTGGCGGCGCGCCCGACGCGATCATCGCCGATCTCCATCTCGATCACGGCGAGAGCGGCCTGTCGGCCGTGGAAGACATCCGCCAGCAGCTCAAGCTGGACGTGCCGGCCATGATCATCACCGCCGACTATTCCGAGAAGGCCGCCAAGGAAGCGAGCCTCTACGGGCTCGAGGTGCTGAAGAAGCCGATCAAGCCGGCGGAGATGCGCGCGCTGCTGTCGTTTCTGCTGACGTAGACCGGGCGGGCGGTCGGCCCGCTCACAAAGCGTCGAAACAACCCCATGCAAAGTACCGGTATTTTGGTAGCTGCGACTTACACCCTATCCGTAACTGCTTGGCCCGTCGGGTAAATCAGCCCGGTGGCCCGACCTACCGGACCACGCCCGGTATCGGGCCGAGCGGGCCGCCGCATGCGCACGGCGCGCCGGGAGGTGCCGGCGGGAAACATAGGCGCTGATGCCGGGCGTCAGAACGACGTCCCTCCCCCGAACCTGAACTGCTGGACGGTGTCGTATTTTCCCTTGGTCAGCGGGATGGCGTAGTCGAAGCGCAGGGGGCCGAAGGGCGAGGCCCAGATCAGCCCGACGCCGACGGAGCTTCTGACAACCTTGCTGTCGTCGTATTGCAGGGCGCAGTTGGGACACGCCGCCGAATTGACTTCGCCCGTGGCGCTCCAGGACGTCGGCCCCTGATAGTCCCAGAGCGAACCCGCATCGGCATAGACCGCGCCTTTGAGCCCCACCTCCTTCGGCAGGAACCAGAACGGCATCTGCAGCTCGACCGATGCACCCCAATACTTCGTTCCGCCCAGGGCATCGCCGGTCGCGCCGAAATCGACGTACGAAATGTCGCGCGGACCGATGCCGTTGGAGGCGAAGCCGCGGACGAGGTTCGGACCCATCTGGAAATGATCCAGCATGCGCAGGTCCTTGTCGCCGATCTTGTTGAGCACGCCGCCCTGCAGATGCACGAGCCCGATGATGTCGGCCACCAGCGGCGTGTAGTATTTTCCATCAACCGCGGTCTTGAGATAGCTCACATTGCCGCCGACCCCGGCAAAGTCCTGCTTCCAGTCGATGAGCAAACCGTCGGTCGGGTTCTTGTTGTTGTCGAGCGTGTTGTAGGTCAGCGTGTAGCCGATGGCCGACGTCCAGGATGCGCCGTCCGACAGCTCCTTCCGGACGGGCAGCGACGACTCGCCGTCGCCATAGCAGCCGTAACCGTAATAGGAGGAGTCGCTGGAATAGACGGGATCGACGCCGCCGAGCACATTCTTGATGTAGGCGGGCGTCGGATTGTAGGCCAGCGACGCATTCGACGCGTTGTTGTTGCAGTTGTTATAGGCGCTCGTAAGCTCGATCTTCTGCCGGTAGAGCGAGTAGCGCAACTGGAGCGACGTATCCTCGCGCAAGGCCAGACCGATGCGCGGCGAGAACCCCATCGTGGTAACACCATAACTGGTATAGCTGTTCGCGAGTTGCTGGCGATAGGACACGTCGATCCCGAGCGCAACCCGCTGCTCGAGCAGATAGGGCTCGACGAAGGAGAACGACACGCCGCGGGAATACTGTCCGTAGGTCACCGACGCCTTGCCATAGAGCCCGCGCCCGAGAAGGTTGCGCTCGGAGATGCTCACCTCCGCCAGCGCACCGTCCGTGGTGGAATAGCCGCCCGAGACCGAGAAGTCGCCAGTCGACTTCTCCTCGAGGTCGACGACCAGAACCACGCGATCGCTGGAGGAGCCCGGCTCTGCGGTGATCTTGACCGACTTGAAGAAATCGAGGTTCTTCAGCCGCCGCTCGGCACGGTCGACCAGCGCGCGGTTGTAGGCGTCGCCCTCGGAGAGGTCGAACTCGCGGCGGATGACGTAGTCGCGCGTGCGGGTGTTGCCGCGGATGTTGATGCGTTCGATATAGGTGCGCGGCCCTTCATCGACATTGAAAACGACGGATACCGTGTGGGCCTCGAAATTGCGGTCGCCGCTCGGACGCACGACCGCAAAGGCAAAGCCGCGGCGCGACGCCTCGATCTGCATCTCCTCGACCGATTTTTCGATCCGCTCGACATTGTAGAGCGAGCCTACATTGACCCGGGAGTAGGCCCGCAACGCGGCCGTATCGAAACCCGACACGGTCGAGCGAAACTCGACGGATCCGACGCGGTATTGCTGGCCTTCCTCGATCTTGAAGGTGACGAGAAAACCCTTGCGCTCGGGATCATATTCGGTGAGCGCCGCAACGACCTGCGCATCGGCGAAGCCGTTCTTCAAGTAGAAGCGGCGGATCAGGTCGCGGTCGGCCTCCACCCTGTCGGGATCGTAGACGTCGTTGTTGCCGAGGAAGCTCAACAGATTGCCCTCGTGCGTCTTGATGACGTCGCGCAATCGCGCGGCCGAATAGCTGGCATTGCCGATGAAATCGATCGACTTGACGCCGGTCTTGGCGCCCTCCGCGATCGTGAAGATGAGATCGACGCGATTGTTCGGCTGCTCGACGATTTCGGGCGTCACGTGCACATCGTAGCGGCCGGAGCGGCGATAGATCTCGGCGATGCGCAGCGTGTCCGACTGCACGATCGCGCGCGAGAACGTGCCGCGCGGCTTGGATTGCACCTCGGCGGAGAGCTGCTCGTCCTTGATCTTCTTGTTGCCTTCGAAGGCGACGCGCCCGATGACGGCGTTCTCCACCACCGCAACCACGATCTGCGCGCCCGCGCGCCTGATCTTGACGTCCTGGAAGAGGCCGGTGCCGATCAAGGCCTTCAGGCCATCGTCGATCGCGGCCTGGTCGAGCCGCCCGTCCGGACCGCTCCTGAAATAGGAGCGAACGGTCTCAGCTTCCACACGGCGATTGCCCTCAACGACGATACTCTGCGACACCTGAGCGACCGCATCTGTCGGCAACCCCGTCATGACAACGGAGGCGACAATCGCGATCCCGCAGATCGCTGCCGCGATCACCCCGTTCCGCCAAACCTTCATTCCACACCTCGCGAGCAACTGATCGCTCTGAGACGAAACCGCTGTGGCGGTGGTGTGGCTCCAAAGTTGCTGGATCGTTGCTGACGATTTGGATTTGTCGCGGGCCGCAGGCGCATTCGCGTAGCGCACGAGAAGGCTGCCTGCGGCGGAAAACTCCGCGGTGTGTGCATTCGCGATTGATCATCGCACCCGCTGGGCAACGTCCTGCAACAGTTGCGTGATTTACTTGAGCGTCTTCCGGTGCGAGAGGCCGCGACGGCTTCGTCAATTCCGGAGAGACAAAATTGATCTCGATCGCGCGCCCCACAACACTCCTGGCCCTCTTTGCTGCCCTCGTCGCATCGCTCGCCGCAATCGACGGCGTGGCGGCAGCGGAGCGAAAGCAGCGGGTGAATGCCGATGTCTACGCCTATGGCGCTCACGGGCCCAATCGCTCGTATCAGGCCGGGCCGCGCACGCGCATCTACGTCACCAAGCGGTCCTGGCTGGATGGCGGGACCGAGGTGCTTCCCGGCGAGCGCAAGTTCACCGACTACGCCTTTCCGCCGGGCATCTCCTTTGCCCGCCAGAACAACAACCGGCCGCTCGACCGGCAGCCGCTCTATCCCGCTTTCGACCTGGGCGGTCTCTCGCCGGGATTCCCGTTCTAGACGGCGATGCAGCCGCAGCCGGTACGGCCCGGCCTGCGCTTCGTTTCGGCTTCGTACAAATCGCAATCGCTGTTTACATTCAGCAACATTCCGCCTGCTGAATGGCCACAGTGCCCGTGCTACTGGCCCTCATTCCGGCAGCAACAGGCCGGGCTCGCTCCTCGAGCGCCGAGATGCGGCTCGCTATTTCTCCGCATACCCACGACATGGACTCCAGCCGTTTCGATGCCGTCTCCGTCGACCGAAGCAGACTTGCCCTCGAGGAAGGAGAGGCATCAGCTGAGCGCCTGCCCGGGACGTCCCACCCTCTCGCTGACGAAGCGCCTGTGCAGCGTCCTGATCGCCTCCAGCCTGCTCGCCGGCTGCGCCGTCGGGCCGGACTACATGGGACCGCCGCGCCTGACGCTGCCGACCCAATGGGCCAACGCACCCCAGCGCACCAAGACGACGGGCGAACTCGGACGATGGTGGCTGCGTCTGCGCGATTCCCTGCTGACTCGGCTCATCGACGAAGCGGTGGAAGCAAACCCGAGCGTCGCGAAGGCAAAAGCCTCGGTGCGCGAGGCGCGCGCCACCGTTGCGCAGACAGCATCGGGCTTGTTTCCGTCGGTCACCGGGTCGGGCTCGGTGACTGATAACAAGACCAGCAGTGTCGGCACGACCGGCGTCGACATCGGAACGTCTCCCTACAGCCTGTATCAGGCCGGCTTCGATGCGAGCTGGGAGCTCGATCTGTTCGGCGGCACCCAGCGCAGCATCGAAGCCGCGATCCGCTCCGAGCAGTCAGCCGAAGACGATCTGCGCTACAGCCTGGTCACCCTCCTCGGCGACGTCGCCGCCTATTATGTGGATGCGCGCGGCTATCAGGCGCGCATCGCGCTTGCCAAGAGAACGGCCGCCTCGCAGCGCGACACCGAGCGTTTGACGCGCACGAAATACGAGGCCGGCAGCGCGACGGCGGTGGATCTCGCCAAGGCCTCCGCCCAGGCGGCGAGCACGGAAGCCAACATTCCGAGCTATGAGGCGGCGCTTGCGGCCGATGTTCACCGCCTCGGCATCCTCCTCGGACGTCCGCCGAATGCGATCTCCGGCCTCATGGCGCAATCATCGCCCGTCCCTGCGCCGCGCATGCCGCTGCCGACGGGAATTCCGCCCAATCTCCTGACCAATCGTTCCGACGTCGCCAGCGCCGAACGCAAGCTTGCGCAGGCCACCGCAAAAATCGGCGCGGCCGAGGCGGACCGCTATCCCAGCATTTCGCTGACGGGATCGGTCGGGACATCGGCCATTCGCGCCGGTGATCTCGCCAAATATTCCAGCGTGAGCTGGTCGGTGGGCCCCTCCATCACCGTGCCGGTGTTCGACGCCGGAAAGCGCTACGCCACCGTCAGGATCGCCGAGGCGCAGCGCGACCAGGCCTTTGCCACCTTCCACTCGACCTTGCTGTCGGCCCTCGAGGAGGTAGAGAATGCGCTGGTGTCGCTGTCGCGCGAGAAAGCACGAGCCGGCAAGCTTGCGGAAGCGGCCAAGAACTATCGCGAGGCCGCGCGGCTGTCGCGCTCGCTGTTCGAGAGCGGTTCGTCGAACTTTTTGGATGTGCTGGATGCCGAACGCTCGCTCTATTCGGCCGAAGACTCGCTCATTCAGAGCAAGGTCGCCATCGCCAAATACTACGTGACGCTGGCGAAGGCGCTCGGAGGCGGCTGGGTCGATCCCGTTGATTCCTCGACGCCGCTCATCGTCGACGCAAATACGGGGCCGCACGCCCGGAAGGCCCTGCGATGAATATCCCCAAGGATATCGCCAAGGGGTCGCGAACATGGCTTGCGCTGGCGTGCCTTCTCGCCGCGACCGGCGTCGCCGCGGCCGTTCATTTCCGCAGCGGCGCGGCGAAGACGACGGCGTATATCACCGCGCCGGTGACTGTCGGCGATCTGCGGGAAGAAGTGCTCGGCAGCGGAACGCTGAAGCCGGTGCGGCTGACGGCGGTCGGCGCCCAGGTGTCGGGGCGCATCATGTCCCTGAACGTTCGCGTGGGCGACACCGTGAAGGCAGGCGACGTCATCGCCCAGATCGACCCCGTCACAAAGCAGAACGACCTACGCAATTCGGAAGCCGCGCTGAACAATTATCGCGCCCAGAAGATCGAGAAGGAAGCGACGCTCGTCCTGGCCGAGGCCAATCTGGCGCGCCAGCAGACCACCTTGGCGCAACGCGCGACGTCCCGCAGCGACTACGACAACGCCGACGCCGTCGTGAAGCAGACCCGCGCGCAGATCGCGGCGCTGGAGGCGCTGATCGCGGGCGCCCAGGCCGCCGCCGAGACCGCCAAGGTCAATCTCGACTACACCCGCATCACGGCGCCGATCGACGGCACGGTTCTCGCCGCCCTCGTCCAGGAAGGACAGACCGTCAACGCGGTGCAATCAGCACCGACGATCGTCGTCCTGGGTCAGCTCGAAACCATGACGGTGCGCACCGAGATCTCGGAGGCCGACATCGTCAAGGTGCAGCCGGGACAGGCGGTGTATTTCACCATCCTCGGTGACCAGGATCGCCGCTACGAGGCCACGCTGGAGCAGATCGAACCGGCGCCGGAATCGATCAAGAACGATTCGAGCTTCTCCTCCGGCTCGACGACCTCGACGTCGAGCTCGTCGTCAACGAGCTCCACCAGCACGGCGATCTACTACATCGGCGTTTTCAAGGTGCCCAACCGGGAGTTCCGGCTCCGCACCTACATGACCGCGGAGGTCCATATCGTTATCGGCGAGTCCAAGCTCACCAAGACAATCCCTGCGCTGGCACTGACGCGACAGCCGGACGGGCGCAACACCGTTCGCGTCCTCGACGCAGCAGGTGAAGTCCACCAGCGGGACGTGAAGATCGGGCTCAACGATCGCACCACCGTGGAGGTCAAGTCCGGCCTCAGCGAGGGCGAGCACGTCATCACGGGAGAGTCCTCGAACAGTGCGCCGGCCTCCCGCGGCTTCCCGCAAGGGGGCCCGCCGGCGGGATCCTGACATGACCGAGCCGATCATTGCGCTGAGCCATATTCGCCGCGAGTTCAGGAACGGCGACACCGTAGTTGCGGCGCTCGAAGACGTGACGCTGGACATCCATCGCGGCGAACTGGTCGCGATCATCGGCTCCTCGGGATCGGGCAAGTCGACGCTGCTCAACATCCTCGGCTGCCTGGATCACCAGACCTCCGGCACCTATGGCGTCGCCGGTACGGATGTCGCCGCGCTCGATGCCGACGCGCTGGCCGCACTGCGCCGCGAGCATTTTGGTTTCATCTTCCAGCGTTACCATCTGCTGTCCGAACTGTCGGCGCTCGAGAATGTCGAGATCCCCGCGGTCTATGCCGGCGAGACGTCGAGCGCACGGCAGACGCGCGCGAAGCGCCTGCTGGCCCGGCTCGGCATGGCCGAGCGGCGCGGGCATCGGCCCAACCAGCTCTCCGGCGGCCAGCAGCAGCGCGTCTCGATCGCGCGCGCCCTGATGAACGGGGCCGAGGTCGTGCTGGCGGACGAACCCACCGGTGCGCTCGACCGCCGCAGCGGCGAAGAGGTCCTGAAGATCCTGGCCGAGCTGCATCGCGAGGGAAAGACGGTCATCATCGTCACGCACGACCCGGAGGTCGCCCACCGTGCCGACCGCATCATCGAGTTGCGCGACGGGCTGGTGGTTTCAGACAAGCGCACCGACACCGCCGTGACGACGGCGGCTCCTTCCCTCCCCGCCGCCAGGCCAGCCGCAAAGCCCAGCCGCTGGTCCGGCTTCGCCTTCCGTTTCCGGGAGACGTTGCGGATGGCCCTGCTCTCGATGGCGGCTCACCGGCTGCGATCGTTCCTGACCATGCTCGGCATCATCATCGGCATCGCGGCCGTATCGTCCGTCGTCGCACTCGGAAACGCCTCGCAGAAGAAGGTGCTGTCCGACATCTCGAACCTCGGAACCAACACGATCGAGGTGTTTCCCGGCAAGGACTTTGGCGATGCCCGCGCCGGCAAGATCAAGACGCTGGTCCTGGACGACGCCCGCGCGCTGGATCGCCAGACCTTCATCGCCGGTGTCACGCCGACCGTCTCGACCAGCACGACGGTGCGCTACCGCGACCGGGAGTCCAACATGCTGGTGAACGGCGTCGACCGCAGCTACTTCCAGGTCAAGGGTACCAAGCTTGCGGCGGGCGCGCTGTTCGATGCCGACGCCGTCCGCAACATCGAGCGCCAGGCGGTCATCGACGACAACACACGGAGGACATTCTTCTCCGACGATCAGAACGCCGGCATCGGCCGCGTGATCTGGATCGGCAAGGTGCCGTGCCGGGTCGTCGGCGTGATCGCCCAGCAGCAGGGCGGGTTCGGATCGAGCCAGAACCTTTCCGTCTATCTTCCCTACACGACCGTGCAGGCCCAGTTCACCGGCGACCGCTCACTGCGCAGCGTCCTGCTGCGCGTCAGCGACGAGGTCTCGACCGACCTGGCGCAGGAGGCCGTCACCACGCTGCTCACGCGCAGGCACAACACCAAGGATTTCGCGATCCTCAATACCGACGACATTCGCCGCACCATCACGAGCACGACGCAGACCCTGGCCTTCCTCGTGGCGGCGATTGCCGTGATCTCGCTCGTGGTCGGCGGCATCGGGGTGATGAACATCATGCTGGTGTCCGTGTCAGAACGGATCGGCGAGATCGGCGTGCGGATGGCCGTCGGCGCAAGACGCAGCGACATCCTCCAGCAATTCCTCGTGGAGGCCACGCTGATCTCCTCGCTCGGCGGGATTGCGGGAATCTTGATCGCCGTCGCGCTCGGCACGTTGCTCAATCTTCTCCTGCCCGGATTTCAGGTCTCCTACTCGACCTTCTCCATCGGCGCCGCGTTCCTGACCTCGACGGCGATCGGAATCTTCTTCGGCTATTTCCCGGCGCGGCGCGCCGCGTCCCTCGATCCGGTGGTGGCCCTCAGCCGTGAATGACCTTAAAACCCTCGCTTCATATGATATTTTGGTTCGAACGCAGTTGCCCGGCGTCGACCCGGAGCCTGCCTCGACGACAGTCAACATTCAGGCCATGAGCACCCAGACCATCCTCGTAGTCGAAGACGATCAGGAGACACGGAATCTCGTCGCACGCTATCTGCGCGACAATTCGTTCAACGTCGGCATGGCCGCGAACGGGCGCGAGATGGACCGTTACATCAGCCAGAACCGCGTCGACCTGATCGTGCTGGACCTGATGCTGCCGGGAGAGGACGGCCTGAGCCTGTGCCGCCGCCTGCGGGTCGATTCCACGACGCCGATCATCATTCTCACCGCAAAGGGCGACGACGTCGACCGCATCCTCGGCCTCGAAATGGGCGCCGACGACTATCTGCCAAAACCATTCAATCCGCGCGAGCTGCTGGCGCGGATCAACGCCGTGCTGCGGCGGCAATTGGGCGGGTCGGCGGGGCCTGCGGCAAAAACCTCGGCCCGCCTGACATTCGAAGGCTGGATCATCGATTTCCGGATGCGGGAACTGCGTGATCCCGAAGGCGCACAGGTGCCGCTGACCAGTGCCGAATTCGACCTGCTGCAATCCTTCTGCGAGCGCCACGGCCGCATCCTGAGCCGCGACACGCTGTTGAACATGACCCGCGGGCGGACCGGCGGCGCCTTCGGACGCAGCATCGACGTGCTCGTGAGCCGGCTGCGCGGAAAGCTCGACAGGACCGAAGGGACCTCGATGATCAAGACCGTGAGGACCGGTGGCTACATCTTTACGCCACGGGTGGACGAAGCGTGATCTGGCCTCGCAAGCTCGCCCGGCTCTTCACCTTCAGACGCATCAGCGGCCAGATTGCCGCGCTGATCCTGTTCTCGCTCGTGCTGATTCACGCGCTGATCGCCGGTTATTTCCTGGTGAACCGACCCAAGCCCAGCCTGCTGACGGACGATCCGCTGCAGCAATTCGAGATGGTGGCGCGCATTCTCGAAAAGACTCCCCGCAGCGAGCGCCGGGTTGTCGTCGAGAATATCGATCGCGCCCTTCCCGATCTGAAACTGCGGCTCACGGAGGGCGGGCCTCCAGCGTCCCCAAGTGCGGGAGCGCGCAGGGCCATCCCTTCACCGTTCGACGGACGCGTCGAGATCATTCAGCGAAAACCGCCTGACAAGGACAGCGTGCTCTTTCACTTCGAGGACGGCGAGGTCCTCGATGCGACCGTGGGGACGCCCAGCCTGCCGGGCTTCGTCACCGGCCTCTGGGCGAGCACGCTGATGTTCCTGGTCATCAGCATCACGCTGCTCGGCGTCTGGGCCGGCCGGGCGCTCGGCGCGCCCTTGTCGGCCTTTGCCAACGCGGCCGAGAACTTCAGCTTGAGCCGGTCCTCGGCACCGCTCCCCGAGAGCGGGCCCGAGGAGATCAGATCGGCGGCGAAAGCGCTGAACCTGATGCGGGACCGCATCACCGCGCTGATGAACGACCGCACAAGGATGCTGGCCGCCATCAGCCACGATCTGCGCACGCCCATCACGCGGCTGCGGCTGCGCTCGGAATATATCGAGGACGAGACGCAGCGCACGCAAACCTTGCGCGACCTCGACCAGATGCAGGCGATGCTCGAATCCGTCCTCACCCTGCTGCGCGGTGGCAGCGGCGCCAGGCCGACGCTGGTGGACCTTGCGGCACTCGTTCAGATGGTGTGCGAGGAGTTTGCCGACTGCGGTCATGCAGTCCACTACCACGGCCCCGCGCGGCTCACGCTCACCGTCAAGCCGGATGAGATCAGGCGGGGCCTCGCCAATCTGATCGGAAACGCCATTCGCTTCGGCAGCGAAGTGAACGTCGCCCTGTCCTGCGAGAACGCGGTCACGACCATCGAGGTCGCGGATGATGGCCCGGGAATCCCGGACGATCAGAAGGCCGCGATGCTCGAGCCGTTCGTACGGGGTGACGACGCCCGCACGATGAACGAGACCAGCGGCTTCGGGCTAGGACTTTCGATCGCCCGCAGCATGGTCGAGGCCCATGGCGGCTCGCTCAGCCTGCAGGACAATCGACCCCACGGCCTCCGCGTGGTCATCTCGCTGCCTCAGCGCGAATATTCGACCGGCGTGGACGACTGACGCCCCGATTACAGATCGGGCTGCTCGCGCTTTGGGGCGGCGCCCTGGCCTGCCAGCGCGGTGAAATCGATCTTCGACATCTCGACGATCGCCTTGGTGCGGGAGAGGACGTTCAGCTTGCGCAGGATGTCGGAGACGTGGACCTTCACGGTGGTCTCGGAGATCTTCAGCTCATAGGCGATCTGCTTGTTCTGCAGGCCGCGCTTGATCATCTCGAGCACGCGCAATTGCTGCGACGTCAGATCGGTCAAGCGCTTCAGGAACTCCTGGGCCGGGCCTGCCGATCGCTGTGAATACGCCAGCGCCCGATACGCTTGCGGCAGGCAGATCGAGCCGCGGAGAACTTCGCCGACCGACTGCGCAAGCTCCTGCTTGGAGGCGGATTTGAGGATGTAGCCGGAGACGCCGAGCGACAGCGCGCTGCTGATGATCTGCGAATCCTCGTACCCGGACACGATGACGACGGGAATCCGCGGAAACGCCTTTCGGATGCGAATGATGCCCGACGGGCCGGTCGCGTCCGGCACCAGGAGATCGAGAAGAATCAGATCGACGGGCCCGGTCGACGACAAAAGGCCGAGCGCACCCTCGATCGAGGTCGCCTGGAGGATGTCGGCCTCAGGCGTCGCCATTTGGAGGGCGCCCTCCAGGGCTTCGCCAAACAGCGGGTGATCTTCGACGATCAAGAATCGCGTCACGTTCGGGCAGTCCCAATCGTTGCCGAGGTTCGATGCTTAGCAATATATAGCATGCATGAGCCGCACGGACTCGGCTTGATTCAGATCAAAATCGGGACGCGTCCACTACGGCGTGCCGCGAGCGTGGGACCTGCTCCTGGGATCGGGCAGTTCGATCTTGCCGATCTCGATCACCGCCTTGTTGCGGCTGAACAGGCCGAGCTTGCGCAGGATCTCGGTGATATGTGCCTTCACCGTGGATTCGGCGAGCTGCAGCTCCTGGGCGATCTGCCGGTTCGGATAGCCGCGGCGCAACAGATCCAGCACGCGAAGCTGCTGCGGCGTCAGCTCGCGAAGCTTGACCTCCATGGCCTTTGCAGTCGCGGCCTTGCGCCGCTCCGGCGTCGCCACAAAGTCCTTCGGCACCGAGACCGAACCGCTGAGGACGCCTTCGATCGATTGCGCCAGCTCGCGCTTGGACGTCGATTTGGGGAGATAGCCGGCCGCGCCCAGCGCCAGCGCCTCGCGGACCACATGCTGGTCCTCCTCGCTGGAGACGATCGCGACGGGCAGGCGTGGATAGGTCTCGCGCAGCCGGAGGAAGCCCGAAAACCCGTCGGCATCCGGCAGCGAGAGGTCGAGCAGCGCGAGGTCGATGCCCTGTTCTGCAGCCAGGATATGCAGGGCGTCCTCGATCGACACGGCCTCGAAGATCTGCGCCTCCGGCAGCGCCAGGCGAACGGCGTTGCCGAGCGCCTCGCGAAACAGCGGATGATCGTCGATGATCAGGAAGCTGGTCATGGCGCCTTCCAGGGACCCTGCGGCTGAGTCCACCCTGCATGCGGAACCGGGGCACGCCTTGGGCCCTTGGCCGGCACCGCGGCGATGCGGAACTAAGCCTATCACATCTTCCCGCATCCGTCCGGTCATGGCAGTCGATCTGGCCGATCAGTCATTCGACTCGACCTGGACGGTCATCAGGAAGGCGTAGATGTTCTCGAACTGGTCGTCGGTAAAGACTTCCTTCCAGGCCGGCATGCCCTTGGCCGGACGGCCCTCATGCACGGTCTTGAGGTAGGTGTCGTGCATGTCGTCGCCATAGCGATGACGCAGCAGCCGCAGGTCGATCTTGCGTTCGCTCTGCACGGCGTCGGGCCCATGGCAATGCGCGCAGGTGCCGTTGAAGATTTCCTTGCCGTTGGAGACCGCCTCGGCGTTCTTCGGCAATGCATCGCCCTTGGTCTCGGTCGCGACCACGTTGGCGACCTGCGCCAGTTTGGTCCCGTTTCCCGTCGTCACGCCTGATGGCACCGCTTGCGCTGCACCGAAACGAACGGGCTGACCGGCCGGCAGTCCGTATTTGACCGCGAGATCGGCGATCACGGGCGCAAGCTGCGGCAGCACGGCCTCGACGCGGTCGCGAAGCTCGGTCGATGTCTTGGCAAAACCGATCGCCGCGTCCCACGCCAGGCCTTCGCCTTCGGTGAGCTGGATCCGGTAGCGGTCCTGATAGGCGGTCTTGTTGAGCCAGCCGGCGACCGGGCCCCAGATGAAAGCGACGTCGGCCCTGCCCTCGTCGAGCGCCTTCATGCCTTCCTCGGGCGACAGCACCGTGACCTTCTGGATGTCGTCGCGACTCGCCAAGAGATTTTGCGGCGTGCTGGCGAACTGCACCGCGACGCGCTTGCCGCGGAGATCATCGACGCCACCCACTGTGCGGTCTTTGGCCGTCACCAGCGCATAGCCTTCCTTGGCAACGGTGCTGGAGAAGATGACGGCCGGCCCCATGAAATCGTCGGAGCGCGGCAGGCCGATCATGGCGTCGCATTGCTTGCCGAGCAGCGTCACGCGCACGGTGCGCTTGCCGAAATAGGACTTGTACCAATCGTAGGCGATCGGCTGGCCCAGCGCCTTCGCCAGCGCCTGGCCGATCTCGACATAGAAGCCCGGCTGCGCGGGACTGTCGCTGGAGAACGGAAGATTGGTCGGATCGGCGCAGAGGCGGAAGGCCTGTTCCTCGCCGGCGCGAGCCTGTGTCACCGGTGCGATCGGTGCGGAGGCGGCCGCGAAAGCGGAGATGCCGGCAATGGCGCAACCGATGGCGAAACGGCCGTCACGTCGCTTGCCGGTACCAGAATGATTTGCACGCATCCTCATCTCCCGTAGTTGGGAATGGTTGGGGTACTGTTGCGGCGCAAGGCTCCTTGCCGACGCCGCAACGATAAGCTTCCGGAAAAGAGCGCGCGTATCCCTGATGTCAGGGGGATACGCGCGCAGTTGTCACTGGACGGAGAACACGAAGAGCGAACCGCCCTCGGGAGCTGCGGCCGTCATCTTCTTTCCTACCTCGCCCAGGAACGCGGGCAGCGCGGCGGTGCGGCCGACCACGATGGCAACGTATTGCTTGCCGTCGACCTGGTAGGTCACCGGGCCCGCGCCGATGCCGGAGCCGAGGTTCTTGCTCCAGAGCACCTTGCCGGACTTGGCGTCGATGGCGCGGAAGTCGCCATGGATGTTGCCGGCAAAGACCAGGCCGCCGCCGGTGGTGAGCGTGCCGCCGTTGAACGGCAGGTCTTCCTTGATCGACCAGACCTTCTTCTGGGCCACGGGATCCCACGCCACGAGCTCGCCGAGGAAGCCGCCCGGACCTTCCTTGGTCGGGAATTCGGCGCCGAGATAGAACACGCCGCGCTTGTAGGTGACATCGCCGACCGACCAGTCCATGCAGACGTTGTTGGACGGGATGTAGACGAGACCGGTCTGCGGGTTGAACGACATCGGCTGCCAGTTCTTGCCGCCGATCAGGTTCGGGCAGATGTCCTTGGCGGGATGGCCCGGTCCGGGACGCTTGTCGGGATCCTCTTCCGCGCGCATCGTGGTGAGGTCGAACTTCTTCGCCCAGTTGGAGAAGACGTACTTCTCGGCCGACAGCACCTTGCCGGTCTCGCGGTTGGCGACGAAGAAGAAGCCGTTGCGATCCGCCTTCATCAGCGTCGGGACGGTGTTGCCGCCGATCTTGAGATCGGCGAGCACGGCCTCGTTGACGCCGTCATAGTCCCAGGCATCGGCCGGCGTGGTCTGGATGTGCCACTTGATCTTGCCGCTGTTCGGATCGAGCGCCAGCGTGGAAGCCGTGTAGAGGTTGGTCAGCTTGCCGAAATTGCCGTCGCCGGTCGAACGCACCGCGGTGTTCCACGGGCCCGGATTGCTGGTGCCCCAATAGACCGTGTCGGTCTTGGGATCGTAGGAGCCGACCAGCCATGCCGCACCGCCGCCATGCTGCGCCGAATCGCCCTTCCAGCTGTCGCCGCCGGGCTCGTCCGGCGCCGGCACCGTATAGGTCTGCCAGAGCTGCTTGCCGGTGTTGATGTCGAAGGCGAGCAGCGCGCCGCGCACGCCATACTCGCCGCCACCGAAGCCGGTGATGACCTTGTCGCGCACGACGACCGGCGGCGAGGTGATCACCGAGCCCTGCTTGTAGTCGACCACCTTCGCCGTCCACAGCGACTTGCCGGTCGCGGCATCGAGCGCCGTCAGCTTGCCGTCGAGGCGGCCGACGAAGATCTTGCCGTCGGCGTAGGAGACGCCGCGATTGTTCACGTCGCAGCAGGCGTATTGCAGCACGTCGTCCGGGATGTCCGGCTCGTAGGTCCATTTGCGCGCGCCCGTCGCGGCATCGAGCGCGTAGACGTATTTCGGCCCCCAGGACGAGGAGACGTAGAGCGTGTTGCCGATGACGATCGGCGAGGATTCGTTCGAACGCAGCGAGGCCAGCGAGAACGAATAGGCGAGCGACAATTTGCCCGCGTTCTCGGTGTTGATCTGGTTGAGCGAGCTGAAGCGCGTGTTGCCGTAGTCGTGGCCGGCAACCGCCCATTGGTTCGCGTCGGATTGCGCTTTGATGACTGAATCGTTGGCGCGAACGCCAACCGTGCCGGCCGCCAGCATGGCGATCATCGAAATGCCGGCCAAAAATCCCTTGGTGCCTAAGGTCATATTCCCTCCGCGATGTTGTTTGCCGCGCCGCGTTGGGCGCTGATGCGCTTTGTGCTTGGTGATGCGCAGTTCGACTGCAAGCATCTCGGAAAATTACAGCATCGCATTCGCGCGCTTAGTATAGGCGGAAGGTAGTAGTGCAAATCGCTGTTGGAGTTTGCGGCACATGTCGTTGTCGTCGCTTGCATCTTGCCGCTCGTTTGCAACGTCAGACGTGCGATTGGATTGCGGCACTCTCGTGCCGCAATCCGATCGTCCCACGCGGATAGCGCGCAGCGCGCTAAAAAAATCAGGAAGCCGGCGCGACGACGGCGGCAAAGTTTTCGAAAAAGTTCGCTGCGAGTTTCCTGGAGGTGGAATCGATCAGCCGCGAACCGAGCTGCGCGAGCTTGCCGCCGATCTGCGCATCGGTCTCGTAGTGCAGGATGGTGATTTCGGGCGTTTCCTCCTCGAGCCTCACCTTGGCGCCGCCCTTGGCAAAACCCGCAACACCGCCGGCGCCTTCGCCGATGATGCGATAGCTGTTCGGCGCGTCGATGTCGGTCAGCGTCACCTTGCCGTTGAAGGTCGCCTTGACCGGACCGACCTTCAGCACGACGGTGGCGGTCATCTCGGTCGGCGATGCCATCTCGAGCGACTGGCAGCCGGGAATGCAGCGCTTGAGGACATCGGGATCGTTGAGCGCGGCCCACACCTTGGCCTTCGATGCCGGAATACGCTGGCTGTCGATCATCTGCATCGCTTCCTCCCTCCGCTATTGTTTGTACGGTCGGTAAGTCGGTTCGGCGCGACAGACAATCGCCAGGAAGTACTAGGTGCAGTACGCGGCGCAAACCGCGCGGCCGAAGTGCCTGCACGCCGCGCCGCAAGCCGGCCCGAAACCCCTTATGCGCGGCGCACCACCAAGAAAATCAATGACTTAGCCGCCAGCCCGCCTACTACCAAGATCGCGATTACAAAGCGGCGGCGCCGTGTTCCTATTCATCCCAACAAACGAACACATCTTGAGGGAGAGACGACGCGCAGCAGGACTGACGTCGAGGACGCAGCGTCTCGCATGATCGCGAGCGACATCGCTGCCGCGAGACGAGACGCCTATTTCATTTCGCAGACATCGTGCAGGTCGCGCCACCCGCTGGCGGCGGCACGAAAAGATGTTGCCCAGGCTCGGCGCCCGGGCAGCGATCTCGATGACTTTTCCGTGACGCCGTTTGCGGCGCCATGGCGCGCAAAATCCCAGTTGCAAAGTTCCGTTGCGCTGTTTCTAATTGGAATAACTACAAACATTCGGGAGGGTATTCACGTGTCTACAGTCAAACTGACGGTGAACGGCAAGGCCGTCTCAGCCGATGTCGAGGACCGCACGCTGCTGGTCCATCTCCTGCGCGATCACCTCAACCTCACCGGCACCCATATCGGCTGCGACACCAGCCAGTGCGGCGCCTGTGTCGTGCATATCGACGGCCGCGCGGTGAAATCCTGCACCGTGCTCGCAGGGCAAGCCAGCGGCTCCAGCATCACCACGATCGAAGGCATCGCCAAGGGCGACGAGCTGCATCCGATGCAGGCGGCGTTCCGCGACAATCACGGCCTGCAGTGCGGCTATTGCACGCCGGGCATGATCATGTCGGCGATCGACATCGTGCAGCGTCATGGCGGCCAGCTCGACGAAGCCACCGTCCGCCACGAGCTCGAAGGCAATATCTGCCGCTGCACCGGCTACCACAACATCGTCAAGGCGGTGCTGGATGCGGCCGGCCGCATGAAGGTCTCTCAGGCGGCCGAGTAGGCCGCTGCACGCCTAATCGAACAACCGCCGCTGCTTTCGATGGAAAGCGCGGTCAGACAAAATTCCGGTCGGGAGGACAGGACATGGGTGTTGAAGGCATTGGCGCAAGCGTCGTGCGCAAGGAAGACAAGCGTTTCATTACCGGCAAGGGCCGGTACGTCGACGACATCAAACTGCCGGGCATGACCTATGCCCATTTCATCCGCAGCCCGCATGCGCATGCCAAGGTGAAGGGGATCGACTCGTCAGCCGCATTGAAGATGCCGGGCGTGGTCGCGGTGCTCACCGGCAAGGAGATCGTCGACGATAAGGTCGGCAACCTCATCTGCGGCTGGGCCATCACCTCCAAGGACGGCACCCCGATGAAGATGGGCGCATGGCCGGCGATGGCGCCGGAGACCGTGCGCTTCGTCGGACAGGCCGTCGCGGTGGTGATCGCCGAGAGCAAGAACCTGGCGCGCGACGCGGCGGAAGCCGTGGTCGTCGATTACGAGGAGCTTCCGGCGGTGGCGGACGTCAACGCCGCGATCAAGGCCGGCGCGCCGCAACTGCATCCCGAAGCGCCCGGCAACCAGGTCTATGACTGGGTCATCGGCGATGAGAACGCGGTGAACGACGCCTTCGCCAAGGCGGCGAATGTGGTGAAGATGGATGTCACCAACAACCGCCTGGCGCCGAATCCGATGGAGCCGCGCTCGGCGCTTGCCGACTACGACACAGCCGAAGAGCACTACACACTCTACACGACCTCACAGAATCCGCACGTCGCCCGCCTCGTGCTGTCGGCGTTCTACAACATTGCGCCCGAGCACAAGCTGCGCGTGATCGCGCCCGACGTGGGCGGCGGCTTTGGCTCCAAGATCTACATCTATCCGGAAGAGATGGTGGCGCTGTGGGCCTCCAAGAAGACGGGACGCCCGGTGAAGTGGACCGGCGACCGCACCGAAGCCTTCCTCACCGACGCGCACGGCCGTGACCACGTCACCCATGCGGAGATGGCGTTCGACGCCAGCAACAAGATCCTCGGCTTCAGGGTGAAGACCTACGCCAATTTCGGCGCCTACATGTCGCTGTTCTCGTCAGCAGTGCCGACCTATCTCTACGCGACGCTGCTGTCGGGCCAGTACAACATCCCGGCGATCCATGCCGAGGTGATCGGCGTCTACACCAACACCACGCCGGTCGATGCCTATCGCGGCGCCGGTCGGCCCGAGGCGAGCTACCTGATCGAGCGGATGATGGAGACGGCGGCGCGGCAGTTGAAGGTCGATCCGGCCGCGCTGCGCAAGTCGAACTTCATCACTCAGTTCCCGCATCAGACGCCCGTCATCATGGCCTATGACATCGGCGACTTTAACGCCTCGCTCGACGCGGCGATGAAGGCGATCGATTATGCGGGCTTCGCCGCACGCAAGGCGCAGGCGAAGGCCCAAGGCAAGCTGCGCGGCATCGGCGTGTCCTGCTACATCGAGGCGTGCGGCATCGCGCCGTCGAAGGCGGTCGGCAGCCTGGGCGCCGGCGTCGGCCTGTGGGAGTCGGCCGAAGTACGCGTCAACCCGGTCGGCACCATCGAGATCCTCACGGGCTCGCACAGCCACGGCCAGGGTCACGAGACGACGTTCTGCCAGCTCGTTGCCGATCGCCTCGGCGTTCCGATCAGCCAGGTCTCGATCGTCCATGGCGACACCGACAAGGTGCAGTTCGGCATGGGCACCTACGGCTCGCGCTCGGCGGCCGTCGGTCTCACCGCGATCCTGAAGGCGATGGAGAAGATGGAGTCCAAGGCCAAGAAGATCGCAGCACACGCGCTGGAGGCTTCCGAAGCCGACATCGTCATCGAGAACGGCGAGTTCAAGGTGACCGGCACGGACAAGGCGATCGCGCTGCCGATGGTCGCACTCGCGGCCTACACCGCGCATAACCTGCCTGACGGGATGGAGCCGGGCCTGAAGGAAAGCGCCTTCTACGACCCCTCCAACTTCACCTTCCCCGCCGGCGCCTACATCTGCGAGCTCGAGGTCGATCCCGGCACCGGCAAGACCACCTTCGTCAACTTCGTCGCGGCCGACGATTTTGGCCGGCTGATCAACCCGATGATCGTCGAGGGCCAGGTCCATGGCGGCCTTGCCCAGGGCATCGGGCAGGCACTGCTGGAGCACGCGGTCTATGACGCCAACGGCCAGCCGGTCACGGCGTCGTTCATGGACTACACCATGCCGCGCGCCGACGACCTTCCGTCGTTCAAGCTCAGCCACACCACGACGCTCTGCCCGGGCAATCCCTTGGGCATCAAGGGTTGCGGCGAGGCCGGCGCGATCGGCGCATCCGCTGCCGTGATCAACGCGATCACGGACGCGATCGGCAAGAACAATCTGGAAATGCCCGCGACCCCCGATCGGGTCTGGCGCACGATCCACGCGGCTTAACAGAGGGAGCAACGAAGATGTACCAGACCACTTATCATCGCGCTTCCTCCGTCGACGAGGCGGCCGCCACCTTCGCCAAGGGCAGCGAGGCAAAATACCTTTCCGGCGGCCAGACGCTGCTGCCGGTCATGAAGCAGCGGCTCGCGAGCCCCTCCGACGTGATCGACCTTGCCAAGATCAAGGAGCTGATCGGCGTCGAAGCCGCGGGCGACACGCTGACCATCAAGGCCGCGACGCCGCACTATGACGTCGCGACCAGCGATGCCGCCAAGAAGGCGATCCCGGCCGTGGCCTATCTCGCCTCGCTGATCGGCGATCCGGCCGTGCGCTATCGCGGCACGATCGGCGGCTCGCTCGCCAATAACGATCCGGCCGCGGACTATCCGGCAGCAGTGCTGGCGCTGGGCGCGACGATCAAGACCAACAAGCGCTCGATCGCCGCCGACGACTACTTCAAGGGCCTGTTCACGACGGCGCTCGAGGACGGCGAGATCATCACCGCCGTGTCGTTCCCGGTTCCGGCGAAGGCGGGCTACGCAAAATTCCCGCATCCGGCCTCGCGCTTCGCGCTGACCGGCGTGTTCGTCGCCAAGACCAAGGCGGGCGATGTCCGCGTCGCGGTGACCGGCGCGTCGCAGAGCGGCGTGATGCGGGTTGCGGCGCTTGAAAACGCCTTGAAGGCGAACTGGTCGGCGTCGGCAGTCGACAGCGTCTCGATTCCCGCGAGCGGCCTGTTGTCCGACATCCACGGCTCGTCCGACTACCGCGCCAACCTCATCAAGGTGATGGCGGCGCGCGCGGTAACAGCCGCCGGATAATTAGCGTCTCAACACAAAAATTCCGCGGCGCGCAGAAATGCGCGCCGCTTTTATTTTGAGCGTGCGGCACGAAAGCGCTTGCCTCGCTTCGCCGAAGGCGGGAAAAGTTAATCGAGCAATTAACTCGCGAGGAAACAAGAACCGTGCTCGATAAACCAGCTCAAGGGTCCTCCGTTCGCGCGTCCGGCCCGCTCTCAGGCTTTCGCATCGTCGAATTCGCCGGCATCGGCCCGGGCCCGTTCGCCTGCATGCTGCTCGCCGACATGGGCGCCGAGGTCGTCACGCTCGATCGCGTCGGCGCCAGGAAGAGCATGAAGTCGGTGGCGGGCCGCGGCCGCAAGGTGGTCGAGCTCGACCTGAAGGACAAGGCAGCGATCGCTGACGTGCTCGACCTTCTCGCCAACGCCGATGCGCTGATCGAAGGTTTTCGTCCCGGCGTGATGGAGCGGCTCGGGCTCGGACCGGACGTGGTGCTCGCGAAAAATCCAAAGCTCGTCTACGGCCGCATGACCGGCTGGGGCCAGGAAGGGCCGCTCGCGAATGCCGCCGGCCATGACATCAACTACATCTCGATCACCGGCGCACTCGCCGCGATCGGCACAAAGGACGCACCGGTGCCGCCGCTCAATCTGGTCGGCGATTTCGGCGGCGGCGCGCTCTATCTCGTGGTCGGCGTGCTCGCGGCACTGCTGGAGGCGCAGAAATCCGGCAAGGGCCAGGTCGTCGACACCGCGATGTGCGACGGCGCGGCCTCGCTGATGTCGTTCTTCTTCGACATGACCGCGATGGGCCGCTGGAGCGAGGGCCGCGACCAGAATTTCCTCGACGGCGGCGCGCATTTCTATGGCGTCTACGAATGCGCGTGCGGCCACTTCATCTCGATCGGCTCGATCGAGCCGCAATTCTACGCGCTGCTGCGCCAGCATGCCGGGCTGACCGATGCCGATTTTGACGCGCAGATGGACCGCAAGGCCTGGCCGGCGCTGAAGGACAAGCTGAAGGCCGTCTTCAAGAGCAAGACGCGCGAGGACTGGTGCAAGATCATGGAAGGCACCGACATCTGCTTCGCGCCGGTGCTGACGATGTCGGAAGCGACAGAGCATCCGCACATGGTCGCGCGAAAAGTTTTCGTCGAACGCCACGGCGTCAAGCAGCCAGCGCCGGCACCGAGATTCTCGCGCACAGTGTCGACGATACGCGAGCCGGAGGCGGCGGAGATTGGGGCGGTGACGAAGGCGTGGAAGCGATAATCTAGCCTAGCAGGCTGCTGAAAAACTGTTCTCGACGGCAATAATGACCTGTGATTCCGTGGAAGTGAAGGCACGGGGTGATTT
>NZ_JAFCJM010000077.1 GCF_018130955.1 Bradyrhizobium liaoningense
CAGCCACAAAATGCTCCAGGCCAGATGGAACAACGACTTCCTTCTCTCGGTCCTGGCTCATATGCGATAGCCCTACCGCAAGCGGGGCGAGGTGAAGCAAGCGCCAGCGGCTCAAAACGACCCCGCAAGCTCCTTCGCGCCGGCTTTGCTGCTGTTAGAGTCCATCCGCTCATCCGTCACCGCGAGCAGCTTTGCCACCGTGTTGTGGCGGATCGCGACCGGGTTGCGCTCGTAGCCGCCGCGCTGGAAGAAGTTCGAGGTCGGCACCTGCTCGCGCATCGCCTGCGGCATCGTCACCATGTCGAGCCCGGTGCCGTCGCCGGTGAGGTTCATCATCTCGAGCTCGGCCGCCGAAAGCGGCCGCGTGTAGCCCTTGGCACGGGCGAACAGCACCGACGTGAGCAGCTTGTGGGTTTGCAGCATCGGCCCGACATCGATGTCGAGCACCATGGCGTGCATGGCCCAGCCCTGCGCGGTGTTGCCGATTTTCTCGTGCTCCGACCAGGTGTCGGGCACCGACTTCGCATGCGCGACCATTTTCTTCAGCACACCGAGCTTGTGCTCGAGCGACTGACGCGCCGGACCCGAGGTCTTCGCCACCTTCTCGGACAGCGCACGGATGAATTCGTGACCCTGTTCGGCCAAGAGCTCGACGCTGTTGGTCGTCAGCAACTGGTTGTAGCCCATCGCGGTCGAGATCGCGCGCCGGCCGCCATGCTCGATTCCCGCCTGCACGTCGAACGTGCCGGTGCCGCCGGTCTCGAACGAATAGACCCGCACGGCCTGTTCGCGCGTCAGCCCTGAAGCGAGCGCGTAGCGCGCATAGGCGCGTTTGAACTCGACCTCGGTGCTCGGGCGCTGCGGCGTGAACTGGTAGAGCTCCTGCGCCGCGCGCAGCAAATCGGACACCACGGGGATCGGCTTCCGAACCGGGCGCTCCGGCTCTTCCTCCGGCTCGGGGTTCACCGGCCGCTTCGGACCGTTGTAGAGCGGCGGATGTGTCAGCACGTAATCGTCGAGCGTGACCTGCTGGCCGGCACGCCGCTTGGCGTTGCGGGTTTTCCGCTTCTCCGAGATCTGGCTCCAATAGGCGCCGGCCTCCTCGTCGAAGGCCGCGCGCGCCTCCTGATACTCCTTCAGCTTGCGGCGATATTCGAGCACGGCCGGCGACGCGCCGCTCTGCGCAAAAAACTGTGACAGCAGCTGGGCCTTGGCATTGCTGACGGCGTGCGGGGGCCCGAGCAAAACGAGCGCAAGTGGAACCAGCCTCAGGCCATGTCGAATCGAAGGATGCATGCCGCCCTTGTAGCAAGCATCCGGTAACCGTCACGTTAACGTGCCGTTTACCATCGTCACTTCCAGGCAAAGACCGGCTGTTCCAGCTCGCTGACGCGGGTCGCGCGCCCGGCCAGCACCTCGCGGAACTGGTAGATCAGGGCCGCGGTCGGGGCGTGGATCAGGCTGCCCCCGAGATGGAAGCGGATCATTCGCCGCGCGCTTTCGGGGATCGCGATGAAGTCGAAGGCATCCTCGCGCTCGATCGTGTCCAGGCCGATGCGGTGAACGGAGGCGACCTCCTGCGGATTCGGCACGATCGCCGTGCTAGCTTCGGCCCAGACCACGACCGGCGTGATCAGATAGCCGGAGCGGGTCGGATAATCGTCGAGCGTGCCGAGCACCGCATCCCCGGCAAGCTTCACGCCGAGCTCCTCGTCGAGCTCGCGCAGCGCCGCCTCGACCGGCGTCTCGCCCTCGTCGCAGCGCCCGCCGGGCAGCGCCCATTGGCCACGATGCGCGCGCAGGCTTGACGCACGTAGCGTCAGCAGGAACGCGGTGTCGCCCTCCCCTGACGCCGTGAGCGCGACCGCGACGGCCGCACGCTTCAGCGCCTGCGGCCGCGCGGCATCCGGCGCGCGCGTAAAGGTCGCGCAAGCGTTGGCGATATTCCGTCTGGTGGCATCGTCGAACGGTCTCATCCTGCTTGACTACACCAGCTCGGCGCTTGATGAAATGAGCCGAAATGTGCGCTGACAGACGGACCCGGACATGATCGACAAGGCCGCCGCGAAACTGAAGCACGACGGCTGGACCATCGTCGACACCAGCGGCTTCATGCATCTGATCGGCCCGCTCTGGGAGCGCAAGGTCGACGGCCACCACGAATTCGCGCTGGCGACGCAGGACAAGCATCACAACCGCCGCGGCATGGTGCAGGGCGGCGTCATGATGACGTTCGCAGATCGGACCTGCGGCATGACCGCCCGCTACGTCTCCGGCAAGGACTACATGGCGACGGTGCAGCTCGACACGCATTTCGTCGAGGCCGGCAAGATCGGCGACATCCTGATCTCCCGCCCCCGCGTGGTACGCTCGACGCGCAGCCTGATTTTCATGAGCACCGAAGTCACCGTCGACGACCGTTGCGTCGTGATGGCCAACGGCGTGTTCAAGATCTTGAAGGGGCCGGAGTAGGTTCAGGCTGTCATCCACGCCCACCGCTGTCATTGCCCGCGAAAGCGGGCAATCCAGTACGTCGCGGCCTCTCCATTGACCCACAGCTGTCTCGGAGTACTGGATCGCCCGATCAAGTAGGACGATGACAGTTGAGCGTGTCGCAAGCAGTTTGCCCACCCCGTCATTGCGAGCGCAGCGAAGCAATCCAGAGTCATTCCGCGGGAAGCATTGCTGGATTGCTTCGCTGCGCTCGCAATGACGGAACTGGGCGGCTATGCTCCGCCACAACAACAATTGAGGACCCGCCCATGCAATACCGCCAGCTCGGCCGCAGTGGCCTAAGAGTGTCGCAGATCTGCCTTGGCACCATGATGTTCGGCGGACCGACCGATGAGGCGACGTCCGCGCGGATCATTGCGAAAGCGCGCGAGGCCGGGGTCAATTTCATCGACACGGCGGATGCATATTCGAAGGGTGCCTCCGAGGAAGTCGTCGGCCGCGCCATCGCCGACAACCGCCAGGCCTGGGTGCTCGCGACAAAACTCGCCAACCCCATGGGAGACGATCCCAATCGCGGCGGGCTGTCGCGGCGCTGGGTGTTGCAGGCGGCGGATGAAAGCCTCAAGCGGCTCGGGACCGACGCCATCGACATCTACTATCTGCACAAGGAGGACCACGCGACGCCGCTGGAGGAGACGGTGCGCGCGATGGGCGACCTGATCCGCGCCGGCAAGGTGCGCTATTTCGGCGTTTCGAACTACCGCGCCTGGCGCGTCGCAGAGATCTGCAACATCTGCGATCGCCTTGGCATCGACCGGCCCGTGGTGAGCCAGCCCTATTACAACGCCATGAACCGCATGCCCGAGGTCGAGCACTTTCCGGCCTGCGGCTATTACGGGCTCGGCATCGTGCCCTACAGCCCGCTGGCGCGTGGCGTGCTCACCGGAAAGTACCGCCCGGATGCGCCGCCGGACAAGGAGACGCGCGCGGGGCGCAACGACACGCGCATGATGCAGACGGAGTGGCGCCCGGAATCGCTGGCGCTTGCGCAGGAGATCAAGGCTCACGCGGAGAAGCGCGGCATCACCGCCGGACAATTCGCAGTCTCCTGGGTGCTGAATTCGTCTTTCGTCACATCGATCATCGCCGGCCCGCGCACCGAAGCGCAATGGGACGATTACATCAGCGCGCTCGACTATCGCTTCACCGCCGAGGACGAAGCGCTGATCGACCGCCTGGTGACACCGGGCCATCCATCGACGCCGGGCTACAACGATCCGGCCTATCCGATCGAAGGCCGCCGCGCGCGGACGGCGTGATGAGGAGGCGACGATGGCGCACGAGGACCGCCACGGATTTTTGATTTCGACATCGTCGGCCGAGGCAGCGTCGGCCTATCGCAAGGGCGTCGACCTGATGCTCGCCGGCTGGACCGGCGCGGCTGAGACGCTGGAGCGCGCGATCGGCGCCGATCCCGATTTTGCGTTGCCGCACATCGCCCGCGCGCGGCTGCATTCGTTCTACCAGCAGGGCGATCTCGCACGGAAGAAAACCACGACGGCGCGCGAACTCGCCGGCAGGCGCGGCAACGAGCGCGAGCGGTCGCATGTCGAGGCGCTGGCGCTCGCCGTCGAGGGCCGGTTGCCCGAGGCGCTCGCCGCCGCGCTGAGCCACATCGAGACATGGCCGCGCGATGCACTGGTCATGGCGATGCCGCTCGGCGCGTTCGGCCTGTTTGCGTTTTCCGGCATGGCCGATCACGACCGGGCGCGGCAGGATTTTTGCGAGCGCGTCGCGCATCATTACGGCGAGGACTGGTGGTTCCTCACCTTCCACGGCTGGTCGCTGACCGAGAACGGCAATGTCGCGCGCGGCCGCGCCATCACCGAGCGCGGGTTTGGCCTGCGGCGCGAGAACGCGCATGCCGCGCACGCCGTGCTGCACGCGATGTTCGAGGACGGCTCGATCGACGCCGCCGACCGCCTCATCGACGAATGGATCCCTTCTTACGACCGTGCCGGCATTTGCACGGCCACATCCGCTGGCATCAGGCGCTCGGCGCGCTCGAGCATGGCGATGCCGCGCGTGCACTCGCGATCTATGCCGACGTGCTTCAGCCGGCGGCGACGCAAGCGCCGCCACTCAACGCCATCACCGACGGCGCCTCGCTGTTGTGGCGACTCGGAGCGTACGGCCATGCCGTGCCGAACGAGCTGTGGACCAAGGCCGACGCTGCCGCGCAAAAACTGTTTCCGAAGGCGGGCCTGCCCTTTGCCGACGTCCACATGGCACTGTTCGCGGCCGCGACGCAAAATCAGGAGGCGCTGGCCGCGCGGCTCGCCGTGATCGAGCAGCGTGTGGCCGAAGGCAAGCTGCCGGCCGGTCCCGTGGTGCCGGCGATCTGCCGGGCGATGCGGGACTTTGCCGACGAGGATTTTGCGGCTTGCGTGCGCGCGCTCGAACCCGCCCTCACCGAGGTCGTGCGCATCGGCGGCAGCCATGCCCAGCGCGAGCTGATCGAGGACACGTTTATCGTTGCGCTGATGCGCAGCGGCGAGCTGGCACGCGCCCGCGCGCTGCTCGACACCCGCCTCCACCGCCGACCCTCCCTGCGCGATGCGCGCTGGCAGGCGGCATCGGCCTGAGGCAGGATGGACCAAACAAAGCCGGGGGGACATCCATGACCGAAGTCGTCGCGCTGGAGGCGCTCGTTTCCCGCATCGCACCGGGGCAGTCGCTGGCCGTGCCGGTCGATCGCTCCGGCGTCGCGATGGCGGCGACCGCGGCCATGATCGAGGCCGGCATCGACAATCTTCACCTGGTCTGTGTCCCCATCAGCGGCCTACAGGCCGATCTCCTGATCGGCGCGGGCGCGGTGGCAACGCTCGAGACCAGCGCGATCTCGCTCGGCGAAGCCGGCGGCGCGCCGCGCTTCGGCGCCGCGGTGAAGGCAGGCTCGTTCCGCTTGCGCGATGCCACCTGCCCGGCGATTCACGCCGGCCTCCTGGCCGCGCAGCACGGCGTGCCCTTCATGCCGATCGCCGGCATCATCGGCAGCGACCTGCTCGAGGTGCGCCCCGACTGGAAGGTGATCGACAGCCCGGTCGGCAACAGTGGCAAGGTCGTGGTCGTGCCGGCGATCAAGCCCGATGTCGCGCTGTTCCATGCGCCGGAGGCCGATCGCGACGGCAACATCCGGATCGGCCGCTTCCGCGAGCTCGCCACCATGGCCTATGCGGCAAAGCGAACGCTGGTCACCGTCGAGCGCATCGTCGACCGCAATCTGCTGGCAACGGAAGACTCCGCCGCCGGCGTGCTGCCTTCGCTCTATGTCGATGCGATCGCTGTCGCCGAACGCGGTGCCTGGCCGCTCGCTTTATGGGACGAGTATCCCGCCGACGAAACCGAGATCGCGCGCTACACCGCGATGGCACGTAGCGATGACGGTTTTCGCGCTTATCTCTCGACCTTCCTCTCCCGCCGCAAGCAGGTGGCGTGAGGCATGTCATCCGACCGCGAGCGCCGCGAAATCCTCATCACGACCATTGCCGATCTCCTCGACGGCGTCAGGCATGTCGCAGTCGGCGCCTCCTCGCCGATCCCCGCCGCCGGCGCCATGCTGCTGCGCGCACGCCAGAAGCGCGACGGCAAGCCGCCGGTGCGAATCTCCATTCTCGGATCGCAAGCGCACAACTTCTTCACCAATGGCGGGATCGAGCTATTCGACTGCGCAGCGCAAGGCCGCGTCGACGCCTTCTTCCTCGGCGGCGGTCAGATCGACGGCCACGGCAACATCAACCTCGTCGGCACCGGCGACTATCCACGCACCGACGTGCGATGGCCCGGCTCGTTCGGCTCGGCCTACCTCTATCACCTGATCCCGCGCGTGATCCTGTTTCGCGAGGAGCATTCGCCGCGCGTGTTCGTGCCAAAAGTCGATTTCGTCAGCGCCAGGGCGATCACGCCGGAGGTGGCCCGTCGCGGCGGCCCCTATGCGCTCCTGACCAACATGGCGCTGTTCGATTTCGACCGCGAGGCGGGCGGCTTCTCGCTGCGCTCCGTCCATCCAGCGTACACCCCGGCCGACATCCGGGAGAACACCGGCTTCGCCTATGCGGAGCCGGAGGTCGTGCGGGAGACGCCGCGCCCGGATGCCGCAACGCTGGCGCTGCTGCGCGGACAAATTTTGGACGAGTTGGCCGAGACCTATCCGGCTTTTGCCCGCGCCATGAAGCAGGCCGCCTAGATTCGAAGTGCGCGCGAGGTCGCCTCTAGGAGCCGCCCAGCCGCTGCCGCGCAGCACTCGTGTCGGGGACGGCGGCGGAGACACCGGCTTTGCCCAGACCAAACGCCGGCATGCCGCTATAGATCGCCTCGTAATCGCCGGCCCGGACCCGATAGGTTTCGTGCCAGATGCCGACGTCGCCGCGCGTCTCCTTCATGCGCCTGTTGAAATCGACCCAGGCCGGCCAGTGCAACGCGTCGCGATTCCTGGCGTAACGTTCCAGATGATCGAAGCTGCGCCAATATTGCACGATGATCTTGCTGAGCCCGGTGTGGCCGAGAAAGCCAACCTCCGGCGGTGCTGCTTCGAGCTCCTTCAGCATTTTCGGCATGGCGCGGGCCACCGGCAGCCACTTGTGGACTGCCCAAGGCTTGTTGATGCGCATGCCAATGAGGAAGACCACGAAGTCGCCCTCGATCCGACCGGTCACGCGGCTGGGGATGATTTCGGTCATGGGACGCCCTCAATGGCCGGAAAAGACTGCCGGACCGTGCCCGCAGCGACAAGCCCTGCCACGAAAAAAACACGCCCCTCGCCACAAGTGCGCAGCGGGACAGGATGTGGCGATCTGGCGAATCGCCGGAGCGGTGGACGCGGTGGTATTTTAGGCAATGGGCTTCGCACGACAAACGGGATCGCAACCATTTGCAAGTTGGATGGTTGATGCACGGAGCTTTTCCGCCTCCAGATATCGCCGATCTGGCCCCATGATGCGCCTTTGCCGACCGATCCTGGCCGCAACCCTGATCGTGCTTGCGGGCCCCGCCTGGGCCGGCCCGGGCGACTCCACCTCCGCCAAGAATCCGCCGGCGCAGCAGAACGCCATCATCGACCTGCTCGCGCTGATGTCGGGCAAGTGCACGACGCTGAAGATCGCCGGGCGCGATTTCGCCTGCAAGGTGGTTGCCTACGCCCACGGCGACAAGGGCCGCGTCAACTTCGCCGTCGCCGTCGACGATCCCTCCGACGAGAACCACGTCGTTTCCTTCTCCGGCGAGAACGGCAAGCGCGCCGACGACAATTCCTACGAGCTGCCGATCGACCGCATGCTGCTCAACTCCAAGGACCGGCCCAAGGTGGACGGCCTGCCGGTGCCGGCGGAGCAGGCCTCGAAGGGCGTCTGCCGCCAGACCGGCAATTTCGCCGCCAGGAAGGTCTCGGACATCACCTGCTCGGCGACCGACAACGAGGGACGCAAATACGAGCTGCTGTTCGTCTCCGACGGCAGGCCCGCGAGCGTACGCCGCGTGCGCCAATCCGCACCGTCGATCCAGGATCCGTTCAAGTAAGGCAGCACGTGCCTCGACCGAAACGCCGTTGATCCGTCATCCTGAGGTGCGAGCCGTGCGATGCGTAGCATTGCGCGGGGAGCCTCGAAGGATGAACGGCCCGTATGTAGCCGGGCCGTCGCCCTTCGAGGCCTCCGCTACGCTCCGGCACCTCAGGGTGACGGTGAGAGATTTGGAGTTCTCATGACCCGCGATCGCCTCTTCCTGCTCAGCCCTGATTTCGCAGATCCTGCCTATCCCGGCCAGCGCTTCTATTGCTGGCACTGCGCGCTGATCGAGGGCGTGCTTGCTTCGTTCCCTGCACTCGCCGGATCGATCGACGTCGTGCGCGTTGCCTGGCCGCGACCGCGGCAGCCCGTCATCGATGTTGTCGGCGAGGAGAACCAGTCCCTGCCGCTGCTGGTGCTGGCGGACGGTGCAACATCGATGCACCAGACCGGCAGTCATCGGGGACGCGCCGTCATCGCGGACAAGGACGGCATTTTGGCCGCGCTCGCGGAACGGCATGGATTTCCTGTTCCCCATCCGTGAACGCTCCGCGTCAATACGACGCTGACATTGCGCACGAACGAAGCGGCGCATCGTCGCAGCACCGCGATTTTCCGCGAACATTCAGTCATCTGTCGATTTCTTAATCTGCATCGCCGGAACGCGTGCGGCGCACGGTCGTTGTCGCCTCACATTCAACTGGAGTGACGAAATGAAGAATCTCGTTGTCGCGATGACCGTCGGTGCAGCGGTGTTTGCCGGTGGATCTGCGGCGAACGCCGCAAGCAACGTCAAGGCCAAGCCAGGCGTGCAAGCCAACCAATCGCAGGCCAACCGATCGACCGACATCAGCGCGCGCCACCGCCATCACCATTGGCGGCATCACGGCTATTATCGTCCGCACTATCGCAGCTACGGCTACTATCCGCGCTCCTATGGCTACTACCCGCGCTCCTACGGTTATTACGGCGGCGGGCCGTACGGCTACTACGGCGGCGGTCCCGGCGTGAGCTTCAGCTTCGGCTCCGGCGGCTATCGCTGGTAATCGAAAAGCCCGCAGCGATGCGGGCTTTTTTCTTGCGCTGCTCAAGCGTTTTCAAGCGAAGTGGATACCGGTTCGCGTCAAGAAAACGCGTCAAAAAAGAATTCAATCAAATCAGCAGCAGCGGCCGTTGCGCCATCGCCACATGGCGGATCAACTCCATGTCCTGGGCCTCGATCTCGAACAGGCCGAGGCGAAGCTGATAGCCCCAGTTCGGGTTGTCGCGCGTGAAGGCAAGACTGCCGAGCAGCGGCCGGATCGGCACCTCGGCAGCATCGCTCCAGGCGACGTCGCGGCGGAATGGCCGGAACCCTCCACCCATGTCGGCCTGGTACGGCGCCCCGGGCTTGACGACGCCGATTGCGGTGATGGCCTGGAGGCGATCCTTGCCGCCAAACGTTTCCACCGGCGAGTAATAGGCGACGTGATCGCCCGGCGAGATCCGGCGCAGCGGCCCGCCCTTGCCGTGGCAGACCTGCATGAAGCCGTTGCTACGTCCGATCCGGACATGCTCAGCCGAGGCGACGGCGATCCAGCTCTTTTGCATTGAAATCCTCCGCTTGCGCCCGACGGGGCGGACGCCGGAGGTCTAGCAGGGCCTGCTGCCAGATCCTGTCAGCAGTCGAGCGCCGCAGTCCCCCGCTCACTTGCGAACGCGAACATCCGACGGAGACGCGCCAAAGGCCCGACGAAAGGTTCGGTTGAAGTAGGAGATGTCGTTGAAGCCGGATCGATGTGCGATCTCGCTGATCGAGTGGCTTGCGAAGCTCGGATCCGTTAGCATCTTGTAGGCAAGCGAGAGCCGATGGTTTTGCACGAAATCCGTAAAGCTCGTTCCTTCGATCTCGAACAGTTTTTGGACATAGGATTTGGAGATTTTCTGTTTGGCGACGACCGATGCCAGGCTGAAACCCGGATTGTCTGCCTGGGCGTGAATGTGGGCCTTGATGGCCCGCATCCGGGCGGCTGCAACGCCTCGCCGGTTGGCTGCCTCGGCAGCATCTTCGGTCGCACCGAGCAACAGGGCCGCGAGATCGAGCATGTGCGTGACGACAGCCCGCCGCATCCCGGGACTGGCGAGCGTCTGCCTCTCATTGACGATGCCGAGATAATCCAGAAAGAACGACAACGCTGGATTGGATTTGTCGAGCGGCCGTCCCACCGCGTCATCGAAATTCCTGACCAGCGGCGCAATCAGCGTGCGGCTGATCCGCCAGTTGATCACGCGCCGCGTCGTATGGGTGGTCGCCGTCCCCGGCAATCCGTTCGTGGTGAGGAGCGCATCGCCCGGACGGAGAAGCGTCTCATGGCCGTTCTGCCGATGCGTCGCCGCACCATCGAGATTGAGCACGAATATCGGGTCGTCGCCATCGATCATCGACGCGGTATGATCGCAGAAGATCGGAGATGTCGTCGCCACCGCCACCGACATTCCAGGCAAGGCGCGCAGGCTCATGTCGATCTGCAGCGTCGTGTCGGGCAGCGGCTCGATATCCAGCTTGAGGATTTCCCGGCCGTAGATCTGGTGAAAGGCTTCCGTCCTCTCGCGCTTGGCAAATGCCGAGCTGGAAAGCTCCAACGCAATCAATTCGTCACCAGTCGCCAACGACTGCTCCATTCAAGGATGAATTGCCCGGCGTCCATTTTGTCGCCGGAAATCGCACTGCGTTCAAGGCTCCCGACCATCGGGTCCAATACGGATCGCCGGGGCGCCTCAACGCCGCCTGAGACGACCTTTGCGGCGGACCAGCGCGCCAGCGTCTGTGGCAAGGCGACCACAGTGAATGGCAATCGTCAGACTTGTGGTGATCCGTCCAAGACGGTGTGGCGTAGACTCCAAGCCGTAAGACCCTGCTCCCATTAGGCTCCTCGAAATATTCAAAGGCTTGGGTTGCAGAATTCCATGACCATCACCGGACGACTTGTTCTTATTGCATTCGGTCTTGCACTGACGGATGCGGCATCCGCCGCGGATATCCCGGTCAAGGCCCCCGCGTTTGCCCCGCCTCCCGTTGTCGACTGGAGCGGCGTCTATGCCGGCGTGCATGCCGGCTATGGCGGCGGCATGACGGACTGGACCCCCGGCGGACTCAATTATCCTGCCGCAGGCTTTCTGGGAGGCGGACAGATCGGCATCAACAAGCAGATCGCAAGCCTCGTGTTCGGCGTCGAGTTAGAGGGATCCTGGGCCAATATCGGTGGTTCTCAGAGACTCGTTGACGACGGCATTATCGGCGGCGCGACCACAGTGTCGGCCAATTCTCGAATCGAGGGAATGGCTACGTTCGCCGGGCGCGCCGGGCTTGCTGCCGACCGCTGGTTTGTCTTTGCCAAAGGCGGGCTGACCGGCGTCTGGGAGAAGCATTCGTTCGGCACGAGCGGGGTTGGCCTCCTCGACCAAAATGCGAGTAGCCGTGAGTTTCGAATAGCGCCGATGATCGGCTTCGGAGCCGAGTACGCGCTGGACGCCCATTGGTCCGTCAAGGCCGAGTACGACTACCTCCATTTCGGTTCGCGGACTGTACCGTTCAACGGTCTTGCCGGGTTCGGCGGTGTGGCGAATCTGGCGATCGCGCAGGACTCTGTCCACCTGGTCAAGCTTGGTGCGAACTACAGGCTCGGCCCGGTAGCGGTAGACTCGGCCTATCCGCCGGTCAAAGCCGCGCCCGGGACGAACTGGACCGGCGCCTTTGTGGGTGTGCAAGGCGGTTACGGCTTCGGCCGCATGGACCGCTCGAGCTTCATTGATCCGGCCGCCCCGGGAAGCGGCGTTTACGACCTGAAGGGCTGGCTGGGCGGCATCGACGGCGGTGTCAACGTGCAATCCGGTGTGCTCGTCTTCGGCGTCGAAGGCGAATGGATGTGGACGGGCCTGCGGGGCGGCCAGACTTTCACGACTCCCGATCCGTTCTTTGGCGGCACTGCGGTGACCACCTTGAACAGCAGGATCGACTGGCTAGCCATCGCCAGCGCCAAGGCCGGCTTCGTCGTCGGCGACCGGCTTCTCATCTACGGCAAGGGTGGTGTCGCAATCGCCAGCGAAAGGCACTCGGCGAACTCCCTCGAAACTTTCCTGCCTGCGCCCGGCAGCATCAGCTCGGCCACCAGCGGAACAGCCATCCATTCCGGTTTCGCCCTAGGCGCCGGCGCCGAATACGCGCTGGGTGGAAATTGGTCGATCAAGGGTGAGTACAACTACATCAAGATGATTGCACAGCAGGACACTGTAACCGGCGTCGTGACATTCAGCGGCGGCCCGACATCCAACATCGCACGTGGGTTCGACAGAGTGGGGCAGGATCTGCAGCTGTTCAAACTGGGCGTGAACTATCACCTCAATCCGCTGCCTGGAGCGGTGACCGCGCGCTACTGACGGCGCCACGCGGGAACGAACGGAATTACGCCCCATTAAGCCATCCCTGCCACAATGCGGGAATGAAGAACCTTGGCGTCCTCTGGGTGCTGCTTGCCTTGGCCGTTGTCGTGCTGGCGGCGGGCATTCCCTATTGGCGCCTGCCCTATGCCGAGATCAACCGCGGCCATTTTGCGGTGCTGCCTGGTGCGGCTTTCCTCGGCTTCCTGACGCTCATTCTGGTCGTGGCCGAGGTCGCGCGGGTCAAGCTCATCGCCGTGACCATGCTGCTCGCGGTGCCCCTGATCGACATCGTCTCGATCGCCAAGGACACCGCGGCCGACCCGACCTCGCACAATCTCTGGCCCTTCGAGCTCGTGATCGCCGCGCTCAGCGGCGCAGTCGTCGTGCTGCCCGCCGTGGGAATAGGACTGGCGGTGCGCTGGGCGATGGCGCGGATCAAGGTATAAGATGCTCTGCCTGCGCCACCATCGCGAGGCTCAGCCGACATCGGCCTTGTCGAGATCGGCAATGACGAGTTTCTGCATCTTCAGCATCGCCTGCATGACGCGATCCGCCCTGGTCCGGTCGGGATCGCTCAGATAACGGGTAAGCGCCTTGGGGATCACCTGCCACGACAGGCCGAACTTGTCCTTCAGCCAGCCGCAGCGCGATTCCTGGCCGCCGTCGGCGGTGAGCCGATTCCAGAAGTAATCCACCTCCTCCTGGGTCTCGACGCTGATGAAGAACGACACCGCCTCGGTGAACTTGTATTGCGGACCGCCATTCAGGGCGTTGAATTTTTGTCCCTCCAGCTCGAAGGCCGCCATGAAGTCGTTGACGACCTCGACCTTGGCGTTGGGAAACACCGATTTGTAGAAGGCAACCGCCTGCGGGACGTTATTGTCGAACCAGAGGAAGGGGGTAATCGAGGTCACGGCGGACTCCGTTTTGCGTGGGCCTGCCCGGAGGACGAACGGGCGGGCTGGCATCCGACAGGAAGCTCCCATTTATTTTCGCAAGCCCACCCTGGGGCGCAGAACGGGTTCGTAACGATGCCGCCCTCGACCCGCAGGGCGGTGCGACGAAACAGCCTGGTCCCCAATGGTATCTCATCGAGATACTAAGTCATTGAAAAACGTATCTCGGTGTGATACGTACAGCCCATGATCAGAAGCTTCAAGGGGAAGTTCGCTGAGCCTATCCTCCAGGGCCGCACGTCCCCGAAGGGTTTTCCGGCAAATCTCGCCAAGGTGGCGCGCCGGAAGCTGATCATGCTGGATTCCGCGGACTTTCTGGAGGCATTGAATTCCCCTCCCGGCAATCGCCTTGATAGGCTGAAGGGCGATTTGGCCGGTAAACACTCCATCCGCATCAACGATCAATGGCGGATCGTATTCACATGGACCAGTGCAGGCCCCGAAGACGTAGAGATAATGGACTATCACTAGCCAGACCGATCGAGTATGGCCGCCGAACAGGAGTTCGCACATGGCAAAGAAACTTCCGCCGGTTCATCCCGGCGAAATCCTGCGGGAAGAATTTCTCGTTCCGCTCAAGCTGACGCCTTACGCGGTCGCGGCCGCGCTACATGTGCCGCGCACCCGGATCGAGCGCATCGCGCGCGAGGAGAAGCCCGTTACAGCCGATACTGCGCTGCGGCTCGGCAAGTATTTCAAGACCGGGGCTGCGTTTTGGATGAACATCCAGGCGCGTTTCGATCTCGAAACGGCCGAAGACCTGCTCGCGCCGGAGATCAAGAAGATTGCGTCCTACGAGGCGGCGTGAAGCTTCCGTGCTATGAGCAGCCCAGGATCATCCTTGCCGCCTCTCGTCCGCTCGACAACGCCGCTTCGACCGTCCCCATGTCGGGGCCGCGATAGAGGGCTTCGCCGGCGAAGAGAACAGGACCATCGTGGCTTGAAAGCATCGCCTGCGCCTCGCGCGTCTGCGGCGTCGCATAGGTATAGGCGCCGCGGGCGAAGGGATCGTGCGCCCAGTTGATCGCCTCCGCCGCGACGAGATTTTGCGCGACCTCGCTTCGCGACAGGCCGAAGATGGCGGCGAGCGAGGCAAGCCCGGCGTCGATCAGCGCCGCGCGGTCGAGGCCGGCAAGGCCCGCCGTCTTCGGTCCGCCGAACCAGCCGGTGAGCACAGGATGCGCCGCCGGATACTGCGTCCACCACACCGGAATCGGCGCCTCCGACAGCAGGAAGGTGAGATCGGCGAGCTCCTTGTTTCGGTCGAGCCACCAGCGTGTCTCGAAGCGCAGCAAAAGCTTGATCACATTCCCGAAGCCGACATGCGCGGCAGCCGCGGCCTTCGCTCGCGCGGCCGGAGGAAGCGCGATCTCCTGCAGCAGCGGAACGGGCACCGTGACAACGGCGGCATCGCCGCGATGCACCTCGCCACTGCTGCAGCGGACGACAATGCCGCCATCTGCCTCCTCGATCGCGGAGACGATGCAGCCAAGGCGCATCGCGACGCCGTGGGCGTGGCATTGCTCAACCAGATACGTGACGAGCGCGCCGTAGCCGCCGACGATGCGCGTCTGCGCATGCAGTCCGCCGCTCAACCATTCGTCGCGCAGCGCCAGCGTCGAGGCGCGCTCGGGATCGGCCGCGTCATAACCTTCGACCATCCGCGCGATCGACTGCCGCATCCGCTCATATTGAGGCGCGGCAAAATGCCGGCGCAAGAATTCGGCGATGGTCAGATCGTCCGTCAACTCTGCCAGCGCGCGATGAAGCTCCGCCGCCTCATGCAAATCGTGGCGTGCCTCGCGCGAAAGTTCTCCGTCATCGAGGCTCCATTGCGTCCCCTGGATCACCTGCAACGAAAGCTGCGCCTCGGCCAGCAGAGCGCGCGTGACCCTGGCCTCGCCATGGACGAACTCGGCACCGCCTGCCGCACCATAGCCAAACGCGGACGTCGCAAGCGGATGGATGCGCCCGCCGCATCGCTCGCGCGCCTCCAGAATCGTCACCTTGCGGCCCGCGCTGGCGAGCTCGCGCGCCGCCATCAGACCGGCCGCGCCGGCGCCGACGATGACGATGTGGCTTGCACTCTTTCGCGACATGCTGGCGCTTTACCGGCTCGCCGCCGCAGGATCGTTCGTGATCAGATAACGCAGCAGCAGCGCGCCGCCGCCGAGCGGTGTCGTGCTTTCCAGCGTCATCGCCGTGACCGGCGCGCGCAGATCGCTCTCGGCGTCCGCCGAATCGAACACGATCGGCGCGCCCCTCGCGCCGTCCACGGCCGGACAGAGGATCAGATTGAGCTCGTCGACGAGGCCGGCGCGCAGGAACGCGCCATTGGCGGCACCGCCACCCTCGAGCAGCAGGCGCTTCACGCCAAGCTCGCGATTGAGAATTTCGAGCGTGAGCGCGAGATCGATCTCCGACTTGCCGGCAAAGATGTAGGACACGCCCTCGCCGCGCAGGCCTGCAAGATGCGCATCCGAAACGCTCTCGGTCAGCACCACGATGATCGGATCGCCGCCGATGTCCGAGCGGCCCCAGCCGATCTTGCCGTGCGCATCGAGCACAACGCCATAGGCTTTCGCATCGCGCCGCGCGAACCAGTTTTCGCGCGGGAACGTCTGGCTCGTCGAAGCCGGATACGGCTTGCCCTTGGCAAACTCCGATCCGGTCACGCGCCCGATCAGCCAGGCATCGCCGCCGAGCTCCTCATGCACCCGCTCGAACAGATCCGCCCCCGTCCCCTTCGGCCGCCAGCGGCTATGATGCGTGCGCCCATCGACGCTGGAAGCCATTAGGCAGGTGACGTGGGGTTTCATGCAATTCTCCGGGCCGCTTCTCAGGCTGACGTGGGGCTACCCAGCGGAGCAGGGGCCTCGCGGGTGAGCGGTCAGCAATATCATAAGCGGCAACGGAGGCTTCAGCTCACGTTTCACAACGCGAGCCGGCATTGCGGCCATGCGCGGATGGTATCCCCGAACTCGACGTCGCCCTCCCCGTCACGCCGCCGTCTGGCGGCGCTGCCGCGGGGCGTGACCCTGCCATGACAGGTCGGCCAGCGGCATGGGCTTGCTGAAGTAGAAGCCCTGGCCGAGCGGAATTCCGAGCGACTGGAGCTGCTTGACCTGTTGGGAGGTCTCGACGCCCTCGGCGACGATCGAGAGCTTCAACGTTTTCGCAAGCTGCACGATGGATTTCAGCACCGCGACGGTTTCGCTGCGATCGATCCTGTCGATGAAGGATTTGTCGATCTTGACCTTGTCGAACGGAAACGCCGTCAGATAGGACAACGACGAATAGCCGACACCGAAATCGTCAAGTGCAATGGAGACGCCGAGCGCCTTGAGGCGCTGAAGGGTCTTGAGGTTTTCCTGGGTGTCGGCGAGAAACACGCTCTCGGTGATTTCGAGCTCGAGCCGGGTCTGCGGAAGTCCGCTCTCGGCCAGCGCGAACGTCACGGCATCGACGAGGTTGGTGCTGGCAAATTGCAGGGCGGAGAGGTTGACTGCGACCTTGACATCGTCAGGCATGGTCATCGCATCCCGACACGCCATGGCCAGCACCTGATCGCCGAGCTCGACGATCAGTCCGCCGGCCTCCGCGACCGCAATGAACTCGGCCGGAGGAATGAAGCCCCTGGTGCCGTGATGCCAGCGCGCCAGGGCCTCGACCGATTTCACGCAGCCTGTGCCGAGCTCGATCACGGGCTGATAGAACACCTCGATCTCCTCGCGCCAGATCGCCTCGCGAAGCTCGATCTCGAGCACGTTGCGCTGATCCGCTTCAGCCTTGAGCTCCGCCGAGTAGATATGGAAGCAGTTTCGGCCGGCATTCTTCGACTTGTAGAGCGCGAGATCGGCATTGCGAAGGATCTCATCGACCCGCGTGCCATGCTCCGGCACCACGGCGGCGCCGATGCTGCAGCCGATCACGACCGGGTGGTCGTCGATATGATAGGGCTCGGCGATGACCTGAACCAGCCGCGCCGCGAGGCTTGCAGCGCCCTCGTGCATCGAGAGCCGGCCCGGCGACACGATCACGGCAAACTCGTCGCCGCCGATCCGCGCCGCAGTATCGACGTCACGGATCTGCGTCTTGATCCGGCCGGCGACCTGCTTCAACAGCGCATCGCCGCATTGGTGGCCGAGCGCGTCATTGACGGACTTGAACTTGTCGAGATCCAGGAGCAGCACGGCGAACGGCGCCTCGTGCCGGAGCGATCCGGCGAGCGCTTCGTCGATGCGCTCCTTGAACAGATTGCGATTGGCAAGCCCCGTCAGGCCGTCGTAATGCGCCAATCTCTCGATCCGGTCCTCGGACGCCTTGCGTTCGGTGATGTCTTCATGCGTGGCGACCCAGCCACCGTCCTCGCGCCGTCCGTAGGAGATATAGACAACCCGCCCGTCGGGAAACTGCACGGTGTTCGACGTCTGCTCCGACTGGACGAGCCGGTTCTTCAAATCGACGAGGTAAGCCTCGACGTCGAGCACGGCAGTCTGTCTTGCAAACACCTCGCGAAAATCCATGCCGATGCGGATCTGCTCCGGCACAAGGCCATACAGTTCGAGCCATTGTCGATTGAACGCGATCAGGCGGTCGCGGCCGTCGAACATGCTCAGGCCCTGGGGAAGGTTCCTGAGTGCGTCTTCGAACTTGCTGGCAAAATCGTGCAGCTCGCGCTGGGCCCGATTGAGCGCCTTCTGACGCAGCCAGTGGAACATCGTCGCGGTCAGGATGATGAACGTGAGCAGCAACGCCCCGCCCAGATAGATCTTCTGCCTTGAATCGGAGCGTGAGTAGATCTCCTGCTCGGAAATGCCCACGGTGAAGACGAGCGGAAAGGCGCGCGACCGGCGCGCGGTGATCAACCTGTCGCTGCGGTTCGGTCGGTTCTCGTTCCAATATTGCGCATAGAAGCCGTCCCGCAGCTCGCCTTCGACGCGGTTCGGCCCACGCTGCCCCAGCACGGTGCCTTGGTCCACGCCGCGCGCAGCGAGTACGATATAGTCCGCATTTCTGAGAACCAGCGTTCCTCCGGCGCCGAGTTTTGCCGTATCGTAGAACCTGCCGACGACGTCGACGCTGATCGAGCCGACGACCACACCCACCGGATTCCTGGCGAGGTCGAACATCTTTCTTGCGATCTGGATGGTCCATTTGTTGGACGCCCGCCCCAACACCGGCTTCGCAACATAGAGGCGATCATCGGCTTGCGACACGACATTGGTGAAGTGCTCGCGATCGCCGAGATAGAGCGGCGGACCGGAATAGCCGGTGGTCGTATCCAACAGGTAGCCGTCCAGTCCGATCAGGGAGAACTGAACCACATCGCCGGTTGCGATACGGGCCCTGTCAGACCAGAGTTTGAGACTGAAGGTCAGCGGATCCTGGGCGTAAAGTGCGCGCACCACCAGCAACGACTGATCGACACGCTCGAAGATGCGTTCGGTGTTTTCCTCGAACAATTCGGCGACGCTGTCGCCATGCAGCCGGGCCTGAAGGACCGCATCCGTCCGCTCCGACGACGTGATCGCGAAGTACCCGATCCAGACCAGGGGCAGGAAGAACAATGCGATCTGCAGCGGGGCATTTCGCAGAATTGTCATCACGGCTTTGCGAACTGATCTTCCGGGAATCACGACGCGCGCCCCCGCATCGGCCGCAAGGGCAGAACAGTGCTCGCCGCGAAAGAGGGCATTGCCTAATCTCCGCCTCGTCGGGAACAGCCCAGCCGCAAGCGGGGCGCTACCGTCATCCCGGGTTGCAAGCTTAGGGACTACGGCCTTAAGTTTTAGTTGGGAGAAAGCTCAATTGTTAGATTTATTGCATCCGTATGATCACGGAGGCCGGTCGCTCTTGAGCAGCCTGGCGGTGTTAACCTGTCCGACAGCCGCATTTGTCGCCGCGCCGTTGTTCCGCGGGGCTTCTCACCAAGCGCGCGCAAGAACGATCGTGCCGGACAGGATGAGGATCACGCCCGCCGCCTGGCTCAGCCTTCGGCCGAACGGAAGCAGTTTCTCGCCGGCGACATAGAGCGCGATGCCGATGATCCACAGCAGATTCATCACACCGCTGACGAACAGCAATGCCATCAGAAACCAGCAGCAGCCGACGCAGTAGCTGCCGTGGCGAAGTCCCATGCCGAACGCTCCGCTTGTGCCGGGCCTCCAGTGCCGCGTGAGAAACAGCAGCGGGCTCTCGCAGTAGCGGAGGCAGGCACGTTTGAGCGGCGTGAACTGATAAAGCCCCGCGGCAACCAGAATGCCGCCGCCCAGAAACGCGCTGGTGCTTGCCATCGCCATCGACAG
The DNA here is from genome assembly GCF_018130955.1 of Bradyrhizobium liaoningense. Classification (GTDB taxonomy): domain Bacteria; phylum Pseudomonadota; class Alphaproteobacteria; order Rhizobiales; family Xanthobacteraceae; genus Bradyrhizobium; species Bradyrhizobium liaoningense_C. The sequence goes on from NZ_JAFCJM010000077.1 coordinate 19,699, forward strand.
CAAGCCCAGGCGTTCGAGCGCCCATTGCGCCAGGACCGCAACGACACTGAACCCCGCCCATGTCACAAGGTAACCGGCGAGAAAGGTCCAGGCGTCGATCGCGGCGCGGGGTGCAGACTGCTGCTTGCGCTTGACCGTCGCATACAACAGGACGGTGGGCGCCGCACTCGGCGCCATCATCGCGATCATCATTACCCACCACATCACGAACAGCAGCGCGGCATAGAGCGGCGTCCACGGCATCGGCGCCATGTCCGGCATGTCAGCCATCATGTCGGTGTCCATGCCGGCGCCGCTGGCGAGATAGGCCCAGGCAAGCGCGGCCACCGTGGCGGTCCCGATCGCGACGATCAGGCGGTCGCGGTGGAGCAGGTGTTCCAGCACCAAGTGCCCGTGCATAGGCCTTCCCGAGGAGGAGCTGACACCGAGGCCATGTCTCGATGTCAGCGCGGCATCACGCTGCGACACCGTCGGGCGTCTGCACGACCTTGGCGAGCGAGCTGTGCGTGCCCTTCGTTTCGAACTTGATCGCGCCGGTCGAGCGGATGTTGGAAGAGGCGACCTCAGCGGCCCGGTGCTCGAAGCCCTCGGGCATGACCACCTGAATGCGATGCGGCGCACCCGTTACCGGGTTCTTGATCGGCTCGACTTCCGTCTCCAGCACGCCTTTGACGACGAGCTTGGCGACGCGCCCGTCCTTGTCGAAGGAAAATTCGAACGGCGCAAAGACGGGATCGTGAATGGTGGTGACGATCAGGCTGAGGATGTGGAACAGCGTACCCTCGGCGGAATGCTTGCCGGAGAAGATGTCAAACAGCGCCTGCCGCTGTTCCGGCGTTGCTCGCTCATCAACGATGGGCTGCATCTTCCCGTTGCCCTCGTGCAGCGCTCCCGGGAATTCGACGGTGGCTGCGAAAAAGAGCCCATCGAGCCTGGTCCCCTCGAAATGTCCCTTGGTGATCCTCATGCCGACCATGCCCTTGCAATAGCCCTGGGTCGGCAGGGCGTTGAAGTCGCAGGGGCAGCCAAACGCGCAAGTACAGTTCTTGATCCATTCGCCTTCGAGACGCCAGTCCGTTGCAGCCATGGCACATCTCCCAATGTGGGGGCGCGGCAGCCGTTTAACGAGTTTGTTCAGCGTTATGTCGAAGCAAAGCGAAAACGCGAGCGCGATCGAAATCCGATCAGAAGGCCGCATCGCAGAAAAGTCTGGTGGCGAGCTGCCGTTTACCGTCCCAATGGCGAAAAGCATATCAGTCGCAGCCGGGCCCGTACAGCAAACGCCTGCCGCAGAGCGCTCGCGGGTCTGATTGGACTAAACGAGACTCAAAGAGCGGGTATGCCCCGAATGGGTCGATGCTCGAGCTCTTGGCCGCAGAGGCACGCCGTCCCGGGTCGCGGGGACGCCGGCCCGTGTACTTGGGCAGTGTGCATTTGCTGGCCCATTGGCGGTTCTATCGTACCATTTCACGCAGCAAGTCCTCGTAACTCCAATGTTTTTCCTCCGTAGAACTTCGGAGTGGGCTTGTTCCCGGACCGCTCCGACGCGAAATTTCCCGTCCGCCTTTGGCGGGAGGGCGCGAAAGTAGGTGGAGGGGCGCTTTTGAGGACAAATGGAATTGATACTGATCAATTGTCGAAAGTCATGGATCGACTTGGCGAAGCTGCGGTGGATCCCGCGGCCTGGCCCGTCATCATGAACGACATCTGCAGGGCGGTCGGTGCATCGGCGGCCATCCTTCTCCAGAGCGACGTTCGGACGCCGGACGTCCCGCGAACGCAATCGATCGATGAGGGAACCCGGCAGTACTTCAAGGAGGATTGGCACCTGAGGGATCCGCGAGCCGCTGGATTTCCGCGCATGATGTCCGGCGAGATCGTCACCGACCATGACGTGCTGACGCCGGAGCAGATCCGTTCCGATCCCATGTACAATGAGGTCCTGTATCCGTTCGGGTTTAAATGGTTCGCGGGTGTCGGCTTTTGGGCCGAGTCGGCCGCCTGGGCGCTAACCCTCCAGCGAACGGGTCGCGAGGGTCAGTTCGAGGCAAGCGACAAACGCTTGCTGGCGCGGCTCGCACCGCGACTGACGGAGACGGCCACCCTTGCCACTGCGGTGGGCCGTGTGGCTCTCGCGTCCATGAGTAACGTACTGAATCAGGTAGGCCAGCCTGCGATGGTCCTCAATCGCCAGGGGATGGTCCTGAGCACGAACGCGGCGGCGGATGCAGGATTTGACGACGAAATCCGCATCAGCAACCGTCGACTGGTCGTGCGCGACAAGAATGCGGCCACCAAACTTGAGCAGCTCTTCGACCTGATGCGATCGACGTCCGACAGCGCCGCACTGCCTGCCGCGCCGGTTGTGATCCGCCGCACGGCAAAGCCGCCCGTGGTGCTGCGTGTGTTGCCAATTGACGGCGCCGCCCGCACTGTCTTTCTCGGCGCGCGCGCGATGTTGACCCTGTCGAACTTGTTGCCGCCCCCCGCGCCGGACCCCGGCCTCATCGCTCAGGCGTTCGATCTGACACCGGCGGAATCTCGGTTGGCCGCGCTGTTGACGAGCGGACTGTCCATCGACGCCGCCGCCGAACTGCTGCGTATTTCGCGCGAGACGGCGCGCAACCACCTGAAGTCGGTGTTCTCCAAGACCGGCGCCCACCGGCAGTCGGAGCTGATCAATCTCGTTTCGCAGCTGACGTGACGTCTGCAGAGCTGGGCGTTTCTCCCAAAAAGGCCGCCGGGAAGCCTCGGGGTTGCCGAGCGAGCCCCGCTGAGGAGACGTTGACCAAAAGCGATCGCGCCTAGAACGACTTGTTGAGCTTTCCGCGCACCGCCCACATGGTGTGATCACCTCCGATGCCGCCGAGCTCGCCGCGGAGCACGATCGCCATCACCTGCTGGTCGAGAGAGCTGAAACGCTGCGAGTCCGGCAAGTAGCGTCAAGACATGACCGCCCGGTGTCGCCGCTATCGGCTTCATCGTCTCAACGCACCGCTATTCGAGGTTGAAGTCGGCCGGCGAGATGGAAGGGCCCAGCAGGGCCAGCCTCATGCGAGGGGAAGTCATGGTGCACCATTCAGAACAAAATTGCGAACTCATATACGATTGAAATTGCTTGTGATTTTTCCAGCCCTCAATGGTCCGACGGCCTTCGGCGCCGACTTCAGCCTGGCGCGCTGTCGTAGGGAAGATCGCCGTCATCACCTCGAAAGGCGTGGCTTGCGGCTTGTCGAGATCGAGCAGGGGTGCGCAGTTCCGGAGCGAGCGGGATCGGACACGCTCTTGGAGAAGCTGCCGATGCGGATCACGTGATCGAAGCCGGCGGTTTAGACGGCTTCCACGGTTGCATTGATGTCGTTTGTCATCACCATCGTGCCGGTATGTTTCCCGTCCGGCACCTCAATCGATCCGCAGCGGTACCTGGAGGTCATTGAGCTTTCGGATCAGCTCGGCCATGCGGCTGCAGTCGGTCTTCTCCTTGATCTTGCGCAAGTGCGTGTAGACGGTGTTGAGGCTCACCGCGCGTGCTCGCGCATAGTCACCAGGCGGAACGCCCGCCTGCAAAGCCTGCGCAACGCTCGCCTCGGCATCGGTCAGACCGAAGACCTCGCGCAGCATGTGGATCGTGGCGGCGTTGTGGCTAAGCGGATCGCGCACGAACACGATCGCGGCGGCGCTACCCAACCGGCGGTCTCGGTGACTCGCGGGAAGCGGGCGCACCGAGACGAGATAAGCAGGCGCGCCCGAGGGGCGCGGCGCCGGAAAATCGGCGCCGGCAGTTTCCGGGTCGCCGTCGCGCGGCCGCCGCACCGCGGCGAGCGCTGCGTCAAAGCGGCGGCGGGCTTCGGGGGTGCGAAACTCGATCGCGCCTTTGCGGCTCCAGATACCGTCGTCCGCCCTCGCGATCGCCTGGAACGCCACGTTGGCATAAAGCATGCCGCCGCCGGCGCCAATCAGAACGACGCCGTTGGCAAGCCAATCGAGCGCGTGCTCAAGCGAATGACGCGCTTCGCCGACGCCCTTAAGCCGCTGAGCCACGTCGAATGCGCCTTTCACATGGGAGACGAGGCGTTCCAGGCGCAGGATTCCCGCGCGATCGACATGGCCCTGCTTGGGCGAGCGATGGACGACGACCGAGGTGGATTCCTGCCCGGTGTTCTTCAGGGTTGCCGAGAGGAAGTAGCGAAAGTCAATCGAGGACAGCAATTCGGCATAGAAGGGCGAACGATCCATTTCTTTTTCAGTGAGGATCTGATTGTCGCAGGCGATCTCGCCCGCCTCTTGCCGGAAGACGAACGGCAGGCGTGGGTTGAGGGGGGCGTAATGATCGAGATAGGCGATCTGCTCCACCGGAGGCACGCCGAATGAATGATATTCGCGATGGCGCAGGATCGACTTGTCCAAGACTTCAAGAGTCGCAGCGTTTCCCCCGACACTGCGCGCGATCAGGGCCAGCGCCTGCGGCCAAAGCGTTGCATCGAGGCTCGCCGCGTAGACCGCCTCGACCGCGGCGAGATAGTCGTCCGCCTCCGCCATGCGCCTGCAGCCTCCGATACTGTTCGTTCACGGCGGATCTTCCTTGCCGCATCGTTGCGAGGCCGCTCCCTGAAAGTCAATCGCCGCACCGGCTATAATTTATCGTTGGGCGGATCGCCTGTCCTTCCAAATTTTGATCAGGGCGGCCGCGAAAGAAACGAGAGCGGGAATAGCCCTGTTGCAATGGGGCAACACGGGGCCGGCAATTCGCAGGCATCACCAGTTCTGATGATGCCGCTGTCGTCGCCCTTTCGTCTGCTGTCGTCTCGAGCTGGCCGCGGGGCAAGCGGCTTTCACCTGACTGCCTCGATTCATATCACGGTGCCGCTATGGCAATAAATTTGAGAAGCCAAGAACGATGCAGGAAAGATTCATCATCGCACACTTGGCAGAGAAGCGCTCCCCCCTGCGCGACGATCTGCCCGATCAAGTCCAATCACAACAGCTCTTGGCTGCCCGAGACACATAATCTGGTTCGACATCACTCCATTGCCACGACCAAAGCCTGAACAGAGAAATTGAACAATCGCCGCATGGACCGTCAGAAACTTATTGATCAGATCTACGAATGCTCCTTTGTCGCCGCGAACTGGCCAAAGCTTCTCGACGACTTCGCAAATTACGCAGGGGCCATCGGCGGCTTCTTTTTCACGTTCGATCCGTCGGTCGGCATTTTGCGCGGCGTCGCATCGGATCGCTTTCGCGACCATCTCGAAGCCTATCGGGCTGGTGGTTGGATCACGCGAGATGCGCGCAACACGCGCATGTGGGCGGCGAACTACGGCGGCTTTCTCAGCGAGATGGACGTCTTCACCAGCGAGGAGCTGGAGAGCGATCCCACCTACCGGGCGTTTTACGAGCCTCGCGGGATCGGGCGTTCGATGATCACCGCGATTTTTCCACCGACGGGCCCCGTGTTGATATTGGGCGTCGAGCGCAGCTACGCCGATGGGCCGACCGCACCGGCGAGCGTTCAATCGCTCAATGAAATTCGTCCCCATTTGGCGCGTGCTGCGCTGATCTCCTCACGTCTGCAAGCGGAGCGGGCCCGCGCGGCTGCGGAGATGCTGGGAGTGATCGGCCTTCCGGCACTGGTCTTCAGCGATGCAGGCCGCGTGATGGCTGCGAACGATCTCATCCAGCGCCTTCCGGACGGCATTCGCTGGCTTGCGGCGGATCGCTTTGCCCTCATCGATCCCGGCGCCGATCGGATGCTCCGCCGCGCCATCGAGGCGCTGGACAGGAACGATCCGCCGACGCCGCGCTCATTCGCCGCGCGGGGCGAAGATGCACAGGCGGCCATGGTGGCTCACGTCGTTCCGGTCCGTGGCAGCGCGCGGGATATTCTGGTGCGCAGCACCGGGGTCCTCATTCTCACCCCGGTCACTCGTCCCGATGCTCCGCCGGTCGAGCTCATCCAATCCCTGTTCGACCTCACGCCGGCCGAGGCGAGGGTCGCCCGCGGCCTTGCCGTCGGCGACACGCTCGACGAGATCGCTGCGGCCAGCGGTCTGTCCCGCAACACGATCCGCAGCCAGCTGCGAGGCGCGCTGGAGAAAACCGGCAGTCGGCGACAGGCGGAGCTGGTGGCGCTGCTCGGAGGCATCACGCCGTGGCCGAAATCACACGCTTGAGAAACTGTGCGGTCGATTCATCCGTTCGGATGAAGCGCGTACTCCGCCGCGCCCCATACATTTCGGCCGCATCGGCGCGCACCTCCAGAGCGGCAATACCGTGCAAATCATCGAAGTGGTGGCGGATTGAAATGAAGCTTGAAACGGGATTCAGATGAAGACATCTTGGGCTACCGCTCTGCTTGTGGGATCGGTCATAGGCGCTCAGGTGGTTGGCGCGCAGGCGGCTTCCGCCGCGGATTTCCCCGTGAAGGCAGCCGCACTCCAGGTCCCTGCTTTCGACTGGAGCGGTGTCTATGTCGGCGTGCATGCTGGCTATGGCGGCGGCATGAAGGATTGGATCTTCCCCGGGTTCGAGCCGACCGTGGATTATGCTGCGAACGGCTTCCTCGCCGGCGGACAGGCCGGCATCAACAAACAGATCGCGAGTCTGGTTTTCGGCCTTGAGCTGGACGGGTCATGGGCGAACATCCGCGGATCCCAGCCCCTCCAGACTGGCTTCCCATATCTCTACGACCTGACCAGCACCTCAACCTCCAGGATCGAGGCATTGACGACGGTTGCCGGTCGCGCAGGGCTCGCGGCCGACCGCTGGTTCGTCTTTGCAAAAGGTGGTCTTGCGGGGGCGTGGGAAAAGCACTCCGCAGTGAGGGACTTCGGCTCCGGAGTAGTCACCTCGAATCAAAGCGGACGTGAGCATCGCTGGGCACCGATGGTCGGATTCGGTGCCGAATATGCGTTGGACGGGAATTGGTCGATCAAGGCGGAATACGACTACATACATTTCGGCACCAGACCGGTGGCGATGAGCGGCAACGCCACTCTTGGCGGTGTGACGATTCCGATTTCGACGGATATGCCGATCGCCCAAGATTCCATTCACCTTATCAAGGTGGGCGCGAACTACCGACTTGGTGGGGTCGCGGTCGATCCCAAATATCCGCCGGTCAAGGCGGTGCCCGGCACGAACTGGACCGGCGGCTTTGTCGGCGTGCAGGCCGGTTATGGCTTTGGTCATGAGTTGCGCAATCAGGACACCGGGACCTTTCCTGACTTGAGTGGCGGTTTGGATGTGAGTGGATGGCTTGGCGGTTTTGACGGCGGCGTCAACGTCCAGTCCGGCGTGTTCGTCCTCGGCCTCGAAGGCGAATGGATGTGGACCGGCATCAGAGGCAGCCGCACATCCGCGTTTCCGGCCGGCCCTTTGACGGAGACAACTAATCTGAAGACCTCGATCGACTGGCTCGCGATCGCCAGCGGTCGGGCCGGTTTCGTCGTCGGTGATCGACTGCTTGCCTATGGCAAGGCCGGTGTCGCCATTGCCAATGAGAGCCACCCACTGAATGGAACGGCATCCACCGGGGGGCCGTTCAGCATTGCTATCGCGCTCGAAGGAAAGGCCGTGCATTCGGGAGTCGTGATCGGTGCGGGACTCGAATACGCACTCGCTGGCAACTGGTCGATCAAGGGTGAGTACGACTACATCCGCATGATTAACCAGCACACGAGCCAGAGCGGCACTTACAGCCAGTCCCTGTTCGCTCCGTCAGCGGCCGCGGTCAACAACTGGATCACACAAAATCTGCACCTGTTCAAACTGGGCGTGAACTATCACTTCAATCCGCTGCCCGGGGCGGTGAGCGCACGCTACTGATCGCGGGCGATCGCCGCGGCCAGAGGTTTGTCCCGCAACACGATCCGCAGCCAGCTGCGAGGCGCGCTGGAGAAAACCAGCCGGCGACAGGCGGAGCTCGTGGCGCTGCTCCGAGGCATCACGCCGTGGCGGAAATCACACGCTTGGGAAACTGTACGCTCGATTCATCCGTTCGGATGAAGCGCGCACTCCGTCGCGCCAATAAGTTTTCAGCCGCATCGGCGCGCCACCGAAGCGGCCGCGCATCGAAAATGAAACTGGCGATGGGATTTCAGATGAAGACATTTTTGTTCGCAGCGCGCGCCCGCGATCACCGGCACCACTCGGCGACGGGCTGCGTGGAGAGTTCAATCTTCCAGCGGAGGCATCGCGTTGCAAACTCGATCGTGCTGGCCGGCGCGCTCCTGCTCCTCGTTATGCCTGGCGCGCGGGCCCAGACGGTCAGCGCCGGCGGCACGAGCACCGCTGCCAGCGCGGAAAATGTAGGCCAGCACCAAGTGGCGGTAGGGACAGGGAGCGTCGCGACGGGCCTTCGAACCACGGCGATAGGCAATGGCAGCACGACCGGCCCGGTGGACGGTACCGCGATCGGCGTTTCAAGCACAGCCTCGGCCGCGGGGGCCACTGCGACGGGCTCGTATGCCCTGGCGTCGGGAGTAACCTCCACTGCCACCGGTTTCAACAGCCAGGCGGCGGGCAACCACTCCACCGCGACGGGTTCGTGGAGCTCGGCGGCGTCGGACTTTAGCTCGGCCTACGGTTACGAGAGTTTTGCCAACGGCCTCAATTCCTTGGCGCTGGGCTATTTCACGCAAGCCGTGGGCGCCTCGTCGGTCGCGGTTGGCGATAACGCGATCGCAGCCCTATCGGGTTCGATCGCGATCGGTCAGAACGCGACCTCGACTAGCGTCGACGCGATCGCCATGGGCCATGGCGCAACGGGGAGCGGAATGCGGAGCATCGCCTTTGGCTACAACGCGTCCGCCACTATGGCAAACTCGATTGCCATCGGTAACGGCAGCACTGCGTCAGGCGACGCAAGCTCGGCTTATGGTCCTGGCAGCATCGCCTCAGGCGTCAATGCCTCTGCAATAGGCATTTTCAGCCAAGCATCGGGGGATTCTTCGCTCGCGGTTGGCAACACCGCGCAGGCGACGCAATCCGATTCGATCGCCATTGGTCGGATTGCGTCCTCGACTGGCGTCGACGCCATCGCCATGGGCCATGGCGCAACGGGGAGCGGGACACAGAGCGTCGCGCTTGGCTACAACGCGTCCGCCACCGCCTCCAATTCAGTGGCCATCGGCGCGGGCTCCACTGCAACCCGTGCCAACACCGTCTCGGTCGGCGCGGCTGGGGCCGAGCGGCAGATCACCAATGTCGCAGCGGGCACGGCGCCCACCGACGCGGTCAATGTCAGCCAGCTCAACAGCATTGCGAGTGGGTTCACGTCGCAAATTGCGGGTCTCCAGGGCCAGATCAGCGACAACCTCAGGGAATCGCGGCGCGGCATCGCCGCCGCCATGGCGGCGGGCGGCTACATGATGCCGTCTGCTCCGGGAAAGACGACCGTGCAGATGACCGGCGGTTTCTTCCGTGGCGAGTCCGCCGCTGGGATCACCGTGGCGCATCGCCTCAATTTCGCGGCGCCAGTCGTCGTGTTCGGCTCCTACGCCAATGGCGGTGGCAATGAGCATGCCGGCAAGGTGGGCGCCGGCTTCGAATTCTAGCCCGGCGGCCGCGTCCTGAATTTTTTCTGGAAACTCCCGATAGGCCCTGTCGCGACAATGCGAACCAGCCCCCGCATTGACCACGTGGGACAGGGTCTATCGGGGGTACGCATTCTCTGCGCAATGGAGGTGATCCCTGCGGTATCCTGCAATCGCCCTCGCTGCGGCCTGCCTCTTGCCTTGGCCGGCGGCTTCTCAACAGTCCCCTCCGCCGCCGCAGCAGCAACAGCAACTGTCGTCGCAATGGGAACAGCTGCCGCGCCTTCAGCTCGAGCGGCAGTTTGCCGGGCCGCTGCGCGACACCATCATCCAGCGCTGGCGCGATCCGGCGGACGGGACAATCTGCTATATCTATCTTCCGATTTCAGCCCCGCACTCCCCGCCCGCGCAGCAAGCCTTCGTGCAATATGGCGCGAACACGATCGGTTCGATGAGCTGCCTGCCGGCTGCTGCGTCCACACCAAGGACCCCCGTTCGCTCGTCACCACCGACGAACCCTCAGCCTGCGCCGAGATCTCCATAGGCGGGCTCCTTTGGTGTCCACGCCAAGTGTTGCGGCCCCGGCGCGTCAGGACCGCTCCTGATCCGCCGCAACGGCTCGAGTTCGCGCACGAGACGCAGCCGGCGTCGAGCCTGCCCGGCGAGGCCGTCCTCGTTGAACGAGACCTAAAAGGATTGGAGTGTCGCCAGCAGGCGCCACCAAACACTGCACGCTTTCGCCCGCAGAGACGACCAAAGGGAGGGCGCGAAAATCCGTAACCGCGCCCGCAACAGCGTGGGACACTGTCAAACCTAGGAATCGAACCAGATCGTGTCCCTGAGCATGGTGTAACTGGCGGTGGGACACCGCGTTCGCCGGCGAGAGCCGGACTGGTCAGCTGGCGATAGCCGGGAGGCTGACGGTTGGATCATCGCTCAATGGCGCGATGGTTTCCAGCGTCATGTAACGGGCCCGCTGGACGGCCCACTCGTCGTTCTGTTCGAGCAGGATCGCGCCGATCAGGCGCACGATGGCGTCTTCATTGGGAAAGATGCCCACCACCTCGGTTCGCCGCTTGATCTCGCCATTGAGACGCTCGATCGGGTTGGTCGAGTGCAGCTTGGTCCGATGCTGCGGCGGGAACGTCATATAGGCGAGCACATCTGTCTCCGCTTCGTCGAGGAAGCTGGCAAGCTTGGGCAGCTTGGGGCGGAGCTGATCTGCAACACGGCGCCACTGGGCCTTTGCTGCCTCGGCATCGTCCTGGGCGAAGGCGGTGGCGATGAAGGCGGAGACGACGCGCCGTCCGCTCTTGCCGGCATGCGCCAGCGCGTTGCGCATGAAGTGCACGCGACAGCGCTGCCAGGTGGCGTTGAGCACCTTGGCCACAGTGGCCTTGATGCCCTCGTGGGCATCGGAGACGACCAGCTTGACGCCGCGCAGGCCGCGGCGGGCAAGCTTGCGCAGGAATGCCGTCCAGAACGTCTCGGCTTCGGAGGGACCAATATCCATGCCGAGAACCTCGCGCCGGCC
>NZ_JAFCJM010000078.1 GCF_018130955.1 Bradyrhizobium liaoningense
ATTTGCTGGCAAATTAATCAGCAAAGCATCTCACGTTCGAACATGATCTAGGAAGGCGGCCCTCACCGGGTGCTTACCAACCTTTGGGCTAGAGGCGACGTCCGTTGTGGGTCAAAAGCGTCGGTTTGGCCCGGAGCCGGTGGCTTCCGGTGTACCCCCGACTCCGGATATCTCGCTGCAATGCGCCAACTGACGCAATGGGCCAATCAGAGACTGCTGCTTAATCGGACAAGTGGGCCAACGGTGCGCCTGCCCACCGATCTTCCCACCGCCGCGCATCGATCCAAACGGAGATCAGGCCCTTGTCCAAGTGATGATGCCCCGTCCCGTCCGACCTGGAAACATAGGGTGGGTCTGCTGGCCGGTCGTGATCGAAAGAGTGTCGCCATCGAGCTTGAAAAACCGATTTTGCTCGGTGCCGTTCCAAGAGGGATGCCAGGCGAAATCGACATTACAGATGTACTTGTCTTCGCCTTCGGTCCTACAGTTGCCGGTATAGGCCATCATGCTCTTAAAAAGCGCTGCCCCGTCGGCGTCCTCCTTCGGTGGCACTCGATCCGAGCGCATCAGGATCGCTATCATCCGTCCCTCGTCGGTATGGATCAAATAACCCGACGGATTTGGGCCAAACATATCAATGCGCTCGCCGGTGTCAGCAGGTTCAAATTGTATGGCTTTTAGTTTCCAAGTGCCGATTAATGAGTTGTGATTTTGCGACATTCCCTATCCCTTGCTCTTCGCCAAGTGAGGTACATTCGCTCAATTGCTTGTAAGGCAACACACACAAAAACTAACGCACAAAGGGTTCTCTGGCCAGCGGCAATGTCCGTTCCGGGTCATTCGCGTCGACTTAGCCGCGTCTCAGCTGTGTCCGGTCTGGCCTTGACTGCTGACACCCTAAAAGTGCTTATTCGATTACTTCGTCAGCACGGACAAGGATCGATTGGGGAATGTTCAGGCCAAGCGCCTTTGCGGTGTTAAGGTTGACACCAAGCTCGAACTTAGTCGGTTGCTGGACCGGAAGATTAGCAGGCTTTGAGCCCTTCAGTATCTTGTCAACGTAACCGGCGGCGTCCCTGAGCATCGCCGGTGTGTTTGCGCCATAGGCCAACAGCGCACCAGCGCTGGCGAGCCCGAATGGCGGTGCCGCAAAGACCGCTGGCAATCGATGTTTGCCGGCCGCTGCGATAATTTGGAGACGGTTCGCGAAAAACATTCCTTCGATGGTTGAAACCAAGAGCCCATCGGCCCGTTGTTCGCTTGCCTGCGCGACAGCGCCTTCGAGGTCGCTAGGCCGGCGCGCCTCCACAGGAACGACGGTGAAGCCCAAACTTGAAGCCGCTGCCTGAACTTCCTTCAATACGAGCTTCGCATCGGGCGCTGCCGGGTTCACGAGTACGGCAAGTCGGGTCAGGCCAGGAATTACCTCCCTAAACAACTCGACGTTCTTGCCTACTTGCTCGACCATTAGATTGGAAAAGCCCGTAATGTTCCCGCCGGGCCGTTGAAGGCTTTGGACGAAACCGAATCCTACAGGATCTGATACGTTTGCCATCACGATGGGGATCGATGTGGTTGCTTGCTTGAGGTGCCGCACTATTGCCGTTGACGGCGCTACGATAACATCGACCTTGAGGCTCACCAGGTCTTCCACAATGGCGGGCGCGAGTTCGACTTTCCCCTCAGCATAGCGCGCTTCGATTGCGATCGTCTCGCCCTCGACGTAACCCAGATCGCGTAACCTTTGGCGAAACGCCTCGTGAAAAGGTGCGACCACCGACTGGGGCGCGATCCAAATAATACCAATACGCGATGGCGCTCCCGACTTTTGCGCACGCGAGGCGCGCGGCCACGCCATCATGCTACCAACAAGAAAATAGATGAAGTCGCGCCGCCGCATCTAACCGTTCCCTAAGGCCCCAGGTCGGAGAGCATCTCGCGTAATAGTACGCCTGGCAATTTACGGCCGACTGACTTGAGAGTATTGCGCGGCGCTTTCTCTGAAATCAGCCAGTTTCTGATCAGTGCGCGATCATGCAAAGAGGAAATCGAAGGAATGCAACGCGCTAAGCTGTACATTAGCGAGTACGAGCTCATCGTTGTGATCAAGGGAAATGACTACGCTGTTGCCGCTTTGGCGGCTATGTGCCGCCAAAGTAGCAAAATTTGAGAAGAATTGGGAAACGTCAATCAGGTCGTGGTGACTTCCCGTACCGGTGGCAAAATCCGCAATTTGCGTCGTTCCAGATCCGTTTTCGACGCGAACGAGATCATCGCCGTCACCGAGGAAGAGGTTACCAAAAAGGCTGCCCGCGCTGCCGAAAACGAACGTGTCTGATCCACCTCCAAGAACAACATCTCCAACGATCAGACCATGATTGATGACGGTCTCACTCCCATCTCCTCCACTAATTGCAACGTCCACGCCTTTGATCAGGCCCCGATTCTCGACAAGCGATGATAGTTCGGCATTATCTACGCCATCACGAACAATCATATTCAATTCTATCGCCGCAGAGCCAGCATGATTGCTCGTGATCGTGCCACTGCGCTCGTTCGCAATCGACACCTCGTCACCGGATACGAGCACGCCCGACGCTCGGACTAACCCAAGCAGATCACTGTCTGCGCCTCCGCCATTGGCCGTAACTTTTCCACTATTGATCAGTTCATTACCGTTGCCAATCAAGACGATGGCGGCAGATCCATCGCCCAGCGTCGCGATCGAGCCACTGTTGTGAATCTGACCGCCCGTGGCCGTTAGCGCGGCTCCAAGGAAATTCGGCAACCCCAGCCCAAGCGCGACGCCAAATGACGACGTGCCATCGACCGAAATCTGACCGACATTGACGATCTGAAGGTCAGCTCCTTCAGGGGTAAACGGACCGCCTGTAGCGCTCATCGCGATTGAACCGCTTCCGCGCACGGCTATCGTGCCATCGTTATCGATGAAATGCCCTACACCGCCTGCAGCTATTCCAAAACCGTTCTGTGCGTTCACGACGATAGAACCGTGATTGTGCGCCTCGGAATCTTCTCCCTGCAGAGTAATGCCTTGATTGAAATCACCGGCCAGGCTCACGCGTCCCCAATTGATAATGGATGCGTCAGTTCCTCTGGTCAGCAAGGCTGCGTTGTCCGTGCCGCCCACGTCTATTGCACCACGGTTTACGAGTTGGCCCGCGTTGCCGAGGATTCCAATTACGATCGACTCGATGCTGGCGCTCTCCACATCGCCCGCGTTCAGGATCGAGCTGTTGTCACCAATGCCGACTATTGCCGACGCAAAATCGCCATCGACGCGGATGCTGCCAAAGTTAGAGATACGGAACGCGTTGCCGAATACGTTGATGGCATCCGATGTTACGGTCGGCTCGTCATTGCCCGAGGTGTGTATAGAGCCGAAATTGTCGATGCGCGCGCCGGAGCCCTCAACAAAGATTCCCATAGCGCCGAGGCCGCTGGTTTCGATCTGCGCGAAGTTGGAGATCGACACGTTACTTGCAATGGCAACGATCCCGTCCCCCAGATCGCCGGCCGTCGTCAGATTACCAAAATTGAGAATATGCTCTCCCTGCGTCGAGGTTGTAATTGCATCCTCGTCGAGGCCTGATTTGGCGATCTGCTTGATATTGATGATTGCCATATTCCACTCCCCGGTCACTGCGTTACCGCTTCACCGTTGTGTCGAATGGACGGAGGCACTCCTCTGCGAAACGCTCACCCTGTGGCGAGACGGTCCGAAAGTTTCATTTTAGCTTCGCATTGGGAACTCTTCTCGTCAACACGGTGGAAGAGGTGAGCGTGAATAGGATGTTGTTTGAAAAAGCAGGGAAATTTGTCTCAGGTCGCATCGGCAGATTGTAGCGCGTTCTCTTTACTCGCGGCGCAACCATGCTTTCGCAGTTGCATATCGGATCGGGGTCAAAATGCGAAGAACCCAACTTGAGCAAATCCAATCCGCTCTGCATCGTTAAGCGGACCTCAATGGAGCGCATCTTCACGTCGCCGATGGGCCACTTCCGGACTCATGCAACGCAGCAATTACGTCCTATTCGATCACCTTGTCGGCGCGGGTGCACGCGGGCTCATTCGGGCAACCCCGCTTTCCGAAGGCCCTCAATGAACAGCTTCGCCCTTGCCAGTCCGCCCCAGGCGATCAACGGAGATATTGTAAAGGCGGGATCAAGCTCAAGCACACGCATCGCCGCCTCACGCGCCTCAGCATCGCGTCCGAGATGGGCGAAAGCGGACGCGAGACAACGGTAAGCTACCGGAAGGGAGGGGTTGTGGCGCTGAGCTTTCTTCCCTGCCACGATGGCCTCGTCAAAGCGACCGAGCTCGATAAAGGCCAACCCCATCAGAGCAAACGTGTTGTGAAGCCGAGGGTCGACCGGGCTCATGCGAATGGCACGTTCAAGGCTTCGGAGCGCCTCCTCCCACAGCCCCGCAGTTCTATAGACCTGGCCTCTGCAGTGCCATGCCAGAAACGAATTTGGGTTGAGCGCAACCGCCCGATTAACCAATTCGATCTCGCTTTCACAATCGCCGACGATGAACGCAGTGATGGCGCTGGTCATCGCTAATATGTCCGGATCACCATCGTCGATGCTTAAAGCCAACCGAGCAAGCCTAACTGCTTCCTCGGCCTCGAATTGACGATCGCTCGCATAGCCCCAAAGGGCGTTTTGCATGTGACAGGCACCTGCCAGTGCGGCGACCAAGCCGAACCGAGGGTCCAGCTCCAAAGCGCGATGGGCCAGCCTGATCGTCTCGGCCACACCTTCGCGGGTCGTTAGGTAAGACTGCTGCAGAGCGCGGAGATAAAAATCATAGGCGGTGAGGTTCTCCGGTCGCCGCCGCGCCGCCATTGCAATTTCTGTTTGAAGCAACTTCGGCTGAATAGCTGAGACAACAGCGACCGTTACTTCGTCCTGGAGAGCAAAAATGTCCGTCAGGTCACGCTCGAACCGGTCCGCCCAAATATGCGAGCCCGTCACGGCATCAATCAACTGGCCTGAGATGCGAATTTTGCCCGCCGCCTTGCGTACAGAACCCTCAAGGACATAGCGCACGCCAAGCTTGCGTCCGACTTCCTTGATGTCAACGGCTTTGCCTTTGAACGTAAAGCTCGAATTCCGAGCGATCACGAACATCCATTTAAAGCGGGAGAGCGCGGTAATGATCTCCTCAACCATTCCGTCCGCGAAGTATTCCTGCTCAGGATCGCCGCTCATATTCTCGAACGGCAGCACCGCGATGGAAGGCTTGTCCGGGAGTGGAGGAACCGCACTTAATCTCTCGAATGGCGCGCTATGCGCTCCGGCGCATACCGCATACGCGCGGACCGGTTTGAAGATGTTCTTGAGCTGTTGTTCGCCCCGGTCCTCGAAGCCAACGTCCAGCTTACCTTCGACCTCGCTATACACCTTTTCGGAAATCAGGATGCCCCCTGGATCGGCGGCCCCCTCCAGCCGGACAGCAATGTTGATCCCGTCGCCATAAAGTTCTCCGTCCTGCCCAACGATAACGTCACCAAGGTTTAGCCCGACTCGTAACCTTAGAGGACTACCTCCCGAGGCGAGATGATCCTGCATCTCAACTGCGCATCTCATGGCGGCCAAGGGACTGGCGAACTCGGCGAGCGCGCCATCACCCGTTGTCTTGATAAGGCGCCCTTCGTGGCGGCAGAGGCTCGGCCCGATCAATTCTCGCTTGATCCGCTCGAACTCGGCATAGGTAGCTTCCTCAGCGCGTTGCATCAGCGCAGAGTAACCGACCACGTCAGCAGCCAAGATTGCAGCTAGTCGCCTTTGAACCCGCTGCTCGGTCACGGCACCCTCTAAACCGCCAGACTAACCACGCCGGGTGTGACGGAAGCAGTTTAGCACTTTGTTGCGCACCTGTGAGCGGTAATCGCAGGAGAGCCCCGATTGGCTCCAGTGGAATTTTCCGAGCCCGTGGCGCGGCAGCAATGAACGTGCGTCAACTCGGGAAGTCCGAGTTGGATCAGAACCGGAAAACCTGACCTCTCCGCTCAGCGTTCGTTCTACCCTCGAATCCAGACGTCGAGGCCGCCGCGCCACACTTCCGCTAGGGGCCCAACACCGGACTTCCCTCGGAACCACTCACAGCCTATTTTGCGCTGCAACTGGCACTAGAGCCATCGGCGCGGAACGCAAGGAACGGTAGCTTGCACTACTTCTTCGAGGATTTCGCTCTCGACACCGACCGGCGTGAGCTACGGCGGGGGGCTCACGTGGTCCCGACAACGCCGCAGGTCTTCGATCTACTCGATTATTTGATCCGGCATAGGGAGCGCGTCGTCAGCAAAGACGAGCTCATCGGCGCCGTTTGGAACGGACGTATTGTCTCAGATGCCGCGCTGACGACCCGCCTAAATGCCGCTCGCAGCGCAATTGCCGATACGGGCGAGAAGCAGCACCTAATCAAGACATTGCCACGCAAAGGCTTCCGCTTCGTTGGCGCAGTTCAGGAAGTGCAGAAGCCCGCAATTGCGCCGGTTAGCTCGGCGGCGCAGAACGACGACATGGCGCAAAAGCCGTTTTCGCCGCCTCGTCTTTCCATCGTGGTGCTGCCTTTCGCCAATCTCAGCGGCGATCCGGAGCAAGATTACTTCGTGGATGGCGTGACCGACAACCTGACGACGGACCTATCGCGCATCAGCGGCTCGTTCGTCATCGCGCGTAACAGCGCGTTTTCATACAAGGGTAAAGCCATCGATGTACGGCAGGTCGGACGGGAGTTGAACATCCGCTACGTGCTCGAAGGCACTGTACAGCGAAGTGGCAACCGGCTTCGGGTAAACGTGCAGCTTGTCGATGCCGAAACCGGCAATCACCTGTGGGCCGAGCGCTTCGACAAACCAGTTGCCGATCTGTTTGACATGCAGGACGAAATCGTGTCCAGGCTCGCCCATGCGCTACGCGACCAACTCAATGTAGCAGAGGCACGACGAGCGGAGCGCTCGCTACATCCAGATACACTGGACCTGATCTTTCAAGGTAGGGCCTGCTTTTGCAGGGGAACGCCCCCGAGCACCTGACACAGGCGAGCGACTTCTTCAATCGTTCCTTGGCCATCGATCACCAAAGTATCGGAGCATTGGTCGGCATTGCACTCGTCGAACTGACAATGGGGATGTCACTATTAACGGACGACCGAACCGCGCGCCTTTCGGCCGCCGAGACAAATGTGGTCAAAGCGCTCTCACTCGCTCCTGACCATGCGGGGGCCCACTCGATCTTGGGCGGAGTCTATATTTCTACAAACCGCGCAGCTCAAGGAATTGCTGAGTGCGAGCGAGCGTTGGCATTGGATCGCAATCTGAGTACAGCGCATGCACAAATAGGTCTCGCCAAATATTTTCTAGGACGTGGGGCAGAGACTGTCGCCCATATGAATGAAGCAATTCGCCTCTCTCCTCGCGATAACTTCGCCTACAGCTGGTTGATGGTGACCGGCTTCGCCAAGTTGCAGCTTAATGCGGACCGCGAAGCGCTCGACTGGTTTCTCCGCAGTATCGAAGCCAATCGAAATTATCCTTTAGCTCATTTTGGGCTTGCAGCTGCACTAGCGCTGCTTGGAGGCAAGAGCCGCAGCAAAGGCAGGACTTGCACTCAATCCAAGCTTTACCATACGTCGCTTCAGCGAGGGCGCATCGAGTGATAATGCAACCTACCTCGCCAATCGCCACCGCGTTGCTCAGGGCATGCGTATCGCAGGGGTGCCGGAAGCATGATGTCTGCAATCAATCGCGTCGTGTTTGGCCCGTTCCCAGATGTCCGCTTAACCCCTGACAGCGGCGGAATAGCAGGCATCCCCAAGCCGTCGCTTCGGCCCACAACCGGACCCATGCACGGCAGCAAAACAGCCCTCTATTCGATCACCTCGTCGGCGCGAGCGAGCAACGCAGGTGGTACGGTCAGACCGAGCGCTTTGGCCGTCTTCATGTTGATCACTAGCTCGAATTTGGTTGGCTGCTCTACCGGCAGATCGGAGGGCTTGGCGCCTTTGAGGATCTTGTCCACGTAGCCGCCGGCACGGCGGAACACATCGGCAAGATCGGGGCCGTATACGATCAATCCGCCATTGGCGAATGCTCGGGCAGGATAATTCGCGGGCAGATGATGCTTCGCTGCGAGTGCGACAACTCGCGGGGCGTGCTGAAAGGTCAGAGGACTGCCAAAAACCATGATTGCATCGGCGTGCTGGGCAGTGGCCGATGCAAAGGCGGTATCAAGTTCGTCAGCCGTCGTTGCCTCAACCGTCAGCAGAGTCACGCCAAGAGACTGTGCGGCGCGGGGCACCTCGTCGGTTAGCCGCAGCCTGTGTAGTGGATCGCTGGGGTTGATCAGGAGCGCAATTTTCGAGGCGCTCGGAACCAGCTCCTTGAGGACTTCTATTCGTTTTGCGATCCAACCTCCAGCTACCTGGTCGGTGAAGCCGGTAATGTTGCCGCCTGGGTGCGAAAGGCTTTGCACAAGGCCGAGCCCCACGGGATCGGCCACAGCCGCGAATACGATCGGAATGGTGGCAGTTGACGATTTCAGGGCTGCGGCCGCCAGGTGGTTGCCGGCAAAGAGCAGATCGGGCTTGAGCGCGATGAGTTCAGCCGCAAGAGCGGGTGCGCGCTCGGGATGGCTCTCAAAATATCGGTGGTCAACTATAAGATTCGTCCCCTCGACCCAGCCGTGATCGCGCAGGCCCTCGAGCCACACTTTGCCGATTGGCAAATTCTCGAAAGCGCCAAGCAATCCGATGCGGCGAGTTTTCCCTTGTGCTTGCGAGCGCTGTGGGCAAACGAGCAGCGCCGCAGTAACCGCTATGAACTCGCGCCGTTTCATTCGATCCTCACCGCACCTTGAGGACGGCGGGCGCAGAGTATCACCTCTCAATGGTCGTCGCACTCACTTCACGGCATGCTGCGTCGCAAATGCAGCGCGTGGCGGCAGTTCGGCTTTGGGTCAAAAACGCCGTTTTGACCGTTGTCCGGTCACTTCCGGTCTATCGCCAACTCCAGACGTATCAGTGCGCTGCGCTAACAAGCGCGATGGCGCCATGTGTGGACGGCTCCAGGTCGGCAAGAAGAATCTTCACGTCGCAGCATTGGTCGGAGCAGCCATCTGTTCGGCCTGTTTGCGCGGTTCAGATGACCGCTGGCCATAATGCCCTCCGCGGATCAGGTCCCGGTCAAAAGCACGCATTCAAAGACGCCATGGCCCAAGTGGGTTGTCCTGATCGCCGAATCGACCGGCACTGCATTACGTGCTGTTCGTCCTCCCAACCGTTACGTCACACCGGCGTGTCCGGCTGTAATCTCGTTTACGCCGTGAGAGCGGCGGGTTCCTGGTAGCGCTCGTTCCTGGCCATCATCGCCCATGCCATCCTGGCGAGTTTGTTGGCGAGCGCGATGGCAGCGACCCTGGTGGGTCGCCACGCCAACATCGCAGTGAGCCAGGGCCGATGCCGGGCGCCATGGATCTTGGCATAGCGGATCACGGGAGTGCGTCGGCGCGGAAGCGGCCTTCGAGGTCGTCCGGATGGAGTCATCCGCGTCGCTACGCCATTTAAGGCCGGTGTCTGCTCGTCCGTAACATCGGGGCCACTGAGAGGTTCTTGTGAGTTCCGGCCGAACTTCGTCGCGCAGGCAACCGATGTCGCCTTGGGGTCAATCTCGACATTCTTGCAGTTGGCCAGCCACGCCGTCACCTATACGCGCTAGCGCAGCAGATGACCTAGTGTCCCGAGTCACAAGTTCGCAATCATAGATTCGCAGTAGATTCGCGTCGCTGTGCCAAGGATGGAGGCAAACGGCGACGGAGTCTCCAATGGTCCAGCAACTTGCCCCCCTGATATTGAGCGATGGTGAGCGAGCCGAACTGACGTCGCTGACGATGCGGCGGAAGACGGCGCAGGCGCTGGCTCTGCGAGCCCGGATCGTGCTGACCTGTGCGGAAGGTGGCCAGAACACGGAAGTGGCGGCCAAGCTCGGGCTGGACCGGCAGACCGTAGGCAAGTGGCGGCGGCGTTTTATGGAGCAACGTGTGGCCGGGCTGCACGACGAGCCGCGTTCCGGCGCGCCGCGCACGATTGACGACGCCCGCATCGAAGCCGTGATCGTGAGGACGTTGGAGAGTTGCCCTGAGAACGCCACTCATTGGAGCTCCCGCGACATGGCGAGGACCAGCGGCCTATCGGTGTCGACGGTACAACGCATCTGGCGGGCCTTCGGGCTCCAGCCGCACCGGATGGAGACGTTCAAGCTCTCGACCGATCCGAACTTTGTGGCCAAAGTGCGCGATGTGGTGGGCCTCTACGTCTCACCGCCGGAGCACGCCATCGTTCTGTGTGTGGATGAGAAATCCCAAATCCAGGCGCTGGACCGCAGCCAGCCGATGTTGCCGATGCGTCCCGGCCAGGCGGCCCGAAGGAGCCATGACTACAAAAGGCATGGCACCACATCGCTGTTCGCCGCCCTCGATATTGCGACCGGACGGGTCATTGGAAAGTGCTACGGGCGCCACCGCACCGCCGAGTTCCGCAAGTTCCTGGACGAGATCGAAGCTGCCGTACCGCGCGAACTCGACGTTCATCTCGTCATGGACAATTACGTCACGCACAAGACCCCAATGATCCGGAGATGGTTGGCCAAAAGGCCGCGTTGGCACGTGCACCTGACCCCGACAAGTTCGTCTTGGCTCAACCAAGTCGAGCGCTTCTTCGCGCTCCTCACCGATAAGAAGATCAGGCGCGGCGTCTATCGCAGCGTAGCCGCCCTCAGGGCGGACATCGCCTCGTTCATCGAACGACACAACGCCGATCCCAAACCGTTCAGATGGACCAAATCCGCCGATGACATCCTTGCTTCCATCGAGCGCTTCTGCCGTTACAATGCCCCGGCAAAACACGGAGCGATGTTGCGAACTTCTGGTTCAGGACACTAGATCTGCTTGGGGTCATTTGGAGGCAACGGTCTCCTTGAACAGCTCAACCTTGCCGCGCGTGTTGTCTGTCACGGCAAAAACCTCGTATAAGTCGATCTGCGGCTTCATGCCGTAGCGCTGGATGATGCCCTCGAGCCACGGCCCGGTGTAGAACGCCTTGGCGTCCTCAATACGCTCCCACTGGTACACGCCGCCCGCCCAGCCGCTTTCGGACCAGATGAAGTGCTTGCTGATCAGCCCCGTCACCTCGCGGAAGTTGGGTGCGATCTTATGAAAGTGCTCGCGACACGCGGCGTGGTCGATCTGCGGCGGCAGTTTGTATCGTACAACGGCGGTAATCATGCGACCTCCTTGTAAGGATGCCCCGGCTCAATTGGCATTCCCGCGATCAAGCAAGCGAAGCGGGAAGCCGACATAGATCAAAAGCGCAAAGCCTAACCAGTAGTTTCCGTTCTGCTGCGACCAGCCGACTATCCCAGATCATGCTGACTTAGCGTTAGAAGTTAGACCGCGTCGCTGAATTCGCGCAACGCAGGCTCCATGCTGGTGCGTGCGCACGACCGAAATATCGATCATCTACCCCCGCCGATCGCGATTAAATGCGACGGAGGCTGCCGTGAGTAGGTCAATACGATTGACAAGAGCCTTAATCGCCGCGCAGCTATCTCCTTCCAATTTTTTGCGTTAATGTGAACCGCTTCACACTTGTGTAGCAGACGGGCTCGGATGATTGCCCAAAGGATGATTGCCCAAAGAGATAGGCGAGCAAAGGCCCCGCAAAGCGCAACCCGGTTCTATTCCATTCACACGCGAGTTTGGGAGCGACACATGGAAAAGCGCGAAATTGGCAACAGCTTGACGAAAGGTCTGTCCGAAGCGAAGCGGGGCGCCTTCTCCCGCCGCTCGGTGTTGACGTTGGTTTGCACCCTCGGCGCCACGGCGCCGTTTGGAATGTTTGGAGCGGCTCGCGCGCTGACGGCATCCGGGGCTGGATCGCTGTCTTATATTCCCGGCGAGCCTCTTATTTGCCGCGCCGCAGCGAGCAGTGAAGAGCTGCAGGGCCCACCCCGCCAACTCAAACTCGCCTGGAATGCGAACGCGGCGTGCACCGTCGCTGCGGCAGTCGCAAAGGAGCGGGGTATCTTCGCCAAGCACAACCTCGATGTCGAATTCGTCAATTTCGGCGGTTCGACTGACCAGTTGTTGGAGGCGATTGCAACTGGCAAGGCGGATGCCGGTTTGGGATTGGCCCTGCGCTGGCTCAAACCGCTGGAGCAAGGTTTCGACGTTCGGATCACCGCGGGTGTGCACGGCGGCTGCATCCGGCTCCTCGGCTCCAAGGCTGCGAATATTGACAGCCTGGAATCCCTGCGCGGCAAGGCTATCGGAATTAGCGATCAGTCGAGCCCAGCGAAGAACTTCTTCTCGATCTACCTCGCCAAAAAGGGCATCGATCCGGCCCAAGAGGTAGAGTGGCGCCAGTACCCGGCCAATCTGCTCGCGCTTGCCGTCGACAAGGGCGAAGTGCAGGCGCTGGCCGAGATAGATCCGCTGCCCTACCTCTGGCTCAAGGAAGGCAAACTCAACGAGATCGCGACGAACTTGACGGGTGAATTCGCCGACCGCACCTGCTGCGTTCTCGCGATACGTGGCGGCCTCACCCGAAGCGAAATGCCGGTGGCGGCCGCTCTGACTCGATCGATACTGGAGGGGGCAGACCTAGTTGCCAGCGATCCCGCCGATGCCGCAGCAATCTATTCGGGCTACGGCGGGAGAGGATCCGTAGAGGATCTCGCCACCATGTATCGCAGCCATACTCACCACAATCACCCGGTCGGGGCGACGCTCAAGAAGCAGCTTCTACTCTACACCGACGAACTCAAGGCAGTGAACGTCATGAAGCGAAGCACTGACCCGGCCAAGTTCGCCGAGCGGATTTATCTTGACGTTCTAAGCTGAGCCGATTGGGAAGATCCGCAGTGAGCTCGGTCATCGATGAAGTGCCGAGGCCATCAGAGAGATCGGGTTTCGGCTCACTTGAAAGCTCAACGACTCGATCGTTGATCGGCGGACTGTCTGTGGCCGCCGCATGGCTTGTGGTTGCCGCGCTCACTGCGTTCTGGCCGGATAAGCCCGAAAGCGATTGGACCTACACGGGCAGCTTCGCCATCGCCTGCGCCGTATTGGCCGTTGCCCTTGCCTTGGCAACCTTTGCCGGCGGTCGTTTTGTTGCTTTTCAGCGTCTCCAGCGGCTTTCCCCGTGGCTGTTTGCGCTCGCGCTGTTTTTTGCTGCCTGGGAGGCCGTCACGGCGAAGCGCGGATTGCTGCCGTTACCTTTCTTTCCGCCGCCGCAAGCCATCCTCGAAGTCGCAATCGACGATTGGGGGCGCCTGGCTGAAGGCATCTTCGCCTCAGCTCGTCTGCTCGCGAGCGGTTATTTTATCGGTGCGGCGGTGGGGTTCGTGACCGGCGTGGCGATCGGTTGGTCGCGGCTCGCCGGGTATTGGATTCACCCAGTCTTGCGGTTCATCGGGCCACTGCCCGCGACGGCTTGGCTGCCGCTGGCATTTTTCGTTTTCCCGTCGAGCTTCAGCGCCAGCATTTTCCTGATTGCGCTCGCCACTGGGTTTCCGGTCACCGTGCTCACCTGGTCGGGCGTCGCCTGCGTGAAGAGCGCCTATTACGATATTGCGCGGACCTTGGGCGCAACCCAGCGCTTCCTCGTGCTCAAGGTTGCCATTCCGGCGGCAATGCCGCATGTCTTTGTCGGCCTGTTCATGGGACTCGGCAACTCGTTTGCGGTTCTTGTCGTAGCCGAAATGCTGGGCGTGAAGGCGGGGCTCGGCTGGTATCTGCAATGGGCGCAGGGTTGGGCGGCCTATGCCAATATGTACGCCGCGCTGCTGGTCATGGCGCTCTTGTGCTCTGGGCTGATCACGCTGCTGTTCCGCTTGCGTGACCGCCTGCTATCCTGGCAGAAAGGTCTAGTGCGATGGTAGCGGCGGTCGCAAGCGATCACGCGGTCCGTGGATCGACGCTAACGCTCCGCGAAGTGAGCCATCGCTTCAATTTCGAAGGGCAGCCCCTGCCGGTACTGGACCGCATTAGCCTGCAGGTCGGCCGTGGCGAGTTCGTCGCTCTCTTGGGCCCGAGTGGGTGCGGAAAATCGACCTTGCTGCGGCTGGTCGCGGGGCTCGACACTCCGACAGCCGGCTCCCTGCTGACGGAGGGAAGGGAGATCGAAGCACCCGACCCATCGCGCGTCGTCGTTTTTCAAGATCCCACGCTTTATCCATGGCGCACGGTGTGGAGCAACGTTGCGCTTGGTCTGGAAGCACGCGGCTTGCTGCGCACCCATCGGGGACGTATTGAAGACGCGTTGCGCCTGGTGGGGCTCACGGGCTTCGCCAATGCCTATCCGCACCAGCTTTCCGGCGGCATGGCGCAACGCGCGGCTCTGGCGCGTGCGCTTGTCAACGACCCGAAGCTGCTCATTCTAGATGAACCTTTGGGCCAGCTCGACTCGCTGACTCGCATCGCGATGCAGGCGGAACTTGTAGCACTTTGGCAGCGCTCGAGCTTCACGGCGCTGCTGGTCACGCACGATGTCGAGGAGGCTCTCCTGCTCGCCGGCCGCGTCATCGTGCTGAGCGACCGACCTGCACGGATCAAGGCCGAAGTCATCAACAGCCAGCCCTATCCTCGCCACCGGGGCGATCCGCACTTCGTTGAGCTTCGTCGCGAGGTGTTCGAGCATCTCGGCCTCGATGAGGCATGGTAGCCGTCAAACGGAGCGCGCCGTGACAGATCTTCTCATACGCATCATGGAGCAGCCGCACGGCGCGCTCGCCGCGATTGCAACGCGATTGCTTTAGCGGCTTGGTAGCAAACTTGGCGAGCGCACGGAGACTTCGATGACCTCGGAATTCAACGTCCACAACGCTGCGGGCTATGAGCAGCTCATGGGCCGCTGGAGCCAGCGACTGGCGCGGCTATTCATCGACTTCACAGGGGTCGCCGACGGCGAAAAGATTCTCGACGTCGGCTGCGGCACCGGGAGCTTGACCTTCACGCTCGCCAAAGCCGCCGACCTCGCCGAGATTGCCGCGGTCGACTATTCACCGGTCTTTGTTGAGGAGGTGATCCGGCGCAACACGAACCCGCAAATCAAAGTCCGACAGGCGGATGCCTGCGCCCTGCCTTTCGAGGACGGCACGTTCGACCGCGCTTTGGCGCTTCTCGTGCTCCACTTCGTTCCCGAAGCCGGCAAGGCAGT
This sequence comes from Bradyrhizobium liaoningense, assembly GCF_018130955.1. Taxonomy (GTDB): domain Bacteria; phylum Pseudomonadota; class Alphaproteobacteria; order Rhizobiales; family Xanthobacteraceae; genus Bradyrhizobium; species Bradyrhizobium liaoningense_C. The sequence continues at coordinate 15,244 of NZ_JAFCJM010000078.1, forward strand.
AGCCGAGATGCGTCGCGTCGTTCGGTCGGGCGGTGTGGTCGCGGCAGCGGTGTGGGATCATCTCGGCGGCATGCCCGGCATGCGCATGATGGTCGACACGGTGGCGGCACTCAATGAAAGCGGGCGCCAGCTGCGCAGCCGCTATTGCTTTCAACCGATGATGCAGCCCGGCGAACTGAGACGGACTTTTGCCAAACAGGGTCTCGTGGATATTGCGGAAATGGAGCTGATGATCCGCATGGACTACCAAAGCTTTGCCGACTATTGGGGACCGATTGCCGCTGGCGAAGGGCCGCTCGGCAAATATGTGGCAGCGCTCGGCGCTGCGGAGCGAGCGCGCACCGACGCCGCCGTGCGCGATGCCTACGAGGCCGGCCGGCCCGATGGCCCGAGGTCCTTTGCAAACGTCGCGTGGGCCTGCCGTGGCATCGTTCCCTAGCTCGACGGTCAGAGCCGTCGTCGGACAACTTAGGAGCGCTGTTCTGTCTCGAAAACTCCAACCACAGCGCGAAATGACTTACCACCGGCTGCAGATCCGATTGGATGCAACGCCGCCGCACTCTTAATCGTGGCCAACTGCAGATTCGCTGAGTTGTCGTCCAAACTCCATTTTCCAATTCGTGCCACCGCTCTTGATGATCCTCTTGGCGCGCTCAAAAGCATGCTCTCGGCGGCATGATTACCTATGCAGACGGTCACGTCAGAGTGGAAGGGACAGACAGTAGCGACGGTCGCGCTGAGGCGTCCATTCGGCTGCAACGGCGCACGAAGATTTCGCGCCGGCCGCATTCGACCGTTAATGGTCATTCTGCGCGCTTTAGCGCTGAGCTGAACGTTTTCGCCGCAGGCGACGACAACCCCCGCGGCATCCATTCCCGGTACGTAAGGGAGAGTTGGCCGCTTCTGATAGCCACCGCAAATCATCAAGTAATCCGCGAAGCTGACGCAGACCGCATGGACGTCGATCAAAACCTCATCAGACCCCGGCCGAGGTTCAGGTGCCGCACCGATGCTCAACGCCCTGATCCCGTGGAAACCATTGCAGAGTATCGCGCGCATGTGTTCCTCCGCATTCCGTGGTCCAGCCTTCCGACGGCCGCAGCTCTCTATGTCTTTCCGAGCTGAACCTGCCGATCGACGACAATCCAGATGGCACGGCCGACTGCGAGCAGGTTCTCCTCTTCACCAAACAGCGCCGCCTCGGCGATGAGACGCCGGCCTTCGCTGCCAATTTTCCAGGACGTCACCACGCATCGCTCGCCCGGACGCGGTCGCCCGTCGATGCGCACCGAAAGGCGCCCGAGCAAGATCGGCAAAAGGTTGAAGTTGCCGGTTTCGGGGTCGTATTGGGATACGTAGCCGGTCGGACAATCCAGCGCGGACCACACGAACTCAGGTGCAACCAGGCCATCAGCGGCGGCGAGAGACGCGTCGGGCGTCCACGGTACAGCAAAGGCCCAGCTGCCGTGTTGTCGGGCCAATGGTCCGGCGAAAAGCCGCAGGCCGTCGCCCGGCGCCCGGTCAGGCCCGCAAACGAAGCACATCGGCAGCAGATGTTCGCGCGGCTTGACTGGAGTACGCTTCTCGGCCTCCACCGCCTCAGCGTAGGTCGCCCTCTCAAGCCGGCTCAGGTCAAGCGTGACGGCCCGGCCGACTGCTATTGTCGCCGTGCCCTGGCGTAGCTCCCATAGCCCCGTCCCGACCTCGACGAGATCCAGCTCGGTCTCCAGGGGCGGAGGGGCGCGCAAGGTTACTTCCGCGGCGCCGGCAATTTGACGCGCCAGCACCCCGCAGACGTAGCCGCCGTTCCCCGAATTCGGCGGACCACGAAAGCGGCGCGGGATCGTCATCGTCTGCATGCCATCCTCCCGCCGATACGACGGGATTGCACTTCCACTTTCCCGGAGCACGGCTCTTCATCTGCGAACAAACAAATCAGATAAGAGTCAGCGCAATCTCAATTCGAGACAATGGCACACACTGAATCGGGCACGGGCTATAATCCTAAAACGTAGGTCGAGATAGTGCGCCGAAGGTTCAATTTCTTCGGTTTTGCCCTCGACCCGATGAACGATTATGGGTCAATCGCGCCCATTTTTGCCGGCACGTTACTTCCGCTATTCCCCCGATAGCGGCGGTGGAGCGGACAGCGCGGCACTTCGCATTTGGTCCAATAGCGAACATCTGCCGCAGCCGGACGCAAGTCCAAGGCCGCTTCCCTCGGAACCACCACGACGGCTTATCCTTGCGCTGCAACTGTCCCAGAGCCGTCCGCGCTGCACGCAAGGAAAGATAGTTTGCGGTATTTATTTGAGGATTTCGTTCTCGACACGGATCGGCGTGAGCTACGGCGGGAAACTAACGTGGTCCCGAGAGCGCCGCACCACGCGGGGCAACGCCCCCGGTAATCGAAGAGCCGCTGGCGTTCCTGTTGGGCGAGATCGGGACGACCCTTTCGCGGCATAGGCGTGAGCGATCCTACCCGTATCGACACGACCGTAGAGTTACGGACTATCATGTTAAGTCGGCGTCGTATCAGACTTGGCGCTGTATTCCCTGGGGGCGATCCGGCGGCTAATGCGCCAGGCCAGGGCAGCATTATCCCGCAAATGACGAAGGTGTGTCTTCACGCCAGATGTTCTAGCCACGGAGTGCCCAATATGTCGAAACGAGTGTCGAACATACCGCAACGAATGCCCCTCGAAGAGCTTGCGGTAGATCTGCTGTTCGAAGCGCTTGGTGAAGACCGATACAATCGGTCGATGCTCGAGTATGCGTATCTGATTTCGCTCATTCCCCCGCTCAAGGAAGCCATTCACCTGGTCAATCAGCGCCTTCAACAGCTCAATGAAACGGGCCAACAGCGATTCAGCGCAATTTGCTACTTCAAGTCCGGCGATTTGGCGCCGCGCTATGTGCCGTTCCCGAGCAAAATTTCGATTGAGACGCTTCGCATGGGCCTCCTCCGTCTCGGCTTCAGGACTCCTAAATGGCGGAAATCTAACTGACTGATTCCTTTACACTTTTATCTGGATTTACCTAACGCCGCCGTTCTGATGCATATGAGCTGCTCCTTCAATAACAAGGAGCAGCAACATGGTGCTCGGTCAGACCAAGACCGCTCGCAAACCACGGCCCCACAAACATGCCGTGCTCATCCATTCTCGAAAGCAAATTACGCAAGTTGAACGTCCAATCGAAACTGATCTGGAGGTTTTAAAGGCAAGCTCTCGCCTGTTTGCAGTCGATCAGCCGGAAATACGACTTCTGCCAATCAGAGATCTCAGGCGAGCAACCAGGAACGCGCGAACTCACTCCAAGAAGCAAATCAAACAAGTCGCAAACTCGATCCTCCGCTATGGGTGGACCTATCCCATTCTAGCGGATGAAGGGTTGCAGATCATCTGCGGGCACGCCCGCTGGGAGGCGGCCCGGCAGCTTGGATTAAAGGAGGTCCCCGTCCAGGTGATGGGCGGCCTGAACGACGCCGAAAAGCGCGCACTGGCTCTCGCCGACAACAAGATTCCAGCGAACGCAGGCTGGGATCGCAAGCTGCTCACCGAAGAACTTGGTGAACTCGCTTCTCTCCTCCCCGAGTGTAACCTCAGCCTCGACATCACGGGGTTTGAGCCGGCCGAGATCGATGGCCTGATGACCGATTTCGGCGATTTGGACCAGGATTCGGCGGACGCCCCCTGCGTCATTGCCGAGCACCCTATCAGCCGCAGAGGAGACCTGTGGCAGCTCGGTCAACATCGCGTGCTGTGTGGCGATGCCTGTGATCAAGCGGATTGGGCAGCGCTCATGGGGCGCGATCGGGCGGCCATGGTATTCGCCGACCCACCCTACAACCTCCGCATCGCTACGACGCTCGGCCGCGGCAAGATCAGGCACCGCGAGTTTTCGGTTGCCTCCGGTGAAAAGTCACCAGCCGAGTTCGTCAGTTTTCTCACGACATGGATGCGACTGGCCGTCCAATTCTCCCACGATGGCTCCATGCATTATCAGTTCATGGACTGGCGGCACCTCGGCGAGATGCACCATGCCGGGCAACAGGTCTTCGGTCCGCTGCAGAATCTGGTGGTCTGGAACAAAACCAACGCCGGCCAAGGCAGCTTCTACCGCTCCCAGCACGAGCTGATCTTCCTCTACAAGAACGGCGATGCGCCGCACCTCAACAACGTCGAGCTTGGTCGCCACGGCCGCAACCGCTCCAATGTCTGGACCTGTGCCGGTGTCAACACCTTCCGCAAAGATCGCCTCGATGATCTCACGGTGCATCCCACCGTCAAACCGGTGGCCTTGATCGCGGATGCGATCAAAGACTGCACGCGGCGCGGCGATCTCGTGGTTGACCCCTTCCTGGGGTCCGGCACCACCCTGCTGGCGGCCGAACGCGTCGGCCGCCGCGCCTATGGCCTCGAGATCGACCCGCTCTACGTCGATGCCGCGCTGCGCCGTTGGCACGACGTCACCAAGCGCGATGCGATCCTCGTCGCGACCGGACAGACCTTCGACGAGGTCGCGGCCGAGCGCGCTACCACGTCAGCGGAGCGCAGCACATGAGCCGCCGCAGGCAAAGCGGGCGGGCCGGCGGACGCGGAAAACGAACCGACGTCGGCTATGGCCGCCCACCCCCCGAGCACCAGTTCAAGCCAGGCCAATCCGGCAACAAGCGCGGTCGGCCCAAAGGTTCGAAGAACGAGGCGACCATTCTCGACGAACTTTTCAACCGGAAAATGGACATCCGCGAGGGCGGTCGAGTTCGGAAAATCAGCTTTCTGGAAGCCATCTTCCTGAAATGCGCTGAAGATGCGCTGAAGAGCAATCTCAAAGCGGCGGCCTTCCTTCTCAACCGACGACAGCAACTCAGCGCATCATCCGAGCGGCCGGCCGACGACGTCCTCGATATGGATGATCGCAAGGTCTTGGAATCTTACGTCCAGCAACTGGAAAAGAAATTCAACAAGCGAGGAGAATCGGAATGACCAACCACGACCGCGTACTCTTTGACGCCATTCTACGCAATGACTTCGGCAGCTTTGTCTATCGCTGCTTTCTCCACCTCAATCCCGGTACCAAGTTCTTGCCGAACTGGCATATCCAGGCGATCGCGTACCAGCTCGAGCGCATTCGCCGCGGCGAGATCACCCGCTTGATCATCAACATGCCGCCGCGCTACCTCAAATCCATCACGGTGTCGGTGGCGTTTCCGCTCTTCCTGCTCGGCCACGAACCCTGGCGTCGCATCCTCGCCATCAGTTATGCTGATGACCTCTCCGCCAAGCATGCAAGTGACTTTCGATCTATTGCGCACACCCAGTTTTACCAGCGCGCTTTTCCAAGCATGCGCATCGCGCGCAGCACCGAAGGCGAGGTCATGACGACGAAGCGCGGATTCCGCAAGGCGACCTCGGTGTCGGGAACGCTGACCGGATTGGGGGGCGACCTCATCATCATTGATGATCCGCAGAAGCCGATCGATGCGCAATCGGAGGCACGTAGAAATAGCACCAACCAGTGGGTGACCAATACGTTGATATCGCGGCTGGACAACAAGCAGACCAGCGCGGTGATCCTGGTGATGCAGCGTGTTCATCTGGACGATCTGTCCGGCTTTTTGGCCAGTTCATCCGATGAGTGGGAGGTGCTCAGCCTGCCCGCGATCGCCGAGACCGACGCCGCGGTCCCCATCGGTCCCGATCAATTTCATTTCAGGAAGGCAGGTGAGGCGCTGCATCCGACCCATGAATCGATTGAGACGTTGCGCAAGCTGCAGCAGACACTCGGGCCCGACGTGTTCGCCGCGCAATATCAGCAGGCTCCGGTGCCGGCCGGCGGCGCCATGATCAAGCGCAAATGGTTACGGTATTACGACATAGCGCCGCCGCTTGAGGCTGGCAGCAGGATCATCCAGAGCTGGGATACCGCTGCCAAGAATGGCGCGCAAAATGACTGGTCGGTGTGTACGACGTGGCTGGTCGTGGACGGCAATTATTACCTGCTGGATCTTGTTCGCGACCGGTTCGAGTATCCCGTCCTCCGCGACACCGCGCTCGAGCTCGCCAGGCGCTTCAAGCCGCACGAGATCCTGGTCGAAGACGCCTCCACCGGAATTGCGCTGGCCCAGGAGCTCGACAATAAAACCGATTGCTGCGTCAAACCTATCAAGATTGAACACGATAAGATCGGCCGCCTCTACGTCCAGCAGGCCAAATTTGCCGCCGGATGCGTGTGGTTTCCAAGGAACGCGCCCTTCCTGGCCGAGCTCGAGATGGAGTTATTGACCTTCCCGCAGGGCCGTCACGATGATCAGGTCGACAGCATCAGTCAGGCGCTTGCCTATGAGGACAATGGCTACGATTACACCATGAGTTGGTTGTGATGAAGCGCGTTGCCGCTAGGCGAGCCGTTCCATCACCCAATCGTGCAACCCGAGCCGCATGATGGTCGAACCGAGCTCGCGACCGGTCCAGACGTGAACATCGGAGCGGTCGTCGGGGGCACTCAGCGCCCCCTTCGGCGAATGGCAAATGAAGAAGAACCGGTCGAACTGTTCGGTGGCGTCCATCCGGCGGATATAGGCGTTGAGTGTCTTTTGGTTGGCGGCAGACTTGACCTGGACTGCGGCCCGCTCGTTAATCACCGGATGCTCCAGCTCGAGGTCGACCAGCTTTTTGGTGCCACCGAGCACCGAGACCCGATTCCAGCCACTGCGCGCAAAGATGATGTCAACGAGGGTTTCGAAATCGGCCCAGTGCAGCAGCTGCAGGGCCTCGATCGTCACCTCGAGCAGCGCGGTCCGGATTTGGCTGGCCTTCGCGACGATCGGCTCCTCGATGCCATTGATGCGCCGTAACAGATAGTCCTGCGCTTTAACGGCGCAGATCGTCCGCCGATAGCTTGCGACCTTGGTCAGCTTGGTGCTGAGCGAGTTTATTGTTAGCGGCGTCCCATTGATGTCGGTGTTGCGCCACCCGCCGATGGCTTTCCTGAAGCGCTCACCTGCACGCGTTGGATCAGGTTTGACCCAGGTGACCTTTGGCTCCGCAAACGTCCACCACAAACGATCGCGCGCGAAGGTGATCCAAAGACACGTTTCGTCCAAATCGTAGAAGTCGGCAACCTCCTGCGCGTCGCGCGCCGCGGCCTGCGGCGATCGGCCGAGCGCAATCAGGTGCTCGATGATCTTCGCCCGGTTGCCTTCAAGGGCAAGTTCGTGGGTCACCGACCCATAGCCGAAGTGCAGCTCAGCGCGGTCCAGGCTGTTCTCCCACCGGCCGCCAGCACCGAGCTTAATGTACCGAACCGTCTTCGCTGAAACCTTCATAAGGTGCCCCGTGGCTGCCCCACTGATAACTCGGGCGACCCAAATTATCCAGTTTTGGGATAATCCAAGTTCGGGATCAGATTGACCGCCGCCGATTCTCTGGCCCGGCGGTCATGCAAAAATCCCTGAGATCCGCGGAACATGCCCGCCTGATCGAACTTCTTGTCGCAGCGCGACAGAAGGCCGGCATCCGCCAGCATGCTTTGGCCAAGAAGCTCGGACGGCCGCAATCGTTCATCGCCAAATATGAGGGCGGCGAACGACGGATCGATATCGTGGAATTTATCGCGATCGCCCAAGCGCTGAGCGTTGATCCCGTGAAGCTATTCCGGGAAGTGCTGTCGGCGAAAGCGCGTGGTTCGGCTGCCAAGCAGCCCACGCGCTAAGCCCAGTCAGCCTTTGGTGGGCTGTTGAGGAGCTTTGCCGCAGCCATGGGGCCGTGCGGCAACTTTCCAGAACGAAGCCAAGTGACCATGCATCAACCTTCCTTGAGGCTTAGCGAGCGAAGGGTTCGGCTCTGCTGCATCAAAGCGGCGCGTTCGTAGCGCTCAAGCCCTTTAAGACGTTTGAGCTCTGCGGCAAGAGGGCCGGCCACCAGCGCGGCCAACATCTCCTGCCGCAAGCTGCGGGTGCGCAGCAGCGCGAGCTTGGACCGTGCAAGCGCCATCGCTGAATCCGGCGTGACCTGATGCCCGAGTCCCAAAGCAATCGCGGCGGCAAGATTATCGGTCACGGCGGGATCACCACTCCGCACCAGCCCATGGCGTAGCGCATTCTGGCTTGACCTGGCCTTTCCACCCGCCGTTTTCGGGCCCGTGCTGCGCTTGGCATTGCTGCGATTGGCTTCGATTTGTCGAATTGACGCCATGTCCGAGGTCCTCGGCTAGTGCCCGTCGCGGCCACCTGGAAAGCTCGCTCCAACGCCCTGACATCTCAAGGGTTTTCGGGCCAAAACAGCAGCAAATTTGCTGCAGAAAGGACTGGCATTCCCCCGCAAAAGGAGCGTTACTGATGGGACCGGGCCGTGACCGATGGCCCCGGTCTTTCTCCTCGCAACTGCGGGGCTTTTGGTGGTGCGGCGGCAAGCCGCGTTTGCCAAACCAAGGAGAGACCGGTGACCACGATTTCAACCGACGGCGGCGAGGCGCCCCACTCCGTCATCACGTTCAACCCCCACGACCGACGCGCCTTTATCGGCGGCTCCGACGCGCGCATCATCATGGGCGACGACCAGGACGAGCTCATTCGCCTGTGGCGGGAAAAGCGCGGCGAGATCGCGCCGCACGATTTTTCGCAAAACCTGATCGTGCAGCTCGGCATCGCCACCGAAGAGCTCAACCGGAGCTGGTACCAGCGTAGTAGTGGCCAGACCGTCACCGACATTCAGAAGCGGGTTCGGCATCCGGTCCACTCCTGGATGGCGGCAACGTTGGACGGCGTCGTCGCGCCGAGTGGCGCGGTGTTCGAGGCCAAATTCATGCTGCCCTGGGCCTTTACCGAGGAGGCGGCGGCCGACAAGCACATGGCGCAGCTGCAACACAACATGTGGGTGGTCGCTTCACGCGCGGCCGTACTCTCGATCATCACCGGCGGCGGCAAATGGGTCGAGATCACCGTGCATGCCGACCCGCTCTACCAGCACCTGCTGCTCACCGCGGAAAAGAAGTTTTGGCGCTGCGTGCAGAGCGGCGAGCCGCCGCTCCTGTTCGGGATCGAGACCCCGCGCCCGCGGCTCGCCGCGATCAAAGTCGTCGACATGACCGCCTCCAATCTCTGGGCCGAGTGCGCGGCGACCTACCTGCGCACCCGGGCGGCCCATGCCGAGCACGAACTCGCCAAGACCGAACTCAAGAAGCTGCTGCCTGAGGATGCCAAGGAAGCCTTTGGCCACGGCATTCGCGCCAAGCGCTCCAAAGCCGGCGCGGTCAGTTTTGATCCGGTTGAGATGGAGGGCATCCATGCACCATGCCAGTGAGCATATCGGCGCGATCGCGGCGGCGCTGGCCCGCGCCCAAGCTGAGCTGACCAACCCGGAAAAGACCCTGACCGCGCAGATCCGCTCGCCGTTTTTGCGCGATGACGACCGGACCTTTCGCTACGCCTCGCTGGCGAGCGGCCTCGACATCGTGCGCAAGACCCTTAGCCAGCAAGAGATCGCCACCATCCAGACCACCCGGGTCGAGCAAACCACCGGCCACATCCACCTCACCACTCTGCTCGCCCATTCCTCCGGCGAGTGGATCTCCTCGGACTGGCCGGTCTGCGCCACGCGGGACGTCGAGGCGCCGCATCGGATGGGCGCGGCACTCACCTACGCCCGACGCTACGCCCTGTTCGCGCTGGTCGGAATCGCGGGAGAGGATGATCTGGACGCGCCGGATACGGTCGCCGGTGCACCGGCGGTGGCACCGCCCAACCTCAAGGCCTCGCCCGGCAAGAGCGCTCTCAACCGTGCGCCGGTGCTGCGGCCGGGCGAGTCCGCCGCACTCCGCGAGCAGCTATTGCGCCAGCTCGATGCTCTGCCCCCCAGCACCGATCTGCTCGGCTGGGCCATGGCGAGCCTCCCGCTCAAGAACAGCCTGCAGGAGCCGGATGCCCGCCGCGTCGAGACCGCCTATCAGGCCAAGCTTGAGGACGCTGCCCGTGCTCAGGCCGAGCAGTCGGTCGGCTTGGATGGCACGCCAGGCCTGCCAACAGCGCCGCCCCCTGCGGCGGACGCCGAGGCCATGCTGCAGCCAGCGCTGCCCGAGACCGGGCTCGCCCATCCCAAGGAATCGCCGCGCAAGCGCAGCAAGGCGCACCTGTTGTTCGTCCGCGAGCAGCCTTGCCTCATCTGCCAGCAAACCCCGAGCGATGCCCATCATCTGAAATTCGCCCAACCCCGAGCACTCGGCTGCAAGGTCAGCGATGAGTTCACCGTCCCGTTGTGCCGCGCGCATCACGAGGAGCTACATCGGCATGGCAATGAGCGGGCGTGGTGGAGCAACCTGCAGATCGCGCCGTTACCGGTCGCGCAGCACTTGTGGGCGGCGAGCCCGGTCCATGGTCCGGCCGCGGTCAGCATCGCGCCCCTTCCCGCAAGCCTTGGTTCGGAGGCCCGATGAACGGCCTCTTCCAAACCGCGCGCGAGCTGACCATAACGGCGCTGCCGGTCGAGTTTGAGGCGTTGGCGCCGCCGCCGATGCTGCTTCCCGGGGAACACCTCGACCATTATCAGGCACTACGGCAGGCGATCCTCGCAGACCTTGCGCCGCGATCCGCCATCGAGTGGCTGCTCGCCATCGATGTCGCCGAGCTGTCCTGGGAAATCCAACGCTACCGCGCGCTGCGCCACAAGCTTCTTGAGGTCTATCGCCAAAAGGCGATTGAGGCCGCCTTGCGGCGGGTCGATATGGTTGGAATCGCCCCCGAGTTCGAGACCGAGGCCGAGTATCATACGCTGCAAAACGGGCAGAGCTGGCGCACCGATCCGATGGCTGCCACCGAAATCGAAACGCGCCTCGGTACCTATGGCTTCGATCAGCGCGCCCTCAATACGGAAGTCTATGTGCAAGCGCGCGAAATTTTCCTCCTGTTTGAGAGCCTGCTCAATGCCGCGCAGACCAAGCGCCTGCTGCTCCTCCGTGAGATCAGGAATCTACGCTGGATGGGCGCAACAAGGCCAAGACTTGCAACCGCCGCGCAAACACCTCGGGGAGATCCGGAGCTCCGATGACAGCGTTCGCTTTGCGCAAGGCTCGCATCGATCCGCGTCCTGGAAAACTCATTGACCAGCTGACCGAAGACATCGAGGTCCCGCCAGCCAGAAAGCGAGGCCGACATCCGAGCGCGGGCGTTCTACCCGTCGCCCGTGCGGCCATGATTTTTCCACGCAGGACAGGGGTGGAGGCCAGCCGCGATGATTCATGTCATGTGCCGCTTCTGTTCAAAAGCCGGGGCGATGAGGAAATCATCCAGCTTCCGGCCACCTCGAAGTTGCGGCTTGAGCCATCGCGGCACCCTGCCCCGCCCCGACCAGGTCTCCATCGGGTTGTTCGGATTCCGATACTTCGGACGAACGGGCGGGTATTGGCGGCGCTTACGCTCAAACCGAGTGACTTCGTGAGCCATTCCGATCCTTCGCAGCCGTTCCTCCAATCTGGCTTTTTCCGCCAACATTGTGTCGCCAAGTTTGGCGGTCACCTCGTCGTGAATTTTCAAAAGCTCGTCAAGCGAGAGCAACTTCAGATGATCGATGTTCATAGCTCATCCCCGGTTCTAAGAGCATTAATCAATCAGGCCCAAGCAGCGGACAAGGCACGGCTTATTAAACGGTCCCACAATCCACATTTAATTGCAGTAACCAGCAGCGATAAAGGCGAGAGAGCGGTAATTGCGTGACGAGCGCGAAAAACCCGTGGGCGCGTTTAATTCGCGGCACTCCCTAATTCTACACTGCTGCCTTTTGGCAACCCGGGGCACCGCGCAAAACCGGGCAAAAAGTCAGCGTGAGCGAGGAGATTAGACTGGCATTGAGAGACACGGTCATTGAGTCCGTAGAGTGGGCGAGCTCAAAATGAAAAATGGAAATAGACCGTTTCTAGCGCGAGTTGGAAAGGAGATCTGATCCGCGAAGCAGATCCGTTAATTGCGGTGATGTGCTCGGATGTGGGTTAATTCACAGAACTGTTTAGAGGATCGAGTAAGGTGCCCGGCAAGCGTTCTGGTCTTCGAGGTCGCGGATGACACGAGAGCTTTCGCCATTGGAAAAGCAAGCTGCGGACGCGCTGAGACGAGCGCGGCGACTTCCAGTCGGTCCCGATCGGAGCGATCTTCGGCAACTCGCGCGGGGCCTTCTTTGGCTGCACCGCAACGGGATGGATGCCCTCGTCCACCGACGAAACACAGGTATCCCGCGCGCGACCGCCGCCGTCGACGTCAATCACCTCGCTCCAGAGCAGAATGTCGACATCGCCGATTAAGCCGGACGATCCGATATGCGTTGCGCCTGTCGGATTGGCTTCGATTTTGTAGCCGCTGAGTTTTGCGGCAATCTTGGAACGGGTTCGCGCCGGCGGGAATGTCACCCGAACCGAGGGCGAGCATTAAATTGGGCAAGTCCACAGCCCCCAACCCGGGTTTGCCAAAGCAAGGCCACAAAATGAAAACCAGCGGGCGGATTTTCGGCGACAGCTCGGCGGACGGAGGATCGTCGGAGCGATATCTCCACACCCGAGCCAGGACTGAGGATAATTAGCACGGGCGCAGCATCGAACTAGATCAACTTGAAATCTCGAAGGAGTGGTCCAAGTCAGCTGCGATAATCTTTGGTCCGCCTTAAGTGGAGCCGGCATGCAGCAGGCCAGCGAGGATGCAGTTCCTTAACCAGTCGGAGCCGATCCGAAATAGGATCTCGTCGCCGCAACGATGTCCCCTTTCGAGGCGGAAGCAGGCGGCCCAGGTCCTCGATGGCTCGTCTACAAGGGTCGGACGGCTTCACGATGCCGCTTCTGATTATACGATTGGGCCGGAGCTAATCCGTGCGGGCATCTTCGGGAAAGACGCGATGGCGGCGCATCGCCCGGAAATCCGAGGTATTTCCGACCTGGTCCTCGCTGCTCAAGGGCTAGTTTCAAAGCGATCGTAGTCCCACCGACTGCACGCATCTCGCACAAGCCTGCCACCAAAGCCATCTCGACCATTCTAGACAGCCTTACTTCGGTGGTTGTCAGGCCGCGCGCAATCGAACAGAGTTGCGAGCGGATTCATCTTCGTTGCGGCGGGTTCTTTTTCCTTGTCGCGACCGTAAACCGTTTTGACGCCCCGGCTTCGGCCTTTCTGACCCGCTCTCGCAGCTCGATGAGCTGACGGTATTCGGCTTCCAGCGGGTCGCGATAGGAGAACTGCGCGGCTGGTCTCGGCAACTTGGCAACGAATGTCACTCGTTAAGCTTGATGCTCGCGATAAGTGTGAAGCCTGGAACACTCGACCAGGAAAGGATCTGCACGCAAAGTGTTGGCTAAAGAACACGCCAGACCGAAAAGCTTTGAATGCTGACGGCGCCCGACCACGAACATAATACCGCGAATATTCGTTGCGAGCTGCAGCCGCTTCCTTAGAGCTGTGGAGAATAGTGAAAACTAGAAGAATTGAGAGCGCAGCTCGCATTTAATCCGACGCAGTGAGTCGGAGTTCCTGAAGTGCCGGACATTTGGTTTCCACTTCTCGCGACCGCCATCGTCGGCACACTCCTTTTCCTCGCGTTCCGACGATAGCCCGCCGTGTGGCAATGAATCCTCAGCCGCTGCTGAAATCGCGATTCCCTGCGCGATGCCTTTGACTGTGCATAAACAGGAAGGTTCACTTCCAAGACAGGAGGTGGACGTGAATACTTGGTTGCTCATTTTTCTAATTGTTTTGAGCGTGGGCATTTTAATCGCACACGCTATCGACGCGATGCGCTCCTGAATCCCCGCTCGTCAGTTGTCGTTTAATTGGATTTCTTGTTTAATTGGATTTCGTGAAGAAGGACAAAAATCGTGCACTGTCTAATCGTAAGCGCTGCTCCGCGCGAAATTGACCGGCTTAGGGCTGAGGCTTCCCGCATCGCTCGCCAAGGCGAGGCAGACTGGTGGGTCAGAAGCAAGGCAAAGGAACGCATTTTTGTTTGGCAGTAACGAGGCTAAGGCTGCCTTCGCCCAGCTATGCAAGACGCAAAGCGTTCATTGTTCGGACGCCTAGCGACCCGGTATGATCTCTCAGAGAGAAGCCCGTGCGCCGCCAGCCAGACAGCGAGACTGAATCCGAGCGTGGGCTTGCGCCTTGGCTCACGATCTGTACCGCGCGCGGCCCGACTTTCGACAGATGGCATGACCTGGGCGTCCCGCGGGGGCTCCCTTCAAACTGCATCAGCTCGCTGCGGCCACGGCTTCCTCGGCGCCGCCTAGCGCCGCAAACCCCAAGCACGCTATGATATTTCTGTCGCTCGACCTGCGCTTTGGCGTCCAGCACTTTGACCCCATCGCGGCGACCGAGATCGACGCGCGCCTTGCGTCCTATGGCTTCGATGCGCACGCCATCAACACGGAAGTCTACGTGCAGGCGCGCGGCATCCTGGTCCTGTTCGAGGGCCTACTGAACGCCGCACAGACCAAACGGATGCTGCTGCTTCGCGAGATCAGGAATCAGCGCCTCGTCAGTGGACCGATGCGCCGGCCGCGCTGAAAGATCAGGGCGAGCTCTCCATTCCGGCTTGCGCTCAAGGACAGCTTCAGTTGGAGCGCGGAGGCACCCGGCTTCCGTTTGGGCTGCGATCTGTTGGATGTCCTCGACGCCCAGCAGCATCTGCTCCCCGGGAAGCGTCTCGGCCTTCCGGCCAAATCGGTGGCGTTGCAGTTCTTTGATGGCCGCGGACCACGATCCAGTGCTCGGCACCATAGGCTGCTTCTGCAACCACAGCCTAGAACTTGACCATGATACGCTTGACCTGATAGCACCCTTTATCGTCTACCCAACTGCGACCCTCGTGACCTCGCAGCGCGTTGAGCTTGATCACCACGCGCTTCAAACCTGCTAATACCCTTTTGCCGGAGACAAGGACCGCATCCGATCGCAGCCAGGACGAGAACGTCGAGACATTAATCAGTGATTAACCAGCCTCACCTTAAGTTCCGTTTGCGGAACCTTGTGCCTTGTGCCGCTTGCATTGGGCCCCGTGGATGTTTAGCCGATTTTTCATGACCGCCATTAGTGTCGCCAGTCTACTCGCAGGCTGCACGACCGCGCCATTAACCCGCAGCAATGCAGTCGGATGGGATGGATTGGGCCGCAATCCCAATCTACCTTATAGCACGAGGCGCGCAAAAAATCCTTCCATTGCACACGACCCCAACAAGGAACGTGAGAGAGCATTACTCGCCCTTCGTCCTTATTCAGAAGCCTGGTGGGTCGTGCACGACGACATCGAAGCCGAAAACGATCGGCAGCTCAGTACTAGGCTGGTGATTTGTCGCGACTGCCTTGGCTCGTTAGCTCAAGACGCAACTGGATCTATTTCCGGACGACAGCGGACGAGGTGAGTCGTAAGCATCCGCCCAAGGCCGCGGAGCCTCTTCTTTTTGATCGGAGCCGGTGCGGCGAGGACATGGCTCCGGTGCGA
>NZ_JAFCJM010000079.1 GCF_018130955.1 Bradyrhizobium liaoningense
CGCACCGGAGCCATGTCCTCGCCGCACCGGCTCCGATCAAAAAGAAGAGGCTCCGCGGCCTTGGGCGGATGCTTACGCACTTCTTTCGGATTTGGGTGCTCGTTTGATTTCGCTTCGGCAAAAAAGGGTGCACCACAGTCTCCGATTAAACTTCAGCGCTTTATGCAAATTTGGGGGGAGACCCTGGCCAGCGCGATGCATACGGGCAGAGCGCGCCAGCCGCGCTCCGCACCAGCATGCGCGCGGGCCTCACTCCCGAGGCGGGATGGGCCTCGCAGGCCCAGCGGGTATCATAGCAACGCGGGCAGGCAATGCGAACTGCTCCACCCCAGACAAGTGACGCCAGCTAACGGCTCCGTCTTTCTTCCTTTGCAAGCTCATCCAAGAATCTCGCGAGGGCTATTTTGCCAGCGTATTCAGCCGCTGTTTGGGACTGGTAACCGCGATCGCCGATTTTCACTCCCATGGGCCTGCTGCGCCGCCTCAGTTCCCAGCCCCAACGACCGAGACTGTCGCCGGTTTCGAAGGTCATGATGTAATAATCTGTCTCCGTTGCCATGAGATCGGTCTAGCGACGCCGGACAAACGACAAAGGCAAGACCCCCGCCGGGTGATACGTCCGACGGGGGCCCCGTTGCGGTGGATGGCATGAGGCTAGTCTTAGAGAAGACTAGGTGTCACGCCAAGGACCCGCCACTTCATCGAAGCGTCATCCTTTGGTTCCGGCAAGCTCAAGTGTTGAGCAGAGGTAGATGATGTGGCTGACGCAATTGCCCCTCGCGGCAACGTGCCGATACCGATGACCAGATAAGTGCCCGCAAGAGGCTCGCGCTTGCATCAGCCCGGAATGCCTCCATTGCGGGGGAGCTGGAATCCGAAATGTCGTGCGCCAAAGACGGTCCCGCGCCGGCACATTATTCGCGACCGATATGACGATCGAGGCGCCGATGTGGGGCGCGGCGCCGTGACGGAAAGTAAATCAAGGGAATGCCGACGTTCAGGACTCGAGCGCGTGTCTGGTTTGACGAACTCGCAACAGGACCGCGCGATCGACCGCCGAAAGCGTCTCTCGACGGGTGCCACTTTCGCGCGGCCTGATGATGGTCGTGTGTGAGTGCAAATGAAGGGAACCGTTGTCCCAGTGGGGCTGGCCAGGAACAAAGGGCCCGGGACCCCATTGAAAGTTCGATAACGGAGGCCAGCCATGGGGGTGGTTCCCTTGCAAGAGCTCGATACGGGGCCGGCCCGAGTCTTGCTCGTCGAAGATGAGCTTTTCGTCCGCATAGACATTGCCGCGACGCTTCGACACGCCGGCTTTCAGGTAATCGAGGCCGCGTGCGCCGATGCTGCGATGGAGTTCATCGAATCCGGCGAGCCAATCGATCTGGTGTTCACTGACATCCAGACACCGGGCATTCTCGATGGGCTCGCGCTGGCCGAACGGGTTCGGGCCAAGTACCCGTTGATGCCGGTGCTTATCTGCTCTGGAAACCTGGAGTTGGAGGGCGCGGCGAGCCGGTTAGGAAAGTTCGTACCCAAGCCATACGAGCCGACGGGAGTCGTACGGCTCATCACAAGCTCAATACGGTGATAAATGGAACCTGCAACGATCTTGGTAGTGGAGCGCGACATTCTTGTGCGACAGCCCCTTGCTCAATATCTCCGCGATTGCGGTTATCGCGTCTTGGAGGCGGTCAATGCCGCCGAGGCGCGTAGAGCAGTTTCCACTGGAAGAGAGAGCATAAACGTTGTGCTCATGGACGTGAAAGGCGTGCCGAGTGAGGGCGGATTTACCCTGGCGTCCTGGTTGAGGACCAACCATCCGACTATCAAGCTTCTGCTCGGCGGCACTATTGCTAAAGTCCTGCAACTGGCAGGCGACCTGTGTAATGAGGCGCCCGAAGGTGGCCTAGACTATCGATCGGTGCTTGATCACATCCGGCGACTGCTTGCGGGTCGAGACCAACGGTCTCCCGATAGACGTGACGACTGATTCTGACCTCTGCATTTCTCGTGGTCGCGCGCTGGCTCAGGACAGCTGGCAGATCCAACCACGCGGCGGGCATCAGCGACCAGGGCCCCATCGCGATCACGACGGCATAGCTTACGAGCTGCGTTAGCTGACAAGCGGTGCAGGTCGCGCTTTTTTGAGAGCTGATCTTAGTTGCTCATCGAGCAGCGGCGCACCGGAGAAAAGCGGCCGGGATCGACCTTGATCCCGACGCAGTCTGGGAATGCGTGCGCGAGCCGCGTGTCGGACCATTCGACACGACAGGGGGCGAGCTGGTCCGTTAGCTTTCAAGTCACGGGTCGTGCCGCTTCCCTGAGACCTTGGCCAGATGGACCTGATCTTCGATGGCGTCGCGAAGTGTTTGGCGGTGGAATTTCAGCGTGAGGGGGTTCGGGGCATTCACTTCAATCAGGGACCGTCTGTGATCTCGGGGCCGATCTCGATAACCTCGACGAAGTAGTGACAGACGTCGCTGTTGAAGCCGATGAAGTCCCACGCCGCGCCGGCGCCGTGGCCAGCAACGCCGGTGAAGCGCGCCGGTTGCCACTCCGGGTCTTTCGTGCTCGAGCGAACGAGTACCCAATAGAAGCGACCCTGGTTCAACTGTGCGATGTCGGTCATGGAAACAGTCCGTTAATGCTTACAACGGATCTTCTTGGATGAGCGCGGGCGGACGGCAATGCGGGCTTAGGGGCAAATGCGCGATTCCGAAACCCCTCGCTCACGCCGCCGCGCGATGATCGGCCGAGTGCAGGCGCACCGGCTTTCCGCCCGCCGGGTTGCGCGGACCGTTCCCCTTCTGCGACGTTCCAGCATCAGGACGTTCTGTTCCCCTTCGTCCGGCCTGAATCCGGCAGGCGCCACCGTACGCCTGGCATCAGCCTACCGGCTAAGGTGAGCTCTCAGAGAAACCCGCTGTGCACCTGCCGGCGGCCAACGCACGAGAGTCCCTTTGTGCCGGCCTACCCACTCGGATCGGCGCGCGCAGCTTGGGAGTGCCCAAGGCTACCACTTTTGGAAGCAATTGTTGTTCGAGATTCTGACCGACGTCGTCAGTTGCCAAGGTATCTACACTCGGGGACGATTTTCCTCCAGCTTGCTTACTTGGTCGATAAATGCAGAACCAGGATTTCAGCACGGGACGCGCGCATATCGGGCTGTGAGACAAGAAAAACTGGCGCGCCATTCAGAACAAAACTGCGAACTCATATATCATTGAAGTTATTATATAAAATGAACATGCCTGACAAGTGGTCGAGTTTAGGAAGCGAGTGCTTCCCGAACAAGAACCGGGGCTTGTGAGCGGGGCGGAGCCCAATTTGGGCAGTTGTTGAGTTGCACAATTGTCGGCCGAGGGACCGAAATGTGGACACGGACATTGTGTGGTGTCCAGGGCAGCTTTTCCGAATACCGCGAGATTTGCAGATTATGGCCGGCGGGGGAAGCCGGTCCATCCTAATTGCGATCCCCGGCCAAGCCCACCTTAGCGCTACGGGCCTAGATATTTCCGAAATGGGGGAACGCCGGTCTGGGGGGACTGTTGCCTCTGCGGCGGCGGAAATTTTGCGAGGAGCAGGACAGTCACCATCGCGGCCGGAGCGGCGTAATGCCCGCTTAGTCGCGATCAAGCCATCCCTCCAAGCAAGAGAAATATCATGAACAGGTCGAAGCCAACCCATTTCCGCAACTCGTTGAATTTGAGAGACAAGGTGCAGGTCAAGATCCTGCGCAAGCGGCTCAAGCTGACGGATGAGCAGTTTAGCAGCGTCCTTCGCAAATCGGGCATTTCAATCTCGGCTATCGCCAAGGAAGCCGCTACTTTGAAGTAACGAACAGCAGCGACGGGCATGAAGATAGTCTTGTCTCCATTGTCTTGCGACGCGATTGATTGTCTTTTCGATTGTCCCAGTAGCTCAATCGCGACAGATGCTTCCAGATTCGTCGGCGTATCGCCAACGATATAGCGCCCGGGCAACCGGATCACGCGGCGCGAACATGGCTGGGTTACTGACTGCCGGCCGGTCATCACTCATTGAACACCAGCCGTCCGCCTTAATGCAGATCTCGACTCGAGCGTCCCTTTGCGCTCGATACGGATTATTTGTCCCACCGTTGTGAGCTTCCGTCCATTTTGCCGCGTCGGAGGCCGTTAACTTGTCTGCATCATTCTCGCACTGCTTTGCGATCTGAATCAGACGGTCGCGGGGAAAAGCATAGTATCTCATGGCATGGGGAATCAGCGCGAGCGCAATGGCTGCTGCCAACGTGAGCTTGATCAATCTCAGCAAATGGCGCCCCAACCGGCAAACAAAACAGTAGAAGAATGCTCGACAGGCTTCACCTCGGGGCCGCACGCTGCGCCAAGGTATTTCACCGCTTCACAGGCTCAGTCGGTTTCGCGGTATCCCATGGGCGTTTGCCGGACGCGTCACGATCCCATGGGCGCGCAACCGAT
Source organism: Bradyrhizobium liaoningense (assembly GCF_018130955.1). GTDB lineage: Bacteria > Pseudomonadota > Alphaproteobacteria > Rhizobiales > Xanthobacteraceae > Bradyrhizobium > Bradyrhizobium liaoningense_C. The sequence goes on from NZ_JAFCJM010000079.1 coordinate 4,467, forward strand.
GCTGATTTCTCTTCCAATACATCTTTAGCGCGTGCGGCCTTGATCTGGTCGCGAATTGACATTTCTGTTGCAGCAGGCGCTTGCTCGGCCGCTCGAACATTAGCACTGGATGACAAGAAGAGGATCGCGCCGACCACCAAGATCTTTTCCATCAATGCCGATAGCACGATCACCCGTTGTTGTCCGATCTATCTTCGACACCAGCGCGGAGCTAACAACAACGATCGCCTTCCACGCAACGCAGTCGACGCAGTGATAGTCACCCGAAGGCTGCCGTGCAGCTTACGCAGGTGTGCCAGGCTAGACAGCGGACTTTGAGATCCTCGTGCGGGCCGTCGGACCAGCAACCATTTTCTGCCACATCTCTTGTCCTCCATCACCGATCGAGGCTGCACAAGGGGCATCGGTCGCTGGCACATGGAACTCCCGTCTGTCTCCGGAGTGCGTCATGACCCGGTACTATTTCGATCTCGTCGACGATGACGGCCTGTTTCTTGACGAGGAAGGTCTGGAACTTGCTGACTTTCGGGCGGCGCAGGTTGAGGCGGCAAAGTCATTGGCCGACATGGCACGGGATGCGACGTATGAATCTGGCAGTTCTTCAAAGCGCCATATGGCAATTGCGGTACGGGACGACGCCGGTCCCGTGATGCATGTGGGGTTCGAATTTGGCGACGGAGGGCGGCAACAGTGACAGGGCCTATGGGTGCCGTCGTTGCTCCTCGATCCACCTTCGAGCATCCATGAGGTGGCCCCTCGTCGCGCCGCAATAGCGGCCAAGCGTCCGCCTCACGCTTGACTGCGCCGCCTACCTCTTTTTTGCCGACCCGAAATCCGGCTGCCAGGCGACCTCTTTCCGGCTGGGCTGTGCTGCGATCACCTTGGCTTTTTCCTTCTTCGGCTTCTTGGCTTCGCGATTGCCGCGTTGCTGTCCCTTGGCCATGACGTCCATCTCCTGTTGGGGTTCAAGTTCTTTCAATTCGTCCGACTGCAGGATGCGCCCGCGAGGCGTGCAGACGCGGACATCCATGTAACCGTCGCGCACCAGCTTTCGCGCGAGCCGCAGTGCAACGATCGCGCTGCCACGGCCGAGATTGGCGCCGCCATATTCGTTGGTCCCCATGACCAGGTAAGGCACGCGCGTTGCCTTAGCCATTGAGGATGGCCGCAGCACACACCAGAAGCAAAAGGAATAACGGAACGATCACCGGCGGGACCATCCATTCCGAGGCGCGAATACGCGACATCGAGCGCTCCTGCAACTCTTTCGGCGGGAGCGCACGTGACCCTCAGTCACCGGTCGATGCCGTTGAGAAGTGCGGTGATGCGACAACCCTACGCCTGCGAGGCGCCAATAGCGAGTGCTAAAACGCAGTTCGGGCAAGGCTGCACTGCGACGTCAGCGCGCGGCAATGGCGAATGTGCTGGCTATTGCTCAATGACGGGCGCATGGTCGTCGCTGTCGGTCGGTTAGGGCCCCTCTTGCAAAAAGGCAGGCGTGCATGACCATCCGCTCACGGCGAGAGACCGTCACGTTCAGACATCCGTTCCGAATCCGCGGCATCGAGCGGCTGCTGCCCGCCGGCGCCTACGAGGTCATCACTGATGAAGAAACGATCGAGGGTCTCACCTTCTCGGCCTATCGCCGCATCGCGACGATGATTATGGTGCCGGCGGAAGGCGTTCGCGACTCAATGGAGATGCTCTCGATCGGCTCAGTCGATCTCGCCAATGCGCAGGCTGCGGATGCGAGCGCCGCGCATGACTGACCATCCCGTAGATCTCGACAAGCATCGCGGCATGGCTGCGCAGAAGGCTACCGATCTGCGCCGCGCGCTGGCAGATGTCGAGGCCCATGTCAGGGAATTGCGTGAGCGGGAGGCCGAACTTGAACACCGCATGATGACGGTGCCCGCCGCTTCCTGGCCGGAGGCTGCGGTCAAGGCGCGGCACCTGCTCAACCTCTATGCCGCGAGCCTGCCCGCCGAGGATACGAGGCACCGGGCGCTGGTCGCGTCGTTGCTCGACGACTTCGTCCGGCTCTCGGGCGAGGACTGACGGCAGAGCAACTCTCCGCACGCGCGATCGTGCCAGCAACGGTCACTTAAAGGAGGAAGCCATGACGCTCACGAGCGGTCGCTACATCGGCCACGAATATGACCGGATGATCGTGCTGTTCTCGATGCAGGACGGCGGTAAGGAAATTCCCTGCGCGATCTCGACCACCGCGATGGACTATCTTGAGCGCGGCCCGCAGGTCCGCCCCGAGCAGCGCGAAGCCCAATTCGTCCGCCTACGCGACCGCATCGAGGCCCGCGCGGCCAGCAAGTATCGAGCGACGGAACTTGAAGGAGATCCTCGGGGTATCGTGCTGCGCGGCATCGATTTCAGAACCTAACAACATGCCATGTCGTGATCTGGGAATCGCTTAGGCGAATTCTTCACAAGTTGGCCCCGGCGCCCGATAACTCGCCCAGCAGAGACCGACAGGCCGATGCTCAAGACAACGTCAATGCGTTCTGGACGTCGCAAGGAACCCGTAAGCGACTGAAGGCCAGTTAACGATCAATAGTTTTTCTTGAACGATCGACGCGGACGGCCCTGAACTCCGATGGTCCCTCGATCAAACGCTGCCTTCGCATCGCTTGATCATCGCCCTTCGCAGAATTGTCCGCCCTCTCGTCTATAACTTTGCCAGCCAGGTGAGCGGTACGCGCGCGTTGGGTCAGAATGCGATGATCACTCGTGCCCGTCTTCGTCATCTCGATCTCCTGGATTACAGACCGCGACTGAAATCTGGCAGCTACGCACCCCCGCTTTTGCTGCGTCGAACTCGGCGCAACCACCATGGCAATTAATCTATGGCAATAACGTTCCTCTACGCGCATTCCCGTTTACGCGCGCTCCTTGCCGGCGATCTGCGGCAAGGGAGGCTTGCGCTCGGGAAGCTTCTTTTTCGGGGGCGCCGGCAGCAAACCTTCCCTGATGGCCTGCTTCCGAGCGAGCTTACGGGCCCGGCGAATAGCCTCGGATTTTTCGCGCGTCTTTCTTTCGGAAGGCTTTTCGTATGAGCGCCGCTGCTTCATTTCGCGAAAGACACCCTCGCGTTGCATCTTCTTCTTCAGAACACGAAGGGCCTGGTCGACATTGTTGTCGCGAACAAGTACCTGCAATTGACATTCCTCGCTGGGCTGCGAATGCGCAAGTCCTGCATGCAGCCAATTGCGCAGGAGTCTCGTGGCGATTGCGATGATGGGAGTGACGGCGTCTTCTTCCGCCGGCCTCGAACAAGCCGGTCTATGCGTCACGGCAATCAAGTTCGGTAGAGCAACGTGACCACTGTCAGCCGCGCTGTCAATGGATAGAGCCGTTCCCACACGTCGTTTGGAGCCCCTCGATCGCAAAGGAACGTTCGCCCACACGCGCTCGTGTAGCAGCGCTCTCGGAAACAATTTTGAGTGTGCCTTGCAAAAAGCCGAAAATGATATATATTAAAGAAATTCGATTAGCCGCTGTGCCTTGTTGAACGCGCCCGCGGGCTCCTTTTCCAAAGACATCGACGAAGTTGAAGTAATCGCGTGCTCGTCACGCGATGCGCGCTCGCGCGCTTTGGAGAATGAAAATGACGACAGGTACTGTTAAGTGGTTCAACGGCCAAAAAGGCTTTGGATTTATCCAGCCGACCGACGGCAGCAATGATGTGTTCGTTCACATCAGCGCGGTCGAACGGGCTGGCCTTGCGGGTCTCGCCGAGGGCCAAAAGGTTAACTTTGAGGCCAAGACCGACAAGATGCGCGGCAAAGTGAGCGCCGAAAACCTCTCGCTGGCCTGATTTGTCGACGCCGCTTTCACGGATGTACTGAAACGACAGGCTGCCCGCTCGATCTTCGGATGGAGCGGGTTTTGTTCTTCATAATGCGGGTTGAGGATGATCGCCAGGAAATCGGCAGAGCCGTCGCCCGAAGGCATCGCGCGCTCGAACCGCAAGCGATTGGCCGCTGAAGACGGCGCGCGGGCATTGGCTGACGCGGAACGGCAGGCCATCGAGGTGCGAAAGAACATGGCGCGCCTCCGCGAGCTGCGTGAGGCCAAGGAAGTTGCCGACATCGCGTTTCGGGCATCGCTGCCTGCGCCCGCACCGACGAAGCGCAAAAACAGGTCGGCGCGATAGTCGAACTCGCGATCGCACGGCATCATCGTGAAACCGAATTGCACGGGCTGGGTGGATGCCTAGAGTCAAAGCAGACGGCGGGGGAACGATCACTTTCATGCTTGCGCTTGGCGCAGCACGGCAGATGTGCAGGCTTACAACGACGTTTCAGACCGACAAGCAGGCCTTCAGTTATCTTCACAAATATCGACAAGAATTCGAGCATATAGCCCGTGCGCGGCTCGCCTCCGGCGAGCTCGAAAACGGAATCGTCGTGCTCTCGATGCTCTAAATCGAGAGCGACGATTATGCCCGGGAGTCTTTCGGCTTGGCTTCACGCGCCAATCGGGCCGCCTTCAGACGCTCGTGATTATCGAGCAGGGATTGCTGATCTTTCGCGTAATCGGTCATTGGTTTTTCTGTTCGCACCAATTTGAACGCGTTGTTCGCCTCCCGCAGATGCCGGGCAGCCTTCGCTTCGTTTTTCATCATTTTGATCTCCAGGAATTGGATCAGCGCCGGTCTGGGGCTCGGATATTCGCCATGACAGCCCAAGCGATATTTGCCGGGAGCGGATCAGCGTGAACGCTCCGCTTTGCGCCAGATCTTTCGCGAGGTCTCAGCGCGTTGTCGAACAACGGCAAGCGGACGCTGCCTATAGTTATCAACGCTTTCGCGGGACGCATGTTCCCGAGGGGCGAGCCGAAGCCCACGCCGCCGCTCGTCTGCCAGACGTTCAGCTAAAATCGCAACCAGTGTGGCGCCGCTCACGAGCTAAGCGCTTCCACCAGAACTCAGGTTAGCACATCATCGGCGTTGTGTGCGCGTTTCCTTGCCGATTCCTGAAGGCGGTAATCGCCATATGCACCAAGTGCAGTTTGCCTTCGACTGCGGGTGAAATGTCGAACGGGTACGCGTCGGCAAGACCAAGTGAGCGGTTGAGGCGGTTGATCGTCAGAGCGAGCGGGGTCCACAACTCAAGGAGCGCACCGAAATCGCTTTCCAGATACGGGTCATTCAGCGTGTGCTTTCCGCGCGCGTCCAACGACAACGGAAGTCCTGCCAGGGAATCCAGGGTCGAGACGATGTGCAGGAAGTGAGCGAAAGTCTCTGCCCAATCCTCCCAGGGATGAGACGTCGCATACATGCTAATGTGACTCGCCGGATCGCAAGACCAATCCTGACGGGCATAATAATAGGCAAGCGCTGCCTGGTAGTTCTCTGTCTCGTCGCCAAACACCAGCCGAAACGGCGCTCGAAAACCCGCTTCGTGGATCAGGGCATTCCAGTAAAAGTGCCCTATCTCGTGTCGAAAGTGACCAAGCAGGGTGCGATAGGGTTCGCGAAAGGAAACACGCCTGATCTCGCGTTGTACGTCATCGGCCTCCGCAAGGTTGAGCGTTATCAGGCCGGATTCGTGACCGGTCAGGACCGGCCCATGCTCGTCCGAGAGAATCTCGAATGCCAGGCGAAATCCACCCGCGAACGCGATCGGCACGCGAAGCCGTCTCAGGTCGTAGATCAGCCTGCGCTTGGCTTCCTCCACGCGCTTCCAAAGGGCTACGTTACGGGGATTCTGTGTGGCGGGAATGACATGGGTCAGGGAGCAGGACATGCAGTAGGAAGTCGTGGAAACCGCGCACCAGTTGCAACCGATGATATTCCGATTGACGCATTCAAGGGCACTTTCCGCACCGATCATCGCCATATTCTCGGGATCGAAGATCAACGGCTGCATGCAGCCGTTGCATTTGGAGAGCTCGAAGGCCGATAGTTGCCCGCAATGAGGACATTTGAAATCTCTCATGATGGCGCACGACCATTGAGGGTGTCGATCAACGCACGTTGCTTCTTCAACGCGCGCTTCCTCAGAATATCAGCATCAACCTCGCTCACGGTTCGACGCGCGCCCTGGTAAGAGGCCTTCTCAGATACAGGCCGCGCCCCCCAGTCTTGCGTGGGTTGAATGGACATGGGCGTGACTCCGGATCGCATTTTCATCTTCAACAAAGCCTTCAGTTTGAAACGGGTTCCGGTCAGGCGCTGGGCGGATGTTCTCCACTCAATCGAGCATACGGCTGGCGGTCGGGACAGCGATGGCATACTGTTCACACCCGAGCGCTCGCAGCCTTCATCGGTGACGATGCCCAAATGGGGGTTCGTAACGATCGCAATCATCTCTTTGGAGCTACTTCCATGAAGATCCGCGTCGGCTTCGAGATGATCTACGACTTTCCGCAACCGACCCCTCTTATCGCAGTTGTCGGCACTCACTTCACACGGGCATCCGACATTGTCCTGCCCGATCATCTTGTCAGCGAGCCGTCGGTGCCGATCACGCCCTACCGCGACGGTTTCGGGAATTGGTGCAGTCGTCTTGTCGCGCCAGCCGGCCGCATGCGCCTCTCGGCGGACGGCACAGTCCGAGATAGCGGTCTACCCGACGTGATCGTACCATCGGCCCAACAGCACGCAGTGGAAGATCTTCCGTCGGACACCATCGTATATTTGCTCGGCAGTCGGTATGTCGAGACTGACCGACTTACCGACGTGGCGTGGAAGTTGTTCGAGAAGACCGCGCCCGGTTGGGCACGGGTCAAGGCGATCTGCGACTTCGTGCATAACCACATTGCTTTCGGCTACGAGCACGCCCGCCCGACCAAGACCGCCTGGGAAGTGTTCAACGAAGGCAAAGGCGTTTGCCGGGACTATGCACATCTGGCTATAGCGTTCTGCCGCTGCATGAACATTCCTGCGCGCTACTGCACCGGCTATCTCGGTGACATCGGCATGGCGCCTCCATATGCCGCCGGCGATTTCGCGGGCTGGTGCGAAGCCTATATCGGTGGTCGCTGGTACACGTTCGATCCACGTAACAACATTCCGCGGATTGGTCGCGTCCTGATCGCGCAGGGCCGCGATGCCGCCGACGTTCCGATCACCCAGACATTCGGACCCAACACGTTGCTAAGTTTCAAGGTTTGGGCCGACGAACTCACCGGCTGATCGCAAAAGGGCTGCAATGCGACGGTCCATATCGAATCCCCGGAACCGCGAAAGACAGAACTATTGCCCGGCCTTATTCGCTTCGAAGGTCAACGCGGCTTGAAATACGTGCCCGGCTTCCGTTCGAACCTCGATAGCAACGTCCGGCCGGTGTTCCTCACCGGCCAAATCGCGGGCCAGTCCCGCCAATGTGTGAGCCGCCTCCATCTCGGCCTCACGTTGCGTTGAAAACTCTATTCCGTCTTCGTCCGGGTACAGTTCCCGATCGTCTCTGATATCGAAGAAATATCGGATCATCATGAGCGCCTGTTGGAAAGATGTCTGCGCCAGCGCGAGAGGTCCGCAAGCCGATCCAGGATTCGAATTACATTGGCGGCTGAAGTCCCGGAGAACTGAGCCACCTGTTCACCTCCAGGGCAACATCGATCTGCCGGGCCTTCTGAAGTAGTTCGGCGCGCCGGACGCAAACAGGCATCTCTTGAGCCTGCTGGCGCAAATTGATCGCCTCTTGAGTGAGACGGTATTCGAATGTCGAAGATTGAGACTCGCTACGAACCTGCACGGCTTTCTCCCTTGAATGGGCGGGAGCGCGACAGGCGTTCTCATCACCGATGGTTGCCTCGGGTGGGGCGGTGACGACCTTGATATATGTGCTCGAAGGCGCTCCGACCAGACATGATTGAAGAAATGTTTTTGGACAGCCTCACGGCTAGTCGAGTACTCCAACTGGAGCCGGAGACCCAGTCGAGATGGAGGCGTCTGTTCTCACAGGCAGCCTCAATGTTTCGTGCTCTCACTTCGATAGACGATCGATACGCAGAAAAGCCGTTCAGTCATCGAGCGCACTTCAACCGCCAAATCTGGACGACTGCCTTTGAACACGGACTCTCTGGCGATCCCCGTCAGCGTTTGCATCGCTTCAACTTCAGCCGCCTTCTGATTGGGCAGTCGTAGTCCTTCCTCGTCGGCGAAAAACTCGCGGCCACTCTGGATGTCAAAGAAATAGCGTTCCATAAGAGCACTCCACTTCCGTGCAGGCGGGAGCGCTCTCGGTCTCTCAGTCACCGACGCCTACGGGACAAGCCTCGGCCGGTGATCGGAAGACAATACGCCAGCTCTAACTTGGTTGCCAGAGATTCCGGGGCCAGCCGGGTCTAAGCAGCGGCAACTTGGACAGGTTGCCTCCGTAAGCGCCTCAGAATCGAATTCGAGCCATATCACCCGCCGCACCGGATCGGGCCGGTAAGTCTTCGTGACGAGTGTGCGGCTGGTCTCCATCACCCAGGAACTCGGCGATGATCCCGCGCAGGTGATGATGCGCCAGATCATCGGCCTGTTCGACGAATACCAATCCCGCGAGAATGGCAAACACGTCCGCAAGGCCATGGTCGAGAACGCACGGCAGGGCTTCTACAACGGCTCGCCCATCCCGCTCGGATACAAGACCGTTGAAGTCGACAAACGAGGCGCCCGCATCAAGAAGAAGCTTGCCGTCGATCCCGTGGAGGCTGAGACGGTCAAGCTGATCTTCCGCTTGTATCGCCAGGGAGACGGCACGTCGGGACCGCTCGGCGTGAAGAACCTCGCCTCCTGGCTCAACGAGCGCGGCTACCGCACCCGCCGCGGCGCCCGCTTTGGCGTCGCGACCGTGCACGGGATTTTGACCAACACCGTCTATATCGGCGAGTGGGTGTTCAATAAGCGGGACTCCAGGACCCAGCAGCCGAAACCCGTCAACGAGCATGTTACTGTTGAGGTGCCGGGAATCATTCCGAGGACCGAGTTCGAGGCCGTCTCAACGACCCTCAAGACGCGAGATCCCAAAGTGACTGCGCCCCGCGTCGTGACCGGCCCGATCCTGCTGACCGGGATTGCCACCTGCGCTGGCTGCGGCGGCGCCATGACGCTACGCACCGGGACCTCGTCCACGGGGCGGGTCCACAAATATTACACCTGCTCTACCTGTGCACGTCAGGGCAAGACCGGCTGCAAGGGCCGTTCGATCCCGATGGCCAAGCTGGACGCCATCGTGGTGGAGTGGAGAACCTTGCCGAGCGGCTGTTTCAGCCTGAACGGCTGAAGCTCGTTCTCGGCAAGCTCGCGGACCGGCGATCAGAACAAGCGGCCGAAATCGATCAGCGGGTGTCCAATTTGCGGTCGGAGTTGACTACTGCCGAAGACAAGCTGAAGCGTCTCTACGCGATGGTGGAAAACGGCCTCACCGAACTGGACGACATCCTGAAAGACCGCCTGGCGGCTCTCAAGACCGACCGCGATCGGGCCAAGGAGGCCCTGGACCGCATCAAACTGCGACCAGCGTCGCAAAATTTCGACGACCAGGCCATCGAGCGGTTCGGCAGGCTCATGCGGGAAAACATCACCGCCGGCCCGATTCCGTTCCGGAAGGCCTATATCAAGTCCGTGGTGGATCGGGTGGAGGTCGACGACCATGCCATCCGCATCGTGGGTGACAGGGCGACCCTGGAACAGGTCATCGCTGGCGATCAAAACACGAACCCCAACGTTCGCAGTTTTGTACGCAAGTGGCGCACCCGACACGATTCGAACGTGTGGCCTTCGCCTTCGGAGGGCGACGCTCTATCCAGCTGAGCTACGGGTGCTTGCTGCTTACGCAGTGCTTACGCAGATTTCGCGACTGAGTTAACCCCGACGCGCCACCCTCGCAAGCCTTTGCACTTAAATACTCTTTCTTCCTCGCTTTTCGCACGAGCAGACTTGACACCTGCCTTCGGAGGGCAACGCTCTATCCAGCTGAGCTACGGGTGCAGCGAGGCCTCATTTAGCCGATTGGCGAGGGGTCGGCAACCTCCGCCGGCGGCGATATCGGACTAGGCCGATTTGCGCGAGGCGGAGCCCGGAACCTGCAATGCCCCGCGGTCGAGCCGGGCGAATTCGGCCAGCATCTGTTCGGCGGAGATCACCCGGTTGCGGCCGAGGCGCTTTGCGGCGTAGAGCGCCTGGTCGGCCGATCCCAGCAGGCGGTCGGGGCGGTCGTCGTCTTCGCCGGGAATGTGGCTTGCCACGCCGACACTGAGCGTGACGTGCTCGCCGGCGCCCTCGGCGCCATGGGTGATCCGCAGGTCCGTCACCGCGTTGCGAATCGCCTCGGCGACTGCGCAGGCGTCATTGCTGCTCATCTCCGGCATGATCAGCGCAAACTCCTCGCCGCCATAGCGGGTCGCGAGGTCGAGCGGCCGCCAGGCGTGCCGGCTGACCACGGCGGCGACCGCGCGCAGGCACTCGTCGCCGGTCTGGTGGCCGTGCAGATCGTTGAACAGCTTGAAATGGTCGACGTCGAGGAACAGCAGCGACAGCGGCTGTTGCGTGCGCTGGGCACGCGACCATTCCGACATCAGCATCTGGTCGAAGGAGCGGCGGTTGGACAGCCCGGTCAGCCCGTCCTTGGTGGCGAGCTCCTTCAGCGTCATCTCGGCGCGCTTCTGGTCGGTCAGGTCGCGCAAGGTCTCGACGACGGCGATCAGGTTGCCGGCGTCGTCATGGATCGGGCCGGCGTCGATGGCGAGATAGAGCTGGTTGCCGAGCTTCGGCATCACGCACCAGTTTTCGGCGCTGAAGCCGAGGCCGTTATGGCCGCGCGCGGCATATTCCGAGTAAAGCTCGGGAAGCTGCTCGGGCAGATCGAGCGCGACGAGATCGGCGAGGCAATGGCGCTTGGTCTCGTAGAAGGCCTGCCAATGCTTGGTGGTGCCGATCACCTCGGAGGCCGCGACGCCGGTCAGGCGTTCGCAGGCGCGGTTCCAGATCACGACACGGCGCTTCGGATCGATCACGAAGGTCGGGACGACGAGATGCTGCATCAGCCGCACGGCATAGGAATGCGCGACGGCGAAACTTTTGGGGGCGGACGATTTCGGCACGGTCAGGCCACCGCCGCGACCTGTACGGCGCTTCCGCCGAACAGCTTCCGGACGTCGGCCGCCGCCTTCGGTGCGCTGAACAGATAGCCCTGCATCTCCGTGCAGCCGAGATTGCGCAGCATCTCGCGCTGGGCCTCGGTCTCGACGCCTTCGGCCACCGTCGTCATGTGGCTTGCGGCGGCGATGTTGACCACCGCCTGCACGATGACCGGCGCGCCGCTTGCCTCCGCGATATCGGCGACGAAGCAGCGGTCGATCTTGATCTTGTCGAACGGGAAGCGCTTCAAATAGCTGAGCGACGAATAGCCGGTGCCGAAATCGTCGAGCGCTATGCGCACGCCGATCGCGCGCAACTGATGCAGGATCGACAGCGCGGCCTCGTCGTCGCGGATCAGCACGGCCTCGGTGATCTCGAGCTCGAGCCGGCGCGGGTCGAGCCCGGAGGCTGCGAGCGCGCCTGCGATCTTCAGCGCCAGCGTCTCGCATTTGAGCTGCACCGGGGACACGTTGACCGCGACGCGGACATTGGCCGGCCAGGTCGCGGCTTCCATGCAGGCCGTGCGCAGCACCCAGTCGCCGAGCTCGGTGATGAGACCGGTATCTTCCGCGACCGGAATGAACTCGGCCGGCGAGACCATGCCGCGTTCCGGATGTCGCCAGCGCAACAGCGCTTCGCAACCGGCGACCTCGTTGCTGCGCAGATTGACCAGCGGCTGGTAGTGCAGCTCGAAGCCGACATCGACCATGGCCTGGCGCAGATCCTGCTCCATCGCAAGGCGTGCCTTGGCGCTCGCGTCCATCGCGGGCACGAAGAAGCGATAGGTCCGGCGGCCCTCGGCCTTGGCGCCGTACATCGCGAGGTCGGCGTTCTTGATGAGCTGGTCGAGGTCGGTGCCGTCCTGCGGCGCCAGCGCGATGCCGATGCTGGCATCGGTCGAGAGCTGGTGGCCGAGGCAGTGATAGGGCCGGCGGATCGCCTCGTGGATCTTCGTCACGAAGGCCAGCGTGTCCGCGGAGGATTCGATTCCAGTCTGGATCACGGCAAATTCGTCGCCGCCGAGCCGCGCGATCAGGTCGCCCGGCTTCAGGCAGCTCCGGATCCGGCCCGCGACCGCCTTCAAGAGCTCGTCGCCGACATGGTGACCGAGGGAGTCGTTGATGCCCTTGAACTCGTCGACGTCGATATAGAGCAGGGCGAACTGCTCGCCTTGCGCTACCTTTTCGAGCTCGCGCTCGATCTGTTCGCGGAACAGGGAGCGGTTGGGAAGGTCGGTGAGCGCGTCGTAATGCGCCATATGCGCGATCTTCTCGTTGGCGCGGCGCCGCTCGGTGACGTCCTCGACGACATGGATCAGGTAACGCGGCTCGCCGGCCTTGTCGCGAATACCGATGCGGCGCGAGGTGATGTAGCGCAAGCCCAGCGCCTGGGTCTGCCAGGGGTGTTCGTGCTTGAACAGGCCGTCGGCCGATTGTAGCGCCTTGTCGTCATCGGCCGTGACGATCCTAGCGGAGGCCTGCGGGAAGATGTCGAACGCGGTCCTGCCGACCACCGCTTCGCGGGACTGGCCGAACTGCTGCTCGGCAACTCCGTTGATCAGGAGGTATTGCCGCGTGCGGGCGTCCTTGACCGTGATCTGCGACGGGATGTGGTCGATGATCTCGCGCAGGAAGGTGTGGTTGCGGTCGCGCTCCTGCTCCAGCAGGCGCCGTTCGGTGATGTCCTCGATGGTCGCGATCCAGCCGCCCTGCGCGAGCGGCGTGTTGATGATCTGGACGGCACGGCCGTCGGAGAGCTCCATCACCTTCCGGGAGACGCGGCCCTCGGCGACGCCGTCCATGACCATGGCGCAGAACCCCTCGACGTCGCCCTCGAAGCTGTCCCTGGCCTGGCGATGCTGCATGACCTCGCGGAAATGGCAGCCGGGCTTCACGATGTCGGCGGACAGGCCGAACATGTCGATGTAGCGCCGGTTGCAGGTCACCATGTGGCCGGCCGCATCATAGAGCACGAGCCCTTGCGACATATTGTTCAGGGCGGTGTCGAGCCGCTGCCGTTCCGCCTCGAGCCGCTGTTGGGCCTCGAGGTTCTGTTGCCGGATCTGGCGAATGATCAGATAGAGGATGAACGCGATCACCGAGGCCGCGAGCGTGGCGGCCGTGATCATGAAGCCGGTCTGGTCGCGCCAGTCGGCGAGCGCCGCCGACATGGTGTTGGTTGCGACGATCACGAGCGGGAAATGCGTCAGCGATGCCGCCGATCCCAGCCGTTCCTCGCCGTCGATCGGGCTCTTGACGCGAAGCGTGTGCTGGCCGCCTTCGGTCAGCACCTTGCGCATCAAAGGCGCATCCTTGAAGCTCTTGCCGACGAGCTCCTCGACATGCGGATAGCGGGCCAGCATCTTGCCTTCGCGATCGAACAGCGAAATGGCCGCGCCTTCCGCGAGCGCAACGGAGGCGAAGTAGCGCTGGTAGCTGTCGGGGTCGATCCGGCGCACCAGGATGCCGAGGAACTCCCCGTCAGGTCCGCTGAGCCGGCGCGCGACCACGGTGGTCCATTTGCCGAGGATGAAGCTGCGCACGGATTCCAGCAGCACCGGCTCGGATCGCGGGTTTGTCTTGAAGGTCTGGTAGTAGGCGCGCGATGAGACGTTGATCTTGGGCAGCGGCTGGAGCCGCGACCAGTTGATCAGGTCGCCGTCCGCATCATAGATGGCGATGTCGCCGAGATAGGTGACCGCGCTGACCTTGCTGCGCAGCATCCGGTTCGCCTCGGGTCCCGACATGCGCTCGCGGAACATGTCCGGCGACGTGATCTCCGGCAGGTTCATCGTCCCGATCAGATCGGCGGCGACGACGTCGGAATCCTCGAACTGCTGGTCGAAATGGCGGGTAAGGAGCTGGACGGTGTTTTCAAGCTCGCGCTCGCGGTTGGCCAGCGTGCGCTCGCGAAAATCGCCGACGGCCATAGTGGTGACCACGAAGATGCCGGCAACGAGCAATGCGCCGCTGAGCGTCAGCCAGAGCACGGGTCCTGCCCGCGGAACGGCTTCCCAGCCGTTGCGTGCGGCCAAGGACAGTCGGCCCGTCATCGTGGAAATTGCCCGGCGCATCTCCCCTCCCAAGGGGACATGCATACACCGCACAAATGGCCTAAACCTTAGGAAAGCCGGTTACTTGGGACTTAATCCCTGTGCGCGAGCACGCGCGATGGCCCGGGCCGCGAAACGATGCAGCATCGCTCCCGGCTTGTACGATGCGAGCGCACCTGCATCATTAACGCACCCTTAATGCGCGGAGCCGGATGTCTTGCCGGCGCCGACATTGCGCAGCCGCCCGACGACGCCGGTCGGGAAGAAATAGACGCTGGCGATGAACAGCAGGCCGAGCCACAGCAGCCAGCGATCCGGATGTAGCAGGCCCGGCAGCAGCGGCAGGCCGGCCTCAGTGGCGGCCTTGGAGGCGACGCCCATCAGCGATTGCAGATAGTTCTGCGCCAGGATGAAGATCGCAGCCCCGATGATCGCGCCATAGATCGTGCCCATTCCGCCGATCACGACCATCAGGAGAATATCCAGCATGATGGAGAAGCTGAGCGAGGTGTCGGGCCCGGCGTAGCGCAGCCACAGCGCGTTGAGGATACCGGCGGACGCCGCAACCAGCGCCGCGAGGCAGTTGGCGTAGGTCAGGTGAAACACGGTGCGGAAGCCGAGCGCCTCGGCGCGGAAACGGTTTTCCCTGATGGCCTGCAGCACGCGTCCGAACGGCGAATTTACCACGCGCAACAGGCCGAGGATCATCAAGGCCGATGCCACGAAGACGAGATAGAACGTCAGTGTCCGGCCGTTGAATTCGAAGCCGAACAGGCTCTTCGGGATCAGCACAGTGCCGGGGCGCAACAGGTCCGGCAGCTGAAAACTGCGGCCGTCCTCGCCGCCGGTCAGCCACGACATCTGCGAGGCCAGCACCTGGAAGGCGGAGGCGACCGCGAGCGTGATCATGGCAAAGAAGATCGCCGCGACGCGGAGCGAGAACAGCCCGATGGCGAGCGCGAGCAGCGCGGCCAGGGGCAGGCCGATCACGATGCCGGTTGCGACCGCACCCCAGTTCGGGCCCATGGCATAGAGCGCAATGGCGACCGCGTAGCTGCCGATGCCGTAGAACATGGTGTGGGCGAACGACACCGAGCCGGTATAGCCGAGCAACAGGTCGTAGGAGGCGACGAGCGCTGCAAAGATGCAGATCTTGGCTGCGACGTTCATCGCCTTGGCGCCCGGAAAGATGAACGGTGTCGCCGCCAGCGCCAGGATGATGACGAGGAGAACGATGGTCAGCACGCGGCTGCGCGGCGGATCGCCGGAGAGGATCATCATCGGCTGGTCACCGCATAGAGGCCGCGCGGCCGCCACATCAGGATGGCGACCATCAGCAGGATGTTGGAAACGAGTGCGAGCTTCGGCACGAGGAAGCCGCCGTAATTGGCAACCATCGCCACCAGGATCGCACCGATGAAGCAGCCGCCGATCGACCCGAGCCCGCCGATGATGACGACGATGAAGATCAGCACGGTGAGGTCGTCGCTCATGGAGGCGTGGACCTGCTCGCGATAGAGCGCCCACATCACGCCGCCGAGCCCGGCCAGCGCTGAACCCGTCATGAACACGCCGAGGAACAGGCGGCGGATGCGATAGCCGAGCGCCTCGACCATCTCGCGGTTCTCGACGCCGGCGCGGATCAACAGGCCAAGCTTGGTGCGGTTGAGCACGAGCTGGATCCCGACGAAGACGATGAGGCCGACCAGCATCGCCAGCAGGCGGTATTTTGCGATCGCGACATCGCCCAGGATGACCGAGCCGCGCAGCGATGCCGGCAGGGGCAACGGGATGATCGCCGGTCCCCAGATCGCATACATCGTCTGTTCGGCGACGATCAGGCCGCCGGTGGTCATCAGGATCTGTTTGAGATGCTGGCCATAGACCGGCAGGATCAATACGCGTTCGACGACGAGGCCGAGTGCCCCCGAGACCGCCATCGAGAGCAGCACTGCCGGCGCCAGTGCCGCGAGGTTGACCCAGAGGGAGTCCGTCTGCATCGCGGCGGCGAAGGGCAGCAGGATCAGCGTGGCGATATAGGCGCCGACCGCGATGAAGGCGCCGTGGCCGAAATTGAGCACGTCCATCAGGCCGAACACCAAGGTCAGGCCGGAGGCCATGATGAAGATCATCATGCCCATCGCGAGGCTCGCGACCGTCAGCGTGACCCAGGAGCTGGTCGAGCCGATCAGCGGGATCATCGCGAGCGCCAGCGCGATCGGGATCAGGACGGGCGCGAGATCGCGCTTCGGCTTCGGCAGCGGATCGTTGGCGGCTAGCTCAGTCACTGATGCGTCTCCAGGCTCAGGCCCAACAATCGCTCCTGCAGCGGCACGTCGGCCGCCAACGCGGCCATCTCACCGCGATGCACGATGGTGCCGTTATCCATGACCAGCACGTTGTCGCCGAGCTCGCGGGCGGCGAAGAAGTTTTGCTCGACCAGCAGGATCGTCGCGCCCTTGCGTTTGATCTCCTTCAGGCACTCGATCAGCGCCATCACGATCGCGGGTGCGAGGCCCTTGGTGGGTTCGTCGATCAGCAAAAGCTTGCGCGGCTCTACGATGGCGCGGGCGATGGACAACATTTGTTTCTGCCCGCCCGAGAGGCTGCCGGCCCGCGACAGCCAGAAGCGGCGCAGCGCGGGGAAGAAGCCAAAGATCCAGTCGAGCTGGGTGTCGTCGAGCGGGCCGTCGCGCGCCGCCAGCACCAGGTTTTCCTTCACGGTGAGATCGGAGAAGACAGCCATGCTCTCCGGCACGTAGCCGACGCCGAGCCGCGCGATGTCGGGCGTGGCACAGCTCTCGATGCGCTCGCCTGACAGCGTGATCTCGCCGGATGACGCCTGCCACAGCCCCATGATGGTGCGCAGCGTGGTGGTCTTGCCGGCGCCGTTGCGCCCGAGCAGCATGGTCGTCTGCCCCTGTTGCACGACCAGATCGATGCCCTGGAGAATGTGATAGCGCCCGATATGGGTGTGGACGCCGGAGAGTTTGAGAAGCTCGCTCATGCCGTGGTCCTCAGGCCGCGCTCTTCGGCGCCACGCCGAGATAGGCTTCCTGCACGATCGGCGAGGCGATCACCTCGGCAGGTGGGCCGTCGGCGACGAGTTGCCCGTTATGCAGCACGATGATGCGGTCGGCGAGCGAGCGCACCACGTCCATCTTGTGCTCGACCAGCAAGATGATCTTGCTCTTGTCCTGCTTGAGCTGAGCGATCAGGTTGAGGACGACCGGAACCTCGTCGATGCTCATGCCGGCGGTCGGCTCGTCGAACATGAAGACTTTTGGCTCCAGCGCGATCATCAGCGCGACTTCGAGCTTGCGCTGGTCGCCGTGCGAGAGCGCGGTCGCGGCGACGCCGCGCCGGCTGCCGAGCGCGACCTGGTCGAGAATCGCATCGGCCCGCGCGATCAGGTCGCGCCGCACCATCCAGGGCCGCAGCATGTCGTAATGCGTGCCATCGGCCGCCTGCACCGCGAGGCGGACGTTCTCTTCGACCGTCAGGTTCGGAAACAGGTTTGTGAGCTGGAAGGCGCGGCCGAGGCCGGCGCGGGTGCGCATCGGCGCGGAGTGCTGGGTGATGTCGGTGCCGTCGAACAAGATGCTGCCGCTGGAGGCGCGCAACTGGCCCGAGATCAGGTTGAAATAGGTGGTCTTGCCGGCGCCGTTCGGCCCGACGATGGCGGTGAGCTCGCCGGGGCGGAAGCTGCAACTGACGCTGTTGACCGCCACATGGCCGCCAAAGCGAATGGTCAGGTCGCGCGTTTCGAGGGTTAGGGGCATGAGCAGTCTAGCGAATGAAGGTTGGACATATCCACGATCACACTGCGCTCCCTCCCCCGCTTGCGGGGGAGGGGTGGGGAGAGGGTGCTTCCACAATCGAGAGTCCCAACGTGGAGAGAGCCCTCACCCGGCGCTTCGCGCCGACCTCTCCCGCAAGCGGGAGAGGTGAACACGCACACCTTACCGCTTGTTGCGGATTGGAACGTTCATGTCCTCGATCTTGAGTTCGCGCACCGGCTCGAGCACGGCCCAGGCGACGTTCGGATCGACCTTGACCTTGAAGTGATACATGCTCTGGAGCGCCTGATGGTCCTCTTTCCGGAACACCATCTTGCCCTTGGGCGTGTCGAACTCCATGCCTTCCATCGCCGCGATCAGTTTTTCGGTGTCGGTCGACTTCGCCTTGGTGACGGCGGTGACGACGGACATCGCGGCCGCAAAGCCGCCCGCGGTGAAGAAATCCGGCGGCGCGTTGAAGCGCTTCTGGTGCTCGGCGACCAGCCAGTCGTTCACCGGGTTCTTCGGGATGTCATAGTAGTAATAGGTCGCGCCTTCCATGCCCGGCATGATCTTGTAGCCTGCGAGCGCAGGCAAAATATTGCCGCCGGTCGACAGCTCGATGCCGTAGCGCTTCGGATCCATGTCCTGGAGCTTGGCGGGCGGATTGCCGGCGCCGGCCCAGATGATCCAGATGATCTTGCGACCCGGCTTGTCCTTCAGCGCATCGAACAGGCGCTGGCCCACCGCGGTGAAATCGGTGGTGTTGGTCGGCACATATTCTTCCGCAGCGAGCGTCGCGCCGGTCTTGGCAAGCGCCTCCTTGAAGGCGGCGACGCCGTCACGGCCGAAAGCGTAGTCCTGCGCCAGCGTCGCAACGGTGACGCCCTGCTTGCCGATCGCGACCGCGTTCGAGATCGCGTCCTGCGAGGAGTTGCGGCCGGTGCGGAAGATGTAGCGATTCCACTTCTCGCCGGTAATCTGGTCTGCGACGGCGGGCTCGACGATCAGGATCTTCTTGTTTTCCTCGGCGACGGGAAGGATCGCGAGCGCTGCGGCCGACGACGTCGTGCCGATCGCGATGTCGGCCTTGTCGTCCTGATAGGCTTCCGCGAGCGCGGCTTTCGCAAGGTCAGGCTTGCCCTGGTCGTCCTTGGTGACGATGACGATCTTGCGGCCGTCCAGCGTCATCGTGCCCTTGGTGGCGTATTCAAGACCCATCTGCAGGCCGGTCTCGGTCTGCTTGGCATAGGCTTCCAGCGGACCGGTCTTGCCGTAGATCAGCGCGATCTTGAGATCGTCGGCTTGCGCGGAGGACCCAGCGGCGAGGCCAAGGATGGCTGTTGTAATGATGAGTGATCGACGCACGATGATTCCTCCTGATTCAAATTCGTTGGGTAAGAGCGATTTGCACAACACTGCGAACATTGCAATTGCACCTTCCGCCTGATCTTGCTGCTGGTCTCGCCGCTGTCATGTCTGCATCATTTTTAGGCCTGCCGTACGTTGCGCGGCGTGGTGCCGTCATCAGCGGCATTGACCTCTTCGACGTGTCGCCAGTCCGATTGCGCCTCTTCGGCGCTCTCGAAGATATGCGGCGCAACGCCGCGCCTTTCGAGCGCCTCGCCGAGCTTGATGCGCAGGAAGCCTGATGTCGTGTAGCGCGAGACGCCGGAATAGAAGCGGTCGACCAGGCTTCGCACCATGGCCGAATAGTCGTCGAGCAGTTCCGGCAGGATCGAAAAGTGGTCGTAATTGACGATGGCATAGACGCGACGTCCGAGCGGCGCGAGCTTGGCCTCGACGGTCCTGGCGATGGCGTCGACATCGGCCTTGCTGCGCAGCGGATAGCGCTCGAGATTGACGAAGAACAGGTTCTGCTGCTCATCCAGCGTGAAGCGCTGGTCGAGCGGAATGGTCAAAAGGCTCTCGCGCAGGTCCATGAGGTCGTCGCGAAAAATCCGCGCGTCCATCTGAAGCGGATCGCGCGGGATCAGTGGCTTGAAATCCATCAGGCGCAAAATGTCGCGCTCGATGTCGATGCCGGGCGCGACCTCGACAAGCTCCAGTCCGTCGGGCCGCAGCGCGAAGACGCAGCGCTCGGTGACATAGAGCA
Source organism: Bradyrhizobium liaoningense (assembly GCF_018130955.1). GTDB lineage: Bacteria > Pseudomonadota > Alphaproteobacteria > Rhizobiales > Xanthobacteraceae > Bradyrhizobium > Bradyrhizobium liaoningense_C. Next base: position 24,506 of record NZ_JAFCJM010000079.1, read on the forward strand.
CGCTCTGGCCGCGCGCCGACGCCACCGCGCCGCTGAAGGTGACATGTTCGACCGCGTCGACGAATTTGCGCGACTCGGCTTCTTCAATGATCCCGAGCTTGCCGCCGTCGAGCCCGATGCGCAGCTTGCCGGCGCCAAATGTGCCGACGAACACGACCTTCTTGGCGTTCTGGCTGATATTGATGAAGCCGCCGGCGCCGGCGAGCTTTGGGCCGAACTTGCTGACATTGAGATTGCCGGTGCGATCGACCTGCGCGAGCCCGAGGAACGCCGCGTCCAGCCCGCCGCCGTCGTAGAAGTCGAACTGGTAGGGCTGGTCGATCACCGCCTGCGTGTTGATCGCCGCGCCAAAATCGATGCCGCTGGCGGGGATGCCGCCGATCACGCCGGGCTCGGCCGTCAGCGTGATCAGGTCGATGATCCGCTCCTCATTGGCGACCGACGCGATGCCCTCGGGCATGCCGATGCCGAGATTGACGACGCTGTTGGCCTTCAGCTCGAACGCGGCGCGTCGCGCGATGATCTTGCGCTCGCTCATGGGCATCGCGGGAAGCGAGGCCGCGCGCACCCTGATCTCGCCCGAGAACGCGGCATTATATTGCGTGCCAAAGGTCTGCCAGTGGTTCTCCGGCTTTGCCACCACCACGCAGTCGACGAGGATGCCGGGGATCTTGACCTGGCGAGGATTGAGGCTGCCGCTCTCGGCGACGCGCTCGACCTGCGCGATGACGATGCCGCCGGAATTATGCGCGGCCATGGCGATCGCCAAGGCCTCCAGCGTCAGCGCCTCCTTCTCCATGCTGAGGTTGCCGTCAGGATCGCCCGTGGTAGCGCGAATGATGCCGACATTGATCGGAAACGTCTTGTAGAGCAGGCACTGCTCGCCACCGATATCGATCAGTTGGACGATCTCTTCGGTGGTGCGCGCGTTCAGCTTTCCGCCACCCTGGCGCGGGTCGACGAAGGTGCCCATGCCGACGCGGGTGATGTGGCCCGGCCGATGCGCGGCGATGTCGCGGAACAAATGCGTGATCACGCCCTGCGGCAGATTATAGGCCTCGATCCGGTTGGAAATGGCGAGTTGCTGCAGCTTTGGCGCAAGGCCCCAATGGCCGCCGATCACCCGCTTGACCAGGCCTTCATGCGCAAAATGGTTGAGGCCGCGGTCCTTGCCGTCGCCCTGGCCGGCGGCATAGACCAGCGTCAGATTGCGCGGCTTGCCTTGCGTGTAGGGCGCCTCGCCCTCATTGGCGAGATAGAGCTCTTCCAGCGCCAGCGCGATCTCCTCGGCAAAGCCGATGCCGACGAAGCCGCCGGTCGCGACCGTATCGCCGTCGCGGATCAGCATGACCGCTTCCGACGCAGTGACAACCTTGCCCTTCTCCGAATTGCGCAGGTAGGGCAGAGCAGGATGCTGGCTCACGGTGTTCCCTCCCATATCTGCTCGGTCTTCTTGCTTTGCTCTATTTGTATCGCCCGGAGCGGCCCGCGACTAGGCCGCTCCGGTGTGGTCGGGGATGCGATCAGCCGGTCAGGGCTGAACTATCTTGCGTGTTTCGGTGGCGAAATAGACCGAGACGATGGTGATCAGCGCGAGCACGATCATGTAGACCGAGATCGGCCAGGTCGCTGGCGCATAGGCCGTCATCAATCCCGTCGCGATCAGCGGCGACAGCGCGCCGGCGAAGATCGAGGCGAGATTGTAGCCGAGCGAGACGCCGCTGTAGCGCACTTTTGTGCCGAACAATTCCGACAGGAAGCTCGCCTGCGGGCCATACATCGCGGCGTGTCCGACCGCGAGGCCGAGCACGATCGCGATCCAGGCATATTGCGGGTTCTTGGTCGCCAGCAGCATGAACAGCGGGAACGACATCAGCGCCGAGAACACCGCGCCAAAAATATAGACCGGCCGCCGCCCGACCTTATCGGACAGCGCGCCGAAGGCGGGAATGGTAAAAGTCTCGATCGCGGCTGCGATCAACACGCCGTTCAACATGTCCTGCCTGTTCATGCCGAGCGATTGCGTCGCAAAGGCGAGCACGAAGGTCGCGTAGATGTAGAAGAAGCCGTTTTCGGCAAAGCGCGCGCCCATCGCCAGCAGGATGTTCTTGGGGTAAAGCCGGATCGCTTCCAGGATCGGCATCTTCACTTCCTGCTTGCTGTCCTTGACCTTCTGGAACTCCGGCGACTCCGCGATGGTGAAGCGGATCCAGAGCCCGACGAGAACCAGCGCGATCGAGAACAGGAACGGAATCCGCCAGCCCCAGGCATAAAGCTGCGCGTCGGTCAGGAATGCAGACACGACCGAGAACACCAGCGTGCCGAGCACGAGGCCGAGCGGCGCGCCGAGTTGCGGCCAGCTTCCGTAAAAACCTTTCTTGTCCTCGGGCGCATGCTCGACCGCCATCAGCACGGCGCCGCCCCATTCACCCCCTAAGCCAAAGCCCTGGATCAGGCGGCAGGTGACCAGCAGCACCGCGGCCCAGATGCCCGCGGTCTCATAGGTCGGCAGGAAGCCGATCGCCGCCGTCGCCGCGCCCATGATCAGCAGTGTCAGATAGAGCATGGTCTTGCGGCCGATCTTGTCGCCGTAGTGACCGAACACGAGGCCGCCGAGCGGGCGCGCGACGAAGCCGAGCGCGTAGGTCGCAAACGCCAAGAGCGTGCCGACCATCGCGTCGAAGGTCGGGAAGAACAGCTTGTTGAAGATCAGTGCCGCGGCGGTGCCGTAGAGGAAGAAGTCGTACCACTCGATGGCCGTGCCGATCAGGCTCGCGGTGGCGACCGTGACGTGCGACGGATGTTTTGCCTGAAGCTGATTGACTGTGATCGCTCCACTCATTTGCGTTCTCCCTGTTTTCTGAACGCGCACTTGCGGTGTGCGTCTTTGTGCACAGCAAAAAGCAAGTGCCGCGCCAGATGCGGAGCGCATGGGCAAAATGACTGAATATCCAGCAGTTAGCGCCAACCGGGCGGGAGAATGGCGCAACGCGGCGTGTCAGGAGTCCGAGACTCCGGACACGCAGTGTCTCGAAACTCAGACGGAAGCCGGTCCGGTCGCCAAGCCGAACTTGGCGAGCTTCTTGTAGAAGGTCGCGCGCGAGATGCGCAGCATCTTGGCCGCTTCCGAGATCTGGCCGTTGCTGGCGGCGAGCGCCTGCTCGAGGGTGTGCTTCTCGAACTCGGCTTCCGCTTCGGCATAGGGCACGACGAGGCCGGCAGGCCGCGCAGGCGAAACCGGCCGGGCTTCGGCGCCGACCGGGAGAATGCGCGCAAAATCGTCGCCGGTCAGCCGTCCCGAATCGCTCAGGATCAGCGCGCGTTCCAGGATGTTGCGGAGCTCGCGGACATTGCCCGGCCAGTCATAGCGGGCGAGTGCGGCGAGCGCGCTCGGCGTGATCTTGGCGCCGACATAGTCGCCGCTCGCGCTGATGTCGTCGAGCAGCCGCGCGCAGATGTCGGGGAGATCGTCGAGGCAGTCGCGCAACGGCGGCAGGCCGATCGAAAGCACGTTGAGGCGGTAGTAGAGATCGGCGCGGAAGGCACCGTCGCTGATGCGCTTGTGCAAATCGACATTGGTGGCCGCGATCACGCGCACGTCGACCTTGCTGACCTTATCGGAGCCGAGCGGCTCGATCTCGCGCTCCTGCAATACCCGCAACAGTTTTGCCTGGAGCTGCAGCGGCATCTCGCCGATCTCGTCGAGGAACAGCGTGCCGCCGTCGGCGACACGGAATTTTCCCTCGCGGCCCTTGCGGTCGGCGCCGGTATAGGCGCCCGGTGCGGTGCCGAAGAACTCGGACTCGATCAGCGTGTCGGGAATCGCGGCGACATTGACGCTGACAAAGGGCTTTTCGGCGCGCGACGAGGCGTTGTGGATCGCCTGCGCCAGCATCTCCTTGCCGGTGCCGGTCTCGCCGGTGAGCAGCACCGTGACGCTCTGCCGTGCCGCGCGCACGGCGAGCTCCTTGGCCTGTGCGATGCCAGATGTTGTGCCGACATAGTCGGCGAAGGTGAAGCGCGCGGAGCGGGCGTTGGACAATTGCCGACGCGCCAGTCGCAGGTCATTTTCGAGCTGGGTGACCCGCGCGAGCAACGGCTTCAGGCCTTCGAGGCGATCGTAAAGCACGAAGCCGATCGCGCCGATGATATTGCCCCTCTCGTCCTCGATCGGCATGCGGGTGACGACGAGCTGCTCGCCGCCGAGCTCCATGATGTCGAGGATGATCGGCTCCCCGGTCTCCACGACCCGCCGCATCAGGCTGTTGGGAATGATCTCCTCGATCGGGCGTCCGAGCGCTTCGGACTCGTGTGAAAGGCCGATCGCGGTGACGTATTTCTCGTTGACATAGACCACCCGTCCGCTGCGATCGATTGCGATGGCGCCTTCGCAGAGATGCTCCAGCCGCTCGAACAGCGTCTCCATCGCGCGGGCGCGGATATAGGCGGAATCGCTGACGACGGAGGAGGGACCGGACATGGCGTACCTCGGGGGAAGCCCGTCTGTATTACCAAAAGACCAGTAATTTCAAAGGAGGAAATCAGAGGGAACGGTGCTGGCCCACCCCCAGCTTGTCGTCGTCCTGGACAAGCGTAGCGCCCGGCAACGCGAAGCGAAGCGTTGTCCAGAGCGGAGCGCTGATCCAGGACACATAACCACAGGGAGTGATTTGGCGAAGGTTCGCAACCCCGATCTCGCGCCACAACTGCTCCTTGGGGCAATGGGTCCTAGCTTTCCAGGCTGTGCAAAAACTCAAGATTCGGAGAGCTCGATAGAACAGGATGCTACACGCCCCTGCTTTCAAGCT
>NZ_JAFCJM010000008.1 GCF_018130955.1 Bradyrhizobium liaoningense
ACCGAACCGCCGTATACGGACCCGTACGTACGGTGGTGTGGGAGGGGCGGAGCTGAGAGGCTCCCCCCTATCCCGATTTGGGGCACGGGCGCAAGCCACACATCCGCTGTCGTCCCGGCGAAGGCCGGGACCAATACCGCGTGATCTATCGATGAAGAGAGATCGCAGTACCGGACGACAAGTCTTCGCCAAACTCGGTCCTGTGGTTATGGGTCCCGGCCTTCGCCGGGACGACACCTTCTACGCCTTGAAATACGCAATCTGCGTCGTGGTCGCGAGCAGGCGGCCGTTCGGCGACCAGAGTTCGGCCGTCTGATCGCCATAGCTTCTGTGAAAAATCCTCGCGTCGGCGGTGGCGAGCACGCGGGTGATATCCTCGGTCGCAAGCTCGTCCGCATCGCTGTGGAAATAGGTGGTCAGCGACACCGTGCCGAACGGCACCAGCTCGCGCCGCGCATGGAAGATGCGGCCGAAGAACGCGTCCGACATCGACATCAGCGACAGCATGTCGAGCGTGCGCGGCGAGCGATCGCCGATCCAGACTTTTGAGTAGGCGCTGTCAGGCCCGGCTTTCATGCCGCCGATCCGCATCTCGCCCTCGACGAAACGGAATTCATACTGGTTGGCCCAGCTCGCTGCGATCCTGGGAAACGGCAGCGTCTCTTCGAACGGTTTTGCGTCCGGAAATTTGGCCACCTGGTGCGACCAGGATGGGCGGCGCTCGGCAAACACGGCGGTCGCCAGCGTCGCGACCTCGCCGCCGTCCTGCGAGAGCTCGACGCACCAATGCTGGCTGGAGCGGTTGGCCTTCACCAGCCGGACGTCGAGATCGAATGCGCCCTTCGCGATCGGCGCGCAATAGTTGACGGTCATCGACAAGGGATCGCCGGCCCGCTCCGGGTGGTCGATCAGCGCGCGCAAAATGGTGGCGGCGGTGGCGCCGCCGAAGGGGCCGACAAAAGCCCAGTAGTCGTCGCTGGTGTGGCCCTGCCAGCGGCTGTCGCCGGCTGTGACGCGCGTGGCTTCATCGAAAGGGTGCGGGAGTTTGGCGTGCATGCTTTTTTCCGACTGAAGTCATTCCGGGGTACGTCGCAGACGTGAACCCGGAATCTCGAGATTCCGGGTTCGGTCCTTCGGACCGCCTCGGAATGACGATCGTCATATCACACGCGTCGCAGCCTTGTTCAATAACCTCGCTGGTAATCGACCGGCTTCCGCGCCGCGGAAAAATCAGCCGGCAGCGCCGCGCACGTCGCGTTGTGCTGGCGTGGCCGGATGCACCGGCACGTTCCAGATCTCCTCGGCATATTCGCGGATGGTGCGGTCGGAGGAGAACCACGCCATGCGCGCGACATTGAGGATGCTGGCCCGCGTCCAGGCCGGCACCACCTGCCAGCGCGCATCGATGCTGCGCTGCGCATCGTAGTAGGAATCGAAGTCGGCGCTGACCATGTAGTGGTCGAGATAGCGCAGCGCATGCGCGATGGACTCGAAGCGGCCGGGATCGCCGGGCGAGAACTCGCCACCGCCGATCGAATTGATGGCGCGCGAGAGCTGCGGCGATCGGCGGATCACGTCGGCCGCATCCAGGCCCTGTTTGCGGCGGATCATCACGTCGCCGGCCTCCATGCCGAAGATCGCGATGTTCTCCGCGCCGACATGGTCGCGGATCTCGATATTGGCACCGTCGAGCGTGCCGATGGTGATGGCGCCGTTCAGCGCCAGCTTCATGTTGCCGGTGCCGGAGGCTTCCATGCCGGCGGTCGAGATCTGCTCGGAGAGGTCGGCCGCGGGAATGATGACTTCAGCGAGGCTGACATTGTAGTCGGGAATGAAAGCGACCTTCAGCTTGCCGCCGATCGTGGGATCGTTGTTGACGACCTCGGCGACATCGTTGATCAGCTTGATGATCAGCTTGGCATATTTGTAGCTCGCCGCCGCCTTGCCGGCGAAGATTTTTACGCGCGGCACCCAGTTGCCGTTTGGATCGTCCTTCATCGCCTGGTACAGCGCGACGGTCTCGATGATGTTGAGGAGCTGGCGCTTGTACTCGTGGATGCGCTTGATCTGTACGTCGAACAGCGCGTTCGGATCGACCTTGATGCCGAGCCGCTCGCCGATCAGCCGCGCCAGCGCGGCCTTGTTGTGCAGCTTGACCTCGCGGAACTTCTGCTGGAATGCGTTGTCGCTGGCGCGCGCTTCCAGCAGCGTCAACTGCGTCGGGTCGTCGAGCACGGCGTCGCCGCAGGTTTCGCGCAACAGCTCGGTCAGCTTCGGGTTCGCCAGCATCAGCCAGCGGCGGAAGGTGATGCCGTTGGTCTTGTTGGTGATGCGGCCGGGATAGAGATGGTTGAGATCGTGGAACACGGTCTCGCGCATCAGGTCCGAATGCATCGCCGAAACGCCGTTAATGCGGTGCGAGCCGACGAAGGCGAGCTGGCCCATGCGCACGCGCCGGCCGCTCTTCTCGTCGATCAGCGAGACCGAGGCGCGGAAATCGATGTCACCGGGGCAGCGCGCCTCGGCCAGCGCCAGATGCTGGACGTTGATGCGGTAGATGATCTCGAGATGCCGCGGCAACAGCCGCTCGAACAGCTCGACCGGCCAGGTCTCCAGCGCCTCCGGCAGCAGCGTGTGGTTGGTGTAGGAGAGGGTGGCGACCGTGATCTTCCAGGCCTCGTCCCAGCGGAAATTATGGAGATCGACGAGGATCCGCATCAGCTCGGTAACGGCGAGCGACGGATGGGTGTCATTGAGCTGCACCGCGACCTTCATCGCGAGGCTGCGGAGCTGGCCGTCGGAGGTCAGGTGCCGCTTGACGAGGTCCTGCAGCGAGGCGGAGACGAAGAAATATTCCTGCCGCAGTCGCAGCTCGCGGCCCGCGGGGCTTTCGTCGTTCGGATAGAGGAATTTGCAGATCGCTTCGGCGCGCGCCTGCTCGGCGCTGGCGCTGACATAGTCGCCGGTGTTGAAGGCGTCGAGCTTGAGCGGATCAGGCGAGCGTGCCGACCACAGCCGCAGCGCATTGACGTGCTGGCCGCGCCAGCCGACGATCGGCGTGTCATAGGCGATCGCCTGCACCGTCTCGGCCGGATGCCAGATTGCGCGGTCGCGGCCCTTCTCGTCGACATGCTCGACGCCGCCGCCGAAATGGATGTGATAGACCACCTCCGGCCGCTGCAATTCCCAGGGATTGCCGAAGCCGAGCCATTCGTCCGGATATTCCTGCTGCCAGCCCTGATTGATGATCTGCCGGAACAGGCCGTAATCGTAGCGGATGCCGTAGCCGATCGCGGGGATCGACAGCGTCGCCATGCTTTCCATGAAGCAGGCGGCGAGGCGGCCCAGGCCGCCATTGCCGAGCGCGGCATCGGGCTCGCATTTTCGAAGTTCGGGGAGAGAGACTCCGAGATCGCCGAGCGCGACCTCGAAGATCTTGAGCAGCCCCATATTGTTCAGCGCGTCGGTGAAGAGGCGGCCGATCAGAAATTCGAGCGAGAGGTAGTAGACCCGCTTGCGGCCGGCGTCGTAGCTGCGCTTCTCGGCGGAGAGCCAGCGATGCACGATGCGGTCGCGCAGCGCGAGCGCTGCGGCCTGGTACCAGTCGTGCCGGGTCGCCATGCCGGCGTCCTTGCCGATGGTCAGGCGCAGCTTCGTCAGGATCGCGCTCTTGATCTCCGCCAGCGCCAGTTCGTCGATCGGCTGCCCGGGGGCGAGAAAGGTGTGCTCGAAGGTAGAATCTTGCAAAGCCGTCACATCCTGGTCCTGGGAAGACAACACTTACGCGCCCTGACCCTACCCGCCTTGCTCTGGGATCGGAACCATCGCAGGCGCGGCCGTGCACTGCATTGATGTAAATTTATGCAAGGAATGGGCCGCTTTGGGAACCCGGATGGCCCCGGAGAAACGCCGATTTGATGCTACACTGGCCGCGGTCCAGCCATCGTCGGGGAGGAATAACCTCATGAGATTGATGATCGAAATCGCGGCCGCCACCCTGCTCGTCGTCTGCATCAGCGCCTCCAGCGCCGCCTTCGCCGCCGGCACGACCGGCCGCAGCGCCGACGGCCTCACCTGCTCCTTCTCCGTCCCGCAAAACGCCACTCCAGCCGCCCGCTGCGCCGCCATCAAGCGCCAATGCGGCGGGAAGTTCTACGCGAATTATTGCGGCGACAAGATGCTGTCGGCGGTGAATTGAGGGGGCAAGGCTCTCTCCACATCGTCGTCCTGGCGAAAGCCAGGACCTATTACCCCAACTATCAGAGAAGGCCCGAGCGGTCTTCCCAATCGGGATTTTCCCTCTCGATCAGTTCGATCTTCCAATCCCGCTTCCAGAACTTGAGTTGCTTCTCGCGCGCGATGGCCTCTTGAGGTGTGGTAAATCAACGTGGACAAGGCGGAAGATCTTGTACTTCTGCACGAACTTCGAGCCGCGCCCTGTGCGATGCAGGTCAAGCCGCGCGCGAATGTCATTGGTAACGCCGATGTAGAGCGTGCCGTGGTGGCGGCTCGCAAGGATGTAGACGTAGTAGCTGCCTGCGCTCATCGGTGGCTCAAGCTCGCAAAGACAACGCTGACCGGGGTAATGGGTCCTGGCTTTTCGCCAGGACGACGTTTCCGCACAATCAGATTGCACCATCGGAACAAATTAAGAACACTTTAGCAAGTCTTTGATATATCATTGTGATTCGGTGCGTTGCCGACACAATATCTAGCGTCTGTCCGATTCCGCGAGGACTACATGTCCACCATCGCCTTTGATCAATTTGCCCTCACCCGGATCGCCGACTTTGCGCGGTCGCTATCGCTTCTGCATCAGGCGGCGCGCCGTTACGCGGTCGACGACGACCAGTTCGACCGCGAGTTCAACGCGGTGTGCCAATCGATCTGGGGCTACACCATCGACGACATCAGCGACGATCTGTTCTCGGCGGAGGACCATATGTTCCTCGACACGCTCGACGAAGCGCATGCGCGCATCTTTGCGGCCGAGCAGGGTTATGACCTCGTCGACGAGGCGGGCATGCTCACGGACTGGTGGGGCTTTTGCTGGATGATCCTCGCCGAGAAGCGCGGGCTGCTCACGCCTGATAACCGCGCCGCGGCGCGCGCGGCCATCGAGGAGAAATATCTGGCGGCGCCGAACGTGATCGGCGTGATTATTGGCAGGTGACGCGAAGCGTCATTCCGGGTTCATCGCTGCGCGATGCCCCCATTGCGCACTTGCGCAATGTGGAATGACGAACTCAAATCAATCCAATCCCGCCCGCTTCGCCGATTTCGGCGCCGGCGTCTTCGGCACAGTCACATCGGGCAGCGGCTCGCGAACGATCTCGGTCGGCGCATCGGCCGCAAGTGTCTCCGCACGCACCGGCGCGACCTTCATCTCGCCGAGCCGGGCACGCACTTGTGCCGTGAGGCCGGGATAGGAAGCGACCGGCGTGAAATCAGCGGCCTGGTCGTTGCCGACGCGGATGCCGGTATAGGCCACGAGGCCGTCGGTGGTCGCGATCACGTCGCCGGCCTTCAGCGAACTGTCCAGCGCGAGGTCGACCGGGGCGAGGCCGGCAGGCTCGCGACCGTTGCAAGTGCAGTCCGCGCGCAGCGCTTTGCGGAATGCGAAGGCGTTCTCGCTGTCGGCGTAACGCTCGCCGTTCTGCGCATAGGCGCCGTCGATGCTGGAGCCGAAATAGATCTTTGTCGCGCTGGCGGGGCAGAACGCCTGACACATCTGTGCCGGCGACGCCATGCCGCGCGTCAGCGGAAAATACTTGCCGTCGCAGGTGCGCACGCAAAACGCAGGTCCTGAGCCGCCGGCGGTCCGCGTCGGTGGAATGTACGATGATCCGACCGGCTGGCCGACGAAGGCGTTGGGATCGGTGTAGGCGCTCGCCTGAGGCACCTCGCGTTGCGGGCGCTGCTGCTGCATGCCACCGAAGAAGAAGTCGAACAGGCCCTCGGCCGAGACGGGCGCCGGCACGATCAGGAGCGGCGCGACGAGGGTGGCGGCAACGAACATCGCGCGACGCCGCCGGCGCGCAGGCACAAACTGTGTACGCAAAGCTCACTCCACCCGACGCAACGCACCCAGCCGAGACCAGCATGTCTCAGCTTCAAGGTCACAATAAGACGCGATGGTAAATGAGCGGTCACCAGAGAGGCTTTCGCCTCGCCCCGCTTGCGAGGAGGAGGAGAGGAGTTTCTACCCCTTCAAAAACTCGGACGCCTTGTAGAGCGAGCGGAACGGCAGGCCGGCCGCGCCAAAAGTGTCGTTGGCGCCTTCCTCGCGGTCGACCATGGTCAGCACCAGCACCACTTCGGCGCCGGCCTCGCGCACGGACTCCACCGCCTTCAACGCCGAGCCGCCAGTGGTGGTGACGTCTTCGACGATCACGACGCGCTTGCCTTCGAGCGTCTCGCCCTTGGCGAGCCCCTCGATCGCCAGACGCGCACCGTGCTCCTTCGGCTTCTTGCGCACGAAGAACGCTGCGATCGGATGGCCCTTGATCCAGGAGATCTGAGCAAGGGCGCCCGCAAGCGGCACCGCGCCCATCTCGAGACCGCCGATGAAATCGAGCTGGTCGTCCTTCAGCGCCTCATAGGTGAGCTCGGCGAGCAGCGTCGCGCCCTCGGGGTCGAGCATGGTCGGCTTCAGGTTGAAGTAGAAATCGCTCTTGCGGCCCGATGCGAGCGTCACCTCGCCGCGGCCGAAGGAGCGGCGGCGGATGATTTCGAAGAGGCGGGCGCGAGAGGCAGATTTCGACACGGTGGTCCCTCGGGGGCTTTGCTGGAGGAGGCGGAATTTATCCGTCGTTGCGCCGACATTCCAGAGGGGAGGATGCCCGTCAACAAGGCATCGGCCGCGCGGGGAACGACGATCCGCCATACCGGCCCGCCGGTTGTAAGGCCGCAACTTCCTGGGGTAGTTGGGTGGGCGAAATGGGGGAGGACAGAGAATATGACCATCGCGCTCCACACCTGGAACACGCCGAACGGCCGAAAAATCTCGGTCGCGCTCGAGGAAATGGGGCTGCCCTACAAGGTCATCCCGGTGAACATTACCAAGGGCGAGCAGATGGCGCCGGAGTTCCTCAGGCTCAGCCCGAACAACAAGATTCCTGCGATCGTCGACCCCGAGGGGCCGGACGGCAAGCCCGTCAGCGTGTTCGAATCCGGCGCGATCCTGCTCTATCTGGGCGAAAAGACCGGCAAATTCCTGCCGAAATCGCTTGGCGAGCGCATTCCCGTCTATGAATGGCTGATGTGGCAGATGGGCGGGTTCGGCCCGATGCCCGGCCAGGTGCATCATTTCATTGCGCTGGAGAACGAGCAGGACCGCGCCTACGGGTTGAAGCGCTTCATGGCCGAGACGCGCCGGCTCTATGGCGTGCTCGACCGCCGCCTCCAGGCCCGCGATTTTGTCGCAGGCGACCTGTCGGTCGCCGACTTCGCCATTCTGGGCTGGGCCTGGCGCCATCCGCGCCACAAGGTGGAGCTTGCAGACTTCCCCAACGTCAAGCGCTGGTACGAGACCCTGATGGCCCGCCCGGCGGTCAAGCGCGGCATGGAAGCGAAGCTGGATTGAGCTCTTACCCTCCGGGGAGGGCAAGACGAGCTCACACCCTCTTCGCCTCGACCGCCATTCGCACCGCGAGCCCCGCCAGCACCGTGCCCATCAGCCAACGCTGGATCAGCATCCAGCTCGGTCGCGCTGCGAGGGCCAGCGCGATCGACCCTGCGGCGAGCGCGATCATGGCGTTGACGCTGACGCTGATCGCGATCTGGATCGCGCCCAGCACCAGCGACTGCGTCAGCACGCTGCCGGCGCTGGGATGGATGAAGTGCGGCAGCAGCGCCAGATAGAGCATCGCGATCTTCGGATTGAGCAGGTTGGTGACAAACCCCATCGCGAACAGTTTTCGCGGGCTGTCGATGGCGAGCTTGCGCACCTCAAACGGCGAGCGGCCGCCGGGTTTCACCGCCTGCCAGGCCAGCCACAGCAGATAGCCCGCGCCGGCAAGGCGCAGTGCGTCATAGGCAAAGGGAATGGCGAGCAGCAGCGCGGTGATGCCGAAAGCCGCGCACAGCATGTAGAACACGAAGCCCAGCGCGACGCCGCCGAGCGAGACGATCCCGGCCCCTGGCCCCTGGGTTATCGAGCGCGAGATCAGGTAGATCATGTTCGGCCCGGGCGTCAGCACCAGACCAAGACAGACGAGGGCAAAGCCGAGCAGCGCAGGCGCGTGGGGCATCGGTGGATCCGTGCGGGAGGTGCCACGGTTCTATTATGCGTAGCGTTGTGCCGCCATCGCGCAATTGCACGGAGGACAATTCAGTCGCATGCGCGGTCGCTAAAGCGTGACGGTTTTAGGTTGAATCGTCGTCGCGCTTTAGCTCGTTGTTCGAGCATGATCTCCGCGCAATCGCGTTCCGCGTTTGTCGCGAGGGAAAACCGCTGCGCACTTTTCCGGATCATGCTTTAGGAGGCCTCGGCCTGCACATTCCTGATGAATACTGCAAATCTCTCCATTGCCGCACGCAGAGGCTCGGCAAGGGCCGGATCGGCGACAATGCTATGCTCGTCATGGGCACCGCCGAGCAGAGGCAGCGTCGCGCAGCCGTCCTTGGCGATCCGGGCCGACATGGTCTCCAGCGTCAGCGTCAGCGCCGCCAGCGCATGTGTCGCGCGCGGCGACGTATTGATCAGGGCGACAGGCTTGCCCGGAAATTCATGGCTGCCGACGAGCCAGTCGAGCGCGTTCTTCAGGACGCCGGCGACGCCACGGGCATATTCGGGGCTCGAGATCAAAATCCCGTCCGCGTTTCCGATCGCCTTGCGCATTGCCTCAACCGGCTCTGGCACGACGTCGCCGTCGAGGTCCGGATTGAAGAAGGGTAAAGCCGCAATTCCATCGAACGAGAAGACCTCGACCCCGGCGGGCGCGAGATGCGCTGCCGCACGGAGCGCGGCCGTGTTGCTCGAGCCGGCGCGCAAGCTGCCGGAGATCGCGGCGATCCTCATCTGGAAGCCCCTGGCTCTCAGTGCGCCTCGTCCCAGTTCTTCGCCGCGCGCGCATCGACATGCAGCGGCACCGAGAGCAGCACGGCCGGGAAGGGCGCGTCCTGCATCACGTGCTGCACGACGGGCAGCGTCGCCTCGACTTCCGCATCGGGCACCTCGAAGATCAACTCGTCATGCACCTGCAGCAGCATCTGCGCCGAGAGTTTCTTTGCGGCAAGCGCGTCCTCGACCCGGGTCATGGCGCGGCGGATGATGTCGGCCGCGGTGCCTTGCAGCCGCGCGTTGATCGCGGCGCGCTCGTTGAAGGCGCGCACCGAGGCGTTGGACGCCTTGATGTCGGGGTAGTGGCATTTGCGACCGAACAGCGTGGTGACATAGCCGTGCTGCCGGCAAAACTCGCGGGTCTCGTCCATATAGGCGCGGATGCCGGGGAAACGCTCAAAATACTTCTTGATGTAGGCGGACGCCTCTTCCCGCGCGATGCCGAGCTGGTTGGCGAGGCCGAAGGCCGAGATGCCATAGATGATGCCGAAGTTGATCGCCTTGGCGCGGCGGCGGATTTCGCTGGGCATGCCCTTGATCGGCACGCCGAACATTTCGGACGCCGTCATGGCGTGAATATCGAGCCCGTCCTTGAACGCCTGCTTGAGCACGGGAATGTCGGCGATCTCGGCGAGCAGCCGAAGCTCGATCTGCGAATAGTCTGCCGACACCAGCTTGTGGCCCGGCGTCGCGATGAAGGCGCGGCGAATCTTCCGGCCGTCCTCGGTGCGAACCGGGATGTTCTGCAAATTCGGCTCGTTCGACGACAGCCGGCCGGTGGTGGTCGCGGCCAGCGCGTAGGTCGTATGGACGCGATGGGTCTGCGGATGGACGTAATTTGGCAGCGCGTCGGTGTAGGTCGACTTCAGCTTGGAGACCTGGCGCCACTCCAGAATCTTCTTCGGGAAGTCGTGGCCCTGCTCGGCGAGCTCGTCGAGCACCTGCGCCGTCGTCGACCAGGCGCCGGTCTTGGTCTTGGTGCCGCCCGGCAGGCCCATCTTGCCGAACAGGATGTCGCCGATCTGCTTTGGGCTGCCGACATTGACCGGCTCGCCCGCGATCTCCTGGATTTCCGCCTCGACCCGCGCCGCGGTCTGGGCGAAATCGCCCGACAGCCGCGACAGCACCTGCCGGTCGATCGAGATGCCGCGCCGCTCCATGCGCGCGAGCACGCTTGTGAGCGGCCGCTCCAACGTCTCATAGACGGCGGTCATGTGCTCGGCCACGAGACGCGGCTTGAGCACGTTCCACAAACGTAAGGTGACATCGGCGCGCTCGGCGGAATGCTCGGTCGCCTTGTCGATCGCGACCTGGTCGAAGGTGAGCTTGTTCTTGCCGCTGCCGACGAGCTCGCTTTCAGCCAGCACCGCGTGCCCGAGCCAGCGCTCGGCGAGTGATTCCAGCGCGTGCGAGCCGCGGCCGGCATCGAGCACATAGGAGATCAATTCCGCGTCGTCATGATTGCGCAGCGTGATGCCGGCCTGCGCCAGCAGCACCGCGATGAACTTGGCGTTGTATCCGACCTTCAGGATGCCCTTCGACTCGAGCACGGGCTTCAGCGCCGTGACGGCCGCTTCGAATTTCATCTGGTCGGGTGCGAGCCCGGCATCGAACAGCCCGGCGCCGCCGCCCGGCTGCTTGTGGGCCAGCGGAATGTAGGCCGCGTCGTTCGGGCCGAGCGCCAGCGCGATGCCGCAGATATCGGCCTGCATCGGATCTTCCGCGTTCGCCTTGACCTCGATGGCGACATGGCCGGCGTCGTGGATGCGGGCGATCAGCGCCTTGAGCTGATCCGGCGTCCTGACGGTCTGATACTTGGTGCGGTCGATCCTGGCCTTGCGCGCAGCCTCGGCGTGTGCTTCGGCCAGCGAGACCGGCGTGCCCTTGAGGCTCGCGCCCTTGTCTCCCTTGTCGCCGCCCTTTGCGCTGGCCGCAGGGGCCGCAAAGAGATCGCCGGAGGCGCCGGCCGGTTTGGCCAAGGTAGCGGCGGACGCAGCGCCGCTGCGAGCCTCGCTGCTGTTGGTCGCGTCGGCCTCGACATTGGCGGGATCGATCTGCGAATAGTCGGCGACCCGGCGCGTCAGCGTCGTGAACTCCATCGCCTTCAAGAAAGCGATCAGCTTGCGCGCATCGGGCTCGTGCACCGCAAGATCGTCCAGCGGCACGTCCAGCTTCACCTTGTCGTCGAGCAGCACGAGCTGCCGCGAAATGCGGGCCTTCTCGGCGTTCTCGATCAGCGCCTCGCGCCGCTTCGGCTGCTTGATCTCGCCGGCGCGGAACAGGAGCTGTTCGAGGTCGCCATACTCGACGATCAGCTGCGCCGCGGTCTTGATGCCGATGCCGGGGACGCCAGGCACGTTGTCGGTGGAATCGCCGGCCAGCGCCTGCACCTCGACCACCTTCTCCGGCGGCACACCAAACTTCTCGATCACCTCTGATATGCCGATGCGGCGATCCTTCATGGTGTCGTACATGGTGATCTTGTCGTTGACGAGCTGCATCAGGTCCTTGTCGGAGGACACGATGGTCGCAATTGCGCCGCGTTCGCTGGCCTGCCGCGCATAGGTCGCGATGAGATCGTCAGCCTCAAATCCCGCCTGTTCCAGGCAGGGCAGGTCGAACGCTCGCACGGCCTCGCGGATCAGCGCGAACTGCGGGATCAGATCATCAGGTGCCGGCGGCCGGTGCGCCTTGTACTCAGGATAGATCTTGTTGCGGAAGGTGACTTCCGACTTGTCGAACACGATCGCGAGATGGGTCGGCCGGTTGTCCGCGGGCATGTCGCGCAAGAGCTTCCACAGCATGTTGCAGAAGCCGAGCACCGCATTGACCTGCAAGCCATCGGACTTGCGGTTGAGCGGCGGCAGCGCGTGATAGGCGCGGAAGATGTAGGAGGAACCGTCGACCAGGAAGACATGGTCGCCCTTGCCGGCGGCTTTCGCGGCGATGGGCGCTGCCTTGGCAGGTTTGTTATCGGCCGCCTTCGGAGCAGCAGCCTTGGTGTCAGCTTTGGCGGGGGGCTTCGGGGAGGTTTTTGGCATGGCCGCAATGTATGAATTTTTGCGGGCTTTGACAGCCTTGGGCGGAGGAATTTCGAGCTGATTCCCACACTCAAATCGTCGTCCCGGCGAAGGCCGGGCCCCATACCCACAGGGAGATTTTTGACGAAGACTCGGAGTCATCTCCCGCCATAACCCAATCCTGGGGATATGGAAGCAAGGGCTTTTTCTCGGGATTTTTGCAGTGTTTGCTTGGCCGGGCCCCAATAGGCCCTTTGCTCATATGGCGCCGGGGCTGAAACACCGCGACACGGGCCGACTCTATCTCAGCATGTGAACCTGTAGCGGCACCACCCGCAAATTTAATGCTTGGGCCTTTTCGGTGGCACCTTTGTGTCAGGCGCGCCGAGTTCTTCTGACAGAGCAGAGCCTTATGCCTGCCATTGTCGGACCACCCAACAATAAGTGTTGGTTTTCATTGAAGAATTGCTGTTGACGGTGTCCCGCTCACTTTGTTCGGATCGCCGCTGATCAACCGTGTCCTGCGGGAAACTCTGAGAGAGGTCAGTGATGATCACCACGGCAAAAACCGACGACGTCATGCGGTCCGCCGCGACCGTAGCGGAGCAGCCCGAGCCGATGCTGAACGAGGCGCAGGTGCTGCAGCTCATCCCGGTGGCAAGGACCACGTTGCATCGGATGATCAAGAAAGGGACGTTTCCGAAAGGCGTCTACGTCTCGCCGAATCGCGTGCTGTGGCGCGCGAGCGAGGTGGCACGCTGGCAGCTTACGGTCAACGAGCGTGTCCCGAACCGTGGCCGTGGTCCGGGACGTCGCAAGCGCGTCGCCCGCGAGCAGGCGGGGGCGCAGTCATGACCAGCGAGTATTTTCAGACAAGTATGAAAAAGGGTCGCGGTCGGTCGCAGCGGTCAAAAGACCTGATCCAAGCCATGTACGACATCGTCGAGGAGGCTCAACCGATCACCGGGCGCGGTGTCGGCTACAAACTTTTCTCGCGCGACCTGATCCCATCGATGAGCAGGAACGACATGCAAGCCGTCTACCGGCTGCTGAAAGAAGCCCGTGAAGAAGGCTCGATCCCGTGGGATTGGATCGTCGACGAGACCCGCGAGCTGGAGCAAGTCTCAACCTGGGACGACCCAGCGGCCTTTGTCCGTTGTGTGGCCCGTTCCTATCGGCGCGACTTCTGGATTCAGCAACCGCAACGCGTCGAAGTCTGGAGCGAGAAAGGCACCGTGCGCGGGGTGCTGCAGCCGGTGCTTGACGAATATGGCGTCGGCTTTCGCGTCATGCACGGGTTCGGCAGTGCCACCATCATCAACGATGTGGCGCAGCAGGATGATGACGGCCGTCCGCTGACCATCCTTTACATCGGCGATTATGATCCGAGCGGGCTTTATATGTCGGAGGTCGACATTCCCGAACGGCTCAAACGTTACGGCGGCAACCATGTCTTCGTCCGGCGGATTGCACTGCTTCGCCGCGACTGCGATCGTCTCGGCAGGCGGCCTGCCTTCAATGTGAAGGAGAAGAAGAAGGACCCGCGCGCGCCGTGGTTTCGCAAGACCTATGGGCAGCTGTGCTGGGAGCTGGACGCGATGGACCCCAACGATCTGCGTGCCCGCGTCGACGTGGAAATTGGGATGTATATCGAACCTGACGCTTGGGAACGTTGCCGGGTCATTGACCAAGCCGAGCGCGAATCCCTGCGCCATGTTCTGGACAAGTGGAATCAATGACCACACACCAGCCCGGCCTTGGAAGCCGGGCTTTTGCATTTTGGGCTGAGGGGCGACAGCGAGAGCGAAAAGGAAATTCCAAAATGGAAGGTGAGAACGCCGTCAGGCTAGACGAACAGGGGCGATGCCCTGTCTGCAACGAAGCGCCGCAAGTCAAGAAATACACCAGCGAGCGCGTGTGCCCGAAGTGTCAGCGCGCGTTTGATCCCAAGACCGGCGAGCAAGTCGCAAGTCTCGCTTGGGATCGTGTACGCGATTCATCGCCACCCAAGTTCAAACATGCACTAGGGCCGAAATGGAAAGTTTGAGCACCTGATGCGCGAAACCCGCCCAAAAGCGGCTTGGCTCGCGGGCGGGTTTCAACAGATCAAGAGCGAAAAGGGCAATCGATCATTCCGGGCTGGGAGACGATCCAATGCGTCGACAGTCTAACTCTGCGAGCGCCGCGCAAGCAAGCCGCGACTTTGACAACTGGGTGGATCGCGCCCGTGCCGTCACGCTGGAAGATGTGCTGAGACTGCGCGGCATCTCTCTGAAGGGCAAGAATGGCAAGCTTGCCGGGCCATGTCCGCGCTGCGGTGGCCGGGACAGATTCTCTGTCAACTGCAGCAAGCAAGTCTTCTTTTGTCGCCACTGCGATCAGGGCAATGGCGGATCGATCAGTCTCGTCAAATTCATCGACGACTGCGACTTCCTGACGGCCGTCGAGTCGTTGACCGGCGAGCCGCCGCCAAAACGCGATCACAGGGAAACCGACGACGAGCGCCGCGCCCGTGAGCAGCGCGCCATTGAACGGCGCGAACGGCTGGCACGTGAGCAGCGCGAGCGTGAGATGCGCGAAGCCGCTGAGTTACGCGACAAGATTCAATACTGCGATCAGCTCTGGGCCGAGACGGTGCCGCTGCCGCTGGAAGCCATCGCGTATTTCGCGCGGCGACGCATCCATCTCGATGATGTACCCGATCAGGGCGGGCTGCGCTTTCATCCGCGCTGCCCATTCGATGGCGTGATCCTACCGTGCATTCTCGCCCGCTTCACCGATGCGGTGTCCAACACACCGGGCGGCGTCTGGCGTCGTCCGCTCAGTGGCGAGAAACCGAAGTCGTTGGCGCCAATCAAGGATCACGTCATCCGGCTATGGCCGGATGAGTACGTCACACTGAGCCTGACAGTTGGCGAAGGCGTCGAGACGACATTGGATGCCGCCACCAAGAAGCAGCATCGCAATGCGCTGCTGCGCCCGGCGTGGGCGTGTGGACATGCCGACAATCTGCGCAACTTTCCGATTCTCAGCGGCATCGAATGTCTGACCATTGTCGCCGATGCTGACGCCAGCAGCACGGGACAGGACGCCGCGCGCGCGTGCGCGAAGCGATGGGCGGCGGCAGATCGCGAAGCCGACGTGCTAATCCCCGACAAGATCGGCACCGATTTCAATGACATTGAGTGAGCCGCGTTATGAACGAGCAGTTTCACGGTGAGCACTACGGGCCGTCATCGTCGTCGGGAAACAGCAATGCCGGTTTCCGCTGCAGCACGCTCGCCGAAGTGCACGACGTCTTTCGCCGCTGGCTGGGCGATGACTATGACATGGATAGCCTGGATGCCGTGCTGGCTGTCGCCGCAAGCGAGCGTTTGCCAGGCGATCCGGCGTGGTTGCTGGTGATCTCGGGCAGCGGCAACGCCAAGACGGAAACCGTGCAAGCCGTCGCCGGACTCGGTGCGCATATCATCTCGACGATCGCCAGCGACGGCGCGTTGCTGTCGGCATCGCCCAAGCGCCAGAAGGCCAAGGACGCGACGGGCGGATTACTGCGCGTGATCGGCAAGCGCGGCATTCTCGTGATCAAGGATGTCACGTCGATTCTGAGCACAGCGCGCGAAATTCGTGGCGCCATCCTCGCCGCACTGCGCGAGATTCATGACGGCCGTTGGGTGCGCAACGTCGGCAGCGACGGCGGGCAAACGCTAATCTGGGAAGGGCGAATCGTCGTGATCGGCGCGTGCACGACGGCATGGGACGCAACACATTCCGTTGTCGCCGCGATGGGCGATCGTTTCGTGACGATCCGTCCGGACTCACGCAAGGGCCGTCTCAACAACGGACTACGTGCGATGCGCAACACCGGCAGCGAGACTGCGATGCGTCACGACATGGCGGAAGCCGTGGCCGGGCTCGTCGGCAACATCGACGTAGACAAGCCGTATTGCTTGACCGCTGACGACGAGACGAAGATCGTTGCAGCAGCCGAATTGGTGACGTTGGCGCGGACTGGCGTCGAGACCGATTATCGCGGCGACGTGCTCGATGCCCATGATCCGGAAGCGCCGACCCGGCTGGCCAAGCAGTTAACGCAGATCATGCGCGGCGCGATGGCGATCGGCATGTCGCACGGTAATGCACTGCGTCTCGTCATCCGCTGTGCGAGAGATTCGATGCCGCAACTGCGGCTGGCTGTGCTGTGCGACGTAGCGAAGCATCCGGACTCGCCGGTGATCGAGATCAGGCGACGGCTGCAGAAGCCAAGGACAACCATCGATCGGACACTGCAAGCGCTTCATATTCTGGGCTTGCTGGTTTGCCGCGAAGAAGAGCGGGCACGCGGCGGGCAGATCGTGCAAGTCCGCTTCTACAAGCTGGCGGATGACATCAGCATCGACCCGATCACAGTTCCTGTCCGGAAAAGTAAGTAGATATATAGTCAGATAGTAAAATAAGGGGCTTCATACGGTTACTTACTTTCCCGGACAGGACGCGTTTTGGCGCGGCAAATAAAGAAAACTTGTATCGGCACAATGACTTGAACTCGATAACGAGGGTTCCATGCCCGGCCGTCACCTGCCCCGCACGACGCGCCTGAAACTTCGCCATGGCGTCAAGGTCTCCGTCCATCGCGGCTGGCCGCCCGGCCGAGTGCCCGCCGAGAGCCGTGCGCCGGACGATCCGAAGCGATCGGGTTAATCTGACGGACGAACAGAAACAGCTCCTTAAGGTCATCTACGACGGCCCAACGAAGGAGCATGTCGTGCAGGGCGATCTCGCCGCCTATCTGGCGCTGACGACGATCTGCGGCCCTGCAACAAGCGAGCGTTATGTGCGGTTCGCCGTCGATGATGCTACAATGTGGCAAGCGGCTTCACCCGAATTGCAGGGAGTTATCGGCCGCGATGCAAAGGGCCGTCTCTATTTTTCTGGCAGAGCCGTCCTGACAACATAGGTGATTTCGATGGCTGGCATCATGAAGCGTGCTTGGTTCAGTGCGGCGGAGCGAGACCGGCGCATCGTTTCGTCCGTGCTGGGCGATAAGCAGCTTGCGCTGATGGACAAGGCGAATGCCGAAGTCGACGCCTTGCTGCGCAGGCGTCGTGCGAAGGCCAAGGCTAACGCCTTGCTGCGCAGGGTTCGTGCGAACGCCAAGGCTAAGGCCAAGGCTAAGGCCTTGTTGCGCAGACTTCGTGGTCGCACGGCGAGGGCCAAGGCTAACGCCCTGCTGCGCAGACTTCCTGGGAGCTAAGCAGACGCTATCAGCGTTCAATTGGTAGGGGATTGATCCGATGGCAAGCAACAAAGAAGACCAGACGACTGCTCCTCCGCTCTCGAACATTACGATGGCGCAGGCTACCGAGCTGCGCGCCGAGATCACGCGGCTTCATGCTGAGCTGCATCAAGCCAGGATCGATCTGCATCGAACCACAGACGAGCTGAATCAGAAGCAGAAACAGATCGACGACAATAAACGGGCATACGACGGCTGGCGTGTCTCCGTAGATCGGTTGCAGGAGGAGCTGCTGGCCGTCAGAGAGCGCAACATTGAGCTGCGAGACAAATTGCTGGCGGTACATCGAGCCGTGAGTGAGTAGGCAAGCAAAAATGACGCGCGAAGAACTTGCAG
This sequence comes from Bradyrhizobium liaoningense, assembly GCF_018130955.1. Classification (GTDB taxonomy): domain Bacteria; phylum Pseudomonadota; class Alphaproteobacteria; order Rhizobiales; family Xanthobacteraceae; genus Bradyrhizobium; species Bradyrhizobium liaoningense_C. The sequence continues at coordinate 17,717 of NZ_JAFCJM010000008.1, forward strand.
AAATGGATCGACAGAACGCTGATTGCGATCTCTTGCTGCGCCGGATGGGCGAGCGCCGCATTGCAAGCGGCGACGACGATGATATCCGGCGCACCAACTGGATGCCGTCGCATCGCTCGCGTCGAGAGCAAGGTACGACGGTTGACAAGCGTGTCGTTGAGCAGATGGTTCGCGAGATGCAGTCCCCGCAGCATAGTCAAGGTTATGTCGAAGGCTGGACGCGTTTTGTCGACCAGTGCATCGATCGGCGCGACCTGCTCGACAAGGATTTCCACGACAAGTTCGTCGACTGGTACACCAACATGCTCGCCGAGGAAGTCGGTCGGATCGAGCGCGGCATTAGAAACGATCTTGTCCAACGACAAGATACCGAGATCGCCGCGTTGCGCGCCGAGGTTACGGTGTTGCGCGCGCAGGTCAGTGAGCTGGTCGACATCACGCAAGGGTTGGCGGCCGACATCGCCGAACTGCAAGCCGATATGGGTGATGCGATGGATCGATCCGGCAATGTGACGAAGTTGAGGAAGCGCAATGCGGCTGCCTGACTTGGAACGGTTTTGTAGGATTTATGAGGATACGCGCCGGCGCGTTGCGGCTGGTGAAGCATATCCGTTCATCGAGGATCGGTTTCGGCTTGGTGTGCTGCTCGCCTTGGTGCGGCGCGTGGTCAGCCATTCACACGGACTGACCTATGACCAACGGCTCGCGTTGTCGAACGAACTGCTAGGAGCAAGTGACGAGATCTCGCATCGTCGGGATTGACCGATAGGTTCTCGGTCAAGGCGGCCAGGCGCGGTTACCAGAGCGCTGCAGCAATAAGGAACGCGTCGATGGTCTACGATGAGGTTGAGAGATGGCGAGGTTCCGCGCGGTGGCGGCGACGCGTGCGGTTCCAGTTGGCCACCAACCCCCTTTGCCGAATGTGTGCCGAGCAGGGTGTGGTAGCGAGTGCAACAGTCGTCGATCACGTCATCCCGCATCGCGGTGATCAGCAGTTGTTCTGGTTCGGCGACTTGGCCTCCCTATGCGCCAGCCATCATTCGAAGGACAAACAGCAGGCCGAAACGAAGGGCTACACGACCGCGATCGGCGCAGATGGTTATCCGACCGACGTGCAGCATCCGTTCTATCGAGCAGGTTGTGCAGAAACAAAAAGACACCCGGGGGGCGAGTAATCCGTTTTCGCCACAACCCAGAGTTTCACGCGGCGGGGCGACCAAATCGTGCTAAACATCCAGTTTCCCCGAGGCTCAGCCGGTCACCGCTAAAGGCCAAAACGATGAGAAACCGAGGCCGAAAATCGATCGCATCGCTGACGACACCGCGTCCAACCGGCAAGTCACCGCGATTGAATCCGCCCGCATGTCTGACGACCGCCGAGCGCGCATTGTTCGTTGAGCTGATCGAGTCGACGGACGAAAGACATTTCGTCAAGAGCGATTTGCCGACGCTGACCTGCTACGTGGAGGTCGTCGCACTGGCGCAAAGTCTGGCTCACAAGTCGAAGCAGCGTGCGGAGTGGCGCGAGGCTGTCAAGCTGCAAATGGCATTGGCGCGATCGTTGCGGCTCACGGTGCAGTCTCGCACCGATCCGAAAACGATCGGCAGGCGCATGCCTGACGTGATCCTTGAACGGCCGTGGGAAGATGACGACATGAGCCCGCGCCATGACAACTGATCGCAAGGCCAAGTTCTTCGCGCTGATCGCGCGCGCCAATCGCATCGGCGCGCTGTTGCCGACGAACATCGAGGACATCGATGTCGACGATCCCGTTGTCATTGCCGAGCTGAGGGTGATCTTGGCCGAGTTCAACGCGGCGCTTGCGGCCATCGCGGCGTTTCCGCCCGGCGCGGCCTGAATAAATAGGAACGTCCGCTGAGCATGACACTTGCCGTTCATGCATACCGCGCGCGAGCTGTTCGCCCGCGCCGCAGACCTAGAGCGGCGCGCTAAACAGGCGATTGATCCGTCGACGACGCTGACGTTGCTCGCAGCTGCGCAGAACTTGCGGCGGGTCGCGGCGCGGCTGAAGCGGATAGAGGACGATCCGATATTCCGGATGTATGTTGGGCGGCGTGAGGATTGAGCCGGATGGCGGTTTGGCTTGGCCGTTTGATGGCTTTGTGAAATCATCAAGACGGAAAAGGAAATGATGAGCACCACAGAAGATAAATATCCTCGGGGCACTGCGGTTCATGAGGCTGGTCATGCCGTCGTCGCATGGTCGCTTGATTTGCCAGTCGGCGCGATCTGGGTCAGTGCCGATGATGCGAGTGGCGGCGCGCAGATCGGTCGGGCGGATCACCTCAAGCTCGAAGAGCAAATTGCCGTCCGTTGCGCGGGCGGCATTGCGGAGGAGGTCTTTGAATGCTCAAACCATGAATTCGCAACATTCAACGACAACGTGGCCATCATGGCATTACTCGACGAACACGGGGTCACCGAGGAGAACGGCGGCGCGGCCATACGAGCACAGGGCTATGACATTGCGGCGGCCAAGCTGGGGGTGAACCGGGCTAAGGTGCTGGCTTTAATCGAGCAACTTGTGGAGCACGGCAGAGTGGAGCCCGCTGCTTTCCTAATCCTGATGAACGATCCCCATCTTTAGAGTCACATTCACCGCCGATCCCGACCCGCCCGCTCCGCCGCATTCATCGTCGTGTAGGCCTTCGCCAACGCTTCCTCGCCGTGCTTCTGCTTGAACGCGGTCGACGTGGATGCTGTAGTCGCGGACGCCAATGACGCGTTTGGTGAGCATTCAGGCCACTCACCCTAGCTCCGCTAGAATCCGGTCGCGTTCCTGCTCGTGGAGCCTTTGCGTCTGTCGCATGGTGTAGAGCACGGCCAGAGCGCCGGTCGTGTCGTGGCCATCACGATCCAACTCGGCGACCAACGCCTCTTGTTTTGCAAGATGGGCTTCGCCTTTCGCCACGTGGCGCTCGGCAATCGCGAGGTGTTGCAGGAGAAGGTCGCGGTTCATGGCTTGCCTTCTGCCGTCGCTCTGTTAACTGCCCCGCAGCGGAATAGCTAGACGATCAGGACGGCTGATGTTTCCGGACTTCTCCCGCTTCATGTTCAAGGCCGCTGCGTGCTCTTCGCTGAGCTGGCGCTGAACCAAGCTAGCGGCCCAGCCCTCCGGGATGATGTCGAGCACCGCGCTTACGGCTTCATCCTGAGGCGTCGCGGCGAGCCAGATTTCGGGGACGCGATCGTCCGGTGTGACCCGGACCAAGCAGACTCCGGGCTTGCGTTGCATGATCCTACAAGTGCCTCAGCTGGGTTTAGTTTCTTGAAACTGCGCCCACCCGCGATCGGAGATGCGGTAAAGCCCTTGGACGCCCGTGGTGTCCGGCCCCTCGATCAGCCCGCTCTCGATCTGCTGCGCCAGCAAGGCCCGGAGTTGGCTGGCGCCGCCAATCTGGCCGTTGAGCGCAAAGTGCACCTTCGCGATATCACCCCAGCGCAGATAGCGTTCGTTCATTGGTTGATCCTTTTCGTGAACGGCACCCGTCGACGTTAGCGCTAGGCCGTCCCGGACGTCGAGACCATTGCGCGGCTCGCCGGGGCTCAATTGCGCGGATCGGGGTCATGAGAGCGCTTAACCGTGGCAAGGCGGCGCGCGGTGGCACGGCGCAAGATAGCGCGGGTCTACAGGATCGTTCGGTAGCAAGGGGCCGCCTCGTAGCGACCCCTGGCGGTCGAAATGCTTGTTCGGAATGAAATGTCCAGCCCCGGCAACGCCTAGCTTTGGTGTCTGCCGCCGGTTCGATCACTCTCGGGAGACTACTGGTCGTAGCATCATCTCCTGAATTTCGACCAGCCCCGCGCGCCTGCACGATCAGATTTTGCGTCGCCACGACCAGCTGAGCCATCGATCTCGTCGGCGCGCATCCCTGTGCGGCTTGTTGCCGACCCGGCGCTGCGATTGGCCGTCCAGCTCGCGTAGCCGGTCGATCTGCATTCGGAGGAGCGCCGGTAGCTCAGGCTCGTCTCTCAGGTATGCTCGTAGTCGTTCGCCAATCTCTTGAGAGATTGCCCGGCTGTGTACATGGTCGATATCGATGCGGTTTCGCATAACGGAACCTTCGTTCCGGAGAAACCCCGCCCACAAACCATTGATTTCATCAATCCCACCGGACCACGCACGCGCCAATGCAGGTTCGCGGAATGGAGACCGCCGCCTTTGGCTATCTGCGCGCGCGCTGTTTTGATCAGCGGGTCCGGAGGACCTTTGGCTATCCGCGACATGCGCCGTTCTCTGTTGGCGGCGAGCGGCGGCCTCAAGCTCCAAAGTCGCGGCGGGGACTTTCGTTCCCCGGTTTCTCTATCGCGCTGTCCAAAGTGCGGTATCTTGCGAGACGCTCCTCGCGCTCTTCACCCAACTGGTCTAGCCGGTGCAGATACACCAGCCCGGCCTTCTGCAGAGCAATAGGGTCTTGCTCGTCAGACTCGCAAAGATTGATGATGTACCGATGCAGCGCGATACGCCGATCGTCGTCTTCCTCCACGTCTGTGTGGGCCATTAGATACGTGCTCCAAGCGGCAGCGCACGCACACTCTGCAGCATGAGAAGTCATGGAATGACTCCTTCTTTCAGAGGGACCTCAGCCGCCACTGTTTGTGGAGGAACAAACAGAAGCGCTCTTTTTCGTTCCGAAGGAACTCTCGGTACTGTCTGTATTTAGTGTCCTATGTTGAACCCGCTGGTGTCCTCGTTTGATGGATCGTCAGGATGTACCGAATGGCCCCAGACTATCGAGCAGTCCCGGACTATCGACACCTGCAGCTAATATGCGAACGACAGGCCGTCGTTACGAGCACGGAGGAAGCCCGCAGGGCGCTGGAGGAGATGGCCGAGGAATATCGCAAGATGGCTGAGTTCCTAGAGCACAAACTACAGGAACAACAACGCCACTAGGCCGCCTCACAGCACCGGGGACGGTCTCGTTCGCAGTGGAGCGAACGATGGAAGCTTCGAGCGGCGATAAGTCGTCGCCTCAACAGGATCATGAAGACCGCCGCTGCCCTCGCTGCAACGCTCCGTCCCCTTGGCTCGCCACATTACTAGATACCCATAAGGGGAAGACGGTGCGCATTTTCAAATGCGGCGAATGTGGCAATCTCACTTGGGATGATTAAGGCCGCCTCAGCTGGCGGCATCTTTCGTTTTGAACGTCACCCGTTGGCCCATAGCGCCCAGACCGGGCCGTCTGCTCTTGGTCTGCTTATTGAAGCGAAGCAGGACTGATCATGCCGCCGCCCGATCTTCCTTCTCTGCCCCACGCATCACGATCTTCAGCGCATCATCCGTCAATGGCCGCTGCAGCGCCTTCGCCTCATCCCACGGTGCGCGCATCCAGACGTCGCGCTCTTCATCGGTCGTCAGGATCACTGGCATCGCTTTGGCATGGATCGGCTCGACAACCGCGTTCGGCGATGTCGTCAGAAATCCGTAGACCTGATGCGGCCCCGGAATCGGCTTCGACTTGGTCCCGCGATCACCCTTGAAGGTGGTCCAGATGCCCGCGAACGCGAACAACGGCCGATCCTCATTGAGCGCGAACCACACCACGTCCTTCTTCTTGGTCTCAGGGTTCGGCTCCGGCGCGTACTCGGCGAAGCTGTTGGCGGGGACCACAGGCAGCGGGTCTCCGGCTTTAGCCAACCGCGCCAATGCGGCGACGAGGTGTTGCGGATGTTGGTGACCGGCGGCCCGCCGGTGCGGGGCGGGGGCGGCATGCCCCAGCGCATCGTCTCCAGTTCAGTGCCTGTCTCAGTGTTGCGGATTACGGGAGCCGGATAGTCCGGGAAGACGCCAGGCATCGACGCGAGGTTGCCGACATAGCGGTTGATAACGCGAAAAAGCGTGCGGATTGCTTCTTGGTTCGTGGTGATGCTGTAAAGATTGTACATTCACAGGTCATTTGACGACGAAGAGATCGTAAATGAGGTGGTCTCCGTTTTTGTACTCCACCATTTTTCCAATGGCCTGAACATCATTGAGCCAAGAATACTTCTCCGACTTCGTCTGGAATGTAGGAGCACTAACGAGGTAACATTCGTCGGCCTTTATCGGTTCGCCCTTGCGGAACCGATCTGCGCTTTCCTTATCGCAGTTCATCCTGCCATTGTAGCTCATGTAAATTGTTTCGTGCTCGTCGGTTTCGATAGTTACGCGAGCGTCTAATCGAAGCCGCATGGCATTGCTCGGGACTATCGTAATCCAATCGGCGGATGGGTCCACAATTCTCCCGCTAACCTTACCTCTTATCCATCCCCCTGTTTGGTCACGGGAGATCGCGAGAGTGGAGGCCGCGGCTAGAGCTGGGTCTTTCTGGATGTACACCGTCATCAGATACTCGGTACTGACAGACGTCGATTGCGCTATCGCTGGTGTTCCGGAGAGAAGGGTCGCCGTTGCCAGCGCTGCGAACCGTGAGCACAATAAACATGTCATCGTTTCCTCCTTAGAACCTCACCTTCCCCCGTTTTGCCGTTATCTCACCGTTGAACGCTGCTCGCTACGGGATATCACCCACATTGCTTCACCTCTCCCCGGCCACCATGTCGACGCCGGATCACCCGCCGAAATCTTAGCCCGCCGTAGCGCCACCAGATGGCTTCGCTTGTACGGATAACCGCGCATCTCCGAGCAGTCCTTGCAGCGCATGTAGCGCTCAAGCTCATGGATCGGCGTCGCCTTCGGTCGCCGCACGATGTCGAGCGCAACGGTCTGGTTGGTATTGCAGCCGAGGCTGCGAACTTCGAGATAGAGATAGCCCGCATTAAGCGCGTCGCCCAGTGTCGGCGAGGGCTGCGCCGGATCCTTGAACGCGAGCATGCGCTTGGTCCACGCCTCGCAGGCGAGCTTGTCGGCTTGCTTGCGTGCCTCAGCGGCGCGTTCGGCCGCCATGCGGACCGACGTGCCGTAGAGGCTGTCGCGAGATTTGGTGCCCAGGGCGGGAAGAATGCGATGGCGGGTCGGCCGGGGCAAGCCGCTAGAACTTGAGGCCGATGCATAGGGGGCCACTAAGGGCACTGCTATGAGATGTCGGCAAGCTCAGGCCGCTAGGTCGGGTATTAGCAGTCCACTGGACATCGATCTCTGATCTTCCGACCAGCGCTTTTGACCCTGAGCGGAACTCGCATTGACCGCCAAAGCCGCGGTGAGGCTTTCTGACTCCACGCGGTTCGGGCTGCTATAATCTGGTGGTGGCCCCGCCGTTGGAGGACCAAATGAGACGCCGCGATCTCATTGTATTTGTCGGTGCGGCGAGTGTTCTTGCGTCATTCGCCGCCGCGCAGCAGCCAAAAATGCCAACCATCGGCGTTCTTGTTGTCGGATCTCCCGCCTCGGAGCGCTTTTGGCGGCTCTTTCAGCAGGATATGCGCGAGCTCGGCTACATCGAGGGAAGAAACGTTCGATACGAATTTCGATCGGACGCGGGGCAGACAAGCCGGTTGCCCTCTTTGGCTGAGGAACTGGTGCGGCTCAAGGTGGACCTGATTGTGGCCTGGTTCACGCCAGCAGCCCTCGCCGCCAGACAGGCAACTCAACAGATCCCGATCGTGATGGCACTGGTGGGCAATCCGGTCGAGACGGGGCTTGTCGCGAGCGTCGCCCAGCCGGGAGGCAATATCACCGGCATGGCGGCCATCGGTGCGGAACTGGCAGGCAAATTGGTTGATGTCGTCCGCGAACTGATTCCGGCATCGCATCGCATCGCGGCGCTGGCGAATGTACCAGATCCCTTTTCCAAGCCATTTTTGCAGCGGGTCGAGAGCGACGGGGCAGCTGCCGGGGTCATGATCAATCCCGTCATGATCCACAGCAGCGCCGAGCTTGACGCTGCCTTTTCGGCATTGGAGCAGGAGACTCCGGACGCACTGATCGTCCAGCCCAGTTTGCCGATCCGGCGGGTTGCCGAACTGGCGGTCCGCTACCGGATTCCGGCGGTGTCCTTCGTTCGCGATTTCGCAGATCTGGGCGGCCTGCTGAGCTATGGGTCCGACGAGGCCGATGCGTACCGGAAGGCCGCAACCTACGTCGATAAGATCCTGAAAGGCGCCAAGCCTGCCGACCTGCCTGTGCAGCAGCCAACGAAATTCGAGCTCGTGATCAACCTGAAGACAGCGAAGGCGCTCGGCCTTACCGTGCCGCAATCGTTCCTCATTCGCGCGGACGAGGTGATCGAATGATCGAATAGGCTTTGCTTGCTGCGGCGCATGAGTCCGCAAGTGGCCCTGAGGCGAAGTCGCGCGGGAACCTACGGAGGTCCGCTGTCACGGGCGAAGCGGACTCACCAAGCAGGCAGTTTCGATCGCCGCTCTTGACCCAAAGCCGTCCTTGGCCATGGGCGTCGCTCGTGGTGCAGCATTCTGCTATTGTGGCTTTTTCATTGTTGCGTATTGGCCGAGGGAGCACGCGATGCCAAATAGCAAGGAAATCGAGGCGAAGTCGCACAACCCGGTGCCGCAGGGCTATGTGCTTGGTGCCGAAGAGGGCGAACACCTGATCCATTTTCGTGATGGTGGCAACATCTTCATCAAGGTCGACCCCGTAACGGGGTCCAATAATCTTGGCCTCGGCATTCAGCAGCTACCTAAGGGCTCAGGCATTCCGGTTCACCGACACCTCGACAGGGACGAAGCCTTCTACGTTCTGGAAGGCAGTGGCACGGTCACACTCAACGATGTGTGTCACTCTTGCGAAAGAGGTGGAACGATTTTCATACCCAAGAACACGTGGCATGGTTTCAGTAGTCCAGATCAGGAACTGGTTCTACTGTGGATCATGGTGCCCCCAGGCCTCGACGGTTTCTTTCGCGAAACCTGCGGCCGACCCGGCGAACCGCGAAAGGAATTGACGCGGGAGCAGATCAACGCGATCGCTCTCAAACATGGGCAAGAATTCAGGTAGGCGGGGCTCAAACATTTGCCCACAAGAGCTAAGCGCTGAGTCCGAAATTGGCCCATAGCGCCCAAACCCGGCCTTCTGCTCTTGGGTCCGGTTCTGAGGGGTAAGCGAACAGAGAACGCTGCCAACCGCTCAATCTCCTTTCGTGGCGCCGCTTCGCACGATCCTTTTGAGCGCCCCCAGGCGGCAACGGGTCGATCGTTGCCCGCAGGCAGATGCGTTCAGTGTGTGGGCCGCGACGTCGGAGCGATTGCACCACGTGCTAAAGCGTGACGGTGTGAGATGATCACGTGCCTGAGTTGGGCACGAGCTATCTCGAAGGGCGGCGTGATCTCTCACATCATGTTCGAACCAAACGTTTGATCCAACTTAGGCTCGTGTCGATCACCCAATCGGTTTGTTCGGTGGTCAATGTCGGCATCGCGGCGGCGCCGGGACCATGGCCGAGGGGATTTCGTACATAGGTGAATAGATGTTTTAGAGCATTTGCTTCCCAGCTCACAAGGTTTCCGTTGCCTGACAAGTTATCGATATAGTTATGAGCCCCGCGCTCCTTGCCTGTTGTCAAATTGTTTTCCGCCGAGATAATTTTGATCGCGCTCTCCAGCGCTCGTACTGCATAGAACGCTGGGTCACGCGCGCTATTGTCTCGACGGTCGAATGCCTCTTTCATGTCAGTGTCTACATTTTTCCACTTCGGAGCAGACACTAGACTCCAGAACGGTGTATCGATTTCAGCCTGCATCCGCTCATCGTCCGCACTTTGGACAAAGCCGTTGTGATAATGCAGTTTGCACTCGGCTTGACGGAGGCGGGTATTCAGCTCTGCCACGGCCGCGCGAAAATCTTTGTTCATCGTCTCATTCTGCGTCCGAATCCCGTCGGAATAGTTTCCGGGGATACGGGGCTTTCCGCTGCGAGCGCTTCTGGTGCTATAAAAGTCTTCCGCCTGCTTAATCGCTGCAGGCAAGTTGGCGTTGTTGGTGGCGACGCGCTCCTCGACCAGACGAAAGGCAAGCTCGATAAAGCTAACTCGTTCCTTCATAAAGCGATCGGCTGGATCACTTCCATCGAAGTCTTGCAAGAACCACGTTTTGCAGACGTGTTCGATATCCCATGATCCATAATAGTGGTGTGGTTGGCCGTTCCAGGTTCCCATGAAATTGTAGGTCAGAGGCGAAAGAGATGCTTGGCCTAATTCCATTGACAGCCTGCTTTGCACCTCAGACCAGAGGCCTTTGTTGCTGCCGGTGAAGCGACAGAGTTGCTCCGAAAACAATCGGTAGATTTGGACCAGCAGTCGCTGCTCGGTTTGAGTGAACATGGTCCATAGAGGCGTCTGCTTGTAACGCTCTGCAAAACATCAGTCAGCATTGCGGAAAATATCCTCGAATCAACGAGGGATGGTTACACGCGGGCGCTACACGCCAGACAGTTTTTGGAGGATGTCCGCAAAATCCACAGGGAGTTGCGGGACTGCGCGGCCCCGCCGCAACTGGTCACCGATTACCAATTGGTTCGCGTGGCTCATCTATACGCCAATCTCGCGGCTGCCGGACTGCCCGCGCCGCGTAGCGTTTTCGAAACGGGGGACGAGCCCGGCGAAGTTTGTCGGCGTTTGAATTGATCGTGCCCCCGGTGAAAAATTCTTCACCCGGGAAGTGGGGCCGAAGTGGCGGCGCATTCTTGGTGCGCAGTTCAATCCTTATAACCTTCCTTGTGCTTCATGCATCCTTCTTGGTCGCAGACATAATCGCCCGTGCGACCGTGCATCGTGCAAGGCTGCTTGGGAATCGGGGCGTCATCGGGTTTTGCGTTCGAGTCTTGGATAAATCGATCCCAAGCTGCCAAAAACTGCCTAGAACAATCCTTAGGTCGTGGCTTTAAAGTCTTTCCTGTCTCGGCGATCACCATTCCTGACATGAACGTTATCGCCGCAAAGGCTATGGCAAACTTGATTCTCATCGGCATATCTTGCCCCACGGCAGTATTCATGGCGTGGTCGCCATGCCGGGCACGCTAGAACGGTACCATGGCTGAGGTGAAGGGCTGGGGCCGCCCCTTCGACGATCCGATCAGGCTACCGGATGACCGCGTGCTGACCACGCTGCCCAAGGCGGTCCACAATGCGCCAGAGTGACAGGCGGCGACGGCTATGGACGTTCTTCCCGCTTGGGACTGGCCGGGACTTCTCGCGCCTCTTCTTCGGACAGGAGTTGCCGGATGACGGCGCGCTTGTGCTCGTCGGTCTCTTCCTCAATGAGCTTTCGATACCGGCGGATATTCTCGTTGTGGATGTATTGTTCCATGGGACCTGCCCTCCCACGCAAATTTGGGTCGTGTCGGTATCCTAGTCCCAAGCCAAACTTAATCCATGTTAATTTTTGTGGTGCCGGCCGCGCGGCATCAACAAGGGCTTCCCTTGATCTGTCTCAACGGCCCCCTTCAGCCCCTCCCTCCCATCGGGCCTATGAACCAAGCTAAGGACAAGCTGCCACCCCGGCCGAAACCCAAGCCCGCGCCGAAGTCGCGTAAGTGGCAGATAGACGAGGCGCAGAAGACCATCGAGGAGTACGCGGCCGATCTGCGCGAGCTGATCAAGAAGCTGCGGCGGCGGCTGCATTGAAGTGCTGCGGGGCGTCGCGGCGGGCGGCGCCACCCGATCACGCCGCGATCTTCCGCGCCTTGCTCTCAGCCGCCGTCGCGACGATCCGTCGCAGCTCGGCCGCGACGCCGTCGAGCACCGCGCGCTTTTCCTTCATCCGCTTGGAATGGTTGTAGACCTTGCCGGTGACGGTGGGCACGATCTCCTCGCCCTTCTTGCTCACGGCGTGGTCGAGGCATTTCGCGATCTGCGCATCGTCGAAACCGAGATCACCGGCCAAGGTCGCCGCCGTGCGGCGCAGATCGTGCGGCGTGAAAGGCTTGAGCCCGAGCAGCGCGCAAAGGCCGGGCGTCTTGATCTGTCCCTTGCGCTTGCCATCGGTGTGCGTGGTGCCGCGCAGTGCCACGGCCATCACCTGCCGGTTCATCCGCTGGTCGCCGAGCGGGCTCGCAAACACGAACTGCTGATCCTTGGACGCCAGCGCTTCCTTGATGGTCTCGACGGCGAGAGACGACAACGGTTGCTGAATCACCCGGCGCTTCTTGACCCGCTTCAACGGCACGTCGAAGCGCGGGTGCTCGCTGTCGAGATCGAACAGCTCGTCCCGGCGGGCGCCGAGCAGCTCATTCGAGCGCAGCATGGTGACCAGCTCGAACTTGAGCGCCAACCGGGTCCGGCGGTCCCATGGCAAATCCTCGCGGTCGAGGCCGTGCCAGAAAATCCTGATCTCGTCCTCGGACAACACCCGCGTGCGCGGATGCTCCGGGTCGAGCTTCGGCAGGTTGACGCAGGGGCTGGCGGTGACGTAGTCGCGGCCTGCTTCGGCCGCCCAGTTGAACAGCGCGCTCGCCGCCTTGCGCATCTGCCGCGCATTGCTGGTCGAGGGGACGCCGAACTCACCGGCAACGATGTCGTTCGACAGCGTGGCGATGTCGTGCTTGGTAACCTCGGTGGCGAGCTTGCTGCCGAGCCGGGGGCTCAGGAACCGTTGCAAATTGCTCGCGGTCGTCTCCCAGCTCTCCAGCCGGGGCCGCATCTCGCCGTCCGGCTTCTTGACTTTGACCTTCATCCATTCGATGCGCTCGGCGATGATGTCGTCGACGGTCCGGCCGCGCTTGGTCTTCAGCACCTTCTGCTGCCGCAGACCCTCGGCGACGTTCTCGCCCTTGCCGAGCCGGGCCTTGAGCGCATAGACCGCGCTGCGGGCGTCCTCGACGGTGAAGGTCTCGGGGTTATAGACGCCCAGCACGGTGGAACGCTGCTTGCCGGTCGACGGATCGGTGAACTTGAAATTGAAAGTCGCCGTGCCCGCCGCGATGATGCTGACATAGAGGCCGGGGCACTTGCGGTCGTAGACCTTGGTGCGCGCGGTGACCCGCTTCTGGCAGATGCGGTCGGTCAGGATCACACGGCCGTTGCGGGCGGGTTTGGCGAGGGGTTCGAGAATGATGACGGTCGGCTCGATCGCGACGAGTGCGGTGCTGGTCATGTGCGAATGTCCTTCGGTTGGGGTTAGGGCCCGGCCCTGAATTTGGCGAAGCCCGCAGAAACAGCCCGCACCAAGCCTAATCAGAAAGGCCTGATTTCATAGGGGTTTCTTAGTTTCGGCGTGTTTCACCGAATACCAAGATAATGCCCTGTGGTTATGGGTCCCGGCCTTCGCCGGGACGACGGTGTCACTCTGCCGCCTGCAACGCGCCCGCTGCCTTCTTCGGCGCGATCCAGAATGCGCGGGGACGCTCGAACAGGAAATTGGCGCGCAGGCGCAGCGCGGCCTGCCAGATCACGAGCGATCCAACGATGCCGGCGATGGTGACGATCAGCGAGACCATGCCGATGTCGGGGATAATGTCGGTGCGCAGCAGAAAGGTGCGCGTCGAGGCCATCGGCAGGAAGAAGGCGAGGTAGATCACGATGGAATGCTCGCCGCAGAAGCGCAGGACGTTCATCCAGTGCACGCGCGCCAGCAGCGTGCCCACCGTGATGATGGCGCAGGCGCCGGCAAAGCCGAGCAGCAGCGAGACGAGCTTCCATTCGCTCGCGCCCAGCGCGACGAGGCTGCCGTTGACGATCGCCCATGCCGCGAGTCCCGCGAGCGCCAGCCGAGGATGGCTGCGCGCACGATCGGACAGCGCGAAGACGTAGTCTGCGAACAAATAGCCCGAATAGAAATAGACGAAGCGCGCACAGAACTCGTCGATCGCGGTCCACCCCGTCGTGACGCGCGCGGTCTCCAGCGCTGCTGCGATGAGCCAGATCGCGAGCGGGGGGAATCTGCGTGTCAGTTTTGTGACGACGAAGAACACCGGCAGCAGATAGATGAACCAGAGCGTGCCGAACGGCTCGATGAAGGACTCCAGATAAAGCCAGCCGACCTCGCGCCAGCCGGTCTCCACCGCAAGGCCATGCGCCTTGAAGCCGAACTGGATTGTCACCCAAACGACATAGAAATAAGCGAAATGCACCACCTTGCGGTCGAGATAGGTTCGCCAGTCGCGGTCGATCACCAGGGGCAGGAACAGGCCCGAAATCAGGAAGAAATCCGGCATCCGGAACGGTTTTGCGAACACCACCAGTCCATGCATGAAGCCGGTCTCGCCCGCAGCGAGTTCAACCCCCAGCACCGAATGCATCATCACGACCATGACGATGCAGATGCCCTTGGCATAGTCGACCCAGTCGACACGCGCGGCCGCCGAGGTCCCGAAACCTCCGTGGGCGGGCATTGTGCCGATTGGTGTCATGGTGTCCCTTTTCGAGGCGGTCACCGCCCGGTTGTGAGGCAGTGTGAGGCCTTGCGGTTTACGCTATCTTTACTGGTACAAATCGCATGCCGCTTTTCGAATTCCAGGCCTTCCCTCGCGGCCGGAAAATGCCTAAGACCGAGTCGAATTCGAGTTAGATTTTGTTAACCACGACAGACAGGGTTTCCGATGCGCATCGCCATGATCGGCACGGGTTATGTGGGGCTGGTGTCCGGCGCCTGTTTTGCGGATTTCGGTCACGATGTCACCTGCGTCGACAAGGATGAAAGCAAGATCGCAGCGCTCCATCGCGGCGAGATCCCGATCTACGAGCCGGGGCTCGACGCGCTGGTCGCGGCCAACGTGAAGGCCAAGCGGCTCGACTTCACCACCGACCTGTCCAAGCCGGTGGCGGACGCGGATGCGGTGTTCATCGCGGTCGGCACGCCGTCGCGCCGCGGCGACGGTCACGCCGATCTCACCTACGTCTATGCCGCCGCGCGCGAGATCGCGCAGTCGCTGTCCGGCTTCACCGTGGTGGTGACGAAGTCGACCGTGCCGGTCGGCACCGGTGACGAGGTCGAGCGCATCATCCGCGAGACCAATCCGAAAGCCGATGTGGTGGTCGCCTCCAACCCCGAATTCCTGCGCGAGGGCGCGGCGATCCGCGACTTCAAGTTCCCCGACCGCATCGTGGTCGGCACCGAGGACGAGCGCGGCCGCAAGGTGATGGGCGACGTCTACCGCCCGCTGTCGCTGAACCAGGCGCCCGTCATGTTCACTGCGCGCCGCACGGCCGAGATGATCAAATACGCCGCGAACGCCTTCCTCGCGACCAAGATCACCTTCATCAACGAGATCGCCGATCTCTCCGAAAAGGTCGGCGCCAATGTCCAGGAGGTCGCGCGCGGCATCGGCCTGGACAACCGCATCGGCACGAAGTTCCTGCATGCGGGGCCCGGCTTCGGCGGCTCCTGCTTCCCGAAGGACACCCGTGCGCTGATCAAGATCGCGCAGGACTATGATGTGAGCCTGCGCATCGTCGAGGCGGTGCTCGCCGTCAACGAGAACCGCAAGCGCGCGATGGCGCGCAAGGTCAGCCACGCGCTCGGCGGCGCGCTTCGCGGCAAGACCATCGGCGTGCTCGGCCTCACCTTCAAGCCCGACACCGACGATATGCGCGAGGCACCGTCGATCCCGCTGGTCACCGGGCTGCTCGACATGGGCGCGAAGGTGCGCGCCTACGATCCCGCCGGCATGGAGCAGGCGCGGCCGGAGCTGCCGAGCATCGACTATTGCGAGGACGCCTATGCCTGCGCTGAGGGCGCCGACGCCCTCGTGATCGTCACCGAATGGGTCCAGTTCCGCGCCCTCGATCTCGACCGGCTGAAGCAGACCATGGCGCAGCCCGTGATCGTCGACCTGCGCAATATCTACCGCCCCGAGGAGATGGAAGCCGCCGGCTTCGTCTATGAGAGTGTGGGAAGGGCGTCGGCGAACGGTTGATTCGCATCTACTCCAGTAATTCCGTCATGGCCGGGCTTGTCCCGGCCATCCACGTCTTGTTCACTCCGCGATGAAAGAACGTGGATGCCCGGGACATCTAGCGCGAAGACGCGCTTCGCGCTTTTGCCCGGGCATGACGAGTGGATAGAATCTTGCCCCACAGCTTCGACACACCTCTTCCAATCGACACGGTGCTCGACGAGCTCACGCGCACGCTCGATCAACACAATGCGGCCGTGCTGGTGGCGCCGCCGGGCGCCGGCAAGACCACGCGCGTGCCGCTGGCGCTGCTGGACGCGCCCTGGGCTGTGGGCAAGAAGATCATCGTGCTGGAGCCGCGCCGCATCGCGGCCCGTGCCAGCGCCGATCGCATGGCGAAATCGCTGTCCGAGCGCACTGGGGAGACCGTCGGCTATCGCGTTCGTTTCGGCTCGAAGATATCGAGCGCGACCCGCATCGAGGTGGTGACCGAGGGCATTTTCACCCGCCAGATCCTTAGCGATCCCGAACTGTCGGGCATCGCTGCCGTGCTGTTTGACGAATTCCACGAGCGCTCGCTGGACGCCGATCTCGGCCTGGCACTGGCGCGCGACGCGCAAACCGGACTGCGCGAAGACCTGCGCATCCTCGTGATGTCGGCAACGCTCGACGGCGCGCGGGTCGCAAGGCTCTTAGGGAATGCGCCCGTGGTTGAAAGTGAAGGCCGCGCCTTTCCGGTCGAGACCCGCTATCTCGGCCGCAAGCCGGACGTGCTGCTGGAACGGCAGATGGCGGATGCGATAGCGTCCGCGTTGCGCGCAGATAGCGGCTCGGTGCTGGCGTTTCTTCCCGGCGCCGCCGAAATCCGCCGCACGCAAAACTTCCTCGCCGAGCGCATCCAGGATGCCAGCACCGAGATCGTGCCATTGTTCGGCGCGCTCGATGCCGCCGTGCAGGACCGCGCGATTGCGCCGGCGCCCAGGGGCAGCCGCAAGGTCGTGCTGGCGACGTCGATCGCCGAGACCTCGCTCACGATCGAAGGCGTGCGCATCGTGGTCGATTCCGGCCTTGCGCGCGTGCCGCGCTACGAGCCGGATATCGGCCTGACCCGGCTCGAGACCGTGCGCGCCGCGCGCGCTGCGGTCGATCAGCGTCGCGGCCGCGCGGGCCGCACCGAGCCCGGAATCTGCTATCGCCTGTGGGACGAGCCGCAGACGGCGTCGCTCGCGCCCTATACGCAGCCGGAGATCCTCAGCGCCGACCTGTCGTCGCTGGTGCTCGATCTCGCGCAATGGGGCGTCGCCGATCCCACGGCGCTGTCGTTCCTCGATCCACCGCCCGCGCCCGCTTGGAAGGAGGCGAACAGCCTGCTCGGCGAGCTCAACGCGCTCGATGCCGACGGCCGCATCACGGCGGAAGGCAAGAGCTTGCGCGCGCTCGCGCTGCCGCCGCGGCTGGCGCGCATGATCGTGGATTCGCACCGGTCGGGCGAGGGCGAAGCCGCCGCCGAAATCGCAGCTATCCTCACCGAGCGCGGGCTCGGCGGCGATACCGTCGATCTCGACCAAAGGCTCGATCAGTTTCGCCGCGACCGCTCGCCGCGCGCCTCCAGCGCCCGCGATCTCGCCCGGCGCTGGGCTGCGCAGGTCGCCTCGACGGAGAAATCTGGATCAGGGCAGGGCGAGCTGAGCACCGGCGTGATGCTTGCCTTTGCCTTCCCCGATCGCGTCGCGCGCAACCGCGGCAATGGCAGCTTTGTGCTCGCCAATGGCCGCGGCGCCGCCGTCGATCAGACCTCATCGCTTGCGCGCGCACCCTACATCGCGGTGGCCGAGATGACGGGAACGGCGGCCAGCGGTCGCATCCTGCTCGCCGCGCCGATCCGCGAGGCCGAGATCGAGCAGCATTTTGCCGAGCACATCGAAACCTCGGACGAGATTTCCTTCGATCGTGGCGCGATGGCGCTGCGTGCGCGGCGCAAGCGCATTTTGCATGCGATCACGCTCGCGGAAGCACCACTCACGATTTCACCGTCCGCCGAGACGGCACGCGTCCTCGCTGACGGCTTGATCGCGACCGGACTTGACCGGCTGCCCTGGTCGAAGCAGGCCGTTCAATGGCGTGACCGCGTGATGTTTTTGCGCAAGGCCGAAGGCGAGAGCTGGCCCGACCTGTCCGATGCGGCATTGATCGCACGGCGCGAGGATTGGCTGGTGCCCGCGCTCTACGACAAGATTGCGCTGAAGGACGTCTCGGCCGGCGATCTGTCGGAGGCGCTGATGGCGCTGTTGCCTTGGGACTTGCGCGCGCGGCTGGATCGCGAGGCGCCGACGCATTTCGAGGCGCCGACCGGCACGATGCTCGCGATCGACTATGAGGCCGAGCAGGGGCCGACGATCGCGGTGCGGCTTCAGGAATTGTTCGGCCTCAACACCCATCCCTCGATCGCAGCCGGCAAGGTGCCGCTGGTGTTGGAATTGCTGTCGCCGGCGCAGCGCCCGGTGCAGGTGACGCGCGATCTGCCCGGCTTCTGGCGTGGCAGCTACAGCGCGGTGCGCTCCGATCTGCGCGGCCGCTATCCACGTCACCCCTGGCCCGACGATCCCGCCAATGCGTTGCCGACCCGGCGCGCCAAGCCGCGCGGGACCTGAATCACACAGGCTCATTAACCGTTCGCTCATCCTTTTCGCCAAAATGGCAGCGTCCCGGCCGTGGCCTTGCTCGCGGAGGGGCGCTTGCCGTGGTGAGATCGTGCGTTCGGTTCGAAGTGGTGTGTCATGCGTAACATTATGATCTTCGCGGCCATCATGATCGGCCTCGGCACGTTCATGGCTCAGATGGCGGATAAGATGAGCGCGGCCTCGGCGACCGCGGCGCCACAGCACACCATTGCCGTCGCGACGCCGGCGCAGACGGGTTCTCGCAGCCTCAGCATCGCCCGCGACGCCCGCGGCCATTTCCAGACCGAAGGCCGCATTGACGGCCAGCGCATCGACTTCATGGTCGATACCGGCGCATCGGTGGTTGCGTTGAACGAGAAGTCGGCAGCCCGTTTCGGCCTGCGTCCCTCGCGCAGCGACTACAACGCGAGCGTCACCACCGCCAACGGCACCATCAAGGCCGCGCGCACCCGTCTTGCCATGCTCGAGGTCGGCGGGCTCATCGTGCGCGACGTCGATGCCATGGTGCTGCCGGACGAGGCGCTGTCGGAGAACCTGCTCGGGCTTTCCTTCCTTTCCCGGCTGAAGCGTTTCGAATACGCCAACGGTCGGATGATGCTGGAACAGTAAGGCCCAGCCGAACATATTTCGCGATATTGCAGCCGTTTGCTCCACCATCGGGCGGTTAAGGTTTCCTCGTTACCAATCTGCCGCAATTATCGGCCATAAGCCGCCAATCCCGCCTTCCGCTGCGCCCTGGCATTCGCTATGGCTGCGGCATTCCTCTGTCGATTAACGAGACGGTTCTCAATGTTCCCCAAGCCGAAATCCGTGCTGCTGCCCAACACCTATGCCTTCGAATCCGAGCCGATGGTGAAGGCCACGGGTTTCCGCGAGTATGACGCCCGCTGGCTGTTCCAGAAGGAAATCAACCTGATGGGTGTGCAGGCGCTGGGCATGGGCCTGGGCGCGCTGATCGCCGAGCTTGGCGTCAAGCAGGAGATCGTCACCGGACACGACTTCCGCGGCTATTCGGCCTCGATCAAATATGCGCTGATCTCCGGCCTGATGGCGGGCGGCTGCAAGGTGCACGACATCGGGCTCGCGGTGACGCCGATGGCCTATTTCGCGCAGTTCGATCTCGACGTGCCCTGCGTCGCCATGGTCACGGCCTCGCACAACGACAATGGTTGGACCGGCGTGAAGATGGGCGCCAACCGCCCGCTCACCTTCGGCCCTGATGAGATGACCCGGCTGAAGCAGATCGTGCTCAACGCCGAGTTCAGGAACAAGGCCGGCGGCTCCTACCAGTTCCACGAGAATTATCCGGCGCGCTACATCGCCGACCTCACCAGCCGCCCGAAGCTGAAGCGCAAGCTTAAGGTGGTCGCGGCCTGCGGCAACGGCACCGCCGGCGCGTTCGCTCCGCAGGTGCTGGAGGCGATCGGCTGCGAGGTGATCCCGCTCGACACCGAGCTCGACCACACCTTCCCGAAATACAATCCGAATCCGGAAGACATGGAGATGCTGCACGCGATCCGCGACGCGGTGCTGCATCACAAGGCCGATGTCGGCCTCGGTTTTGACGGCGACGGCGACCGCTGCGGCGTGGTCGACAACACCGGCGAAGAGATCTTTGCCGACAAGGTCGGCGTGATGCTGGCGCGCGACATGTCGGCGATCCACAAGGACGCGCAATTCGTCGTCGACGTGAAGTCGACCGGTCTCTTCGTCACCGATCCGGTGCTGCAGAAGCAGGGCGCGAAGGTCGCTTACTGGAAGACCGGCCATTCCTACATGAAGCGCCGCACCAACGAGATGGGCGCGCTCGCGGGCTTCGAGAAGTCAGGCCATTTCTTCTTCAACAAGCCGTTCGGCCGCGGCTATGACGATGGCCTGGTTTCGGCGATCGCGATCTGCGACATGCTCGACCGCGCGCCCGGCAAGTCGATGGCGGACCTGAAGGACGCGCTGCCAAAAACCTGGTCGTCGCCGACAATGTCGCCGCATTGCGGCGACGAGGTCAAATACGGCGTCATCGATGCCGTGGTGAAGCATTTTGAAGGCTTGCAGAAAAACGGCGCGAAGATCGGCGGGCAGGCGATCCGCGACCTCGTCACCGTCAACGGCGTCCGCGTCACGGTGGAGGACGGAAGCTGGGGCCTGGTGCGCGCCTCCTCCAACAAGCCGGAGCTCGTGGTGGTCGTCGAAAGCCCCGTCTCCGAGCAGCGCATGCACGACATGTTCGAGATGGTGAACAGCGTGCTGCGCACCCATCCCGAGGTCGGCGAGTATAATCAGAAGATCTGAGCAGTTTCAGCGATACTGGCGCCCCTATCTCCGCCGTCATGCCCGGGCTTGTCCCGGGCATCCACGCCTCTCCTCATGCGCGAATGCTAAGACGTGGATGGCCGGGACGAGCCCGGCCATGACGATTTCCGAAGGAGCGTCGCCCTCCGTTGAACAGACTTACGCCGCCACCACGGCCGGGATCGGCAGCGCGGTGACCGACTTGATCTTCTCCATCGCAAAGCGCGAGGTGACGTTCTTCAACGGCACGGCGCTGATCAGCTTCTTGTAGAACACGTCGTAGCTCTGCATGTCCGCGACCACGACGCGCAGCATGTAATCGACGTCGCCGGCCATGCGGTAGAATTCCATCACCTCGGGCATGGCGCTGACGGCCTCGGCGAATTTCTTCAGCCAGGCGTCGGAATGGTCGGAGCTCTCGACCGACACGAACACGGAGATGCCGAGCCCGATCTTGTTCTGGTCGACCAGCGCGACCCGCTTCAGGATCACGCCGTCGGCCTCCAGGCGCTGGATGCGCTTCCAGCAGGGGGTGGAGGACAGGCCGACCCGGTCGCCGATCTCGGCGACGGACAACGAGGCATCGTCCTGGAGCACCATCAGGATCTTGCGATCGATGGCGTCGAGGCGGCGGTTGGTCTCGGGGAGTTGGACGGCGAGGTCGCTCATTTTGAGAAACTTTTTCCATTCTGAGGAGCAGTTTCCCTCATATAGAGAAAAATCTTCTATTGCAAGCCTATAATCTCGGCGCGACTGTCGCACCCCCGTTCGACGCCGCCCGCAAAAGCTCTTCAACTTCAAAGCGTTGCGGGGCGGAGGTGCCGCCACCAAAGCGGATGCATTTCAGCGCCGCCGCCGCGGAGGCGAATCGCAGCGCCTCCCGTGCGTCCCGGCCTTCGGCAAGCCGAAGCGCGAAGGCGCCATGAAAGACGTCGCCGGCCCCGAGCGTGTCCACCGCCTGGACCGGAAAGGCGGGCGTTTCCGCTAGCTCGCCCCGCTCGCTCAACCAGATCGTCCCTTGCGGGCCACGCGTGGCGGCCAGGAAGGCCGGCGTCACCCGGCGGAGGTGCTTCAGGGCCTCGCCGTCATCGGCCATTCCCGCGGTCTCCCGCACCTGTTCGCTCGCGAACAGAATGTGCGAGGCCGCCGTGAGCAGGGCGTCGTTCAACACCATCGCGCGATCGACGCCGACGATGACAGCGATCCCGCGCCGCCGCGCCGCGTCACAGAGGTCGATGCAAAACGGCGCACAGCGGCTTTCGACGAGGACCGCCTGGCAGTCGGCAAGCAACTCCTCCGCGCCCGGCAACGTCACGCGCCACAGGGCGGGATCGCGATAGATGGTGAGCGTCCGCTCGCCGGTCGCGTCAATCGTGACGGCTGATACGGGCGTCATCAGGCCCGGCATGCGCACGATATGCCTGGTCTCGATGCCCTCGCGGGCCATCTGTTCCTGGATGAATCCGCTCGATGTCTCGCCGACATCGCCCATGGGACCTGCCAGCGATGCGCGGCCGCCGAGCCGCGCGATCGCGATCGCGGCATTGAGCGCGTTGCCGCCGCAAATCTCGGCCAGGTGGGTGGCATTCGCCTTACTGCCGCGCGCCGGGACGTGCTCGACCCGGAAGGTGAGGTCGCGCACGGGAATGCCGATGCAGAGAATGCGCGGTGCTATCCCCGATGTGGACAAGCGCCACTCCGTCGCTTAGGCGCCGCCCTTGCCATGCACCCAGCGTCCAAGCAGGTGATGGGCGATCGCGAAGGGATGCGGCCCCGCGAGCCCGTCGGGGTGCGTGCGCGCCAGCATCTGCCGCGCCTCGTCGCGCGTGAACCAGCGCGCCTCTTCCAGCTCGGTGCGATCGACGACGATGTCCTCGTTGAGCGCCCGCGCGCTGCAGCCGATCATCAGTGATGACGGATAGGGCCAGGGCTGCGTCATGTAATACTGCACGTCCGTGCAACGGATGCCGCTTTCCTCGAAGATCTCGCGGCGCACCGCGTCCTCGATCGTCTCGGCCGCTTCGACGAAGCCGGCGAGGCAGGAATACATGCCGGGGGGAAACTGCTTCTGGCGCCCGAGCAGGCATTTGTCGCCGGAGGCCACCAGCATGATGACGACAGGGTCAGTGCGCGGAAAATGCTCGGCCTTGCAAGCAGGACAGTCGCGCTTCCAGCCGCCTTCCTTCATCGCGCTGCGCGTGCCGCAATTGGCGCAATAGCCGTGGCGCTGATGCCAGGTCACCATCGACTTCGCCATCGCGATTGCGGAGAGCTGATCGGGCGGAATCGCGCCCTGCATCGCCATGCCGCGCAATTCGGTCACGGCATAGTCGTCGCGGCCCATCAGTTTCTCGGCGGCGGCCTGCGGCATGCCCATGCCGAACACCGCGGCGCCGTCACGCAGGCCCAGAAAGATCGTGCCGGGATTGGCGCCGCACTTGGTCGCTTCGTCGATCGACAGCAGCGCGCGCACGCCATCGCCCTCGCGCTTCACCAACAGCGAGTCGCGGTAGATGACATAGGCGCGCGAGGTGGACTTCTGCTCGAGCGCGAACAGTTTTTCGTCGTCGCGGCGCAGATGCGCGGCGCGATCGAGGATGCTTGTGACGAAGGCCGGCTGTCCCAGGGGAAATGCGTCGAATGCTGACATTATTGTTCTTTCAACCCAACCAGATCTTGCGGCGAAGCGCGCTGATGAAATTCTGGACTTCCGTGGCGTCATGCGCCAGCGGCGGCATCACCCCCCAGACCGGACGCGGCCAGGCCGCATCGCTGGTCCGCCGCGCGATGATATGCACGTGAAGCTGCGGCACGAGATTGCCGAGCGCTGCGACATTGAGCTTGTCGCATTTGGTGATCTCTTTCAGCGCGCGCGAGACGCGCGAAATCTCCGTCATCAACTGCGCCTGCTCGACCTCGTCGAGATCGATGATCTCGACCGCATTGGGCCGGCGCGGCACCAAGAGGAGCCAGGGATAATGGGCGTCCTTGATGACCAGGACTTTTGACAGCGGCAGATCGCCGATGTCGATCGTGTCCTCTTTCAATCGGGAATTCAGCGACCAGGCGGGTTCAGGCATGAAGGTTTCCGGATCGCCCGATGGATTCGGGCTTGGTGGGGCAGGCCCCTGCTTGTTTGGATCAGACCATACGATACCGATTCCCCGAGGGGAAGGATTGCAGGCTCGGGTCACCACATCCGAAAACGCACAGCGGAATAGGACCGGAGTGGAATCGAGGGCGAGCGCCCCGCGATCACATCAGCGACAACCGCGGCCGTGGCCGGCCCTGCGGCGAGGCCTACATGACCGTGGCCGAACGCATGCACGATGTCGTGACAGGCGGAGGCTGGCCCGATCACCGGCAGCCCATCTGGCGTCGACGGGCGGTGGCCCATCCAGCGGCTCAGTCGCGTCGCCGGAACATCTTTAGGCAATGCCGGATAGGTCCGGCGCAGATGATCGAGCAGCACCTGCGCGCGCTGCCAGTTTGGCGGCGCCTCGATCGTGGCGAGCTCCACCTGGCCCGATGCGCGCAGGCCCTTTGTCGTGACCGTGTTTCCCATCTTGCCGTCGCTCGGCATCACGGGCGTGCGCGGCACGGCCTCGGGATCGGCGATAACGACGTGATAACCGCGCTCGCTCGTGAGGCTCACGCGGTCTCCGGCCGCCAGCGCGAGATGCTTCGACCAGACACCCGCCGCGATCACCGCGCGATCGCACGCGATCCTGCCTTTCGCGGTCAACACCGCGCGCAGCCTGCCCTCAGCGATGTCGAAGCCGGTGGCGCGAGCGCGGGCAAGCGTCGCACCTTGCGCCACCGCATGACGGACGAGTGCCGCGACATAAGCGCCGGGATCGACGCAATGCGCGCCGGCTTCGACGAGCACGCCAAAACGATAGCGCGGATCGAGCGTTGGCTCGCGCGCCTGCAACTCCTCGCCGTACAGCTCGCGCCATTGCACGCCATTGTCCCGCCGCAGCCGCCACGCCAACGCTTCGGCCTCGAACGCCTGGCGATCGGGATAGACGTAGAGCAGACCATTTTGGCGGATGAGGTCCGGCACGCCGGCTTCAGCCGCGAGCTTTGCGTGCTGCGCCGGGGAATCCCTCAGCAGCGGCGACAAGGCGCGCGCGGTGGCTTCCACCCGCGGCACTGTTGCGCCTGCCAGGAGGAAGCGCGTCAGCCAGGGCAAGAGGCGCGGCAGCGCCGTGATGCGGATGGTCAGCGGCCCCAGCGGGTCCGCGAGATATCCCGGCACCTTCTTCCACATGCCCGGCATCGACATCGGCACGACCGAGGCGGGGCTGAGCCAGGCGCCGTTGCCAAAGCTTGCCGCCTGCTCGCCACCGGGCTCGCCCGGCTCGACGATGGTGATGTGATGGCCGTCGCGCAGCAATTCGAGCGCGGTCGCCGCGCCGACGATTCCCGCTCCGATGACGACGACATGCAGGCTCATGAGAAGGATCAGGCTTCCGCGAGCACGCGCGCATTGGCGCGCACGGAGGATTCGCTGACGCGAATGCCGAGGCCTGGGCCGTCGGGCACGACGACGTGGCCGGCGCGGTTGGCGACGCGCTCCTCCAGCACGTCCTCGGTGAGCACGTGATGCGGCATGTAGAACTCGCAGCCGAGCGAGATGCCCGGCGTCGCCGCGATCAACTGCGTGCCGGCGGCAAGCCCGATGCCGCCTTCCCACAGCGTGCCGCCATAGCCGGGTAGTCCCGCGATATCGGCAATCGCCATGATGGCCTGGGCCTCGAACAGGCCGCCCGCCTTCATCAGCTTGATCGAGACGGCGTCGGCCGCCTCGCGGCGCACCACCTCCATCATGTCGCGGCGGTCAAAACAGCTTTCATCGGCCAACACCGGCGTTTCCAGCGCCGCAGTGAGCTGCGCCATCACATCGAGAAACTTGCGCGGCACCGGCTGCTCGATGAAGGTCGGCGCGAACTCTTCGACATCGCGCAAGATCTTGATGGCGCCGAACGGCGCCAGCGCCTGGTTGTAGTCGACGCGCAGATCGACCTTGTCGCCGAATTCCTTTCGGATCGCCGCGAGATGATCGAGGTCTTCGCGATGCGGTTTCACGCCGGTCTTGACCTTGTAGATGACGTTGCCCTCGGGGACCATTTTGCGCATGCGCTCGAGGTCGGCGGAAAAATCCGGGTCGGCGATCGAGAAGGAGAGGGGGATGGTGTCGCGTACGCGGCCGCCGAGGAGATCGGCGACGGACAGCCCCGACGCCTTGCCGATGATGTCGAGCAACGCCATCTCGATTCCGACCTTGGCCTCGGCATGCCCGACCAGCGCGCGATCGAGTTCGACCATCAACGCGCGCACGCGCTTGACCGGCTTCTTCAGCACGATGGGCCGCAGGTAGATATCGAGTGCCGAGAAGGCCGCTTCAGGCGTGCCGGTGAACACCTCCCAGGGCGCGGCTTCGCCCCAGCCGACGATGCCGTCGCTCGACGTGAGCTCGATCAGGACACGCTTCACCGTGCCCTTGACGTTGCCGACGCCCTGCAGGCGCGCCATCTTGATCGGGCTTTCGATCAGGAACAGCCTGATACGTTCGACGGTCGCCTCGGTCATGTCAGGCCTCCATTGACGTGCCAGATCTGGCCGGTGACGTAAGACGCGGCCGGCGAGGCCAGGAAGGTGATCACGGCGGCGACCTCCTCCGGCCGTCCGCGGCGGCCCATCGGGATCGACGCCTCGGTCGCGGCAATCTGCTCCGGCGAGAGCTTGCTCTCGGTCGGCTTGTCCTTTGCGATCAGCCCTGGCGTCACCGCGTTGACGGTGATGCCGTCCCGCGCAAGCTCGAGGGACATCGATCGCACCAAGGCTTCCAGCGCGGCGCGACTGGCCGCGGTCGCGGCGAACGGCGCGAAATCGGGGCGGAAGACGTGCGCGACGAAGGAAGACACCGCGACGATCCGCGGATCGGTCCCGGCGCGCAGCATCGGCAGCGCGGCCTCAGTCAGTCGTGTGAAGGCGAGCGCGGACTCGTCCATCGCCTGGCGGAATTGCTCGGCTGGAACATCAATCGCGCTGCCGCGACGCGCCGATCCCCCGATCGAGACGAGCGCATCGAGCCGACCGAACGAACGCTGCGAGGCCGCGACAGCTTCCGATGCGACCGAGGCCTCGGCGAGATCGCCGAGACACACGGCGACCTCAGCACCCCTGGCACGGGCGTCGTTGGCGGTCGCATCGAGGCCGGTCGCGTTGGCGCGCGTGTGCAGCAGCAGCGCCGTGCCCGGTGCTGCGAGCAGTTTTGCCGTGGCGCGGCCGATGCCGCTGGCGGCACCGGTGACGAGATAGGCGCGATCGATCCCGGGCATCACGATGCAGCGGTGGCTGGCGGCAGGGCGCCGGTGCGGTGGAAATGGCTGAGGAAGGCACGCATCGCCGCCTCTTGCGGGGTGTCGATCACCTGTCGCGCCGGGCCTTCCTCGACCACGACGCCGTCGCGCATGAAGACTACGCGGTCGGCAACCTCGCGCGCGAAGGCTATCTCGTGGGTGACGATCACCATGGTCATGCCTTCGGCGGCGAGCTGCTGGATGACGTTCAAGACTTCGCCGACGAGCTCGGGATCGAGTGCCGATGTCGCCTCGTCGAACAGCATCACGTCCGGCTCCATGGCGAGCGCACGTGCGATCGCGACGCGCTGCTTCTGCCCGCCCGAGAGCGTCGCCGGATATTGATCCGCCTTCTCGGAGAGCCCGACCTTTGCGAGCTGCGCTCGCGCCAGCTTTTCGGCATCGGCCCTGGGCATGCGGCGGACCGTGACCGGACCTTCCATGACGTTCCGCAGCGTCGTCATGTGCGGGAACAGGTTGAAGTGCTGGAACACCATGCCGGTCGTGGCGCGGAAGCGCGCCAGCGTCTTGACGTCAGGTAGTCTTGCCCCAGTGCCGAATTCGAACCTTGTGTCACCGACACGGACGCTGCCGCCGTCGGGGACGACGAGCAGATTGATGCAGCGGAGCAGCGTCGATTTGCCCGAGCCCGACGGGCCGATCAGCGCCACCACGCCGCCCTTGGCGACGTCGAGGCTGATGCTCTTCAAAACCTCGTTGCTGCCAAAGCTCTTGCGCAGCGACCGGACTTCGATCTTCGGTGTGTCGCTCATTCGCTCACCGCCATTCGCTTCTCGCCGCGCCGGACGAGGATGGTCAGGGGAATGAGGATCGCCGCATAGGCGACCGCCACGGCGGTGTAGGTTTCCAGCGGCCGGTAGCTGTCATGGGCCGCGACCTGGCTCTGATAGACCAGATCAGGCACCGCGAGCACCGAGACCAGCGAGGTGTTCTTGAACTGGATGATCGACTGGTTCATCAGCGCCGGGATCATGCGCTTGATCGCCTGCGGCAGCACGATGCGCGTCATGGTCTGCCGCGGCGTCATGCCGAGCGCGGCGCCGGCCTCGGACTGGCCGCGGTCGATCGAGACGATGCCGCCGCGGATGATTTCCGAATAGAACGAGCCGCCATAGAGCGACAGCGCCAAAGCCGAGGCCGTGATCGGCGTCATCTCGACGCCGGCGAGAATCGGCAGCGCGTAATAGAACCAGATCAGCTGCACCAGGATCGGCGTGCAGCGGAACGCCTCGATGAAAATCAGCGCGAGCGTGCGCACCGCCTTGAAACGGGAAAGGCTGCCGAAGGCGGCTATGAGGCCGCAGAGCAGCCCACACACCACAATGACCACGGTGAAGCCGACGGTGACGCCAAGCCCGTTCAGGAAGAGCCACCGGTAGCTCCAGAGGATGCCGAAGTCCCACTGATACATGCGTGCTTTACTCGTCGTGCGCTTGGCCGTTTGCGCCGTCATTCCGGGGCGCGACGAAGTCGCGAACCCGGAATCCAGAAGTTGTGGCGCGAGATTCCGGGTTCTCGCTTCGCGAGCCCCGGAATGACAGTGGAAGCTTACAGCGACACGCCCGGCGGAATGTCCGCCTCCGTCACGCCCACGAGCTCCATGTTCGTGATGATGGCGTTGCGGATGAAGCCGAGGCCCTTGTTGAAGTCGATCCAGGTGTTGACGAAGTCGCGCCAGGTCTTGTCGGTCTCGCGGCGGAAGCCGGCATTGGACGTGGTGGCGAAGATCGGCGTCGGCAGCACGAACTGGCCGAGCGAGGGGTTCTTCTTCAGCACGGTCAGCGACAGCATGGTGATGAGGCACTGCGCGTCGACGCGGCCGGTCTGCAGCGCGGCGGTGGCGTCATCCGCGGTCTTCAGCCGGGTGATCTGGGCTTTCGGCGTCAGGCGGCTGACGACCTGGTCGTGCGAGGAGCCCTGGTCGACCGCGATCTTGATGTCGGGCGAGTTCAGCTCGGCCCAGCTCTTCGGCTTGAAATCCTTCTTGCAGAGAATGCCGAAGGCGTTGTTGAAGACCGGCACCGAGAAATCGATCACCAGCGCGCGCTTCGGGGTCGGGTTGAGGCCGAAGAAGATGTCGATCTTGTTGGACTGGAGGTCCAGCACCGAGTTGCCCCAGGTGGTCTCGGTGATCTCGAGCTCGGCTTCCATGTCCTCGGCGAGCGCCTTGGCGATGTCGATGTAAAAGCCCTTCCACTGCCCGGTCGAAAGATCCTTCATGTAGTAGGGGGCGCCGCCGCCCACCGCGCCGATCCGCATCTTCTTGGTGCGGCGGATGCGGGCAAAGGTCGTTTCGTTGGGATCGGCCGCCGTCTGTGCCGCAGCCTGGGGAACGATCGCGCTTGCCGTGACTGCGGCGCCGAGTGCGCCAAGCCCGACAATCGATGCAACATCACGACGTGTAACCATTTGAATGATCGCTTTTCTGGTTGGGTGGAGTTCCGGGAGTTTTCTTACCAAGGCGGCACCATCAGCGAAAGCACAGCCTCTTGGCGCCGAGGACTAGATCTTGCGCCGGGTTTTGCCCGGATGCTGGGCAAGTCAAATCCGGGCCGATACCCGCTTGCTTTCCGGCCCTTTTGGCCCCAAATAGGGATTGGGAGATTGGCGGTGGACGAGCCACTCGCCAACCGGGTCAGGTCCGGAAGGAAGCAGCCCTAACGAGGTCCGGATCGGGTCGCTCGTCAGTCTCCTACCTGTTTTTCGAGCGGATCAGCGCAGGCCTAAGCCGCCTGCGCACGCTCCTTTCCGCAAAAGCCGGCCGAGAGACATTTCATTGCGGATCGACCGATGACCGACGCTGGCGGCCCGACACCCCCCCATAGCGCCAGCCAGGCTGGCTTTGAGCTCGGCGCCCAGCCGGGCACCCCCTATCGGGTGCTGGCGCGAAAGTACCGTCCCTCCTCCTTCGACGATCTGATCGGCCAGGAGGCCGTGGTCCGCACCGTCTCCAATGCGTTCGAAACGGGGCGCATACCGCAGGCCTGGATCCTCACCGGCGTCCGCGGCGTGGGCAAGACCACCACTGCGCGCATTTTGGCGCGCGCGCTCAACTACGAGATGCCGGACGGCTCGGTGAAGGGCCCGACCATCCACATGCCCACCCTCGGCGTGCACTGCCAGGCGATCATGGAAAGCCGGCACATGGACGTGCTGGAGATGGACGCGGCGTCCCACACCGGCGTCGACGATGTCCGCCAGATCAATGACAGCGTGCGCTACGCGCCGGCCAGCGCCCGCTACAAGGTCTACATCATCGACGAAGTCCACATGCTGTCGACGGCGGCGTTCAACGCCTTCCTGAAGACGCTGGAGGAACCGCCGGAGCACGCCAAATTCGTGTTCGCGACCACCGAGATCCGAAAAGTTCCGGTCACCGTGCTGTCGCGCTGCCAGCGCTTTGACCTGCGCCGCGTCGAGGCCGACGTGCTGATGAAGCACCTCGCGGGCATCGCGACCAAGGAGAGCGTCGAGATCGAGCCGGAGGCGCTCGGCATCATCGCGCGCGCGGCCGAAGGTTCCGTGCGTGATTCGCTGTCGCTGCTCGACCAGGCGATCGCGCATGCGGCGGGCAGCGTGAAGGCCGATGCCGTCAGGCAGATGCTGGGGCTCGCCGACCGCACCCGCGTCATCGACCTCTTCGATTCGCTGGTGCGCGGCGACATCGCCTCCGCGTTCAGGGAGTTCCGCGACCAGTACGACACCGGCGCCGATCCGATCGTCGTGCTGTCGGACCTCGCGGAGTTCGTGAACTTCGTCACCCGCGTCAAGATCGTGCCTGCGACCGCCGACAATGTCGCCTATGGCGAGACCGAACGGCTGCGCGCACGCGATTTTGCGTCAAAGATCTCGATGCGCGTGCTGTCGCGGATGTGGCAGATGCTGCTCAAGGGCATCACCGAGGTGCAGGCCGCGACGCGCCCCGCCGCCGCCGCCGAGATGGTTTTGGTCCGCATTGCCTATGTTGCCGACCTGCCGACGCCGGACGAAGCGATCAAGATGCTGGAGCAGAATGGCGGCGCCTCGCTGGTGGTGAGCGGTGCAAGTGCTTCGCGCAGTGCGCCGACCGCGCCTGTCGCCTCGGCGGCACCGGTGCGTGCGCCGACGTCGTCGCCGCCTTCTTTCGGCGGTGGTGCGCGTCCGCAAATGGCGGCGCCACCGGCGCCGCAGGCCGCGACTGCACCCGCGCTGCGCATCACGAGTTTTACGCAGCTCGTCGCGCTCGCCGGGCAGAAGCGCGATGTCATGACCAAGGCGGCGCTCGAAGGCGACATGCGCCTGGTGCGGTTCGAGGATGGACGGCTCGAAGTTGCGCTCGAGCCCAACGCGCCGAAGTCGCTGATCACGGAACTGCCGCGCAAGCTCGAGCTCTGGACCGGCCGCCGCTGGACCGTCGTGGTGTCCAACGAGCAGGGCCAGCCGACGCTGCGCTCGGTGAACCAGGCCGCCAAGCAGGAGCATGCCCGCACTGCCGAGGCCGATCCACGCGTGCAGGAGGTGCTGTCGCGCTTCCCCGGTGCCAAGGTCGTCGAGGTCCGCAGGCTTGCCCCCGAGACGCCCGAAACCAATATTAACTCCGACTATGGCAGTGACGATCCGCCCGACGGTTCCGACGGCGACGATCTCTAGAGCATGATCCGGAAACGAGTGAAGCGGTTTTCCGCTAAGATCATGCTCAAGCAACAAGTTGAGGACAGGACCGATGGCTGATTTTCTCGGCATGATGAAGCAGGCCCAGCAGCTTCAATCCAAGATGCAGGCGATGCAGGAAGAGCTCGGCAATCTCGAGGTCGAGGGCATCTCCGGCGGCGGCCTGGTCGCGGTGCGCATGACCGCGAAGATGGACGTGAAGGGCATCAAGATCGATCCGTCGCTGATGAAGGCGGAGGAGCGCGAGGTGCTGGAGGATTTGCTCGTCACCGCGCTCGCCGACGCACGCCGCAAGGCTGAAATCGCGATGCAGGAGAAGATGCAGGCGCTGACCGGCGGGCTCGGCCTGCCGCCGGGACTGCTCGGCTGACATCATGCCCGCGGTTGCCGGACCCGAAATCGAGCGCCTGATCCAGCTTCTGGCGCGTTTGCCTGGTCTGGGCCCGCGCTCGGCGCGGCGCGCCGCGCTGCATCTGATCAAGAAGCGCGAGGCGCTGATGATGCCGCTGTCGGCCGCGCTCCAGGTCGCGCTCGACAAGGTCCAGGTCTGCAAGACCTGCGGCAATATCGATACGCAAAATCCCTGCACGGTTTGCACCGATCCGCGCCGCGATCCATCGATCATCGTCGTCGTCGCCGACGTCGCCGATCTCTGGGCGCTGGAACGGGCCAACGCGACGCAAGGCCGCTACCATGTGCTTGGCGCGACATTGTCGCCGCTCGACGGCGTCGGCCCGCAGGATCTCACCATCGACGCACTGGTGGCCCGCGCGCACAACGCTGAGGTGCACGAGATCATCCTGGCGCTGAATGCGACAGTGGACGGCCAGACCACGGCGCATTACATCACCGACCTCCTGCAGGACGCCAATGTGAAGGTTACCCGGCTCGCGCACGGTGTGCCTGTCGGCGGCGAGCTTGATTATCTCGACGAAGGTACGCTATCGGCTGCGATGCGGCAGCGGACCCTGTTCTAATACTCCCAACGACGGAAACGGACGACATGACGAAACGACGATTCGGCAAGCGGCTCGCTGTGGCTGCCACGATGATGACGCTGGTGACGCCTGCCGTATCCGCGCAGCAGGGCGACGTGCCGCCGTCCAAGCCCGGCAGGCCGATCAACACGGGCGACGTGCTCTCCGGCGAGCTCAACGCGATGAAGGTGCGCGACGCCAAGAACGGCAAGCGCGTCGCGACCTATCAGATCACGTCCGAGCCGCGCCGCCTGCCGGCGCCGAACGGGCTCTGCAATCTGGAGACCGGCCCCGAGACGTTCCAGCTCGTCACCTCCAGCGACGCGCAGGCTACGCAGCTGAAATCCTTTGTCGGCAAGGAAATCTCCGTGAAGGTCGACGAGGTCGCTTGCGCCAGTGATCCCGGCCAGATGAGCGAAGCCGTGATCACGAAGTGGAGCCTGGTGAAGAAGCAGTAGGAGTTTCGCATGTCGCCGCTGTCGCGCCTTGCCTGCATCGCTACTGCCTTGCTTGCGCTGTGCACGGCGGCCGAGGCGCAGGCGCCGATCAAGGCCGGCGATACGCTGACCGGCACTTTGCGGTTGGTGCGTACGCGGCATCCCAACGGCACGAAGATCGAGGCCTACCAGATCGTCAGCGCACCGCGCCTGATGCCGGCCGACGATGATTTCTGCGAAGCCGGCAAGGGCGTCACCACCTTCCATCTGTTCACGATGACGGATGCGGCGCGCAAGCAGCTCAAGCCGCTGCTCGGCAAGACCGTCACGGTGCAGGCGACCGCGCTGTTCTGCTCGGAAACCGCCTGGCACATCGGCGATGTCGCGGTGCCGGAGTGGACGGTGGTCGGGAAGTAAACACTCTCCGTCATGCCCGGGCTTGTCCCGGGCATCCACGTTCTTGGTTCGGGAGAGCAAGGCGTGGATGGCCGGGACAAGCCCGGCCATGACGAACTCCTACACCCTTACCGGCCCCAGCTGCTCAAAATGCCCGCGCTTCTGCAGCCAGGTGAGCAGCATCAGGCTCGGGATCGCGACCAGCACGCAGATCACGAAGAACATCGGCCAGCCCACGGCCTTCGCGACATAGCCGGCACCTGACGACAGATAGGTCCGTCCCACCGCGGCGAGCGCGGTGAGCAGCGCATATTGCGTGGCCGTGTGCAGCGGGTTCTGGCACAGCGCCGAGAGATAGGCGACGAAGATCACGGTGCCGATGGCGCTGGTGAAGTTCTCGGCGCAGATGGCGAGCGCCAGCGCCCATTGATTGGTGCCGACCACCGCAAGCCAGGAGAAGGAGAGGTTGGCGAGTGCCTGCACCACCCCGCCGATCCACAAGCTTGCCGCGAGCGGATAGCGCCGCGCGACGAACCCGCCGGCAAAGCCGCCGATCAGGGTCGCGGCAAGGCCAACACCTTTCACGATCGCCGCATAGTCGTTGCGGGTGAAACCGAGGTCGATCACGAACGGCGCGGTCATGGTGCCGGAAAACGCGTCGGTGAACTTGAACAGCACGACGAAGGCAAGCGCCGCCAGCGCATCCTTGCGCGACAGGAATTCCGAGAAGGCGCCGACCGCGGCATGGAGCACCCGGGCGATGGCCGAGTCCGCCTGCGTCGCAGCTTCCGCGCGCGCGGATTGCTCGGGCTCGGTGGCGGCGAGCGCGGTGATGGTGCCGATCAGCACCAGCGCCGCCATCACCACATAGCCCCACATCCACGCCGACGAGCGCGGAATGCCGGTGCCCTCAAATCCGGAGACGATGAACAGCGCGCCCGCGGTCGAGACCAGCATGCCGATGCGGTAGGCCGCGACATAGGACGCCATGCCGGCGGCCTGCTCGCTCTCCGGTAGGCTCTCGACGCGGAAGGCGTCCACCACGATGTCCTGCGTCGAGGACGTCGTCGCCACCAGGAGCGCGCCGAGCGCGACATAGAACGGCGAGCGCGCCGGGTCGGTCAGCGCCAGCAGCAGGATGGAGATGATGAGTAGCAGTTGTGCGAACAGCAGCCAGCCGCGGCGCCGCCCGAATGCGCGTGTGAACAGCGGCACATGCAGCGCATCCACCAGTGGCGCCCACAAGAACTTCAGCGTGTAGGGCGTACCGACCAGCGCGAACAGCCCGATGGTCCCGAGATCGACGCCGGATTCCCGCATCCACACCAGCAGCGTCGACCCCGACAGCGCCAGCGGCAGGCCGGAGGAGAAGCCGAGGAACAGCACGATGAGCACCCGCGGCTGCAGGTAGACAGCCAGGCTCTCTCGCCAGGAGGGGGAGGAGGCGTCGGTGGTGGCCGGAGCAGTTCCGGAGGTCGCGTCAGGTGCGGTCATGAAGGGGTGTTAGCAGATTCTGGCGGCGCTGCCTCTGCCCCAAACTCGTCATGCCCGGGCTTCCACGTTCTTGGTGCGGCGAGCAAGCTCATGGATGGCCGGGACAAGCCCGGCCATGACGGCGCGGAATCACTCCCCGGCCTGCAGCTTCCTTGGAAACAGCTCCGGGCTCGTTGCCACCAGCCGCGGGCCCTCCGTCGGCGCATCGGTCTTGCTGAAGTCGAGCTCTTCGATCCGTCCGGCGCGCTTCTCGATCTTGTCGGCCGAGATCAGGATCTGGCGGACGTCCTCGTTGGCGTCGGCAAAGTGCTTCTGCAACTTCGTCACACGATCCCTCAGGCGGCCGAGATCGTCGCCGAGCTTGATCACCTCGGTGCGGATCTGGTCGGCGGCGTCGCGCATGCGCGCGTCCTTCATGATCTGCTGCATGACCTGGATCGCCAGCATCAAGAGCGAGGGCGAGACCAGCACGACACGGGCGCGATAGGCCTTTTGGATCACATCGTCGAAACCGTCATGGATTTCGGCGTAGACCGATTCCGACGGCACGAACATCAGCGCCATCTCCTGGGTCTCGCCGGTGACGAGATATTTTTCGGCGATGTCGCTGACATGCTTCATGACGTCGCCGCGCAGCCGCTGGCTCGCGACACGCCGCTCCTCGTCGCTGCGCGCATCATGCAGCGCGGTCATCGCTTCCAGCGGAAACTTTGCGTCGATGCAGAGCGGGCGCTGGTCCGGCAAAAACACCACGCAGTCCGGCCGCTTGCCCGTCGAGAGCGTGAACTGGAACTCGTAGGAGCCCTTGGGCAGACCGTCCTGGACGATCGCCTCCATCCGCGCCTGGCCGAAGGCGCCGCGCGACTGCTTGTTGGCGAGCACATCGCGCAAGGTCGTCACCTGCGTCGTCAGGTCGGTGAGGTTCTTGTGCGCATTGTCGATGATGCCGAGCCGCTCATGCAGCGCGCGCAGGCTCTCCATGGTGTTGCGGGTGGTGTGCTCCATGGACTGGCCGACGCGATGCGTCACCGAATCCAGCCGCTCGTTGACCGCCCGCGCCATTTCGGCCTGGCGTCCCGCGAGCGACTGCGCCATGGCGTCGACCCGGCCCGAGTTCTCGCTCTGGGCGCGCAGCATCTCGCTCAGCCGCTCCTCCAGCTCATCGGCGCGGATGGCGTTCGCCATCGCGAGTTCCGCGCCTCGGCGCGAGGACTTCGCGATCACAATGGCAATGACCAGAAGGAGGATGAGGACGAGCGCGCCGAAGCCGATAGCCGCGTCGATCGCGCGCACCGGCCAGTCGCCAGCCATGAAAATGATCTCGTTCATGGCAGCCCTTCTATCCGATTCGCCCGATAGCGCGAACGAATAGCGAACATTTATAGTAAATGGGCGGTTAATTTTTATGGTTAACGAAGGCCTAACTTTTATGGTTAGCGGATCGTTAACGCGTTCCCGTCCGCATTGACCGCTTGGGGGCGGCGGCTTAAATCGCGGCCATGGCCCTCAGAGAAATCATCATCCTGCCCGACAAGCAGTTGCGTCTGGTCTCCAAGCCGATCGAGAAGGTGACATCGGAGATCCGCAAGCTCGCGGACGACATGTTCGAGACCATGTACGACGCGCCCGGCATCGGGCTCGCGGCGATCCAGGTCGCGCAACCGCTCCGTCTCATCACCATGGATCTCGCCAAGCGCGACGAGAACGGCGAGACCAAGCCGATCCCGCGCGTCTTCATCAATCCGGAGATTCTGTCCTCGTCCGAGGAGATGTCGGTCTACGAAGAGGGTTGCCTGTCGATCCCCGAATATTACGAGGAGGTCGAACGGCCCGCGAAGGTGCGCGTGCGCTTCACCGATCTCGACGGCAAGGTGCATGAGGAGGATGCGGAGGGGCTCTACGCCACCTGCATCCAGCACGAGATCGACCATCTCAACGGCGTGCTGTTCGTCGACTATCTGTCAAAGCTGAAGCGCGACCGCGTGATGAAGAAGTTCGAGAAAGCCGCCAAGCGCGCGGCGGAGTAGGCGCCGCTCATGCCCCTCCGCCTCATCTTCATGGGCACGCCCGATTTCTCCGTGCCGACGCTGCTGGAGCTTGTCGCGCACGGCCACGAGATCGTCGCCGTCTACACGCGCGCGCCGAAGCCGGGCGGGCGGCGCGGGCTGCAACTGCAGCCGACCCCGGTCGAGGAAGCCGCGCGAAAGCTCGGCATTCCCGTGTTGACGCCGAAGACACTGAAGACTTCCGAAGCACTGGAGGAGTTTCGCGCATTTGATGCGGATGCCGCCGTCGTCGTCGCCTATGGCATGATCTTGCCGCAGGCCATCCTCGATGCGCCAAAGCTCGGCTGCTACAACCTGCATGCCTCGCTGCTGCCGCGCTGGCGTGGCGCCGCGCCGATCAATCGCGCGATCATGGCAGGCGATGCCGAGAGCGGCGTCATGGTGATGAAGATGGATGTCGGGCTCGACACCGGCGACGTCGCCATGGCCGAGCGTCTGGCGATTCAGGACAACATGACCGCGGCCGATCTGCACGATCGCCTCTCCCGGCTCGGTGCCGATCTGATGGTGCGCGCGATGGCCGCACTCGGACGCGGCGGGCTCCAGCTCAAGAAGCAGGACGAGGACGGCGTCACCTACGCCGCCAAGATCGATAAGGCCGAGGCGCGGATCGACTGGAGCAAGCCGGCGCGCGCGGTGCTGCGCCACATCCACGGCCTGTCGCCCTTCCCCGGTGCCTGGGCCGAGCTTGCCGGCGTGACCGAGAACGCGCGCGTCAAGATCTTGCGCTGCGAACTGGCAAAGGGCACCGGCGCGCCCGGTGACGTCCTCGACGATCAGCTCACGATTGCCTGCGGCGACGGCGCGATCCGCATCATCGAGCTGCAGCGCGAGGGTAAGGCGCGGATGCAGGCCGCCGACTTCCTGCGCGGCGTGCCGTTGAAGCCGCCGATGCGGCTCGCATAGTGCCCCGCTACAAGCTCACCATCGAATATGACGGCGCGCCGTTCTTCGGCTGGCAGGTGCAGGAGACGCTGCCGTCGGTGCAGGGCGCGCTGGAGACGGCCGTCAAGGCCATGTGTGGCCAGGACGTGCGCGTGCATGGCGCGGGCCGTACGGACGCCGGCGTGCACGCGCTCGGCCAGGTCGCGCATGTCGATATCGAAAAGCCGTTTCCGCCGGATCGCCTGCGCGACGGCTTGAACGCCCATCTGCGTCCGCATCCGATCGCAGTGCTCAGCGCGGAGATCGTGCCCGAAAGTTTTGAGGCGCGCTTCTCGGCCGTCAAGCGGCACTATCGCTACCGCATCGTCAACACCCGCGCCAACCTCGCGCTGGATGTCGGCCACGCCTGGCGTGTGTCCCGCAAGCTGGACACGGATGCGATGCATGCGGCCGCCCAGCGCCTGCTCGGCAAGCACGACTTTACGACGTTTCGCGATACCGAGTGCCAGGCCAAATCGGCGGAGAAGACGCTCGACCAGCTCGATGTGCTGCGCGACGGCCGCGAGGTGACGATCCTCACCTCGGCGCGCTCGTTCCTGCACAGCCAGGTGCGCTCGATGGTGGGCTCGCTGGTCTGGGTCGGCGAGGGCCGCTGGACCGCCGACGATCTCGCCGCAGCGCTAGCCGCGCGCAACCGGGCCGCTTGCGGCATCGTCGCCCCGCCGGAGGGGCTGTATCTGGTGCGGGTGGATTATTAGAGGTCGGAGCGAGACGCACGCTCTCGCCACACCCACCGGAGTCATGCCCCGCGAAGGCGGGGCATCCAGTACGCCGCCGCCTCTCCGTATCCTCGCGCTGCCTCTGGAATACTGGATCGCCCGCCTTCGCGGGCGATGACGGCGGAGGGATTGGCGGCAGCGGAGCGCTACGCAAAATACCGCGTCAAAATCCCCCGATACACCTTCGTCAGCTGCTCCAGATCCTTCACCGGCGTGCGCTCGTCGATCTGGTGCATGGTCTGGCCGACGAGGCCGAATTCGATCACGGGGCAGTAGCTGGAGATAAAGCGTGCATCCGACGTGCCGCCTGATGTCGACAGTTCCGGCTTGCGCCCCGTCACCTCCTCGATCGCGGAGACCGCGAGATCGGTGAACGGGCCCGGCTTGGTGACGAACACGTTGGAGTTCGACGTCTCCCAGACGATGCGGGCGCGGATGCGGTTGCCGCAGGCTTTTGCCAGCCGTGTCTCGACCAGCTCGCGCAGGCTCGCTTGGGTGTGGTTGTCGTTGTAGCGGATGTTGAACTTTGCGCGGGCCTGGCCGGGGATTACGTTATTGGCGGTGTTGCCGACGTCGACCGAGGTGAATTCGAGGTTGGAGGCCTGGAACTGCGCGCTGCCATGGTCGAGGGGCTCGTCCGAGATCGCCACGATCAGGCGCGAGATGTCCGGCACCGGATTGGCGGCGCGATGCGGATAGGCGACGTGCCCCTGCAGGCCGTCGACGTAGAGCGTGCCGGATTGCGAGCCGCGGCGGCCGACCTTGATGGTGTCGCCAAGCGTCTCGACATTCGAGGGCTCGCCGAGCACGCAATGATCGAACTTTTCGCCGCGCTCGGCGGCCCATTGCAGCAGCTTGATCGTGCCATTGATCGAGACGTCTTCCTCGTCACCGGTGATCAGGAAGGAGATCGAGCCCTTGCCATCGCTGCGCGGCTTGCCGCCATTCGCTGCGAGATGCTCCAGCACCGCGGCGGCCGAGCAGGCGATGCCGCCCTTCATGTCGACCGCGCCGCGGCCGTGCAGAAATCCGTCCTTCACCTCGCCGGAAAACGCGCCGACGCTCCAGGCGCTCTCGTCGCCGGGCGGCACGACGTCGGTGTGGCCGGCAAAGGTGATGTGCGGGCCTTCGGTGCCGATCCGCGCGTAGAGATTGTCGACATCGGCAGTACCGGGCTCCGAGAAGGTCACGCGGTGGCAGGTGAAACCGGCTTCGGTGAGCAGCTTTTCAAGCACCCCCAGCGCACCGGCGTCGGCCGGGGTTACCGAGGGGCAGCGGATGAGGTCGCGGGCAATCGAGAGGGCATCGGTCATGCGCTCCGCTTAACATGCATGCCGCCGGGCGGGCTAGCGCTGGGCGGCACTAAATCGAGTTCACTCTGCTGGTCCCAGCTTTTTGCGGAGGACGAGGCGGAGCCATCCTCGGTCTCGGCCAATGGATCAGGACCGAACCGGTTATTGCCCACGCTGCCGGGTACGACGAACATTTCGACGAAGCCCCACAGCCACAGGATGGAAGCGGCCCAGCTCAACGGAAGCACCCAGTTGGACTCGGGCAGCAGGTCCGAGAACTGGCTGAACAGGCCGGGCACGACGAAGAACGGAACCATCCACCAGCCGCTTCTGTCGCGATCGTGCAGCCGCTTGATCGCGGTTGCCAGGTAAATCCAGAGGAACGGCGATATGCCGAGCACCTTGAGGATCAGGGACGCACGATCGGCGGATGCCGGCAGACGGTAGGCCCGCGGGTCGACAAGCCTGAAGAGGTCGTCGAGGCCGAAGTCGAAGTCGAGGTTGACCTTGAACTTGAAGGATGTGGCCCCTTCGAGGATCCCAATGACCTGACCGATGATCCCCAGCAACGCCGCCAGCAGCGCGACAATCAGCAGCGCCTGCCACAGCAGGGCGCGGTTGATGCGGCCGTCGAAGCGGAAGAGGTACCAGGTCCAGTCCATGGCAAAGGCTCCGGGCGGCAGGGGCCGCCCGGGAATTGGTCGCTGTGGGGGGAGGGAGGGTTCGATCTGCCGCCAGCCCCGTCATCCTGAGGCGCGAGGCATGGGGCGCGGCGCGCCCCATGGGGAGCCTCGAAGGATGAACGGCCCCGATGCAGCCGGGCCGTCGCCCTTCGAGGGCCGCTGAAGAAGCGGCCACCTCCAGCGACAACGGCTTCGCCGTTGCGCGGGGGTGACGGTGAGGGGATGGCGGTCGCGGCGCGCGATCAATCCCGCAGCAGCTCGTTGATGCTGGTCTTCGAGCGCGTGCGCTCGTCGACGCGCTTGACGATCACGGCGCAGGCGGTCGACGGGCCGGGCTGGCCGTTCTTCATGGGCTTGCCGGGCAGGGCGCCGGGGACCACCACCGAATATTCCGGGACTTCGCCGATGAACACTTCACCGGTCTCGCGGTCGACGATCTTGGTCGAGGCGCCCAGAAACACGCCCATCGAGAGCACCGCGCCCTTGCGCACGATGACGCCTTCGGCGACCTCGCTGCGTGCGCCGATGAAGCAGTCGTCCTCGACGATCACGGGCTCGGCCTGCAGCGGCTCGAGCACGCCGCCGATGCCGACGCCGCCGGAAATGTGCACGCGCTTGCCGATCTGCGCGCAGGAGCCGACGGTCGACCAGGTGTCGATCATGGTGGACTCATCGACATAGGCGCCGAGATTGACGAAGGAGGGCATCAGCACGACGTTGCGCGCAATGAAGGCCGAGCGGCGCACGATCGCGCCGGGCACGGCACGGAAGCCAGCGTCGCGAAACCGGTTCTCGCCCCAGCCGTCGAACTTCGAGGGCACCTTGTCCCACCACGAGGCCTTGCCGGGGCCGCCGGGAATGGCCGCCATGTCGTTGAGGCGGAAGGACAGCAGCACAGCCTTCTTCAGCCACTGATTGACCTTCCACTTGCCATCAGCCTCGCGCTCGGCGACCCGCGCCTCGCCCTTGTCCATGATCTCCAGCGCATGGTCCACGGCCTCGCGCACCTCGCCCTTGGTCGAGGTCGAGATGCCGTCACGCGCGTCGAATGCGCCGTTGATGGTGGTTTCGAGGGCTGCAAGAGACATCGGGATTTCCTCTTCGAAAGGCGGGATTTGCGGTGATTTGGAGCGCTTTTTCGGGATTTGGGGGGAGAGAGTCAAGCTTGGTTCGCTGTCATCACCCGCGAAAGCGGGTGATCCAGTACGCCGCAGCAGTTGTGATGAATCGAGATGGCAGTGATTACTGGATACCCCGCCTTCGCGGGGGATGACGGCTATTTCGGGCCCGAAAGCCCCGCCAAAAACCCCGCCAGATCATCCGTGACATGGTCGACATGGGCGGCTTCGCGGCCCTCGAGTTCCCAGTCTTCCCGCACCACCTCCTGCGTGCCGTCGGGCACGACCAGCACCGTGGTCATCCCGAGGTCGTGGGGAACGACGAGGTTGCGGGCGAGGTCCTCGAACATCGCTGATCGCGCCGGATCGACCGAATGGTCAGCGAGAAATTTCTCATAGGTCTGCCGCGCCGGCTTCGGCTCGAAGTTCGCGGCGATGATGTCGAACACCCCATCGAAATGTGCAGCCAGGCCGAGCCGCGCCAGCACCGCATCGACATGGTCGACGGAGCCGTTGGTCAGGATGAGCTTTCGTCCCGGCAGCTTTGTGATGGCCGCACCGAGCGCCGGATTCGGCTCCAGTGGCGAATGGTCGATCTTGTGCACATAAGCGAGGTAGTCGTCGGCGTGCACGCCGTGCAAGGTCATCATGCCGCGCATGGTGGTGCCAAAGCGCTGGTAATAATCCTTCTGGATCTTTCGCGCTTCCACCGGCGTCACGTTGAGCCAGTTGCACACGAACTCGGTGATCCGCAAATCGACCTGTTGCCACAGGTTCACGTGGTGCGGATAGAGCGTGTTGTCGAGGTCGAACACCCAGGTGTCGATGTGGGTGAAGGTGCGGGGAATTCTCATCGCGATTCTCTATCTGCTACACGCAAGCGTCGCCCATTCTCCGCTGACGTCCCGGCGAAGGCCGGGACCCATAACCCCAGGGAGCGGTTTGGCGAAGACTGACAACCACCATCTCGCGCCACAACGATCCCGGCCTTCGCCGGGACGACGGTTGTGTATGCGGCGCCGTCATCGCAACACGCCCGATCACGGCACCGCAAATCGCAGCGTCTTGCCGCCGCCGCTCATATCGACCGCGCCAAAGCCGGTGGCGGCAAATCCGCGCGCGGGGCAATCGGCCTGCTCGTTGGTCTCGAATTTTGTCTCGCGCGTGCAGAGCTGCCGGTCGCCACCCCAGTTCAGCGGGCGGTCCTTCAGCTTGATCGCGCGGTTGTCGGCGTCGACGGCTTCCGCAAAGCTGTAAACCTGCTTCGGCGTGCCTGTCACGTCGGGGTGCAGGCATTTGCCGGGATCGATGCGATACCAGCCGCGGCTGGTCACGGCCTTGCCGTCGTCGGTCGCGACCGCCGCCATCACCTTGT
This sequence comes from Bradyrhizobium liaoningense, assembly GCF_018130955.1. Lineage (GTDB taxonomy): Bacteria > Pseudomonadota > Alphaproteobacteria > Rhizobiales > Xanthobacteraceae > Bradyrhizobium > Bradyrhizobium liaoningense_C. The sequence goes on from NZ_JAFCJM010000008.1 coordinate 60,980, forward strand.
GCGGCGTGTCGTTGCACCAGGTGAGCCCGCTCACTGAGGGCGTCTGCACCGCATCCACCATGGTCTTGAAGAAATTTGGTGACGACGTGATGTCGGAGCCGAGCCCGCGGCTTTTCAGGAAAGCTGCGAGGGCACCTTGCGTCTTCGGGCCATCGACGCCGTCGATCGCGCCGGCATCGTAGCCTGCGATAGCCAGCAGGCGCTGGATGCCGGCGAGGCGCGCCTGCTCGTCGTCATATTCACTGTCCTCGGCGAGGTAGGCGACGAGGTTGCCGTCGTCGGTCCGCGTCGGCGTGATCTGCGTGAACGGCGCCTGCGTCTGTCCGGTGCGGCACTGCCGCGCGGCCGCAATGACAAAATTCTCCGGCGCGACGCAAAGCATGTCGCTGCCGTTCTGCGGGATCGGCGAGGAGCCGTAGACGCCGAGCGCGCGGGCATTCAAGAGGATGCGGTCGGCGGCGAGCGTGCCTTGCACCACGACGCGGCAGGTGGCGGGATCGATGCGGAACCAGCCGCGCGTCGCGGTCGCCGCCTTGTCGTCGATGCCGATCGCAGCCTCGACGACATAGCTCATGCGGTTGCAGATTTTGAGGTCGGCGAATGCAGGTGCAGCGGAAGCAAAGAAAGAAATGACCGCTGCCGGCAGCGTCATCAGGAAACGCGTGAGAGGCGAGCGACGCGGGCGCGTCTCTCTCCGCTCGTCATGGCCGAGCAAAAGCGCGGAGCGCGTCTCAACGGACAAGTCCCGGCCATCCACGTCTTGGCCGCGAGAAGAAAGGTCGTGGATGCCCGGGACAAGCCCGGGCATGACGTTCATCTTCCTTGGCCGCTCGCCCATCACTTGTGGATCAGCGTTCCCGTGCCCTGGTTGGTGAAGAGCTCGAGCAGCACGGCGTGCTGCATCTTGCCGTCGATGATGACGACGCCCTGCACGCCCTGCTCCAGCGCGTAGATGCAGGTCTCGACCTTCGGGATCATGCCGCCGGAAATGGTGCCGTCGGCGATCAGTTTGCGCGCGTCCTTCACCGAAAGCTGCGGGATCAGTTTCTTGGACTTGTCGAGCACACCCGGCACATCGGTGAGCAGCAGCAGGCGTTTTGCCTTCAGCGCGCCCGCGACCGCGCCTGCAAAGGTGTCGGCATTGACGTTCAGCGTCTGGCCGTCCTTCGAAGTCGCGAGCGGCGCCAGCACCGGGATCAGTTCGTAGCCGATCAGCTGGTTCAGCAGCGTGAGGTCGACCTTCTCGGGATCGCCGACGAAGCCGAGGTCGATCGCTTTCTCGATGTTCGAATCCGGATCGACGATGGTGCGCGTCGTCTTCGACGCCTTCACCATGTTGCCGTCCTTGCCTGAGAGCCCCACGGCCTTGCCGCCGGCTTCGTTGATGTAGCCGACGATCTGCTTGTTGACGGAGCCGGCGAGCACCATCTCGACGATCTCGATGGTGGCGGCATCGGTGATGCGCAGGCCGGCTGCGAATTCCGACTGGATGCCGAGGCGCTTGAGCATGGTCGCGATCTGCGGTCCGCCGCCGTGCACGACCACCGGATTGATCGCGGTCTGTTCGAGCAGAACGATGTCGCGCGCAAAATTCTTCGCGGTCTCCTCGTCGCCCATGGCATGGCCGCCATATTTGATGACGATGGTCTCTTCGTCATACTGCTGCATGTGCGGCAGCGCTTCGGACAGGATGCGGGCCTGATCGAGCGGTGAAATGTCGGTCATGAGGCGGATCTCGCTGGCGGGACTGTCGGGCCGCGTTCTATCCGATTGGCGGCGTTCACGCAAAGTCCTGATCTTCGCCTCTCCCACAAGGGGAGAAGGGAAGGATTTCATTTCTGCTGCCACAGCGCCGCCACGCTCACCGCCAGCCAGCTCACGATCAGCAGCGTGCCGCCGGTCGGTGCGGCAAAAGGAAACAATCCGTGGCCGGCATATTGCCGCAAGGCGAGGTCTCCCGCGAACAGCGCTGCCGCGATTACGAAGCCGAAGGCGGCGGCGAGGCCAATTCCGCCGTGCAGAATCCCGCGCGCGAGCAGTGCGGCCGTGCCGAGTATGGCCGTTGCATGAAACAGCAGCATGGCGCTTGCGGAGGCAAGGCGGCTGGCATCGGCGCCGTGCGCCGAGGCTGCTGCCAGCGCGACGCCGGCGGCGCCCATCAATCCGGCAAGCGCAATCAGCAGGCGAAACGATCGCGGCATCACGCGCCCCGTTCGTCCAGCAGCCGAACGATCGCCGCGCGCAGCTCCGCCATGCCGGTGCCGGAGCGCGAGGAGGTCGAAAGCACGTGCGGGAACGCCGCCGGATGCTTTGCCAGCGCCGCCTCGGTCTCGGCGATCGTTGCGGCGAGTTCGGACGCTTTCACCTGGTCGGCCTTGGTCAGCACGATCTGGTAGCTGACGGCGGTGCGGTCGAGCGTCTTGAGGATTTCGAGATCGACGTCCTTGAGGCCATGCCGCGCGTCGATCAGCACATAGACGCGCGCCAGCGAGGCGCGCCCCTGCAGGAATTTATGGATCAGCTCGGTCCAGGACGCGACCTGCGTCTTCGGCGCCTTGGCATAGCCATAGCCGGGCATGTCGACGAGGCGCAGGCCGGAATTCGGAGGTCCGTCGAAGAAGATCAGCTCCTGCGTGCGGCCCGGCGTATGCGAGGTGCGCGCGAGGCTGTTGCGGCCGGTGAGGGCGTTGATCAGGCTGGATTTGCCGACATTGGAGCGGCCGGCAAAGGCGATCTCGAGCCCCGCCATCGGCGGCAATTGCTCGACCGCGGGCGCGGCCCAGATGAACTGCCAGTCGCCGGCGAACAGCTTTCGCCCGGCTTCGATCAGCTTCGCATCGGTATCGTCGGTCATGCGAAGCTCTTTTGTTTCGTTGTCATTCCGGGGCGATGCGCAGCATCGAACCCGGAATCTCGAGATTCCGGGTCTGGTGCTTCGCACCATCCCGGAATGACGAAGGGAGAAGCTACACCGCCTCAGTCGTCACTTTTTTTTTGAACGAGTTTCGAATGTTGTCGAACAGCTCCACCTTCACGCCGTTGCGGCGCATGATGTAGCTCTGCTGGATCACCGAGAGCAGATTGTTCCAGGCCCAGTAGATCACGAGTCCGGCCGGGAAGCCCGCCAGCATGAAGGTGAAGATCAGCGGCATCCAGTCGAAGATGATCTTCTGCGTCGGATCCGGCGGCGTCGGGTTCAGCTTCATCTGGAACCACATCGTGATGCCCATGATGATCGGCCAGATGCCGAGCGCGAGGTAGTGACCGAACAGCGGGAGCTGCGTCGGATCGACCGGGATCAGCCCGAACAGGTTGAACAAATTGGTCGGATCCGGCGCCGAGAGGTCCTTGATCCAGCCAATGAACGGCGCGTGCCGCATCTCGATGGTGACGAACAGCACCTTGTAGAGCGAGAAGAACACCGGGATCTGGATCAGCACGGGCAGACAGCCTGCCACCGGGTTGATCTTCTCCTTGCGGTAGATCTCCATCATCTCCTGCTGCTGCTTCACCTTGTCGTCGGGGAAGCGTTCCTTCAGCGCCTGCAGCTGCGGCTGCACCGACTTCATCTTCGCCATCGAGGCGTAGGATTTGTTGGCGAGCGGGAAGAACAGCAGCTTCACGATCACGGTGACGAGCAGGATCGAGACGCCGAAATTGCCGAACAGGCGGTAGAAGAAGTCGAGCCCGAGGAACATCGGCTTGGTGATGAAGTAGAACCAGCCCCAGTCGATCAAGAGATCGAAGTGGTTGAGGCCGAGCTCCTTGTTGTAGCCGCCGAGCCCGGTGAACGGGAAGTTGATGCCGACGACGCCGGCTTCCTTGGCGCCCGCGAACAGCCGGGCATTGGCGCTCGCCGTGCCGCCGATCGCGACTGTCTGCGGGTCGAGCAGATAGTCGGTCTGGTATTTCCGCAGATTGTTGCTGAGATTCGACGAGAAGCTCGCCTGCAATTGCGCGTTGGTGTCGGGCAGCAGTGCCGAGGCCCAGTACTTGTCGGTAATGCCGAGCCAGCCATTGGTGGCCTTGAAGGGCACCCGCCCGGCCTCGTCGATCTTCTTGTAGCCGTATTCCTGCAGGCCCTGGTCGCCGAGATAGCCGATCAGGCCTTCATGCAGGATGTAGTAGCCGGAAACCTGCGGCGTGCCATGGCGCGAGATCAGCGCGAAGGGATAGAGCGTGACCGGCGCGTTGCCGACATTGGTCACCTCGTCCTTGATGGTGAAGAGATAGCGTTCGTCGACCGAGATCTTGCGGCGGAAGGTGAGGCCTTCGCCGTTGTCGTATTTCAGCGTCACCGGCGAGGTCGGCGTCAGCTCGCCCGAGCCGTCCTGCTGCCACACCGTTGTGGAGTCGGGCATCCGCGCCGTCGAGCCGCTCGCCGCCACCCAGCCGAACTCGGCATAGTAGGGTTCCGCGGTACCGGAGGGCGAATAGAGGATGATGGCCGGCGACTTCGGGTCGACTGTGTCGCGGTACTGCACCAGCGCGAGATCGTCGATGCGCGCGCCCTTGAGCGAGATCGAGCCGGTGAGGCGGGGCGTATCGATCTTCACGCGCGGCGAGGCCGAAATCGCGACACTACGCGCGACGACCGGCTGGGCCTGCTGGTTGGCGCCGGGCGCGGCCTGCGGCGTCGTGCCGCCGGCTTGCGGGGTGGCTCCCGGCGTGGCGGTCGCATTGGGCTGCGGCGTGGTCTTCTGGAGTTCGGCCTGCGCCTGTTGCTGGGCGCGCTGCTTCTCCATCGCCGGCACGTTGTAGAAATACTGCCAGGCGATCAGCACGAGGCCGGACAGAATGACGGCGAGGATGGTGTTGCGATTGTCGGTCATCTCTGGGGTCTCGTCATCAATCCGGTTTGCGGCTGTTCGCAGGATTTTTCTCGCGCCCCCTCGCGGCCTGCCGCGAGAGGCGGCCGAGCGCCCCGCGGAGGTCGTCGACCATGGTCGCGAAGTCGCGTGTGAGCGCGTCCCTGCGGCCCACTAGCACATAATCATGATGGGGATGCATCGATACCGGATCGAGCCGCTTCACCAGTTCGCGAAGCCTGCGCTTGATCCGGTTGCGCTCGGTGGCGGTGCCGTTCTTTTTGGTAACGGTAAAGCCGATCCGGATCGGGCCGTCATCCTGGCGGGCGCGTCCCTGCAGGACGAAGGCGCCGCTGTTCACCCGCGCGCCATTGGCAACGGCGAGGAAATCCGCCCGCTGCCTCAGCCGATCCATGATGAAATCCCAAAAGGGGGCCAGTCCGGCTCAGGCGCTCAGACGCTTGCGGCCGCGGGCGCGGCGGGCGGCCAAGACCTTGCGGCCGCCGGCAGTGGCGAGACGGGCACGGAAACCGTGACGGCGCTTGCGCACCAGTTTGCTGGGTTGATAAGTCCGCTTCACGGGTTGTTCTCCGCTGACCGGGCAATATGCCTGTAGAATTGAAGGGTACGTCCGGAAGATGCGGCCCAAAACGGGCCCGTTCCGGCCCAAAAGAGCCGCTCCCGGCGCGTGCCGGGTCATCGCGGACTATTCGGCGCGGCTTATAAGGGAGCGGTCCCTTTTCGTCAACGTCGCCTGATGCCCCAAATGCGGCGAATATCGCTGTTTCCGCGGGGTTTTTGACGGTTGAGGATGGCGACTCGGCCGTAGCCGGCCTACATCGGTAAAACCCGACATTAGCGATCCGTAATTTGACCGATTTCGGGGCAGACCGCATCTTGATTGACTTAGGCGAGTGAAGGCGAATTTCGTGGCAGCGACGGACCTTCAGCCTCTGCAAGACCAGCCGACCCCCGAGGAGCCGCGCGCCCGGGTGCCGCAACGGCTCGGCCTGTCCGGCAAGCTTCTGCTGCTCACCATTCCGCTGGTCATGATCGCGGCGATCCTGCTCTACGTGCCCGCGATCGCCAATTTCTGGGTCAACCGGCTGAACGACCGCGTCGCCGCGGCGAACACCGCCGCCCTCGTGCTCGACGCGGCACCGTCAGGCATGGTCCCGGATTCGCTGGCACGGCAGATCCTGCGAAGCATCAATGCACGGGCGGTCGCCATCAAGCTCGGCCAGCAGCGCCGGTTGCTCGCCAGCGCCGACCTGCCGGCGGCCATCGACCACGACATCGACCTGCGCGAGATGACGGCGTGGCAGGCCATCACCGGCTCGTTCCAGATGATGCTGGAGACCGGCAACCAGGCGATCCGGATCGTCGGCCCGTCGGTCGGCAGCGCGCAGTTCATCGAGGTCGTCACCGATGAATTGCCGCTGCGGCAGGCGATGTACCGCTTCTCGCGCAACGTCGTGGTGGTGGCGCTGTTCATTGCGGTCCTGACCGCGGGCCTGGTCTACCTAGCGCTGCATTATTTGTTCGTGCGGCCGATGCGGCGGCTCACCGCGAGCCTGGTCGGCTTCCACGAAAACCCGGAAAGTTCGGCGCGGATCATCGTGCCGAGCCAGCGCGGCGACGAGATCGGGGTCGCCGAGCGCGAGCTGTCCGACATGCAGCGCGACCTGATGTCGATGCTGAATCAGAAGAGCCGCCTTGCCGCGCTCGGCCTCGCCGTCTCCAAGATCAACCATGATCTGCGCAACCTGCTGGCGTCGGCGCAATTGCTGTCAGACCAGCTTGCGAGTGTGCCCGATCCGCGCGTGCAGCGCTTTGCGCCAAAACTGGTGCGATCGCTGGAGCGCGCCATCGCCTTCTGCCAGTCGACCCTGTCCTATGGCCGTGCCCAGGAGGCCGCCCCCGACCGCCGCCTGATCCCGATCGAGCCCGTGGTGCTGGAGGTGCGCGAGACCGCGGGCCTTGGCACCGATGCCTCGATCGCCTGGGTCGCGGCGATCGAGCGCGGGCTGTCGGTCGACGCCGATCCGGACCAGCTGTTCCGCGTGCTGCTCAACCTCGTGCGCAACGCCGCGCAGGCGCTGGAGAGCCATTCGTCCGGCGATGGCGGCGTGCAGCAGATCCGCATCACGGGAAAGCGCGAGGGCGCGGTCGCGATCATCGAGGTCTCCGACACCGGGCCCGGCGTGCCAGAAAAGACCCGCCAACACCTGTTCGAGGCGTTCCAGACCTCCGGCCGCCCCGGCGGCAGCGGGCTGGGCCTCGCCATTGCGGCCGAGCTGATCCGCGCCCATGGCGGCGACATCCACCTCGTCGAAGGCACCATCGGCGCCACCTTCCGGATTGTCATCCCCGACCGCCCCGTGGAACTCTTGACCATCCGCAACGAGCGGGCGCGGGCGTAGCCGTTCAGTCATTCCGGGGCTCGCGACGTTGTCGCGCCGCGAAATGACGATGCGGAGGCCAAAATGGCCCAAAAACCCCCATCCCGGACCTTGCCAACCGGGACGAGAGCGGTTAGTCAGAGCGCTCTTTCGAGAACCCTTCCGGCCTCGTCCGGAGGATGCGTGCGGGCGAGCCCCGCCAACGCCGTTCGCGAAACACGCGCCCGTAGCTCAGCTGGATAGAGCATCAGACTACGAATCTGAGGGTCGGACGTTCGAATCGTTCCGGGCGCGCCATTCTTCGACGCCGGTCAGAACAAGGCAGCATCTGGTCGCCAGATTGGGCCGAGATCGCGGATCGACCGCGCCCAATGAGGAACCGGATGAAGATATCGCAGGCATTCAAGTTCGAAGCGGCGCATCGGCTGCCGAACGTGCCCGAGACGCATCGATGCAGCCGACTGCATGGTCATTCCTACCGCGTCGAGGTGCAACTGGACGGACCGGTGGACCCGCGCACGGGCTTCGTCGTGGATTTCTTCGACATTGAAAAATGTTTCGCCGACATCATCGACGCATTGGACCACCGATGCCTCAATGAGGTCGAGGGGCTCGAGAATCCGACCGCCGAGAATATCGCGGTCTGGATCTGGGACCGCGTGAAGCCTGATCTCGCGCAGCTCTCGGCTGTTCGGGTCTATGAGACTGCGGACTGCTGGGCCGAATATCAGGGGCGGTGACGCCCGCCGCACGCCGCGCCTTTGCTCCCGCACGACCAGATCAGGACGCGACCGCTGCCGGGGTGGCCCAATGGCTCCTGACGAAGTCGCGGATGTGCTCCGGCACGGGCATGGTGTCGATGTCGCAACGCGTCTGGATTTCTTCCGCAAGCTCTCTCGACACATCCTTCGACCAATGACCCTTCGGATCGAAGGCGACGATGCGGACGGGGTCGTTGAAACGACCGGCGATCAGGTTCGCGATGACGGTTTCGATATCGGTCCGCTCGACCTCAGTTTTCCGGTCGGCTTTGCCGGGCCGTCCGGCAATATTGTCGACGATCAGATAGACGATTCGATCCGCCGCATCCTGATGAGCCGCGCGTGCGGCCATCGACGTCAATCCATTTCCAGCCATACGCGTCTCCATTGCAATAGAGCCGGTAATTTGTCCGGACGGGACCAGCCTGAATTGATCAAGCGCAACGCTATGTACCCGGGTCACTACGGTCGCGCATCAGGACCAAAGTACGATCAAGACCAAAGTCGGATGACGCGCGGATAGTGCTTTGTAAGATCGGATCCGGCCATACGAGGGCAAGGAAGCGGCAATCGTGCACGCGACGGCCCCGGCGAACCGGAAGGGATGCGATGCATGTTCGTGACCGTCGTTGCAATTCTCTGCCACTTGGGTGCCGCCGCTGCGGGCGATTGCGTCGAGGAGATCGTGACCGACAGCAACATGACGCCCGACATCACGTTTCAAGAGTGCCTGAAAGGGGCGCAGGCACCGCTTGCGAAGTGGATGGGTGACCATCCGCTGTATCATTCCAATTGGCGGATCGATCGCTACAAATGCGTGCCGGGTCACTATGAGATCAAGGGTCGCGCTTAGCAGAAGCGTCATGACGCTCCGTCAGGAGAGCTCCGACACTTCCCCATCCGGCAGCTCGAACTCAAAGGCGTTCAGCGTCATCGACACCATCGTGTAGTAGCCGCAGAGGCCGATGATCTCGACCACGCCGCGCTCGCCGAGCAGCTTGACGGCTTCGTCGTAGAGACCCTTCGCAAGACCATGCCCCTCGTGCAGCGATCTTGCGACGTCGTAGATCATCCTGCCCTTGGGATCGTCGAACTCAGGCGTGCGGCGCTCGCGGATCGCGTCGATGATCTCCGGCTTCATGCCGCCTTCCAGCGCCAGGCGCTTGTGCGCGTACCATTCGTAATGCGCGCTCCAGTGCCGCGCCGTCACCAGGATCGCGATCTCGGACAGCTTTGCCGGAAAGATCGTGTTGAAGCGCAAGACCTCTCCGAGGCGCGTGGCGTGGCGGGCCATCTCGGGGCTGTTGAGCCAGGCCATCATCGGCGCCGGCGGCTTGCCGCGTTTTCCGGCAATCGACTCGTCATAGGTCTGCTTCTGGTCCGCGCTCATTTCGCCAGGCGAAAGTAACTTCAGGCGCATTCTCGTTTCCTCTTTATTTTCAAGCCTCGCCGTGAACGACTATAGCGGAATGCCGTCCGGCGCGCTTAGCCGTGCCGCATGGAAGATGGTTGAATTCCGCAGTGCGATGGCTCAGAGTCATCAGCAACAAATCGATCTGCTTGATGGAAACGACCCATGACCGATTCTGAGACGTCTGCGGCTGAATCAGCCGAGCTCGAAAAATTCCGTGGCGAGACACGCGCCTGGCTCGAGGCCAATTGCCCGCCGGAGATGCGCAAGCCTGCGAGCTCTGACACCGACGTGTTCTGGGGCGGACGTAACGCCAAATTTTCGTCCGAGCCGCAGCGCGTCTGGTTCGAGCGCATGCGCGACAAGGGCTGGACCGTGCCGGACTGGCCGAAGGAATATGGCGGTGGGGGCCTGAGCCCGGCCGAGCACAAGGTGCTGCGATCAGAGATGGGAAGAATCGGCGCACGGCCGCCGCTGTCGAGCTTTGGCATCTGGATGCTCGGGCCCGCGCTGCTGAAGTATGGCAACGAGGCGCAGAAGAAGGAGCACCTGCCGAAAATCGCGGCGGGCCTGATCCGCTGGTGCCAGGGCTATTCCGAGCCCAACGCCGGCTCCGACCTCGCCTCGCTGCAGACGCGCGCCGAGAGCGACGGCGATGATTTCGTCATCACGGGCCAGAAGATCTGGACCTCCTACGCGAACTACGCCGACTGGATTTTTTGCCTGGTGCGCACGGATCCGGCTGCGAAAAAGCACGACGGCATCAGCTTCATCCTGTTCGACATGACCTCGAAGGGCGTGACGACCAAGCCGATCCTTCTGATCTCCGGCTACTCGCCGTTCTGCGAAACCTTCTTCGACAATGTCCGCGTGCCGAAGTCGCATGTGGTCGGGACCGTCAATCGCGGCTGGGACGTCGCAAAATATCTGCTCCAGCACGAACGCGCGATGATCTCGGGCATGGGCGAGCGCGGCGTCGGCCGGCCGCTCGGCCAGATCGCGGCCGACTCGATCGGCACCGACGGGCAGGGGCGTCTCGACGATTCGATGCTGCGCGGGAAGATCGCGAGCTTTGAGGTCGATGAAGCGGCGCTTGCCGCGTGTGCCGAACGCGCAGTCGATCTCGCCAAGGCGGGGCAGGCGCATCCGGCGTTCTCCTCGGCGATGAAATATTACGGCACCGAGCTCAACAAGCGCCGCTACGAGATTTTGATGTCCGCCGGCGGCGTCGACGCGCTGGAATGGGAGAGCGAGCGTTCCAGGCAAGGCGCCCGTCCGCGCGCCTGGCTACGCACCAAGGCCAACTCGATCGAGGGCGGCACGTCAGAGGTGATGCTCGGCATCGTCGCCAAGCGCATCCTCGATCTGCCGGGGGCGTGAAGCCTTCCGTCGTTCCGGGGCGCGTCGAAGACGCGAACCCGGAACCTCGAGATTCCGGGTTCGCGCTATCGCGCGCCCCGGAATGACATCAACAAATTCCGCTAGACGCTAGAGATACACATGGCCCTCGTCCTCACCGAAGAACAATCGATGCTCCGCGACAGCGCGCGCGGGCTGATCAGCGACAAGGCGCCGGTGTCGCATCTGCGCCATTTGCGCGACTCCAAAGACCCGACAGGGTTCTCCAAGGAACTCTGGCAGTCCTTTGCCGAGATGGGCTTTGCCGGCCTGTTGGTGCCGGAAGAATTTGGCGGCAGCGGTCTCGGCTTCGTCGATGCCGGCGTCGTCATGGAGGAGATCGGCCGCACGCTGATGCCCTCGCCCTTCCTGGCGACCAGCGTGGTTGCGACCTCGGCGCTCGCGCGTGGCGGCAACGCCGCGCAGAAGTCGGAGTACCTGCCAAAAGTCTCCAGCGGCTCGCTGCTGGCGACGCTCGCGATCGACGAAGGTGCCAAACATCGCCCGCTGCAGACGAGCCTGCAGGCCGTCCGCTCCGGCAACGGTTTCAAGCTCTCCGGCGCCAAGGCGCTGGTCGTCGACGGTCACGTCGCCGATCTCCTGATTGTCGCCGCGCGCACCGCCGGTGTTGCCGGCGAGCGCGAGGGGTTGACGCTGTTCCTGGTCAATCCCAAGGCCAGGGGCATCGCCACCGAGCGCACCATCATGGTCGACGCGCACAATGCGGCGCGCATCGAGTTCGCCAATGTCGAGGTCAATGCCGACAGCGTGCTCGGCGAAGTCGACCAGGCGGCCAGCCTGCTTGACGGCGTGCTCGATATCGGCCGCGGCGCGGTGGCCTCCGAGATGGTGGGCCTCAGCGAGGAGGTGTTCGGCCGCACCGTCGACTACCTGAAGAGCCGCAAGCAGTTCGGCAAGCTGATCGGCGAATTCCAGGCGCTGCAGCACCGTGCCGCGGAGCTCTATGTCGACATCGAGATCACCCGCGCCGCCGTGATGAAGGCGCTCCAGGCGCTCGATGCCGACGTGGCGAAGGCCGGCGCAGCCATCGCCGTCGCCAAGGCGCGCGCCGGCACCACCGCGACGCGCGCGGTGCAGGAAGGCGTGCAGATGCACGGCGGCATGGGCATGACCGACCAGTTCGACATCGGCTTCTTCATGAAGCGCGCCCGGGTCTGCGAGGAGCTGTTCGGCGACGCGAACTATCACGCCGAGCAACTGGCGCGGGCGAAGGGGTATTGAGGCGAGGCGTAGCCACTAGGCACGCCGTCATGGCCGGGCTTGTCCCGGCCATCCACGCGCTTCCGCGTACGCCGTGCAAAGACGTGGATGCCCGGGACAAGCCCGGGCATGACGACTGTGAGTGTGGCGCGATCCTGTACCCACATGTCATTGCGAGCGCAGCGAAGCAATCAAGAATTTTTCCGCGGAAAGATTCTGGATTGATTCGTCGCTACCGCCTTCGCTCTTCGAGCAAAGGCGTGCGCTTCTCGCAATGACGAGGGGAGAGGCCTTTACCGCATCGGCGGCGCGTACTGCACGCCGCCGGCGTTCCAGAGCTGGTTCATGCCGCGCGGGATCTTCAGCTTGGACTTTTCGCCGATATTGCGGTCGTACATCTCGCCGTAATTGCCGACGTGGCGGATGACGCGCACGACCCAGTCCTTGGTCAGCCCGAGCTGCTCGCCGTAATTGCCTTCGGTGCCGACCAGCCGCATCACCTCCGGCTTCTTCGACTTCAAGGCTTCGTCGATATTCTCCGAGGAGACGCCGAGCTCTTCGGCGTTGATCATCGCATAGAGCGTCCATTTCACGATCATCATCCAGTCGTCGTCGCGCTGGCGCACCACGGGAGCGAGCGGTTCCTTGGAGATCATGTCTGGCAGGATCATGTGGTCGCCGGGCTTGGAGAGATTGAGCCGCAGCGCGTAGAGCTGAGAGACATCGGCAGAAAGCGTGTCGCACTTGCCGGTGTCGTAGGCCTTCACCACGTCGTCCAGCTTGTCGAACTTCACCTCTTCATACTTCATGTTGTTGGCACGGAAGTAGTCGGCGACATTGAGCAGCGTCGTGGTGCCAGCCTGAACGCAGACCTTGCTGCCGGTGAGGTCGAGCGAGGTCTCCTTGTTGCGCGCGCGCGGCAGCATGAAGCCTGCACCGTCATAGTAGGCGACCGCGGGGAAATAGAGATCGTAGTCGAGCTCGCGCGCCATGCTCCAGGTGGAGTTGCGCGAGAGGATGTCGACCTTGCGGCTCTGCAATTCCTTGAAGCGCTCGCTGGCGTCGAGCGCGACGAATTTCGCCTTGTTGGGATCGTTGAAGATCGCGGCTGCCACGGCGCGGCAGAAGTCGACGTCAAAGCCGGTCCAGTTGCCCTTGTCGTCGGGAATCGAGAAGCCCGGCAGGCCCTTGTTGACGCCGCACAACACCTCGCCGCGGCGGACCGTCCGCTTCAGCGTGCGGGTATCGTAGAATTCATAGATGACGGCGAGTGCGCCGACCAGCACGGCGACCGCGAGCCCGATCAGCAGGCCGCCTCGAAAAGTGCGCATGATGTCTCTCTCGATTGAATCGGGAAAAGGAAATTGAGCGGAAAACGGAGGGGCTTACAGTTCGGGCTTCTGCCGGATGACCACCTTGGTCCCGACCGGAACGCGATCGTAGAGATCGGCCACGTCGCGGTTGACGAGCCGGAAGCAGCCCGACGACACCTTGGTGCCGATCGTGTCGGGGCGGTTGGTGCCATGGATGCGGTAGACGGTGGTGCCGAGATACATGGCGCGCGCGCCGAGCGGATTGCCGGGGCCGCCGGCCATGAAGCGCGGCAGATAGGGCTGACGCTGGATCATCTCCGGCGGCGGCGTCCAGTCCGGCCATTCCTTCTTCTGGGTGATGTTCACCAGCCCCTGCCACTGAAAGCCGTCGCGGCCGACACCGATGCCGTAGCGGATCGCGCGTCCGCCGGGCTGGACCAGATAGAGGTGCCGTTCGGCCGTCGAGACGATGATGGTGCCGGGCGCTTCGGTGGTGCGGAAATAGACGACCTGCTTCTGCCATTCCGGATCGAGCTCGTAGCCGTCATCGGCAATCAGGCCGGGCTCGTCGCCGCGGTCAGGCTGCTGCGCCTGAGCGTGCGGGGTCGACAGGGCCAGCCCGATCGCGGCGATGAAAATCCCGGTCAGGCGACGAAAATCCGTCATGCAAAGCTCTCCCCGCTACCAAAGCGCAAATCAAGTCGGACGCATCAAAACTCAGGGGCAAGTTCATGGCAAGTTTTGGGCGCCCTGGCCGATATGTCACGAGAATGCTTTGGTTTTTTGACATGGGTCAATGCCATGATCAGGGCGGATGGCGCGAAAAGCCGTGATCTTCAACCCTGCCGGGGGCGGAGGCCTGTCAAATCTGGTTGTTCTCCGGCGCAATGGCCAGGCGGCGGACGATCTCGGTGCCGACCGCCCGGGCCTCGAGCCTCGACCCGATGCGGGGGCTGCGAAATCGCCGTCCAGACTGCAATCTGATCTGGACCAGGCAGTGCTCATCCTCGGATCGACCGCGGCGCTCGACACTGATCGTCTTCACGTCGCGCCCCTCGATATGGTCCGCGCGCGGGCTGCCGTCGCCCCAGAGGCGTTCAATGCGGATGTCGCCCTGGCGGATGATCCAGAAGGCGCCGGTGGCGCGGTTGGCCAGTCTGTAGACCGCGAATGCGGCGATCGCGCCAACCGGCAGCAGCGTAATGTCGAGCCAGCCGGGCGATAGCCCACGCCAGAGCTTGTAGGCGTAGGGAACGGCGCAGAGCACTGCGGCGATCGCGGCAACGATCCAGATATCCCGGCTGGGGAACGGCTCGATGGGCTCGCCGAGATGCATCTCCGGATTGCTGGCATCGACCGGATTGGCGGGAGCCTCGACATCGGGAACGTCGAACTGTGCAGCGATCCGCGCCACCGTTTCGCGCACATGGGTGACGTCGGACATCGGCGGGGACGTCAGGTTTTCGCCTGAGGCCAGCGTGAAGGTGAGCTGGAAGCGGGCTTTTGCGGACCGGCTGCCCGAGACCTGCAACGCCGTGATCTCGTCCTTTGGAATGACCCGGCTGTGGAGCCGGCCGAAGGGGCGCTGTTGCCCGATCAAAATCTCGGTCGGCGTGATGATCCACACCACCGCCGGTGCAAACATGACGCCGGCGATGAGCCCCGCGCCCACGAGAAGCGCGACCACCGAGATGATCACTTCCATTGTATCGTGCGTGAACAGGCCGGGCGTGAAGCAGAGGGCGACGCCTGCCGCAAAGCCGGCCTTGATCAGCCGCTGCGCGATCGAGGAGCCTTCACGAAGGCGGATGTCGTTGCTGGTGGGCGCGTCGTCCATTGCGGGCGGCTGTTGCAGTCGCCGCGAAGCTCCACGGACGGGTCCGTGGAGTCAAGCCACAAGCGCGAGACCCGGGCCGGGATGAAGGGGACTCATTGGCGGACTTTTTCCGGGGCGATCGCCAGCCTTCGGACGATTTCAGCTGCCACTGCGCGAGTTTCGTCCAGCGTCCCAACGTCTGGGCTGCGGAGCTTCTGGCCGCTGACGAGGTCGATCTTCACCACGTAGCGGGTGTCATCGGAATGGCCGTACTCGAGCTCTATTGCTTGAACGTCGCGGCCCGCGATCGTTTCCACATACGGCTTGCCCTCACGGGACAATCGTTCCACGCGAATCTCATTGTGGCCAACGACCCAGAAAGTGCCGGCAAGGCGATATGCGTATCGAAAGAAGACGAAAGCCACGATGGGGCCGACGATCGAGAACATGATCTCGCCGGTTGCAAGGGGCAGGTCGTTCCAGAACTTGTATGCGTATGGAATGGTGCACAGGCTTGCGATGATCAGCGTCTTGATTTGGATATCGTGGCCGACAGCCGGTCTGACTGGTTCGCCGAGGTATATCTCCGCATTGGTTGCATCAAGGGGGTTCGCGGGCGGTACGATATCGGGGACCCCAAGCTGTTCGGCGATGTGCGCCGTGGTTTCGTGGATGTGCGTGACCTCGGGAAACGGCGGCGAGATCAAACAATCCCTGAAATCAGATGAAGAGAGAGATGGAATCTCGTTGCATTGGCCTTGTCACGATCGACGTGAATTCCCGAAATGTCCTCTCGTCTGATGAAGCGGTGGTTGGGCCGGCCGAATGGCCGCGTCTTTTCGATGGCGACCCCATCCCGGGTGATGGTCCAGAGCACGTCGGCGCCGAAGCCCGCATGACAGAGCATGAGAGTCCCTATCACGAGAGCTATCAACGTTGCGATGTCTTGCGCATGTCCGCTCGCGGCCCATGTCGCGAGACCACCAACAGAAATGAGCAGTACCACGTCCGCACAGATCGCTAGGATCAAGCGCTCTCGACGAGACAGCCTCTTGTGGAGGCGAACTTCGTCCTCGGTTGTTGCGTCGTTCATTAAGGGTACGAGACTCCCCGGCCGCGGAGGAACCTCCATTAACGGCTCAGGCGAGTCAAGCAGAACGACGTGTCCGGCAGACGAAGCAACCTAAGGCTTAGGTAACGACCTTAGCTGCTGGCGTTGAGCAGGCGCGCCACCGTGCGCTCGATCTCGTCATAGCGGCCCTCGCCGGCGTGCTGGAACACGATCTTGCCGGACTGGTCGACGATGTACTGCGCCGGCCAATATTGGTTGCGATAGGCGTTCCAGGTCTGGGAATCGTTGTCCTGCGCGACCGGATAGGTGATGCCGTGGCGCTTCAGCGCCGCCTGCACATTGCCGGCCGAGCGTTCGAACGGAAATTCCGGCGTATGCACGCCGACCACGACCAGGCCGCGGTCTTTGTACTTCTCGTGGAGCGCGGTCACATGCTGCAGCGTGTTGACGCAGTTGACGCAGCCATAGGTCCAGAAATCGACCAGCACGACCTTGCCGCGCAGGTCCGCAATGTTGAGCGGCTTTGAGTTGAACCAGTTGGTGATGCCCGTGAAATTCGGTGCGGTGTCCTGGGGCGCGGCGGCGACGGTGATCGGTTTTGCGGGCGAGGCCTCGTCACAGATGCCGGGGATGACGGCGCCGGTCAGGGCGAGGCCGATCAGCGAAGCGGATACGGCGAGCAGTTTGATGGTCATGGGCGTTACTCCGGTGAGATGAGGGGTCAAAGGCCGATCTGGCCGGTGGGGTAGAATCCGGTGAGCCACGCCACGATCAGCGTGTCGTACTGGAAGTAGGAGGCGATCGCGAAGCCGATCACGACGATTCCAAAGGCCTGCTGCAGGCGCGGCGCGAAGCGCGCCATGCGGCGTACGCGCGTGGTCGCCGCCTGTCCGCCATAGGCGATCGCGAGCATCGGCAGTGCGGCGCCGATCGCGTAGGCGATCAGCAGCGTGCCGGCCCAGGCGGCGTTCTTCGAGGTCGCAACCAGCGTCAGGATCGAGCCGAGCACGGGACCGGCGCAGGGCGTCCAGACCAGGCCGAGCGTGGTGCCGAGCACGAGCCCGCCGAGCGCGCCTTCGTTCGAGCCCGCGCTTGCAGCGCCGAGATCGAGCCATCCATTGAGCCGGATCGACAGCCATTCGAACGGCGCCGGCCACAGCATCAGCAGGCCGAAGCCGAGCAGGAGAATAGAAGCGGCCGAGCGCAGCATATTGGGATCGAAGTCGAACAGGCGCGTGATCGCGCCGAGCAGCAGTGCGGTCGCAGAGAACGAGACGACGAAGCCGAGCGCGATCATCGCTGGCCGCAAATATCCGGCACGGCCGATCGATGCGCCCAGGAGGATCGGCAGCACCGGCAAGGTGCAGGGCGCGGCAATGGTGAGGATGCCGGCAAGGACAGCGAAGATCAGGTCGAGCATCGGGCCTCGCGTGAAGGGGGTCACGAGGATGCTTCGAACCGAAGGCTCCGGGCGTTACGGGTCGTCACGCCTTCGTGACGGAGATGCGACCTTGCTAGAGGTCGTCATGCCCGGGACAAGCCCGGCCATGACGACGTGGAGGCGCCGGCGGGCCCAACGGCTGGCGGCCCGAGCCAAAATACAAAACGACCCGGAGGGGGGCATCCCGTCCGGGTCGCTGGAGGTCCTTGGGAGGTTTAACAAAACCGTATGTGATCTTTATAAGGAGGAAGTTTTTCCGCCTGATGTTGTGCTTTGTTTCAATTGTTTCGTCGGCGGTAACGCTTTCGTGTGCGGGACAGGGTCGAAATTAGGGTCCTATCCCATTGAAATCCTTAGGTTAGGCGGCGAAGCGGTCGACGCCGGCACCCTTAAGCAAATCGGCGAGCTGCTTGCGGGCGTAGAACATCCGGGTCTTCACCGTCGACTGCGGGATCCCGATGATCTGGCCGACCTCTTCCACCGACTTCTCGTGGTAGTAGACGAGGTTGATGATCTCGCGATGGGCAGGCGACAGCTTGGCCACGCAGGCGCGCAGGATCGCGCTGGTGTCGCTGCGGTCGAGCGAGGTTTCCGGCGTATCGGCCCCATCGGGGATCGCGCGGACGTCTTCCTGATCGATGTCCTCGAAGCGGCGCTGGCGCATCGCGGTGAGCGCCTTGAAGCGGGCGATCGAGAGCAGCCAGGTCGAAACCTGCGAGCGGCCCTGGAATTGGCTGGCGGTCCGCCACACATCCAGGAACACCTGGCTGACCAGGTCTTCCGCTGTCGTGGCGTCGCGCACGATGCGCAGGATGAAGCGGTAAACCCGCACATTATGACGGCAGTAAAGGATGTGCATGGACGTCCGGTTACCGTCCGCAATGCTTTCGAGAAGCATGTCGTCCGAGGTCGCCTGAGCGGCGATGATGCTCTGGCTGGCTTGGGCGTTAAGGGCGATGACGTTCGGCATGACAGGCTCCCAGTGGCGCCGCGACCGGCGGCGTTCGTGAGCCAAAGTGTTAATCAGCCAACGTTTCGGGACGTCTGCACGACAAGCGAAAAATGGTTTCGTGCGCAGCCAAATTGTTTCGTCGCAGGCGGGCGGACGAAACATTCGGGGCAAAAAAGCCAATTATTTCAATGTACGGTAATTACGGGGTAGGGAGGTTTGGGGGGCTGAGGAACGAATTGGTGCCTCTTGCGTTTGGCCGCCTCCAATCGTCGTCCCGGATCGGCGCGCCGCTGCACGGCGCTTGTCCGGGACGACCTCGGGGAGGCAGTAGCCCTACGCCTTCTCGCCCGCCGGCGAGAACAGATAGCCGCCGCCTCTGATAGTGCGGATCACGGCGGGTTTGGTCGGATCCGGCTCGATCTTGCGGCGAATGCGCATGATGCGCAGGTCGACGGCGCGGTCGAACGCCTCGGCGTCGCGCGCATTGGCCAGTTCCAGCAGGCGTTCGCGCGACAGCACGCGCTTCGGATTGGCCGCGAACACTTTGAGCAGCCCGAACTCGGACGCGGTCAGCGGATGCTCATTGCCCTCGTCGTCGCGCAGCGCCTGGGCTTCGAGGTCGAGCCATTTGGTGCCGAAGCGCACCAGCTGATCCTTGTCCGACTTTGCGGGCGCGGCTTCTGCTGCTGCCGCTTTCACCGGCGCGCTCCGCCGCAGCACCGAGCGGATGCGCGCCATCAGCTCGCGCAATTCGCAGGGCTTTGCCACGTAGTCGTCGGCGCCGAGCTCGAGTCCGACGACGCGGTCGATCGGGCTCGCGGTCGCCGTCAGCATGATCACGGGAACGTTGATGCGGCTCTTGAGATCGCGGATGATCGAAAGCCCGTCCTCTTCCGGCATGTTGAGATCGAGCACGACGAGATCGGGCATGCCGCCTTCGATGGCGGTGCGCAGGCTCTTGCCGCCGTCGCACAGCGTCACGGTGAATCCGTGCATCTTGAGGTAGTCGCCGACCATTTCCCGGGCCGGAGCCTCGTCGTCGACGATCATGATGTGCTGGCTTTGGGTCATGTCACTTGGATCTTGGCATTCAGACTAGGGCACGTCGGTCGCGGGCAGGGTGATCGTGAAGGTCGAGCCCCTGCCGGGGCCCTCGCTTTCGGCGGTCACCTCGCCGCCATGCATGTCGATAATACGCTTGACGATGGAAAGCCCAAGGCCTGTCGAGCTCTCCCCCGCGGTCGGTTTTGCCGACAGACGCTGGAACCGGCCGAACAGGCGGCCGAGATCCTCGGGCGACAGGCCCGCGCCCTCGTCGCTGACGCGAACGACGGTGTCGCTGTCCTCATGCGTGACCGCGACGACGATCTTGCCGCCCATCGGTGAGTATTTGATGGCGTTGCTGATCAGATTGTCGATCGCTTCGCGGATGCGGTCGGTGTCGCACATGGTGACGATATTGGGCGGCGCCGTCACCGAGATGGTCTGCTGCTTGTTGACCGCGAGCGGCTGGTTGGCGTCCGCAACCTCCTGCACCAGGGCTGCAACGTCGACCGGCTCGCGGCGGATGGTGATGTCGAAGGCATCGGCCATCGCGTCCGAGATCAAATGATCGACCATCGTGGTCAGGCGCTTGGTGGCGTCGCGGATGTGGTCGACCTGGGCGGTGACGCCGCCTTCGGAGGCACCGGTCGAGATCAGCTCCTTCAGCATCTCGGTGCGGCCGAGGATGACGCCGAGCGGATTTTTGAGGTCATGCGCGACCGTGCCCAAAATCTCGTTCTTGAAGCCGTTGGCGCGTTGCAGGCGCAGCCATTGTGCCGAGAGGCGGCGGTTGGCCTGCATCAGCGCGCGGGTGCGCTGCGCGACGCGGTCTTCCAGTTGCGTATTGGCGTCCTGGAGCTGCTGATAGAGGATGACGTTGTCGAAGGCGATCGAGAGCCGGCTGGAAAAGATCTCGACCAGCGCGCGGTCGGTCTCGGACAAATCGCGCTCGGCCTGCAGCAGCACCACGACCTCGCGGCCGGAGCCGGTGCGCAAATAGATCACGCTGCGATGGTCGGCGAATTCGTTCTTGCGGCGCTGGAAGGCGGCTTCGACGAGCTCGCGCAGATCGGGGTCGAGCGCTTTCGAGGACGTCGTGCCGATGAAGCGACTGTAGCAGCCAGAGCCGGCCAGCACGGACAGTTCCGCGTTCGCCGTGCTGCCATTGTCGCGCAGCACCAGAATCCCGGCGCAGTCGACGTTGAGCAGCGAGGCGAGCTGGGTCAGGACGCCCTCGGCCAGCCGCTGCATCGACTTGAAGTCGTAGAGCGTCGAGGCGGCGTCGATGATGATCTCGAGCCCGCGCCGCGTCTGCACCATGCGCTCGAGCTGCTGGTAGGAGCGCAGCGCCGCGGTGAGCGAGGTGAACAGCTTGTCGGCGGTGAGCTCGGTCTTCGCCTTGTAGTCGTTGATGTCGTACTGGACGATCACGCGGCGTTCCGGCGCCTGGCCCGGCTGTCCGGTGCGCAGGATGATGCGGACGGTCTCGTTCTGGAGCTCGTTGCGGATGAACTCGACGAGCTCGAGACCCGCGACGTCGGTCTCCATGATGACGTCGAGCAGCACGGCGGCAATATCGCGATGCTCGCGCATCAGCTTGCGGCCTTCGGCGGCGGAATAGGCCGAAAGGATCTCCAGGCTCTGGCCGTTCAACACATAGTCGGACAGCGCAAAGCGGGTGCCGTCATGGACGGCCGGATCGTCGTCGATGACGGCGATTTTCCATTTCCGCGCAGTCGAATCCTCCGACGCGGCACCGGTGTCGTCGATCAGGTGGAGGACATCGTCCTGTTCGGCCATTGAGAAGTCCCGTCGATCTCTGTGCTTTCAGAGCCGCCCTTGGCGACCCGCGGCATGATAATGCGAAAAGTGGTGCCTTGTCCCAGCTTGGATTCCAGCATCATCCGCCCGCCGAGCTGCTGGGTTACCAGATTATAGACGATATGAAGACCCAGGCCCGTGCCGCCTTCATTGCGCCGGGTGGTAAAGAAAGGGTCAAAGGCCTGCCGCTGCACGTCCGGCGTCATGCCGGCGCCGTCGTCGGCGAAGATGATCTCGATGTCGTCGACCCCGCGGGGCCGCGCCGAGATCGAGATCGTGCCGGCGCGCCCGCCGGCGAAGGCGTGGTTGGCGGCGTTGAGGAAGAGGTTGGTCAGGATCTGGCCATAGGAGCCCGGATAGCCGTCGAGCAGCAGGCCCTCCGGCACGTCGACCTGGAGCGTGATCGGCGAGCGTTTCAGCACGGGCCTTAAGCTCGCGATGATCTGGTCGGTGGCTTCGCTCAGCGAGAATTGCCGCCGTTCGGCATGCGAGCGGTCGACCGCGACCTGCTTGAAGGACTGGATCAGCTCGCCGGCGCGCTGCAAATTGGCCACCAGTTGCTGCGATGCGTCGCGCGAGGACTGCACGAACTCCTCGAGCTGCGAGCGGCGCAGGCCGCCGTCACCCTTCAACTGTGCCTCGAAGATCTCGCTGCGGCGGGCGAGACTGGAGGCCACCGTCAGGCTGATGCCGATGGGGTTGTTGACCTCGTGCGCGACGCCGGCGACGAGGCCGCCGAGGGCCGCGAGCCGCTCGGCGTCGATCAAATTCTGCTGCGCGGCGTTGAGCTCGAGCAGGGCGCTCTCGGCCTTTTCCTTGGACGCCCGCAGCTCGTCCTCGGTCTGGCGCTTGGCGACCGCGTTCTCGCGGAAAACCTCCACCGCGCGCGCCATGGCGCCGACCTCGTCGCGCGCCTTGACGCCCTGCACCTCGCGGTCGAGGTCGCCCATCGTGATCGCCCGCATCGCGCTCATGATCTGCTGCAGCGGCAGCCGGATCGACAGCGCGATCAGCACGCCGACGGTGAGGATGATGCCGAGGAAGATCACTGCGATCGACAGCACGCGCCGCGAGATGTCGGCCAGCGTCCGGTCGAAGGTTTCCTGCGCCTTCTGCTCGCGCTGGCGCATCTTTGTCGATAGCTCGTCGATGGCGCCGATCGCCTCCGCCTGGCTGGCGTCGATCGTGTTGCGCAGCAAGTCGGTGCGGCTCGCAAGCTGCTCGGAAAGTTTTGCAAAGCCCTCGCGCATCGCGGTGGTGCGGGTGGAGAGCTTATGCAGCGCCATGCGCTGCAGGTCGTTGTCGGCGAGGTCGAGCATGACGGGAATCGTCTTCTCGATCGTCTCGGCATTGCGGCGGGCGTCCTCGGCGGAGGCGGAGGACAGCGACAGGTAGTACGAATTGGCAGCGACCAGCATCGCGGTGAAGGCTTCGCGCGATTTCCCGAGCGACGGCCAGATCAGCGCGTCGCGATGGCCGGTCGCGCCTTCGATGATGGAGTAGAGCCCGGCCATGTCCTTGGCCGGCCCCAGCACCTGCTCTTCATAGGTCTTGGCGATGGTGGCCTGGACGAAGCGCAGTTCGCCAAAACCGTTGAGGAAGCGCTCGGTGGTGCGCTCGAGCTCCTCGACCGAGCCGGCCAGCACCGGGTCCTTGGCGGCGCGGTTGGTCAGCGTGCCCAGCACCGCCTCGCGCAGCAGCAGGATTTCGGCGAACAGGTCCGGGCTCGGCTGGTTGATGTAGCGGTGGATCAGGTTCTGCAGGCGGCCGGTCTCGCTTTCGAGCAGTGCCAGGATCTTGTCGGACTCGCGGACCTGCCGGACGTCGTCCCAGGCCGTGCCGAGCACCTGCGCGCCGTTCCAGATCATCGCCACCAGCACGATGACGACGGCGGAGTTGAGCGCAGCGATCGACAGGATGCGCCAGCGGATCGGCACGGCCCTGAGCAGGCCGACGATGCGCGCGCGCAGCCGCCCGATCGGGCCGGGCAGCCTTTCCGTCAGCTCGCTATGTGCGGGCTCGACCAAAGCGCGTCACTCCACCTTGCGAATGCGTTCGATCAGGGCGGCAGCGTCGGGATTGCGCTGCGCCTTGCCGTAGATCCCGGCCATGGCGTCCTCGAACGGCTTGCGGTCGATGTCGCGGATCAGCGTGACGCCGGCGGCTTCCGCCTTGCGCTGCGACTGCTCCTCGAGATCGCGCCATTTCTCGCGCATGAACTGGCTGGAGCGCTGCGCCGCCTCCCTGAAGACCTTCTGGTCCTCGGCCGACAGGCTCCGCCAGGCCTTCAGCGACATCACCAGCACCTCCGGGCTCATCGTGTGCTCGGTCAGGGTGTAGTAGCCGGCATATTTGTAATGGTCTGTCGTCACGAAAGAAGGCCAGTTGTTTTCCGCGCCGTCGATCAGATGGGTCGCGAGCCCGGTGAGCACCTGCCCATAGGGCAATTCGACCGGCTCGGCGCCGAGCGAGCGGATCATCTCGCTCATCAACTCCGATTGCTGCACCCGGATCCGCAATCCCCTGAGGTCGGCGATGGTCTTCACCGGGCGGACGCCGTTGTAGATCGAGCGCGCGCCGGAATCGTAGAAGGCGAGCCCGACGAAGCCAAAGGGCTCGAAGCTGCCGAGGATCTCGGTGCCGACCGGTCCGTCCAGCACCTTCTGCATATGTTCGATGGACCGGAACAGGAACGGCATGGCGAGCACATTCATCGCCGGCACGAAATTGCCGATCAGTGCCACATTGGTCCGGTTGAGGTCGATCGCGCCGGCCCGGGTCTGCTCGATCGTCTCCTTTTCTTCGCCGAGCTGACGCGAGTGAAACACCTTGATCTGGTGGCGGCCGCCGGTCCGCTCCGCGATCAGGCTGCCCATGTAGCGCAGTGCCTGGACGGTGGGATAACCCTCGGTCTGGGTATCGGCGGCGCGGAATTCGCGCGCCAAAACACCCGTCGCGGCCAGCGAGGAGATCGCGACGCAAAGGGCGACGACAAACACTCCGGTCCGCGGTCGTTCGGCACGGCTCAACACAGGCACACTCAACCCCTCAGTGATGGAGTCTATGGCGGGAAGAAAAGGTTCAAGCCAATCTAGCAGAAGGTAAAGGGAAAACTATCCCGCCACAGGGCCCGACACGGGATTAGAGGCCGCCCCGATTGTGCGTTGCGGCTCGGACTTATTCCCAATTGAAACGAAAGAGGCCGCGCCGTAAGCAGGAACAAACGTCGCCGCTCGGGGCGACACGGAAAGACCGATGCCGAATTCACCATGGCGCCTCCTGCAAATCGCGGCCGCCGCCGCGGCATTGACCCTGGCCGCTCCGGCGCAGGCCGCGACCGACATCATGTGGTGGCACGCGATGTCCGGCGAGCTCGGCCGGCAACTGGAAAAGCTTGCCACCGACTTCAACGCCTCGCAGTCCGACTACCGGATCGTGCCGAGCTACAAGGGCAGCTACACCGAGACGGTGACGGCTGCGATCTTCGCCTTCCGGTCCCGCGGCCAGCCGGCGATCGTCCAGGTCAACGAGGTCGCGACCGCGACCATGACCGCGGCCAAGGGCGCGATCTATCCGGTGTTCGAGCTGATGCGGGACCAGAACGAGCCGTTCTCGCCATCAGCCTATCTGCCCGCGGTGTCCGGCTATTATGCGGACGCTTCCGGCAACATGCTGTCGTTTCCGTTCAACGCCTCGACGCCGATCCTGTACTACAACAAGTCCATGTTCCGCGACGCCGGTCTCGATCCGGACAAGCCGCCAAAAACCTGGCCCGAGCTCGGCACCGCGGCCAAGCGCCTGCGCGAGCGCGGGGCGCCGTGCGGCTTCACCACGTCCTGGCCGTCCTGGATACATGTCGAGAATTTTTCCGCGTACCACAACATGCCGCTGGCGACCCGGACCAACGGCTTTGCCGGCCTCGACGCCGAGCTGACCGTCAACAACCCGACAGTGGTGCGCCACATCTCGCAGCTCGCACAATGGCAGAAGGACAAGGTGTTCGACTATAGCGGCCGCGGGCAAACCGCCGAGCCGCGCTTCCAGAACGGCGAATGCGGCATCTTCATCGGCTCCTCGGCGACGCGCGCCGATATCAAGGCCAATTCGAAGTTCGACGTCGGCTACGGCATGATGCCCTATTGGCCTGACGTGCAGGGCGCGCCGCAGAACTCGATCATCGGCGGCGCCACGCTGTGGGTGCTCCGCGACCGTCCCCGCGACGAATACAAGGGCGTGGCAAAGTTCTTCGCCTATCTGTCCCAGCCGGGCGTGCAGGCCGCCTGGCACCAGAACACCGGCTATCTGCCGGTCACCCGCGCTGCCTTCGAGCTGACACGCGCGCAGGGCTTTTACGATCGCAATCCGGGCACCGCGATCTCCTTCGAGGAGATTGCGCTGCATCCGCCGACGGAGAATTCCAGAGGCTTCCGGCTCGGCTCCTTCGTGCTCATCCGCGGTTCGATCGAGGACGAGCTGGAGCAGGCCTTTGCCGGCCAGAAGCCGGCGCAGGCCGCGCTCGACGCGGCCGTGGAGCGCGGCAACAAGCTGCTGCGGCAGTTCGAGAAGGCGAGCCCCGACCGCTAGATGCTGCCGGCCTTCGCGGATTACGAGAGTTTTCGGGTCTGGCGCTCCGAACCGTCGGCGTGGCTTGCCACGGCGATCGACATCGCGCGCGGCCACGGCTGTCGGTGCAGCGCGCCGCAGACGTTCTCGACCGGCACCAATCTCGTCGTCGGGCTCGACGATCGCCTGATCCTGAAAATATTTCCGCCGCTGCTGCGCGCGCAATTCCTCTCCGAGCGCGGTTCGCTGACGCAGCTTGCCGGCCGCCTTCATTTGCCGATTCCCGAGATCGTCGCGGAAGGCGAACGTGACGGCTGGCCTTATCTCATCATCACGCGCCTTGCCGGCACGCTCGGCGCGGAGATCTGGCCCTCACTGCCGGAAGAGCAGAAGGAGCGCCTGCTGCGCCAGATCGGCGAGACCATCGCCGCCGTGCAGCGCGCGCCTCTTGGACCGCTCGCGCAGATCGAGCCGCGCTGGGGCGAGTTCATGCGCAGGCAGATGCAGGGCTGCAAGGCGCGGCACACGCGTCTTGGCCTTGCGCCAAAATTCCTCGCCGGGCTCGACGATCTCCTGCGCGACGCGGCAGAGCTCATTCCGATGGATTCGCCAGCCGTCATCCTGACCGGCGAATACATTCCTGAAAACTTTCTGCTCGCCTGCCGCAACGACGAATGGTCGGTCGCGGGCCTGTTCGATTTCGGAGACGTGCGGGCTGGATGGCGCGACTACGATCTGCTCGGCCCCAGCGCCTTCATGGCCGCGGGGCGGCCGGGGCGGATGCGCCGCTTGTTCGAGGGTTTTGGCTACGCGCCAACGGACGTGACCTTCACGCTCAAGCGTCGGCTGATGGCGTTGATGTTGCTGCACCACGCCAGCGACCCGGTGAGGCACATCTGCATCGCCGACTGGCAGGAGAAGGCGGACGACCTCGTGCAGTTGCAGGAGCTGATCTGGCCGGACTGAGCGGTTCGTCGCGGCAGTGTCGCTCTGCTCAAACCGAAAGCGCCTAGATTTTCAGCCTATTTTTCGAGCAAAACTCACCGTTTGTATGCAATTGCGCGGTGGCCGATTGCCCGCTTGTGCGCCGGGTTGCGAAATAAATTATAGTAGAATCATCGCGTTACGGTCGATTTAAGGTTCCGTTAGCCTTTGGCACGAACCTTGCGAATCCTGTTCCAACCAAAAACCTTTGCGTTGGAGCATTGCCATGAAGCGCCGCGATTTCCTGAAATCCGTGTCTGGATTGGCTGCCGGGGCGGTGCTGCCGGCTGCGCCCTCCGTGATCTCGTCGGCCAAGGCCGATGCCCGCTCCGAGACGTTGCTGATCGTCTCCGAAGGCGGCCCCAACAATCTCGACATCCATGGCGTCGGCACCAACGTGCCCGGCTATGAGGTGTCCTGGAATTGCTACGACCGCCTGATCAGCCATGAGATGAAGAGCGGCCCCGGCGGGGTGCCCTATTACGACCGCGACAAGTTCAAGGGCGAGCTCGCCGACGACATCAAGATCGACGACATGTCGGTCACCTTCAAGCTGAAGAAGAACGCGAAATTCCACGACGGCGCGCCGGTCACGGCGAAGGACGTCAAATGGTCGCTCGACCGCGCGGTCAGCGTCGGCGGCTTCCCGACCTTCCAGATGTCCGCGGGCTCGCTGACCAAGACCGAGCAGTTCGTGGTGGTCGACGACTCCACGGTGCGCGTCGACTTCCTGAAGAAGGATCGTCTCACGATTCCCGATCTCGCGGTCATCGTGCCCTGCATCGTCAACTCCGAGCTGGTGAAGAAGAATGCCAGCGAAAAGGATCCGTGGGGCCTCGAATTCACAAAACAGCAGACCGCGGGCTCCGGCGCCTACAAGGTGACGAAGTGGACCGCCGGCACCGAAGTGATCATGGAGCGCAACGAGGACTGGGTCGGCGGTCCATTGCCAAAAATCAAGCGCGTGATCTGGCGCATGGTGCCGCAGGCCGGCAACCGCCGCGCGCTGCTGGAGCGCGGCGATGCCGACATCTCCTACGAGCTGCCGTTCAAGGATTTCCAGGAGATGAAGGCGAACGGCAAGCTCAACGTCGTGTCGCTGCCGTTCTCCAACGGCATCCAGTATATCGGCATGAACGTGACCAAGCCGCCGTTCGACAATCCCAAGGTACGGCAGGCGATGGCCTATGCGATGCCGTACCAGAAGATCATGGACGCGGTGCTGTTCGGCCTCGGCAATCCCATGTTCGGCGCGGCGAAAGACAAGGCCACCGACGTGGCCTGGCCGCAGCCGACCAAATATTTCACCGACATGGAGAAGGCCAAGGCATTGCTGGCGGAAGCCGGCTACGCCAACGGCTTTGAGACAACGATCTCCTTCGACCTCAATTTTGCCGGCGTCAACGAGCCGCTCTGCGTGCTGGTGCAGGAGAGCCTCGCGCAACTCGGCATCAAGACCACCATCAACAAGGTGCCCGGCGCCAACTGGCGCACCGAGCTGAACAAGAAGGAGATGCCGCTGTTCACCAACGTGTTCTCGGGCTGGCTCGATTACCCCGAATACTTCTTCTACTGGTGCTATCACGGCAACAATTCCGTCTTCAACACCATGAGCTACAAGTCGGCCGAGATGGACAAGTTCATCGACGGCGCGCGCACGGCCGCCGCCACCGGCGACAAGGCGGCCTATGAGGCCGACGTGAAGGGCTTTGTCGATCTCGCCTTCGCGGACGTGCCGCGCATTCCGCTGTATCAGCCCTTCGTCAACGTCGCGATGCAGAAGAACGTCACCGGCTACCAATACTGGTTCCACCGCCGCCTCGACTACCGCGCGATGGCAAAGGGGTGAGGGGGCTTGCTGATGGTCTACGACACATCGGCATCGGCACTGGGCTCCCTCTCCCGCTTGCGGGAGAGGGTTGGGGAGAGGGTGTCTCCGCGTCGGGATAGCGAGGGATTGTGGAGGATGTCCCTGCGTGGCGAGAGCCCTCACCCGCCGCGCTCTGCGAGCGCGTCGGCCTCTCCCGCAAGCGGGAGAGGCGAAACAAGCCCACAGACCATCCTCGTGAAATCCATATGCGATTGCATGGGAGGAGGGAACGCAGCGGAACGAGAGCCGCGAGCGTTGCGAAGGAGTCCCATCCCATGCTCACCATGATCGGCAAGCGCCTGATGTTCGCGATCCCGTCGCTGATCGGGGTCGTCATTGTCACCTTCCTGCTGACGCGCGCGCTGCCCGGTGATCCCGCGGCCTATTTCGCCGGGCCCGCCGCGACCAAGGAGGCAGTCGAGCAGATCCGGAAAAAACTCGGCCTCGACAAGCCGCTGATCGAGCAGTTCTTCCGCTACACCAACGATCTCGCGCATGGTGATTTCGGCAACTCGCTCACGACGGGACAGCCGGTCGCGACCGAGATCCGCAACCGCCTGCCGGCCTCCGCCGAGCTGACGCTGCTCGGCCTCATCGTTTCGATCGTCATCGCCATCCCGCTCGGCGTGCTGGCCGCGACGCGGCCGGCATCGTGGATCGACCATCTCTGTCGCATCACTACGACGGCGGGCGTCTCGCTGCCGGTATTCTTCACGGGTTTGGTGCTGGTCTACGTCTTCTATTTCCGGCTCGGCTGGTCGCCGGCGCCGCTCGGGCGGCTCGACGTGTTCTACAGCGCGCCGCCGACGGTGACCGGCTTCTATCTCATCGACACGCTGATCGCGCGCGATTTCGAGGCGTGGCGCTCGGCGTTCAGTCAACTCATCCTGCCCGCGACCACGCTTGCGATCTTTTCGCTGGCACCGATCGCGCGCATGACGCGCGCCTCAATGCTCGCGGTGCTCGCCTCCGAATTCGTCCGTACCGCGCGCGCCAGCGGCCTGTCGCCGGCGACCGTGATCGTCACCTATGCCTTCCGCAACGCCATGCTGCCGGTCATCACCACGCTCAGCATGGTGTTCTCGTTCCTGCTCGGGGCCAACGTGCTGGTGGAAAAAGTGTTCGCCTGGCCCGGCATCGGCTCCTACGCGGTGGAGGCGCTGATCTCCTCGGACTTCGCGCCGGTGCAGGGTTTCGTGCTGACCATGGCGGTCATGTACGTGCTGCTCAATCTGATCATCGACATTCTCTATGGCGTGATCGATCCGCGCGTGCGGTTGGAAGGGTAGGGGTGGGACTATGAGCTCTGTTGCGCCTGCTGTTGAACCCGTCGGGCCCGCGCGCACTTCGGGACTCGTCGCGATCCTCGAACAAACCCGCTATGTGCTCGGTGAGAACAAGGTCACCGGCTTTGCCTTCGGCCTGCTGCTGATCATCGTCTTCGCAGCGCTGTTCGGCCCCTATGTCGTGCCCTACGATCCGTTGACCTCGGACACCGCGGCCGCGCTAAAACCGCCATCGGCCGCACACTGGTTCGGCACCGATCAACTGGGCCGCGACATTTTCAGCCGCGTCATCGTCGCCACCCGGCTCGACTTCTTCATCGCCATCGCCTCGGTCGTGCTGGTGTTCTTGATGGGCGGGCTCGCCGGCATCGCGGCCGGCTATTTTGGCGGCTGGACCGACCGCATCGTCGGCCGCATCGCCGACACCATCATGGCCTTTCCGCTGTTCGTGCTGGCGATGGGCATCGTCGCCGCGCTCGGCAACACCGTGCAGAACATCATCCTCGCCACGGCAATCGTGAATTTTCCGCTCTACGCCCGCGTCGCGCGTGCGGAGGCCAATGTCCGCCGCAACGCCGGCTTCGTGCAGGCGGCGCGGCTCTCGGGCAATGGCGAGTTCCGCATCCTGCTCGTGCACATCCTGCCGAACATCATGCCGATCATGATCGTGCAGATGTCGCTGACCATGGGTTACGCCATCCTCAACGCCGCCGGCCTCTCCTTCATCGGCCTCGGCGTCCGCCCGCCGACGGCGGAGTGGGGCATCATGGTCGCGGAAGGAGCGGGCTTCATGGTGTCAGGCGAATGGTGGATTGCGCTGTTCCCCGGCCTTGCACTGATGATCGCCGTGTTCTGCTTCAATCTCCTCGGCGACGGCCTGCGCGACATCGTCGACCCGCAGCGGAGGACGTGATGACCGCCCAGCCGCTGCTCGACGTCAAGGATCTCACCGTCGAATTCACCACCCGCCGCGGCATCGTCAAGGCGGTGCAGCACGTCGACATCTCCGTCGCCAAGGGCGAGACGCTCGCGATCGTCGGCGAGTCCGGTTCCGGCAAGTCGGTGACGTCCTATGCCGTGATGCGCATCCTCGACCGCGCCGGCAAGATCGCCGAGGGCTCGGTGATGTTCTCCGGCATCGACGTCAAGGCCGCGACCGAAGACCAGATGCGCGATTTGCGCGGCCGCGAAGTCTCGATGATCTTTCAGAACCCGCGCGCCGCGCTGAACCCGATCCGGAAAGTGGGCGACCAGATCGAGGACGTGCTGCGCACCCACGTGCAGCAGGCGCAGGTCGCCGATCGCGGCGAGAAGGCGATCGAGGCGCTGGAGCAGGTTAAGATCGCCCGCCCGCGCGAGCGCTACCACGCCTATCCCTTCGAACTGTCCGGTGGCATGTGCCAGCGCGTCGTCATCGCGCTGGCGCTCGCCTGCAATCCGCAGCTTCTGATCGCGGACGAGCCGACAACGGGATTGGACGTCACCACGCAGAAGGCGGTGATGGACCTGATCGTCGAACTGACAAAACGCCGCGCGATGTCGACGATCTTGATCACGCACGACCTCGGCCTTGCCGCCGCCTATTGCGACCGCGTCGTGGTGATGGAGAAGGGCAGGGTCGTCGAGACCGCCAAGGCCGCCGATATCTTCGCCAACCCGCAGCACCCCTACACAAAGAAGCTGATGCGCGCGACGCCGCGGCTCGGCGTGTCCTTGCGCGATCTGTTGCCGGAAGAAGAGGCGGGTATGGCCGCTTCCTTCGCCTCTCCCCGCTTGCGGGGAGAGGCCGACACGCTCGGCAGCGCACTTGCGCGCCAGAGCGTGGCGGGTGAGGGGGAGCCTCCACGAGTCGAGCTTGCGGAGGCAGCCCCTCACCCCACGAAGAGCGGGGAGAGGGAGACGGGCAGCGCAAGTGGGGAGAGGGAGAAGCCGCTTCTCCTCATCGACAAGCTGGTCAAGGAATATCCCCGCCAGGGCGCGACCGCCCTGCTCGGAAAGCTGTTCGGCCGCAAGCCGCCGGTCGAGCCGGACGTGTTCCGCGCGGTCGACGGCATCAGCTTCTCGATCGGCCATGGCGAGAGCGTTGGCCTGGTCGGTGAGTCCGGCTGCGGCAAATCGACCACGTCGATGATGGTGATGCGCCTGCTGGATCAGACCTCGGGCCGCATTCAGTTCGACGGCGAGGAGATCGGCAGCATCATGCCGAACGCATTCGCCAGGCTGCCGCTGCGCAGCCGGATCCAGATGGTGTTCCAGGACCCGACCGACAGCCTCAACCCGCGCTTCACCGCGGCCCGCGCCATCGCCGACCCGATCATGCAACTCGGCGACATCAAGGGGCGCGACGCGTTGCGGGCCCGCTGCGAGGAACTCGCTGCTATGGTCGGGCTGCCCCTCAACCTGCTCGATCGCTTCCCGCACCAATTGTCAGGCGGCCAGAAGGCTCGCGTCGGTATTGCGCGCGCCATCGCGCTGCACCCAAAACTCGTCATCCTGGATGAGCCGACCGCCGCGCTCGACGTCTCGGTCCAGGCCGTGGTGCTGAACCTGCTCCAGGACCTGAAGCAGCGGCTCGGTATGAGCTATCTGTTTGTCTCGCATGATTTGAATGTGGTGCGCTTGCTGTGCGATCGTGTCATTGTGATGCGGACGGGGCGAATCGTGGAGGAAGGCTCTTCCGAAAGGGTCCTCAGCGATCCGCAGGACGACTACACCAAGGAGCTGTTGACGGCGATTCCGCATCCGCCGTTGCCGGCGCACTAGAGCATGATCCGGAAAAGCGTGTAGCGGTTTTCCGACAAGATCATGCTCAAACGAGAATCGAAGCCGCGATTGCAAGAAGAGCGCAATAGAGAGAGTGATGGCCGAACCGCTGGATGACTATATCGACGCTGTCGCGAAAGCGCTCGCGCTGCCGGTCGAGGAGGCCTGGCGCCCCGCCATTCGTGCCAACCTCGAAGTGTCGCTAAGGCTCGCCCGCCTCGTCGACGAATTCGCGCTGCCGGATGAGACCGAGCCGGCGCCCGTGTTCACCGCTTGATGCTGCCATGACGAGGAGGCCAGAATTGACAGCCGCTGATATCGCCAAGGCAGTCGCCGCCGGCAAGATGTCGGCGCTCGATGCCATCGAAGCAGCACTCGCGCGCATCAAGGCGCACGACACTGTCCTCAATTCCTTCACCGACGTCACCGCCGATCGCGCCCGCGCCAAGGCGCGCGCTATCGATGCCGACATCGCCGCCGGCAAGAAAGTCGGCCCGCTCGCCGGCGTGCCCTTTGCGGTGAAGAACCTCTTTGATGTCGCGGGCCTGCCGACGCGGGCCGGCTCGAAGATCAATCGCGACCTGCCGCCTGCTGCGCGCGACGCCACGCTGATCGAGCGAATGGAAGCGGCCGGCGCCGTGCTGGTCGGCGCGCTCAACATGGGCGAATACGCCTACGACTTCACCGGCGAGAACGTCCATGACGGTCCCTCGCGCAATCCGCACGACACGACGCGGATGAGCGGCGGCTCCTCCGGCGGGTCCGGCAGCGCCGTCGGCGGCGCGCTGGTGCCGATCGCGCTGGGTTCCGACACCAACGGCTCGATCCGCGTGCCGTCCTCGTTCTGCGGCATCTTCGGCCTCAAGCCGACCTATGGCCGGCTGTCGCGCGCGCGCTCGTTCCCGTTCGTCGCAAGCTTTGATCACCTCGGCCCCTTCGCGCGCTCGGTCGCCGATCTCGCGCTCGCCTATGACGCGATGCAGGGGCCGGACGCGGACGATGCCGCCTGCACCACCACACGTGGTCTGGAGCCGACGACGCCGCTGCTCGCCAATCCGGTTTCGGACCTGCGCATCGCCATTGCCGGTGGGTACTTCCAGAAGAACGTGTTTCCGGAAGCCGTCGAAGCCGTCAGCCGCGTGGCCAAGGCGCTCGATGCAACGCGCGTCGTGGAAATCCCCGAAGCCGCGCGCGCCCGTGCCGCGGCCTATGTCATCTCCACGACCGAAGGTGCCTCGCTGCATCTCGATCGCCTGCGCAAGCGCCCGAATGATTTCGATCCGGCGGTGCGTGACCGGCTGATCGCGGGTGCCATGGTGCCGGCGCCGATGGTCGACCGCGCGCAAAAATTCCGCCGCTGGTATCGCACGCAAGTCGCCGAACTTTTCAAGTCGGTCGACGTGTTGATCGCACCCGCAACGCCCTGCATCGCGCCAAAACTCGGCCAGGTCACCTTCAAGCTCGACGGCGTCGAATTGCCGGTGCGCGCCAATATCGGCATCCACACCCAGCCGATCTCCTTCATCGGCCTGCCCGTGGTCGCCGTGCCGGTGCCGCTCGAGCCGATGCCGATCGGCGTGCAGATCATCGCCGCGCCCTGGGGCGAGGACATCGCGCTCCGCGTGGCCGCCGCGCTCGAGCGCATGGGCGTCGCCGTCGCGCCCGCACCGAGAGGATTTTGAGATGGAGATCGATCTCCCCGACGTGCTCGCGGACGTCACGGCCGCGTTCCAGCGCTACGAGAAGGCGCTGGTCGGCAACGACGTCGCCGTGCTCGGCGAGCTCTTCCGCAACGATCCGCGTACGCTGCGCTACGGCATCGGCGAGAACCTCTACGGCTATGAGGCGATCTCCGGCTTTCGCGCCGCGCGCTCGCCGGTCGGGCTGAATCGCCGCACCACGAAGACGGTCATCACCGCCTATGGACGCGACACTGCGGTCGCCTCCACGCTGTTCTATCGCGACACCATGCCCGGTAAAGTGGGCCGGCAGATGCAGACCTGGGTGCGCTTCCCCGAGGGCTGGCGCGTGGTCGCTGCTCACGTCAGCATCATCGACGAGCCCAAGGACGAGCTCAAGGAAGACAAGGCATGACGCTTGACGATCTCCCGCCCGGAGCGCTCCCGGCCGAACCGGTGGTGCCGCGCGTCGATCGCCCGCAACCTAGCGTGCAGAAGGTCACGCGCGCCGAGGAGCTTCGCCTGCAGCTCGCCGACGAGATCGTGCGCGGCACGCTGCCGCCCGGCTCAGCACTCGACGAGACCGACATTGCGCGCCGCTTCAACGTCTCCCGCACGCCGGTGCGCGAAGCGCTGCGCCAGCTCGTCGCGAGCGGCTTGGTTGAGGCGCGCGCCCATCGCGGCGCCGTCGTGGCGCAGCCTTCGATCGAGCGTCTCACCAGCATGTTCGAGGCGATGGCCGAGCTCGAGGCGCTCTGCGCCGGCCTCGCCGCCGAGCGCATGTCGGCCGCCGAGCGCCACGGCCTGGAGGCCATTCACGAAGAGCTCCGCGTACTCAGCTACACCGGCAACCCCGAGCGGTTCCACGAAGTCAACGAGCGCTTTCACAACGCGATCTATGCCGGCTCGCAAAACGGCTACATCGCCGAGATCACGCTGGCGACCCGCGTCCGCGTGCAACCCTTCCGCCGCGCCCAGTTCCGCAATCTCGGCCGCCTCGCCAAATCGCAGGCCGAGCATGACCGCGTGGTGGTCGCCATCATGCGCGGCGACAAGCAGGGCGCCGCAGCCGCGATGCGCGCGCATATCGAGCTGGTGCGCGGGGAGTATGAGATTTACGCGGTGTCGGTGTAGGGCAGGCGGCTCGCCAATAAACTCCGTTGTCATTCCGGGATGCGTGCGAAGCACGCAGGCTCGGAATCCATAACCACGATCGGGAGTATGGATTCCGGGCTCGCGCTTCGCGCGCCCCGGAATGACGACGTTGATAGAGCTACGCCGTCACCCCTTCCGCCATATACTTTCGCCAGCCGCCATACGCCGTGATATCGCGTGCGCCGTTGAGTGCCTCCGGCTCGACGAGAAAACCCTTCACGCCGCGGCCGTCGGCGAGCCGGATCGTGCCGATCGCCATCGGCGGCGGGATCGCGTTGACGAATTTGCCGAAGGCGGACGACGACAGCGACCAGATCTCCAGCTCGATGGACGAGCCCTGGCCGGCCTCGACGCGCAGCATGCCCGGTTTTGGCGGCGTCGTTTGCAGCGCATAAAGCTTGTAGTCCGCGGCAGTCTTCGTCGCCTCGATCAGCTTGCCGTTCAGCGCTTTCAATTCATGGTTCAGCGCCATGCCGGAGAGATGCGCGCCGACGACTGCGATTGAAATCTCGTCGCCGCCATTTGCAGGCAGCGCCGCAAGCGGCGGCTGGGCGGTGCCCTTGGCCCCGACCGGCAGTTTGGTGTCGGCGTGAAACACACGCCCGATGCTCGCCAGCATGGCATCGCGGCCGGCGGGCGCGAGCAGCGTGATGCCGAAAGGTGCGCCGTCGGACCGCATCGACGCCGGCAGCGCCAGTCCGCAGAGGTCGAGCAGATTGACAAAATTGGTATAAGTGCCGAGCCGGCTGTTGAGCTCAATCGGATTGGCGAGCACCTGCGCGGTCGAGTAGACCGTCGGTGCCGTCGGCAGCACCAGCGCGTCGACATTGGCAAAGGTGCGCTCGGCGATTTTGCGCAGTCCTTGCAACCGATACAGCGCCGAGAAGGTTTCGGCCGCGGTGAGCCGCGCGCCGGCGGCTGTGATCTCGCGCGTCACCGCGTGAATCGAGTCGGGCGCTGACGCCAGCAGATTGCGGATCACGAGATAGCGCTCGGCCACCCACGGCCCCTCGTAGAGCAGCCGGGCGGTCTCATAAAACGGCTCGAGGTCGAACTCGACCAGTTCCACGCCGAGCGACGTCCAGCACTTCAGGGCCTCGCCATAGGCGGCTTCCGATTTCTTGTCGCCGAAGAAGATCAGTTGCCCGTTGCGTGGCACGCCGAGGCGGATTTTGGCCGGGAACGGCGTGAGCGGGCCAAGCGGCCGGTCGCGCGAGAACGGATCTGCCTGATCCGGTCCGGCCATGACAGAGAGCGCGAGTGCGGCATCGTCGACCGTCAGCGCAAACACGGAGATGCAGTCGAGCGTGCGGCAGGCCGGCACCAGGCCCGCGGTCGAGATCATGCCGAGGCTCGGCTTCAGGCCGACGATGTTGTTGAGCATCGCCGGCACGCGGCCGCTGCCGGCGGTGTCGGTGCCGAGCGACAGCGGCACCAGGCCCGCTGCGACTGATGTCGCCGAACCCGAGCTCGATCCGCCGGGAATGAGATCCTCGCGGATCGGATTCTTGGGAATGCCATAGGGCGAGCGCACGCCGACGAGGCCGGTCGCGAACTGGTCGAGATTGGTCTTGCCGATGATGATGGCGCCGGCGGCGCGCAGCCGCGCCACCGCCGTGGAGTCGTGCGTCGGCGTGTAGGAGAAGGCGGGGCAGGCGGCCGTGGTTGGAAAACCCAGCGCGTCGATATTGTCCTTCACCGCGACCGGCACGCCGTAGAGCGGCAACTCGGCGGCATCCTTTCGCGCAGCGAGTTTTTCGGCCTCCGCGATCGCATCCTTTTCCTCGCGCAGGCTGATGAAGATGGCGGGATCGTTGGCGTCGCGGATGCGCTGATAGGTCCGCGCGATCGTCTCGGCCGGCGTGGTCGCACCCGCGCGATGCGCGGCGACGATTGCGGCTACCGTCTCAGGCTGGTCGGCCCCCATGGTGTGAAAAACTCCGGCGACAAATCTTCACCCGCTATGAAGCAAGCGATGTGCCATTGTGTACATTATCCGGGCAGATCCTACGCTCCGGATATAGTCGTCAGATCATACGCTTAAGCGAAGATGCGACGAGCGGCGGCGGTGCGAGGGTAACGCTCTCTGGCGTGCATCTGCTCAAAATTTGAGCAGGAGCGGCGCCGGCACCCATCAGGTGAAGTCGGAGAGAATCTGCAGCAGCTTCTCCCGGTTCTCGCGGCCGATCTTCTCCTCCACATGGCGCTCGTGCTCGGTGGCGAGCCGCTTGAACTTCGCCAGCGACGTCTCGCCCTGCGCGGTCAGGTGCAGCGCGTGGGAGCGGCGGTCGGATTTCGACTTGATCCGCTTGACGAGCTTGCGGCCTTCGAGGCTGTCGAGCAGATGCACCAGCCGCGCCCGCTCGATGCCGAGGCGGTTGGCCACCGCCATCTGGGTCAGGCCCGGATTGGCGCCGATCACGGTCATGACGGAATATTGGGTGGGCTTGATGTCGACGGCGGCAAGCGTCCGGACAAAATCCTGGAAAATCCAGATCTGGAAGCGCCGCACCGCATAGCCGGCGTGGCCGACCAGCGCATCGAGGCCGATCCCGTCCGCGTCGTTCGGACGCGCTCTCGCGCGATCCGTGCGCTTGCCGGAAGCGGCCTTCGGCGTTTCGGTTCGACTTGCGCTTTCTGTCACGGTCTGTCTCCACCCTCGGGAAGCCTTGTAGCGCCAGACGAGGTTTTGGAAAAGATTGTTGTTGACGACAACAATTGCTGTGCTCAACATTATGGCCGAAGCAGCCCGGAACGAGGCTGCGGTCGATCCCGCCTGAGGCGGGCGAGGAGGAACCCATGACCTTGGCCGCCCCCCGCGGTGACGCGTCCAGCCTGTTCGCAACGCCCAAAACCGTCGCCGAGCATCGCGCCGACGGCAGCATCGTGCTGCGGTCGACCGAGCCCTTGCGCGGCAGCGCGCGTTGCATCGGCGACTGGCTGGAGCGTTGGGCGCGGCAATCGCCGGATAAGATTTTTCTCGCCGAGCGTGCCAATGTCGACGCGGCCTGGAGCACCGTCACCTACGCGCAGGCGCTCCGGCAGGTGCGTTCCGCCGCCTCCTGGATCCTGGCGCAGGGGCTGAACGCGCAGCGTCCGCTCGTGATCCTCTCCGACAACAGCGTCGACCACGCGCTGTTCGCGCTCGCCGCCCAGCATGTCGGCGTGCCCTCGGCCGCGATCTCGCCGGCCTATTCGCTGATGTCCAAGGATTTCGACAAGCTCAAGAGCATGATCTCCCTGCTCGAGCCCGGCGCAATCTACGTCACCGCAACAAAGCCGTTCGCGAACGCGCTCGCCGCGATCAAGCCGCTGCACACGGCGGTCGTGGTCTCCGGAAATCCCGCCGACGAGGAGGCACTGGCCTTCAGCGCCATCTCCGCAACACCTGAATCGCCAGACGTCGCAAAAGCCTTCGCCGCGATAACGCCTGACACGATCGCAAAATTCCTGTTCACCTCGGGTTCGACCGGCACGCCAAAAGCCGTGATCAACACCCAGCGCATGCTGACCTCGAGCCAGGAGGCCAAGGCGCAGACCTGGACCTTCCTGGACGCTGGCGGCGACGATCTCGTGATCCTGGACTGGCTGCCCTGGAGCCACACCTTTGGCGCCAATCACAATTTCAACCTCGTGCTGCGCAATGGCGGCTCGCTCTATATCGACGCCGGCAAGCCGGCACCCGGCCTGTTTGCGACCTCGCTTGCGAATCTCAAGAGCGTGATGCCGACGGTCTATTTCAACGTGCCGCGCGGCTTTGACATGCTGATCGCCGCGCTACGCAGTGACGAGGAGCTGTGCCGCCGTTTCTGCGGCGAGGTCAGTTTCGTCTTCTATGCCGCCGCCGCGCTGCCGCAAAATCTTTGGGACGCGCTCCAGGAGCTCTCGCTCAAGACCGTCGGCCGCGCGCTGCCGATGGTCTCGGCCTGGGGCTCGACCGAGACCTCGCCGCTTGCGACCGATTGCCATTTCCAGGCCGAGCGCTCCGGCAATATCGGCGTGCCGATCCCCGGCACTGAATTGAAGCTCGTGACGTCCGGCGACAAGCTGGAGGTGCGCGTGCGCGGCCCCAACGTCACGCCGGGCTACTGGAAGGCGCCCGAGTTGACGAAGCAGGCGTTCGACGAAGAAGGCTTTTACCTGATTGGCGATGCCGTGAAATTCGCCGACGAGAAGCGTCCCGAGCGCGGCCTGTTCTTCGACGGTCGCGTCGCCGAAGATTTCAAGCTCAACTCCGGTACCTGGGTCAGCGTCGGCACGCTGCGCGTCGCCGGCATCGCAGCGCTCGCCCCGCTGGCGCAGGACATCGTCGTGGCCGGCCATGGCGGCGACGAAGTGCGCTTCTTGGTGATCCCGAACATCCCCGCCTGCCGCGCGCTTGCCGGTCTGCCGGAGAGCACTGGTGTGAACGAGGTGATCGGTCATGACAAGGTCAGGAGCGCCATCGCGGAGGGACTGGCAAAGCTGAAAGCGCAAGGCAGCAACTCCTCCGGCCACGCCACGCGCGCGTTGCTGCTCGCCGAGCCGCCGTCGGTCGACGGCGGCGAGATCACCGACAAGGGCTACATCAACCAGCGCGCCGTGCTGACGCGACGTGCCGACGCGGTGGCGAAGCTCAACGATGATGCGTCGGCCGAGTGGATCGGCTGCGCCTAAGCGCGATTCTTGCC
Organism: Bradyrhizobium liaoningense; assembly: GCF_018130955.1. Taxonomy (GTDB): domain Bacteria; phylum Pseudomonadota; class Alphaproteobacteria; order Rhizobiales; family Xanthobacteraceae; genus Bradyrhizobium; species Bradyrhizobium liaoningense_C. The sequence goes on from NZ_JAFCJM010000008.1 coordinate 101,410, forward strand.
CTCTCCCCTTGTGAGAGAGGGTGGCTTCGATGCGTAGCATCGAAGTCGGGTGAGGGGTCTCTCTCCGCGAGCGATTCTCTTGCAGCGTGATTCACGGATAGAACCCCTCATCCGGCGCTTCGCGCCACCTTCTCCCACAAGGGGAGAAGGGAAGAATTCGCTCGTCAGAATTGCTTGCAAAAATGGGGAATGCGAGTAATAATTATAAAATATAATCAATTGAGGGAGGCCGTCGTGAGGTCTGGCTTGGTATCGGCAGTCACGCTGGCTGCCCTTCTTGGATCCACCGCGCTCGTCCGCGCCGATGGCGAGGCCTGCTCGCCGGTCACATCAGCTTCGCTCGCCATCTCCGGCGTCGAGATTACGGGATCAAAGGCGCAAGAAGCCGCCAACGGTCTGCCCAAGCATTGCATCGTGACGGGGCTCGCCAACCGGCGCACCGGCGCGGACGGAAAATCCTACGCCATCCAGTTTGAGCTTCGCCTTCCGGCCGACTGGAACGGCCGCTTCCTGCACCAGGTGAACGGCGGCAACGACGGCGTCGTCGTGCCTGCGCTGGGCGACAAGCCGGACGGCTTTGCCTCGGGTGGGACGGTGCCGTTGGCGCGCGGCTTTGCCGTGCTGTCGTCCGACAGCGGGCATTCCGGCTCCGATCCCGCGAACAAGTCGCTGGGCCTGACCGCGGGCGCAGCCTTCGGTCTCGATCCGCAGGCGCGGCGCGACTACGGTTACGCCGCCGACATGACGCTGTCGCCCGTCGCCAAGACGATCATTGCCCTGCATTATGGCCGCAAGCCTGATCGCTCCTACATGGCCGGCTGCTCGAACGGCGGACGTCACGCGATGGTCGCGGCCTCGCGCATGCCCGAGAACTATGATGGATTCCTCGTCGGCAATCCCGGCTTCGACCTGCCGCGCGCCGCGATCCAGCATGCCTGGGATGTGCAGGCTTTTCTCAAAGCCGATCCCGACCTGCGCAAATCGATCACCAAAGAGGATGCCCAGCTCATTGCCTCTCGCATCACGGAAGCCTGCGATGCGCTCGACGGCGTCAAGGACGGCCTGACTGCGAATCTCGCCGCTTGTCAGAGGGCATTCGACCTCAAGAGTCTGACCTGTGCACCCGGTCAGACCAATGCGTGCCTGCCTCAAGCCAAGGTGGACGCGCTGAAGCAAAGCCTGGCCGGGCCGAAGAACTCAAAGGGCGAAGCGCTCTATTCCGACTGGCCGCTCGATGGCGGCATCGGCACCGGCAACTGGCGCGCCTGGAAGGTCGAGAGCCCGGTCGCGCCCTGGAACAATTATCCGATCATCGCCACCATGGGTGCGGCGTCGCTGAACTACATCTTCTCGACACCGCCGGTCGCGGTGGAGGGCAACACAGACAAGCTGATCGATGCCCTGAAGGCGTATGATTTCGACAAGGACGCGCCAAAAATCTTTGCCAAGGACGCCACATTCACGGAATCGTCGATGGACTTCATGACCCCGCCTGACGTCGACGATCCCAAACTTGCAGGGCTGCAAAAGACTGGCGGCAAGATGCTGATCTATCACGGCCAGGCCGATCCCGTGTTCTCGGCCAACGACACCATCCGCTGGTACGGCCGACTGGACAAGAACCTGCAAGGTCATGCCGCCAGCGTCGCGCGCCTGTTCACGATTCCCGGCGAAACTCACTGCGGTGGTGGCGTGGCGCTCGACAAGTTCGATGCGCTCACCGCGCTGACCGAATGGGTGGAGAAGGGCAAGGCGCCCGAGCGCATCATCGTCTCCGCCAATCCCGCGAACAAGGAAGTCCCGGCCTCCTGGAGCCCGAACCGCACGCGGCCGCTGTGTCCGTATCCGGCCTATGCCGCTTATTCCGGGCAAGGCGATAGCGAGGATGCTGCGAACTTTGTCTGCAAGGTGCCGTAGAGCGGCACCAGACGCGATATCCCTCGTCACCTCGCCCCGCTCTTGTCCGCCGAAGCTTTAGCGAAGGCGGATGCGGGGAGAGGCCGACATTCATGCGCAGCATGAATGTCGGGTGAGGGCGCTCCTGCATCACCTTCTCCCACAAGGGAGCGCTGCAGGTCAGGCTCCCCTGCGGAGAACCTGATTGCGCAGCTTGCCGATCTTCTCGACCTCGAGCTCGACGGTGTCGCCGTGCTTCAGCCAGCGATCGAGCTCGAGGCCGCAGCCGCCTCCGACGGTACCCGAGCCCATGAATTCGCCTGCCCGCAGCGTCTCGCTGCGCGATACGTAGGCGATCATGTCTTCGAAGGAGTGCAGCATGCCGCTGCTGCTCGTATCGGTCCAGATTTCGCCGTTGACCCGTGCGCGCATCGCAAGACTGTAGGGATCGGGAATTTCGTCGGCGGTGACGATCCAGGGGCCGATTGCATTGCCTGCATCGAAGCTCTTGCCTTTTGCGGGGCCCAGCATGCCCCGCATTTCCTCGAACTGCGCATCGCGGGCGGAGAAATCATTGTAGATCGTGTAGCCGAAGATGTGCGCATGCGCCTTTCCCGGCGCGATGTCGCATCCGTCCTTCGACAGGAAGATGCCAAACTCGAGCTCGAAATCCATCAACTCGCTGTATGGCGGCCAAAGCACTTTTTCGTCGTGGCCGGACACGCTGAAGCGGTTGGTGATGTAGTAGATCGGCCGCTCCCGATAGACTTCCGGCACGTCGTCGAGCGGCTGGGTGGGCGCTGCACTTGCCACGCCCCTGCGCATGGCGATGCGGGCCATGCCTGCCGGAGCGGCGCGGATGTGCCCGGCAAAGACGGAGAAGTCGCGCATCTGCGGCGGCTCAGGTATCGGAGCCAGCAGCCTGATACGGTCCAGCGGGTAGGATATGTCTTCGTCCGCCGCGCGGTCCTCGATCACCCGACGCGCGGCGTCAAGCGCTGCCTCTCCCGCCTCGATCAATTGCAGCAGACTGCCGCCGACGACATCGGCCAGGCCGGCTCGTTTCGCCGCGGCCTCGAGGTCTAGCACCCTCCGTCCTTCGGCAGTGTCGATGACTGCGCCCGGCCTGGCCGGCCCGCCACGCAGGTTGAATGTCGCAAGCTTCATGGAGGCTCCCTCTTGAAAAATATATTTTATGATGTAAAATATACGAAACTGTCAATGCGGCCATTTCTAGAAATCGCCAAAGGCGGATCCGTGGACCTGGAAAGCACCACTCTGACCGAGCGCGCCGAAGCGGCGCTGGAAGTTGCAATCGTCAAGGGCGAGCTGCGGCCGGACGCAAAGCTCAAGATCGCGGAGATCGCGGCGGAATACGGCATCAGCCAGACGCCGGCCCGGGAGGCTCTGTCGCGGCTGGTTTCCAGGGGGCTCGTCGTTGCAGTGGGGCAGCGCGGATTCCGCGTTGCGCCCCTGAGCGGCCAGGATCTGGCCGACATCACGTCGACGCGAATTGTGCTCGAGGTGGCGGCGCTGCGGCAGTCGATCCGCAAGGGTGACGCGAAGTGGGAGGGTGAAATCGTCTCGTGCCTGCACCAGCTCAAGCGCGTCGCGGGTCGATCCAGGCTTCTGAAGAACTCGCCCGAGCTAGATCGGGTCCACAAATCCTTTCATGCCGCCTTGATCGCGGCGTGCACGTCGCCCCGAACCGTCGGATTGGCAAGCCAGCTCTACGACCAGGCTTCCCGGTATCGCAACCTGATGCTCTCGAATGCAATCGTCGCCGACGAGTTCGTCGCAGAGCACGAGGAACTCGCCAATGTCGTGCTGTCGCGCTCAGCCAATGCGGCGGTGACAAAGCTCACCGCTCATCTCCAGCGAACCTATCACGACATCTACGGGGCTATGCCCGACTAGATCAAAGTACGGCATCTGCGCTCAGACAAGAACAACAGCAGGGAGCGCGAGGAAAAACCAAGGGAAAGGGAGGACCGCGTGAGTGCGATCGAAAGCCGGGTCGAGCTATGGAAGGACGAGATCAGCCGCGGCTGGTCGATTTTGGTTGTGGCGCTGATCGGGATCGGCGTTGGCTCGGCGTCTCTCTTGTTTTACAGCATCGGCGTCTTCTTCGAGCCGTTGCAGCAGGAGTTCGGCTGGAGCCGCGGGCAGATTTCGGGGGCCTTGATCTACGTGACCGCGGGATTCGTGGTCGCGGGACCGATCGTCGGATCGCTGATTGACCGGTTCGGCGCGCGCATCGTTGCGCTGGCGTCGATCCCGCTGTTGGTTCTCAGCCTCATCAGCCTTGCCCGCCTGAATGGTTCAATCGCCGTCTTCTACGCCTCGTTTTTCGCGGCCGGGTGCCTGGGCAGCGGAACGACGCCGGTGGTCTACACCCGGATTGTGAATGGAAACTTCAACGCGTCGCGCGGGTTGGCTCTCGGCATCGTGCTGGCCGGGACCGGGATCGCCGCCCTGGCCTTGCCCCCGTTGCTGGCCACGCAAATCGCGTTGCTGGGATGGCGTTCGGGCTTCATCGTCATGGCCGTGCTCGCGATGATCGCATGGCCATTGGTGTATTTCGGTTTCAGGGGGCTGGAAGGCGCGGCCCGGCCGGCGACCAAGGCAGCGGAAGGTATTGGTCGCTCTGAGGCGCTGAGATCCAGGGTCTTCTGGACGATCTCGATCGGTTTCCTCGCGGTTGCCGCCGCGGTATCCGGGATGGTGATCCACATGATTCCGCTGTTGCGGGACGCAGGCCTTCCGGTGCCGAAAGCCGTCGCGATCGCGTCATTGATCGGCGTCGGCGTCATCATCGGTCGCGTCCTGATCGGATGGACGATTGACCGCTTCTTTGCGCCGCACGTTGCAGGCCTGGTGTTCCTGATCACCGCCGGGGGATGCGTGCTCCTGAACATTGGGGGCGCACAAACCGCTCCGCTCGCAGCTTTCCTGGTCGGCTTTGCGCTCGGCGCGGAGATCGATCTCATCGCCTACCTGACCGCTCGCTACTTCGGAATGAGCAATTACGGCTTTCTCTATGGTTTGGCCTACTCGCTCTTCAGCATCGGCGCAGCGCTCGGGCCGGCTGTCACGGGACACCTGTTCGACCTCAACAAGAGCTATCAGACCGCTCTCTGGCTGATGGCGATATGTCTCGTGTTCGGAGCGCTGGCCATGAGCACGCTGCCGCGCTTCCCCACGCGCGAGCGAAGTCAGTAATGCGAACCCTATGAGCTGAAGCACATGGTCAGACGATTAATCGATATCTCGGTGCCGTTGCAGAACGACGTGCCCGCCGACCCACCGGGCTACCAGCCGTCCATCCAATACATCGATCACCAGCAGAGCCTGCCGGGCATGTTGCAGTTCTTTGCGGGACTGACGGCGAAGGATCTGCCCGAGGGGCAGGGCTGGGCGGTCGAGCACGTGACGCTATCGACCCACAACGGCACCCATCTTGATGCGCCCTGGCATTTTCACCCGACGATGGATCGGGGCGCGCGTGCGTTGACGATCGACGAAGTGCCGCTGGACTGGTGCATGCAGCCAGGCGTGAAGCTCGATTTCCGGCACCTGCCGGATGGCTATTTGGCGACCGCCAAGGACGTCGAAGACGAGCTCAAGCGTATCGGCCATACGCTGAAGCCTCTTGAGATCGTCGTCGTCAACACCAGTGCAGGGGCCAAGTTCGGCGGGCCTGACTATGTCAATTCCGGCTGCGGCCTCGGCTATGAAGCGACGATGTACCTGTTGGAGCGCGGCGTGCGGCTGACCGGAACGGACGCCTGGAGCTGGGACGTCCCCTTTGTCTTCACTGCGAAGAGATACGCGGAGACCAAGGACGCTTCGTTGATCTGGGAAGGGCACAAGGCAGGCCGGCACATCGGTTATTGCCACCTGGAGAAGCTGCACAATCTCGAGCTGCTGCCTTCGACCGGATTCACCGTGTCGTGCTTTCCGGTCAAGATTGCGCGCGCATCGGCCGGCTGGACTCGCGCGGTCGCGATTCTGGACGGCTAGAGCCGGAAAAGTGCGCAGCGGTTTTCCGGAAAGATCATGCTCAAACAAAGAGCTGGAGCGCGATAACGATTCAACCTGATCTCATCGCGCTCTAGGGGACTGTCGCGCCTCGAAACAGGCCAACAGCGCTGCCGCAATATAGTTCTGAGATTTTTGTTGCCTAAGCAACTAATCTGTGCGAATGCCTCCTGACGACAACGACGGCCAGAAAAACTGCCGCATCGGTTCAGGGAGGACGCGTGTTCGGCAGGAGAAGTGCCGCCGGCAAACGCCGGCGCATGCCCGGAGAAAGCAGCACGAAGCGTGCCGGACGCGCCGCGTCAGGTGTAGGTGCTGTCGGTCACCGCGCCGAGATTTTCGTGCAGCCGGCGCAACAGGTCGATCAGCACTTCCTGCTCGTCCTTGCTGAGGCACGACAGCAGGCGGCGCTCGCGCTCGAAGGCGGCGACGATCACCTTGTCATGGGTGGCGCGGCCCTTGGCGGTCAGCGAGATCGAATGGGTGCGGCCGTCCTTGGGATCGCTGCGGATCGCGACCAGGCCACGATTCTCCAGGCCTGCGAGAGTCCGGCTCACCGGGCCCTTGTCGAAACCGATGACCAAGCAGATGCGCGAGGCCGGGATGCCCGGCTCGATCGCCAGCAGCGACATGATCCGCCATTCCGTGACGTTGACGCCGAACTCGCGCTGATAGAACGCGGTCGCGCTGTTCGACAGCTTGTTGGCGATGAAGGTGATGAAGGCCGGGACGTAGCGCTCGAGGTCGAGCGTCGGCCCCGCCTCGGCGGTCGCTTGCTTGTGTCGGGCTTTGGTCGAGGGCGGGGTCATGATGGATGTTTGGCTCGTAGCGTGCCCGAAGACCTAAGGGCAAGCGGTCGCCTTTCACAAGATCAAAATGAGGGAGGACTTTCATGACTGCATCCGGCTCCCCAGCGTCATCAGCCATCCCCCATCTCGACGTCGATCCCTTCGCGATGGAGTTCTTTGCCGACCCCTATCCCGCGCATGAGGTGCTGCGGGAAGCGGGCCCCGTCGTCTATCTCGACAGATGGAAGGTCTATGGCGTGGCGCGCTATGCCGAGGTCCATGCCGTGCTGAACGACCCCGCCACCTTCTGCTCCAGCCGGGGCGTGGGCTTGAGCGACTTCAAGAAGGAGACGCCGTGGCGGCCGCCGAGCCTGATCCTGGAGGCCGATCCGCCCGCGCACACCCGCACCCGCGCGGTGCTCGCAAAAGTGCTGTCGCCGACCGCGATGAAGCAGGTGCGCGACCGCTTTGCCGCCGCGGCCGAGGAGCGGGTCGATGCGCTGCTCGCGATGCGCAGTTTCGATGCGATCGCGGATCTCGCCGAAGCCTACCCGCTCTCGATCTTCCCCGACGCGCTCGGGCTGAAGCCGGAAGGCCGCGAGCACCTCATTCCCTATGCCAGCGTCGTGTTCAACGCGTTCGGCCCGCCCAACCAGTTGCGCCAGGAGGCGATCGAGCGCTCGGCCCCGCACCAGGCCTATGTTGCCGCGCAGTGCCAGCGCGAGAACCTTGCGGCGGGCGGTTTTGGTGCCTGCATCCATGCCCAGGTCGGCGAGGGCGCGATCACAGCAACCGAAGCGCCGCTCCTAGTGCGCTCGCTGCTCTCGGCCGGCCTCGACACCACCGTTAACGGCATCGGCGCCGCTATCTATTGCCTCGCGCGCTTTCCCGATCAGTGGCGGCTTCTCCGCAAGGACCCGACGCTCGCGCGTAACGCGTTCGAGGAAGCGGTGCGGTTCGAAAGCCCGGTGCAGACCTTCTTCCGAACCACGACCCGCGACGTCGAGCTCGGCGGCGCCAAGATCGGTGAGGGCGAGAAGGTGCTGATGTTCCTCGCTGCGGCCAACCGCGATCCCCGCCGCTGGGACAAGCCCGACAGCTACGACATCACCCGCCGCACGTCAGGCCATGTCGGCTTCGGCTCGGGCATCCACATGTGCGTCGGCCAGCTCGTCGCGCGGCTCGAAGGCGAGGTGATGCTGTCGGCAATGGCGCGCCGCATCGAGAGAATCGAGATCACCGGCGAGCCAAAGCGCCGCTTCAACAACACGCTGCGTGGGCTCGACAGCCTGCCGGTGTCAATCACTCCGGCCTGACGAGGATTTGATGCCAGCCATCACCTTCATCCACCCCGACGGCAAGAGTGACCGCGTCGAAACAAGCGACGGCGACAGCGCGATGCAGGCCGCCACCCGCTACGGCCTCGACGGCATTTTGGCCGAATGCGGCGGCAACGCGATGTGCGCGACCTGCCACGTCTATGTCGACCATGGCTGGCTCGCCCGCCTGCCTGACATGGCCGACGACGAGGACGCGCTGCTCGATGGCGTGGCCGCCGAACGGCGGCCGACGAGCCGGCTGTCCTGCCAGATCAAGATCACGCCCGAGCTCGATGGGCTCGTGCTGCTTCTGCCGGACCGGCAGGTCTGAATTCTCTGAACACGCCGCCGGCAACGACCGGCGGCGAGGCAACATCATGAGGAGGGAACGATGAAGCATCTGAAGTGGACGCTTGCGCTGGCCGCGAGTCTTGTGGCGGGCGCGGCGAGCGCCGAGATTTCCGATAATGTCGTGCGCGTCGGCGTGCTCAACGACATCTCCGGCATTTTTCAGGACACCAACGGCATGGGCTCGGTCGAAGCCGCGCGCATGGCCGCGGAGGATTTCAACGGCGGCGGCAAGAACATCAAGGTCGAGATCGTCTATGCCGATCACCAGAACAAGGCCGACGTCGGCAATGCGATCGCGCGAAAATGGCTCGATGTCGAGGGCGTCGATGGCATTGTCGATGTGCCGAACTCGGCGGTCGGCCTTTCCATCAACACGCTCTTGCGCGACAGCCGCATGACGTTCCTGGCGTCCTCCACCGCCAGCTCCGATCTCACCGGAAAAGCCTGCTCGCCCAACACCATTCAGTGGGTCAACGACACCTGGGCGACCGGCAACACCACGGCGGCCGCGATGGTCGCGCGCGGCGGCAAGGACTGGTATTTCCTCACGGTCGACTTTGCGCTCGGCAAGGGCATCGAGACGGAAGCGCAGAAGTACATCGAGGCGCACGGAGGCAAGGTGATCGGCTCGTCAAAGCATCCGCTCGGCACGTCCGACTTCGCTTCCTTCCTGTTGCAGGCGCAGGGCTCGAAGGCGCAGGTGATTGGGCTCGCCAATGCCGGCGGCGACACCATCAACGCGGTCAAGCAGGCGGCCGAGTTCGGTGTCACGCAAGGCGGCCAGAAGCTCGTCGCCTTCCTGCTGTTCATCAACGACGTGCATGGCATGGGCCTGAAGGTCGCGCAGGGCCTTCAGATCATGGAAGCCTTCTACTGGGACACGAACGACGACACCCGCGCCTTCGCAAAACGCTTTGCCGCGCGTCCCGGCATGAACGGCAAGATGCCGAGCGCCAACCAGGCCGGCGTCTACGCCTCAACGCTCGCTTTTCTCAACGCGGTCGCCGCCACGGGCAGCGACAATGCCAGGGACGTCGTGCCGGAGATGAAGAAGTTTAGGGGACAAGACAAGCTGTTCGGCGACACCACCATCCGCCAGGACGGCCGCGTCGTGCATCCGATGTATCTGTTCGAGGTGAAGAAGCCGGAGGAGGCGAAGTACCCGTACGACTACTACAAGCTGGTCTCGACGATTCCGGCGGATCAGGCGTTCCGCCCGCTGGCGGAGGGTGGGTGTTCGTTGGTTAAGTGAGATAGAGCCGGCGCGCGTCAATGAAAGCCCGTCATGCCCGGGCTTGACCGGGCATCCACGCGTTTCCAATTGCTCCGTCATTCCGGGGCGATGCGCAGCATCGAACTATGGTGCGCAATTGCGCACCAGAGAATCTCGAGATTCCCCGATGCGCAATTGCGCATCTGAGGTCTGGTCCTTTCGGACCATCCCGGAATGACAGTGCAAGCCGCAACGCGTGGATGGCCGGGACAAGCCCGGCCATGACGGACGAGGGAGCTTGCAGCTCACCCCACCACCTTGCTACTGCCCTGCGTGATCAGCCGCGCGGCGCGCTGGTCGCGGACGTAGATCCAGAGCCAGCTCAGCGCCACGGCCATGCGATGGCGCAGGCCGATCAGGAAGTAGATGTGGGCAAAGCCCCAGATCCACCACGCGATCGCGCCGCGCAGCTTCACCTTGCCGAAATCGATCACCGCGAGCCGCTTGCCGATCTGGGCGAGGCTTCCGGCGTGCTTGTAGCGGAACGGTCCGGTGGTTGCGCCGCGCAGCCGCGCCTTGATTGTCTCGGCGACATGGCGCCCCTGCTGCTTTGCCGCCGGCGCGATCCCGGGCACCGGCTTGCCGTTCCACGCATTGATCATCACGGTATCGCCGATCGCAAAAATCTCGGGATGGCCGGGAATGCTGAGATCGTCTGCGACCTGGACGCGCCCGGCACGATCGGCCGGTGCGCCCAGCCATTCGGCGGCGGGTGAGGCGCGCACGCCCGCCGCCCAGATCATGGTCTTCGCGTTCAGGCGCTGGCCGCCATAGACGACGCCTTCGCGATCGATCTCGGTGACGGCCTGGCCGAGCACGACCTCGACGCCGATCTTTTCCAGCGACGCCTTCGCATAGGCCGAGAGATCGTCGGCAAAGCCCGCGAGCACGCGCGGGCCCGCCTCGATCAGCACCACGCGCGCCTTTCGCGTGTCGATGTTGCGGAAATCGCCCGGCAGCGTGTGGTGCGCCATCTCCGCGATGGTGCCGGCGAGTTCGACGCCGGTAGGACCCGCGCCGACGATGACGAAGGTGAGCCGCGCGGCGCGACGGGCCGGATCGGTCTCGCGCTCGGCACGCTCGAAGGCCACCAGGATGTGGCGGCGCAGCGTGGTGGCGTCCTCCAGCGTTTTCAGGCCGGGCGCCCACTTTTCCCACTCGTCATGGCCGAAATAGGCGTGGCGCGCGCCGGTCGCGAGCACGAGCGTGTCGTAGGGCACCTCGCTGCCGTCTTCGAGCAGCACCGCGCGCCTCGCCGCGTCGACGCCGCTCACGGTCGCAAACAGAGTCGTCACTTCCGAGCGGTCGCGCATGAGATAGCGAACCGGCCAGGCGATATCGCTGGTCGCAAGCGAAGCGGTCGCGACCTGGTAGAGCAGCGGCTGAAACAGATGGTGGTTGCGGCGGTCGATCAGCGTGATCGCAACATCCGCGCCTGCCAGCCGATAGGTCGTCTCCAGCCCGCCAAAGCCGGCTCCGACAATGACGACGTGGTGGGGATTGGCGGTCATGGAAGCGGCCCTCGGCTCTGATGCAGACTCCCTGCATTTAAGTGCGGAGAGGGGGCTTCGGTCCAATAGCTGTCATCAATGGAGGAATAGGCGTCGTGTATCGACGGGCCGCGAAAAAGCGCCGCAGCCCTCGTCGAAGTGAGTAGAACTATAATTCTTGCCATTAACGATCGGGGCGAATTATGGTGCAGGGATGGGAGCTGAGCCATTGACGGCTCACACGATTTCGCGCCCTAAACAGGTATCCGGAGGCGGGCGGTCGCCCCTCTCCAGGGAACGATAATGAGGAGGGGAGTGGTTATGAGGACGGCATTCTGGCTGGCGGGCGCGGCTGCGCTCGCGCTGGCAAGCCCGGCTTTCGCCGGCGACACGATCAAGATCGGTTTCGTCTCGACCTTCAGCGGCCCGACCGCTGTGATCGGCAACGACATGCGCAACTCGTTCGAGCTCGCGCTCGACCATCTCGGCCGCAAGATGGGCGGCAAGCCGGTCGAGGTGATCTACGAGGACGACGGGCAGAAGCCCGACATCGGCAAGCAGAAGACCGAGAAACTGATCCAGTCCGACAAGGTCGATTTCATCGCCGGCTATATCTGGTCCAACGTGCTGCTCGCCTCGCTCAAGACCGTGGTGGACTCGCAGACCATGATGGTCTCGGCCAACGCCGGCCCGTCGCAGCTCGCGGGCCAGCTCTGCTCGCCCTACGTGTTCTCGACCTCCTGGCAGAACGACCAGACGCCGCAGGCCATGGGCCTCTACATGAACCAGAAGGGCATCAAGAACGTGTTCCTGATCGGCCCGAACTATGCCGCGGGCAAGGATATGCTGGCGGGCGTGAAGAGCACCTTCAAGGGCGAGGTCAAGGGCGAGGAATATACGGTCTGGCCGAGCCAGCTCGACTTCTCCGCCGAACTGTCGAAGGCCCGCGCGTCCGGTGCTGAAGCCATCTTCGTGTTCTATCCGGGCGCGGCCGGCGTCCAGTTCCTCAACCAATATACGCAGGCCGGCCTCAAGCAGCAGATGCCGCTCTACACCGCCTTCACGATCGATGAAACGACGCTGCCGTTGCAGAAGGAGAACGCATTCGGGGTCCCCGGGGCGCAGCAATGGGTCAACGACCTGCCGAACGAGGAGAACAAGCGCTACGTCGCCGACTATCGCAAGAAGTACACCGGCCTGCGCCCGAGCTTCTACGGCGCGCAGTCCTATGATGCAGCCCAGCTCATCAACAGCGCCGTGGTCGCCGTCAATGGCGACACCAGCAAGAAGGATGCGATGAAGGCCGCGATGGAAAAGGCGACCTTCAAGTCGGTGCGCGGCGCGTTCAAGTTCGGCAACAACCACATCCCGATCCAGAACTTCTATCTGCAGGACGTGGTGAAGGACGCCGAAGGCCAGCTCTCGCTGAAGACGGTCGCCACCATCGTCGAGAACGACCAGGACCGTTTTGCCGACAAGTGCCCGATGAAGTGAGGGGTTAGGCTCGCTCTCGCCTCTCCCTCTCCCCGTTCTTACGGGGAGAGGGTGGGGTGAGGGGCCGCTTCCGCAATCACGGTGAGAGTTGGACTCGCGGAGAGTCCCCCTCACCCGATCGCTTCGCGATCGACCTCTCCCCGCAAGCGGGGAGAGGTGAAACGGCGCCGACGCCGCGGTCTTGGCGGTAGTCCCGCCCCCTCGACGAAGTCACCGCCACGGCTTACCTGTTACGCCGTGCCGCCCCCTATCCTCACCGTATCGGCCGAGCCGGCCGCGCTGTTGCCCGACCGCTTCCTGCGATGGTTCGCGGGCCGCGGCTGGTCGCCGCGCGAACATCAGATGGCGCTGCTGGAAAAGGCGCGCGAGGATCGCTCCGCGCTGCTGATCGCGCCGACCGGCGCCGGCAAGACGCTGGCGGGTTTCTTGCCGACCTTGGTGGAGCTGTCTTCACCCCGGAGCGAGAAGAGCAACGTCGTCTCCACCGGCCGCGCTGTGCAGCGCAGCGGGGGGCTGCACACACTCTACATCTCGCCGCTGAAGGCGCTCGCCGTCGACATCGCGCGCAACCTCGAGCGCCCCATCGCCGAGATGGGGCTACCGATCAAGGTCGAGACCCGCACCGGCGACACGCCGGTGTCGCGGCGGCAGCGCCAGCGCCGCTATCCGCCCGACATTCTGCTCACCACGCCGGAGCAGCTTGCGCTGCTGCTCTCCTCCGACGACGGGCCGTTCCTGTTCTCCTCGCTGAAGCGCATCGTGCTTGACGAGCTGCATGCGCTGGTCACGTCCAAGCGCGGCGACCTCTTGTCGCTTGGGCTTGCGCGTCTGTGGCGGCTGGCGCCGCAGATGCGCGCGATCGGATTGTCCGCCACGGTCGCCGAGCCGGAGCAGCTCGCTCGCTTCCTGATGCCGCAGCCGGACGGCCAGGCCCGGTCGGCCGACATCGTCACGGCGGGCGGTGCGGCCCCGCCAGTCGTCGAGATGCTTGATACGCGCGAGCGCCTGCCGTGGTCCGGTCACTCCGCGCGCCATGCGCTCAGCGAGGTCTACGAGCTGATCAAAGAGAACAAGACCACGCTGGTCTTCGTCAACACCCGCAGCCAGGCCGAGATGCTGTTCCAGGATCTCTGGCGTATGAACGACGATGGCCTCGCCATCGCGCTGCATCACGGCTCGCTCGATGTCGCCCAGCGCCGCAAGGTCGAGGACGCCATGGCGGCGGGTCGCCTGCGCGGCGTCGTCTGCACCTCCTCGCTCGATCTCGGCGTCGACTGGGGCGATGTCGATCTCGTCATCAATATCGGCGCGCCAAAGGGCGCCTCGCGGCTGATGCAACGGATCGGCCGGGCCAACCATCGCTTTGACGAAGCCTCGCGCGCGGTGCTGGTGCCGGCCAATCGTTTCGAGGTGCTGGAGTGCCGCGTTGCGATCGATGCGATCGCGGAGAATGCGCAGGACACGCCGCCCTTGCGGCTAGGGGCGCTCGACGTGCTGGCGCAGCACGTGCTCGGCTGCGCCTGCGGCGAGCCGTTTCTCTCCGATGAGCTCTATCGCGAAGTGCGCACTGCCGCGCCTTACGCCGATCTCGCGCGCAACGATTTTGACGACGTCGTCGATTTCGTCGCCACCGGCGGCTACGCGCTGAAAACCTATGAGCGCTTTGCCCGCATCAAGCAGGACAAGCAGGGGCGCTTTCGCGTCGCCAATCCGCGCGTGCGGCAGAGCTATCGCCTCAATGTCGGGACCATCGTCGAGGAGACGATGCTGAAAGTGCGACTGGTGCGCTCGCGCTCCACCGGGACCGGCTCGACCGGCGCGATCGCCCGCGGCGGCCGCGTGCTCGGCGAGATCGAAGAAGTCTTCATCGAAGGCCTCAGCCCCGGCGACACCTTTGTGTTCGGCGGCGAGGTCGTGCGCTACGAGGCACTGGCCGAAGATCAGGTCTATGTCTCCCGCGCGCATGACAAGGACCCAAAGGTGCCGTCCTATATGGGCGGCAAATTTCCGCTCTCGACCTACCTCGCCGAGCGCGTGCGAAAGCTGCTCGACGACGGGCGCGCGTGGCGCGGCCTGCCCGAGCAGGTGCGCGACTGGCTGTCGCTGCAAAGGGATGTCTCGCACGTGCCAGGGGTGCGCGAGCTGCTGGTCGAAACCTTTCCGCGCGGCAACAAGCACTACCTGATCTGCTATCCCTTCGAAGGGCGGCTCGCGCACCAGACGCTCGGCATGCTGCTCACGCGCCGGCTCGAGCGCGCCCGCGCCCGGCCGCTCGGCTTCGTCGCCAACGAATATTCGGTTGCGATCTGGGGCCTGGGCGATGCCTCCTTCATGATCCGCAACGGCCAGCTCAATCTCGACGCGCTGTTCAGCCCGGACATGCTCGGCGACGATCTCGAAGCCTGGCTCGCGGAGTCGGCGCTGATGAAGCGCACGTTTCGCAATTGTGCGATCATCTCCGGCCTGATCGAGCGCCGCTTTACCGGCGAGGAGAAGAGCCGGCGACAGGTGCTGTTCTCGACCGATCTCGTCTACGACGTCCTTCGCAAACACCAGGCCGACCACGTGCTGCTGCGCGCCGCGCGCGCCGATGCTGCCACCGGCCTGCTCGATCTCCGCCGGCTCGGGGACATGCTCGCCCGCATCCGGGGCCGGATCACCCACAAGGAACTCGATCACGTCTCCCCGCTCGCCGTGCCCGCCCTGCTGGAAATCGGCCGCGAGTCAGTTTATGGCGAAGCATCCGACGAGCTGTTGGTGGAAGCCGCCGAAGAGCTCGTGCGGCAGGCGATGGGATAAACTGTCAGCGAGAATGAATTTACGGCGCGCCACTCTCTCCGCATCGTCATGGCCGGGACAAGCCCGGCCATGACGGAGCAAGAGGCATTATCGATCAGTTCTACGCGCACCCTGGACGTCGCCAGCGTGTCATTCCACGCGGATCTCTCGGGCGCATTGGTCTGGGAAGAAGAGCGCCTGCTCGTCGTCTCCGACCTGCATCTGGAAAAAGGTTCCAGCTTCGCCATGCGCGGCGTGTTGCTGCCGCCGTTCGATACGGTGGCGACGCTCAGCCGGCTCGCCGCCGTGATCGCCCGGCATGATCCGCGTGTCGTGATCGCGCTCGGCGACTCCTTTCACGATCGCACCGCGCATGAGCGGCTCTCGGACGATGATCGTGATGCGGTATCCGCCCTTCAGTCCGGCCGCGACTGGATCTGGATTTCCGGCAATCACGATCCCGCGTTGCCGCGCGATCTCGGCGGCACGATTGCGGATGAAGTCATGGTCGGTCCGATCACCTTCCGTCACGAGCCGACCGGCGCGGCCGGCGAGATCGCCGGCCATCTCCATCCAAAGGCGCGTGTTTCCGCGCGCGGCCGCTCGATGGAGCGGCGCTGCTTTGCTTCCGACGGCGAGCGCGCGATCATGCCTGCTTTCGGCGCCTATGCCGGCGGCCTCAGCATCCGCGACGCCGCCTTCGCGAAAATTTTTGGCGCGCGCCACTTCACGGCGCATCTGCTCGGCGACCGCCGGGTCCACGCGATTGCCGCGTCGCGGTGTTCTTAAGCCGCCTTCGCCTGCACATTGTCGCAAAACTCGGCCAGCCTATCCGCGAGCCGCAGCGTCGCCGGGCTCGCGCCGGGCGCGGCCATCAGCGCCACTTCCGTCTTGTTGATCGGCGCAAAACCGTCCTTCGCCGTCAGCACGCGGTGATCGGCCAGGATCGCCATCTCGGACAAGATGCTCAGGCCCATGCCGGCGGCGACCGCGGCCTGGATGCCCGAAAGGCTCGATGACGTGTAGGCCATGTGCCAGGGGCGACCGGCGCTCTCCAGCGCATGGATGGCGCCGGCGCGATAGAGACAGCCGAGCGGAAATCCGATCAGCGGCACGGATGTGACGTTAGCCTGGATCGGATGGCTCTTGCTGGTGACCCAATGCACACGTTCGGGCCACACCGCGATCGCGCCGCTCTCGCCGGCCCCGCGCTTGAACAGCGCGAGATCGAGCTCGCCGCGTTCGAGATCGCGCTTGAGATGCTTGCTCTGGTCGGCGCGCACGTCGAGCCGCAGGCCGGGATGCGAGCGCGAGAATGCGCCCAAAAGTTTCGCCAGCCGATAGGCGGCAAAGTCCTCGGGAATGCCGAGTCTGACAGCGCCTTCGCTGCCGGGCTGTTGCAGCACGTCGCGCGCTTCTTCCGCGAGCGACAGCAGTCGCCGCGCGTAGGAGAGCAGCCGCTCGCCCGCCTCGGTCGGGCGCACGTCCTTGCCGTCACGATGCAGCAGCACCTGGCCGACATCCTCTTCCAGCCGCTTGATCTGCTGACTTACGGTCGACTGGGTCCGATGGACGCGCTCGCCAGCGCGGGTGAAGCCGCCGGCATCGACCACCGAGACGAAGCTGCGCAGGAGCTCCAGATCGAGCATGGCGGCCTCCATTGGAAAATCCACTGATCAGAAGTTAATCATTTAATTTCCAAATGGCAAGGCGCGCTCCTAGATCGAGAGTCAGGAGAATTGTCATGTCGCTCGCGCCTTCGATCGCCGTCCCCCGCACGCGCTTCAACCCGCTGCCGTTTTACATCGGCCTGTTCTGTCTGCTCTGGAGTTTTGCCTTCGTCGCCGGCAAGATCGGCGTCACCCATTGCCCGCCGCTGATCCTGCTCGCCGCGCGCTTTTCGCTCGCTGGCATTTTGATCCTGGGCATCTCCGCGTTTCAGCGTGATGGATGGGCGATAAGCTGGCGAGACGCCGCGATGTTCGCGGTGCTCGGCATCGCCAACAACGCGCTCTATCTCGGGCTCGGCTACACTGGCCTGCAATCGGTCTCCGCGGGTCTCGGCGGTCTGGTCGTGTCGGCCAATCCGGTGTTCACGGCGGCGCTGGCCGCGCTGTTCCTCGGCGAAGGCATGACCTGGCGCAAGGCGAGCGGCCTCTTGCTCGGCGTCGTCGGCGTCACCTTCATCGTCTGGCATCGCCTGTCGGTTGGTACGGACAGTTTTCACGGCATCGTGTTCACGCTGGCATCGCTCGCCTCCATCGTCGTCGGCACCATTTTGTTCAAGCTGTTCGCACCGAAAGGTTCGCTGTGGCTCGGCAACGGCATCCAGAACATGGCGGCCGGCATCGTGCTGACGCCCGTTGCACTGACCTTCTCCGACGTCCACGCGATCCAGTTCACACCAGGCCTGATCGGTGCCTTCGCGTTCCTGGTGCTGGGCGGTTCGATCCTCGCTTACCTGCTCTGGTTCCATCTCCTGAAGGTGTGCGGCGCCACTGTTGCGAGCAGCTATCATTTCCTGATGCCGCCGCTCGGCATGCTGTTCGCCTTCCTCGTGCTCGGCGAGCACGTCGAGGCGCGCGATTTGCTCGGGATCATTCCAGTCGCGCTTGGGATCTATCTGGTGACGCGGCCGGCGAGGGCGTAACTGTCACCACATCGTCATTGCGAGCGCAGCGAAGTGAACTGCTCCCCCAACGTCGTCCCGGCCTTCGCCGGGACGACGGACCTCAATCCTTCCTGAACACGATCGACGCCAGCCAGCCCGTCATCAGCGCCATCGCCGCCGTCACCAGGCCGTAGACAAAACCGTTCTGCCGCGCGCTGGTCGCGACGAACTGCTCGAAGCCGACCTTGACGATCTCGAACGCGGTTTCGGTCTTGGTCACGAGCGCGCCACCCGCGAACAGCTTGATCTCGACCTGGTAGGTGCCGATCGGCACTTCGGCCGGCAGCGGGATGCCGGTGCGGAACAGGGTCGGCGTCAAAAACGTCACCGCGGTGCCGTCCTCGCGATAGAGGCCGTGCTGGGTGCGCAGCCGGATGAAGGCCGAGCGGAAGACGTCGTTCGGCACCACGTCGGCATAATCGCCGCTGACGCGTTGGGTCAGCAGCACGTTGTTGAGCCCGATCTGCTGCCGCCGCGCGATCTCGGGCGAGGTGATCTCCTCGAACGGGCGGTTGGCGAACAGCGCGAGATAGCTCGGCACCTGCAAAAACTGCCGGTAGTCGGTGTTGATCCAGATCCCGAAGGTGCGCTCCTTGCGCCGCGTCACCATGTCGGCGCGCGGGCCGATCACGGTCACCACGAGATCGTAGGCGGTGCGGTCGGCCGGCGTCGAGGAATCCTTCTCCACCGAGCCGAACAGCACGAGCTCCTCGCCGGAATAATTCGGCGTCACCGTGACGCGGTGATTGGAAACCGAGACGATCAGCCGCTCGGCCCGCGCGGCAGTGCCGAGCAGGAGCAGGAGACAGGCAGCGATCAGCGCGCGCAGCATCATCTGCCCACCCCGGTCTCGCGGATCGTGAAGAGTTCTTCGGGCCGGATCACGAGCTCGACCGCGAAACGGATGCCGACGCAGAGGATCAGGAAGCCCAGCAGCAGGCGCAATTGCTCGCCGCGGATCTTTTGGCCCGCGCGTGCCCCGAACTGCGCGCCGGTGACGCCGCCGATCATCAGGATCAGCGCCAGCACGGCGTCGACCAGGTGATTGGTCACCGCATGCAGCATGGTCGCAACCAGCATGGTGACCAGCGTCAGGATCATCGACGTGCCGATCACCGTCGAGGTCGGCACGCGCAGCATGTAGATCATGACCGGGACCAGGATGAAGGCGCCGCCGATCCCCATGATGGCGCCGATGAAGCCGATCACGAGCCCGACCACCACGATCGGGATGACAGAGAGATAGATTTTTGATCGCTTGAACCGCATCTTCAGCGGCAGCGCGTGAATCCAGTAATGGGTGCGGCGGGGCGGAATCGCGCCGCGCCGCGTCCGCATCATCGCGCGCAGGCCTTCCCAGAACATCAGGCCGCCGACCGTGGACAGCAGCACGACGTAGGACAGCGCGATCATCAGGTCGAGTTGGCCGAGCGCGCGGAGCTGCGTGAACGTCCACACACCGAGCGCCGTCCCGGATACACCGCCGCATAATAATACGGTTGCGAGCGCCGGATCGATCGCGCGCCGTCGCCAATACGAGATCGCGCCGGAGAAGGACGAAGCCGCGATGTGGCTTGCGACGGAGGCGACCGCCACCGCCGGCGTGATGCCGATGAAGATCAAGAGCGGCGTCATCAGGAAGCCGCCGCCGATCCCGAACATGCCGGAGACGAAGCCGACCGCGGCGCCCATCGCGAGCACCAGGAGGATGTTGACCGGAATATCAGCGACGGGAAGGTAGAGCTGCATTCGTTCGGGTTCCGGCGAGGCGGTTCTCGAGCAGGATCCGGACCCGGAGGGCCGCGTTAGCGCAAAGTGTGACGCGGTTCTCCGAAAAGATCATGCTCAAACGAGAATGCGGAACGCTCGCGGAAGGCGGAACGATTGCCGCGTCCCTGCATAGCGGAATTTGCCCGCGGACGGGACCATGAATTCGCACCGAGCGAGCGTTTTTCACCGCGTCCCGATCACGATTGCGCCCGTGGTGAATAATTGGGATTAACGCGCCTGTCTGACGTGGACGCGAAATGGCCTTGGGTCGAATCGATCGTGCCGCGGTCTCGCTCAACCTCTCCCGCTTGCGGGGGAGGTCGGCGCGAAGCGCCGGGTGGGGGCTTTCTCCACGTTGAGATTCTCGATTGCGGAAGCACCCCCACCCCAGCCCTCCCCCGCGAGCGGGGGAGGGAGCGCACCTGCCTCGTGGCAATGCTACGGCTTGCCGATCGGGTCGGTGACGAGCCTCATGGTCACGGCCTGCCTGAGATCGAGCCAGCGCACCTCGCGCGTCTCCGACATCGCCTCGACGACCGAGGAGGAGACGCCCATCCGCGTCATGTAGCCGAGCACCATGCCGGCCACGCGCTGGGTGTCGGCGACGGGATCGTTGCCCGGCGCCGCGTTGACGAAGCGATGAACGCCGAGCGCCGAGCCTTCGACTCCGTAGCGGACCTTGCCGCCGGCAAAAGCGAGCACGCAGGCGCTGGCGCAATAGGCGGGACGCACGCGGCCCGTGCTATCTGCGACGCCGACGGCGGTGTCGAGCCCGCGCGCGCGGATTGCCTCGCCCATGATGACGGCCTGGGCGAGATTGCCGCCGGGCGAGGACAACAGGATGAGGTCGCCGGGCGAAAGCTTGGCCTCGTCGATCCGGTCGCGCAGCCAGCTCGCGGCCGCCGGCCCGATCTCGCCGGTGACGGCGAGCGCGCGCCTGCGGTTGCCGCCGCCGAGATCGGCATTGGGAATGACGCTCGCGGCGAGATGCGGCGAAAAATACTGGTCCTTCCAATAGGCCCAGGCCTCCGGCCGCGAGATGTCGCGATAGGCGCGGATCAGCGTGCCCGATGCGAGCAGCGCGAAGAGCAGGAGCGACCAGAACAGCCGCCCGCGCTTGGGCAGATGCAGCAGCGGTTTTGCCTTGCGCGGGGCTGCTTGCGGGATTTGGCGCGGCGGCGCGACGCGCGGACCAGTCGGAGAGCTTAGGAAGGAGTTATTGTCCTCCCTGCGGTTACTCTCAGGCAACGGCACACTCCTCAGGCTCGTCATGCCCGGGCTTGTCCCGGGCATCCACGTTCTTCGGTGCAACTGGTGAGGAAGGCCGTGGATGGCCGGGGCAAGCCCGGCCATGACGCGGGGTGATAGCGTTGCCCCATCACTGAACGATCGTGTCGTACAAATCCTTCCATTCCGGATTGTCTCTGAGGATCATCCTTACCTTCCAGGCCCGCGACCAGTGCTTGATGTTGTGTTCGCGTTGAATGGCGGTCTGAATGTCCTCATAACGCTCGAAATAGACGAGCAGCTTGACCCCGTACTTCTTCGTGAATCCAGGAACGAATCCATTTCGATGTTCGTAAGTGCGACGAACAAGGTCGTTCGTCACGCCGACGTACAAAATGCCGTTTGGCGTGCTCGCCAGGATGTAGACCCATCCACCATGAATGGTCGCATGTTGACGCACGTGGATGGCCGGGACAAGCCCGGCCATGACGGAGTGTGCGGCCCTATAGAGGCAAGTTAATGCGCGGCCGACGCCGCGCGCTTGGTCGCGACCGGTTTTGGCGCGGGTCTTGTGCTCGCCTGCGCCGGGGCGCTGTCCCAGCCGCCGGCAGGGGCGGCGACGTTGACGGCGTCGTCGGGTTGCGGCTCGGCGCTAAAAGTCTGGATCGCGAGCTTTGCGGCGGCGAGCGACTGCGGGTCGAGGCGTTTTGCGACGTCGTCGCGCTTGCCTGATGCATCCGAGTCGCCCTGGGCGGCCGCCAGGCTGAACCATTTGTAGGATTCGGCGAGGTTCTGTTCGACGCCGATGCCGCGGGCGTAGAGGATGCCGAGGTTGAACTGGCTGTCGGCGACGCCGCGATCGGCCGCTTTCCGGAACCACTGCGCCGCGCTCTTGTAGTTCGCGCCGCGCCCGCCGCCGTCGGCGTCGAGCACCGCGAGATTGTGCATCGCCTTGGCATTGCCGCGCTCGGCGGCCTGCGTGTAGTAGCGCCGCGCAATGTCGGCGTCCTTCTTCACGCCCAGGCCCTTTTCATAAAGCGTGCCGAGGCGGAAGGTGGCCGGCACCACGCCGGCCTGCGCCGCGCGGTCGTACCATTTGGCGGCTTCGTCGTAGTTCGCCGCGATGCCCTTGCCTTCGGCAAAGCGCACGCCGATCTCGTAGGCGGCGGTGGCGTCGCCCTTCATCGCGGCGGCGCGCAGCACCGGTCCGCCGATGCCGTCGGGCAGGCGCTCGGTCGGCGGCACCTGGACCTGGCCGAGCTTGGCTCGCGACGGCGTCGTTGTCGGGATCGCGCCGGTGATGTCGTTGGCGGCAGGCTGAGGTGGCACGGCGGCCGCAGGCGGGATCGCCACTTGCGCGCCGGAGTCGGTGTTCGCGGGCGGCTGATTGTTGAGTGACTGCCGGCCGAGCGGTGTCGGCGACGTCATCGACGGCGTGATCTGCTCGGGCGCCGAAGGCCTCGCGGCAGGTTCAGCGGGCGCCTGCATCTGCGGCGCGGGAGAACCCGACGAGTTCTCCATCGGAGGCAGCGGCGGTGCGGTGCTGCCGCCTTCCAGCAGGTTCATCGCCATCTTGAAGGTGCCGAGCACGATCACGACCACGCTCGCGCCGACCAGCAGCGAGCGGATCTTTGACGTGATCGTGGACGATCCGTCCTTGCCCTTGTCCTTGCCGGCTGCAGCAGCAGCCTTGGCTGCACGGCCCTGCTTCTCGGGAGGCTGTGCCGCGGCGGCCTGCGCCGCGCGGCGGGCGGCCGCGATGAAGCTCGACGAGGACACCGGCTCCTTTGGAGCGGAGGGAATTTCGCTGATCGCGTTTTCGGACGCGGCAATGCGCTCCGAGGGCGTGGCGGGCCGTCCGCCCGGACGAGTGCCGGGCTCAAGCGGATGATCCGGCGGCAGCTCGGGCGCGATCGCAGTGCGCGCGGGCGCGGTGTGCGGCTCCAAAATTTCGCTGATCGCGCGCGGCGGCAAGGGCGGTGTGACTTGCGGCGCCACCGGCATCGGCGGAGGCGGTGGGGCGGCCGGCGTTGCGGCGTGGAATTCGCGCGGCGCGGCGACGAAGGCGCCCTGTGCCGCGGCGGGGTTCGGCAGCTCCGGCTTCAGATCGGGCTTTGGATCGTATTTCGGCGCTTGCTGCGGCATCGCCGCGCGCGCTATCGGCTGCTCGACCGGCATCGACGGCGCGAAAGCATGCTGCTGCGGCGCGGGCGCCGGCGGCGCGGCGCGAACCGCGCGCAGATCGCCCTCGATCATGGTGAGGCGATCGACGATATGGCCGAGCGCATTGTGCACGGCCTCGAGCGAGTCCTGGGTCGAACGGTTGGTCTCGGACTGGCTGAAGCGGATGTCGGAGAGCTCGCGCTTGACGAGGTCCACGACGCCGGAGTCCGGCTGCGGCGTGGTGCGGCTCTCGGCGAGCGCGGCATAGGTCGCCTGCTGCC
Source organism: Bradyrhizobium liaoningense (assembly GCF_018130955.1). Lineage (GTDB taxonomy): Bacteria > Pseudomonadota > Alphaproteobacteria > Rhizobiales > Xanthobacteraceae > Bradyrhizobium > Bradyrhizobium liaoningense_C. The sequence goes on from NZ_JAFCJM010000008.1 coordinate 124,952, forward strand.
GTTCGAGATGCCGCAGGATGTCGTGCAGCCCGTCCTCGACGCGGCTCAGATTGCCGCTGCGCGGGTCGGAGGCGGCTTCGATCCGCTCCAGCAGATAGGAGACGCGCTGTTCGAGATGCGCGAAGGTCGATGCGGAATCGTTGCCGACCTGCATGCGGTCGAAACGGTCGGACAGCGCGCGGATCGCGCTTTCCAGATGCTCGGTGCTGATGCTTTCGACCGGCCGCCGCTCGCGCGCTTCCAGTGCCTCGGTCAGCGCCGCGAGACGCTGCTCGAGGATCGCAAACCCTTCGGCGTGACCATTGCCGTTGCTCGACACGCGGCTGATCTGCTCGACCTTGGACGACAGAAGCTGCACGTCATCGGCGAGCCGGCCCAGCGCCTCGTTGGAGGCGACGTTCGAGACGATGGCGCGCAGCGCGGCGATGGCATCTTCGAGCTGCCGCACCGTTCCGGGATCGTCACTGGCGCGCAGGATCATGTCGAGCTTGGCGCCGAGATTGCGGATCGCCTCGTCATAGCCCCTGAGCTGCTCGGCCGGCATCAATGTGCGTAGCGCCTCGCGGATCTCGGACAAGGCGCGCTCGACGCCGGCGAGCGCCTGACCATCGGAGCCGGAGGAGCGGGTCTCGTCGATGCGCCGGTGCAGCGAGCGGATCTCGTTCTCGATCGACTCGATCGCACGCCGCGGCATCGCCTCGGTGATGGCGTGACGGATTTCCGCGAGCTCGCTGCGGAAGCCGGCGATCGACTGCTCGATGTGATCGGGGCGCTGCAGCGCGTCGATCTGGCTCGTGATCTTGATCAGGTGCCGTTCGAGCGCGGAAAAATCAGGCCCCGGCGGTTGCGGCGGGGCAGGGGTGTAGGCCGGCGCAGGATTGTAGGCGGGCTGAGGCGGGTAGGCGGGGGGAGGCGCGTAGGCCTGCGGAGGCGGCGCCAAGGGGGCTGCCGAGGGGGCTGCCACGTGCGCAGCCATCGGCGCGATCGGGGGTGCCGCGCGCGGCGGCACCTGCCGCGGCACGAAGCCTTCGAGCTCGTTCTGCCGCGCCGCGATCTCGGCAACGGCAACGTCGAGCGAGGCGGGGCTGAGCGGCGGCGAATTGCGATAGACCTGCGTGGCCGCGCGCTCGACGGCTTCAGTCTGGCGCTGGCGCGTCTCGACCGGCCCGGGACGGGCGGGGCTTTGCGGCTTGGAGATTTGCGATAGCCGCGCATCGAGCCGCGAGATCGCGTCGTTCAACTGGCGGGCAACGCCCTGCTCGCGCGAAACGTCGGCGCGCGGCGCGGCGGGTTTTGAAATGTGTTCGATCTGCCGCGTGATCGCATCCAGCCGCTGGTGGATGTCGGCGACATCGCGGCTTTCCTGGCTGGGAAGCTGCTGCTGATATTGTTGCTGATAGTTTTGCTGATGGTTTTGCTGATGGTTTTCTTGGGGCGCGCGAAAATTCGGCGGCGCGGCGTCACCGAGCGTGGAATTGAGCCAATCGTTGAGTGACATGCCGGCGCGGCGCGCAGCGGCCTCGGCCCGCTCCCTGACGGATGGATCGATGCCGTCAACACTCCACGATACGCGCGAATTCATGACTCTGTCCGGTTCCGACTCCGGCGCCCCACCCGGCGCCTTCAGCCTTCCCACGCGTTCCGGTTGTAAAGACAATCCAAAACGGCGCGGGTCGTCTGCCTCGAAATCCGACTTTTGTCCGTTACGGTAAATAACGGGTTAAGGAATGCGTCCGCGCTGTCCTAAAGTTGGCGCGGGGAGCCGGGGACGGTGCCGCCAACTCGGTGTCATGCCCCGGCGAAGCCTTGGCGTAGCCGGGTCGCGGGGGATGACAGCAGAAAGAGCGGAAGGAGCTAACCCTTCTCCCGCTTCCCGTCCTCCAGCGGCACCACCGTGGTGCCGTGACCGGTCAGCCCCGACAGCGCGTCGATCGCCTCTTCGCACCATTCCGCCACCATCTGCTCGTGACGTGATCCGAGCTTGAGGAGCAGCAGATTGCCGATGTCGGCGGCTTCGCTGGCGGTGCCGTCGGGAAAGCGCTTCTTCAAGATGCGCTCATAGCGCTCGGAGCGGTCGCGGTGGTGCTCCAGGCGCGCCATCAGGTCGGCCCTGACGGGCTCGAGGTCGACGCTGTCGAGCGCGTGGAAGCGCACCAGCAGATCGTCCTTGTTCGAAGCGGGCGTGCTCGGCCGCGCGGCCCAGTGCCGCAGCGCTGTTCGGCCCTCATTGGTGAGCGTATATACGAGCTTGTTGGGCTTGCCGGTCTGCACGACCTCACGGCCCTGGATGTAGCCGCGGTCGCGCAGCTTGGAGAGCTCGCGATAGATTTGCTGGTGGTCGGCCTTCCAGAAGAAGCCGATCGAGGAATCGAAGGTCTTGGCGAGCTCGTAGCCCGTCATCGGACGTTCCGTCAGGCATGCGAGAATCGCGTCGCCCAGTGCCATGGCCGGCCTCCTTTTTTGGGCTGCCTAAGACTACCCGACCAATTCACTTGACTTTATGCACATCGGCGCATATGCGTCAATGTGCATATGGCGGCGAGGTGTCAAACCCGCCGGCGTCGGCCTGCGCGCTACTGTGCATGGGGTTGTTTTCAAGCTTTTTGCCTCAGGAGGCACCCTGATCATGACCGGCCTCGACAAATGGTACGGCTACATGAAGTCCCAAGATCGCGCTGAAGCCCGCACGGCGCTCTGGGATCTTCTTCATCCCGATGCCGTCTTTGAAAGTCCCGTCGTCCACACCCCGCAGCGCGGGCGCGACATCACCTTCAAATATCTGTCGAGTGCCGAGAAGGTCCTGGGTGGTCCGGGCTTCACCTATGTCGGCGAGTGGACGAGCGAGCGCGGTGCCGTGCTCGAGTTCAAGACCATGATCGACGGCATCGAGATCAATGGCGTCGACATCATCAGCTTCGACGCCGAGGGCCGCATCACGCATTTCAAGGTGATGGTGCGTCCGCTCAAGGCCATCAACATGCTGCATCGCCTGATGGCGGAGCAGCTCGCAGCACCATAACACCTGCCCTGAGGTTGCAGAAAGCGAGTATGCTCGCCAGTTGAGCACTGCGCCGCAGGGATTTCCTGAACAGACTTCCAAACTCTAAAGGCGCCACGCCGGGAGAACGCCATGCCGATCTACAAAGCCCCCGTCGAAGACGTGAACTTCCTGTTCAACGACGTCTTCCAGATCGACCGTTACGACAATCTGCCCGGCTTCACCGACGCCTCTAGCGACGTGCGCGAAGCTATCCTGGGCGAAGCGGCAAAACTCGCCGAAGAGGTGCTCCAGCCGCTCAACCGCGTCGGCGATCTCGAAGGCTGCAAGCGCGCCGATGACGGCAGCGTCACCACGCCCAGGGGCTTCAAGGAAGCGTTCAAGGCAGTGGCCGAGGGCGGTTGGCTCGGCCTGTCGGTGCCGGCTGAATATGGCGGGCAGGGCCTGCCGGTGACGCTGTCCCAGGCGGTCAACGAATTCCAGATCTCCGCCAACATGGCCTTCGCGATGTATGGCGGTCTCACCATGGGTGCGACCGCGGCTCTGCTGGTGCACGGCTCGGACGAACAGAAGAAGACCTACCTGCCGAAGATGGTGGCCGGCGAATGGACCGGCACCATGAACCTCACCGAGCCGCATTGCGGCACCGATCTCGGCCTGCTCCGCACCAAGGCCGTGCGTCAGGCCGACGGCAGCTTCAAGATCACGGGCACCAAGATCTTCATTTCGGCCGGCGAGCATGATCTCACGGAGAACATCATCCACCTCGTGCTCGCCCGCATCGAGGGCGCGCCGGCGGGCATCAAGGGCGTCTCGCTGTTCGTGGTGCCGAAGAACCTCGTCAATGCCGATGGAACAGTCGGCGCCCGCAACGGCGTCACCTGCGGCTCGATCGAGCACAAGATGGGCATCCACGGCAATTCGACCTGTGTGATGAACTACGACAACGCCACCGGCTGGCTGATTGGCGAAGAGAACAAGGGCATGCAGGGCATGTTCGTGATGATGAACGAGGCTCGCCTCGGCGTCGCCGTGCAGGGGCTCGCGCAGTCCGAGGTCGCCTATCAGAACGCCGTTGCCTATGCGCGCGAGCGTCTGCAGGGCCGTTCGCTCACCGGCGCCAAGGCGCCGGACAAGGCCGCCGACCCGATCATCGTGCATCCCGACGTGCGCCGCACGCTTCTCACCATCCGCGCCTTCAACGAGGCCGCGCGCGCCTTCGTAGTGTGGACCGCGCTGAAAAGCGACGTCGCCCACCGCTCCGAGGATCCCAAGGACCGCCAGGCCGCCGACGACCATATGGGCCTGATGACGCCGGTGCTGAAGGGCTATCTGACCGAAATCGGCTTTGCCAACGCGGTGCAGGCCCAGCAGATGTTCGGCGGCCATGGCTACATCGCCGAGCACGGCATGGAGCAGTTCGTGCGCGATGCCCGCATCGCCATGATCTATGAAGGCGCCAACGGCATCCAGGCGCTCGACCTCGTCGGCCGCAAACTGCCGCGCGACGGCGGCCGCGCCATCATGGGCTTCTTCGGCGAGGTCATGGGCTTTGCCAAGGAGAACGGCGGCGACGAGGCGATGAAGCCGTTTGTCACTGCGCTCTCGACTTCGCTCGGCCATCTCCAGCAGGCCACCACCTGGCTGATGCAGAACGCGATGATGAAGCCCGACAATGCCGGTGCCGCGGCGACGGACTACATGCATTTGTTCGGCCTCGTCGCGCTCGGCTACATGTGGGCGAAGATGGCCAAAGTCACGCAAGGCAAGATTGCCGAGAGCGGTGCCACGCCCTATCTCTCGACAAAACTCGTCACCGGCCGCTTCTTCATGGAGCGGATGCTGCCGGAAACCGCGCTGCATCTGGCGCGCATCCAGACCGGCTGCGCCACCACCATGGAATTGCCGGCCGAAGCGTTCTGAGGACTGGTCGATGGCGGCAGCAGACGGGATCGTTGCGGAGTTTCGTGCCTTTGGCGCGGGACTTCACCGCGACAAGTTCTGTGTGCGATCCGCTTTCGACATCATCGACCGCTGCGAGACGGCAGGCGTTGGCATCCTCGGCATCGAGGGCTTTTACCTGACCGACACGACGACCATTCCCCAGCTCGATCACATCCTCGATCTGAGCGCGGGCATGACGGCCTACGACGTCGCGCGGCAGTTCCTTCGCCATGGCGAAGGGCTGCCGTTGTTCTACGAATTCACCTTCCACGGATGATCACGACCGCGCGGCGGTCTTCAACAATAGCTGCACTCAGGAGGCTCACATGGCAGATGCCTATATCTACGACCACGTCCGAACCCCGCGCGGCCGCGGCAAGGCCGACGGCGCGCTGCACGAGGTGACCGCGCTCGCGCTGGCCACCGTGCCGCTGCAGGCGCTCAAGGAGCGCAACAATCTGCCGGAAGACTCCGTCGACGACGTCGTGCTCGGCGTGGTCGATCCCGTCGGCGAAGCCGGAAGCGACATCGCGCGCTTCGCCGCGCTCAAGGCCGGCCTCGGCGAAGCCGTTCCCGGCGTGCAGATCAGCCGCTTCTGCGCCTCCGGCCTGGATGCCGTGAATTTTGCCGCCGCCCAGATCATGAGCGGCCAGCATGAACTCGTGATCGGCGGCGGCGCCGAATCGATGAGCCGCGTCGGCATCGGCGCGTCCGGCGGCGCCTGGCCGATGGATCCCTCGATGGCCGTGCCCGCCTACTTCATGCCGCAGGGCGTCTCGGCCGATCTGATTGCCACGAAGTACGGTTTCTCCCGCGACGACGTCGACGCTTATGCGGTGCAGAGCCAGCAGCGCGCGAGCAAGGCCTGGGACGAGGGCCGCTTCAACAAGTCGGTGGTGCCGGTGAAGGACATCAACGGCCTCACCATTCTCGCCAAGGACGAGCACATGCGTCCGACGACGACGATGCAGTCGCTGGCGCAGCTGCAGCCGTCGTTCACGATGATGGCGCAGATGGGCGGTTTTGACGGCGTCGCGCTTCAGTCGCACCCGGAAATCGAGCGCGTCAATTACGTGCACCATGCCGGCAACTCGTCGGGCATCGTCGACGGCGCGGGCGCCGTGCTGCTCGGCAGCAAGGAGGCGGGTGCGAAGTATGGCATGAAGCCGCGCGCAAAGATCCGTGCCTTTGCCAACATCGGCTCGGAGCCCGCGATGATGCTGACCGGTCCGGTCGACGTCACCGAAAAACTGTTTGCGCGTTCGGGCATGAAGAAGTCGGACATCGACCTGTTCGAGCTCAACGAGGCCTTTGCCTCCGTCGTGCTGCGCTACATCCAGGCCTTTGACATCGACAACGCCAAGATCAACGTCAATGGCGGCGCGATCGCGCTCGGCCATCCGCTCGGCGCCACCGGTGCGATGATTTTGGGCACCGTGCTCGACGAGCTCGAGCGCACCAACAAGTCCACCGCGCTGGTGACGCTGTGCATCGGCGGCGGCATGGGCACCGCAACCATCATCGAGCGCGTCTAAGGCTGAGGGAGCACCAACATGACCTACAAGAACTTCAAGGTTGAGACCGACGCCGACGGCATCGCGCTCGTCACCTGGGACATTCCGGGCCGTTCGATGAACGTGCTCGACGAGACCTCGACCAGCGAGCTCGAGGCGATCGTGAAGGCGACCACCGCGGACGCTGCGGTGAAGGGCGTCGTCATCACCTCGGCCAAGGACGCCTTCTGCGCCGGTGCCGACCTCTCCATGCTCGAGGGCATGAACCAGGCCTACGCCAAGGTTCTGAAGGAACAGGGCGAGACGGCGGCGAACCAGATGCTGTTCGACCAGAGCCGGCGCTTCTCGCTGGTGCTGCGTGGCATCGAGACCTCGGGCAAGCCGTGGGCGGCCGCGATCAACGGCCTCGCGCTCGGCGGCGGTTTCGAGATCACGTTGTGCTGCCACTATCGCGTCGCGGCCGAAAATCCCAAGACCCGCCTCGGGCTGCCCGAAGTCAAGGTCGGCCTGTTCCCCGGCGCCGGCGGCACGCAGCGCGTGCCGCGGCTGGTGCCGCCGCAGGACGCGATGACCATTTTGCTCAAGGGCGACCCGGTCACGCTCGACAAGGCGAAGCAGCTCAACCTCATCCACGCCATCGTTCCGGCTGCCGATCTGATCAAGGCCGCGAAGGACTGGATCAAGGGCGGCGGCAAGGCGGTCGCGCCATGGGACGAAAAGGGCTTTAAGCTCCCCGGCGGTCCGGTGTTCTCCAAGAACGGCATGATGATGTTCCCGGCCGGCAACGCGATCTACCGCCGCGAGACCTACGACAACTATCCGGCCGCGCGCGCCATCATGAGCTGCGTCTATGAAGGCCTCCAACTGCCGATCGACGCGGCGCTGCGCGTGGAGTCGCGTTACTTCACCTCGGTGCTGCGCTCGAAGGAAGCGGCCGCGATGATCCGCAGCCTGTTCCTGTCGATGCAGGAGCTGAACAAGGGCGCGCGCCGTCCGAAGGACGTCGCCCCGACCAAGGTGAAGAAGATCGCCGTGATCGGCGCCGGCTTCATGGGCGCGAGCGTCGGCTACGTCTCGGCCCGCGCCGGCCTCGACGTGGTCCTGATCGACCGCGACCAGGAAAGCGCAGACAAGGGCAAGGCCCACGCGCAGAAGGTGATCGAGGAGCAGATCAAGAAGGGCCGCGCCAAGCCCACCGACGCTGAAGCGCTGCTCGCGCGCATCACGGCAACGGCCGACTACGCCGCCCTGAAGGACGTCGACCTCGTCATCGAGGCCGTGTTCGAGGACCGCAAGGTCAAGGCCGACACCTTTGCCAAGGCGCAGGAGTATCTCAAGCCCGACGTGGTCTTCGCGTCGAACACCTCGACGCTGCCGATCACCTCGCTTGCCGAGTCCTTCAAGGACCAGGGCAAGTTCGTCGGCATCCACTTCTTCTCGCCGGTCGAGAAGATGATGCTGGTCGAGATCATCCTCGGCAAGAACACCGGCGATCTCGCGCTGGCAACCGCGCTCGATTACGTCCGGCAGATCGGCAAGACGCCGATCGTCGTGAACGACAGCCGCGGCTTCTATGCCAACCGCTGCGTCGGCCGTTATATCGCCGAAGGCAACGAAATGTTCCTCGAAGGCGTGCCGCCGGCGATGATCGAGAACTGCGCCAAGATGGCGGGCATGCCGGTTGGCCCGCTCTCGCTGTCGGATGAAGTCGCGCTCGACCTCGGGCTCAAGGTGATGAAGGCGACGGAAGCCGACCTCGGCCCCAACGCCGTCAACCCCGACCAGAAGAAACTGATGGTGGAGATGGTCGAGAAGCAGGGCCGTCTCGGCCGCAAGAACAGCAAGGGCTTCTATGACTACCCCGAGAAGGGCAAGGGTCAGAAGAGCCTGTGGCCGGGTCTCTCCGCGCTGCAGCCCAAGCAGCTCGATCCTGACACGCTCGACGTCGAGGAGTTGAAGCAGCGCTTCCTGGTGGTGCAGGCGGTGGAAGCCGCGCGCACGGTCGAGGATAACGTCATCACCGACCCGCGCGAGGCGGATGTCGGCTCGATCCTCGGCTTCGGCTTCGCGCCGTTCACCGGCGGCACGCTGTCCTATATCGACTTCATGGGCACGAAGAAGTTCGTCGAGCTCTGCCACAAGCTGGAAGCCAAATACGGCTCCCGCTTCACGCCGCCGAAGTTGTTGGTGGAGATGGCGGCGAAGGGCGAAACCTTCTACGGCCGTTTCGCGCCGAAGAAGGCTGCGGCCTAGCTCTCCACTGTCATCCCGGACAAGCTCACGGCAACGCGCGAGCGTTGCTGTGAGCGCCGATCCGGGACCCCCGCGCGAGCGCGTAGCGTTCGTCGCGATAACCACAGGGAGCAGTTTGGCGAAAGCTGGTCATGGCCAGTTCATGCAACAACGAACATCCGGGGTAATGGGTCCTGGCTTTCGCCAGGACGACTGTGTGGATCGACCACATCAAAACAAAGGCCGGATCGTCGATCCGGCCTTCTTCACATCAGTCCCCCACGCATTCGCGATGCCACGCTCGCGCCGCGCTGCGTTCGCAGGGGCGCCATGCCCGCCTCGTCGTGGCATCGCTCTTGCTACCGCTCTTGCCAGCAAGCCGGTAAGGCGACAATCAGCATCAAGGTGTCCCGTAGTGAACTCACCGGTGTCTCAAAAGAGTGCGGCCGGCATCGCGGTCCAATTCGCGCCCCTGTCCTTTGTAAGCGGCCTGCTGACGCGCCGAAAATCCTTGCGCCTGCGCCGCAAGGTTCCGTCCTGGGCAGGATTGGCGCTACTCGTTCTGGCCGCGGATATTCTTCTGGCGGTGTCCGCCTGGGTGGCCGTCGATTTCGTCCTCCGCTGAGAGGTCCCAGCGGTGCAGATGGAACGTCGCCAGCATATAGGCGAGCTGGCTGACGACGAGGCATCCGACGATGACCGATACACCAGCGAAGAATTCAAAGCCCGAAGTCTGAAGAACGATCGCGGACACCACCGCGATCAACGGCGAGACCAGAAGCAGGGCCCAGACCCGGAACAACAGACCTGTCGCGAGGCCGGCGATCAAGCTCGCAAGCAGGAGGGTGACAGCAACGGTCACAGTTCAATTCCACTTCACGAAGCCCCCCGCGATCATTGGTGGCCAACCAGATCGCACAAGCAAGCGTGCTGTCACGCGTGGTGTGGACAAGGCCGGGTTATTATTAACTCCGACAATGCCGCTCAAATTGATATCGGCCGGTCTCCCCGGTTGAATCTGCGGACACAACGTCGAGGCAAAACAAAAAGAGCCGGATCATTGATCCGGCTCTTTGGAACTCGACCGGGCGACTTCACGTCGCCTGCGCGAGGCCTTCGCGCTTCAAGGCTTCCTGCACCTGCGGCCGCGCGGCGACGCGGGCCTTGTAGGTGGTGAGGTTCGGCATCGCCGAGAGATCGAACTTCATGCGGTCGCCCCAGGTCAGCATGGTGAAGAGATAGCCGTCGGCGACCGTGAACTGCTTGCCCATGAGGTAGTCGCGTCCCGCGAGCTGGCTGTCGATATATTTCAGCTTGCCCATGACGCGGTCCTTGAAGAATGTTTTCGCATCGTCGTTCAGCGCCGGCGCGAACAGCGGACCAAAGCTCTTGTGCACCTCCGAGGTGAGGAAGTTCAGCCACTCCAGCAGCTTGTAGCGCTCGGAACTGTCGCGCGCCGGCGCCAGCGCTTTCGCGGCGGCCTGGTCGGCGATCATCTGGACAATGACCGGTCCTTCGGTCACGATCTCACCGCTATCGAGGCCCAGCGCCGGGACCTGGCCCTTGGGATTCACCTTCAGATAGTCTTCACCGTTTTCGAGCTTCTTGGCGCGGATATCGACCTTGACGAGGTCATAGGGCAGGCCCGCTTCCAGGAGCGCAATGTGGGGGGACAGTGAGCATGCGCCGGGCGAATAGTAGAGTTTCATGGAATTTTCTCCTGCCGGTGGTTGGTTACGGCGGAGGAATGACTACATGCACTTGCATTAAATAGTCAAGATTGATGCATATGCATCAAGTGCGGTAGAGTGAGCATACGATCGAGAACCGGACCATGAAGCGCAAACCATCGACCGAGGCGACCTCCGCCTGGATCCGCCTGATGCGGGTGCAGAGCCGGGTGCTCGACTGCGTCGAGCAGGACCTGAAGAAGGCCGGCTTTCCGCCGCTGGCCTGGTACGACGCGCTGCTGGAACTGTCGCGCGCGCCGACGGGTGAATTGCGACCGGTGGAACTCGAGCGGCAGATGCTGATCCCGCAATATTCGACCTCGCGGCTGATCGACCGTCTGGTCGACGAGGGCCTGGCGGCCCGGCGCGAATGCAAGATCGACAAGCGCGGCCAGTTCGTCGAGATCACCGAAGCCGGCCGCGAATTGCAGAAGCGGATGTGGGGCGCCTATTCCGCCGCGATCGAAAAATATGTCGGCTCGAAACTGTCCGATGCGGACGCCGTGAAGCTCAGCGCTCTGCTCGATCGTCTGGGCTGCTCCTGCGGCGAAATGAAGCTGCCCGTCAACGAGAGCGCGACGGCGCGATGATCCCGCATCACCCCACATCGTCCGCGGCCCCCCCGGGTTCGCGGACTTCACTGTCACCTCGCGCATTCGGTCGAAGCGCTTTTGATTAGAGTTTGATATGGCGCGAGACCAGATCGATATGACGCCGCTGCAATCGCGCGACGAACTCGTCGCGTGGTTCGAGGAGGGCAGCAAGCCGCGGAACGAATTCCGTATCGGCACCGAGCACGAGAAGACGCCATTCACGCTCGATGGCCTCCACCCGGTGCCCTACGCCGGTGCGCGCGGCATCGGCGCGTTGCTCGACGGCATGAAGCTCCTGCTCGGCTGGGAGCCGATCATGGAGAAGGGCAACATCATCGGCCTTTATGACGTCACCGGGGGCGGCGCGATCTCGCTCGAGCCGGGCGGACAGTTCGAACTGTCGGGCGCGCCGGTCGAGACCGTGCACCAGACCCAGAGCGAGCTGATGGCCCATCTGGCCCAGGTGCGCGAGATCGCAACGCCGCTCGGCATCGGCTTCCTTGGGCTCGGCATGACGCCATCCTGGTCACGCGCTGAAATCCCGGTCATGCCGAAGGGCCGCTACAAGATCATGACGAACTACATGCCGAAGGTCGGCAAGTACGGCATCGACATGATGTACCGGACCTGTACCGTGCAGACCAATCTCGACTTCTGCTCCGAAGCCGACATGGTCAAGAAGCTGCGCGTCGCGCTGGCGCTGCAGCCGGTCGGCACCGCGCTGTTCGCCAATTCGCCCTTCACCGAAGGCAAGCCGAACGGCTTCCTCTCCTTCCGCTCCGAGATCTGGCGCGACACTGACAATGCGCGCGCGGGCATGCTGCCCTGGGCGTTCGAGGACGGCATGGGTTTTGAGCGCTATGTCGACTATGCGCTCGACGTACCCATGTACTTCGTCAAGCGCGGCGACGATTACATCGACGTCTCGGGTTCGTCCTTCCGCGCCTTCTTCGAGGGCCGCAACAATTCGCTTCCCGGCGAACGGCCGACGCTGTCGGACTGGGCCAATCATCTGTCGACGATCTTCCCCGAGGTGCGGCTCAAGCGCTATCTCGAGATGCGCGGTTCGGACGGCGGCCCCTGGGGCCGGCTGCCGGCGCTGCCGGCCTTCTGGGTCGGGCTGCTCTATGATGACACCTCGCTCGATGCGGCCTGGGACATAGTCAAGCACTGGAGCGCGCATGAGCGCCAGGCGCTGCGCGACGATGTGCCGCGCTTCGGCTTCAAGTCCCGCATCAAGGACCGCTATCTGTTCGAGATTGCCAAGGAATGCCTGATGCTGGCCCACGCAGGCTTGCGGCGCCGTGGGCGGATCGATCATCTCGGCCGTGACGAGACCCGCCACCTCGAGCCGCTCGACCGCATCATCGATTCCGGGCGGACGCCGGCCGAAGAGCTGCTGGAGAAATTCAACGGGCCCTGGAAGGGCTCGGTGGAACCGGCCTATGCGGAATACGCGTTCTAGAGCCTGATCCGGAAAAGTGCGAAGCGGTTTTCCGAAAAGACCATGCTTAAACAGTAACCTAAAGCGCGATGATGATTCATCCTGATCTCATCGCGCTTCAGAGCGTTTTCAGGCGAAGTGGACGCCGGTTCGCGTCAAGAAAACGCGTCAAAGCTAGAATCCAGAGCCCCGTTTCGATTTCATCGGAACGGGGCTCTAGTTCAATCGTCTGATTGCGCCCTTGGCGCCGTTCATCGCCCATACAGGTTTGCGGCGATCAAATGACCGGCTGCAAAAAAGGGCAATGCGTTCAACAACTCGAAAGCTGTTCTGATGGGGAAAGGCCGCCTGCCTGGGGCCCTCATGGCAAAGGTTTTGGCATGGGCGATGCTGCTTGTGGCCGCGCTCGCGCCGCCGCTTGCCCGGGCGCAGACGGCGTTCGACCGCCCGGGCGGCGATTATTTCAACACGCCGGTGGTCTCCGGCGACCCCGAGGATTGCGCGCTGCTCTGCGAGCGCGACCGCAAATGCCGGGCCTGGAGTTTTAGCTATCCCGACATCGAGGGCGGCAAGGCGGTGTGCTGGCTCAAGAACACCGTGCCGCCGCGCGTTCCCGAAAGCTGCTGCATCTCCGGCGTCCGCGGCGCCGGCGTCGTCGAGCCGCGTATCGAAGGCGTGGAGAATTCGACCGACCGCCCCGGCGGAGACTTGCGCAATTTCGCGCTGAAGCCCGATGAGAGCGAGGACGCCTGCAAGGCGGCCTGCGTTGCCGACAACAAATGCCGCGCCTTCACCTATGCGCGGCCCGGCTACACCGGCCGCGAAGCGCGCTGCTTCCTGAAGAAGGAAATCAAGCCGCCGCGAAAGAAGGCAGGGTTCATTTCGGGCGTGGTGCGGTAGCCCGAGACTCGGTGCCGTAGGGTGAGTTAGCCCCGCGGATTGCGCAAAGCGCAATCCGCTCGGCGTAACCCACCACTTCTGTCACCGCGGAAGCCAAAGCGGTGGGTTACGCCTTCGGCTAACTCACCCTACGATTCCTCCATCGCCGCAATCACCGTGAGCTCCGGCCACAGCGCCTTCCAGCGCGCGGCCTTCGCAGCGTAATTCGCCGCGGAAAAGTTCGGGCCCGGGTTGGGCCGCGCGATCAGGCCAGCGACATCGTCAAAGCCATGCGGTGCGTAGACGTCGTAGCCGTCGCCTGTCCTTCTGATGCCGATTTGCGTGTTCCGGGTGAGGAAGCGATCGATGCCCTCGGTCGAGCAGGTCAGCGGCGGATAGGGCAGGTCGTGCTTGGCCGGATACCAGAGATGCACGCGCGCCTGGTTGCGCGCTTCGACCTTCGCCGGGAGATGCGCGAGCCGCTGCTGCAGGGCGCGGATCACCGCATCTTCCGCCTCCCATGAGGTATCAGGATCGAAATAGAACACGTCGTAATCGGCAATGCCGTGATCGACCGCGCGTCCCGAGAGCACATTCCACGCGCTCTGCACCAGGCAGCCGGAGACGAGCCACGCATCGGGCAGCGCGAGTTCGAACAAAACGTCGGTGATCGCGACGTTGTTCGGGTTCTGGAGCGCGAGAGCGAGGAATTCGTCACGGGTCATCGAGAATCGTAGGGTGGGCAAAGGCGCACTTGCGCCGTGCCCACCATCTCTCCAGGATTGAGACAGAAGCGGTTGGCGCGCGTTCGCGCGACCCGTTGGCTTTGCCCACCTACGATTCGCGCGCTTGGCCGCTCACTTCACCGCGGTGAAGAACCGCGCGACGCGAAAACCGGACAGCCAGGTCCACACCGGCTGGCTGCGCATGCCGAGGTCCCAGGAGCCGAGCACGGCATCGGCGCGTCCGACGAGATTGTCGATCGGCAGCAGCCCGACGCCGCCGGAGCGCAGCGGCACGCGGCTGTCGGCTGAGTTATCGCGGTTATCGCCGAGCACGAACAGATGGCCGGCCGGCACCTTCACCTCCGGCGTGTTGTCGAGCGGGCCGTTGTCGCGCATCTTGAAGATGAGATGCGACACGCCGTTCGGCAGCGTCTCGACATAGCGGTAGGCGGGCTCGCTGCCGCCATTGTCGTCCTCGGCCTGTCCGACGCCGTCAGGCTTCAATTCGCAGGGACGGTCGTTGACGAAAAGCTGGCCCTGCCGGATCTGGATGCGGTCGCCGGGCAATCCGACCACGCGCTTGACCCAGGCCTGCGAGCGGTCGCCGGGCCAGCGGAACACCACGACGTCGCCGAGCTTGGGCGTCTCGGCGAACACGCGGCCGGTTTCCGGCAAATTGATCTGGATCGGCAGCGACGAGGTGCCGTAGCCATAGGGGAATTTGGAGGCGAGCAGCGCATCGCCGATCAGGAGCGTCGGCTCCATCGAGCCGGACGGCACGTAGAACGGCTCGGCCAGCGCGCCCTTGGCGATGAACACCGCCGCGACGATGCCGGCGAGCTGCACGAGCTGCCCGCGCCAGCCGCTGCCTTTCACGCTGTCCTTGGGCTTCGTGGTCGCCACTTTCTCAACGCTCATGCGCCGGTGCCTCCAACCGTGATGCGCTCCATCAGCAGCGACGGCTGGCCGACGCCGACGGGAACGCCCTGTCCGTTCTTGCCGCAGGTGCCGATGCCGGTATCGAGCGCGAGATCGTTGCCGATCATGCGGATGCGATGCAGGTCGGTCGGCCCGTTGCCGATCAGCATGGCGCCCTTGAGCGGCGCGCCGATCTTGCCGTTCTCGATCTTGTAGGCCTCGGTGCACTGGAAGACGTATTTGCCCGAGGTGATGTCGACCTGGCCGCCGCCGAAATTCGCGGCGAACACACCGTTCTTCACCGAAGCGATGATCTCGCCCGGCTCGCGGTCGCCGGCCAGCATATAGGTGTTGGTCATGCGCGGCATCGGCACATGGGCATAGCCCTGGCGCCGGCCGTTGCCGGTCGGCTTCATGTTCATCAGCCGCGCGTTCTGCCGGTCCTGCATGTAGCCGACCAGAATGCCGTCCTCGATCAGCACGGTGCGGTTGGTCGGCGTGCCCTCGTCGTCGATCGAAAGCGAGCCGCGGCGCGAGGCAATGGTGCCGTCGTCGACCACGGTGACGCCCTTGGCCGCGACCTGCTGGCCCGTCAGGCCGGCAAAGGCCGAGGTCTTCTTGCGGTTGAAGTCGCCCTCGAGGCCATGGCCGACCGCTTCATGCAGCATCACGCCGGGCCAGCCGGCGCCCAGCACCACGTCCATCTCGCCGGCCGGCGCCGGCACGGATTCGAGATTCACCAGCGCCTCGCGCAACGCGCCGTCGGCGGCGTCGCGCCAGTTCTTGGTCTCGATGAATTCGGCATAGCCGGCGCGGCCGCCATAGCCCTTGCTGCCGCTCTCCTGCCGGTCGCCTTGGCCTGCGACGACGGACACGTTCACGCGCACCAGCGGGCGGATGTCGCGATAGCTCTCGCCGTCCGGCCGTAGGATTTCCACGACCTGCCAGGTCGCGCCGAGACTCACGCTGACCTGCCGCACCCGCGGATCCTTGTCGCGCAAGTAGGCGTCGATCTCGGCAAGCAGCTTGACCTTGGCCTCGAAGCCCGGCGCGTCCAGCGGATTGTCGTCACTATAAAGCCGCACGTTGGTATGCGCAGGCGGGGCGGCGAAGCTGCCGGAGTAACCGCCGCGAACGGCGGCGACTGCGTCGGCCGCGCGGATCAGCGCCGGGAGCGATACGTCGGAGGAATGCGCATAGCCGACCGCATCGTCCTTGACGGCGCGCAGGCCAAAACCCTGCGAGGTGTCATAGGTCGCCTGCTTCAGCCGGCCATTGTCGAACATCAGCGCTTCGGTCTGGCTGTATTCGAGGAACAATTCGCCGTCGTCGGCGCCGGACAGCCCGCGCGCGACTTCGTGGCGGACCTGGTCGCGGTCGAGGTTGGCGCGCTCGAGCAGGGAGGTAGTGGCGGGATTTGTCATCATGCGTCCGTTGTCGGGGATGTCTGGGGCAAGATAATGGTTTCGGATGCGTTCGGCGAGGGGCGGTCCAAACACATTACGGAAACGACATGATTGAAATTATTGCGATATCCGAAGCGCATATCGAAAGCTTCCACCGCACCCTCGATGCGGTTTCGCGCGAGCGGCGCTATCTCGCCTTTCTGGAGGCGCCACCGTTCCCGGACACGCGCAGCTTCGTGCTCGACATGATCGCCCATGGGCATCCGCAATTTGTCGCCCTTTCCGGCGGCGAAGTCGTTGGCTGGTGTGATGTCAGGCGGCATCCGCGTCCGATCTACGCCCATGCCGGCATCCTCGGTATGGGCCTTTTGCAGCCGTTTCGGGGCCAGGGCATCGGAAGGCGCTTGATTCGGACGACACTCGACGCCGCGCAGGCCGCCGGCATGATTCGGGTCGAGCTCTCGGTTCGCGAAGACAATCTGAACGCGATCGCGCTCTACAAGAGCGTCGGCTTTGCCGTCGAGGGATTGTCGCGCAATGCGGTCAGGATCGATGGGGTCTATGAGAACGTGATCCAGATGGCGGTGCTGTTTTAGAATTCCCGTCATTGCGTGATGATGGAGTCCGGGGAGACTGCCGCCTTCTCATCGTCATTCCGGGGCGCGCGGAGCGCGAGCCCGGAATCCATAACCACAGGCCTGTGTTGCTTGCGCGAGATCGGGGCCGATCTCGGTCGCCACAACGCAATCCTGTGGTTATGGATCCCCGCCTTCGCGGGGATGACATCGAATGCTTGGCCGATTGTTTCGCCCACAAGCCGCGCAGGCGCTGCCTACGGCAGCTTGTCATAGCCGTCGCCGAGCCCGTTCAGGCTGAGCGGGAAGCCAATGCCTTCTTCCGGCGTCTCGAAGATGATGAAGGTCGCGGTCTTGGCGCTGCGGAGCTGACCCAGCAGCTTGTCGTCCATCACGACCTCGGCGACGCAGCCATTGGGCAGGCAGCGGACGAAGCCGGCGCGGCCGACGTCCTGATTGTCGAGCTTGAGGCCGAGGCCCGAGGGCAAGAGGACGCCCAGGGGCGCGACCACGCGCATCAGGCGGCTCTTCTGGTCGGCGGTCTTGAGCACGATCACGGTCAGGCCGGCGTTGGAGCGGTCCTCGGCGACAACGCTCTGGATCAGGGCGCATTGCTCGGCCTGGGCGCCCGGCGGTGTGTCGCAGCGGATCTGCCAGTCGCCATGCACCGAACGCACCGCCCCCTGCGCGTGGGCAAGGCCGGGCAGGGTGAGCAGGACAACCGCGGCCAGCAGGCCGGCCAGCGTGTTCCAACGTCTCACCTTGCATCCCCTGAGTTTCGAGAGCCCCATCGGGTCAATCCCTCTGATCGCCTTGCAGGTCTTCCAGCTTGCGGGTTCTTCCAGGTCAGTCTCACTCGCCTGGGTCGTTTCGGTCGAACTATCGGAACTGATACGGGAAATGACGGCGTCTTGAAGGCGATTCGCAAGCAAATATCGCGCCGCGCGCCCCGCCTCAGCCCGCACGAATCAGGCCCGGCCCGACCAGCTCGCCTGTGCCTACAGCGGGCAATCCTGCTGTCAAGCCGCAGCGCCTGCGGGAACGGTATTTTTGTCTGATGTTACTGGGAAATATCTTGCGTGTGATGGCTGACAGACCGGGCTCAAGACTGCATTGCGATGGATCAAGAATTATGGTTTGAGAGGCTGATTTCGGCGTTCTAGCGATCTGGCCCAAGTCCCTGAGAGGCGTGCCTCTTAGAGGTATTCTTGAGAGGCGGTTTGTCAGAGGGCGGGTCGGACAAGCATTCCCGGACAATGGGCGGAATGCATTGGGGTAATTCTTGAGGGGAGCGCGAACGGCATGAGGATGTCGATGGGCCGGATGGGCCGGCACTTGCTGGGATTGGCCAACGCCGGTTTGGTAACCGCGGGCTTGTTGCTGGCCGCAGGCGGCGCGGCCATCGCTGGCGAGCTGGGTCAGCCGTCGCCGTGGGAATGGACGCTACAGCCGTCCGCATCGCCGGTGATGGACAACATCGTCTGGTTCCACAATTTCCTGTTCATCATCATCACCCTCATCACGCTGTTCGTGCTGGCGCTGCTGGTGATCGTGGTGGTGAAATTCAACGCCAAGGCCAATCCGGTGCCCTCGCGCACTACGCACAACACGCTGATCGAGGTGGCCTGGACGCTGATTCCGGTGCTCATCCTGGTCGGCATCTCGGTGCCGTCGTTCCGCCTCCTGTTCCTCCAGCTGGACCTGCCGAAGGCGGACCTGACCGTCAAGGCGACCGGCAAGCAGTGGTACTGGTCCTACGCCTATCCCGATAACGGCAAGTTCGAATTCGATTCGCTGATGGCGCAGGACAAGCAGCCGCGCCTGCTCGGCGTCGACAACGAAATGGTCGTGCCGGTCAACAAGGTGATTCGCGTCCAGACCACCGGCGCCGACGTCATCCACGCGTTCGCGTTGCCGGCCTTCGGCGTCAAGATCGACGCCATTCCCGGCCGCCTGAACGAGACCTGGTTCAAGGCCACCAAGACCGGCATGTATTACGGCCAGTGCTCCGAGCTGTGCGGCAAGGACCACGCCTTCATGCCGATCGCGATTCGCGTGGTCAGCGACCAGGAGTTCGCCTCCTGGGTCGAGGCGGCGAAGAAGAAATATGCGAGCGGCGGCACCAACACCTTCGCTTCGGCTGCGGGCCCGACGCAATAAGCGTCGGTCTGGGGAATAAGGGCGGGACCTCCAGTGGGTCCGAACGGGACGCAAGGCAGGATTTGAAAATGGCAACGAGTGCAGCGACACACAGCGACCACGCTCATGACGATCATGCGCATGACCATCCGACCGGATGGCGGCGCTACGTCTATTCGACGAACCACAAGGACATCGGCACGATGTACCTGGTGTTCGCGGTCATCGCCGGCATCATCGGTGCCGCGATGTCGGTCGCGATCCGCGCCGAGCTGATGATCCCGGGCGTGCAGATCTTCCACGAGACGCACACCTACAACGTCTTCGTGACCTCGCACGGCCTGATCATGATCTTCTTCATGGTCATGCCCGCGATGATCGGCGGTTTCGGCAACTGGTTCGTGCCGCTGATGATCGGCGCGCCCGACATGGCGTTCCCGCGCATGAACAACATCTCGTTCTGGCTGCTGCCGGCCTCCTTCGCGCTGCTCCTGATCTCGACCTTCGTCGAGGGCGAGCCGGGCGCCAACGGCGTCGGCGCCGGCTGGACCATCTACGCGCCGCTGTCGACCTCGGGCCATCCGGGTCCGGCCGTCGACTTCGCGATCCTGGCGCTGCATCTTGCCGGTGCCTCGTCGATCCTGGGCGCGATCAACTTCATCACCACGATCTTCAACATGCGCGCGCCGGGCATGACCCTGCACAAGATGCCGCTGTTCGTATGGTCGATCCTGGTGACGGTGTTCCTGCTGCTGCTGTCGCTGCCGGTGCTCGCCGGCGCGATCACCATGCTGCTCACCGACCGTAATTTCGGCACCACCTTCTTCTCGCCCGACGGTGGCGGCGACCCCGTGCTGTTCCAGCACTTGTTCTGGTTCTTCGGTCACCCCGAGGTGTACATCCTGATCCTGCCCGGCTTCGGCATGATCAGCCAGATCGTGTCGACCTTCTCGCGCAAGCCCGTGTTCGGCTATCTCGGCATGGCCTACGCCATGGTCGCGATCGGCGGCATCGGCTTCGTGGTGTGGGCGCACCACATGTACACGGTCGGCATGTCGTCGGCGACGCAGGCCTATTTCGTCGCCGCCACGATGGTCATCGCGGTTCCGACCGGCGTCAAAATCTTCTCGTGGATCGCCACCATGTGGGGCGGCTCGATCGAATTCCGCGCCCCGATGATCTGGGCGGTGGGCTTCATCTTCCTGTTCACGGTCGGCGGCGTCACCGGCGTCGTGCTGGCGAATGCCGGCGTCGATCGCGTGCTGCAGGAGACCTATTACGTCGTCGCGCACTTCCACTACGTGCTGTCGCTCGGCGCCGTGTTCGCGATCTTCGCCGGCTGGTACTACTGGTTCCCGAAGATGACGGGCTACATGTACAATGAGGGCCTCGCGAAGCTGCACTTCTGGGTCACCTTCATCGGCGTCAACCTGGTGTTCTTCCCGCAGCACTTCCTCGGCCTGTCGGGCATGCCCCGCCGTTACGTCGACTATCCGGACGCGTTTGCCGGCTGGAACTACGTCTCGTCGGTCGGCTCCTACATCTCCGGCTTCGGCGTGCTGATCTTCCTCTACTGCGTGATCGACGCCTTCACGCGCAAGGTTCCTGCCCCGAACAATCCGTGGGGTGCGGGCGCGACCACGCTGGAATGGACGCTGTCCTCGCCGCCGCCCTTCCACCAGTTCGAAGTTCTGCCGCGCGTGCAGTAAGCAACATTTGCCGCGGCGCCTCTCGGGGCGCCGCCGCTCTATCCCGAAGCGAGTAACTTTACGTGTCGGTCCTCGATCATAGTGCCATCGACGTCGAGCCCCGGATCTCCGAGGCCGATGTTTCCGATTACATTGCGCTGCTGAAGCCGCGGGTGATGTCGCTCGTGATCTTCACGGCGCTGGTCGGGATGATGATGGCGCCGGGGCACTTCCATCCCGTGCTGGCGTTCACCTCGCTGCTCTGCATCGCGGTCGGCGCCGGTGCGTCCGGCGCGCTCAACATGGCGCTGGAAGGCGACATCGACGCCAAGATGTCGCGCACGGCCAACCGCCCGATCCCGCGCGGCCGCGTCACCAAGCCCGAGGCGATGACGTTCGGCATGACGCTCGCCTTCTTCTCGGTGATGACGCTCGGCATTCTCGTCAACTGGATCGCGGGCGCGCTGCTCGCTTTCACCATTTTCTTCTACGTCGTGATCTACACGCTTCTCTTGAAGCGCTGGACCGCGCAGAACATCGTGATCGGCGGTGCCGCCGGTGCGCTGCCGCCGGTGGTAGCCTGGGCCGCGGCAACGGGCTCGGTCGCAGCCGAGCCGCTGTTCCTGTTCGCCATCATCTTCTTCTGGACGCCGCCGCACTTCTGGGCGCTGGCGCTGTTCCGCTCCGACGACTATGCGCGCGCCGGCATTCCGATGCTGCCCAACGTCGCCGGTCCGGACGCCACGCGCCTGCAGATCTTGCTCTACACCATCGTGCTGATCGCGGTTGCCGCGGCGCCCTGGGCGCTCGGCTATTTCGATCTCGTCTACGGCGTCACCTCGCTGATCCTCGGCGCCGGCATGCTGGTGTTCGCGATCGAGGTTTTCATTCGCCGCGAGCGCAGCCAGTCGCTGCGCGCGACCCGCAAATTGTTTGCTTTCTCCATCCTTTATCTGTTCGCGCTGTTTGCGACCCTGCTCGCCGAGGTCGCGTTCCGGGCGCTTGCTCCGCTGGTAGGGGGCGCATGATCGAGGCATGGCCGACAAACCCGAGCCAGATGGAATCGTCCTCACCGAGGCGCAGAAGAAGAGCCGCCGTCAGCGTTCGATCGCGATCGCGCTCGCACTCGGCGTGCTCGTGCTCCTGTTCTTCGCGGTCACAATGGTCAAGGGACCGGCGGTGCTGATACGGCCGATGTAACGAGAGAGATGGATCAGAAACCGACCATAGCGCAGGACGTGACCCCCAAGCCGGCGCAGCCCCAAAAGGCGGCGACGCGCCGCGGGCTGGGCCGCGACACGCTGGTCGCCTCGATCTGCGGCCTCGTCGTAGCCCTGATGGTCGGCGCGTCCTACGCGGCCGTGCCGTTCTACAACTGGTTCTGCCGCGCCACTGGCTTCAACGGCACCACGCAGGTCGCGACCTCGGCGCCCGCCACCGGACCGCTGGCGCGGAAAATCGCGGTGCGTTTCGATGCCAATGTCGGGCCGGGCCTGCCCTGGAAGTTCGAGCCCGAGCAGACCGAGATCGAGGTCAATGTCGGCCAGGTCGTGACCGTCTACTACACCGTAACCAACCAGGCGGCGCGCACCACGGCGGGGCAGGCGGCCTACAACGTCGCGCCGCTGACGGTCGGATCCTATTTCCAGAAGATCAACTGCTTCTGCTTCACCGAGCAGACCATGGCGCCCGGCGAGAAGCGGGAGATGCCGGTGGTGTTCTATGTCGATCCGTCGCTCGCCGACGATCATGAGAATGACGGGCTCGGCACGATCACGCTTTCCTATACGTTCTATCCCGTGCGCGATCCGGTGGTGAAGCCGCTCGCCTCGGGCGAGGGCGACAGACGCAAGGGTAATCTTTGATCGCCGGGATCGCTTGAGATCCCGATGATTGGAATTCGAGGGGACAAGTGCCTCACAGGCACGGGCTAAGGAGACTGACCGCAATGGCAACCGCGCACGGCAAGCAACACGATTACCACCTGGTCGATCCCTCTCCGTGGCCGGCCGTCGGCTCGGTGTCGGCCTTCGTCATGGCGCTCGGCGCCATCGCCTGGATGCACCACATGTTCAAGGGTGCGCCGATCGTGTTCGGCATCGGCACCATCGGCGTGCTCTACACCATGGCGAGCTGGTGGGGCGACGTGATCAAGGAAGCCCAGTACAAGGGCGACCACACCCGCGTCGTGCAGCTCCATCACCGCTACGGCATGATCCTGTTCATCGCCTCCGAGGTGATGTTCTTCGTCGCCTGGTTCTGGGCCTATTTCAACGCGGCGCTGTTCCCGGCGGATGCCGTCCACGCCACCCGTGACGCCGTGTTCGGCTGCGGCCTCGGCACCCAGGCCGGCGCCTGCGCCGTGCCGGGCACCTGGCCGCCGAAGGGCATCGAGACCTTCGACCCCTGGCACCTGCCGCTGCTCAACACGCTGATCCTGCTCACCTCCGGCACCACCGTGACCTGGGCCCATCACGCGCTGCTGGAGAACGATCGCCAGGGCCTGAAGTACGGCCTGATCCTCACCGTCCTGCTCGGCGCCGCCTTCACCTGCGTGCAGGCCTATGAGTACGCCCACGCGGCGTTCTCCTTCGCCGGCAACGTCTACGGCGCGACCTTCTTCATGGCGACCGGCTTCCACGGCTTCCACGTGCTGGTCGGTACCGTGTTCCTGATCGTCTGCCTGGCGCGCGCCTATGCCGGCCACTTCACGTCGAAGCAGCACCTCGGCTTCGAATTCGCCGCCTGGTACTGGCACTTCGTCGACGTGGTGTGGCTGTTCCTGTTCCTCTGCATCTACGTCTGGGGCCGCGGCGCCGAGGCCATGGCGCACGGCGCGCACTAGGTCCTCATCGATCGTGCTACAAGGGGCGGCCGCCACGGCCGCCCCTTTCGTTTAACAGGAGAGGGGAAGGAGCGCGTATGACTGACTATCCTCCCACGACCGTCCTGCAGAGCGCGATGCGCGGGCTCGCTTGCAAATGTCCGCGCTGCGGCCAGGGCAAGATGTATGCGGGCTTTCTGACGCTGGCACCGTCCTGCGACCGCTGCGGTCTCGACTACGCCTTCATCGACACCGGCGACGGGCCGGCGATCTTCATCATCATGCTGGCCGGGGCGATCGTGGTGGCCTGCGCGCTCATCGTCGAGGTCAAGTACCAGCCGCCGTTCTGGCTTCATGCGGTGCTGTGGCTGCCGCTCATCCTCGCGACCACGCTGTTGCCGCTGCGCTCGATGAAGTCGCTGCTGATCGCGCTGCAATTCCACCACAAGGCGGCGCCGGGCCAACTGATCGACCGCCCGAAATGAACGCTGACGCGCCGCGCAAGCCGGCCATTGCCGGCTTTGCCCTGTTCACGCTGATCGTCATGGGTGCCTTCATCTCGCTCGGCGTCTGGCAGCTGCAGCGCCGCACCGCCAAGCACGAGTTGATCGCAGCGCTTACCGAGCGCCTTGCGGCGCCGCCCACAGCCCTGCCGGCGCCCGCGCAATGGAGCACGCTGAACGCGGCCAGCGACGAGTTTCGCCGCGTCACCTTCACAGCGACCTATGCGCCGCTGCCGGACGCGATGGTCTACAGCTCCGGCTCCGCCGTGCGCAGGGACGCCTCCGGCCCCGGCACCTGGGCCTTCTTGCCGGCGCGGTTGTCTGATGGCGCGATGGTCGCGATCGATGCGGGCTTCGTCGAGAACACGATGCAGGATCGCTCGGTGCAGGACCGCGCGACGAAAAAACTCGTGACTGGCGAGCCGGTCACGCTGACCGGTTACCTCCGTTTCCCGGAAGCGCCAGGCTTGCTCACGCCGGCCGAAGACCGCGCCAAGCGGCTGTGGTTCGTGCGCGATCAGCACCTGATGGCGAGCGCGCTGGGCTGGGGCACGGTCGCGCCGTTCTATGTCGATCTGGAGCAGCCGGTGCCTGAGAACGGCATCCCGCGGCCCGGACCGCTCGACGTGCATCTGAAGGACGACCATCTGCAATACGCCATCACCTGGTTCTCGCTCGCGGGGGCCGTGCTGATCGCGTTCGGCGTCTGGGCGAGGGGACGGCGGCGGGCCTAAGCCGGTTCCCAGAGTTTCCGTTCCGATAGAATCGGAACGGAAACTCCGGATACTTGTTTTGACGCGTTTTCTTCACGCGAACCGGTATCCACTTCGCTTGAAAACGCTATAGCCCCGGAATTGTCCGGTCTTCCCATCCAGCGCAGGGTTCACGACTATTGGCCTAAGGCGCGATCGCATTTGTGCGGGGCGCACAGTAGGGTTGAGCGCGTGAACGATATCGACCAGATGGGCATCGTCGTGGATTGGCTGGACGCCTGCCGCAAGGGCGACCTCACCACGCTGCTCGACCTCTACGCCGACGATGCGGAGCTGGAATGCCAGTGCGCCGGCTCGCATGTCTATCACGGCCGCAACGAGATCGGCGCGTACTGGGAACCGAAGATCGGCGCCTTCTCCTTCACCGGCGTCGGCCTCGAGGACATCAGCCCCGCGCCGCAGGGTATCGAGCTCGAATATTCCGTTGCCGGCTCGTTGCGCATCCGCGCCCTGTTCGGCTTCGGCGCCGACGGCAAGATCGTCCGCACGCTCTGCGGGCCAGCGCAGCAGAATCCGGCCGATTGCTGCGCGTGCTAAAGCGTTTTCGAGCGAAGTGGATACCGGTTCGCGTCAAGAAAACGCGTCAAAATTGAATCTCGCGCCCGTTCCGAGTCCATTGGAACAGCGCTCGAGTCTGCAATCGCTGCAGCAATCCGCAGGACGGCGTTGTCATATTAGGTCAATTCTAACGGAGGTGGCATAATTCGCTCTTTCCATTTGTTCCCGGCGGGGTATCTGTCGGGAAACGAGGGCGCGCAATGCAAGACACCGCCAAGCCTGCGACCAGGGTTTTGATCGTCGACGACCATCCCGTGGTGCTATCAGGTTGCAGGACCCTCCTCGGCGTCGACCAGTCGATCCGGATCGACGAGGCAAGCGACGCAAAATCCGGTCACCGCGCCTATATCAGCAAACGTCCCGACGTCACCGTGATCGACATCGGCTTGCCTGATGTCTCGGGCTTCGAGTTGATGCGCCGCATCCGCAAGGACGATCCGGACGCCAAGATCATCATGTTCAGCATGAACGACGATCCGGCCTTCGTCGTCCGCGCGGTCGAGCTCGGCGCGCAGGGCTACGTGTCCAAGGGCGACGATCCCAGGATCCTGTTGAAGGCGGTGCGCAAGGTCGTCGCCGGCGACAACTTCATCTCGCCGCAGCTTGCCGAGGCCGTGACGTTCTCCGGAGCTGCGATCAAGGCCAATCCAGCCTCGCAAATGACGCCGCGCGAGTTGGAGATTTTGCGTCTGCTCGGCCGCGGCCACAAGATCGTCGAGGTCGCCGAAGCGCTCGGCATTTCCTACAAGACGGTCGCCAACACCACCTCGCTGTTGAAGCAGAAGCTCGCCGCCAAGAACCACTCCGACCTGATCCGCATTGCGGTTGCGATCGGGCTGGATTGAGCGCGTCCCCGCCGGGAAAACCTGGAACAATCGCCGCTGCTCGCGGTTTTTGCACTTGACGATCCCACGGCGGCCGACGATAGCTCACCGCCTGCGATTTGACGGGGACGCGACGCGGACGAGGGATAAAGTAGGTCTGCACAAATTAACGACAGACCCTTCCAGGAGAGGGCTGCGGCGACCCCGCGGCCCTTTTTCTTGGGCCTAAGGCATGATCCGGAAAAGTGTGCAGCGGTTTTCCGAAAAGATCATGCGCAAACAAAGAGCTAAGGCGCGATGCCTAAAGCCATCGCGCTTTAGACGCGACGCCGAAGCGGTTTCCCGATCCCGCAAAACGCTTTATGGTGCCGCCCCAGTCGGTGACGGGCGAAACAAGTAACTTCATTAAAATCAAAGGTTTAGGCTAAGGGCCGACCTTTGGAGGGCGGTTTGACGCGATATCTTTCGACCCGGGGCGAGGCCCCCGAGCTTGGCTTCTGCGACGTGATGCTGACCGGGCTTGCCCGCGACGGCGGCCTCTACGTGCCCGCGGAGTGGCCGCAGCTTTCGCACGAGACCATCGCAAAGTTCTTCGGCCGTCCCTATTGGGAGGTCGCGGTCGACGTCATCCGCCCGTTCGCCGCCGGCGAGATTTCCGATGCCGAGCTCGGCCGCATGGCGAACGAAGCCTACGCCACCTTCCGCCATCCCGCAGTCGTGCCGCTGCGCCAGATGTCGCCGCACCAGTTCGTGCTCGAGCTGTTCCACGGCCCGACGCTGGCGTTCAAGGACGTCGCGATGCAGCTGATCTCGCGGCTGATGGATCACGTGCTCGCCAAGCGCGGCCAGCGCACGACCATCGTGGTTGCGACCTCGGGCGACACCGGCGGCGCCGCGGTCGAGGCCTTCGCAGGGCTGGAGAACGTCGATCTCATCGTGCTGTTTCCGAACGGCCGCATCTCCGACGTGCAGCGTCGCATGATGACGACGACGGGCGCTGCCAACGTGCATGCGCTCGCGATCGAGGGCACGTTCGACGATTGCCAGGCCATCGTGAAGGGGATGTTCAACCATCACCGCTTCCGCGACCAGGTCGCGCTGTCCGGCGTCAACTCGATCAACTGGGCGCGCATCGTCGCGCAGGTGGTCTACTATTTCACCTCCGCCGTCGCCGTCGGTTCGCCCGCGCGCCAGGTCGACTTCACCGTGCCCACCGGCAATTTCGGCGACATCTTTGCCGGCTACGTCGCCAAGCGCATGGGCCTGCCGGTGCGGACCTTGCGGATCGCCGCCAACGTCAATGACATCCTCGCGCGCACGCTCAAGACCGGCATCTACGAGGTGCGCGAGGTGCACGCCACGGCGTCGCCCTCGATGGACATCCAGATCTCCTCGAACTTCGAGCGCCTGCTGTTCGAGGCCGGCAAGCGCGATGCGGGCAGCGTTCGCCGCCTGATGGATTCGCTGAAGCAGTCGGGCCGCTTCGTGCTGCCCGATGCGACGCTCGCGGCCGTGCGCGAGGAGTTCGACGCAGGACGTGCCGACGAAACCGAGACCTCGGCTGCGATCCGCGCCGCCTGGCGCGAGGCCGGCGAGCTCGTCGATCCCCACACCGCGGTGGCGCTGGCCGTAGCCGACCGCGACTCCACGGACACTGGTGTTCCTAACATCGTGCTGTCCACCGCGCATCCGGCGAAATTCCCCGACGCGGTCGAGGAGGCCTGCGGCGTGCGGCCGCAACTTCCTGCCTGGCTTGACGGGTTGATGACCAAATCCGAACACATGAAGGTGGTGAAGAACGACCAGGCCGAGGTCGAGCGGTTCGTGCTGTCGGTCAGCCGCGCCGCGAAACAGGGAGTCGCCGGATGAGCGTCGAGATCTCCAAGCTGACGTCCGGCCTCACTGTCGTCACCGACAACATGTCCCATGTCGAGACTGCCGCGCTCGGGGTCTGGGCCGGCGTCGGCGGACGCGACGAGAAGCCGAACGAGCATGGCATCTCGCATCTGCTGGAGCACATGGCGTTCAAGGGCACGACGCGGCGTTCCTCGCGCGAGATCGTCGAGGAGATCGAGGCCGTCGGCGGCGACCTCAACGCCGGCACCTCGACCGAGACGACATCCTATTATGCGCGGGTGATGAAGGCCGACGTGCCGCTGGCGCTCGACGTGCTCTCCGACATCCTCGCCAATCCCGCCTTCGAGCCGGACGAGCTCGAGCGCGAGAAGAACGTGATCGTGCAGGAGATCGGCGCCGCGCAGGACACGCCCGACGACGTCGTGTTCGAGCATCTCAACGAGCTCTGCTACCCGGACCAGCCGATGGGCCGCTCGCTGCTCGGCACCGCCAAGACGCTGCGCGGCTTCAACCGCGACATGCTGCGCGGTTATTTGTCGACGCATTATCGCGGACCCGACATGGTCGTGGCCGCGGCCGGCGCGGTCGATCACAAGCAGGTGGTGGCCGAGGTCGAGAAGCGGTTCTCGAGCTTTGAAGGAACGCCCGGACCGAAGCCGCAGACGGCGCAGTTCGGCAAGGGCGGCGCGAAGGTGGTGCATCGCGAGCTCGAGCAGGCGCACCTGACGCTGGCGCTGGAAGGCGTGCCGCAGACCGATCTGTCGCTGTTCTCGCTCCAGGTCTTCACCAACATCCTCGGCGGCGGAATGTCGTCGCGGTTGTTCCAGGAGGTGCGGGAGAAGCGCGGGCTCTGCTACTCCATCTACAGCTTTCACGCGCCCTATACCGATACCGGGTTCTTCGGGCTCTACACCGGCACCGATCCCGCCGACGCGCCCGAGATGATGGAGGTCGTGGTCGACATCATCAACGATTCGGTGGAGACTCTGACGGAGGCCGAGATCGCCCGGGCCAAGGCGCAGATGAAGGCCGGCCTGTTGATGGCGCTCGAGAGCTGCTCGTCGCGCGCCGAGCAGCTTGCGCGGCACGTGCTGGCCTATGGCCGGCCGCAGACGGTGCAGGAATTGGTGGACCGAATCGATGCGGTCAGCGTTGAATCGACCCGCAATGCGGCGCGGGCGCTGTTGTCGCGGAGCCGCCCTGCCGTGGTTGCATTGGGCAGCGGCAGGGGTCTGGACACGGCGGTGTCTTTTGCGGAAGGATTGACCAGGGCGCGAGCCAAGGCGCGGTTGCATTAGCACCTGACCTCGCGGGCTGAGGCGCCCCGGGAAGCATCACATGGCCCTGTTTCGCCTGCCATCCAGTGGACCCGCCGCCCTCGCCCCGCGCGGCAATGGCCTCCTGCTGCGCGCGCCGCAGATGTCGGACTTCCTGCAATGGGCACATTTGCGTGAAGCGAGCCGCGACTACCTGACGCCCTGGGAGCCGATCTGGCCCTCGGACGACCTGACCCGCGCGGGCTTCCGCCGCCGCCTGCGTCGTTACGCCGAGGATATCGCCGCGGACCGCTCCTATCCCTTCCTGATCTTCCGGGAACTGGACGGCGCCCTGGTCGGCGGCATCACGCTCGCCAACGTCCGCCGCGGCATCGTCCAGGCCGGCACCATTGGTTACTGGGTGGGACAGCCCCATGCCCATCGCGGCTACATGACCGCGGCGCTCCGGGTGCTGCTGCCGACCCTGTTCGGCGAGCTCAATCTGCACCGGGTCGAGGCCGCCTGCATCCCCACCAACTCGCCCTCGATCCGGGTGCTGGAGAAGTGCGGATTCTCCCGCGAGGGCCTGGCGCGCCGCTATCTCTGTATCAACGGGGTCTGGCAGGACCATCTGCTGTTCGGGCTGCTGCACGAGGATTTTCGCGGCTAACCAAGCCGAAAGTCTGCCAATTGCTGCCTTGGTTTGTGCCTTGGGTTCGCCGATTTTGGCGATATAACCCGCGCCAGAGCGTTTTCGAGCGAAGTGGATACCGGTTCGCATAAAGAAAACGCGTCAAAACAAGAGTCTAACCGGCAACTTGCCGGGGAGTGTCATGGAGTACAGGGCTTTCATGCGGAAAGAGCTTCGTTCATCGCTGGGGATGCCAAGGCGAGGTCTCGTGATCGCGCTGGCCGCCTCGGTTGCGGTGGCCGCCGCCTCGCCGGCGGGCGCCCAATCACTCACCGACCGCTTCAAGAGCCTGTTCGGCGGCAAATCCGACGAGCCGGCCCAGACGACGTCCGCGCCCAACCAGCCTGCCGATTCGCAGGGCGAGGTCGATTGTCCCCAGGTCACCGTGCGCGCCGGCGCGTCCACTTATGCGGTCGCAGCAGCCGGCAAGCAGGCGGTCGGCAACGACGTGCGCTACCAGGCCTCGATCACCAAGATGGCCCGCGAATGCGTTCGCAACGGCGGCGCGATCACGGCGCGGGTCGGCATTCAGGGCCGTGTCGTCGCAGGTCCCGCAGGCGCCCCGTCGTCGGTCGAGGTTCCCTTGCGCATCGCCGTGGTCCAGGGCGGCATCGGCGAGAAGGTGATTGCCTCGAAGGCCTACCGGACCACGGTCGAGATGTCCGAAGACGGCAGCATCCCCTTCACCTTCGTCGCCGAGGATCTGGTCTATCCGCTGCCGTCCCCCGCGGTTGCCGATTCCTACATTTTCTACGTCGGCTTCGATCCGCAGGCGCTGTCGGGATCGAAGGCGCCGGCGAAAAAGAAGAAGTAGGCGCGCGCTACGCGCCGCCCCAATTTCCGCTGTCATGCCCCGCGACCCGGCTACGCCAAGGCTTCGCCGGGGCTTGCGGTCTTGGGGCGCCGAAGCTTTAGCGTAGGCGGCAGGCGGGCATCCAGTACGCCGCGGCTTCTCCGTACCCCTCACTGTCTCTGGAATACCGGATCGCCCGGTCTTCGCCGGGCGATGACGCCGAGAGTGGTCAACAAAAAAGCCGGCGCTCTCGCGCCGGCTTCTTGATTGTCGAGGACCTGTCCCTCAGTTCAGCTTCTTCCGAACCTCGGCGATGCCCTTGGCCAGCAGGTCGTCGGCGACCTGGCCTTTGACCGACTGCGACATGATGGTGGAAGCAGCCTGGACGGCGGCTTCTGCTGCGGCTGCGCGAACGTCCGCGACCGCCTGGGCCTCGGCGAGCGCGATCTTGCTCTCCGCGGTCTTGGTTCTGCGGGCGACGAAGTCTTCCATCTTCGCCTTGGCTTCGGCCGCGATGCGCTCGGCTTCGGACTTGGCGTTGGCGATGATGTCGGCGGCCTCACGCTCGGCAGTGGCGCTGCGCGCCTTGTAGCCGGCGAGCACCTTGGCGGCCTCTTCCTTCAGACGCAGCGCATCGTCGAGCTCGGCCTTGATGCGGGCGGCGCGATGGTCGAGCGCCGTCGTCACCGACTTGAAGACCCCGAGATAGCCGAACACGATCATCAAGATCACGAAGGCGACGGCGACCCAGGTTTCAGGATCGAAGAACATATCGACTAACCCTTCAAGGACGCGTCAACGGCGGCATTGACCGACACCGCATCCGGAACGACGCCGGTGAGCTGCTGCACGATCGTGCCCGCCGCATCGGCCGCGATGCCGCGAACGTTGCTCATGGCGGTCGTGCGGGTCGAAGCGATGGTCTTTTCCGCCTCGGCGAGCTTGTTCGCCAACTGCTGTTCCAGGGCCTTGCGCTCGGCTTCCGCCTGGGCATTGGCCTTCTCGCGGGATTCGTTGCCGATCGCCTGCGCCCGCGAGCGCGCCGAAGCGAGCTCACCCTCGTAGGCCTTCAGCGCCGCGTCGGACTGGTCCTTCAGCTTCTGCGCTTCGGCGAGGTCACCCTCGATCTTGTTCTGGCGCGCCTCGATCGCACCGCCGACCTTCGGCAGAGCGAGCTTGGACACGATCACGTAAAGCACGACGAAGAAGATCGCGAGCGACACCAGCTGCGAAGCAAAGGTGCTGCTCTCGAACGGCGGAAAGCCGCCGCTGTGATGACCGCCATCGGCTTCAGTGTGGGCATTGGCCGGCTGGCCTTTTGCCCCGCCATGACTCTCGGCCATGGAGTACTCCTGTTGCTGTCACGCGCCGCTTCGGATGAAGCGGCGCGAAGGAAGTCGTTCTCAGAAAACGAACAGCAGAAGCAGCGCGATCAGCAGCGAGAAGATGCCGAGCGCTTCGGTCACGGCGAAGCCGAAGATCAGGTTGCCGAACTGGCCCTGCGCGGCCGACGGGTTGCGGACGGCTGCGGCGAGGTAGTTGCCGAAGATCACGCCCACGCCCACGCCCGCACCGCCCATGCCGATGCACGCGATGCCCGCGCCGATAAGTTTTGCTGCTGCCGGATCCATTTTAGACTCCTTGGAAGAAAGATTGGGTTTTGGGTGGAAATTCCCCGGACCGCTCAGTGTCCCGGATGAATGGCGTCGTTGAGGTAGATGCAGGTCAGGATCGCAAACACATAGGCTTGCAGGAACGCGACCAGAATCTCGAGAGCGTACAGCGCGATCGTGAGCGCCAGCGGCAGCACGCCGCCGACCCAGCCGATGGCGCCGAGGGAGAAGCCCAGCATGGCGACGAAACCCGCGAACACTTTCAGCGCGATGTGGCCGGCCAGCATGTTGGCGAACAGACGAATGCTGTGCGAGACCGGCCGCAGGAAGAACGACAGGACCTCGATGAACATGACCAGCGGCAGGATGTAGCCGGGGACGCCGTGAGGAACGAAAATCGAGAAGAACTTCAGGCCGTTCTTGGCGACGCCGTAGATCAGCACGGTGAAGAAGACCAGGAGCGCCAGTCCTACGGTGACGATGATGTGGCTCGAAACCGTGAACGTGTAGGGGATGATGCCCACCAGGTTCGAGACGCAGATGAACATGAACAGCGAGAAGATCAGCGGGAAGAACTTCATGCCTTCCGCGCCGGCGGTCGAACGGATCGTCGAGGCGACGAACTCGTAGGAGATTTCGGCGACCGACTGGAGGCGTCCCGGAACGAGCTGGCTGCCGCTCGCCAGCATCAGGAGGGAGATGATCGCCACGGCGACCAGCATGTAGAGCGATGAATTGGTGAAGGCGATCGTTTGATTGCCGATGTGGCCGATCGTGAAAAGGGGCTCGATGTTGAACTGGTGGATCGGGTCGATTTTCATCGCGCGGCATCTTTCGGTCTGCCGGGCAAGCCGGCTGGTCTCGGTCTGCCGGCCGGGCCGGCATGTACCGGTGGGGCCGGTACGAAAACTCAATTGGCCAGTTCGGTTCGGCCAGTCCGGTTACGAGCCGCCACGCCTGCTTTGACCCGCGCCGGCCGACCTCACCACATTCACGACGCCGGCCACGAAGCCCAGCAGGGTGAACACGATGAATCCGAAAGGCGACGTCGACAGCAAACGGTCGAAACCCCAGCCAATCCCCGCTCCGACAATGACCCCGGCGATCAACTCGGACGAAAGCCGGAAACCCAGCGCCATCGCCGAGGCTCTGGCCGCTCCGTCTCCACTTTCACCTGCGGGTTGCTCCGTCTTTATCTTGCGGTCGCGAAATTCGGACAACCGCTGATCGAGACTTCCGAGCCTTGCGGAAAGCGCAGCTTCTTCAGGCGATTTATCGCCATCCCCATTCTCGTCGTGTCCCGTGCCCTGTGTCATGCAACGAAGACCCGAAACGTCACGCTTGAATGGAAATTACGTCCGCCACCCTCAAAAGCCGCGCGGACCATACTGATGGCACCTAGCCAAGTCAAGCCAAGTCAAGATTGCGTCGCAATCGTCTATATCATTGATTTGTTTGAGAATATTTCCAGATTTGCCGACGCTGCGCACAGCGTGGCGCCGCACCGCAGCAGCTCCTGTGGGCAACGCACGATTTCGCCGCTTTCGGCACGTCGCGGGGAGCGCATCCCATGCGCAAGCTGCGGGCCGGTTTTTGCACCGATGGAGACTTTTCCGAACCGTGCGCCCGTCCGGAGGCGGGTGTAGGATCGGTATCACCCAAGCGATGATCGCGACGGAGCCCGTGCGATGAGACCAGCGACATCATTCCCGAAATCAATGATCGCCATCGCGGCCGTCGCCGCGGTGCTGGCGCTGGGCGGCGGCCTCGTCACTGCGCAATCGGCGCCGGACGGCGAGAACGGCCGCTACACCATGACGCCGACGCCGGAGGGCGTGCTCCGGCTCGACACCCGCACCGGAACGGTGTCGACCTGCAGCAAGAACGGCACCGGCTGGGCCTGTTACGCGGTGCCCGACGAACGCACCGCGCTCGATGCCGAGATCGGACGGCTGCAAGCCGAGAACGAGAAGCTGAAGGCGCAACTGGCGGCCGGGCCCACGGTATCAGGCAAGATCGAGGACGCGCTGCCGAAATCGGACTCGCTGAAGAAGGGCGAGCCGAAAGTTGCGGAGGGCGAACGCAAGATCGAGATTCCGCTGCCCAGCGACCAGGATGTCGATCGCGTGATGTCGTTCCTCGAGCGCGCCTGGCGGCGGCTGATCGAGATGGCCAACCGCGTGCAGAAGGACGTGTCGGGAAGGATTTGAGAGTTTGAATGACACCTGAGAAGCACCTGACCCGTTCGGCGGCGTCGACCGTGCAAGTCACGTCCATCAGTACCTCTCTGCTGACAGCGCCGACACCCGGTCGCGGCTTCGTCGATCTCACCGCCGAAGTCGCGAAGTTCATCAAGGACGTTCATGCACGCGACGGTGCGCTGACGCTGTTCATCCGCCACACCTCGGCCTCGCTTACGATCCAGGAAAACGCTGATCCATCGGTGCTGCTCGATCTCAACACGGCGCTCGCGCGACTGGCGCCCGAGGGTGCCGGCTGGACGCATGACACGGAAGGCCCGGACGATATGCCGGCGCACGTCAAGACCATGCTGACGCAGACCTCGCTGCACGTGCCCGTCCTGAACGGAAAGCTCGCGCTCGGCACCTGGCAGGCGATCTATCTGGTCGAGCATCGCAGCCGTCCGCATCGTCGCGAAATCGTGCTGCAATTCATCGGAGAGACGCGCTGACAAAACAAAACCGGCCGCGGAATCCGCGGCCGGTTCGTTTGGTTGATCGATGCCTTCGATCAGGTCGCCTTGATGTCGACGTCCTTGGTCTCGGGCAGGAAGAAGAAGCCGATCACGACCGTGATGGACGCGAAGATGATCGGGTACCAGAGACCTGCATAGATGTCGCCGGTCGAGGCCACGATCGCGAACGCGGTCGCGGGCAACAGGCCGCCGAACCAGCCGTTGCCGATGTGGTAGGGCAGCGACATCGAGGTGTAGCGGATGCGGGTCGGGAACAGTTCGACCAGCATCGCGGCGATCGGGCCGTACACCATGGTCACGTAGACGACCAGGATGAACAGGAGCCCGATGATCGCGGCCACCTGCGGACGGAAGATGTCGAGCGGATGCGCCATCTTCACGATGCCGGCGTCGCCTGCCTTGGGATAGCCGGCGGCCTGCACCGCAGCGGTGATCGCGGGGTTGCCGTCCTTGGCGTTCGCGTAAGCCACTTCCTTGCCGTTGACCATGACCTTCACGCCGGAGCCGGCCGGAGCCGCCGTCGTCGAGTACTTGACCGACGACTGGGACAGGAAGGCGCGGGCGGTGTCGCAAGGCGCGGTGAAGACGCGGGTGCCGACCGGGTTGAACAGATCGCCGCAGCCTGCGGGATCGGCCACCACCTCGACCTTGGCCTGCTCGATCGCCTTTTCCAGCGCCGGATTGGCGTTGGTGGTGATCATCTTGAAGATCGGGAAGAAGGTCAGCGCCGCGATCAGGCAGCCGCCGAGGATGATCGGCTTGCGGCCGATCTTGTCGGACAGCGCGCCGAACACGATGAAGAAGCCGGTGCCGAGCAGCAGCGACCAGGCGATCAACAGGTTGGCGGTGTAGCCGTCGACCTTGAGGATCGATTGCAGGAAGAACAGCGCGTAGAACTGGCCGGTGTACCAGACCACGCCCTGGCCCATCACGCCGCCGAGCAGGGCGAGCAGGACGAGCTTGCCGTTCTGCCAGTTGCCGAAGGCTTCGGTCAGCGGCGCCTTCGAGCCCTTACCTTCTTCCTTCATCTTCTGGAAGATCGGCGATTCGTTCAGTCGCAGCCGGATCCAGACCGAGATGCCGAGCAGCAGCACCGAGACCAGGAACGGGATGCGCCAGCCCCACGCCGCGAAGTCGGTCTCGCCGATCGCCGAGCGGGTGAACAGGATCACCAGCAGCGACAGGAACAGGCCGAGCGTCGCGGTGGTCTGGATGAACGAGGTGTAATAGCCGCGCTTGCCGTTCGGCGCGTGCTCCGCGACGTAGGTCGCCGCACCGCCATACTCGCCGCCGAGGGCTAGACCCTGGGCGAGGCGCAGCGCGATCAGGATGATCGGAGCCGCGATGCCGATGGTTGCCGCGTTCGGCAACAGGCCGACGATGAAGGTCGACAGACCCATGATCAGGATGGTGACGAGGAAGGTGTATTTGCGGCCGACGATGTCGCCGACGCGGCCGAACACGATGGCGCCGAAGGGGCGGACCAGGAAGCCCGCGGCGAAGGCCAGCAGCGCGAAGATGTCACGGGTGGCCGGCGGATAGGCCGAGAAGAATTGGGCGCCGATGATGCCGGCGAGCGATCCGTAGAGGTAGAAATCGTACCATTCGAACACGGTACCGAGCGAGGAGGCGAGAATGACGAACCGTTCGTCCTTCGTCATCCCTCCCGCGCCAGCTTGGGACACAGCCATTGTCGACATGTTGAGTTCGCTCCCCGAAAATTCGTTTGCTATCTCCCGGACGACCGGATGTGCCGGATCACCCTGGGCCTTGCGCCAAAGTAACATCGTCGTGAAACCTCCCCCAATACGACTTTCGGCCTTGCGCACTGACGCGCATCTGACGACCTGCCGTTCGATCCCGCGCGGCAAAGAGGGGGTGTGGATTAACCCCTTTGCAGCAAAGGGATAATGTGTACTTGCATGCCACGGCCGGTCGGGGAAGAATTGGGCAAGCCCGGGCGTGGTTGTCCCCACGTTGTCCCCCTCGGGCGTAACGACAGCAAGAGACGATGAACGCTCCCTCAACCCACCTTGTCATTGCCGATGATCATCCCCTGTTCCGCGACGCGTTGCGGCAGGCGGTGGCCGGCGTCCTGACCTCGGCCAAGATCGACGAGGCGGGATCGTTCGAGGATCTGACCAAGCTCTTGGAGCAGAACTCGGAAGTCGATTTGATCCTGCTCGATCTCTCGATGCCCGGGATCTCCGGCTTTTCCGGCCTGATCTATCTGCGGGCGCAATATCCGGCGATTCCGGTGGTCATCGTCTCGGCCTCCGACGACAGCGCCACCATTCGCCGCTCGCTGGATTTCGGTGCCTCGGGTTTCATTCCCAAGCGGTTCGGCGTCGAGACCCTGCGCGACGCCATCCTCAAGGTGATGGAGGGCGACGTCTGGGTGCCGGCGGATACCGACCTGTCGGCGCCGTCCGATCCCGACATGTCGCGCCTGCGCGACCGGCTGGTGACGCTCACCCCGCAACAGGTGCGGGTGTTGATGATGCTGTCGGAAGGACTGCTCAACAAGCAGATCGCCTACGAGCTCGGCGTCTCCGAGGCGACCATCAAGGCCCACGTCTCCGCGATCCTGCAAAAGCTCGGGGTCGAGAGCCGCACCCAGGCCGTCATCGCCGC
Source organism: Bradyrhizobium liaoningense (assembly GCF_018130955.1). Taxonomy (GTDB): domain Bacteria; phylum Pseudomonadota; class Alphaproteobacteria; order Rhizobiales; family Xanthobacteraceae; genus Bradyrhizobium; species Bradyrhizobium liaoningense_C. Next base: position 162,779 of record NZ_JAFCJM010000008.1, read on the forward strand.
AGCCAAGATCGCCGGCAGCCAGTGGAAGCAGGGCACGCCGACGGGGTGATCCGTCCGTCGGCCGTTGGCTCTTGCTAGAGCATGATCCGGAAAAGTGTAAAGCGGTTTTCCCTCGCGACAAACGAGGAACGCGTTTGCGCGGAGATCATGCTCAAGCAAGGGCCTAAAGCGCGATGACGATTCATCCAAATCTCGTCGCGCTTTAGGTTAACAGCGCGGTCTTGGAGCTCATACCCTGTCTTTGCCGCACGGACGTCAGTGCAGCGGCAGCTCGGCTCGCAACGGTGATGGACGCCCAATCGCGTGCGGAGACCAGATCCCTTGGAGCCATCCAGGAGCCACCCACGCAGAGGACATTTGTCAGCTCCAGATATCGAGGCGCGCTTTGCCGGGTTATGCCGCCCGTGGGACAGAATTTGAGTTGCGGCAAGGGCGAGGCAAGTGACGCAAGAAAATCAACGCCCCCTGCTGACTCGGCTGGAAAGAATTTTGCCAATTGATAGTTGCGTTCGATCAGGCCCAGTGCCTCGGATGCGCTCGAGACGCCTGATAAGAGTGGGATCTCGCTCGTCTCCGCAGCGTCAAGCAGACGAGTGGTGTATCCTGGCGAAACGGCGAAACGCGCGCCGGCCCGCATCGCTGCCTCAAGCTGCCTGGGTTCGATGATCGTTCCCGCGCCGACCTCGACGGCCTCGACCTCACCTGCAATAGCGCGGATCGAATCGAGAGCTGCAGCCGTGCGCAGCGTAACTTCAATGACGGACAAGCCGCCGGCCGCCAGGGCGCGTGCCAGAGGGATCGCATCCGAAGCACTATTTAGAGAAATCACGGGAATGACCGGCGTCTTCGAGAGAGTTTCGAGGAGGCCTCGCTGCGCCGTCATCTCGTCACTCCCTGAAAGATGCTTGCGCCGTTGTCGGCGCGACCAACGCGGTCGCGAAAAATTGCGAATAGTTCTCGGCCGACTCCGCTTTGTGCGATGGAAGAATCGAAACGCATCGGCGCCCGCGCCCTCCATTCTTCCGGATCGACAAGAACCTCGAGCCGGCCGGCAATGGCGTCGACTCTGATGAGGTCGCCGTCGCATATTTTGGCGATTGTGCCCCCTTCGGCCGCTTCCGGTGTGACGTGAATGGCGGCCGGCACCTTGCCAGAGGCGCCCGAAAGCCGCCCGTCGGTCACGAGGGCGACTTTGAGGCCGCGATCCTGCAACACGCCGAGTGGGGGCATCAGCTTGTGCAACTCCGGCATTCCGTTGGCTTTCGGTCCCTGGAAGCGCATGACGATGACGAGATCGTTCGTGAGTTCTCCCCCCGCAAAGGCTTTCTGCAACTCTTCCTGGGAATGAAAGACGCGGGCGGGCGCTTCGATCACATGCCGTTGTGGCGCAACGGCTGATGTCTTGATGATGGCCGTCCCGATGTCGCCATTCAGGACTTTCAGCCCGCCTGTCTTTTGAAAGGGCTCGGAAGCGCCTCGCAGCACGGAAGGATCACCGCTGGCTTGCGCTCCTTCATGCCATGTTACCGTTCCCTCGGAGCCGAGCTTCGGCTCGCTCAGGTATGCCACCAGGCCATCGCCCGCGACTGTGGTGACGTTTGCGTGCAAGAGGCCGGCTCCGAGCAGTTCCCGGATCAGGAAGCCCATGCCGCCGGCGGCATGGAAATGGTTCACGTCTGCAGAACCGTTGGGATAGATCCGGGCCAAGAGCGGCGTGACCTCGGCGAGGTCGGCGAAATCGTCCCAGGTAAGGGTGAGGCCGGCCGCCGCAGCCATGGCAATCAGATGCAGCGTCAGATTGGTCGAGCCGCCAGTGGCGTGCAGCCCCACGATGCCGTTGACGAACGTGCGCTCGTCGAGCACGCGCCCGATCGGGGTGTATTGATTGCCGAGCGAGGTGATGTCCAATGCTCGCTCGGTCGCCGCGCAAGTAAGCGCATCGCGCAAAGGCGTATTCGGGTTCACGAAAGATGCGCCCGGGAGCTGAAGGCCCATGATCTCCATCAGCATCTGGTTGGTGTTGGCCGTCCCGTAAAACGTGCACGTCCCCGCGCCGTGGTAGGCTTGCGCTTCCGCTTCCAGCAGAGCTTCGCGACCGAGCTTTCCTTCGGCGTAGGCCTGGCGGATTTTCGCTTTTTCGTTGTTGGCCAGGCCCGAGGTCATCGGCCCCGACGGAATGAAGACCGCAGGCAAATGCCCGAACGAGAGCGCGCCGATAACGAGGCCCGGCACGATCTTGTCGCAAATGCCGAGAAACACGGCGGCATCGAAGGTTTGATGCGACAGCGCGATCGCCGTGGACAAGGCGATGACCTCGCGTGAGAACAGCGAGAGCTCCATTCCCGCTTCGCCTTGCGTGATGCCGTCGCACATCGCCGGCACGCCGCCTGCGACCTGGGCAACACCCCCCGCCGCACGCGCGCTCTGTCGGATGAGATCAGGGAAACGCTCATAGGGCTGATGCGCCGAGAGCATATCGTTGTAGGCCGTGACAATTCCGAGACTGGGAACGTGGCCATCCTGCATCAGCTTCTTGTCGCGCCCGCCGCAAGCCGCGAAAGCATGGGCCTGGTTGGCGCATCCCAGTCGTCGCCGCACCGGCGTGCTCGCCGCATTCGCAATGCGGTCGAGATAGCGTGCCCGGCTGTCGTAACTGCGCCGAGCGATGCGATCCGTCACTTCGGCGACGCGCGCATTGACCCTTGCTTCGATCGTCATATAGGCCTCCTGTTCGCGGATTGAGCATCGACTAAGCGCTGCTCCGTGGTCACGGACCGTCCTCCATCCATGTTCGGCCGTCGCGTTCGATCAGCGCGACGGCGGCGGAGGGGCCCCAGCTGCCGGCAACATAGGGGCGCGGGATTTCATTCATCTGGCTCCACGCCTGACGGATCGGGTCGATCCAGCGCCATGCCGCCTCGACTTCATCCCGGCGCATGAACAAGGTCGCGTCTCCGCGGACCACATCCATCAACAGCCGTTCGTAAGCGTCCGGTACCGAGACGTCGAATGCTTCCGCAAAGCTCATGTCGAGGGGGACATATTGCAGCCGCATGCCGCCCGGTCCGGGCTCCTTGATCATGAGCCAGAGCTTGATCCCCTCGTCGGGCTGCAGGCGGATCACGAGCCGCGTCTGCACAGCCTTTCCCGAATTCGAATTGAAGATCGAATGCGGAACTTTCCTGAAGGTCACGACGATCTCGGAACTGCGTTGCTGCAACCGCTTTCCGGTGCGCAGGTAGAAGGGAACGCCGGTCCAGCGCCAATTCGCAACGGCCGCCTTGAGCGCAACGAAAGTCTCGGTCGAGCTTGGGCGATCGGTGATTTCTTCCGCATAACCGGGAACCGCGATGCCGTCGCATGCGCCGGCGCGGTATTGACCCGGCACGGTTAGGAGTGCCGCGTTTGTTTCGTCGATCCGTTCGAGCGACTTCAGGATCTTGAGCTTCTCGTCGCGCACGGCGTCGGCTTCGAGCGAATGTGGCGGCTCCATTGCCACCAGGCAGAGCAGCTGCAGAAGATGGTTCTGCACCATGTCGCGCAGGGCGCCGGACTTGTCGTAGTAGGGGCCACGTTCTTCCACGCCGATGGATTCGGCGACGGTAATTTGTACATGGTCGATGTGAGCGGCATTCCACAGCGGCTCGAACAATGCGTTGGCGAACCGCAACGCCATCAAATTCTGCACCGTCTCCTTGCCGAGATAGTGATCGATCCGGTAGACGCGTTCCTCCGGAAAGATCATGCCGACGGTTTGATTGAAGCGGATTGCGGACTCAAGATCCTTGCCGATCGGCTTCTCGATGACGATGCGGGAATCGCCCTTTGCAAGTCCGTAGTGACCTAGCCTTTCGCAGATCGGTCCGAACAGATGCGGTGCGGTCGCGAGATAATGGACCTGAATGCGTTCGGCGTGGGCCGACAGGGCGGCCGCGAGTTCGGTCCACCCATTCTCACCTTCGGCATCGGCTGCCATGTAGGAGATGCGGGCCAGGAAGCGATCGAGTTCGGGTCCCGTGGTTTCCGATGCCGGCACATATTTCGTGACCGCCGCGCGCACCATGGCGAGGAAATCATCCCGTGACATCGCGGCGCGCGCGACGCCGAGAATCGTTGCTTCATCTGGTAGCTGGCCCGCAAAATCGCGACGAAACAGCGCCGGCAACAGCTTGCGGCACGCCAGATCGCCCGTCGCTCCGAAGACGGTCAGGACGAAGGGAGCCACGGGAATCACGCGGCTTGTCATGCGCGAGCCTTTCTCAATTCGATCCCGTCCGATGGGCCGCGTTGCGTCCGTCACTCTGTCAAGCATGGCAAGGCTCCGTACTCGGCTCCGTACTCGCATCGATGTCGGCGGCGGTCGGCAGGTCGGCACCATCACGGGAAACCGTGATGGCGGCGGCAGCCGTGCCGTAAGCAAGCAACTCGCGGATTGCAGACAGGTCGAGCGCGGCGATGGCGTCGGGATGGAGCCTGCCGGTCTTCGCAAGCTGCGCAAGCAGCGCGGCGTGGAATGTGTCGCCAGCGCCCACAGTGTCGCGCACGACCACGGAACGACCGGACACTGAAACGCTTCCAGCGGCGGAAAAGGCGGTCGCCCCCTTCGCTCCCTCGGTCACCACCACCAGGCGTGCGCCGCACTTGAGCCAGTAGGCGGCAGCATCGGCAATTGACAAGCGACCGCTCCACGCAACGCGAACGTCCTCGTCGCTCGCCTTGATTATCGTGGCCGTTCGGTAGAAGCGTTCCGCGGCGACCGCCCAGCTCTGCATGTCGCCGACGACGGTGGGACGGACGTTCGCATCGACGCTGATGACGCGGCGACCGTGCTCGCGTCGGGCGAGCGCGGCAAATGTGGTGCCAACCGGCTCGACAGCCATCGAATAAGAGCCGAAGGTCAGAGCCTGAATATCGTTCGGCAGCGTGCCGGGAAGGTCGGCAAGCCCAAGCGAACGATCTGCCGCCCCCTCGCCATGGAAGGCGTAGTTCGGTTGACCGTCGTCGGTTGTCGCCACGATCGAAATCGTGGACGGCCGGTCGGTGCGCACGAGGAAGTCATCATCCACGCCTTCGCAAGCCAGCCTGTCCGCGAGGAACGCGCCGAAGTGATCGTGCGAGATGCCGCTCAGGAAGGCCGTTCGGACGCCAAGCCGGGCGAGACCAATCGCGACATTGAAGGGAGAGCCACCGGCAACGGCACGGACCGACATTTCCGACCGGCCGGGCCTCGTCACAAATAGATCGATCAGGGCTTCGCCACAGACAAGAATCACGATGCATCACCCCTGTTCATCGTGACAAGCCTCGAGGCTGTCACGCCGTTCGCGCGAAGAACGATCCGCGCCAGGTACGATGATGCGTTCGGGGCGGAGAGCCGTGTCGTCGACCATGCTTAATCCTTGAAGAGCACGTCGTGATCGCGAGCGAACGCCGCGAGCAACGGCAAGGCCGCACCGCCGATCGCGCGTGCATCACGCCCGATCGAGCCTTCCACCACCACGGCGTCGGTGAGGCCCTGCCGGTCCATACGAGCCCAATGTTCATTTGTGCGCTCGACGAGGCGACGGCGTACATCGAGCGGAAAGGCTCCGTCGATGATGACGGCTTCAAAGTCGATCACGGCCAGCAATGCGGCGATGGCCTGCGCCAGCGCCTCGGCGGCGGCCGTGACCCACGCTTCGAGCGGATCCTCGAAACTCGACCAGTCGTCGGGCGAGAGCCAGATATCAGTGCCACGTCGACCGGCGGCGATCAGTCGGCGCTCCAACTGGTAGATGGAGGCGGTGCGGATTAACTGCTGAAGGCTTGTCTCGCCATTTTCGTCCCGCCGCATGATCGGCATGGAGCCGAGCGCGCCGGCGTTGCCGCTGCGGCCCGGGAAGAGGCTTCCGTTCAGAACGATACCGCCGCCGATGAAGGCGCCGATGTAGAAGTAGGCGAAATCCCGGTACGCTGCGCCGGCACCGAAGGTGAGTTCGGCCGCGCATGCCGAAGTCGCGTCGTTGCAGACGTGCACCGGCCAAGGGCCGAAGCGGCGCGAGAGTTCAGCGGCGACGTTGAAATCACGCCACTTGCCGAGTACGCCGGGCGGCGTTTGCAGATCGGCTTCCCAGTTCCACAATTCAAATGGCATCGCGACGCCGAGGCCGCTGATCCTGCCATGCTGGGCTTCGGGCAATTCGGCGAGAAGGCCCGGCATCTCGCGCTCCGCAAATGCCATGATCTCTTCGGGCACCGGGAAGGAATAGATCGCGCGGCGTCTGGCGCGGATTCCGGCGGTGAAGTCCATCAACACCAGATCGGAGCTGCGCCGGCCGATCATCAGCCCCAGTCCAAAAGCGCCGTCTGGGTTGAGCGAGTAGGGGACAGAGGGCTGCCCGATGCGGCCTCGCTGCGGTTCGCCGGCAAGGAGCAGCCCGTCGGCTTCCAGCCGATTGATGATCACGGTCGTGGTTTGAGTCGACAGGCCGGTGAGCCGCGCGATCTCGACTTTGGCGAGGCCGCGATGGCGCCGGATGAGGGAGAGGATCAGGCGCTCGTTATACAGTCGCACGCCCGTTTGGGTGGTGCCGCGGCTTCCGCCCGGCAAGGCCGTCGGCGGGTTAACCGCTCCAACCGGTGCTGTTTCTTCCATCCTCGGCTCCGCAAGCGCCTTGGTCATTTGCCCAGCAAGTTCGCTTCCCAAGGCGGTCGATCACTACAATGAACGCAGTCGAGGGCGAGTGTCAATTAATAAGTCGGGATGATTTATTTATTGACAGGGCCGTTTGTAGCCTCTTAGGATCGCCCAACACGCGGACGAACCGCGCAGGCACAAATGCTCCAGGAGGGAATACATGCGTCAGTCACTCGGACTATTCGCGGCACTCGCGCTTACTTTGGGCGCCACCAGCTCCTTCGCGGCCGACAAGCCGATCGTCGGGCTCATCACCAAGACCAACACCAATCCGTTCTTCGTGAAGATGAAGGCCGGCGCCGAGGAGGCGGCCAAGGCCAATGATGTCGAGCTGCGATCCTTCGCCGGGAAGGTCGACGGTGACAATGAGGGCCAAGTCGCGGCCATTGAGAACCTGATCGCCGCCGGCGCCAAAGGCATCCTGATCACACCGAACGACTCCCGCGCCATCGTTCCGGCCGTCGAGAAGGCAAGGGCCGCGGGCATTCTGGTCATTGCCCTCGACACCCCGCTCGACCCGGCGAATGCAGCGGATGCGACGTTTGCGACCGACAATTTCCTGGCGGGTCAATTGATCGGCCAGTGGGCCGCCAAGACGCTGGGCGCCAAGGCGGCATCGGCGAAGATCGCGCTACTCGACCTGAACGTGAACCAGATCTCGGTCGACGTCGCCCGCGATCAGGGTTTTCTGAAAGGTTTTGGCATTGATCTCGGCAACCCCGCCAAGATCGGCGACGAGAAGGATGCGCGCATCGTCGGCCATGATGTGACGCTCGGCAGCGAGGAAGGCGGCCGCAAGGCGATGGAGAACTTGCTGCAGAAGGATCCCGGCATCTCGCTCGTCTATACCATCAACGAGCCTGCGGCAGCGGGAGCCTACGAGGCCCTGCGCTCGGTCGGCCGCGACAAGGACGTGCTGATCGTTTCGGTCGACGGCGGTTGCCCCGGCGTGCGCAACGTGAAGGACGGCGTCATCGGAGCCACCTCCATGCAGTTCCCGTTGCTGATGGCGGCGAAAGGCGTCGAGGCGGTGAAGGCCTTCGCCTCTGGCGGCGGCAAGCCGAAGGCGTCGCCGGGCCTGGACTTCGTCAACACCGGTGTCGAGCTCGTCACCGACAAGCCGGCCGGCGAGATGCCGTCGATCGACAGCGCCGCCGCATTGAAGAAGTGCTGGGGCTGATCGCGCCCTTGAACTGTAGCCGCTGGCAAGGACTGGCGCCCGCGAGCCGGGCGCCAGTAAGAGCCGAGGACGCTCACCCGAGACTGGATGGGCAGGTCTCCGCATGCAACGAGGAAAACGGCCATGACTGATATCGGCAGTAGTCGTCCCGCTGCCCAGGCCTTCGAGCTCGTGCTCGACAAGGGCGAGAGCCGCGTGGCCGAATTCGAAGTCCGTGCAAGATCGCCGCTGCAAAAGCTTCAGCACTTCCTGCACGCCAATCCGACGGCGGTGCCGGCGATTGTGCTCCTGCTCAGCGTTGCGGCGTTCGGCTTCACCGTCGGCTCGCGCTTTCTCTCGACGTTCAACCTGTCACTGATCATCCAGCAGGTCACGATCATCGGCGTGATCGGGGCGGCGCAGACGCTGATCGTGATCACCGCCGGCATCGATCTGTCGGTTGGGGCGATCATGGTGCTGTGTTCCGTCATCATGGGCAAGCTTGCGGTCACCATGGGACTGCCAGCTCCAATCGCGCTCCTTGCCGGCGTCGCCGCGGGTGCCGGCTGCGGCGTGCTCAATGGTGCGCTCGTGACCCGGCTCAAGCTGCCGCCCTTCATCGTCACGCTCGGGACATGGTCGATCTTTTTCGCGCTCAATCTCTGGTATTCGGCGTCCGAGACCATCCGCTCGCAGGAGGTCGCGAAAATCGCCCCGTTGCTGCAGGCATTGGGAACGCCGGTGAACGTCCTTGGCGCCCGTTTCACCTACGGCTCCTTCTTCATGCTCGGGCTCGTCGCATTGATCTGGTTCGTGCTCAATCGCACGGCCTTCGGGCGCCATCTCTATGCGGTCGGCGACGATCCCGATGCGGCGCGACTTTCCGGCATCCGGACCGACCGCATCCTCTTCAGCGTCTATGTGATCGCCGGCGTGATTTGCGCGCTCGGTGCCTGGACGTTGATCGGGCGCATTGGTTCGATCAGCCCGCAGGCCGGCCAGACGGCCAATCTGGACAGCATCACGGCGGTGGTCGTCGGTGGCGCCAGCCTGTTCGGCGGGCGTGGTTCGATTATCGGCACGCTGATCGGCGCCCTCATCGTCGGCGTATTTCGCAACGGGCTCGCTCTGTCCGATGTCGACGTGCTCTGGCAGGAATTCGCCGTCGGTTGGCTGATCATCATCGCAGTGGCGCTCGATCAATGGATTCGCAAGGTGTCAGCATGAGTGCAGGACCGAACGTTCCCGGGGCAACACCGCTCCTCCAGGCGCGCGGCTTGAACAAGCGCTATGGCCGCGTGACGGCGCTCGATCACGCCGACTTCGATCTCTATCAGGGCGAGATCCTGGCTGTGATCGGAGACAATGGCGCCGGAAAGTCATCACTGATCCGCGCGCTCTCGGGCGCACTCGTTCCGGACGCCGGCGAGATCAGGCTGGCCGGAATGCCTGTCGCGTTCCGCTCTCCGCTCGACGCGCAGGCGGCCGGCATCGAGACGGTCCATCAAACGCTTGCACTGTCTCCGAGCCTGTCGATCGCCGACAACATGTTTCTCGGCCGCGAGCTGCGCCGGGCGGGTCCGCTCGGCACGATCTGCCGCATGCTCGATCGCAAGGCCATGCAGCGCATCGCCCGCGAGAAGCTCACCGAGCTTGGTCTCATGACCGTGCAGAGCATCAACCAGCGCGTCGAGACCTTATCGGGCGGTCAACGCCAGGGCGTGGCGGTGGCAAGGGCTGCGGCCTTCGGCTCGCGCGTCGTCATCATGGACGAACCGACCGCGGCACTCGGGGTCAAGGAATCGCGTCGCGTGCTGGAGCTGATCCTCGACGTGCGACGGCGCGGCATTTCAGTGGTCTTGATCAGCCACAACATGCCGCACGTGTTCGAGATCGCCGATCGCATCCATATCCATCGGCTCGGTCGGCGGCTCACCGTCATTGATCCGAAGTCCTATACGATGTCGGATGCGGTGGCTTTCATGACTGGCGCGCGGGTCCCGATCGAAGTTGCCGCGTGACGGCAGTCCAACAAGCTTTGGCCATCGCATGGTGCCGGTCCTGCATGCTTGTTCTAGGCCAATGCGCGATGAATTCGGGCTGAATCGTCGCCGGTGCGCCCTAGCTCCTTGTTTGAGCACGAGCTTTTCGGAAAGTGGCGACACATTTTTCCAAAGCGCGTTCTACTGTGCATGGGGTTGTTTTCGACGTTCGTGCCGGACGGCGGCGAAAGCCTCGAACCGAACCTCGTGCGTGGCTTTGCCTCGGCCTATTCAGCCGCCACCATCTGCTGGGTTCGCCATTGCCCGAGCAGGGCGCGCAGCGAGGCTGGCTTCAGCGGCTTGTTCAGCACCGCGATCTTCTCCTCCCGCGCCGCCACCTGAACGGCTGGGCTGCGGTCGGCGGTGATCAGGATCGCAGGGATCGCCTCGCCGAACTTGCGACGGATGTCGCGGATGGCGGCGATGCCGTTGCCGCGGTCGAGATGATAGTCGACCAAGAGGCCGGTGACAGGACGACCGGCGGCCTCGATGGCTGGGATCGCGGACTCGGGGTCGGCGACCGCAATCACCTCGGCGTCCCAGGCCTTCAGCAGCGTGCGCATGCCGTCGAGGATTGCGGCGTCGTTCTCGATGCAGACGATCAGCGCGCCCGAGATCGGAGTGCGCGCGAGCGGCGTCGCACTCGTCACTGCGGCAGTGTGGGTCACCGCGCTGGCGGTCGGGACGGTGACGGAGAATACCGAGCCGCCGCCCGTATTGGCGTCGATGGCGATGCCGTGATTGAGCACGCGCGCCAGCCGCTCGACGATCGAGAGTCCGAGCCCGAGGCCGCGCGCGATCCGCGCGCCCTGCTCGAGGCGGTGAAACTCCTTGAAGATCTCGGCGCGCTTCACCACGGGAATGCCGACGCCGGTGTCGTAGACGCAGATCTTCAGGGACTCGCCATGGCGGCGGCAGCCGACCAGCACGCGTCCGCGCGGGGTGTACTTGATCGCGTTCGAGATCAGGTTCTGCAGCAGCCGCCGCAACAGCAGGCGGTCGGAGCGCACCGCCAGCGAGCACGGCATGAAGCTCAGCCGCAAGCCCTTGGCGCGCGCGATCGGCGCGAATTCGATCTCCAGCGAGCGCATGAGGTCGCCGACCCTGAAGCTCGTGATCGACGTCGTCATCGCGCCGGCGTCGAGCCGCGAAATGTCCAGGAGTGCGCCGAGGATTTCCTCGATCGCCTGCAGGGATTCGTCGATGTTCTCGACCAGCCGCGTCTCCTCGCCGCCGGCCTGGCGCTCGACGAGGCTCGTGACGTAGAGCCGCGCGGCGTTGAGCGGCTGGAGGATGTCGTGGCTTGCGGCGGCGAGGAAGCGCGTCTTGGAGATGTTGGCGTCTTCCGCGGTGCTTTTTGCCTGTGCCAGCTCCGAATTCAGGCGGGTCAATTCCTCGGTGCGGTCGCGCACGCGCTTTTCCAGCGTCGCATTGGCGCGCTCCAGCGCTTCGGCGGCTTCGAAGGACGGCGTGACGTCGGTGAAGGTGACGACGAAGCCGCCACCCGGCATCCGGTTGGTCAAGACCTCGATCACCATATGGCGGTCGGGCAGGCGCTCCACATACGGCTCGCCTTCGGTGGTATAGGCAGCCAGCCGCCGCTTGACGGTCGCCTCGTGCTCGGTGGAGTCAGCCGGAGTGTGGGGCTCCATGAATTCGAGGATCTCGTGCAGCGGTGTGCCGAACTGGACGAGGTGCACGGGCACGCCGACGATCTCGCCGAACTGCTGGTTGGAGCAGAGCAACTGGAAATCGGCGTCAAACACCGCGATGCCCTGACGCACATGGTTGAGAGCGGTCTGCAGGATTTCGCGGTTGAAATGCAGCGCCGCATGGGAATCGTCGAGCAGTTTCAGCGCGGCTTTCGCGGACACCGTCCGCTTGCGCAGCAACAGCGACATCACGAGACGTGAGGAGGCCGCGCCGATCGACGAGGCGATCAAATGTTCCGCATACTGGAGCAGCTCGAAATCTGCGGGCGCCGTGGGATCGAGCCGCGCATTGCGGCGCGCCGCAAAAGCCTCGAACGAATGCCGCGCGCGGTCTGGGCCGAGATACTGCGCCACCGTGCTCTGGATGTCGTGCACTGTGACGGTGGTGCGCCAGCGCCGGAAGCTCGGCGTGCTCGGGGCGAGCGTGTTGGGCACGAACAAATCGGCCTGCACCAGCTCGATTGAGGTCGGCGCGCGTGCCAGCGACAGCATGACATAGGTGAGGACGTTGAGCGACAGCGACCAGGCGACGCCATGCAGCAGCGGCGGCAAGTCGGCGCCGAACAGCGCCTGCGGCCGCAACGCCTCGATGCCGAGCGGCCCGTGCTGGAGCAGCAGGATTCCAGCCGTGGAGCTATCGAGGAAGCTCGGCACGAACAGCGTATACAGCCACACCGCAAAACCGACCAGCATGCCCCCGATGGCGCCACGCGCGGTGGCGCGCCGCCACAACAGCCCGCCGAAGAACGACGGCGCGAGCTGGGCGATTGCGGCAAAGGACAACAGGCCGATGGCCGCGAGCTGGGTGTTGCCGAGCGCGCGGTAGTACAAATAGGCCATCACCATGATGGCGAAGATCGCAAACCGTCGCGAGCGCAGCAGGAAGTCGCCAAAATCCTTGCCGCCGGTACGTCCCTCCGGCCGGCGCTGGAGCACCAGGGGCACGATGAGGTCGTTGGAGACCATGATCGAGAGCGCGACGCATTCCACGATCACCATCGCGGTCGCCGCCGACAGTCCGCCGACGAAAATCGCGACGCTGAGCAGCTCGCTGCCGGCCTCCATGGGCAGCGCCAGCACATACATATCGGGATCGATGGCTCCGAACGGGAAGGTCACGAGACCCGCGAGCGCAATCGGAATCACGAACAGGTTGATGGCGACGAGATAGAGCGGGAACAGCCAGCGGGCGCGGCCGACCTCGGCGTCCGACGAATTCTCCACGACGCTGACGTGGAACTGCCGCGGCAGCAGCATGATCGCGCAGAACGACAGCAGCGTCATGGTGAGGAAGTTGCCGATCGAGGGCGTGTAGTTGATTGCCCGCACTGCCTCCGGAGTCTTCATGGCGCGCTCGATCAGCTCGTGCGGCGAGAACATCCAGAAGGTGACGAAGGCGCCGGCTGCGAGGAAAGCGACCAGCTTCACGATCGATTCGGTGGCGATTGCGAGCATCAATCCATGCTGGTGCTCGGTGGCGTCGGTCTGCCTCGTGCCGAACAGCACGGCGAAGGCGGCCATCGTCAGCGTCACCATCAGCGCCATGTCGCCGACGATCGGGATGTGCGAGAAGGCCCGGTCCTCGCTCAAAATGGTTTCGAGCGAGGAGGCGACGGCTTTGAGTTGGAGCGCGATATAGGGCACCGAGCCGATGATCGCGATCATCGCCACCGTTGCGGCCACCGCCTGGCTCTTGCCGTAGCGGGCGCCGATGAAGTCGGCGATCGAGGTGATGTTCTGGGCCTTGGCGAGCTGGATGACCCGGCGCAGCACGCCGATGCCGACGGCGATCATCAGGACCGGGCCGATATAGATCGCAAGGAAATCGGTCGAGGTGCGGGTGGCGAAGCCGACCGAACCGAAGAAGGTCCAGGACGTGCAGTAGATCGCGAGGGAGAGCGGGTAGATCAGGCCGGAGGCGCGGCCAGGTTTGGCCGGCGAGCGGCGGTCGCCATGGCTCGCCACCAGGAACAGGAAACCGATATAGCCGAAGGCGGCTGCGATCACGCCCCAGTCATGGAGCATTGCGGCGGGCTCTCCCTGTGGGCGCCGGGTGGTCCGCGCCCGACCTCATTTTCGATAGCAAATCTAGCGCGTTGGCCTTCCGCAAGCGACAGCCATTTTCCCGGGGATTTCAGGAACTGGCATCGTCGTTAAGCCGATCGAGAGAGTCCCCGTGTGGCATCCCCTCCCTGCCCCTCCCCCGCAAGGGGGGAGGGAACGGAGAGAGCATCGCTCGTTGAGGACGGACGGGCCACGCCTCAGAGACGCGCGGCAGATCGATGTGAGGCGAGCACAACTGTTTCGCTCCCTCCCCCCTTGCGGGGGAGGGTTGGGGAGAGGGGTAGCCCCGGGGACAGTGTAGTTAGAACGCGCGCGAAGCGCAGCGCGGAGCTCTACTCCGCCGCCAGCGACTTCTGCTTGAGCGGCAGGCCGAGGCGGTCCCAGACCTGGAGCAGGGCTTCGGCAAGCTGATCGATCAGGCCGTCGTCGTGATAGGGCGAGGGTGTGATGCGCAGCCGCTCGGTGCCCTTGGCGACCGTCGGATAGTTGATCGGTTGGATATAGATGCCGTGCTCTTCGAGCAGCAGGTCGGAGGCCTGCTTGCACTTCTCGGGATCGCCGACGAACAGCGGCACGATGTGGGTGTCGTTCGACATCACCGGGAGACCGGCGGCATTGAGGATGGCCTTGACGCGGGCGGCGCGGTCCTGATGACGCTCACGCTCCCAGCTCGAGGTTTTCAGGTGCCTGATCGCAGCGGTTGCGGCCGAGCAGATCGCGGGCGGCAGCGCGGTCGTGAAGATGAAGCCCGGTGCGTAGGAGCGCACCGCGTCGATGATCTGGCCGTTGCCGGCGATATAGCCGCCGAGGCAGCCGAACGCTTTTGCCAGCGTGCCTTCGAGGACATCGATGCGATGCATGACGCCGTCGCGCTCGGCGATGCCGCCGCCGCGCGGGCCGTACATGCCGACCGCGTGGACTTCGTCGACATAGGTCATCGCGCCGTATTTCTCGGCGAGATCACAGATCTTTGCCAGCGGGGCGACGTCGCCGTCCATGGAATAGAGGCTCTCGCAGGCGATCAGCTTGGGACGGTTGGGGCCGGCGGCCTTCAGCAGCTCTTCGAGATGGGCGAGATCGTTGTGGCGGAACACGATCCGCTCGGCGCCCGACTGGCGGATGCCCTCGATCATCGAATTGTGGTTCAGCTCGTCCGACAGGATCAGGCAATTCGGAATCAGTTTTGCGATGGTCGCAATGCCGGTCTGGTTCGAGACGTAGCCGGAGGTGAACAGCAGCGCGGCTTCCTTGCCATGGAGGTCGGCGAGCTCGGCCTCGAGCTGCACCAGCGGGTGATGGGTGCCGGCGATGTTGCGCGTGCCGCCTGCGCCGGTGCCGACGCGGGTCGCGGTCTCGACCATGGCGCCGACCACCTTCGGGTGCTGGCCCATGCCGAGATAGTCGTTGGAGCACCAGATCACGACATCGCGCTTGCCCTTCGGCGAGTGCCAGACCGCATGCGGGAACCGGCCGGCCGTGCGCTCCAGATCGGCGAATACGCGATAGCGGCGCTCGGCATGGAGGCGATCGAGGGCGGTATCGAAAAACTGGTTGTAATTCATCGGTATACCCAGTGCGGAACCTGACCGGAGTGGCGGACCATTCTTTAGAGCTTTTCCAGCTCTAATGTCTATGCGCTATCCCACATTTGGACATGGGCTGCATTTGGTCAAAATGCCCTATCCGGGTGGGGCGCTGATTGATCCCGATCAACCTTTTGAACCGGTCTAAGCAGCCGGCTGCGACCGGCCAGGCCGGCCTCGGTCCGCTTGCGGGGCAAGGTAAGGTTCAGGTCGTCCTGAACTGGAGCACGCCGTCCTTGGTCTCGGCGGTCAGTCGTCCCTCGACCAGCATGTAGTTGACATGGGCGACCAGTTCGCCGGCGGCAAAACCCATCTGGTGCTCGTCCAGCACGTGCTTGTGGAACACGACCGGGACCAGATCCTTCGAGGTCTGCGGCACCTCGCGGCAGGCCTCTGCGATCAGCCGGCAGCGGTCCTCGTGGTGGTCGGCGAGCTGCTTGATGCGGGTCTTCAGGCCGTAGAACGGCACGCCATGGCCGGGCAGCACCAGCACGTCATAGGGCAGCGTGGTGGTGAGGCTCGCAAGCGAGGCCAGATATTCGCCGAGCGAGTTCTGCTCGGGCTCGACCGCCCACACGCTGACGTTCGGCGAGATCTTGCTCAGCACCTGGTCGGCGGACAGGAACAGCTTGTCGTCGGCGCAATACAGCATCACCTGGTCGAGCGCGTGTCCGCCGCCGGTGATCACCTTGAAGCGGCGCGTGCCGATCACGACGTCGTCGCCATGCGAGATGCGGTGATAGGACGGCGGCAGCACCGAGACGCGCTTCAGATAATCCTGGCCGCGGCCGAGCAGCTTTTCGGTGAGCGACTCGTCCATGCCGTGGCGGCGGAAGAACAGCCGCTGCGCGTTGCGGCGCTCTTCGGTGCCGCGGTTCTGGTGATAGACCGATTGCAGATACTCGACCTGCGACATCTGGAGCGGGCAGTTGAACCGCTCGACGATCCAGCCGGCGAGGCCGACGTGATCGGGATGGGAATGGGTGACGATGAGCCGCGAGATGTGGACGCCCTTGAGCGGCCCATCGAACAGTTTTGTCCAGGCCTCGATCGTCTCCTCATTGCCGAAGCCGGAATCCACCATGGCCCAGCCGTCGCCGTCGGCGAGCAGGTAGATGTTCACATGGTTGAGGCGGAACGGCAGCTTGAGCCGCACCCAGAGGACGCCGGGCCGCACCTCCACGACCTCTTCGGGGCCGGGATGCTGTTCCCAGGTGTAGCGCAGGGCCTCGGCCGAGGACTGCGCGGTGTCGGTTTTCGAATGCATGGCCTATCGGTACCCGCACAGGGGGCGGGACGCCAGCCG
This sequence comes from Bradyrhizobium liaoningense, assembly GCF_018130955.1. Classification (GTDB taxonomy): domain Bacteria; phylum Pseudomonadota; class Alphaproteobacteria; order Rhizobiales; family Xanthobacteraceae; genus Bradyrhizobium; species Bradyrhizobium liaoningense_C. Next base: position 179,321 of record NZ_JAFCJM010000008.1, read on the forward strand.
AAAAACGAACCGGGAAGCCCCGGCATACCCGTCATTCCGGGCTTCGGCATGTGGTCATTCCGGGGCGCGCGATAAGCGCGAACCTCAGATGCGCAGTTGCGCATCGGGGAATCCGGAGATTGTTGCGCGAGATTCCGGGTTCGGTGCTGTCGCACCGCCCCGGAATGACGGAGGAGGCGGCTCAAGCCGCGCGGATGTTGCCGAGGAACGCGTCGATCTCCGAGCGCAGCACGTCGGCCTCGCGGCGGAGCGCGTCGGAGGCGGTCAGCACTTCGGTGGCCGCGGCGCCCGCTTCCGCTGACGCGGTGGAGACGCCGACGATGTTGCTGGAGACTTCGCTGGTGCCCCCCGCAGCATGCTGGATGTTGCGTGCGATTTCGCGGGTGGCAGCACCCTGTTCCTCGACCGCGGCGGCAATTGCCGTCGTCACGTTGTTGATCTCGCCGATGGTCTGGCCGATGCCCCTGATGGCGCCGACCGCCGAGGTCGTGACCTGCTGCATGCTGACGATCTGGGTGCGGATCTCTTCCGTTGCCTTCGCGGTCTGGCTCGCGAGGCTCTTCACCTCGGAGGCGACCACCGCGAAGCCGCGGCCGGCTTCGCCCGCGCGCGCCGCCTCGATGGTGGCGTTGAGCGCGAGCAGGTTGGTCTGCGAGGCGATGGTCTGGATGAGATCGACGACGACGCTGATGCGGCTCGCGCTGTCGGCAAGCCCCTGGACGGTGGCATCCGTCGCGCCGGCCTCGTCGACCGCCTTCTTGGCGATCTCCGCCGAGGTGACGACCTGACGGCTGATCTCGGCGATCGAGGACGACAATTGCTCGGTACCGGCCGACACGGTCTGCACGTTGACCGAGGTTTCTTCCGCGGCCGACGCCACCGCGTTCACCAGCGCGTTGGACTGGTCGGCGGTCGTGGACATGCTCTGCGCGGTCGCCTGCATCGAGTTGGCCGATTGCGACAGGCTGTCGAGTGCGCCGCGCACCGTGCCTTCGAACGAGGCGATCTGGGCCTCCATGCGCGAGGCGCGTTCGGCCTTGGCGATGCGGTCCTTGTCCTGCTCGCCCGACAGCGCGCGCGCCTCGATCATGCTCTCGCGGAACACTTGCAGCGTATCCGCCATGGCGCCGATTTCGTCTTGATGCCTGGAGCGGAAGATCTCGGTGTCGAGATCGCCGGCCGACAGCACCTGCATCGAGCGCTGCAGGCCGCTGATGCGGCGCAGGATGTTGCGCCCGACATAGAGCCAGACGAACAGCGCCGAGCCGATCAGGGTCAGCGCGCCGAGGCCCACCATGACCGTGGTGGCGAGCGAAATTTCCTGTCGCGCCTCGAAGGTCGAGGCATTGGTTTCCTTCTGCACGCCGTCGACGAGCTGCTGCACGCTGATGCCGAGGCCGACATTGAGCTTGCGCGCCTCATCCAGAATAGTCTGGCCGTAGTCGATCGAGTCGAGTTCCTTTTCGCGCAGGCTGAACACACCGGTCTTGCCGCTGCCGAGCGCGAGCAGCTTGTCGGCAGAATCGCGCAGCATCTTCATGCCCTGCGTCTCGGGCAGCAGGTCGAGGTTGGAGCGCAGGCGACCCTGCGCCGTCTTGAAGCCCTTCTGGATGTCGTCGAGCTTGTCGGTGGTGTTCGCCGAGAGCGCTGCGCTCATGTCGGCGGCCGCGAGGTTGCCGCTGGCAACGACATTGCCGAGCTGGCCGACGGTCTGCGCCGCGTCGGAGGCGTCGCTGGCCGAGGAATCGGCCGAGGCGAGAATGGCGTTGACCTGTGTCTGCGCGTTCAGCATCGCGGGGCTCGCGGCGCCGACGAAATCGTTCTGCGCCTTGCGCAGCGCGTCATACTGCTTGTCGTGAAGGGCTGCGATCTCGAGCCGCTCGCGTGCGGCCTTGGCGAGGCTCTGCGCTGCCTCGTTGATCGCCTTCATGGTTTCGCTGAGGCCGGAGACGACAGTCTTGTCGGCGCCGAGCTCGATGATCTCGCCGAGCTTCTGCTGGGTCTGCTGCTGCAATTCCTGGAGCTTCTTGGTGCGCTCGTTCAGCGCTTCCTCGGTCGGGGCTGCGAGCAGGGCCGGGCCCTGCGCGGCGAGGCTCGCGCTGAGCGCCGACAATTGCAGGCTTGCGGACAGGCGCGGGATGTCGCGTCCGCTCAGATCGACCATGCGGCCGCCGAGATTTTGCAGCACGAGGCTGGCGCCGGCCGAGATCACGAGGCCCATGGCGGCGATGACCGCGAAAGCCGCGAACAGGCTGCCTCTGACGCCCCACTTCGGCAACGAGATGCGAGGAAGCCTGAATTTGCCCATGCTCAAGCGGATTGCCATCTGAATTCCCCCAACGCGCTACTTTATGTTTGCGAGCGGCAGTATCAGCGGAGCCAGTTAAAAAATCGCAAGTGATGCAATTGCTTGGGTACTTTCCATGCGACGAAAAAAGAAAGGGCCGGCAAAGCTGCCGGCCCTTCGTCACGAGACGGGATGTGGTTAGCGATCAGTAACGGGCGACGACCGGGCCGCCCCAGTTGAAGCGGTAGTTGACGCCCGCCTTCACGGTGTGGTCGTCGGTGGTGAAGCTGCCGGCCGGCACCATGGCCAGCGGCGCGGTGAAGTTGGCCTTGCCGAAGTTGTAGTACTGGTACTCCGCCTTGGCCGACCAGTTCGGGGCGAACATGTATTCGATGCCGGCGCCGACGGTGTAGCCGTCGCGGTGGTTGCCGTTGATGGCGAAGGGCACTCCGACGCCGCCGAGCGTTACGCTCTCGTTGTTGTCGGAATAGGCGTAGCCACCCTTCACATAGAGCAGGCCGGGACCCCAGGTGTAGCCGACGCGGCCTGTGATCGAGCCGAGGCCGCGCTGATTGTTGGTGTAGACGTAGCCGCCGGGGAACACCGCGCCGACGCTGCCGGAGAGCCAGGAATACTGGCCTTCGACACCGACCACCCAGTTCGGGTTGAACTGCCAGTCGGCGCCGACCTGCAAGCCGCCGAGGAAACGGCCGTTGCCGTTGTTGCCGGTGGTCAGGCCGCTGAAATTGCTGTCGCTCGAGAAGGCGCCGCCGAGATGCGCACCGAGATAGAAGCCGGTCCAGTTATAGAGCGGCGCGGCATAGGCGGGCGCAGGCTGCTGCTTGTAATAGGAACGGTTGCCGAGGTCGGCACCGAGGGCGGGGGCGGCCGCGCTCAAGGCGAGCAGCGCAACGGTCGCGAACAGGATCTTCTTCATCGTCTTTACTCCAACACTCAAACCCGGCAGGCGCGCCTCTGGCGCCGTCGTTGGTTACGCAGATAGCGGGCTTTCGACGAAAATGCTGTCACTCCCGTGGCACAGCGGTCGGTAACTTAACTTATTGGCTGGTAAATGCTTTTCGTGCCTAACGGCAGGTAAAGAAAGGCTGAAGGAAGGGTTAAATTGGCGCAGCTCGGGCCGTCCCGCGCAAGGCGTCGTTAACCAAGGCGGCGGCGCACCTCCTCGCGCATCTGCTCGCGAAACGCGGCGCGGCGGGCGGGCCGGTCCTTCTCGTGGATGGTATGGCGGTCGAATACGTTGAAGCTGTCCATGATCGGATAGCGGTCGCTGGCCATCGCAAGCACGCGGAGCACCTCGGTCGCCGCCGCGGTCGTACCCTTCACCTCCCAGCGCCGGATCGTGTCCGCGCCACCGGTCGCCGGCAATCCGCACAGCTTCGCCATGTCGGCGGCCGTCAGCTTCCTGCCGATGGCGTCGGAGAGGTCGGCGCGCAGTTGCTTCAGCTCAGGTCCGGTCATGTCACCTGTGATCCGCCGTATCAAACAGGTGAATGCACTATCGCTGATTCGGGGCTATCCGAAGACCGACAAGGCAACGAGGCGCGCGCAAAAGTGTTTAGGGACGATTGAGCGCGGCCTGCAATTCCCCGAGCGCTTCAGTGAGCTGCTCGCGATGGGCGATGTCGTCCTTCGGTATTGCGGCGACACTCGCCGCGAGCTCGCGCAAGATGCCCGCGAGTAGGCCGAAATTGATGTGCAGATGCACCGATTTCCGCACGTCGTCCGCGCCCGGGCGCTGAAGCACGAGAGCGAATCCGCTGCCGTCGAGATGCGCCTCGAAGCGCGATGAATGCTCGAACGTCCCGACATAGAACTTGTCGGGATATTCGAGCGCGACCTCGGCCTTGTCGGGAATGGGTTTTGACATCTTGAGCCTCGCCAATGCCAACCATTCTGGCATCGGATCGGGATCACGCTTTGCGCCAAGTCAGACTGAGAGAGATCAGACTGAGAAGAGCAGCCGCTGCCAGATTTGATCCGGATCAAAGCGGAACCGCTGCTTTTGCGATCCGATGGCAACAAGAGCAGCGGGGCGCCGCGCGCGGCCGTTCGCTTCGGTATGATCCAACCGTGAGACGGCCCTCGATGGATATCCTCTCCACCATGACCTTCGCCGGCGACATCAGCGAGGTCGCGCCTGAGGCCAGTGAGCCGCAGCGCGTCGATGACGCCACAGCTCATTGCGAACGCCTGCTGCGCGACGCCGGCTTGCTGCCGACGCGCCAGCGCCTGGCACTTGGGCAGCTCCTGTTCCTGAACGGCCATCGTCACGTGTCGGCGGAGACGCTGTTCGACGAAGCGGCCGCGGCGAACATGCGGCTGTCGCTCGCAACGGTCTACAACACGCTCAACCAGTTCACCGAGGCCGGCCTGTTGCGCCGGATCTCGGCCGACGGCTCAAAGTCGTTCTTCGATACCGACATCAGCGTCCACCCTCATTTCCATCTCGAAGGCGAGGATTTGCTGGTGGACATCCCCCAGGATCTGATCTTCACGCAGATGCCGCAGGCCCTGCCGGGCCACGAGATCTCCAGGCTCGACGTCATCGTGCACATCCGGCGGAAGCGGCAGTAGACCGAAGCGGCCGCGGCCGGCGAATTGACCGGTTGGCCCCGGGAAGGTAACTTTTTGCCTTGCCGGATCGTCCAATCGCTCAAGGCGCGCGCCTATGGAATGGTCAGCCAAACCGTTTCGTGCGGACCAGCCCTTTGGTAGCTGGGCCGACGATCTCGCTGCCGCCTTCGTCCGGCTCGAGCCGCGCCGGATGGCCGACCGTCCCTTCGAAGGCTCGATTGCGCGCACCGACGCTGCGCCGATCCAGATTTCGCTGGTCAGGGCCACCAGTCACCGGGTGCTGCGGCTGCGCAGTCACATTGCCGGCGGTGCGGACGATCTCTGCTTCGTGAATCTGCAGATCGGCGGTCTTGGCCGCACGACGCAGCGCGGACATGAGCAGGTTTGCGCAGTGGGCGATCTCGCGGTCGTCGACACCACCGAGCCGTTCGAGATCGCCAACGGTCGCGATTTCAGCCTGTATTGTTTTGCGGTCCCCCGGCGCCTGCTCCCGAACAATTTCTGCGATCGTCCGCGGCTCGCCCTGTCGCGCACCGAGGCCGGCCGCGCTCTATCGCGCACGCTCGCAAGCTATGCCGAGCTTTGTCTTGCAGCGCCGGCCCTCGCCGCAAGCGGCGGCGCGCATGTGGTCGAGCTGATCGCGCACGCGCCCGCGATGCTCGGCGAGCAACCGGTCGTGCGCGTGCATGCCCCGGTGCTGCTGTCGATGATGCTCGATCACATCGCGCGCCACAGCGACGATCCCGATCTCGACGCCGAGGCGCTGGCCGCAAGGTTCCGCTGCTCAGAGCGTTATGTGCACCGGCTGTTCGTCGCGACCGGCCGTTCCGTCGGCGAGCATGTCAATGACGCGCGGATCCTTGTATGCGCGCGGAACCTGCTCGACCCGCGCCATGGTCGCAAGACCATCGCCGAGATCGCGTTCGAAGCCGGCTTTTCCGACATCTCGCATTTCAACCGGCTGTTCAAGCGCGGTCACGGCCTGACGCCGCGCGAGTTCCGGCGAACCATGACTCCCGGATCGCAATCGTGATCCCTATTGAATTCTCCACGCCGTGATGCCCCCTCAAATCCCGCGACGATTTCGGCTAACATCGCGCGTCGAACAGGAGTGATGACATGCCCAGCTATCGACTCCGCATCAACGAAAGCGATTTGTCGGTCGAGTCCGCGGACAGCGCCAAGCCGCTGCTCTACGTGCTTCGGGGCCTCGGACTGACGGCGACCAAGTTCGGCTGCGGCCTTGGCCAATGCGGTGCCTGCACGGTCATCGTCGACGGCACGGCGGTGCAATCCTGCCAGTTGACCGTAGCCGATGCGCGAGACAAGTCGATCACGACGCTGGAAGGATTGGGAACGGCTGCGAAACCGCATCCGCTTCAGGCCGCCTTCATCGCGCATCAGGTGCCGCAATGCGGCTACTGCACGAGCGGCATGATCATGACGGCGGCCGCCTTGCTGGCGAAGACCCGGAAGCCGAGCGAGAGCGAGATTCGCTCGGCGCTGGAGCTCAATCTCTGCCGCTGCGGCTCGCATACGAGAGTCGTGAGCGCGGTCATGACGGCAGCGGAACAGCGAGGTTGAGATGAGCACTTCCCTGGACCAGCTTCGCATCTCCCGCCGTGCCGTTCTCAAGGGCGGCGCGCTGACCGTTGGATTTGCACTGACGGTGACACCGGGCGCCGCCCTGGCGCAGGCTGTCGGTGGCGTGTCCCGTCGCACCGACGCCACACAGGTCGACGCCTATCTCGCCGTGAACGGTGACGGCACCGTGACGCTCTATTGCGGCAAGGTCGATCTCGGCCAGGGCTTGCGCATCGCGATTCCCCAAATCGCGGCCGAGGAACTCGGTATCGGTGTCGACCGGATCAAATATATCGAGGGCGATACCGCCCTGACACCTAATCAAGGTCGAACGTCGGGCTCGACCGGCATCCAGCGTGGCGGCATGCAGATTCGTCAGGCCGCGGCGACCGCGCGCAAGGCTTTGGTCGATCTGGCCGCGCAACGTCTCAATCTCAGGCCGGACGACCTGATCGCCGCAGACGGCGAGGTGCGGCCGAAGGCAGGCGGGGACGGCATTCGCTTTGCGGATCTGCTCGACGGCCGCAAGTTCGACGTCAAGCTCGATCCCAAGGCGCCGCTGAAGGATCCCGCAAGCTACACCGTCGTCGGCAAGTCGCTGCCGCGCCCGGACGTGGCGGCCAAATGCCTGGGCACCGCGACTTATATCCATGACCTGACCTTGCCGGACATGCTGCATGCGCGCGTGATCCGGCCGCCTGCGATCGGCGCCACGCTCGTTGCGGTCGACGAGGGGTCGATCAAGGACCTGGCCGGCGCAAGAGTCGTGAGGCTCAAGGATTTCCTGGCCGTCGTCGCCGACGACGAATGGACGACGGTGCGCGCCGCGCGCAGCCTGCGCGCGCAATGGAGCGAGGCATCGAACCTGCCGGTTCAGGACCGGCTGACGGAAACCCTGCGGACGGCTGCGGGCGCCACGGCGGAGACCCTCGTCACCAGGGGCACCCCGCCGTCAGCGCAGCCGCAGGACACCAAGACCCTGAGCGCCAGCTATTTCTGGCCGATGCAGAGCCACGCCTCGCTTGGTCCATCCTGTGCAGTTGCCGACGTGCGCACCGACGAGGCGACGATTTGGACGGCGTCACAGGGCATGCATGACAACCGCGTCACCTATGCCCGTTTCCTGGGCCTGCCCCTGGACAAGGTGCGGCTGATCTATCTCGAAGGCTCCGGCTGCTACGGCATGAACGGTCACGAGGACGCGGCAGCCGACGCCGCCATCCTCTCGCGCGCGATGGGACGTCCCGTCCGCGTGCAATGGTCGCGTGCGGACGAACTTGGCTGGGACCCGAAGGGCCCGCCGCAACTGCTCGATCTCTCCGGCAGTGTCGATGCCGAAGGCCGCATCCTGGACTGGCGCACCGAGATGTGGATTCCGCAGACCACCAAGGGTCTGCTCAACATTCCCCTGCTCGGACCCCAGGCCGCCGGGCTCGACAACGTCGTCGGCCTCAACACCGGGTTGATCTCGCAGAACGGCGATCCGCCCTACGAGGCCGCGCACATGCAGGTCGTCGTGCACTGGCTGAAGGAGACGCCGCTGCGGCCGGCGCCGCTGCGCTCGCCGGGAAAACCTGCCAATTGTTTCGCGGTCGAAAGCTTCATCGACGAGCTGGCCGCTGCGGCGCGCCTCGATCCGGTCGCGTTTCGGCTGCGCGGCCTGAAGAACCCGCGGGGTGTCGAGCTGATCAAGCGGGTGGCCGCGATGATGAAATGGGAGCCGCGGGCCTCTCCAGGCCCGAACATTGTCGCGGCGGTCGCGCGCGGCCGCGGCATGTCCTACATCCACTACAAGCACAGCGAGACGTTCGTCGCCATGGGAATGGAGGTCGCGGTCGAGCAGGCGAGCGGCAGAATCCAGGTCGAGCGCGTCGTCTGCGCGCATGATTGCGGGCAGATGATCAATCCGGACGGCGTGCGCTCCCAGGTCGAGGGCAGCATCCTGCAAACGATCAGCCGTGTGCTGATGGAGGAAGTGAAGTTCGACCGGTCGCGCGTGACAAGCGTCGACTGGACCGGATACCCGATCCTGAGATTCTCCGATGTTCCCAGGATCGAGATCGATCTGGTCGATCGGCCCACCGAGCCGCCGCTCGGTGCGGGCGAAGCCGCCTGCGCTGCGGTGGGCGCCGCGCTCGCCAATGCCGTGTTCGACGCGACCGGCCTTCGGCTGCGGACCGTCCCGTTCACCCCGGAGCGGGTGAAGGCGGTGCAGAACAGCAAGGCGATCTGAGTTCACCCCCGGCCAAGAAATCGGTCGCTGCCGTCCAAGAATTCGGCCCTCGCCCGGCTCACCCTTTGGGTTGATCCGAGCGAGGGAGACCATCAATGGCGATCGATTTCACGCTGACACCTGCGCAGCGCGCGCTGCAGCATCAATCCCGAAAGTTCGCAAGGGAGGCGCTGGCCGGCGTACGCGAGGCCGAGCTGCTCGCGACGCCCGAAGAGCGCTTCCTCGCAACGCGGCCGATCTACGAAGCCATGGTCGCGGCGGGCTATTTGCGCAAATGCATTCCGCAACCTGCGGGCGGCGACAATGCCGGCCTGGTCGACATGGCAATCATGGCGGAGGAGTTTTACGCGGTGAATCCGAGCGTGACGCTGACCATGCTCGGCAGCGTGCTCGGGCTGTTGCCGATCCTGCTCGGTGGCACGCCGGAGCAATGCGGCCGCTTGCTCGCGCCGTTTCTGAAGACGACCGGTGCGCCGCTCGCGGGCTTCTGTTCGTCGGAGCCCGGCGGCAGCGCCAATGCCGCCTCGCCGCCGCCCGGTGAGGGCGTGCGCACCACCGCACGGCGTGACGGCGACATCTGGGTGATCAACGGCCGCAAGAAATGGGTGTCGTCGGCGACCGGATGGGACGGCAAGGGCGCCGATGTGCTCTGCGTGGTGTGCCGCACCGATGCGAGCGTGCCGCCGGAGCAGGGCGTGTCCATCATTGCGGTCGAGAAGCCCGCATCGGGCATCGTGCTCGAGCGCGCCATCGACGCGATTGGCCACCGCGCGCATCTCGTGCCGCAATTCGCGCTCCACAACGTCACGGCGCCGCGCGGCAATCTGCTGGGGCGGGAGGGCGGCGGGCTGATGCTGGCGGCGGCGGCCTTCACCGGGACCGCGGCGCTGGTCTGCATCTTCGGCGTCGCGCTGATGCGTGCGGCCTTCGAGCATGCGCTGCATTTCGCCCGCACCGAGAAGCGCGGCGGCGTGCATCCGATCATCGAGCATCAGGCGGTCGGCTATGCGCTTGCGGATGCCAAGACCACGATTGAGGCGGCGCGCTATCTGAGCTGGCGGGCTTGCCACGCACTCGACACGCAATCGGCCGGCGCCGACGAACTGGCGATCCAGGCCAAGATCTACGGCTCGGAGGCCGCCGTCCGCGTCATCACCGAGCTGATGCGCGTGGTCGGCATCGACTCCTACGACAACGAGGCGCCGTTCGGCCGTCTGCTGCAGGATGCGCTGGCACTGCCGATCTTCGACGGCGGCAACATGGGCATCCGCCGCCGCCAGCTCCACACCATGCTGATGCGCCCGGACTACGATCCGCTGACCGCGTGTGGCGGGGCCTGAAATAGAGCCGCGACATGTGCGGCGTTTATCCTTCTCCCCTTGTGGGAGAAGGTGGCGCGAAGCGCCGGATGAGGGGTTGTCTCCGCAGTTCAACTGCGAGAGATTCGTTCGCGGAGAGAACCCCTCACCCGGCTTCGCTTTCGCGAAGCCACCCTCTCCCACAAGGGGAGAGGGTAGAAAACTCTACGCTCGACTAAGCTCCGTGTATCCGCCTTGACTGCTCCTCATAGGTCGCGGCTTCCGTGGCCGCGAGCCGTTCGAGCTGCACCGCGACGTGCTTGTGATAGGGCGTGCCGGCGATCGGATCGCGGTTGCCGCTTTCGGTGAGCGCGTTGATGCGCGGGCCGTTGCTCAGCCGCTCGCCATTGCCTGTGGGGTAGGTCTGGCCATAACCATGCGGCAGTGCGAGCTGGCCGTCGCGCATGGAGTCGTCGCGCTTGGCGCGGGCGACAATACGCCCCGCAGGCGAGCGCACCGCGATCCAGTCGCCGTCGCTCGCGCCGAGCGTCTCGAGGTCGCGCGCGTTGATGAGCAGCGCGCCATCCGGATCGTCGCGCCGCCATGCCGGATCGCGAAAAATCTGGTTGGCGTTGAACATGCGCCGCTGGCCGGCCGCGAGCACGAAGGGATAGTCGCGCGCGGGCAGCGCGCTTGCGGGATCAAGTTTTTCGAGCCACTCCAGCATCGGCGCGATCGCGAGCCGCACTTTGCGATCGGGATGGGCGAGCAGCGTCCACACCTCATCATAGTCATGCTCGGTGATCACGGTGCCGTGGCGCGCGCCGACGATGGCGTCGAACAGCGCATCGCCGAGCGCCGCGTCCGTCACTTCGGGCCCGGCCTTCAACGCGCGCCGTACCGCCACCGGCGAACGCTTGGCGCAGGCGAGCGACGCCATCCAGAGCGGCGCGGCGGCCGCGGTGCCGTCGGGCAGGCTCGCACCCAGCGTATGATAAAGTACGAGCGCGCCGAGGCTCGCGAGTTGCGGATTGGCGCCCATGAAGGCGCGGAATTCGCTGGCGAAGGCCGCGCGGGAATGCAGCGCGGCCTCGCGCAACGGCGCCAGCGCGTTGTCGCCGGGCAACAGGCCGAGCGCGCGCGACAGGCGCGTGTAGATTTCGGGCTCGGGCAGGGTGCCTTCGAGCGGTGCCACCACGCCAGCCCGGACATGGAAGACGTTCGCCGGAAACTCGAAATTGAACAGCGTGAACTCGGTTTTCTCATACTGCGATGAGGCCGGCAGCACGTAATGCGCAAGCTGCGCCGTCTCGGTCATGGCGACGTCAACGACGACAACGAGATCGAGCGCGCGCAGCGCTTTCTCGACCGCGGCGGTGTTGGCGGCGGTGTTCGCCGGATTGGACGAGTCGATCCATGCCGCGCGCAGGCGATCGGGATGATCTGATAGCACGGCGTCGCAGAACAGGTTCGGCGGCAGCAAGCCTCCGATCACCTCGGTGTCGACAGCGGCAAAGCGCTGGTTCGGCGAATTGCCCCAGAGGGGTTGCAGCCAGCTATGGAGCTGGTTGGTGCCCTTCCGGCCAAAACTGCCGGTCAGCATGATCAACAGTTTTTCCAGATAGGAGTTGAGCGTCGAGTGCACGCCCTGCTGGATGCCGAGCTCGACCCGCACCGTCATGGCCTTTGCGGCAACGATCATGTCGACGCAGCGCTCGATCTGGTCGAGCGGAACGTCCGCGGCCTCGGCCCATTGCGCGACGGGAATTTTCAGCAGCGCGTCGCGCACCTCGTCATAGCCGGTCGTATGCTCTGCGACGAACTCGCGGTCGACCGCGTCGCGCCGCACCAGCGTTGCCAAAATCGCGCCGAGCAAAAAGGCGTCGGCGCCGGGCCGGACGGCGAGATGCAGATCGGCCATCTCGGCCGTTTCCGAACGGCGCGGATCGATCACGATCAGCTTGCGATTCGGATCCTTCCGGATCTGGTTCAAATGATCGCGCGCGTTGGGGAAACCGTGCGCGACCCAGGGATTGGCGCCGATCACGAAGAGGAGGTCGCAGTGATGGACGTCCTCGGCGGTGTGGCAGGTCTGGCTGCCGAACATGTGGCCGTTGACCCAGAAATCGCCGGTCTTCTCCTGCGCCAGCGCATTGAAGACGTGGCGCGAGCCAAGGGCGCGGAGCAGCGCATTGGCATAGGCGCCGCCGGCGTGGTTGCCCTGGCCGCCGCCGCCATAGAGCGCGATGCTCTTGCCGCCGTGGCGTTCGACCAGATCGCGCAGCCTGGCTGCGATTTCCGCGATCGCAGTGTCCCAGTCGATTGCGTCAAAACCGCCATCGGCGCGGCGGCGGAGCGGCGTGGTCAGCCGATCGCGGTGATGGGCGTAGAACGGGATGCGTGAGGCCTTGTTACAGAGATAGCCCTGCGATTTCGGATGCTCGCGGTCGCCGCGCACCTTTGTGATGCGGCCGTCATCGACCCGGACTTCAATGCCGCAATTGACGTAGCAGAGGTTGCAGGCGGTCTTGCGCCATTCGGAATTTTGCATCGGCGTCTCTCCCGGGATCGTCTGGCCGGTCAATTTATATTATGATCGTCATATATACAACGGCCTTCGCGGGCGGCTGCCGGCAACAGGCGGACACGCAAGGGTGATGGCGCCGCGCCGCCCGGCATGCCAGACTGGTTCCGATCGCCAAAAACAGTCCCAAGATCAGATCGGTGGAATCATGAGTGACCAGCCTTTTCCGGGTCCCGCCTTGCGCCCGGTGCGCCTGCAGCTCGGTGCGCAGACGATCGCTGGCTTCGAAAGTGCCGGCACCGGCCGCCCGATCCTGCTGATCCACGGGAATTCGTCGTCCTCGCACATCTGGCAGAAGCAATTGCAGGGTCCGCTCGGGGGCCAAATATCGGGTGATCGCGATCGATCTGCCCGGCCATGGCGCCTCCTCGCCGCCGCCCAACCCGGAGCAGGACTATTCCGGCCGCGGCTATGCCGCGCTCATCGCCAGCGTTGCCCGCGAGCTCGGCTTGAAGGACGCGATCGTCGTCGGCTGGAGCCTTGGCGGGCATGCGGTCTTGAACGCGGCCGCGTCACTGCCGGGTGCCGCCGGCCTGATGATCTTTGGCACGCCGCCGATCGGCGCCGGGCCGGAGGGTTTTGCCGGATTCAAGGGACTGTCGGCGACCGTCTTCACGCCTGATCCGAGCGAGGCGCAGATCAGGGAATGGGTGCTGTCGGCCTTCGCGCCCGGCTATGCGCCGATCCCGCCCTTTGTCGAAGAGGATTTTCGCAGGACCGACGGCAATGCGCGCGGCTATCTCGGCGTCAATGCGCAGGCCGGCCGCCTCGTCAACGAGGTCGAGATCGTACGCGACCTGAAAATCCCGCTCGCGATCGTCCACGGCTCGGAAGAGCAGATCGTCGATCTCGGCTACCTCCAGCGCCTGCCGACCCCCGACACTGTGGCGCGGCGCCGTGCAGGTGATCGACGGCGCCGGCCACGCCGTGCAATGGGAGAAGGCGGAGGCCTTCAGCAAGCTGCTCGACGAGTTTGCGGCGAGTGTTTGACTCTCACCCTCCCCTGGAGGGGCCCTGGAGGGGGAGGGTCGATCGCGCGCAGCGCGAGCGGGGTGGGGTCTCTCCACTCGGGCAGTGTTCAGCGCGGAGAGACTGTCACCCCACCCCGCCAAGCATTCCGCTGCGCTCCATGCTTAGCGACCAGGGGAGGGTGGCGGCGCCGCGCACTAACCCAGCCCCGCGCGCCGAAAGCCTTCCAGATAGTGCTCGCGATCCGCATCGCTGTTCCAGGGCAGTTGCGTCGCGATCCAGGCGAGCGAGATGTTGGGCTGGGTGCGGCGCAGTTCGGAAAGCGCCGTCTCCGCCAACTTCCTGTCGCCGGTCATCCCGGCCGAGACTACCAGCACGCGATAGGCGCCGGTGAGATCGCCGCGGTGACGGATCGCCTCGCGCGCGAGCGCGATCGCTTCGTCATAGTGACGTTCGGTGAAGCGCGCATAGCCGGCGATGCCGTAGTAGATCGCAAGCGAGGGATCGCGCGGGCTGAGCCGGATCGCCCGCTGGGCCGCTTCGTAGGACTCGCTGCTGCGACCGGCATAGGACAGCGCCAGCGCGTAATAGCCTTGCGCGACCGAAAAATTTGGATTGAGCGCGAGCGCCTGCTCGAACTCAGACAGCGCGTCGTCGAGCCGCCGGGTCGAGAAATAGACGCTGCCGAGCGCGGTGTGAGCCCAGGGGTCTTCGTGGTCGCTCCTGACCGCTGCCAGTGCCGCGCGCTCGGCGATCGGCGCGGCGGTGGCGCGCTCCGACCAGCCGAGATGCACGCCGAACATGTGGCTTGCTGCCAACAGTGACAGCGCCTGGCCGTAATCGGGATCGATGGCGATCGCCTGTTCGAGCAGCGCCTGCGCCATCCGATGATCCTGCCGCGTGATGCGCCAGTAATGCGACAGCGCGCGCATCAGCAGGTCCCATGCATCGAGGCTCGCCGGCTGCTTGCGCCGGGCGCGAAAATTCTCCGCGGCATAGATCTGCGGCTCGATCGCGGCGACGATGGCGTTGGTGATCTCGTCCTGGACCGCGAAGACGTCGCCGAGTTCGCGGTCGTAATGCTCGGCCCAGATATGGCTGCCGGTGGTGGCGTCGTTGAGCTGGGCCGTGATGCGCACGCGGTCGCCGGCCTTGCGCACGCTGCCTTCGACGACGTAGCCGACACCGAGCTCTTCGGCGATCTCCCTGATATGGACCGTACGTCCCTTGTACGTGAAGGACGAGTTGCGGGCGATCACCAGGAACCAGCGCACCTTGGAAAGCGCGGTGAGGATGTCCTCGCTGATCCCGTCACAGAAATATTCCTGCTCGGGATCGTCGCTCATGTTCTCGAAGGCGAGCACCGCAATCGCCGGGCGATCGGGCGCCGTACGCGGCGGTGTTGCTTGCGCAGGCGCAAACGTTGCTGTCGCGGGGGCCTGTTCCCTGACTTCGCCGACGAAGCGAAACCCCTTGCGCGGGACGGTCTTGATCAGCCGCTGAGCCTCGCCGTCGTCGCCGAGCGCTTTTCGCGCGGCATTGATGCGGCTGTTGAGCGCGGAGTCCGAGACGATGCGCTCGCCCCAGACCTCCGCGATTAGGTCATCCTTGCTGACCACGCGATCCCGCTGCTCGACCAGATAGACCAGCAAATCGAACACTTGCGGCTGCATGGGCACGGGCGTGCCGTCCCGCGTCAGCTCGCGAAGGCTGCAGTCAAGGGTATGATTTTCAAAGCGAAATCGCACGAATCTGTCGTCTCAAGCAAAAATCACTGTCGTCTCAGGCGAAAATCAACCGTCCGCAAAAGTCATGGCACGCCCCATACGGCATGGTGCAGCGACCTAACGAGTGCCGGTGTCTCGGCGCAACGGAGCTGTCTATGACCCAAGTTCATTCCATTGGCCCCGAAGTTGCGGGCTCCAGAGTGTTTAAGCTCTTCGCATTTTTGTACGGAATTGCGGCCTATCTCGTCTTTCTCGTCACCGTCCTCTACGCCATCGGTTTCGTGATGGGCCTGGTGGTGCCAAAGAGCATCGATACCGGTGCGGATTCGTCGGTGGTCGAGGCGATCGTCATCAATCTGCTCCTTATGGCGCTGTTCGCGGTTCAACACAGCGTGATGGCACGGCGGCGCTTCAAGGCCTGGTGGACGCAATTCGTTCCGAAGCCCGTCGAGCGCAGCACTTATGTGCTGTTCGCGAGCCTGTCGCTGCTGCTGTTGTTCTGGCAGTGGCGCCCGATGCCCACGATCGTATGGAACGTCGAGGATCCCGATCTCGCCGCGACCGTCGTCACGCTGTCGTTCGCCGGCTGGGTGCTAGCGTTCACGAGCACCTTCATGATCAATCACTTTGAATTGTTCGGCCTGAATCAGGTGACCAATCATGTGCTCGACAAGGAGGCGTCGCCGCCGCGCTTCCGCACGCCGCTGTTCTACAAATTCGTGCGCCATCCCCTCTACCTCGGCTTCATCATCGCGTTCTGGGCGACGCCGACCATGACCGTGGGCCATCTGCTGTTCGCAGCCGTGACCACGATCTACATCCTGCTCGGCATCGCGCTTGAGGAGCGCGACCTCGTCGACCTCTTCGGCGACGAGTACCGGCAATACAAACAACGCGTGTCGATGCTTATTCCCTGGCGCAAATCGATTTGAAGAAATCCAAGAAGGAGAGAAGAAAATGAAACATACTGGTCGATGCTTTTGCGGCGCTGTCGCGATCGAGGTTGCGGGATCGCCGGAAGCGATGGGCTATTGCCACTGCGGCTCATGCCGCTCGTGGTCCGGCGGCCCGGTGAACGCCTTCAGCCTGTGGAAGCCGGAGGCCGTGCGTATCACCGCCGGTGCCGATCATGTCGAGACGTTTTCGAAGACACCGCTCAGCCAGCGCAAATACTGCCGGAAATGCGGCGGTCACCTCATGACCAACCATCCGCCGCTCGGGCTCGTCGACGTCTTCACTGCCACGATCCCGACACTCGCCTTCGCGCCCGCCGTTCACGTCAACTACGCCGAGACGGTGCTGCCGATGCGCGACGGCCTGCCCAAGCTGAAGGACTTCCCCGCCGAGTTCGGCGGCAGCGGCGAGATGGTGCAGGAGTAGGAGGCACGCAGCGTTCCCTTCTCCCCTTGTGGGAGAAGGTGGCGCGAAGCGCCGGATGAGGGGTCTCTTTCCGCGGAATGTGGAGTCGCCAGAAGGCGCGGAGAGAGACCCCTCACCCGCCTCGCTTCGCGAGGCACCCACTCCCACAAGGGGAGAGGGAAGAAGTCATTCCAGCCCCGCGCGCCGCAGCCCTTCGAGATAATGTTCCCGGTCCGCCGCGCGCTTCATCGGCAACTCGTTGGTGATCCAGGCGAGCGTGACGCCGGGCTGGGCGCGGCGCAGTCCTTCGAGCGCTGAGGCGGCGAGCGCGCGGTGGCCGGACATGCCGGCGGATGCGGTCAGCACGCGATGCGCGCCGACGAAGTCGCCGCGCTGACGCAACGACTCGCGCGCGAGCTGGATGGCGTCGTCATAGTTGCCGCCGATGAACTGGGCATAGGCGGCGATGCCGTAATAGATCGCCGAGAACGGATCGCGCGGACTGAGTCGCAGCGCACGCCGCGCGGCCGCATCACCGTCCTGCCAGCGCCCGGAATAGCACAGTGCGACACCATAGAAGGCCTGCGCCATCGCAAAATTGGGATTGAGCCGCAGCCCCATCTCGAATTCCGCGATCGCATCGTCGAAGCGGCGCTGGAACAGGTATGTGTAGCCGAGCCCGTGATGGGCCCAGGCATCCTCACCGTCGGCTTCGACGGCCGCAAGCGCGGCGCGCTCGGCGACCGGCACTGCAGTGCCCATGCTGGCCCAGCCCATATGCGCGCCAAAAATGTGGCTGGTAGCCAACAGGCCGAGCGCCTTGCCGTAATGCGGATCGATCGCGATTGCCTTCTCGAGCAGGGCCTGCGCCGCAAAATTGTCCTCGCGCGTGATGCGCCAGAAATGCGACAGCGCGCGCATCACCAGATCCCAGGCATCCAGGCTGCCCGGCGGCTTCTGCTGCGCGCGAAAGCTCTCGGCGGCGTAGAGCTGCGGCTCGATCGCCGCGACGATGGCCTCGGTGATCTCGTCCTGCACGGCGAACACGTCCGCGAGGCTGCGGTCGTAGCGCTCGGCCCAGAGATGGCTGCCGGTGGAGACGTCGTTGAGCTGCGCCGAGATGCGGACCCGGTCGCCGCTCCGCCGCACGCTGCCTTCGAGCACGTAGCGCACGCCGAGCTCGCGCGCGATCTCGCTGAGGTGCGCCGCGCGCCCCTTGTAGACGAAGGACGAGTTGCGCGCGATGACGAAGAACCAGCGCAGTTTTGACAGCGCGGTGATGATGTCCTCGCTGATGCCGTCGGAGAAATAATCCTGCTCGCGGTCGCCGCTCATATTGGTGAAGGGCAGCACCGCGATCGCGGGCCGGTCCGGGAGCGGCAGCGCGGCCTGCGCGTTCCTCCTCTCCAGGACGATCGCGGGTTCCATCTGGCCCGGCCGCAGCTCGATGTCGCCGACGAAGCGGAACCCTTTGCGCGCGATGGTGCGGATCAGGGCTTGGTTCGCGCCGCTGTCGCCGACGGCCCTGCGCGCGGCGTTGATCCGGCTGGTGAGCGTGGATTCCGACACGGAACGCCCGTGCCAGATCTTGTCGATCAGTTCCTCCTTGGTCACCACCCGGTCGCGATTTTTCATCAGATGGACGACGAGGTCGAACACCTGCGGCTCGACTGACACGGGAGCATCGCTCCGGCTCAGCTCGCGCCTGTCGGTATCAAGTAGATGATCCCCAAACAGAAATTGCACCGGGAACTCTGACCTCACGAGAAAATCAAGCGAATGAAAAGACAAAATGAAATTGGCGGTCGAGTCTTTGAGTCCGCCGAGGGGCATCCTTGGTTCATCGCGACGGAAGGATGCCTGCCATGCCATTTCGGGATAGGAATGCAACCTCTGAGGGAAACCGGCGGCTTCATGCGAGGCTACTCGAGGCCATGCATCAGTCGCGACAGCGTCAGGCCACCGCGATCCTGTCCGCGCATGCGAACCTGCTCGCCAGCCAGGAACCGGCCGAGCCGCCGCGTGTGACGCCACAGGTGCGGAACTCACACGAGGCGAAGCCGTGGCGGCCCGGCGCGCTGATCGGCACGATCGCCGTGCTTTTGATCCTGGCTCATGCGATCTGCGCGGCCATGATCGTCGATCGTGCGCTGGCGCACGCCCCGGCATCGATCGCGATCAGCCCGAGCGACTGATCGCCCCGCGCCTTACGCCGGCCACGCCTGTCCGCCGCCGTCGATGCGCAGCACCTGGCCCGAGACGAACGCGCCCATCGGGCCGGCAAAAAACTCCACGACGCGCGCGACCTCGTCGACGGTGGCGACGCGGTCGAGCGTACCGGTCTCGACCATCCGGCTGGGATCGACCGCGCGAGTGCCGAGGAAACGGCCGGTGCGGGTGTCGCCGGGCGCGATGCAGTTGACGGCGATATCAAAGGCGCGAAGCTGGTCGGCGAGGCAGCGCGTGTAATGCGTCACGCCCGCCTTCGCCACCGCATAGATCGAGCCGTTGGTGCGGCCCTTGAAGGCCGCGACCGAGCCGAGCGTGACGATGCGGCCGCGCCGCCGCTCCATCATGCCGCGCGCGACAGCCTGGCAGGTCAAAATGGTCGAGAGCAGGTTGCGCTCCAGCACGGCGCGCACGTCCGCTTCCTTGATGTTCACGGCGTCGTTCGGATCGGGCTTGCCGCCGGCGGCCGCGATATCGCCGCCGGCATTGTGCACGAGGATGTCGATCGGGCCGAGCGCGCTTTCCGTCTCCGCGATCACGCGCGAAATGTCGTCGGCCCTGGTGAGGTCGCCGAGCACGCGCCGGGTGCGGACACCGAACGCTGCGCCGATCTCGGCGGCAACAGCCGTGAGTGTGGTGCCCTCGCCATATTCGGCCGGCCCGTTCTCGCGCATGCCGTGAATCGCGACGTCGGCGCCGAGCGCGGCGAGCTTTTCCGCAAAGGCGCGGCCGAGCCCGCGTCCCGCGCCGGTCACCAGCGCCACCTGGCCGGCCAGGATCTTCGTTCCGTCATGCGATGCCATGATCTTCTCCTCGTGATGCGGCGCAGTTTGCCGCGAGGCTGCGGCCGGTCGCAAGGGGCGCGATGCCAGCGCAATTTGTCACGGCAGCGTTGCAGGCAAATTTGATGCGTGAGACGGCGGCCGTCGTCGTGCTAGACATCGCGTCAGATGGAGTCCCATCGTCCAGCCACTTCAATACAACGCAGAAGCACACAGGGAGAGTCCGTTGGCCTATTCGAACACGCAGCTTTTTATTGGCGGCAAATGGCGCCCGGCCCAATCGGGCAAGGTCATCGAAGTCCTCAATCCCGCGACCGAAGAGGTGATCGGCACCGTCGCCCATGCCGGGAAAGCCGATCTCGACGAGGCGCTGGCCGCGGCCGCCGCGGGCTTCAAGATCTGGCGCAATGTCGCCCCGTTCGAGCGTTGCCGCATCATGCGCAAGGCCGCCGCGATCATGCGCGAGCGCAATGACGAGATCGCCCCGCTCTTGACCATGGAGCAGGGCAAGACCCTGGCCGAGGCCAAGATGGAAGCGATGGCCGCCGCCGACGTGATCGAATGGTTCGCCGAGGAGGCCAAGCGCGCCTATGGCCCTCTGATCCCGGCGCGCGGGCCCGGCATCTACCAGCTCGCGATGAAGGAGCCGGTTGGTCCGGTTGCTGCCTTCACGCCCTGGAATTTCCCGATCAACCAGGTGGTGCGAAAACTCTCGGCAGCACTCGGCGCGGGCTGCTCGATCATCGTCAAGGCCCCGGAGGAAACGCCGGCCTCGCCCGCGCAGCTCATCCGCGCCTTTGCGGATGCAGGCGTGCCCGACGGCGTCATCAACCTCGTCTACGGCGTGCCCGCGGAAATCTCCGAATATCTCATCCCGCATCCGGTGATCCGAAAAATCTCCTTCACCGGTTCGACCAATGTCGGCAAGCAGCTCAACGCGCTCGCCGGCCTGCACATGAAGCGCGCCACTATGGAGCTCGGCGGCCACGCACCGGCGATCGTGTTCAAGGACGCCGACGTCACTTCGGCGGCGAAGATCCTTGCGGCGGCGAAGTATCGCAACGCCGGCCAGGTCTGCATCTCGCCGACCCGCATGCTGGTGCAGGACGACGTGTTCAACGAGTTCGTCGACAAGTTCGTGGACGGCGCCAAGGCGTTCAGGGTGGGCAACGGCCTCGACCCCGAGTCCAAGATGGGGTCGCTCGCCAATCCGCGCCGCGTCACCGCGATCGAAGGCATGGTGCAGGATGCCGTCGGCAAGGGCGCCAAGCTCGAGACCGGTGGCAAGCGCGTCGGCAACAAGGGCTATTTCTTCGAGCCGACTGTGGTGAGCGACGTGCCGAAGGACGCGCGCGCCACGAACGAGGAGCCGTTCGGCCCGCTCGCGCTGATCTCGCGCTTCTCAAGTTTTGACGAGGTCGTCGAGGAAGCCAATCGCCTGCCCTTTGGTCTGGCCTCCTACGCCTTCACCAGCTCGACGAAGACCGCAACCGCGATCGGCTCGGCGGTCGAAGCCGGCATGATGTCGATCAACAGCTTTGGTCTCGCTTTGCCCGAAGTGCCCTTCGGCGGCATCAAGGATTCCGGCTACGGCTCGGAAGGCGGCACCGAGGCGATGGAAGGCTATTTCAACACCAAGTTCATCACGCAGACGGGCGTGTGATCCTGGACGAAAGACGACGGCTGCGCATCGCGAGGTGCGCAGCCGCGTTTCGTGGGATGGGTGGAGCGCTACGTCTTCGCCATCTTGATCGCACGGAGGTTGATCTGTCCGATCGACCTACATTCCCCAGTTCGGATGGCGATTGCTATACGAACCCGTCTCACTATCCAGTTGTGTTGAGCGGTAGTGGATCGGGGGCCTGGGCGGTGCGTAGGCGAAACCCGGAACGGTGCGTACGTTCACACCTTGGTTGGCGGGAGCAACGGCATGCCGTCGGTGTGACTGAGACGCCGTAGCGGCGTGGGCGGATGCATGCACAGCGATCAAGAAGCTCAAGGCCAAAAGAGAACGCATGGGAACCTCCCTCCGATCGGCCTGCTGCGAACTTGCAAAGGGGGCAACGCCGCCTCGATCTGTTACGGCATCACGATCAACCGCAACTGCGCTGGGTCACAGGCGCTTGCATCGCTTTATGGATATGACCGCGCAGGTTCGTTGAAATTCCCGCTACCAGCAAATTGAACTCTAGGTATTTGCCGGATTGGATCGTTGGAAGACGAGCGGGCCATGGGTGCCGGCCGGCATCCGTACTTCCTTGCGCCCTCTTTCCAACAAGAGGGTCACGGAATCGAGCACAACTCGGGCATCTGGTGCCGCGGGACTGCTGATGCATGCTTTTGAAGCTGGTGCTGCCGGACAGGATTGAACTGTCGACCTCTCCCTTACCAAGGGAGTGCTCTACCACTGAGCTACGGCAGCAAACGCTGGTCGAGAATCGGCCGCCACGAGGGGCCTACCAAGCGGGCTGTTCTGTGCCACAAGCCCCCCTCATGTGCAAGCTTGCTGGCCCCTGTAAACCGATAAAATCGGGCCGATCCCGGGCTCAAACGGATCATTTCGCCCCGAAACGCTCGGCTTTGGCCCGATTTGGTTCCCTCGAGTGCTCTAGCCAATTGGTCAGTTGGCGATCATCCGGAATTCGCCCCAATCTGGCAGCTTCATTGCTCCGGGCCCCCTTGAGCTGTCGTCCTGCGATGGCATCCTATCGGCGATCTCCCCGGCCCTGAATGTAACCTGATCGACAATGACTGATGAGACCGACAAGGCCGCCCCAGGCCGCCGCGACACGAAGCAGGACCGCCTCGCGTCCGCGCTGCGCGAAAACCTGAAGCGGCGGAAGGTGCAGGCGCGCGAGCGCAGCAAGCCGTCCGAGCCCTCGCGCAATGACGAAGTCACCCCACATCAGGGGATCGCCGGGAAGTCCGGCGACTAGTTTTGGAATGAGCGGGAGTGACGATGGGACAGGACGGCGAACCGCAACCAACCGGTCATGACGCGCTGATCTCGCGGTTCTCGCGCCCCGAGCAGACTTTCCCGACGCTCAACGAGACCGAAATAGCGCGCCTGCGCCAGTTCGGCGAGATACGCAGCTACAAGAGCGGCGATCTCCTGTTCGAAACCGGCAAGCGAGGCCCGGGCATGTTCGTCGTGCTGTCCGGTCACGTTGCGATCACCCAGCGCGACGGGCTCGGCCACGTCACGCCCGTCATCGACCAGGGACCCGGCCAGTTCCTTGCCGAGCTCGGCCAGCTCTCCGGGCGGCCGGCGCTGGTCGACGGCCATGCCGATGGCGATGTCGAGACATTATTGATTCCGCCGGATCGCCTGCGCGCGCTGCTCGTCGCCGAAGCCGAGCTCGGCGAGCGCATCATGCGTGCGCTGATTTTGCGCCGGGTCAGCCTGATCCAGGGCGGCATCGGCGGCCCCGTGCTGATCGGTCCGCCGAATTCGATCGGCGTGGTTCGCCTGCAGGGCTTTCTCACCCGCAACGGCCAGCCGCATCACCTGCTCGATCCCGAGGGCGAGCACGACGCCGCCGAGATCATCGCGCGCTATTCGCCAAAGCCGGAGGACTGGCCGCTGGTCGTGACCGCCGGCGGCACCGTGCTGCGCAATCCCAGCGAGACGGAGCTCGGCCGCGCCATCGGCATGATCGGTGGTCCGCGGAACGATCGCATCTATGACGTTGCGATCGTCGGCTGCGGACCTGCGGGCCTTGCGACCGCGGTGTATGCGGCTTCCGAAGGGCTGTCGGTCGCCGTGCTCGATATCCGCGCCTTCGGCGGCCAGGCCGGCGCCAGTGCGCGGATCGAGAACTACCTGGGCTTTCCGACCGGCATCTCCGGCCAGGCGCTTGCGGGCCGCGCCTTCACCCAGGCGCAAAAGTTCGGCGCCGACATCATGATCCCGATGACGGTGAAGTCGCTGGATTGTTCGCGCAGCCACGGAAATACCTTCTCGCTGGCGCTCGACGGCGGCGATCTCCTGCGCTCGCGTTCGGTGGTGGTCGCCAGCGGCGCGCGCTATCGCCGGCCCGAGATCGAGAACCTCGATAAGTTCGAGGGCCGCGGCGTCTGGTACTGGGCTTCGCCCGTCGAGGCGCGGCTTTGTGCCGGCGAGGAGGTCGCGCTCGTCGGCGCCGGCAATTCGGCGGGGCAGGCGGCCGTCTTCCTCTCCGGCCATGCCAGGAAAGTGCTGATGATCATCCGCGGCGGCGGGCTGGGCGCCAGCATGTCGCGCTATCTCATCGAGCGCATCGAAGCGACGCCGAACATCGAATTGCTGTTCAATACCGAGGTTGTCGCGCTCGAGGGCGACGAGGCCGCGCTGTTGCGGCGGATCCGCTGGCGGAGCCGGCTGTCACCGGACGAAGACAGCGCCGATATCAAAAACCTCTTTTTGTTCGTCGGCGCCGATCCCGCCACCAACTGGCTCGACGGCTGCGGCGTCACGCTCGATCGCGGCGGTTTTGTCGTCACCGGCGCGCAGTCCGAACAGAACCAGGGTCGGCTCGTTGCGCCGCTCGAGACGTCGGTACCGGGTGTCTACGCCGTCGGTGACGTGCGCTCCGGCTCGGTCAAGCGTGTCGGCGGCGCCATCGGCGAAGGCGCGCAGGTCGTGGCCTCCCTGCACGGCTATCTCGGCGACGCCGCAAAACCGGCGCTTTAGTCAAGGAGAAGGCAAGCAAATGACAAGCGCGATGTGACTTGCCATCTCGCCGGGTAATGCGGACTATCGGCTTACCAAACGGGCCTGACAACAGAACGAATTTTCAACGGGAGGACTAAATGGCTGAAGTCGTCGTGCTCTACAGGACGCCCAAGGATGCTGCCGCGTTCGATAAATACTACGCTGAGACTCACATCCCGCTTGCGAAGAAGATTCCAGGTCTGAAGAAATATGCCATCAGCTCCGGTCCGGTCGCCTCGCCCGCCGGACCGTCCGGGGTTCATCTCGTCGCCATTCTCACTTTCGACAGCGTCGCCGACATCCAGGCAGGCTTTGCCAGCGAGGCAGGCAGGGCGGCAGGTGGCGACGTGCCGAAATTCGCCAGCGGCGGCGCCGATCTGCTCATCTTTGACACCAAGGAGGTTTGATCCGTCCGGGATCGATTCAACTTTCGTCGAAAGTCTGCTGTCTGATGTGACAGCGTTGCAAGAAATGCGCGCATGCGTTTGCCGTCGTGAACGGCGAACGCATGGCTCGCTCCAAGCGTGTGGCAAGATCGCATGTAGAATTCCGATGAGGACCGTAATACCATTCACTGGTATCTCAATGGGGAGAGTGTCATGGTCCTGGGATTGAGCCTGCCTGCGTTCACACTGGTCCATGTCATCATCAGCCTGATCGCCATCGTCGCCGGCCTCATCGTGATGTTCGGCATGCTCGGCTCGAAATCGTCGCCGGGACTGACCGCGATCTTCCTGCTCTTTACCATCCTCACCAGCGCCACCGGCTTCCTGTTTCCTTTCAAGGAGCTGTTGCCCTCGCACATGGTCGGCATCCTCTCGCTGGTACTGCTCGCGATCGCCTGCATCGCGCTCTATGTGATGAGGCTGTCGGGCGTCTGGCGTCCCATCTATGTGGTGACGGCGCTTGTGTCGCTCTATCTCAACGTCTTCGTGCTGATCACCCAGTCCTTCCTCAAGATCCCGGCGCTCGCCGCACTCGCGCCCGCGGTGCCGCCGAACCCGCCCGCCGGACCCGTGTTCGCGGTCGCACAGGGCGTCGCGCTGATCTTCTTCGTGGTCGTGATCATCGGCACCTGGCGCCGCTTCAGGCCGATGGCGTTCGCCTAAGCCTCGCCATCTCGCAAGATCATCTTCGGATCCGGGCTTGCGCTGTCGCGCGGCCCGGAACGATTCCAAGAGCAACAAGGAGCAGTCATGCCCACCATCACCACCAAAGACGGCGTCGAGATCTTCTACAAGGACTGGGGCAAGGGCCAGCCGATCGTGTTCAGCCATGGCTGGCCGCTGTCGTCAGACGACTGGGACGCGCAGATGCTGTTCTTCCTCAACAACGGCTATCGCGTCATCGCCCATGACCGCCGCGGCCACGGCCGCTCCACACAGGTCGCCGCCGGCCACGACATGGATCACTATGCCGACGATCTCGCGGCCGTCACCGCGCATCTCGACCTCAAGAACGCCATCCATGTCGGCCATTCCACCGGCGGCGGCGAGGTCGTGCACTACATCGCGCGGCATGGCGAGAGCCGGGTGGCGAAGGCCGCGATCATCGCCGCCGTGCCGCCTTTGATGGTGCAGACGGCGGCCAATCCGGGCGGCCTGCCGAAGAGCGTGTTCGACGATTTCCAGGCGCAGGTCGCGGCCAACCGCTCCGGCTTCTACCGCGACATCGCCGCGGGTCCGTTCTACGGCTACAACCGGCCCGGCGCAAAACCGTCGGAGGCCGTGATCCAAAACTGGTGGCGCCAGGGCATGATGGGCGGCGCGAAGGCGCATTACGACGGCATCGTCGCGTTCTCGCAGACCGACTTCACCGAGGATTTGAAGAAGATCAACGTGCCGGTGCTGGTGATGCACGGAGACGACGACCAGATCGTTCCCTACGCCGACTCCGCGCCGCTGTCGGCAAAGCTCCTGAAGAACGGCACGCTGAAAACCTACAAGGGCTTTCCGCACGGCATGCCGACCACGGAGGCGCCAACGATCAACGCCGACCTGCTGGCGTTCTTCAAGGGCTGAGGACGCTTCCTTCCTTCTCCCCTTGTGGGAGAAGGTGGCGCGCGTAGCGCGCCGGATGAGGGGTTGCATCCGCGACCAAAACTGCGAGAGATTTACTCGCGGATAGATACCCCTCACCCGGCTTCGCTCGCGCGAAGCCACCCTCTCCCACAAGGGGAGAGGGTGCAGATTGCCTTAAGGCCCTCGCGATGAAAGTCATCATCTTCGGCGCAACCGGCATGGTCGGGCAGGGCGTGCTGCGCGAATGCCTGATCTCGGCCGAGGTCACGCGCGTGCTGGTGATCGGCCGCAGCCCGACCGGGCAGCGCCACGTCAAGCTCACCGATATCATCCACGACAACTTCCTCGATTATTCGGCGATCGAGGCGCAGCTCGTAGGCTTTGATGCCTGCTTCTTCTGCCTCGGCGTCTCCTCGATCGGCATGGACGAGGCGCGCTACCGCCATCTCACCTACGACATCACCATGGAAGCGGCGAAGACGCTGGCGCGGCTCAATCCGCAGATGACCTTCATCTACGTCACGGGCACCGGCACCGACACGACCGAGCAGGGGCGCGTGATGTGGGCGCGCGTGAAGGGCAAGACCGAGAACGATCTGGCAAAGCTGCCGTTCAAGGCCACCTACATGTTCCGGCCCGGCGGCATTCAACCTCTGCACGGTGCCCGCTCGAAGACCGGCTGGGTGAACGCGTTCTATGTCGCGACCGCGCCGCTGCTGTCGCTCACCCATCGCCTCGCGCCGCGCCTGATGACCACAACCGAGAAGGTCGGCCGCGCCATGATCGGCGTGGCCCGGGACGGCTATCCGACGCGGGTGCTGGAGAACGAGGATATCAATAGCTTCTAGCCGACCGGCTCGATAGCCTCGCCGGCGGCGGGCGCGGTGGAACGGGCCCACGGCTCGCGACGTTAGAGGTCGGCCATGGCTCCCCAGCTCAAACTGATCGCGCTCGACGCCGACGACCTCGCGGTGATCTCAACCCATGTTCAGGACGCACGGGTGCAGACATCGGACATCATCTGGCGGCAGGGCGAGAAGCGTCTGGTGGTCGGGCTCAACCGGCTCGACTGGGAGCAGACGCTGCACGGCGAGACCGAGCCGAGCCGCTTGGTTTCGGCCCTCCGCTTCGACCGCGTGCTCGCCTGCAAATCGCGCAACATCGACCTCGCCGCGTCGGAGAAGGTGCTGGACCTCGTCGGCATCGAATTCCACGCCCACGACGCGCCCGGCGGCAGCGCGCTGTTGCTGTTCGCCCATGGCGGCGCCATCCGGCTGGACGTCGAATGCCTTGAATGCGAGCTGACCGACCTCGGCGCGGACGATCTCGGGACCGGGGAGGTGGGGGAGGCTGGGTGAGGGCGGTGATCCTGCGCCACATCCTCCGCTGTCGTCCTGGCGAAAGCCAGGACCCGTAACCCCAGGATTGAATGAGGCGGCAGGGCGGGGCCACATCTCGTTTCAATAACAAAGACTTGGGGTAATGGGTCCTGGCTTTCGCCAGGACGACCTTGAGGCAGGACGACGTCAAGCAACGGGCAATCTCCCAAGGGTTGACGCCGGATGCCCGTCGCGCCATTGAGCAGGGGGCTGCGCCGCCCCAAGGCGCCCCTGACACGCCGGAACGACACGCCAAAATGCCCATCCGCCTCGACCGCAGCAGCGCCGATTTTGACAAGCGATTTGCGGCCTTCCTTGCCGCCAAGCGCGAGATTTCAGCCGACGTCGAGGCCGCCGCGCGCGCCATCGTCAACGATGTCGCGGCGCGCGGCGACGCCGCCCTGATCGAGGCGACGAAAAAGTTCGACCGGCTGTCGCTCGATGCCGGCTCCCTGCGCGTCTCGGCCGCCGAAATCGATGCCGCGGTGGAGGCCTGCGATGCCGCGACCCTGGACGCGCTCAAGCTCGCCCGCGACCGCATCGAGACCTACCACGCGAAGCAACTGCCCAAGGACGAGCGCTTCACCGACCCGCTCGGCGTCGAGCTCGGCTGGCGCTACACCGCGATCGAATCGGCCGGCCTCTACGTGCCCGGCGGCACCGCGGCCTATCCGTCCTCGGTGCTGATGAATGCGGTGCCGGCCAAGGTCGCCGGCGTCTTGCGCCTCGTGATGGTGGTGCCGTCGCCCGACGGTAAGCTCAATCCGCTGGTGCTGGCGGCGGCCAAACTCGGCGGTGTCACCGAGATCTATCGCGTCGGCGGCGCGCAGGCTGTCGCCGCGCTCGCCCATGGCACCGCGACGATCGCGCCGGTCGCAAAGATCGTCGGCCCCGGCAATGCCTATGTCGCCGCTGCAAAACGGCTGGTGTTCGGCAAGGTCGGCATCGACATGATCGCCGGTCCGTCCGAGGTGCTTGTCATTGCCGACGACACCGGCAATGCCGACTGGATCGCCGCTGATCTCCTGGCGCAGGCCGAGCATGACGCGAGCGCGCAGTCGATCCTGATCACCGACTCGGCCCGGCTCGCCGCCGATGTCGAGGCCGCCGTCACCGCGCAGTTGACGACGTTGCCGCGCGCGGCGATCGCCAGCGCCTCGTGGAATGATTTTGGCGCCGTCATCATGGTGAAGGACCTCGCCGAGGCCATCCCGCTTGCGGACGCCATCGCCGCCGAGCATCTCGAGATCATGACATCAGACCCGGATGCGCTGGCGGCAAAGATCCGCAATGCCGGCGCGGTCTTCCTCGGCGCGCATACGCCGGAGGCCATCGGCGACTATGTCGGCGGCTCCAACCATGTGCTGCCGACCGCGCGCTCGGCGCGGTTCTCCTCGGGGCTCGGGGTCGCCGACTTCATGAAGCGCACCTCGATCCTGAAATGCGGCCCGGACCAGTTGCGCGCGCTGGGGCCTGCTGCCATGACTCTCGGCAAGGCGGAGGGGCTGGACGCCCATTCGCGCTCGGTTGGATTGCGCCTCAATCTGTCATGAACAAGCCGCCCGAACAGGACGACTCGAACAACCGCATCGTCGGCGTCACGCTCGACGAGGAATCGATCGGCCGCTCCGGGCCCGACATCGAGCACGAGCGCGCGATCGCGATCTACGATTTGATCGAGCAGAACCTGTTCGCGCCGGAAGGCGCTGATGGCCAGGGGCCGTTCACGCTGCATATCGGCATCACCGGCCACCGCCTGATGTTCGACATCCGCCGCGAGGGCGGCACGCCCGTGGTCGCGCATCTGTTGTCGCTGACGCCGTTCCGGCGGATCGTGAAGGACTATTTCATGATCTGCGACAGCTACTACCAGGCGATCCGGACCGCGACGCCGGACAAGATCGAGGCCATCGACATGGGCCGCCGCGGCATCCATGACGAGGGATCACGCACGCTGCAGGAGCGGCTGAAGGGCAAGGTGCGGGTCGATTTCGAGACCTCGCGCCGGCTGTTCACGCTCATTACTGTTCTGCACTGGAAGGGGTAAGAGCGGATGGCTGCGCCCCCACGCGCACGCGATCCGCAATCGGTGCTGTTCGCCTGTGCGATGAACAGCGTGCGCTCGCCGATGGCCGAGAGCCTGTTGCAGCACATGTTTCCGCAGGGGCTCTACGTGAAGTCGGCCGGCGCCAGGAAGGGCGAGCTCGATCCGTTCGCAATCGCCGTGATGGCCGAGCTCGGCCAGGACATCTCCATCCACAGGCCGCAGACTTTTGAGGAGCTGGAGGACTGGGAGGGGCTGAATTTCGACCTCATCATCACGCTCTCACCCGAGGCGCACCACAAGGCGCTGGAGCTGACCCGCACGCTTGCCGCCGACGTCGAATACTGGCCCACTCAGGACCCCACCACCATCGAAGGCAACCGCGACCAGAAGCTCGCCGCCTATCGCGAGGTCTGCGACCAGCTCCTGATGCGCATCCGCCGCCGCTTCGCGAAGGTGGGCGCGGCGAGCGAGTAGGCGGGCCGTAACACCGGCGTCACAGACCGCGGGCACACGCATTTGCAGGCCTCGAATCAGTTAAGTCCGGCCTTGGGTTCCCGGGTTGTGAAAGCAGCCCCCTTCCGATAGGTTCCGCGCGCAAATCCACCCCTGCTTCACCCCAAAATCACCTGATGCTCGGCCGCCCCAAATTCGTTCTTGCCTCCGGTTCGCCACGGCGCCTGTCGCTGCTCAACCAGGCCGGCATCGAGCCCGATGCCTTGCGGCCGGCCGATGTCGACGAGACGCCGAAGCGGGGCGAGCTGCCGCGCGCCTGCGCCAACCGCCTGGCCCGCGCCAAGGCCGATGCGGCGCTCAAATCGGTGCAGCTCGACGACGAGCTGCGCGGCGCCTTCATCCTCTCCGCGGATACGGTGGTGGCGGTCGGCCGCCGCATCCTGCCCAAGGCCAATCTGGTTGATGAGGCCGCGCAGTGCCTGCGGCTGCTCTCGGGCCGCAACCACCGCGTCTACACCGCGATCTGCCTCGTCACGCCGCGCGAAGCCTTCCGCCAGCGCCTGGTCGAGACCCGCGTGCGCTTCAAGCGCCTCTCGGAGGACGACATCCAGGCCTATATCGGCTCCGGGGAGTGGCGCGGCAAGGCCGGCGGCTACGCCGTGCAGGGCATCGCCGGCTCCTTCGTGGTCAAGATGGTCGGCTCCTACTCGAACGTCGTCGGCCTTCCGCTCTACGAGACCACGACGCTGCTCGGCGGCGAGGGGTTTCCGATCCGCTTCGGCTGGCTCAACGCCGCCGGCCTTTGAGCGCGGACCCGCCTTCCGCGCCAAAAGCGCGAAAACAACCCCATGCAAAGTAGACGGGTCCCGCGGGCCGCGGGCCGGGACGCCTGCGCGTCCACGGCGGGAACCCGGTTGCCGACAGTCTCCTAGACGCCTTCACCTCGTGTAAGCTGCCGCCATCATGGACGACCAAGCCAAAAAGCCGCTCCCCCCGCTCAAGACCTGCCCGATCTGCGGCAAGCCGGCCGAGCACGCCACCCGTCCGTTCTGCTCCTCGCGCTGCCGCGACGTCGACCTGAACCGCTGGCTGAAGGACGGCTACGTCATCCCGGGTCGCGAGAACCACGAGGACGATGTAGAATAATCAATAATATCAATTGTTTAAGCTATCGCTTGGCGCCGGCGGCGACAGTCACGCCAGCACCGCCGACCGTTGTTCACAGCCGGGCCGCGCCCGGCGAAGCCTCTTGGCGAAGCCGGGTGGACAGGCCGCCCTCAGCCCACTATAAACCGCCCGCTCGATGGGCCTTGGCCCTGTCGTCGGGTACGCCCAGGTAGCTCAGTTGGTAGAGCATGCGACTGAAAATCGCAGTGTCGGTGGTTCGATTCCGCCCCTGGGCACCATGACTTCTACCCACCAAATGTCGGTGGTTCGATTCCCGATTTCACCCTAGATGATGCGCTATTGCGCACAGTGACGAGTCTCAGGCGACTCGCACATGGGTACGAATGTACGAATCTGGGTAGCGACGAAAACTGAACTGGAGCGCTACCCGCTCGATTTGTCCGTGGTTCGAGGTCGTGTCCCAACTGATGGTGTAGCTCGGTAGAGCAAAGCCGCCTGCACGCGCGCCCCCAAGCAGCGCCGTAGCGGGCGGGCGGCTTTGCGGTGGTCATCGATGATTCGCCGGTAGGGTCGGGTTGCTGACACCAACCTG
>NZ_JAFCJM010000080.1 GCF_018130955.1 Bradyrhizobium liaoningense
ACTGGTCCTCCCAGCCGACAGAGAACTGTTACCAATCCATCAGGTCTACTTTGTTACCAATCTATCCGGGCTGAACAGCAAATCGACCTCTCCCCGCTGGGGAGAGGTGAACCGAGGCCGGACAACCGATTCAACCTAAAGCCATCGCGCTTTAAGGGCTGACGAAGATTTAGCAGCAGGACTGCCGCATGAAACCCAC
Source organism: Bradyrhizobium liaoningense (assembly GCF_018130955.1). Taxonomy (GTDB): domain Bacteria; phylum Pseudomonadota; class Alphaproteobacteria; order Rhizobiales; family Xanthobacteraceae; genus Bradyrhizobium; species Bradyrhizobium liaoningense_C. The sequence goes on from NZ_JAFCJM010000080.1 coordinate 200, forward strand.
CCTTGCGGCGCCACGGAATGGAACAGGGACCGTTGCGTACTGGTTAGTAGCGGGAGGAGTAGCGCCATGAGTAAGGCTATTCGCGAGGTAGTCGCCCATCATTCCCCGATCATCACCGTAGGCGAGCTCATCGACGAACTCTGCCGATTGCCCGATACGGCTTTCGTCAGGTTCCGATGTCCTCTGCTCGACCATGAGCTGACATTTCACCGCCTTCGAAGGCGGCCGGGGGGCGTCGTCGAATTCGAGATCAGTACATATCCGGAAAGCCCGCCCGTCGCGCCGTCGACCGACGGCGCTGTTCACGCGCAGAAACGGAGCCATCACCCGCATTCGCTTCGTGAAGGCGCCCTCTTGCACAAAGGGAGAGGTTGAGCAGGTCTACGCCGCCTTCAGCCCACGCAGCAGCAGCGCCAGCGTCGCATCGACGCGCGCAGCGAGATCTACGTCCTTCCACTCGTCGGCATGGGCCGGGTGGTGGAAACGGATGGTCGCATCGAAGATCGCGCGCGCGGTGGCCTTGACGTCGTCCACGGCGAATACGCCCTGCTTCACGCCGTCGCTCAGGATCGACGCGATCTGATCGATCATCGTGTCTTTGTGACATTTCACGGCCGCACAGGCCTCGCGCGCTAGCGTCAGGTAGGTCTGGAACATCTCGGGGTCATCGAGCACGCGCGAACGTTTTGCGGCGAACAGCGTGCGCAGCCAGGCGTCCAGCCGCGCCGGCGCGGGACCTGAGCTGTCTTCGGCGATCTTGCGCAAGGGCGCGTCGATGCGGTCGAGCCAGCGTTTGGCGACCGCCTCGCGCAGCGAGGCCTTGCTCGGAAAATGGCGATAGACGCTGCCGTGGCTCACATCGAGCGCACGCGCAACGTCCACCACTGTGGCTTTGGCAAGTCCATAGCGCCGCAGCACGTCCTCGGTCACGTCGAGGATGCGCTCGGGGGTCAGAACCACGGCTTCATTCATGCCAGCACCATGTTCCCTTGGGGGCCAATCATCCGGCGAACGGGCGGCTTCCGAAGCGCCCTCACCGGTCGTTCGGAAAGCTTTTCCCTAGAGCATGACCAGGAAAAGTGTGTAGCGGTTTTCCGACAAGGTCATGCTCAAAAATTAGTGGGGCAGTTTTGCAGCCTGCGCCGCGATCTGGCGCGCCACAGCCAAATTGAGCCAACGCCCAATCTGCTCGGCCAAATTCAGGATTTCGATAGTCATTGTCTTTCTCCACTCGTCCCCGGCTACCCTTCAATACGGCCCTCGATCCGGTTCGTTTCGGATGTCGGGCCTTGGGTGGCCGTGGAACGCCCAATCGGGGCGTCCGGGAACGGATATACACATCTCGCTGACAGATTTCAATATCTGTCAGTCAGTTTTCCGTGATTGACCGCCATAGCGTAAAACGCCCCAATATCCCCCGTTGGCTGGCGTTCCGGTTTGTTTCGCCCTCCCAGCTCTGCTAAATCGCGGCGTAAAAAGCATTTTGGCCCGTGCCGCCCCGTTGGGGCCGCCGCCCACCTCTTTGGAGCCGTCATATGATCCCCCGCTATACCCGCCCGGAAATGGCCTCGATCTGGGAGCCGCAGACGCGCTTCAAGATCTGGTTCGAGATCGAGGCGCATGCGGCGGACGCGCTGGCCGAGCTCGGCACGATCCCCAAGCAGGCCGCCAGGACGGTCTGGGACAAGGCCAAAAACGTCACCTTCGACGTCGCCCGCATCGACGAGATCGAGCGCGAGACCAAGCACGACGTCATCGCCTTCCTCACCCACCTCGCCGAGATCGTCGGCCCCGAGGCGCGCTTCGTGCACCAGGGCATGACCTCCTCCGACGTGCTCGACACCTGCCTCAACGTGCAGCTCACCCGCGCCGCCGACCTGCTGCTCGCCGACCTCGACAAGGTTTTGGCAGCGCTGAAGAAGCGCGCCTTCGAGCACAAGATGACACCGACCATCGGCCGCAGCCACGGCATCCATGCCGAGCCCGTCACCTTCGGCCTCAAGCTCGCTTTTGCGTACGCCGAGTTTTCGCGCGCCAAGGAGCGCCTGATCGCGGCGCGGAAAGAGGTCGCGACCTGCGCGATATCAGGCGCCGTCGGCACCTTCGCCCAAATCGACCCGCGCGTCGAAGCGCACGTGGCCAAGGCGATGGGGCTCGTGCCCGAGCCGATCTCGACCCAGGTGATCCCGCGCGATCGCCACGCGATGTATTTTGCGACGCTGGGCGTGATCGCCTCCTCGGTCGAGCGCCTCGCCGTCGAGATCCGCCATCTGCAACGCACCGAGGTGCTGGAAGCCGAAGAGTTCTTCTCGGAGGGACAGAAGGGCTCCTCCGCAATGCCGCACAAGCGCAACCCTGTGCTGTCAGAAAACCTCACTGGCCTGTCGCGCATGGTGCGCGCCTATGTGACGCCGGCGCTGGAGAACGTCGTGCTCTGGCACGAGCGCGACATCTCGCACTCCTCGGCCGAGCGCATGATGGGGCCCGATGCGACCGTGACGCTCGATTTTGCGCTGGTGCGCCTCGCCGGCCTGATCGACAAGCTCCTGGTCTATCCCGCCAACATGCAGAAGAACCTCGACCGCCTCGGCGGCCTCGTGCATTCGCAGCGCGTGCTGCTGGCGCTGACGCAGAAGGGCGCGAGCCGCGAGGACTCCTACAAGCTCGTGCAGCGCAATGCGATGCCGGTCTGGCGCGGCGAAGGCGACTTCCTCCAGCTCCTGAAGAAGGACGCGGAGGTGAAAAAGTATCTCACCGACGCCGAGATCGAGGAGCAGTTCGACCTCGGCTATCACCTCAAGCACGTCGACACGATTTTCAAGCGCGTGTTCGGGGAGAGCTGATCGGTCCTGTCATTCCGGGGCACGCGCGACGCGCGTGAACCCCAATGCGCAATTGCGCATTGTGGAATCTCGCGCCACAATCTCTGGATTCCGGGTTCGATGCTTTGCATCGCCCCGGAATGACGTGTTGCAGCTACAACCGCTTCTGCAACCATTTGACCAGCGCGGGGCTGCCGATCGTCGCGGTGCTGAAGCTGCACATATTGCCGTCGACATAGCCGCTGCGGCCCCGCCCCTGCACGTAGCGCTTGCTGAAGAAGATCGCGTGCAGCTTGTCGCCGGACTCATCCAGAAACACGAGCTGCCAGCGCAAATCGGGCTGGTAGGCCAATTGTGCCGGCGCCAGCGTCTTGACCGCCGCGGCCAGTTCCGCCGCGTCGCGCTCGGTCAGCGTGAGCGTCGAACGTTCGCTCGAATAGCTCGCAAAATGCTCCGGCGAGATCGGAATGCTGGCGAGCAGGCGATCCGATATCTTCAACAGGTCGATCCGCTTCACCTGGCGGGCGAGGATTTTTTGGCTGATCGCATTGATCGTGGCGGTTGCTGGACCGACATCGCAGCCGAGGGCCGGGCCAGCGATGACTGAGACGCAGGCGGCCAGTACAAGAATGTCGCGTCCGAACCGCATCGCTTGCCCCTGTCCCCGGCGTGTCGCGCCGTCACCTTATAGCCACGGGCCGGGTCGGCGAAAGCCTGCTGACCATTTGCGGACCGCGATGCCGCGGGATACGCTGCGCCCCTCGCCCCCCGAACACAGAAGAAACGGACCCTTCTCATGCCCATCGTCAACCGCATCGCCGCCTTGTCAGATGAAATGGCCGCCTGGCGCCATGATTTTCATGAGAACCCCGAACTGCTTTACGAGGTCCATCGCACCGCCGGCATCGTCGCCGACAAGCTGCGCGCCTTCGGCTGCGACGAGGTGGTGACGGGCATCGGCAAGACCGGCGTGGTCGGCGTGATCCGCGGCCGTAAGACCGGCTCCGGCCGCACCATCGGGCTGCGCGCCGACATGGACGCGCTGCCGATCGAGGAAACCGCCGATGTGCCCTACGCTTCGAAGGTCCCCGGCAAGATGCACGCCTGCGGCCATGACGGCCACACCGCGATGCTCCTGGGCGCCGCAAAATATCTCGCCGAGACGCGCAACTTCGACGGCACCGCCGTGATGATCTTCCAGCCCGCCGAGGAAGGCGGCGGCGGCGGCAAGGCGATGGTCGACGACGGGATGATGACGCGCTGGAACATCCAGGAAGTCTACGGCATGCACAACATGCCGAACCTGCCCGAGGGTCACTTCGCGACGACGCCGGGCGCGATGCTCGCCTCCTCCGACAACGTGCAGATCATTGTGACGGGCAAGGGCGGCCACGCCGGCGCGCTGCCGCACAAGGCGGTCGACAGCGTGCTGATCGGCTCGCAGATCGTCAACGCGCTGCAATCGATCGTGGCGCGCAACGTCGATCCCTTGAAATCGGCCGTCATCTCGATCACGCAATTCCACGCCGGCACCGCCTTCAACATCATCCCGGAGACTGCGGTGCTCGGCGGCACGGTGCGGACGCTCGACCCCGAGGTGCGCGATCTCGTCGAGCGCCGCATCACCGAGGTCGCCGACAGCATCGCCCGCGCCTATGGCGGCTCGGCCGAGACCAAGTACAGCCGCATGTATCCGGTGACGATGAACCATGCGCGCGAGGCCGGCGTCGCCGCCGACGTCGCCCGCGACATCGTCGGCGCCGATCGGGTGAACGAGAAGTTCGTCCCGATGATGGGCGCCGAAGACTTCTCCTTCATGCTGGAGGCGCGCCCCGGTGCGATGATCTTGGTCGGCATGGGCGAAGGCAACGAGTGCCACCACCCCGCCTACGTCTTCAACGACAACATCCTCGGCCACGGCGCCTCCTATTGGGTACGCCTGATCGAGAAGACGATGCCGGCAGGTTAGAGCGATCACGCGAGTCGGCGGCGCGGACTGGACAGATCGGCCTCCAGGTCGGCGGAAGCGGTCTCGTCCTGTTCGAGAGGCAGGGTGAACTGAAAGACGGCGCCCCGCGGTTCGTTCGCGCATGCCCACATCCGTCCCCCGTGCGCCTCGATGATTGAGCGGCAGATCGCCAGCCCCATGCCCATGCCGGCGGCCTTGGTGGTGTAAAAGGCTTCGAACAGGCGGTCTGCATTCTTCGGGTCCAGTCCCGGACCGGAATCCCGCAAGCTGACGCGTACGCTGTTCGACGCATCCGTCTCGGTGCTGATCAGCAGCTCCCGTGCGCCCTCGCTCACCCCGCTCATTGCATCGACCGCATTGACGATCAAGTTGAGGATCACTTGCTGCAGCTGGACACGATCGGCTTGAATGGGCGGTAACCCCTCAGCGAGTTGCGTTCGCACCGAGACGCTGTGCTTCAGCGCCTCGGCCCGCGTCAGGGCGATGACCTCTAGGACCGCCTTGTTGATCTCCAGATCCTCCTTGCGCGGTGGCGTCTTCTTGATGAGCGCCCGGATCCGGCCGATGACGTCCCCGGCTCGCAGGCCGTCGCTGACGATGTATTCGAGCGACTCCTGGAGCTGTTCCAGATTTGGTGGTTGACGGGCCAGCCAGTGCAGCCCGGCCTGCGCGTTGGCCACGACCGCCGCGATCGGCTGGTTGATTTCATGGGCGATCGAAGCTGTCAGCTGCCCCATCGTGGTGACGCGATTGGCGTGCGCGAGCTCCATCAGGGCTTCGCGCAAGCGCCGCTCGCTTTCGCGGGCTTCGGCTTCCGCCTGTTTTCGCTGGGTCAAATCGAGGACAAAACTGACCCCTTGATGTCTGCTTTCCTCGAACATCGTGCCGCCGATCAGCACTGGCACGCGGCCGCCGTCCTTTCGAATATACTCCTTCTCGAATGGCCGGACGGACCCGGTCTCCATCAACTCCGCCACGTTGCGCGCGTCGCCGCCGCTCCATTCCGGCGGCGTCAGCGTGTGGCGGTGCAGACGACCCGCGGCGAGATCTTCCCGGTCGTAGCCCACCATTTGGAGAAAGGCGTCGTTCGCATCAAAGATCAGACCGTCGAGGTCCCAGATGATGATCCCGATGATGCTGGAGTCAACCAGACGACGGATCTTCCTGTCGCGCGCCAACAGATCGCTGTGGAGCTGGACATTCTCCTCCGTCGCCTTTCTGCGGCGTCTCGTTTCGAATCGCGCGAGCGCCAGCGCTGCGCCGGCGAGCGCGACGACAAGGACAACGGCAGCGGCGATGAGCCAGATCCAGCGTTGTTCGAACGTTTCGGCGCGTGTCTCCCGTTCGGCAAGCAGGAAGCGCTCGTGGTCCACCATCAGATCGATTTGCGACCGGATCTGATCCATGCTGCGGATCATCGCCAGCGCCGCCAGCCCCGATGTGCCGGCCGTCTTCACCATCTCGTCGATCTCGCGCAGCTTTGCCGAAAGGGTCAGCGTCAGATGTGTGGCGCGATGGCTCTGCGCCGGATCGCTTGCTACCAACGCCTGCAGCGCCTGCGCCTCCCGCCGCATACCTTCGTCGGAGACGCCGTAGGCCTTGAGATAGGCCGGATCGAGGGTCATCAGATATCCGCGCCGTTCGGTCTCCACTTCGGCGATGATCGCCCGCAGCCGATCGAGCGTTTCGAGTACCTGACGGCTATGCCCAACGACGTGATGAGCTGTCTGTCGCTCCTGCCAATATTCCAGGCCGAGGAAAGCGGTTGCGGCGAACAGCATCAGAAGCACCGCAGCCGCCACGATCAGCGGACGGGCAAACCACCGCAAGAAATGGCCCCGGGCAAAGACTGACATTTGGCCGCGCGTCTTCGGAGCTCGCTTGACCGGCTATCTTCTGTGCCGACGTCAGAGCATTTGCTAGAATAGCATGACCGGTCCGCACAGGTGAGCCGGGAACCCGACATTCTCGATGCGCATGTTGCACCGGCTTCGCAGTCCGTCATTTGGCTTGCGAGAGACAAAGCGTCGCACGTCACGTGTTGTGACCAAGTTAGGAGTACCAACATGGCACCGGGTGAAAACACACTGGGCGGTCGGGCCTCGACCAGCCGAAGAAGCTTCGTCAAGGCATTGGGCAAGGCGGGAGCAGTCCTGCCGACATTAACCGCGCTATCGCGGCTGGGGTTTGCCGAGGATGCCGCCGCGAACTACGCCAACGCGGCGATCGATTGGAAGCAGTTTGCGGGACAGACGATAACGCTCTCGGGTGCGATTCATCCGTGGTCGAATGCGATCACTCCGCTACTGCCGGAGTTCACCAAACTGACAGGCATCACGGTAGATCCCGATTTCCAACTGGAAACCACGTTCATGGGTGCCGTGCCGATCAAGCTCGCGCGCGGCAGCATCACGCCCGACGTGTTCATGTTCACGACCTATGGCCAGGGCATCTCGGCAGGATGGCTCGAGCCGTTAAGCGCCTACTATTCCAACAAGTCTCTGATCGATCTTTCCTGGTATGACGAGAGCGACCTTCTCAAGACGGCCCGGGCTTTCCCGCTGTGGACCGATGGTGAACGGTACGCCATGCCGATTACGTCCGAGGCAATGACCCTGTTCATCAACAAAGATGCGCTGGCAGCCAAGGGCCTGCCGATTCCTCAGACTTTCGAAGAGCTGCTGGCGACCGCCAAGGCGATCAAGACCAACGACATGTCGGGCATCGCAATGCGCGCCCAAGCCAGCTTCAACTCCTGCCCGCCGGCCCTCGGCTTCGTGTTCTCTTACGGCGGGGCCCTGGTCAAGGACAACAAGGCCGCGTTTGCGAGCCCGGAGGCGATCGCGGCCGTCGAGATGTACGGACAACTGCTGAGCCAGGCCGGGCCTTACGGCGCCGGCAGCTATGAATGGTACCACGTGCTGGACGACTTCTTGCAAGGGCGGACGGCGATGGCAATCGACAGCAGCAACTTCGCAACCGACATCTCCAATCCAGCGAAGAGCCGTGTCGCGAGCCAGGCTGGCTATGCAGCCTTCCCGCATCTCCCCGGCCGCACACCCGTCCCGTTCATGTCGCACTGGCAGGCGTGCATCAATTCGAAATCAAAAAACAAGCGGGCCGCTTTCCTATTCCTGGCGTGGGCGACGAGCAAGCCGACATCGCTTAAGACGGCCGCAGCGGGGCTCGCAACGACACGCGTATCGGCCTGGTCCAGCGACGGCTTCAAGAAGGCGTTCGGCGCCCAAGCCGCCGAGGCGGCACTGAGCAACCTGCAAAATGCCGATGTCGACCGCGCCAAGGCAGCCCTTTTCCATCCGCAATCGAAACTCATCCTCGACGCCTTCATGATCGGCGTCAATGAAGTGGTCAATGGAGCGACGCCGGCGAAGGCGGCCATGATCGCCGCCGCCGAAAAGGCCAACGCGGCAATCCGCGGATAGCGGCGAGACGTTTCCAGCCTGAAGACTTGGGCCGCGCTTTGCGCGGCCCAACGAGTTCACCCCACGCTACACGCGGCTAACCAAAGACCACCTCGTGCCGCATCACGAACGGTCCGAGCAGTTTTTGCACCTCGCTTGTCACCGCCTCACGCTTGTCCGCGGGCACGCCCGCGATCGTCACGGTCGCGATCGAGCCGTGACTGCCATGGGCGCCGACTTTCACCTTGCAGTCGATTCCTTTCTCGGTGAGCGGCGTCAGCACATTCGTGAACACGCGCTGCGCGGCGTCCCAGCGCAGTTGCGGCTTGAACACTTTTCCGACGCCGGTCACCGGCATCGGATCGATCGGGATGATTTGCACGGGCACGGCGGCGCGCTCCGGCGTGCGCTCGCGCACCCAGGCCTCCAGCTCACCGGGCTGAACGGTCGCGCCCGGCTTCAACTGGACATAGCCGACCGGCAGTTCGCCGGCATAGGCGTCGGGCTGGCCGACCACCGCGGCGAAGCCGACCGCGGGATGCCCAAACATGATCTCCTCGATCGGCGCCGGATCGATGTTGTGGCCGCCGCGGATCACGAGATCTTTTGCGCGGCCGGTGATCCAGAGATAGCCGTCCTTGTCGAGCCGCCCGAGATCGCCGGAATTGACCCAGACCTCGTCGACGAACGCGCCTTTGTTGTGGGTGTCGTTGAGATAACCGCCGAACACGCCGGGCCCGGCCATCGTGACGACGCCGATCTCGTCGGGTGCGCAGTCGCCGAGCAAGCGGCCGTCGGCATCTAATTTGACGACGCGCACGCGCGAATAGGGTAGCGGCAGGCCGACCGAGCCCAGGCGAATCGGCCGATCCGGATAGGCGATGGTGTGCACACTCGACGTCTCGGTCATGCCGTAGACTTCGATCACCGGCAGCTTGAGCTTGTCCTGGATCGCCGAGCCGACGGCGACGGGAATCGCGGAGCCGCCGCCGGCGGCATATTTCAAACTCGAGATGTCGGCATTTCCCCGCGGAATCCCGAGCGTTGCGGCAAGCACGGTCGGCACGCTCGACAGTGCCTCCGGCTTGAAGCGTTCGACCAGGCTCCAGATGTTCTTCACCGCATTCGGATTGCGCCATCCGCTCGGCGACAGCACAACCAGCGAGCCGCCGCCCGACAGCGTCGTCAGCACCTGCGTCAACGATCCCCCGACATGGAACAGCGGCATGCCGAACAAGAGATTTCCGCCGGGCTTCGCCTGCAGCAGCAAATTGAGCGCCCAGGCCTGGTAAACCTGGTTGGCATGGGTATGCCGCACCAGCTTCGGCGTACCGGTCGTGCCGCCGGTGTGGAAATAGGCTGCAATGTCGCTGCCCAGAATCTTGCGGCCGCTCACGAGGCGATCGGCCGGCTGCTGCTTAATGAGGTCGTTGAACGAATAGATGCCGTTGGCGGGATCGCCGCCGCCGAACACCTGCACGATCGCCTTGAGATGTTTCAGTTGCGGGCGGATCTGCTCGACCTTCTGCCAGATGTCGGTGCCGGGCATCGGCCCCAGCGCGACCAGGATTTTCGTGTTCGCGGCCTCCAGGATCTCAGCGATCTGGTGCGGCTCCAGGAGCGGATTGACGGGATTGGCGATGCCGGCGGCTTCCGCGCCCAGTAGCGTGACGAAAGCGTCCGGCACCAGGGGCAGCATGAAGCTGATGACGTCGTCCTTATCAGCGCCGAGCGCGTGGAACATGTTGGCGGCCTGGGTGACGCGCGCGACGAGATCGCGATAGGTCACGACCAGTGGCGTATCGGCCGGATCGGCATTCTGCAAGAACTGGATCGCCGGCGCGTCGGGATTGCGCGCAGCGCCAAGCTTCACCGCCTCGTAGGTGCTGGCAGCGGCGACGCGGTCCGCATATGGGACCTGCTCGAGCTTCCGAACCTCCTCGTCCGTCGTCAAATCCGGGTAGCTGTCGCCGATAAGCCGATCGAGCGCGTGAATGCCCGCCATGTCAGTCCGTCCTCCCTCAATCACATTGCGCCTGCCCGCTTGTTTGTTGTTTCGGGGTGAGGCCCGCGAACCGGCCGGGTGTTCACGCGGCGGATCGCGAAGGGACAGAATGATCGATGTTTGCGCTTTCGTCCATGTAGCGGAACGGCATTTCGGAATTATTCCGGAAAACCCGCTTTGCGAAGGCCATCCGCCACCGCCTCGATCCGCCATTGCTGGGCGCCCCGGACCATCTTCGAAATACTGAGGTCCGGTTCACGCGTCATCAGTCGCGCGGCGGCCTCCCTTGCTTCCGCATCGCGCCCCAGATGCGCCAGGGCAGCGACCAAGCATACATGTCCCAATCTGAAAGCGGGATTGTCGCGGACGGCGCGTCTTGCCGCGTTGAGCGCTTCGTCAAAGCGGCCAAGACTGACCAGGGCAAGGCTTATTCCGCCGAACATTCCATAGAGCATTGGATCCATCGGGCTAAGCCGAATGGACTGCTGGTAGCTCCGCACAGCTTCCTCCGATTGACCCGCGGCGTGAAGGGCCATGGCGCGATAGGTCCAGGCGGTCGCGGAATTCGGGTTGAGCGTGACGGCGCGGTCGACCATCTCGGTTGAGGTGACAAAGTCCTTCCTGACGAAGGCTCTGGCCCAGCCTGCAGACGCCAGCGTGTCCGCATCATTGGCGTCAATGCTGAGTACAAGCTGGGACAACCGCTCTATTTCATTCAGCTCAGCCTTCACATCGGCACTGAATCCCATCGAGACATTCAGGATATGGCAAAGCGTCGCAAGTGACGCAGCCGCGCTATAGCGAGGATCGATATCCAGAGCCCGCGACAGAAGCTCGATTGCGCTCGCCAGTCCCTCACGCGTCAGTGTGTAAAAGTGCGCCGTTGCGCGAAGGTAGGAATCGTACGCGTTGATATCCGTCGGGCGTCGTATCGCCCGTTCGATCTCGGCCTGCAGCAGCGCGGGCTGCATGATCGAGGCGACCTTCATGGCCACCTCGTCCTGAAGCGTCAGGACGTCGGACAGATCGCCTTCGAACCGGTTCGCCCACAGATGCGCACCGGTCGCAGCATCGATCAACTGGCACGTGATGCGAACCCTGTCGGCGGCCTTGCGGACACTGCCTTCCAGCAAATAGCGCACCCCAAGTTCACGACCGATCTGCTTGACGTCGATCGCGCGGCCCTTGTAGGCGAAGCTGGAATTTCGTGCGATCACGAACAGCAGCTTGAAATGCGACAGCGCCGTGATGATGTCATCGACGATGCCGTCGGCGAAATAGTCCTGCTCCGGATCCGAACTCAGATTCGTGAAGGGAAGAACGGCGATCGATGGCTTGTCCGGCAACTTGAGCGCAGGTTCCGAAGGCTCGGATGTCGTCTCCACCGGCGCGTTGTCCGGTCCTGGCGCCTCCCTGACGTCCCCTACGAAACGGACGCCCTTGCGCGGCAATGTCTTGATCAGGCGCTGCGCCTCGCCGGAATCGCCGATCGCCTTCCTCACAACATTGAGCCGGGTGGTCAGTGCCGCTTCGGAAACAACGCGCCCTTTCCAGACCGCGTTGACGAGATCGTCCTTGCTGACAACCCGTTCTCTGTTGTTGACCAGATATTCGAGCAGATCGAACACCTGCGGCGTGACGGATACGACCTCACGGCCGCGGCGCAGCTCGCGGCGATCGATGTCCAACTGATAGTCTTCAAAGAGGTAGCGCAATCGCTGGCTCCCCGGAGGCAGCACAGTTTGCCGGCCCCTCCTGCACATTGAAGGCCGCAAAAGGATACCCTTTGGCGGGAAAAATGTAAGCTACCGCCCGGATTGAGCCTCGGCGTGATCGCGGGAGCAAGAGGCTGGCAAGAGTTTCGCGCGAACCGAGCACGATATGGCCGTGCGGACTGCGATCTATTTCGTCCTCCGGTACAGCCCGGTAAAGCTGACGCCTGCGCCACCGCAATCGCCATTGTCCTCGACCACAAGATAGGGCCCCACGCGCTGCATTCGCACCCGGCAGCCACTGTCGCATTTGGTTTCAAACGGCAGCCAGCCATCGTCGAGAAAGGCGATGGCGTCGGCCTTTTCACCTGGGCGTCGATGACGCCGGTGTGGAAGTCTCGCGCGGTGGGCACCACCATCTCGCCCTCGACATGCAACCGGCCGCCGAGGCCTCCGCTTGCGATCTCGATCGTGCCACCCGGCTGGGTCCAGGTGCCCAACCAATCCGACGCCGCGGGCGCAGGCGCCGGCGCCAGCGGACGCAGCGCCGCGCTCGGCAGCCAGCCCCGGGTCCAGACCGGCTTCTTCGCCGACGGCGACTGGTAGCTCACGCAGGTGAATTCGCCGACGGTCCGGCCGGAGAGCACAACGTCCCCGGGCACGAGATAGGACGCCTTGCGGCACGCCGCATTGGCCGCCGGGCACGCCGCCGCCTTGAAGTCGTCGTCATAGGGGCTCTTGACGAAATTGACGCGCGGGCTCGCGGTCACCTGGGCAGCCACCACCGCATGGCCGTCGTCCCATTCGACGCCGATACAATTCCTGGGATCGTAGGCGTCATAGGCCGAGGCCGAGCTTGCCACGAGCATCGCCGACAGCACCAACCCGATCATTTTGGCCCGCATGGCCTGCTCCTGCACCATCAACATCTTCAATCCCTTGGGTTGCGCCAACCACCAGCCGGGTTCGAGGTGACCGCGACATTGAACCTCCACGCGAGAAAGCCGGACCAAGAGACGGACGAGAGTTTTGCGGGCCAAGAGGACGGCATGACCATGACGATACGGACCGACAGAATCAGGACGATGGGGTTTTTCGTCGCGTTTGCCCTCGCCTCCATGCCCCTCCTTACCAAGACCGCGTCCGCCGACGCGCAGCTCGACAAGGCGCGCGCGACGATCGCCGCCAATGCCGCCAAGGCGCTGGAGGCGCAGGGCGGCTCCCGCATCGTATTCAAGGTCGATGCCACGGCCTTGCGCGAGGCTGCGGTGACCGACCTGCGCGACGATCTCTACCGCACCTTGCGCGAGGGCCGCATTCCCTTCTCGGGTCTTGCGATCAACAACGGCGGCATCGAGGTGAAGATTGCCGACGCTGCCGATCGTGACCGCGTCCTCGGCAAGCTCATTCCAAAGGACGCCAAGGCGCCGCCAAACATCGACGTCTCCGATACCGGCGGCGGTCTGACGCGGATCGCACCGACCCAAGCCGCCTTCGCCGACCGCCTGCATGACCTGGTCGGGCAATCCATCGAGATGATCGAGCAGCGCTTGCGCAACGCCGACATCAAGGCCGGCCTGCTGCCCGACGGCGCTGACCGCATTCGCGTGCTGCTCCCCGGCGTCACCGACCCCGACCGCGTGACCGCGATCTTCGCCAAAAAGGTGCGCGTCGGCATTCGGCTCATCGATCTCTCGATGGCGGCGGAGGACGCCGTGAAAGGCTCGCCTCCGTCAGGCTCGGAGGTGCTCTACGGGTACAAGGACAAGCAGCCCTATCTCGTCTTGAGGGACGGCGGAATGGATGGCGAGGACATCATCGACGCCAGTCCGGGTCTTGCCACCGGCTCGCGCGATCCCATTGTCTCGTTCCGCTTCAACGCGCGCGGCACGCGGCGGCTTGCCCATATCACCGCCGACAACATCGGAAAGCCTTTTGCCATCGTGCTCGACGATCAGGTGCTCTCGGCACCTGTCATCCGCGAGCCGATCACCGGCGGCTCCGGGCAGATCTCCGGCAACTTCACGATTCCGGAAGCCATGACCGTGGCGATGATGCTGCGCGCGGGCGCGCTGCCGGGACGGCTGACCGTCGTCGAGCAGCAGACCTTGGAGCCTGCGAAGCACTAGCCGGGCTAGCGCAACAGCAACCCCATGCCCGGATCGCCCTTCTCCATCGCGCGCCGGTAGGCGGGACGCGCGCCGATCCGCGCCAGATATTTGAGGATGTTCGGGCAGCGCGACAGATCGTAGGGCTGAAAGTAGCGCATCGTGGTGAGCGAAAAGCCCATCATGATGTCGGCCGTGGTGAACGCCTTGCCCGCCAGATAATCGGCCGCGCGGGTGCGGGCCTCGACGAGGTCGAAGGCGCGGTCGAGGCGCGCGCGCATCGCCAGCAGCATCGGATTGTCCTCGGCAAGCTTGAGGCGGTTGAGGATCATCACCCGGCCCATCGCCGCCTGGAATGTCCCATTGGCGAAATGAAACCAGTACAGGAACTGCGCGAAGTCGGGATCGTCAGGGCGCAGCGTCAACCGGCCCTGGCCGTACTTTGCGACGATGTACTCGACGATCGCGCCGGATTCGGCGAGCACGGTTTCGCCGTCCGCGATGACCGGCGCGGCCCCGATCGGATGTAGCGCCTTGTAGTCGGCCGGCGCCAGGATGGTCACGGGATCGCGCGCGTAGCGCTTCAGGGCATAGGGAATTTCGAGCTCCTCGCAGAGCCAGACGATGCGTTCGGATTGCGATTTGCCGAGGTGATGAACGGTGAGCATGCTGCCTCCTCCGGCCGCGCAGCGCGCGACGCTCCAGGACCATGCTCATACCGCTAGCACAGGCGACGGCGATCGGGCAGCCCGTCACCTGACGACGACAAGGTGGGCACTCGGCCCGTCCGGCGCGGCCTGGGCTGTCGCGCTCGCGCGCGGCGCGGCGGCAAAACACCCGAACATCGGCGTCACCATCTCCAGCTCCTGGCGATAGTCGTCGTAGTCGGACGTGCCCGGATGCACGAAGCCGAGCTGAGGCGCCCGATCGGCCATGCGCCGCAGCACGATCGGCGCGCTTGCCGGCGTGAAATGCGCCCCGCCGGGACTGGCCAGCGTCATGATGAGGCCGCGTGCGGGCTCGTTGCTCTCGGGGCGCGAAACCATGATCACGCGGATCGCTCCTCGCTCGACCGTCACGAAGCTCATGAAGGGACGGCCGTCCGGAATATATACCCGCCCCTTCTGCGTGTGTCCGGCGTCAACCCGTTCGCGCTCCTCGAATGTCAGGCAGCCTTCGGCCTCGTCCCAGTGGATTTGAACGAGGTAGGCGTTGATGGAGTCGGCGGCGGAGAAGGCCGGCCGGAAGCAGACATACAGTCCCTCCAGCCGCACGACATCTGCCCGCGCGTAGCTGCCGAAATCGTGCGCGGCCTCGGATTTCGGCTGCGACGACGCGTCGAGCTCCACGGCCAGCGACGGCGCTTCGCGGAAGACGACGTTTGCGAGCGGCTTTTCGGCGGCGCGCCTGGCGCAATCCTTGCGGATGCGCTGCGACTTGTTGAACACCGCGAGCACCATGGCGCCGACCACGAAGCCGGTAAGGCCGGTGCTCAGCGCGATGGTGACGATCGCATTCTCCGGATGCACGTAGAACTGTGCTAGCACCGACGGGTCAATCATCGAGCCGACCAGCCATCCGGTGCCGATCAATGCCAACCCATTTCCGAGCGCGCCAAGGGCCAGCACGCGGTACCATCTCCATTCCACCGTCCCCAGATAGCAGCAGAGCAGCCCGAGCGAGATCGTGCAGGCTAGCGGCGTAATGACTCCCGGCAGCCGGTCGACGAATTGATTGAGGACATCCTGGAAGCCCTGGCCTTGCAGCAGCGCCGGCACCAGCGGAATGCCGATCCGCAGCGCGATCGACAGACCTGAGACGATGAGAGCTGCGAGCATCAGTTCGGCGATCGGGGGGAAGCCGAGCCGGTCACCCTCGCGGCGTTCGATGAAGCGCTGCGCCACGACGATCGCACCCAGCACCGCAAAACCGATCGAGACGCCGAACGTGATGGCGATGGTCAGGACTTTTCCGATATCCAGGCGACGCGTGCCCGGCATGAACAGCATCATGCAGACGCTGAGCAGGATTACCAGCACGATGGTCGTCGCCCATTGGTCGGGACCGAAGCTCGGCGTCGGACGGGCATCGAAGCCGAGGCTGGCAAGCCGTTGCAGCCGGCCATTATGCGTTCGTTCGCAGAACAGCACGAACCGCGCCATGAGGCTGCACGTCAGGTTCGAAACCTCGGTGATGCTGCAGTTCAGCGCCTCCCTCAGCTCGCGCGTCGGCTGTGGCGAGGTGAAGTAGGCAAGGCCGGTGTGCATCAGCTCCTCATAGCGCGCATCTGCGCGCCCGGAGATGGTCTCGCCGAGCTGCATGATCCTCGCATACGCAGAGCGGCTATAGCTATTGGCGGCGAATTCGGGTGCCATCCCTTCGTTCCGAGGCCCCACGAACAGGCTGTACAACGCGACCGCGCGCGTAAAGCGCGCGGCAACAGAGCCGTCCCGGCTGAAGTTCAGCGCCTGCGGACCGATATTCTCGGAGATGATTTTCGCGACCTGGCTTCGCAGCCTGTCCGTCGGTTCGAAATCGGCGCCCTGCGCGAGCTCGCTTCCGAGCCGGTCGGCCTCGCGCGGTATCGCCGCCAGCTTGACGCAGAAGGTTCGCGCGGCCGTGTCGATCCGCGCCACCTGCCGGAACTGCGACGCCACGACGATGATCAGCGCCGCGACGATCGGGGCGTATTGCGCGAGCTGGGTCTTCGCCTCGGGATTGACCGTCGTGATGGCCTTGCCCATCCAGTCGAAGCCGATGCTGCCCTGGACCAGGCCGATCATGACGAGAACCCAGAGCGAGACGATCAGGGCGTAGTAGAAGACAACGCCGAGGAAAAACAGCGCAAACGTCGTACCGGAGCGGTTGGTCGGCGGTGAATTGAAGCGGGTCCACGCGACGACATAAAGGGCCAGAACCGCGATGATCCACTCGCTCTTCGTCACGATCTCATGAAGGATGAACATGTCCCGCGCTCCCATACGGCAGGCGGCGCGCCGAAAACCGGCGCTGCGTCGGCCAAGGCAATGCAACCGGATGAGGTGTACGCGATCGAGACATTTCCGTGCGATGCGCACTTGCCTCAATGGGACCAGGATAGACATGGCAATGGCAATGCAATGTGAAGTAGAACACGTTTCATGCGGAAAGTTCGTCGCACAAGGACGTGGACGCGTCACCGCCGCCCAGTTGCAGCGGAGCCGGCCTCTGGCAAGAGGCCGCCGGACGGACTAGATACAGCCCATGGACCGGCCTCCCCCGCTTGCGGATTTCATCGACCGTCACCGGCGTCTCTTCGTGCTCACGGGGGCCGGCGTCAGCACGAACTCCGGCATCCCCGACTATCGCGACAGCCACGGCAACTGGAAACGCACGCAGCCGGTCAACTTCCAGGCCTTCATGGGCGAGGAGCGCACGCGACAGCGCTACTGGGCTCGCAGCCTGATCGGCTGGCGCAGGTTCGGCCAGGCGATGCCGAACGACGCCCATCATGCGCTGGCGAAGCTCGAAGCCGACGGACGTTGCGAGCTCCTGCTCACCCAGAACGTCGACCGGCTGCATCAATCCGCCGGCAGCCGGCGGGTGATCGACCTTCACGGCCGGCTCGATCTCGTGCGCTGCATGGGATGCGGCCTGAAGATTCCGCGCGCGGAATTTCAGGACCGGCTCGGTCGATGCAATGCGGATTGGCTCGCGCTGGATGCGGCTGACGCGCCTGATGGCGACGCCGACCTCGAGCACGCGGATTTCGCCTCCTTCACGGTGCCGGCTTGCGAATCCTGCGGCGGCATCCTGAAGCCGGACGTCGTGTTCTTCGGCGAGAACGTCCCGCGCGATGTCGTCGCGACGGCGCAGCTTCATCTGGCGCAGGCCGACGCCATGCTGATCGCCGGCTCCTCGCTGATGGTCTATTCCGGCTTTCGCTTCGTGAAGCAGGCGGCCGAGAAGAAGATACCGATCGCCGCGGTCAATCTCGGCCGCACGCGGGCAGACGATCTCCTCACCATCAAGGTGGAAGATCGCTGCGAGGCGGCTCTCGCCTTTCTGCTCAAGGAAACGGACAAGCGCCGCCCTGACCACGCCCCTGCATTCCACCAGACCTGACTGGTTCCCCGTCGGTCTCGCTACGCCTGCTCTCACAAGCTTTTTATGACCGCATCGGCCCTTTCACGATGCGGATGCAGCCCGGCGTCACGATCTATTTGGCATGACGGTCGTCATCGAACGGCGACGATTACACCAAATGGACTGGAGTCACGCATATGGGTGAAGTTGTTCAATTCGTTCCGAAGTCGGAGCTCGAGCGGGCTCGCCTCATTCGAGAAGCGCGCGCCATCTATGACAGCATATTTCCGCCGAACGATGCAGCCGGCTCGCAGCAAGACAGCGAGATGCCGTCCCGTCAGCGCTGATCTGCCGTCGAATTCGATGAGCGCCGTCGGCGCAGCCTCCCTACCCCGCCACTCCCGCATCCGCTTTCCCCATCATCCGCAACGCCACGCGGTCGCGGCGGATGTAGTGGTGCCAGGCTGCGGCCGCGACGTGAACCGCGATCAGCGCCAGCAGCACATAGGCAAAGAGGATGTGGCGGTCTTCATAGGCGCGCGCAGCCTCCCGGTCGGGAGCGGTGAATTGCGGCACGTGAAACCAGCCGAAGAAGCTCGAATAGTCAGGCGCATGCGCGCCGGAATGCGCCCAGCCGAGCACTGCGACGAGAATAGTGACCAGATAGAGCGCGGCATGGCTGATGCCCGCGGCAATCCGGGTCCAGCGCGCGCTGTCGGCCGGCAGCGCCGGCGTCGGGTTGGCCGCGCGCCAGGCGAGACGAAGGACCATCAGGAGCAGCAGCAGATAGCCGATATCGGCATGGATCGAGCGGTAGAAGAACCGGTCCGGACGCGCGGGCACATGGTTCACCCACCAGCCGAAGCCGATCATGCCGATGATCGCGGCCGCCAAAATCCAGTGAAACCAGCGGGAGACGCTGCCCCAGCCGCTCCTGGTGTTCCTGATCATGTCGAGTCCCGGGTTTTTTGGAGGTTTGCGCCTGCAGCGTAGTACCGCGGCTGATAGCGGGACGGTGCGCGAGACGCGAATTGAATCGTTCCAAACCGGCCGTGGGCCGGCTCTGCCGCAAAAGCGCCCTAAAAACCGAATGGTAACCATGCAGGGCTAAGGTAACGACGTGGCAGACTCCCCGACGATCATGGTGTTCGATTCCGGCCTTGGCGGGCTCACGGTGCTCCGCGAGGTCGTCGCCGCGCGCCCGGACGCCCACTTTGTCTATGTCGCCGACGACGCCTTCTTCCCCTACGGCCATCACGGCGAGAACGAGATCATCGCCCGCGTGGTGCCGCTGATGGGCGACCTGATCAAGGCGCATGATCCTGATCTCGTCGTCATCGCCTGCAACACGGCCTCGACGCTGGTGATGACGCATTTGCGCGCCGCCTATTCGGTGCCCTTCGTCGGCACAGTGCCCGCCATCAAGCCGGCCTGCGCGCAATCGAAGACCAAGCGCGTCTCGGTGCTCGGCACCAAGGGGACGGTGAAACGCGAATACACGAAGGCGCTGATCCGCGACTTCGCGCAAGGCTGCGAGGTGACGCTGGTCGGCTCACCGGAGCTCGCCTCGCTCGCGGAAGCCGCGCTCAGCGGCAACGCAATCAGCGACGATGACATCCTCACCGAGCTCAAGCCCTGCTTCGTCGGCGACCCCGCGGATACGAGCGCGCGCACCGACACGGTGGTGCTTGCCTGCACGCATTATCCGCTGCTGCTGGAGCGGCTGACGAAGCTTGCGCCCTGGCCGGTGGACTGGATCGATCCGGCACCGGCGATCGCGCGCCGCGTCTCGGATCTGCTGGGACCGCGTGTATCCGGCGTCGTGCAGGAAGGTGCCGAGATGATCTTCACCTCCCGCCGCGCGCACGCCCTCGGCCCTGCGCTCACGCCGTTCTTCGGCGGCCGCGTTCCGGCCTGACTTTTCGGCGGTAAAGCGCACTGCTAGGTTGTGCGCCTGTTCTTACCTCCACAGGTTCTTTTCATGTCGGTCACGCCAGCGCCACTCAACCGTCTCCGCCAGTTGTGGCGCGAGGGCCGTCCCGCCTTCGGTGCGATCGCGACCATCCCGAGCGTGCAGACCGTGCAGATCATGGCGCGCTCGCTCGACTGGATCATCGTCGATCTCGAGCACGGGCCGATCGACCTGACGCAGGCACATGCGATGATCGCCGCCACCACGGGCACGCAATGCACGCCGCTGGTGCGGATCGCGGCGAACGAACCCTGGCTTGCCAAGGCGCCGATGGACATCGGCGCCTTCGGCATCAATTTTCCGATGATCACCAACCGCGCCGAGGCCGAGAAGGCCGTGCGCAGCGTGCGCTACCCGCCACGCGGCGACCGGCTCTGGGGCCCGTTCCACGCCCCGTTCCGCTGGGGCCAGTCGATGCCGGAGTACATGGCCTGCGCCGACGATGAGATGCTGTGCATGATCACGATCGAGCATATCGAGGCGGTCAACCGCATCGACGAGATCATGGCAACGCCCGGGATCGACATCGCCGTGATCGGCCCCGGCGACCTCGCTACCTCCATCGACAAGCGCGGGCAGATGGACGACCCGGAACTGCTGGAGCTCATCGCGCGGGCCGAGGCCGGCATCCTCAAGAGCGGGGTCCCGATCGGCGGCGTGGCGCGGACGGCTGATCAGGCCAACCGGCTGATCGACCGCGGCTACCGCGCGATCGCGCTCGGCTTCGACTGGTCGCTCTTCCAGCGCGGCATCATGGCGAGCTTCGAAGGGATCAAGCGCTAGAGGATCTTCCGGCCGCGTCTTCCACCGGACTTGCAGGGCGGTCGCGGCTTGCGTTAGGTTAACTACGTAAGATATTGATGATAAATGATTTTGCTGAGAATGCGGACTACGCCGCCAGCCTCGTTGCCGCCTCCCGCCGTGAACCTGTTGGCCTCAAGCCTGTTGGTTCGTGCTAAATCGCTATGGCGAGCGGAGGCCGACTCGCCGAGGTCCATGAGTCCGCGGGAAACGGAACACGATGCGCGGTACACCTAGAAGAATCTCGCCGCCGCGCCGACTGATCTTCGACCTCATGCACGCCTCGATTGGTGTGCCCTTCGTCTCGCTATCGCGCCCGCTCCACATCCGTCCCCTGCTCGAGGCCCGTGCCGGTGCGGCAAGGCCGGCGGGCTGGGCCGCGATCTTCGTCAAGGCGTTCGCGCTGATTGCGAAGGACGAGCCGATCCTGCGCACGCTCTACGCCAAATGGCCCTGGCCGACGTTCTACGAGCTGCCGAAAAGCGTGGCGCTCGTGGCGATCGCCCGGACCGAGGATGGCGAGGAATGCGTGCTGCCGCAGCGGATCGCCGGCCCCGACGCGCTGCCGCTGGCCGAGATCGACGCCCTGATCCGGCACGCCCAGGACGCTCCGCTGATGGACGTGCCTATGTTCCGCAAGATCATGCTGGCGACCCGGCTCCCGCTGCCGCTGCGGCGCCTGTCCTGGCTGATCGGGCTCAATTTCGGCCGCCAGCGGGCCAATTATTTCGGCAGCTTCTCGGTGACCTCGGTCGCGGCCTTCGGCGGCGGCGAGCTCCATGCCATCAGCCCGGGTCCGTTCATCCTGAGCTACGGGGTGGTCGGGACCGACCACACGATCGACGTCCTGATCCGCTGGGACCACCGGATTACCGACGCCGCGCCAATCGCCCGGGTTTTGACCCGGCTGGAGCAGGTGCTAAACACTGAAATCGCTGCGGAATTACGCGGCGCCCGGCAGTCGGCGGAACCCAAGGCGATCCGGGCGGTGGGGACCTGAAAGCCGTCGTTCCGGGGCGGCTCGCAGAGCCGAACCCCGATGCGCAATCGCGCATTGGGGAACCTCAAGATTCCGGGTTCGATACTCGCGTATCGCCCCGGAATGACACGGTGAAACGTTGACAGGACCGCCCGAATTCACCTAAAAGCCGCCTGCTCGCGGGCCGATTTCGGCCCGCGAAGCGTTTCGCGACCCGTGGCCCCGTTCCTTAACAGCTTTGGGAATGGAGCCTGTCGGTGCCGGGTTTTCCCGTCACACAGGAGGGCGCGTTTCCTCAAACCAACCTAACTTCTTAAGAGGACGCGATGACTAAGCGCAGTGAGGCGAAGTACAAGATCGATCGCCGTATGGGCCAGAACATCTGGGGCCGCCCGAAGAGCCCCGTGAACCGTCGTGAATACGGCCCCGGCCAGCACGGCCAGCGCCGCAAGGGCAAGCTCTCCGACTTCGGCGTGCAGCTCCGTGCCAAGCAGAAGCTGAAGGGCTACTACGCCAACATCAGCGAGCGTCAGTTCCACGGCATCTATGTCGAGGCGAGCCGCCTCAAGGGCGACACCGGCGAGAACCTGATCGGCCTCCTGGAGCGCCGTCTCGACGCGGTCGTGTACCGCGCCAAGTTCGTCTCCACGATCTTCGCCGCCCGCCAGTTCATCAACCATGGCCACATCAAGGTGAACGGCCGCAAGGTCAACATCTCGAGCTACCAGCTCAAGGTCGGCGACGTCATCGAGGTCAAGGAAGCCTCCAAGCAGCTCGCCCACGTCCTCGAAGCGAGCCAGCTCGCCGAGCGTGACGTGCCCGACTATCTCGAAGTCGACCACGGCAAGATGACCGCGAAATACGCGCGCATCCCCGGCCTCTCCGACGTGCCGTTCCCTGTGCAGATGGAGCCGCATCTGGTCGTCGAATTCTATTCGCGCTAATAACTGATATCGAAAGGCCCCGGTTCGCCGGGGCCTTTTTGCTTAAGAGCCACTCTCAGTGGCCGTCCTGCCTTCAGGAGGCGTCGCATGCTCTACACCCCTCCCCCCGTCGATCCCAAGGCGCCGCCGGTGCGCATCAATCTTCTGTCGGACACGCAGACGCGGCCGACGGCTGCAATGCGCGAGGCGATGGCGCGCGCCGAGGTCGGCGACGAGCAGGTCGGCGACGATCCGAGTGTGAACGCGCTCTGCGCGCGCGTGGCCGATCTGCTCGGCAAGGAAGCCGCGGTGTTCATGCCCTCGGGCACGATGTGCAACGTCACGGCGACGCTGGTGCACTGCCGGCCCGGCGACGAGATTTTGGCGCACGAGACCGCCCACATCATCGCCCGCGAAGGCGGCGCGCATGCAGCCCTCGGCGGCTTCCAGGTGACGCAGCTTCCCGGCGCCGACGGCCAGTTCACGCCGGAGACCTTTCGCAAGGCGCTGCATCCGCGCTCGCGCTACCAGCCGACGCAGAGGGTCGTCAGCGTCGAGCAGACTGCCAATATCGGCGGCGGCACGATCTGGAAGAAGGCCGCACTCGACGAGATCGTCGCGATCGCGAAGACGCACGGTCTCATCACGCACATGGACGGCGCGCGGCTCCTCAACGCCACCGTCGCCTCCGGCATCTCTCCGCGCGACATGACTGCGGGCTGGGATTCGGCCTGGATCGATTTTTCGAAGGGCCTCGGCGCCCCCATCGGCGGCGTGCTGGCGGGCAGCCGCGAGTTCATCGATGCGGTCTGGCAGTGGAAGCAGCGGCTGGGCGGCTCGATGCGGCAGGCCGGCATCTGCGCCGCCGCCTGCATCTACGCGCTCGATCATCACGTCGACCGCCTCGCCGACGACCACGCCAACGCGCGCACGCTGGCGCGCGGGCTGTCGCAGATCGCGGGCATCGAGGTGCAGGAGCCCGAAACCAATCTCGTATTCTTCAAGCCCGACGGCGCCGGCGTCCCCGGCGACAAGATGGTCGCCGCCTTGCGCCAGCGCGGCGTGATGCTCGCGATGATGGACGGTCGCATCCGCGCCTGCACCCATCTCGACGTCACGGCGGCGATGATCGACGAAGCGGTCGGACACGTCAGAGAGATCGTGCGCGGCGCCTGATTAGGACGCGGACTCATTAGCGCGCAGCCATAGCCTGATCGATGCGAATTGAACGAAGGCAAGGTAGTTGGCGGCGAACTTGTCATAGCGCGTCGCAACCCGGCGCCTGTGCTTGATCTTGTTGAAGAAGCGCTCGACCAAGTTCCGAGCGCGGCAGAGACACGGGCTGAAGCAGGTGGGCCCGGCCAAGGAGCGCTTTGGTCGCGATGCGCCCGAAAGCGGACGCGTTATGCTCACTTAGAGTTTGTCGTTCGTGACCCCATAGCGGTCATCAGCACTGCAGTAGTAGGGCTCCGCTAACGAGGAGGTGGCTGCGTAGCCGGCTTCCAGTCGCGTGCGAGCTTCTGCGCGTCGGTTATCTGAGCTGGGGTCATCCTCCGTTCGGTCATTTCTAGAAACTTGACCGCTCTTTGCTCACCCTGTGCCGCCGCTAGACTGAACCACATGTGGGCACGAACATAGTCCTGCGGCACGCCGTCGCCTTTGGCGTACATAACCCCGAGATGGATCCTGGCGGAGGGATGGCCTTGTTCCGCAGCTTTCTGAAACCATAACGACGCCTCGGCATAGTCCCGCGCTACGCCTTGCCCTGTTGCGTATTGGCCTCCGAGCAAAAACTGGGCAACAGGGTCGCCCTGGTCGGCAGCCTTTCGAAACCATACTACTGCCTCGGCATCATTTTCAGGTACGCCTCGGCCGTCGCGATACAAAGTCCCAAGATTGGATTGCGCGAGGGCGTAACCTTGCTCGGCAGCTTTTCGGAACCAGATCGCCGCCGCCGTGTAGTCCTGCTGCACGCCCCGGCCAATCAAATACATTAGCGCGAGATTATACTGGGCTGCTGCATCGCCATCATTTGCCAGCGGGCGAATAAGTCGCAGGGCCTTTGCATAGTCGCCTCTGGCATGCGCATCAACCGCATCCTCGACCGTGCCAGCGGCCACAGGTGCGGCAAAGGCAGACACCAGAACGATGGCGGCGATCGCTGCATTGATTTTCTGAGACATGGCGTGCCCCTTGTCTTGAGCGCTTCTGCCAGCTTTAGTCCGGCAGGGCTAGAGCACGGCCGAACCATTCCAATATCGGACGTCGGTCCCCAAGTTTAGCGCGAGCGCATCGATAAAGCGCTGCGATCACTTGGACAAAGGCGGAATGTCTCTTCGTGGCCCAAATGCGAGTGCCGAGTGCATCGAGCAATGTCCGATGAAAAGGGCCAAGTGGGCGGACAGCTCTCACCTCTCCGGGAACAGCAGCGAGAGCTCGGCTCGCAACTGCCAATTTGGCGCGCCGGTCGGACGAACGACGTTGTAGTAGGCGGATATATATGCACTCACTGGCTGGTCGCCGAGCTTGAAGATCCGGCCGACGCCGCCACCAACCGGTACGGTCCACTGCTGCCCCGGTGCTGCCAGCCAGTTCGCTGTGATAACTGGTGAACTTGTCAGGAACCACCCATGTGCCATGTTGTAGTTGACAAATGGCTGCGCGAGAAACTGGTTCACGCTCTGCCGCAACGGGTCCCCGCCAACCGACCACTGATTGTTCACCAATACGCCGATCACCCAATGTGCCGGCGTTACCAAAAAGACGGCCGTAGGACCGAGCAGCGTTTTTCCTTGGCCAAGAATAGGATCGGTGGCGGACGGAACCGTAAAGACGGGACCGAGGCCCCAGATTAGAGAGCCTGGATGCGTGGGGGTGAAAAAGAACTGCTGAGTAATGTCGCCAATGCCATTGGTGTTGTTGTTAAAGAACGGACTAGTTTGACTGATCACCGGGATGATGGTGCGAGAGATCAGGTTCCAGTCCGCGTTGAGCCGCAAGGGAACGACTGGCTGAATGTTGAGCACTTCCTGGGTGCGGTTGAACGGCCCGGCGTTGAAATTCGTATTGCTTTGGAAAGGAACGCTGACGAGATCAGCGATCGGGTTCTGTGATTTCTGGGCGAGGTTTTCGTCTTCGGAAGGCTCGGCAGAATGCCCGGCTTTTGCCGGCGCAGCCGTATCGGCGCGTCCGCTTTCGAATTTGTAGTTGGCACCGAACTTGACCATTTGAAGGTCGCGGTTCAGTTGGACGGGTGGGGCCGTGGGCGAAGCCCAGCTTCCCAACCCAATGTAATCGTATTCGAGTTTAAGCGTCCAATGCGGTTTGAAGCCGTACTCGACACCCACTCCAGCTAGCCAGCCAGAGCTGTTGTTGGACCCCTGCCAGGTAACGCCGGGGAAGTTCAATGCGGCATTGCTTTGCACCCAGCCGCCGCCAAGCTTGGCGTAGAGGAGCCAATTATCCTCCACGAGGCCGATGCGGCCTGCGATCGTTCCAATCCAGTTCTGCCTCACGGTGCCGAGTGTGGGTGTCGGAAGTGGGGGATGACCAAAAGTCGCTCCGTCGAAATCACCTTCCACGCCAAACAAAAGATGGCCGGCCTGGAAATTGTAGCCCGCCTGAACGCCACCAATGAATTCGGTGATGCCGCCATACAGATTGTTGCCTGGAATATTCAGGCTGCCGTTGGTCCACGCGCCGCCGAAATTTGCGCCAAGGTAGAATCCTGACCAATTGTAGGGCGGCGGGGGAGCGGGCGGAGCCTTTACCGGCAAATCCGCCGCACGCGCGGTGACGCTCACGCAGATTGCTAGGAGAGCAGCGCTTGCAAGAGACGACTTCATCCAGAGCATCACTGATCCTACTTCGCAAAAATGCGCCTTGAGGCCGTCGACGGCGTTGCCGCCGCGGGCTGAAGATTGAACGTCAGCCAGAGGTTCCAGCCCGCCGGCCGATTTTCATTGGCAAATTCGCCGTAGGCCTTCAGGTTTAGGTACCCCTGCAGTTTGTCTCCCAGCGGGAAGATGTAGCCGAACTGCGGGCCGACGCCGACCACCCGCGACCGGAAGCAACCGACGCGATCGCCGGAGCCGCTATCGCAGCCGATCTCCTGGTAGAGGTAACCCACGAGGCCGACCTGAACCTGCTTGGTCAGGAATTGCGACACACCCCAGTCGAGGTGCATGTCAACGCCACTCTGATATTGAGTGGCAGGATTTATGAAGTTGTATGTGAATCCGAGCACCGCCGAAGCTTCATGCCCGGTCTTCGGGTCGAAATAGGTGTAGCCGCCGCCGGCGTCGATCGCCCAGTGCCCGATCCCTATGTTGGCAAGGCGGGTTGACTCGTAGGCCCCGACCGGGATGTCCCCGGTGATGTAGGTCATGTAGTTGTGAACACCGGCATTCCAGCGCAGCGCGAACTGCGGATACAGATCACCGAATCCCGTGATTGAGCTGTCGATGCTGTCGAAGCGCGGCGGGAACGGGAACGTGCCGCCCGGTGTCGTCACTGTTCCCGTGAGCAATCCCGCCAACGATGTGCTGTTGGAGCCGTAGGCTGCAAGAAAGCCGGCAGAGGCCTGAGCGCCGAACACCGGTGTTTCGAAGGCGTAGTTTGCGATCAAGAAGCCGATATTCAGATTGGCACGGACGTTGGCGTCCAAGTTGGCCGATAGATTTGCGGGAATGCGACCGATATGGATCTCGCGAGCGCGCGCGACGTCGCCACCGGCGGAAACCGAGTCATGCCAATAAATGGTGGTCAGCGACCACCCCGGCGCCTGCTGGGGCACGGCCGCCAGGCTGCCATAGAGGCCGGGCACCCAAAAGCTGACGCCGCCTTCATCGGCACGAGCGATTTGAGCTGGAAGCGCAAGTAGGGCGATAACCGCTCCAACGCACAAATGCCGGCGCAAGAAACTGGGCCGTAAGCCCGATCCGAGGCACCACATCCGGCAATCCCCCTATCTTTGCGCGTCCAAAATCCGGTATCGAGAAACACGGAATACAAACAACGCACTTTCACCCAATGTATGGCAAAATCGGCAAGCAGACGGTCCCACGGCCGAATATGAATGAGTGTGACCGAAAGAGCACACGCCATGGCGATATCAGTTTCGCTTTCAACGTTTGCTCACGCGTCACCGTCGCTCACCTGCGGGGACGTCAGCCTACGACAGGTGAAGCGATGAATGCGCTTCCGGTGCAATGTCTTCGGCGGACCATGACCTCACCCAAAGGCTTGTGCAGCGATGTAATTCGAAAAACTCGGAGCGGCTGCAGTTTAAGCGTTCGTAAAGTCACCATTTCAGGCGCTCGATACTGATAACCAAAGTGATCCCTAGCTCGTTATTTCCCCTTGGGGCAATAGTGCATGCTCCCAACCGCTTGCTACAGTTGCGCCCCAGATCACCGTGTCAGTTACGTTCTCTCCTGGCCTCGCCATTGCTGACTTCAGCGAGGCTGCAAGGCTCGCCCCCAAGGACGCCATCATCTACAGCAACCGTGGCGCTGCTCGCCATCATCGGCCAAGCGCAACAGGCACTTGCCGATTGCAACGAGTCGCTGCGGCTGCTGGCCGAACGATGCCGATGCTCTCTCGACAGTCGTGGCTTTGCTCACCTAAAGCGCGGCCAATTCGACAGCGCCATAATCGATTACGACTCCGCTCTGAAGCACCATTGGTTGACGGCGAGCTCGCTCTACGGGCGGGGCGTCGCCAAGCTCAGGAACGGCGATAGCACAGGCGGCGTCTCCGACATCGCTGCGGCGAAGGCGATCCAGGACGCCATCATCTACAGCAACCGTGGCGCTGCTCGCCATCATCGGCCAAGCGCAACAGGCACTTGCCGATTGCAACGAGTCGCTGCGGCTGCTGGCCGAACGATGCCGATGCTCTCTCGACAGTCGTGGCTTTGCTCACCTAAAGCGCGGCCAATTCGACAGCGCCATAATCGATTACGACTCCGCTCTGAAGCACCATTGGTTGACGGCGAGCTCGCTCTACGGGCGGGGCGTCGCCAAGCTCAGGAACGGCGATA
>NZ_JAFCJM010000081.1 GCF_018130955.1 Bradyrhizobium liaoningense
CTCGCCCTTCTCAACCGCCACCATAAAGCGCATCCGCTCGTCCACGGCACAGGTCTCCTTCCAACCCATCGGCAAAGCCCTCCTTGCCGACAGTTGACCTGTTACCCATGTCGCCGGTCTATTCTGTTACCCATGTAGCCGGTTAGGACCGGCGAGCCACCCTCTCCCACAAGGGGAGAAGGGAAACGAGTTAGGCCCTAATCGTCGTCATCGGAGCCGAACAGCCTGATCTGCGGGAGCGCCGGACGGCGGCTCGCGATGAATTCGCGGGACTCGGAATCCTCTCGCACGCTGCGCGCGACGTCGTTCCAGTCGGTCCGATCGCGCGGCCCGCGCATCTCCTGACGGCGCCGCTCCGCCCAATGCTGTTGCCGCTCAGCCCGGCGCCGTTCCTGGGCAGCGCGCTTGGTATCGGACTCGCTCGCCTTGGCGTAAGCGTTCTCAGGCGCATAAGCAGCGTTGGCCGTCCTCGCGTCGTTGGCTGCGGGTGCCGGCGGTTCGGTGCTTGCCGTCTTGGTCTGCGACTCGGCATGCGCGGGCGGTGCGAACACAGCACCAAAGACCTGCGAGCCCGTCAGATACCGCACGTGTTCGGACGGCCCACTTGCTGTCGCCGCAGCCACCACTGGCTCCGCGCGCCGCTCATACTTGGCCGTGTCGGGCCCCTGCTTGGGCGTGACGGGATGCATGATATTGCCGGCGATAAGACCGCCGCCAAGACCAATGGCGATGGCCGCGACGATCGTTCCGGCACCGACGAAATAGGCTGTCGAAGCGCGCATTGATCCACTCCCTCTTTGGAGCGGGCAACGCGTGGCAGAATTTGATGTTCCTTGACGGGATGGACGTTTGGGGAAAAGCGGCAGTTCCGCGGCAAGACACGTTCAGAACAAGAGCCTGCTGTCGCACGTCAGATCTGCTGCGCGACCTTCTCGAGCCCGATGATGCGGGCAAGCTTGCGGACCTCTTCCTTCTGGTCCTCGCGCAACTGGAACAGCAGCGGCATCGCGGCCGACTTCAACTGCTGGACCTCCTGGCTGTCCGGATCGAGCTGCACGCCCTGCACCTGCGGATTGCTGAGCTTGTTCGCCTGAATCTTGCGCGCGACGTTGCGGAGCGCAGTCTCCACGGAAGGCCAGTAATATTCCTGCGACGAGGACAGCTTCAGCCGGTCCTTGATGCCGGCAATCTGCACGTCTGATAGCAGCGAGTAGGCTTTCTGCGGCTGCGGCTTTGCAACCGGCTTCGGCTTGGCCGGCGCTTCGGCAGCCTGGGCCGGCGCCTCGGATGCGCTCGCCTTCGGCATCGGGAAATCGGACGGCGTGGCAGCGGCAAAGGCCTGGCGCAGCGGCTCGGTAAGGGCGGGCACCTTGACGGGCTCGATCGCGGCGGAGGCGAGCGCCAGGGTCGGAATGTTGAGCCGGTCGGCCTTGGCGGCGCGGTTGGTGACCAGCTCCTTTGGCGCGGGCTGGGCTGCAACCATCTCGGCGGTGACGGCAGGGACGCTGTCGCGGCCCAGAATCGCAGTGGCGGCGGCACCGAGGACGAGGATGCAGGTCAGAACGACGATGGTGATGGCTTTCGACAAACGTCTCTCCGCGGCCTGCTCTTCACGTCCACGTCAGAAAAGCCCGGAAACTGGGCGGGAATTAAGGCGCAAGCCGTTGCGCGCGGCGACATCCGGCTGGATTGCGGCGACAGCGACCGGAAACTTCAATGAAATCAAGCGGCTGCGGCGAGGTCGTAGGCGTCCTGGATGTCGGCGACGATCTCGGAGGCTTCCCATACCGCACGCGGCTCGACCGATTGCAGGGTGACGGTCCAGTTACCGCCCCGACGGGTGCGGGGCACGCTGACGATGTCGAAGCGCACCTTGCGGCAGAGCGGATGGCGCGCGAGCGCATGCGCCACCCGAACCCGGATTTCGTCGAGCGTTGCCCGCGTCTTGGTGGTGCTGAGATAATCGTAGTCCATCGCCTACCCCTTTGGTCCTGATCGGCGGCCTTGAGGGGGATTCTGGGATCGCGATGGTTAATGTGCGGTTAAATGGCCGCGTCTGCGGGATTGCGGCCTCGAACGCGAGGCCGCGCGCGGGCGACCAAGCGGCATGGCAGAGACAACAGGCAACGCGCGCGCGGGATCGGTCCGCCTCCCGCTGACGGCCTGCCTTGCGACCTCGGCACTGGCGCTTGGGCTTGCCGCGTTCGAGCTGCCGATGTCGGACTTCCCCTCCGGCCTCGTGCTCGCGCTGCTGCCGGTGCTCGCCGTGCTGTTTCCGGTCTGCGGATTATGGTCGCTGTTTCTGCTGACGCGCATCCGCGCGCGCGGTGCACGATTCGCGCTGCCCTTCGTCGTCTGCGCCGCGACGCTGGCCGCGCTCACCTACGTTCCGTTCACGCACATCTGGCTGGAGACGAATTTTTGGTGGCACCGCGCGGCGCGCGAACGGATCGTCGCGCGCGTCGAGGCCGGCGAACTCGTTCCGAACGTCGCGCATAATGCCCGTCTGATCGCGTTGTCGCCCGACGCAAGCACCGTGTCGGCCGGCGGCGAGATCGTGGTCGATCAGGACGACCGCGGCGCCTATGTCCTGTTCCTCACCATGCGCGGCTTCCGCCACACCTTCTCCGGCTTCCTGCATGTGCCGAAGGGTGGCGATCCCGCAAATTTTTTCGAGTTCGACGACGAGCCGCCGCGGCAGGCCGTACGCTATGCCGAGCAATGGTACTTTGTCGCGAACTAGCTCCCGCCGGCCGCGCGATATTCGGCGAGCGTCCGTGCGACGAGATCGTCGACCCCGGGCACATCCACCACGCCCGAGGTCGAATGACCGCCGCTCCAGATGTCGCGCCAGCGTTTTGGGCGGTTCTCGCGCGCGGTGATGTCGATATCCTTGCCGATGTCGATCGCGCCGCGCGCGGGCAGATCGTCGGGATCAAGACCGGCGGCGACGATCGATGGCTTCAGCATGTTGGTCTGAAGACCCGTGAACGCCGTGGTCAGCAGGATGTCGTCGGCACTCGCCTCCACAAGCATCTGCTTGTAGCGATCGTCCGCCATGCTCTCGCGCGTCGCAATGAATTTTGTGCCCATATAGGCGAGATCGCAGCCGAGCACTTCCGCCGCATGGAGGGCATGGCCGTCGCTGATGCCGCCCGCGAGCACGATGATGCCGTCATAGAACGAGCGCACCGCGCGGACGAAAGCGAATGGATTGAGCCAGCCGGTCTGACCGCCCGCGCCCGCCGTGAGCAGTACGAGCCCGTCTGCGCCAGCCTCCGCCGCGCGCTCGGCGTGGCGGATCGAGGCGACGTCGGCGAGCACCAGTGCGCCGGCATCGTGTAACGGCTTCACCACCGGCGCGGGCGAACCGACGGAGGTGATGACGATCTCTGGCTTGTGTTGCAGCAGCACTTTCACATCCTGCTCCAGCCGCGCGTTGGAGCGATGCACGATCAGGTTCGGGCAGATCGGCGCGTGCTTGTTGCCGCTCGCGTCGGCGTGCTGCTGCAGACGCGTCTCGATTTCGGTGAGCCATGTGCCGAGTTGTTCCGTGCTACGGCAATTCACCGTCGGAAAACTGCCGATCACGCCGTTGCGGCACGCAGCCACGACGAGTTCTACGCCCGAGACGAGAAACATCGGCGCCGCGATCAGGGGAAGGCTCAGTCGCTCGCGCAATCGATCGAGACGTTTCGATTTCAAGCGTGCCTCCGCTTTGCCATTTCAAGCCGCAGTCATTGTGCTAGCGTTGCAGCTAACATTGGCACGGCAAGCGGCCGATGACAAAACAACGAGGAAACACATGTCCGCTCCGCTCCACGCATCGCCACCGACTTGTGCGCAGACGCTGCGCGCGCTGGCGCGCTACCCAGGCCGAACCGCCTTCAGTTGGCCCGGGGGATCGCTGACCTACCAGGGCGCCAGCGACCTGATCGGACGGATTCAGGGCGTGTTGATGCGGCTTGGACTGCAGCCGGGCGCGCGCGTCGCCTTCCTCACCGCCAACCGCGCCGACACCTGGTGCGCCGGCAACGCCGCGCAATTGGCACGCCTCTGCATCACCTGGCTGCATCCGCTGGGATCACTGGAAGACCAGCTCTTTCAGCTCGAGGATTCCGAGGCCGAAGTACTGGTGGTCGATGCGAGCGCCTTCCGCGATCGCGGCGGCGAGCTCGCTGCGAAGACGGGCCGGCTGAAAGCGGTGTTCACCATGGGACCTGCCGGCTACGGCGTCGATCTGCTGGCGGCGATCGAGAACGCGGGACACGCCAGCGCGCAGTGTCTCGCCAGCCTCGACGACCTCTCCACGCTGAACTATACCGGCGGCACCACCGGCAAATCCAAAGGCGCGCTGCGCTATCACCGCGAAAATGCCGGAGCTGCCGCGGCGATCCTCGCCGACTTCGAGATTCCGGATGCCGCGCGCTATCTCACGGTCGCGCCGATCAGCCATGTCGCGGGCACGAAGGTGTTGCCGACCCTGATGCGCGGCGGCACCGTCCACATGCTGAAAGGTTTTGATCCCGAGGCGGTGCTGACGACGATCGCGCGCGAGCGCATCAACTTCACGCTGTTCGTGCCGACCATGATCTATGTGCTGCTCGATCATCCCTCTCTGGACAAGACCGACCTGTCCTCGCTCGAGCTCGTGCTTTATGGCGCCTCCGCGATGTCGCCGAGCCGGCTGGTCGAGGGCATCGAGCGCATCGGCCCGGTGTTCTCGCAGCTCTACGGCCAGACCGAATGCTATCCGGTCTCGGTGCTGCGCAAGTCGGATCACGATCCCAAGACACCGGAGCTGTTCTTGTCATGCGGCTTCCCGATCGCGGCCTGCGAGGTCAAGATTCTCGATGACAACGACCAGGAAGTGAAGACGGGCGAAGCCGGCGAAATCTGCGTGCGTGCGCCGCATGTGATGGCCGAATACTGGAAACGTCCTGACATCACGGCGGAGACGCTGAAGAACGGTTTTGTGCATACCGGCGACATCGCGCGCAAGGACGAGCGTGGCTACATGTTCATCCTCGACCGCAAGAAGGACATGATCGTCTCCGGCGGCTTCAACATCTTTCCGCGCGAGGTCGAGGACGTGCTGTCGCAACACGCCGACGTAGCGATGGTTGCGGTCGTCGGTATCCCTGACGAGAAATGGGGCGAAGCGGTCACCGCGATCGTGGTCCCGCGCGAAGGCGCGAACCCCGATGCGGACGAGCTGATCAACCTCGTGAAGTCAAAGAAGGGATCGGCGCATGCGCCGAAACAGATTCAGTTCGTCAAGCATCTGCCGATGACCGGCGTCGGCAAGGTCGACAAGAAAGTGCTGCGCGCGAGCTTCTGGAGCGGGCGAGGCCGGATGGTGGGGTAATCCTTGCGGCTTACAACCGGCCATACCCTGCACCGCACAACTTCGCGCGTTTCGACTCAGGGTTTCTACGGGTAGCTGTGACCCGTAAACAACAGCACGCGAGCGACTTTTCACGGACGGCACCCACGCAATTGCAGGCGATTCGGCGAATCACCTAGACCGCTGATGGGGCTGGGGAAGCGGAGAGTAAGCATGAGAGTCGCTTCCCTGGAAAGTGCGGTGGCCGCGATTGCGTTGATCACGGCCATCATAGTCCTGCTGTGGGAGATCAAGATCGTCTACGGCATGTGAAGGCAGGACGTCGGCGTCGAACAAGAGACCTCCGATCAAGAAGAGGTTCGCGACAGGCATCCCTTCCGCGGCGGCGGAAGCCTGCCCTTCAAGTCATTCCCCGGGCGCGCGCCGATCGGCGATGTGCGCGAAGCTGCCGGGAAAGCGCAGCACTCACCGTTTCTCGATCACCAGACTCTGCACGGCGCGGCCGAAATAGCCCTGCCTGTCGGCAAGCCGCGACATCGCGAGCCCCGCACCGTCCGGGCCGATCCAGGAGTCGCCGTCGAGCAAGATCCATTCGCCGACCGGCTGCCGCGCAAAGCTCACGGTGAGGTCGGCGTTGATGTAGGTCCAGTGACGGAAATCCAACGTCGAGGCGGTGCCGTTGGAGAAGTCGGCAGCGACCACGGCGCGCATCGCCTGCGAGACGGCAAAACCTTCGATCAGGGGGTGATCGACGCGAAACCAGATCGCACCGGCGCCGGCCTGGCCGAAGCGGCCGCGCGCGGCGCGCATCGACACCGCGCGCACGAACGGACTGGTGGCGGCGTGGCCGTCCTCGACCAGCGACTCCTCCGGCGACGGCAGGTCGACCTGCAGCTCCTTGACATCATCGGGCAGCGTGAGCGCCTGCTGCTTGATCTTCAGCACGGTCGCGCCGACCACGACGACGCCCTCGGCCAGGAGCTTGATGCCGCAGAGCTGGATCTTGCGACCCTCGCGCAGCACCTCGGTGGCAATCGTCAGCGGTGCCACCGGCACCGGGCGCATCAGGTCGATGGTGACGCGCGCGATGTCCATCGGCGCCTGCGTCGGAATCCGCTCGGCCGCCCACACCACGAGCGAAGCCGGCGCCGAGCCGTGCTGCATCCGGGGATCCCACGGCCCCGCCGCATCGGGGCTGGTAACGACGCTGTTGCCGTCGACGCGGAAGATGGGGGGCATCAAACATTCCATTTCTGCCGACATTTCCCGGACGCTGCGCAGCGCGTCAGCGGTGCGCTGCTGATCCGGGGTCCATCGTGGGGCATGGGTCCCGGCAAAGCGGCGCACCGCAAGAGCGGTGCACCGCGTCCCGGATACGACAGTCTACAACGGCGGATCGACGGCTTCGTCGTATTCCTTCTTGAAGCGCGCGATCAATTCGGCAGCCGGCATGACCTTCTCGACGCTGCCGATGCCCTGGCCCGAACCCCAGATCTCCTTCCAGGCCTTTGGCTTGGCGCGCTCGCCGGACGCATCGGTGCCGAAATTCATCTTCGAGGGGTCGGAGGTCGGCAGATTGTCGGGATCCATTCCGGCGGCGAGGATCGACGGCTTCAGATAGTTGCCGTGCACGCCGGTGAAGAGATTTGAGTAGACGATGTCATCGGCCGTCGAGGACGCGATCATCTCCTTGTACTTCTCGACCGCGTTGGCTTCCTTGGTGGCGATGAAGGCCGAGCCGATATAGGCGAAATCGGCGCCGAGGATACGCGCGGCGCGAATCGCCTTGCCGTTGCCGATCGCGCCCGACAGCGCGATCGGGCCGTCGAACCACTTTCGCGTTTCCGCCACGAAGGCGAGCGGCGAGATCACGCCGGCATGGCCGCCGGCGCCGGCCGCGACCAGGATCAGGCCGTCGGCGCCCTTCTCGATCGCCTTGTGCGCGAACTTCTGGTTGATCACGTCGTGGAAGACGATGCCGCCCCAGCCGTGAACCGCCTGGTTGAGCTCCTCGCGCGCACCCAGCGAGGAGATGATCATCGGCACCTTGTACTTGGCGCAGAGCTGCATGTCGTGATCGAGCCGATTGTTCGACTTGTGCACGATCTGATTGACCGCGAACGGCGCCGACGGCCGCTCGGGATGCGCGCGGTCATAGGCCGCGAGCTCCTCGGTGATCCGCGCCAGCCATTCGTCGAGCAGCTCCGGCGGACGCGCGTTCAGTGCCGGAAACGAGCCGACCACACCCGCCTTGCATTGCGCGATCACCAGATCGGGCACGGAGATGATGAAGAGCGGCGAACCGATCACGGGGATCGACAGGCGTCCCTTGAACAGGGCAGGCATAGACATTGCGAAACGGTCCTCTATTGGCGGTCAAAATTGCGGGTTGGCGTCCATACCAACAAGGCAATCTTTCCACTGTCAAGTATTGCGTTTTCACGCCGCAGTGCGGATAGCGTTACCGCAATTTCAACCAGCGGAATTCGTCTTCCGTCATTCCGGGATGCGCCGACAGGCGCAGGCCCGGAATCCCTCGGGCCACAGAGTGAATGTCGAAATGGATTCCGGGTTCGCGCTTCGCGCGCCCCGGAATGACGACACCTCAAGAACCCTTACGCAATCAAATCGGGATTGATCAGCCGCTCGAAGGAGAACATCTCGTCCCACTTCTGCTGCGTGAGCAGCTTGCGCTCGACCACCACGATCTGGTGCAGTGACTTGCCGCTCTTGTAGCCCTCGCGCGCGATCTCGGCGCATTGCTTGTAGCCGAGCAGCGGCTTCAGCACCGTAACGATGCCCAGAGAGTTCAGCACCATGTTGCGGGTGTGGTCCTCGTTGGCGGTGATGCCGACCACGCAGTTCTCGCGCAGGCTGTTGACCGCGCGTTCCATGGTGCGGATCGAGAAGAATAGCGCAAACGAGATCACCGGCTCCATCACGTTGAGCTGGAGCTGGCCGGCGGAAGCCGCCAGGGTCACCGTGGTGTCGAGCCCGATGACGAGAAAACTCGTCTGGTTGACGACCTCGGGGATGACCGGGTTGACCTTGCCGGGCATGATGGACGAGCCCGGCTGCATTTGCGGCAGGTTGATCTCGTTGAAGCCGGCGCGCGGGCCCGAGGCAAGCAGGCGGATGTCGTTGCAGATTTTCGTCAGCTTGCTGGCGGTACGCTTGAGCACCCCGGAGAGCTGCACATAGGCGCCGGTGTCGGAGGTTGCTTCCACGAGATCGCCGGCGAGCACGAAGTCGACGCCGGTCAGCGCGCTCAGATGCCGGACCGCGAGTTTTGGATAGCCGACCGCCGCCGTGACCGACGTGCCGATCGCGGTGGCGCCGAGATTGATCTCGCGGAGCAGCGCGCGCGCCTCCGAGATACGGTCGACCTCCTCACCGATGGTGGTGCCCCAGCCGCGGAATTCAGCGCCGAGCGACATCGGCACCGCGTCCTGGAGATGGGTGCGGCCCATCT
The DNA here is from genome assembly GCF_018130955.1 of Bradyrhizobium liaoningense. Classification (GTDB taxonomy): domain Bacteria; phylum Pseudomonadota; class Alphaproteobacteria; order Rhizobiales; family Xanthobacteraceae; genus Bradyrhizobium; species Bradyrhizobium liaoningense_C. The sequence goes on from NZ_JAFCJM010000081.1 coordinate 8,820, forward strand.
TCAGCACGCGGTCGAACTCGCGGCCCTTGGCGAAGAAGGCCTCCTGCAACTGCCGCAGCGCCGTCATGTAGCTCTCGAGCCGCAGGATCAGCGCGAGGCGAAAGGCGGTCGGATAGGTGTCGTTGGTCGACTGGCCGTAATTGACGTGGTCGTTCGGACTGACCTGCTGGTAGTCGCCCTTCTTGAAGCCGAGCGATTCCAGCGCGAGATTGGCGATGACCTCGTTGGCGTTCATGTTGGTGGAGGTGCCGGCACCGCCCTGGATGAAGTCGGTGACGAACTGGTCCATCATGTCGCCGGCAATGACGCGGTCGCAGCCCAGGATGATGGCGTCCGCGACCTTGGCATCGACCGCGCCGAGATCGCGGTTGGCCATCGCGGCGGCCTTCTTCACGTAGCCGAGCGCCTTCACGAAGTAAGGCTCCTGGCTCATCGGGATGCCGGTGATGTGGAAGTTCTCCTTCCCGCGGATGGTCTGGACGCCGTAATAGATGTCGTCGGCGATCTCACGCTGTCCGAGGAAGTCCTGCTCTGTGCGGCTCACGAGATGCTCCTTGTCCGATGCTTCGAGCTTTGCGCGCCGATATCCATCACCTATTGGCACAGCGCGCGCGTGACGTAGGTGTCGGTGCGGCAGTCGTCCGGCTTGCGTTGCCGGCCGGGGATCAGGACTTTTGCCGAGCACTTTTCCGCCGAATCGGCGTTGAGGCTCTTGCCTTCCTTGTAGCCCTTGCTCTGACAAAGCTGGTCGGCGGCGACCTTGCAGTCGGGCGCGCCGTTGGGCGAGGCCGGGCAGGACACCCTCCCCGTGATCATGACCGAGGGCTTTGCCAGGCGCGACAGCGCGTCTCCGGCGTCCTTGGCGGTCTCACCGGGGCTTTTGATCGGCGGCAGGATGGAGGGCAGCTTGTCGAACAGCTTGCCCATTTCGTTGATCAGGCCGGGATTTTCCTCGCGCGCGGGCGGCGCCGAAGGCGCTGATGTCGCCGGCTGCGACGGCGCCTCGGGCCCCTGCTCCCGCAGACCGAGCGATGATGACGGGGGAGGCGACGTTGGCGCTGCAGGCGAAGGCGCCATCGCCTGCGGCCATCCGAGCCCGGCGGTACCGATGAGAACAGACAGCACCGCGCAGAAAAATATCGCTGGTCGTGCCACCGGATTGCCGGATCGAACCATCATGACGCAACCGTAACCGAAGCCGGCGCGGCGGCAAAGCGCCGGCATCCCCTAAATCAGCTTGATCGCAACCACGAAGCCGAGCACCAACACGACGGCGCCGATCGTCACCCACAGTCCGAGGTGCTCCTCGAGCTTGTGCCGGAACCAGTCGCCATAGCGGTTGAGCAGAATCGCCGCGATGAAGAAGCGGCCGCCGCGCGCGACGATCGAGCACAGGATGAACAGCCCGATATTGTAGCCGGCAAAACCGGAGGTGATGGTCACGAGCTTGTAGGGGATCGGCGTGAGGCCCTTGAGCAGGATGATCACGGCGCCCCATTCCGCATAGGAGGCGCGGAAAGCATCGACCTTGTCGCCGAGGCCGTAGACCTGGATCAGCCAATGGCCGACCGAGTCATAGAGCAGCGCGCCGATGGCGTAGCCGAGGATGCCGCCGAGCACCGAGGTCGCGGTGCAGACAGTGGCGTAGAGCCAGGCGCGCTGCGGGCGCGCCAGCGACATCGGGATCAGCATCACATCCGGAGGGATCGGGAAGAAGGAGCTTTCGGCGAAGGCCACGGCTCCCATGATCCAGAGCGCGTAAGGCTTGTGGGCGGCGTCGATGCACCAGTCGTAGATACGTTTCAGCATGGCGCCGCGATGAAGCACCATGGGACCGATTTGTCCATGGCGAGATGGGGCCGCTTTGTGGTGCTTTGGTGCTTTCTGTACGCCTAGTGCCGCTTGCGGGCGGCGCGGCCTTCCAGCGCGACAATTGGCCGCCGCGCGGCAACGCGAGGTGACGCGACTTTGGGCAATTTCACCGAGGTTTTCGGCAGCTTCTCGGCAATCCCGAGCATGTCCTCGCGCCGCGCCATCTCGCGCCAGACGTCCTCGGGCCGGACGCCAGCGGAAGCCCAGAGCACGGTGAGATTGTAGAGCAGGTCGGCGCTTTCCCGGATCACGGCGTCGCTGTCGCCGTGAACCGCGTCGATCACGACCTCGATGGCTTCCTCGGCGAGTTTCTTGGCCATTTTGGCAGGGCCGCGCTGAAACAGCCGCGCGGTGCGCGATGTCTGCGGATCGAGATCCCTGGCCGCGAGCACAGCCAGATATAGCCGCTCAAGCGAATCACTCATGGTTACTCAAAACTACTCGAAACAAATGGCGAGCGTGTTAACGTCCGGCAATTAAAGCAAAAAACAGGCCGGCCCCGCAAGGGCGCCGGCCTGTTTTAGTCAACGTCAAGTTGATCGATGGCTAATGGCCGATCGGTTAGTAGCAGGCGTAGCCGGACCAGCCGTGGGAACAGACCTTGGTGTACCCGCCATATTGCTCGGGCGGCGGGCCGTAATAATAGGGGCTGGGGGCGTAATACGCCGGGGCCTCGCTGTAGTAGTAACCGGGACCCGGACCATAGGCGTAGGCATCGCGGGTGGCTGCGATCGCAAGGCCGGTCGCGGCAAGGCCGAAAACCGCGGCGGCCGCGGCGCCTCCACCACCATGCCAGTGACGGCCGCCCGCGTAAGAGGCGGTGGGTGCAGCGGCGGTCAAAGCCACCACCGCCGCAGTGGCAAGAATGGCCTTGCGGCCGGCAAATTTTGAAAATCGATCGAACATCTCAGGGACCTCCGTGGCGCCTGTGGACAGGCTCATGCTTCCACAACCCGCAGATCCCATCTTGGGTTCCCCAACCCCAACGCAAGATGAACGCGACAAAAATTCGCAAAACGATTGCGAAATCGTGACGCATTCCGCTCATCAGCCGTTCAGGTTTGATCGGACACACTGAGAGCCGCCGGCGCTTTGGAAAGCGTCACCAAGAAGCATCAAACGAAAGTCCGGCGTGACCTGATGCGCGTTTGTCCGACATTCGTCCTCCGCAGTCTGCTGACATTGTGCATCGGCCTTGCGGCCCTGCTCTGTCCGGCTGCGCGCGATGCTCGGGCGGATGCGCTGCAAAACATTGCGATCCAGTTCTCGTTCGACCGTCCACTGGACTCCAGCATGGCGCCGTTCTTCGTCGCGCAACGCAGCGGCCTGTTCAGCGCCGACCATCTCAGCGTGTCGTTCAACCACGCGGCCGGCTCGCCCGAGGCGCTCGGGCGCGTCGGCAAGGGCGACAGCGATCTCGCGCTCGTCGACATCAACGAGTTGATCCGCTTTCGCGACAAGCCCGACGCACCGGCGGTCAAGGCGGTGTTCGTGCTGTTCAATCGCGCGCCCTACGCGATCGTTGCCCGCAAGAGCCGCGGCATCCACGCGCTGTCGGATCTCGACGGCAAGATCGTGGGCGTGGCCGACAGCGACCTGTCGTTCCGTCTCTGGCCCGCGCTCGTGCAGCGAAACGGCATCAATGCGTCGCACGTAAAGTTCTACAAGATGAGCGCCGCCGTGCGGGAGCCGATCCTGTCCGCCGGTCAGGTCGACGCGGTCACGGGTTTCTCGTATCTGTCGGCCGTCAATTTGCGCGACCGCGGCGTGCCCTCGGGCGACCTCGTGGTGCTGCGCTATGCCGACCACGGCTGCGAGGCCTATGGCTTCGCAGTGGTGGTCAATCCGGCCTTTGCCGCGGCGAAGCCCGACGCCGTGAGAGGTTTCGTGCGCGCCCTGATCGGCGGCCTCAATGCGACCGTGAGGGATCCGGAGCATGCGGTGGATGACGTCGTCAGCCGCATGGAGAGTGGGGTGCGGGACCTCGAGCTCGAGCGTCTGCGCACAGTGCTCGCCGACAACGTCCTGACCGACGAAGTCAGGCGCAACGGCCTCGGCGACATCGACCCGGCGCGGCTCGACCGGGCAATCGACCAGCTCGCGCAGGACTTCAAATTCCGCAAGCGGCCGGTGGCGAGCGACATCTTCGACGGATCGTTCCTGCCGCCGGTGGGCGGGCGGCTGATCAATTGAGTAAAACTGACGGCTTCCGCCGTATCCCGCTATCTCTGCCGGGCCATCCCTGATTAGAATGCCGGCAATAGTTAGAATGCCGGCTTGCCAACCACGCCTCGAGTTCCTGTCCCGCATGTCCATCCTTCGCCTCTACACCCGCGTCCTTGATCTGCTCGGCAAAGAGGCGCGGCTGGGCTGGCTGCTGGCGGTCGCCAATCTCCTGCTCGCGGCTTCGCAATTCGCCGAGCCGGTGCTGTTCGGCCGCATCATCGACGTGCTGTCGGGCAAGACGGTCGCAGGCTCCAATTCGGCCTGGCCGTTCCTGTTGGCCTGGGTGGCGTTCGGGCTGTTCACCATCGCCTGCAGCGCGCTGGTGGCCCTGCATGCCGACCGCCTCGCCCACCGTCAGCGCCAGGCGGTGCTGACGAGCTATTTCGAGCACATTTTGCAACTGCCGCTGACCTTCCACTCCGGCACCCATTCGGGGCGGCTGATGAAGGTGATGCTCAACGGCACCGACGCGTTGTGGCGGCTGTGGCTCGGATTCTTCCGCGAGCATTTTGCCGCCATCCTCTCGGTGATCGTGCTGCTGCCGCTGTCGCTCTATCTGAACTGGCGGCTCGCGGTCCTCCTGTTCGTGCTCTGCATCGTGTTTACGGCGCTGACGACATTCGTGGTGCGCAAGACCTTTGGCATGCAGATGGCGGTCGAGGAGCATTACAGCGAGCTCTCCGCGCGCGCCTCCGATGCGCTCGGCAACGTCGCCCTGGTGCAGAGTTTTGTGCGCGTCGAATCCGAGGTGAAGGGACTGCGCTCGGTCGCCGACGACTTGCTGGCGGCGCAGATGCCGGTGCTGTCGTGGTGGGCGCTGGTCACCGTCATCACCCGCGCCTCCACCACCATCACCGTGCTGGCGATCTTCACGCTCGGCATCGCGCTGCACGACCAGGGGCTGACCTCCGTCGGCGACATCGTGATGTTCGTGAGCTTTGCGACGCTGCTGATCCAGAAGCTCGAACAGGTCGTCAGCTTCATCAACAACGTCTTCATGGAAGCGCCGCGCCTGCGCGAATTCTTCAACGTGCTGGACGCGGTGCCCGCCGTGCACGACCGGCCCGATGCGATCGACGCGGGGCGGCTGTCGGGCCTCGTCGAGTTCAACGACGTCACCTTCTCCTATGACGGCAAGCGGCCGGCGGTGGAGGACCTCTCCTTCACCGCGCTGCCCGGCCAGACCATCGCGCTGGTCGGCTCGACGGGCGCGGGCAAGTCCACCGCGATCGCGCTGCTGCACCGCGCCTTCGATCCGCAATCCGGCTTCATCAAGATCGACGGCATGGACGTCCGCGGTGTGACGCTGACGTCGCTGCGGCGGAACATCGGCGTGGTGTTCCAGGAGGCGCTGCTGTTCAACCGCTCGATCGCCGAGAACATGCGCGTCGGCAAGCCCGATGCGACGGAGGCCGAGATGCGCGTCGCCGCGGAGCGCGCGCAGGCGATCGAGTTCATCGAGCGCAGCGGCGGTTTCGAGACCAATGCCGGCGAGCGCGGCCGCATGCTGTCCGGCGGCGAGCGGCAGCGGCTGTCGATCGCCCGCGCGCTCCTGAAGGATCCACCAATTCTGATCCTGGACGAAGCCACCAGCGCGCTCGACGCCGTCACCGAGGCCAAGGTGAATGCGGCTCTCGACGAAGTGATGCGGGGCCGCACGACATTCGTGATCGCCCACCGCCTCTCCACCATCCGCAACGCCACCAAAATCCTGGTGTTCGAGAACGGGCGCGTGATCGAAAACGGAACTTTCGATGAACTCGTCGCCAAAGGCGGCCATTTTGCCGAGCTCGCCAAGGCGCAGTTCATGGTGCAGGAAAATGCGCGGGCCGCCGTAAGCGCGTCCGAGGCCGCCGCATCAGCCGTGAAGTCCCCGTAGGGACTGCCGAAATTCGGCCCATTTCATCGCTGAATACCGCGCCAAAGCCCCTGTTCTCGACGCACGAGCCGGTATAGGTTTGCACCGCCGCAAGCGGCGGCGCCGAATACGCTTTCAAGCCCGAAACTCAGATCATGAGGACCGCCGTATCAGGCCGTTCTCCAAAGACCGGAATCGGATAGTGCACTTCTTTCGCCCGCTGCTTCGCGCATCTGTCGTCAACCTGTTCCTTGCGGCCGCAACGCTGGCTGTCGTCGCGCCGCGCGCGGCGAACGCCGAAGCGCTGCTGCTGATCGAGGCCGACAGCGGCAAGGTCCTGCAGGCCGAAAACGCGACCATTCCCTGGTACCCGGCCTCCGTCACCAAGATCATGACGGCCTATGTGACGCTGAAGGCTGTGAAGGAGGGTAAGCTCACCCTCGACACGCTGCTCACGGTGTCGCCGGTTGCCGCCTCGCAGTCGCCGTCGAAGATGGGTTTCCGTCCGGGAACACAGGTCACGGTCGACAACGCGCTGAAGATGATGATGGTCAAGTCGGCGAACGACATGGCCGTGGTGCTTGCCGAAGGCGTCGGCGGATCGATCGACGGTTTCTCCGCGATGATGAACCAGACCGCCGCAAGGCTCGGCATGACGCAGACGAGCTACGTCAATCCAAACGGCCTGCCCGCCGACGGCCAGATCACCTCGGCGCGCGATCTCGGAATTCTTTCGCGCGCAGTGCTGCGCGACCTGCCGGAGTACGAATACTTCATGCACATTCCCGCGATCCGCTTCGGCAAGCGTGTCACGGGCAATTTTAACAAGCTGATCGGCCGCTATCCCGGCGCCGACGGTTTCAAGACGGGCTTCATCTGCGCCTCCGGCTACAACCTCGTCGCCTCAGCCACGCGCAACGGGCGCCGGCTGATCGCGGTCGTGCTGGGGGCCAATTCCGGCACTGCGCGCGCGGTGAAGGCGGCGCAGCTTCTGGAGCGCGGCTTCTCGCAGGACGGGCTGTCATGGCTGCGCCCCGCGCTCGGCACGGTCGACAATCTCGTGCCGGTCGACGCGTCGCCGCCCAACCTGCGCGACGAGATGTGCGGCGGCAAGCGCAAGCGCCCGGCGAGTGACGACGACGACGCGCTGATCGCGACCAATGGCGGCACCGCCGGCTCGGGTTCTCTCACCGGCGGCGCGGCACAGGTCACGTTCTTCACCGCTGGCCTGCAGCCGCCGCTGATGAAAGCCTCCGATCTGCTCGCCTCTGCGGCTGCGCCCGCCGAGCCCGTCCCGGTCTATACCGGCCCGACCCGCACCGGCGCGGCCTTGATCGCGGCGGTCGCCGCCGACGCCGACCAGCAGGCGACGCCGCGTCGCGGCAAGAAGTCGCGCGTCGCGGCGCGCAAGCCCGAGGCCGGCGAAAAGTCCAAAGACGCCAAGTCCGACGCCAAGCAAAACGCCAAGCCCGATGCCAACAAGCCGGATGCCAAAACGGCGGCCAAGCCGGCGTCGATCAAGCATGCCAACGCCAAGCCTGAGTCCGCCGCCAAACCAGCGGAAAAGCCGGCCGCCAGCGGTGATGCCAAGCCCGCCAAGCCGAAGGCTGCCACCAAGCCGCCGGCCAAGCCCAAGTCCAGTAGCTAAGACCAACAGCTAGCGGTACCGACCGGCAGCATCCGCGGCAGGCACGTGGTTAACCACGGCGGCCGCCCTTTGCGACGATTCCGGTAGCCAACCCCCGCCCCTTTGCCCTAAGCCTCAACGGCTTGCCTTGGGGTTCGGCAGGCACAATACTGTCGACAATGAGGCAAGCCCGGAACGACACAACGGGCCCGAAGTCCAAGGAGGGGAGTACCAATGGAGCGTATCTGGCTCAAACAATATCCGCCCGGCGTGCCCGCTGATATCGAGCCGACGCAATATGCATCGCTCGTCGATCTCCTGGAGGAGAGCTTTGCGAAATTTTCCGATCGCAAGGCCTTCATCTGCATGGACAAGGCAATCACCTATCGCGACCTCGACCAGATGTCGCTGGCGCTCGCCGCCTATTTGCAGAGCCGCGGCCTGCAGCGCGGCGCCCGCGTCGCGATCATGATGCCGAACGTGCTGCAATATCCGGTCGCCACCGCCGCCGTGCTGCGCGCCGGCTTTGCGGTCGTCAACGTCAACCCGCTCTACACGCCGCGCGAGCTCGAGCATCAGCTCAAGGATTCCGGTGCCGAAGCCATCATCGTGCTGGAAAATTTTGCGCACACCGTCGAGCAGGTGATCGCCAAGACCCAGGTCAAGCACGTCATCAAGGCGAGCATGGGCGACCTGCTCGGCTTCAAGGGCGTGATCGTCAACCTCGTCGTCCGCAAAGTGAAGAAGATGGTGCCGGCCTTCTCGCTGCCGGGCGCAGTCTCCTTCAACGAGGCGCTGGCGGCGGGGCGCAACGCGACCTTCAACAAGCCCAAACTGTCGCCCGGCGACGTCGCGTTCCTGCAATATACCGGCGGCACCACCGGCGTCTCCAAGGGTGCCACGCTGCTCCACCGCAACATCGTCGCCAACGTCTTGCAGAACGACGCCTGGCTGCAGCCCGCGCTGAAGAAGCCACCGGTCGTCGACAACATGATCATCGTCTGCGCGCTGCCGCTCTATCACATCTTCGCACTGACCGCGTGCTACCTGCTGGGCGTCCGCTCCGGCGGCACCAACCTGCTGATCCCGAATCCGCGCGACATGGCCGGCTTCGTCAAGGAGCTGCAAAAGTACCAGGTCAGCTTCTTCCCGGCCGTCAACACCCTCTACAACGGACTCTTGAACACGCCCGGCTTCGACAAGCTCGATTTCTCGAAGCTGAAAATCTCCAATGGCGGCGGCATGGCAACGCAGAAGGCGGTCGCCGAGAAATGGCTGAAGACCACCGGCTGCACCCTGTCGGAAGGCTATGGGCTGTCGGAGACCTCGCCGACGCTGACCTGCAACCGGGCCGACATCGAGCAGTTCTCGGGCACGATCGGTCTGCCGGTGCCTTCCACCTATCTTTCGATCCGCGACGATGACGGCAACGAAGTGCCGCTCGGCGAGTCCGGCGAGATCTGCGCCAAGGGCCCGCAGGTGATGGCCGGCTACTGGAACCGTCCGGACGAGACGGCAAAGGTGATGACCGCGGACGGCTATTTCCGCACCGGCGACATCGGCGTGATGGACGAGAAGGGCTACACCAGGATCGTCGATCGCAAGAAGGACATGATCCTGGTCTCCGGCTTCAACGTCTATCCGAACGAGATCGAGGAAGTGATCGCGGGTCATCCGGGCGTGCTCGAATGCGCCGTGATCGGCATTCCGGATTCGAAGTCGGGCGAGGCGGTGAAGGCCTTCGTGGTCAAGAAGGACCCGAACCTCACGGCCGAGAGCGTGATCAAGTTCTGTCACGAGCAGCTCACCGGCTACAAGGTGCCCAAGCACATCGAGTTCAGGACCGACCTGCCGAAGACCAATGTCGGCAAGATCCTGCGCCGCGAGCTGCGCGACGAGAAGAAGGCCCAGGCGGCGTAAGCCGGCGCGCGGACGGTGCCCGGAACTCCTGACGCAACACCTGCCGGCATCCTCGCCTTCTGGCGAGAGGCCGGCAGCGAGCGCTGGTACAAGCGCGACGACGCCTTCGACACCGAGGTCCGCGACCGCTATCTGGATGTGTGGCGCAAGGCCGCCGCGGGCGAGCTGTCCTCCTGGGAAAACAGCGACGACGGCGCGCTCGCGCTCGTCATCGTGCTCGACCAGTTTCCCCGCAACATGTTCCGCGGCGACGCCAGCGCCTTTTCAAGCGATGCGCTGGCGCGCGAGGTGGCGCGTCGTGCCCTCGGTCGCGGCGCCGACACCCGGATCGATTCCGCCTTGCGCGAATTCCTCTATCTGCCCTTCATGCATTCCGAGCATCTGCCCGACCAGCTTCACTGCGTGGCGCTGTTCCGGGCGATCGGCGACACCGAGAACCTGAAATACGCCGAGGAGCACGCCGACATCATCAGCCGCTTCGGCCGCTTCCCTCACCGCAACCCGGTGCTGGGCCGCGCCATGACGGACGAGGAGCAGGACTTCCTCGACAAGGGCGGCTTCGCCGGCTGATGACATCACGGTGAAGGGCGGCCAGCCGCTTGCGCTTTAGGCATCGGCAATATTGTGCGGGCCCGCCGCCCGGTCTACAAAGCGGAACCGAATTTTTGGGAGACAGACGATGGCGATCCAAGTTGGCGACAAGCTGCCCGATGCGAAATTCCGCGTGATGACGGCGGACGGCGTCCAGGTCAAATCGACCGATGACATCTTTGGGGGCAAGAAGGTGGCGCTGTTCGCGGTGCCCGGCGCCTACACCGGCACCTGCCACAAGATGCATCTGCCGAGCATCTTCCTCAACGCCTATGCCATGAAGGACAAGGGCGTGAACACCATCGCCATCGTCTCGGTCAACGACGCCTTCGTGATGAGCGCCTGGAAGCGCGACACCGACCAGCGCGACGAAGCGATCTTCCTTGCCGACGGCAATGCCGACTTCACCAAGGCGATCGGCATGGAGTTGGATGCCTCCGGCAACGGCCTCGGCATCCGCTCCAAGCGCTACTCGATGCTGGTCGAGAACGGCGTGGTGAAGAAGCTGAACCTCGAAGCGATGCCCGGCAAGGTCGAGGTGTCGGGCGGGGATACGCTGCTCGGGCAGCTCTGAAGACTGTTAGCCACACTCACAACTGTCATCGCCCGCCTTGTGCGCACTTGCGCACTGGGGCGGGCGATCCAGTATTCCAGAGACAGTTGTTGTTGAGCCGATAGGCCGCGGCGTACTGGATCGCCCGGTCTAAACATCAAGCCGGGCGATGACAGCGGAGCGCGTGGAAAGAGCTCGCGCCCGCCCTACTCTTCCCTCACCCGCGTCTGCAACCTCGCCTTCACGATCCCATCGCGCGCCAGTTGATCGGCGCGCTCGTTCTCGGGGTGACCGGCGTGACCCTTGACCCAGTGCCAGCGGACTTCGTGCGCCTTGAGCGCGGCATCGAGGCGCTGCCATAGCTCGACATTCTTGACCGGCTTCTTGTCGGCGGTGCGCCAGCCATTGCGCTTCCAGCCATGGATCCAGCCGGTGATGCCCTGCCGCACATACTGGCTGTCGGTGTAGAGATCGACCGTGCAGGGTTTCTTCAACGCTTCCAGCGCGGAGATCGCCGCCATCAACTCCATCTGGTTGTTGGTGGTGTGGCGCTCGCCGCCGTTCAGCTCCTTCTCCTTGTCGCCGAATTTCAGGATCGCGCCCCAGCCGCCGGGACCGGGATTTCCCGAGCAGGCGCCGTCCGTATAGATGGTGACGTTGGGCAGCGCACTCACGCGACCAGTCCTGACGGCGCAAGGCCGTAGTCGCGCACGCTTGAGACGCTCTGGTGGAAGCGCAGCTTGCGGACATATTCCAGCGGGTCCTTCGGACGCACCAATGCGCCCGGCGGCACGTTGAGCCAGTCGACCAGCCGCGTCAGCAAGAAGCGGATCGCCGCCCCCCGCGCCAGGAGCGGCAACGCGGCCTCCTCGGCGTCGGTCAGCTTGCGCTCGCGGCCATAGGCGTTGAGGAAGGCGCGCGCCTTGGTGACGTTGAAGGAATGATCGGGCTCGAAACACCAGGCGTTGAGGCAGATCGCGACGTCATAGGCCAGCATGTCGTTGCAGGCGAAGGTGAAGTCGATCAGGCCGGAGAGCTGATCGCCGAGGAAGAAGACGTTGTCGTTGAAGAGATCGGCGTGGATCACGCCGTCCGGCAGGCTCGTGGGCCAGACCCCGCTTTCGAGATAGTCGAGCTCGGCCGAGAGGAACGCGCGCAGGCCCGGCTGCACCTCGTCGGCACGCGCGGCGGCCGCATCGAACAGCGGACGCCAGCCGGACACAGACAGCGCATTGGGCCGCCTGATCGCAAAGTTGCGTCCGGCAAGATGCATCTTCGCCAGCGCCTGGCCGACGCCGGCGCAGTGTGTGGCGTTCGGCTTGCGCGGCCAGACACCCTCGAGGAACGTGATGATCGCGGCCGGCCGGCCCGCCAGCTCGCGCAGCGCCTCGCCGTCCCTGCCCTTCACGGGCAAGGGGCAGTTGATGCCGTGCTCGGCCAGATGCGTCATCAGCGCGAGGAAGAACGGCAGATCGTCTTTCGCGACCCGCTTCTCATAGAGCGTGAGGATGTAGGACCCCTTGCTGGTGTGCAGCAGGAAGTTGGAATTCTCCACGCCTTCGGCGATGCCCTTGTAGGACAAGAGCTCGCCGAGATCGTACTGGCTCAGATAATCCGCAAGGTCGTCGGCGGCGACGTCGGTATAGACCGCCATAAAAAATTACTCGGCGGCGGCTTCGGGACGCAGCGAACGCGGCAGCGGGAAGAACTCGTTCTCCTCCGCGGCCGACACCGTCTCCACATGCAGCGTAAAGCGCTCGGCGAAAGCGTCCATGATCTCCTCGACGATCACCTCCGGCGCCGAAGCGCCCGCGGTGATGCCGAGGCTCTTGATGTTGCCAAATTTGTCCCAGTCGATCTCGGCGGCGCGCTGCGCCAGCACCGCGATCTTGCAGCCCTCGCGCTCGGCGACCTCGCGCAGACGCTGCGAGTTCGACGAGTTCGGTGCGCCGACCACGATCAGCGCGTCGACCACCGGCGCCACCTTCTTAACCGCGAGCTGGCGGTTGGTGGTGGCGTAGCAAATGTCTTCCTTGTGCGGCCCGTTGATGTTCGGGAAGCGCTCCTTCAGGAGCGCCACGATCTCCGCGGTGTCGTCGATCGACAGCGTGGTCTGGGTCACGAAGGCGAGGTTATCAGGGTCCTTCGGCGCCACCGTCTTGGCGTCCTCGGCGGTCTCGATCAGGGTCACGGCGCCGACCGGGAGCTGGCCGAGGGTGCCGACCACTTCGGGGTGATGGGAATGGCCGATCAGGAAGATCTCGCGGCCGCGCTTGAAGTGGATCGCGGCCTCGCGGTGCACCTTGGTCACCAGCGGGCAGGTCGCGTCCAGCGAGAACAGGTTGCGGGTCTGGGCGTCGGCCGGGACCGATTTCGGCACGCCATGGGCCGAGAACACCACCGGTGCGGTGGTATTTTCCGGGATTTCGGCCAGTTCCTCGACGAAGATCGCGCCCTTCTTCTTCAGCCCGTCCACGACGTATTTGTTGTGCACGATCTCGTGGCGAACATAGACCGGGGCCCCATAGATGGTGAGCGCCCGTTCCACGGTATCGATGGCCCGCACCACCCCGGCGCAGAAGCCACGGGGAGAACAAAGCACGATTCTAAGGTCTGGTTTGGCTGACATGGAGCGATCTCGGGACCGAATCACCCCTTGGCCTGGAGGCAGGGAACGGTCGATATGGGGCTACGACTTACGGGTATCATAAGGACTTGGGCCCCCTTTCGGGCGCTGTCAAGGCACTATAGCAGAACCATTGCGTCCGGGGCCCCTGAAGGCTTATATAGCGTGAATTCCCGTCATCGCTGATGACCACCGGTTTCGCCTCCAAAGAGGTGGGCGAAGCACAAAGGAGATTTGCCATGAGCAACGCACCTCTGATGCCCAAGGCGACCGCCGTCTGGCTGCTCGATAACACGGCGCTGACCTTCGACCAGGTCGCCGATTTCACCAAGATGCACCCGCTGGAGGTGCGCGCCATCGCCGATGGCGATGCCGCCCAGGGCATCAAGGGCATGGACCCCATTTCCAACGGCCAGTTGACCCGCGAGGAGATCGAAAAGGGCGAGAGGAACCAAGACTACCGGCTCCGCCTCCAGGAGAGCAAGGTGGTGCTGCCGCCCCAGCCCAAGCGCAAGGGCCCGCGCTACACCCCGGTCTCCCGCCGCCACGAGCGCCCCAGCGCCATCCTCTGGCTGCTGCGCAACCATGCGGAGCTGAAGGACGCCCAGATCATGCGCCTGGTCGGCACGACCAAGAGCACGATCGCCAGCGTCCGCGACCGCACCCACTGGAACACGTCCTCGCTGACGCCGATCGACCCCGTCACCCTCGGTCTCTGCTCGCAGATCGAGCTCGACTTCGAGGTGGCGCGCGCCGCCAAGGAGAAGCCGCTCGACGCAGCCTATGGCGGCGCCACGCTGCTGCCGGCCTCCGAGACCACCAAGAAGGAGCCGGAATACGAGGGCGCGGAAAAGTCGAGCGACGACCTCAACGTCGATGCCGTGTTCGCCAAGCTGAAGACGCTCGGCGGCAAGAAGCAGGACGAGCAGGAGTAGGCTTCGTCTCACGACGTGGTTCGAACGCGGCAGGGCAACCTGCCGCGTTTTTTGTTTGTGAGATGCGATGCGTGCCGCCGCACCCCCGGTGTCGTCCCGGCCTAGCGCGCAATAGCGCATTAGGCCTGGACGACGACCAAGAGGCTAGAACTTATACGTCACGCCGGCGCCGACCAGCCATGGGTCGATGTGGGCGGTGCCGCTGACGGGCAGTCCGCTGACGGTCGCCGAATAATCCGGCCGCAGCTACAGCTTCTTCACGTCGACGTTGAGGCCCCAGTGCCTATCGAGCATGTAGTCGAAGCCGAACTGAACCACCCCACTGGTTGCTGACATGGAGGTTGGTGGTGGTCGCCACGATGACGGGAGGTCCGACGATCGCCGCCGGCACATTCGCCGCCGAATTGTTGAAAAACACGGCATGTCGGCGCTTCGTTGCACGACGCGACAGGTCACAGCAGAAAGGGGACCGCGAAGGATTTGCCGCTGATCAAAACAGGCGAACGGCGTCAAAATTCGGTAACGGCGTTGCAGATGCGCCACGACAGAAGCCAATGCGAGTCGTTGCACTTGCCTTGCGCAGTTGTCTTGCGCACTTGCCTTGCGCAATCGATTCCGGTTCGAGACGACGATGAGCTTTGCGAAGCGCACAATATGTCCGACGGACTAACCCAGCTCGATCTCCTCGCTCACCTCATGGCTGAGGCCGACACCGTCGATGGTCAGCACCATCTTCGCTTTCAGCTTTTCATGCCCCTTGATCTTGCCGGCTGCAATCGCCTCGCGCACGGCCTTCTCGATCTCGCGCTGCGACGTGACGCCGACCTGCTTCAGGAATTTGCGCAGGCTGGTGTTGAACAGGTCTTCGTTCATGACGGCCTCCTGGGGGTTAGGGGCGCTCCGGATGGTTCAGCATATACTCGCCGAGATCGCGCTGGCGGCGGTCGGCGCGGGCGGTCGCGGCACCGCGCTGGACATCGCGGTCCTTCCGGCAGGCGACGTATTCCGGCGAGCCCTGCGCATAACCGCGGCTCTGGCAGACGGCGTCGTCATCGTCATTGCCCATGGCAACCGGCGTCTGGTTGCGCGCGGCGCAGGCGGTCAGCGCCAAAGCCGCCACGGTTGCAAGGATGGCGCCCACGAAGCGCGGCGCGACGACCTTGGACATCAGGATTCCTCCACCATGGCGATTGGTCCAGCGCGTTTTCCAGCGAAGTGGACACCAATTCGCGTCAAGAAAGTGCGTCAAAACAAGAATCCAGAGCTTCCGTTCCGATTCTATCGGAGCAGAAGCTCTAGCGCGGGTGGTTCAAGAATCCAAATGCGGGATTTGTAAGACGGTGGCGCCCCCGGACGACGCCGAGGCAAAGGCTGATGGCCGCTTCCGGATGACCCTCGTCTAGTGAAGGGAGCGACGAATCTCGGGTTCGACGTAGAAGTCGTCGCCGATCGCGTCCTTCAGCTTCTCCGCACTCGCTTCCGATGCCTCCACGGTGACCATGTCGGTCGAGTGAACTTGCTCGACCGACACGTCCGCAAACGGCTTGACAGCGTCAAGCGCGGGCTTTGGGCTTTGGCATAGGCGTCGATCGCGCCGCAACCGCACTAGGTACCGGGGCATTGCTATCACCCACAACAGGAAGACCGAACCCCTGTAACGTAGCCGCCAAACCTACACTAACACAATTTGCTTCAAGCAGACGACGCGCGGCCGTGGATCGCGACGTGTCCCGCGGAAGGGCTGCATAGGCGCTATCCTTGGACAGAAGCGCGGCCAGGGTCGCACAGACGGCCGGACTCGCCATCGACGTGCCATCCATCTCCATATAGAGGCCAGTGGCACCGGCGCGATTGGGCACCGTCGAGACAATCCCCACGCCCGGTCCGGTCGCATCGAGACCGTTGCCATTGCTTGAGAACGTGGCGAGGAACAGGTTGTCCCGCCCCATCTTTCCCGGTTCTCGCGGGCGGTTGCCTGCCGAGAACGTTCCTGGCGGCGCCCAACCGACCTGCCCGAGCGCCGAAACGGAAACGCATTCCGGGTAGGCGCCGGGGAAGTTCACCGGTCCGCTGTCATTCCCGGCGGAGCAGATGCACAACGTACCGCGCTCCAGGGCATCGCGGATGCAGTCCTCCTCGGCTTTCGACTGCGGCCCGCCGCCCAGGCTCATGTTGATGAGGTCGCAGTGATGATCCCGCGACAGTGTGTCAATCGCGGTGATCAGGTCCGCCTGGCTGGGGCCATCGTGCTCCCCCTCCCCCTTGAAAACGCGAGCGTGAAACAGGTTGCACGCGGGCGCCATGCCGGTGTAATCGCCCGCCTTCGATGGCCGTGCGCCGATGATGCCGCTCGTGTGGGTCCCGTGTTCGGCCACATCCACCGCCTGAGCCGCAGGAAGCGAGCCACCGTCAACGAAGGCCCCGACAAGGGTGACATGATGGAGATTCGGGTGCGGGCCGCACCCCGTATCGATGACGCCGACATTGATGTCTTTGCCATCCGTCTTGCCGCCGGTGTTTGTTACCGCGTGCCACCAGGCTTTGCCGCCCGCCGGCGCCGGCTTTACCGGCGTGCAGTCGACCGTCGATCCCGTCGGCGGTGCCTCTGCCAGCATGATCCAGAAGCCCGCATAGGGAATGGGTTCGACAAAAGCAACACGTTCTCCCGGACGCAGCGCGATCGACGCCTGGCCGTTCGGCGACGTGCGCGTCGTGACCGTCTTGATGGTGCCAAAGGGGTCGGCGACGTAGAACATCACCTCGATATCGCCAAGCCGTCCGCCGCCAGCCGCAATCGTGACCTGATACTGCGCCGCTCCTGCGGCGGCGGCGGCAGGGACTGCGAGCGTTGCGTTGCGGAGTTCCGCCGGCCTGCGGTGATGGAGCTTGCGAATGATGAGCGGCTCGAGCACGACATCCGAGGACACCTCGCTTGCGAGCCTGGTCGCTTCGGCCTCGTCGAGATCGAGTACGGCGACCCGGCGCGCAAGCTTGTCCTTAGGGACCCGGTCGTCGAGAATGGCGTTGTTCGGCACCAGCGACAATGCGCTCGCGATCGACGCTCGCGAGGCCAGCTTCGCTTGGTCGGTAAACATTCCAGCGCGTCGATTGACCAGAACATATTTCGGCATTGCTATCTCCCGTTGAAATATATTTTCCAGAAATCAGGAATCGTCGGCCACCTAAAGAATAGGCTCACGCTATCACAACTCAAAATTGAGCATCAAGACGGCTCTTGCAGATGCCGCCTGCAGTTCTTCAAAAGAACGTGCGTGGAAAGGAGGGGCCGGGATGAGTGGCGCCCCCGTCGTACATGAAGCCTGACAGTCGCGATCAGCGGAGGTCCGACGGACCGCTGGACCTCCTTGCGGAGCTTACACCCTGCCCTTCAGCGCATCGCCGATCTCGTCGAGCACCTTGGGATCCTCGATCGTGGCGGGCATGCTCCAGGGCTCGCCGTCGGCGATCTTCTTGATGGTGCCGCGCAAAATCTTTCCGGACCGCGTCTTGGGCAGGCGGCCGACGGTGATGGCGAGCTTGAAGGCGGCGACGGGGCCGAGCTTGTCGCGCACCAGTGCGATGATCTCCTTTTCGATCTCGGCGGGCGGGCGCTTCACGCCGGCCTTCAGCACCAGGAAGCCGCAGGGTACCTCGCCCTTGATCGCGTCCTTGATGCCGAGCACGGCGCATTCGGCGACATCAGGATGCGAGGCGAGAATCTCCTCCATGCCGCCGGTGGAGAGGCGGTGGCCGGCGACGTTGATGATGTCGTCGGTGCGGCCCATCACCCAGACATAGCCGTCCTCGTCCTTGTAGCCGGCATCGGACGTTTTGTAATAGCCGGGGAATTCGGTGAGATAGGCTTCCTTGAACCGCGCATCCTGATTCCACAGCGTCGGCAGGCAGCCCGGCGGCATCGGCAGCTTGATGACGATCGAGCCCATGGTGTTGGCGCCGACCGGCTTTGCCGCTTCGTCGACGACGTCGACCTGATAGCCCGGCATCGGCACGGTCGGCGAGCCGTGCTTCACCGGCAGCATGCCGAGCCCCACCGGATTGCCGGCGATGCACCAGCCGGTCTCGGTCTGCCACCAATGGTCGATGACCGGCACCTTCAACTGCTGCTCCGCCCATTCCACCGTCGGCGGATCGGCGCGCTCGCCGGCGAGGAACAACGTACGGAAGTTCGACAGATCATATTGCCGGATGAACTTGCCGTCCGGATCTTCTTTCCGGATCGCGCGGAAGGCGGTCGGCGCTGTGAACAGCGCGACCGCCTTGTGCTCCGAGATCACGCGCCAGAACGCGCCGGCATCGGGCGTGCCGACCGGCTTGCCCTCATACATGACCGTAGTCGCGCCATGCAGCAGCGGGCCATAGACGATGTAGCTGTGACCGACGACCCAGCCGATGTCGGAGCCGCACCACCACACCTCGCCCGGCTTGATGCCGTAGAGATTGAACATCGACCATTTGACCGCGACGAGATGGCCGCCATTGTCGCGCACCACGCCTTTCGGGATGCCTGTGGTGCCCGAGGTATAGAGGATGTAGAGCGGATCGGTTGCGGCGACCGGCACGCATGCCGCGCTCTTGCCGTCGTTGAGCGCCTTGCGCCGCAGGCTGGCCCAATCGTAGTCGCGGCCCGGCGTCAGCGCGCAGATGTGCTGGGGACGCTGCAGGACGATGCAGGCCTTTGGCTTCGCGCTCGCAAGATTGATGGCTTCGTCGAGCAGCGGCTTGTAGTGCACGGTGCGACCGGGCTCGATGCCGCAGCTTGCGGACAGGATCAGTCGTGGCTGCGCGTCGTCGATGCGGGTGGCGAGCTCCTTGGCCGCAAAGCCGCCGAACACCACCGAGTGCACCGCGCCAATGCGCGCGCAGGCCAGCATGGCGACCACGGCCTCCGGCACCATCGGCAT
This sequence comes from Bradyrhizobium liaoningense, assembly GCF_018130955.1. Classification (GTDB taxonomy): domain Bacteria; phylum Pseudomonadota; class Alphaproteobacteria; order Rhizobiales; family Xanthobacteraceae; genus Bradyrhizobium; species Bradyrhizobium liaoningense_C. The sequence goes on from NZ_JAFCJM010000081.1 coordinate 27,950, forward strand.
ATAGAGCAGGACGCGGTCGCCCTTGGCGACGCCAAACTCCTGCATGATCGCGCCGAGCGCCTGCACTTCCGTCAGCAGCTCGGCATAGGTGATCCTGGTGGTGGTATTGGTCAGCGGGGAATCGTGGATCAGCGCGACCTGATCGGCGCGACCTCCGGCGACGTGCCGGTCGAGCGCGTTGTAGCAGGTGTTGACGACGGCGCCGGCAAACCAGCGGCCATAGGTGCCCTGGGACGGGTCAAAGACCTTTTTGGCGGGCTCGATCCAGTCGATCTCCTTGGCAGCCTCGGCCCAAAAACCTTCCGGGTCCGCCAGCGAGCGCGCATGGACCTCGTGATACCTGCTCTTGCCCTCAACGTTCATGAACCGCTCCCGCCTGATCTTTTTGACTGGCCTTGACCTGACCATCGGACCGCGTTCCGGCCATGATCGGGATCAATTGCTCAGCCTTTATTGGGCGGTATTTTCCCGGGAACGGGCCGCGGTTCAAGCTGAAAAGGATGGGCCTTTCGGAGTAGTTCGCGGCCTCGCGAAGACCGCCTGCGCTCCCTCGCCCCGCTTGCGGGGAGAGGGTTGGGGTGAGGGGAGTCTCCACGGGGACGGTGAGAATCGGACTCGCGGAGAGTCCCCCTCACCCGGAATTTGCTCCCGCAAATTCCGGCCTCTCCCCGCAAGCGGCAGGGCTATCGCATATGGCTGAGGGCTGCCATGAGGAAGGCATTGTCCCAGCCGGCGCGCTTGATTTTGCGCCGC
>NZ_JAFCJM010000082.1 GCF_018130955.1 Bradyrhizobium liaoningense
TAGTCGATCCAGCACCAGGCCAGTCCCTCCAGTCGCTTCGCAAATTCCTCCCGCGCATCGGTCCGCACCGCCCATGCTATCGTGTTGACCGAATGCACGTGCAGGACGACCGTGTGCGGCATCAGCGCGTGCAGCGAGGTCTCGATCGAGGCGCGCAAGGTCGTGCCGGCGCCGGGCGCGAGGGGTACCCGTTCGTCGCCTTGCGCCAGCGCCGCGCGGGCCGCGTCGAGCGACACCGGCACGAAAATGTCCTTGTGCTCGGCGTCCGCCAGCCAGGTGCCGGAGGCCTTCACCCAGAGCAGGTCATCCTGCTTGATCGAAGAGTTGCCGCCGGCGCCCTGCACCAGCAGGATGTTGCGGCCGACCCGCGCCGACATGCGGCGAAGCTCGTGGAGCAGGGCAGGTTGCTGTTGCATCGCGCGCCTCTCACCAGGCCAGATGGTCCATCGTCCAGTGCGGCATCGGCGCATCGGCGTCGGGTGGTTTTCGTACCAATTCACCCGGGCCGGTCCGCGTCTGATCCCGGTGCACGCCAGACCTGAGCAAAAGTGTCAGCATGCCCGCACGGCGGGCGCCGGCAATGTCATGGTCGAGGCTGTCGCCGATCATCAGAACGCGCGCCGGGTCCGGCTGCCCGAGCCGTTCGAGCGCCGCTGCAAAGATGGGCGCGTGCGGCTTGCCGACATAGGCCACCCGACCGCCCAGCGTCTCGTAGAAGCGGGCCAACGCACCCGGCGCGGGGATCAATCCGGAGGCGCCGAACATCGCGAGGTCGGGATTTGCGCATAGCATCGGCAATCCGCGCGCCGAGGCGTCCGTCAGGCGGGCGCGCCAGCGCTCTGGCTCTGCGACGGCATCGTCGAGGCCCGCGAGCAGGATGAAGTCGGCCGTCCCGATATCGGCGACGACAGCGAGGTCGAGCCCATCGACGATCGCATGGTCGCCGCCACGTGCGATCAGCAGGCAGGTGTGGCCGAGCGCGGCAAATGGCTTCTGTGCGCGCGCCTTCAGGCCACGCCAGGTGACTTCACCCGAGGTCAGGATGCCGTCATAGGCGTGCGGTGGAAAGCCGAGCGAGGTAAGCCGCGCCGCATTGCTGCTCGCGCGCTTGCCGGAGTTCGACAGGACAAGGACACGCTTGCCGGCCTGGCGCAGCCGCACGACACAGTCGCGCGCCAGCGGAAAGATCGTCTGTCCCTCGTGCAGGGTGCCCCATTGATCGAGCAGCACGTGATCGAAGCGGCTGGCGATCGCGCCGAGACCTTCGATGTCGATCGTCTCAACCATCATGGCGGGCCGCCTCGCAAGGCCAATAGCGCCGCGCCGTAGCTTGCCTCCGTCTCCTCGGCGACGGTCACGGGAACGCCGAGTGCGCGCCGTCTGATCTCGGTCCAGGCGGCGTTTTTCGTGCCGCCCCCGATGCTGATGACGCGCCGCAGCTTCGGCGCCCCGAGTTGGGCGAGGCGCTGATAGGCGAGTGCTTCGACCCCCGCGATGCCTTCGAGGAGGCCCTGGAAGAAGCGATAGTCTTCCGCCGGGCGTGATGCGACCCTCATCGGCAATGCCGGATCGGCAATCGGAAAGCGTTCGCCCGGCTTGGGCAAGGGATAGTAATCGAGCCCGGTCGGCATCTCCGGTTTTAATTGCGGCGTCAACCGGTCCATCTCGGCGGCGGTGAAATGGGTGAGCACCGCTCCACCGCCGGTGTTGGAGGCGCCGCCCGCGAGCCAACGTTCGCCAAGCCGGTGCGAATAGACGCCATGATTTGCAGCGAAGATCGGCCGTGACGCGAGCAGCTTCACGACCAGCGTCGTGCCGAGCGAGGTGACGGCATCGCCGGGCGTATCGGCGCGCGTCGCAATGAAGGCGGCGACACCGTCGGTGGTGCCGGCCGCGATGCGCGCTGCCGGCGGCAGGGTAAGCGCGGATGCGACCCCGGGATCGATATCCGCAAAGGGTGTTCCCGGCACCAGCACCGTCGGCAGCAGGTCGCGGGACACGCCAAGCTGGTCGAGCCAAGCCGGCCAGGTGCGTGTCACGGGATCGTAGCCGAGCTTCAGGACATACCCATGAGACCGGACCCGGTCTCACCCATGAGACCGTAGAAGGGCGTATGGTCTCATCCATGAGACCACAAGGTCTCACCCATGAGCCCGTTAGTCTCGCCCATGAGACCGGCACCTGATCCCTAGTTGCTGCAGTCCGGTGAAATGTGAATGCAGCGATGGTACTAACGGGTCTTATATTCGCCGTTTAGGACGAATAGCGTTATACTCAGTTTACCCCAATGAACCGGTTGGATGTCATTGAGCCAGAGGGCGCTACCAGGAGGGGGTACCTACCCCGTAAACACTTTGCCAGCAAAGAGAATACCACCCAATGTCCGATCGCTGTGCCGCGCTCATACAGACGAGGCCGTGAGATCTCTTGCAGCCATCATGCGTCAGGCCGATGCTCCACCTAGCGCACGCATACAGGCCATCGCCATTCTTCTGGAACGCGGCTGGGGCAAAGCCGTTCAGCCGATCGCGGGCGAGGACGGCGAACCGATTCGCATCGTCATCAGGCCGCTCAACGATGTCACTGACCTCGATCTGACGCCGACGGGCAAGTCCGCCGGACTCGTGAACTGAACGAGACGGATCTAAAAGCCGAAAGAACGCTCATTGTCGCCACGCGGCGCCAGATATCCTACAGACCGCGAGCAAGGACATTCCTGACGCTGCTGGCGTACCAGGCGCCGCCACGGGGGCCAGCAACACCCTGATCATTCAGCCGAAAGCGATCTCGCGGAGCGACTTGGCTCCGGCTCCTTGGATCTTGTGGATGAGAGGCATCACATCAATGGCGCGGGCCTCGGCGGCTTGCCGATTTTGCTGGATGGCGCGCTGACGGGCTTCATTGAGGCTCGGATTGCCAAGCTTGACCCCACGCACCTTCGCCGCAGCCAGGGCATCCCGCGTCCGCGTCGCAATCCACGTGTGTTCCTTCTCTGCAAGCGAGGTGCAGCACGAAGGGGTCAACGTCGGGACCCAGCTCCGTCACCACGAACGGCACGCGGTGCACCATGAGGCCGCTGATGAAGTGCACGTCGCGGCTGAGGCGATCGAGCTTAGCGACGGCGAGGTGACACTTGGCCTTCTTGGCCTTCGCCATTGCGGCTCTAAGGTGCGGGCGACGCTCCAGCGCATCGTGGCCCTTGCCGGAGTCGACTTCGACGAATTCATCGATGATGTGGAAGCGCTCGGCTTGGGCAAAGTTGGCGAGAGCCGCGCGTTGCGCTTCGAGACCGAGACCTGAACGACCTTGCTTTGGTCTGGAGACGCGCAGGTAAATCACAAGGGGACGCTCGGGAGTCACGGGATACCTCTCACAAAACGGCTGTAGTTATCTATACGTCCGTTTAGAATCTGTACGATGCGCGTTTTCGGAATCGCAGCGATTCATTTTTGCTGTGTCAGCGCGCGCTGGGTCGTGCAGCGCCAGTTCTTGATTGAGGCATTTCCCGCGCTCGCGTTCTCGTGCGCAGATCTACAGTAGCGCACGAAGACCATATGGAGGCGCAGGAGTGCTGGGCACATGAGCGGCAGGCTCAATGCGCGTGCTCTCTCCGGCTCTGGCGTCCTTGGCGGTGGACAGCTGTTGCTGAAGGGCGTGGGTGACCCCGGGGGCGCTAGCCGGGATCAAAGGCGAGTAGGTACCGGAACCGGTTACACGGGCAGATCTTTGAGCCCGGTGGCAAACAAAGAAAGCTCCCTGGCGAAGACGGTAGCTGGCCAGCTAGCGCGGATTCATTGGCGTGCACAGATGAGCCCGATGACTTCCGCTTTCAGCGGCATATCGGACTTGGCCGGACGTGCTACTGGCTCGACTCGGTCGCGAATGACCCATCTCCGACCTCCCGCGGTGACGAGTTCTAATCGCCCCTTGCCCGGCCTTGCATACCTCCGCCGGTCACACGGCCCCACGGCAAAGTGCTAATGTAATGGTCCCACAGGCGTGGTCCTTGGAGGGGCACATGCAGCGGCGTGAGTTCATTACACTGATCGGGACTATCGGAGCCGTTTGGCCGCGCCGCCTGGTCGCGCAGCCCGCCGATCAGACCAGGAAGAAGATGCCTCGCATCGGTTTTCTGGCGTCGGTCCCTCACGAGCGAATTGATGCCTTTGATCGGGGGCTGCGCGACCAGGGATATGTCGAGGGCGAGAACATCATCATCGAGCGCCGGTTCTGGAACAACGATCCGAAGCAACTGGCAAGGTTTGCCGCCGAATTGGTTGCTCTGGACGTTGCGGTAATCGTAGCGCCCACCACACCCGAGGCCCTTGCCGCCAAAGCGGTCACCGGCACGATCCCGATCGTGACCGCCACGGCAGACGCGGTCGGTGTCGGGCTGGCGGCAAGTTTCGCGCGGCCCGACGGAAACGTCACTGGACTTACCGCCGTCGGGGGAAGCAGCAAGAATCTCGGGCTTCTAGCGGAGTTGCTGCCGCGAGCAACGCGTTTTGCGGTCCTGCTCGACCCTGATAACCGCTATCATGCGCAGGCGATGGTCGGTTTTCAGAATGCGGCTGCGGAACGACACCTCGAGATTCTGCCGGTCGTGAAGCGCTCGGTAGATGACATAGGTCCGGCCTTCCAGACCATGGCCTCGAAGGGTGTCCAGGGCCTCCTCGTGCTCTCGGACCCCATCGGGGCCGCCAACCGGCGGAAGATCATCGAGCTCGCCGCGCAAAATCGAATTCCGGCTGTTTACTACTGGCGAGAAGATGCGGTCGAAGGGGGTCTGCTCGCTTATGGCGCCGATCTCGTCGGCCTTAATCGTCGTTCCGCCGCCTATGTTGCGAAGCTGTTGCGAGGCTCGAAAGCCGCCGACCTCCCGATCGAGCAGGCCGAACGCTTCCGGTTGGTGATCAATCTCAAAACCGCCAACGCACTGGGCCTGAGCATCCCGACCGCGCTACTCGCGATGGCCGACGAGCTGATTGAATGATGCTGCGCTGCATGAGTCCGCTTGTGGCCGATTTTGTTGCAGAAGTCGGCTGTTAGCGGTGGATCGTTCGGCTATTTTCGCTAAGGACGACCGGCTTTGATCCGCCGGCCCTGACGCTCTCTACGCAACTCCAAATCTACGCGATGCACGCAGCTTGTGCCGGTGGCGGCCGCGCGACCATGATTGCGAGCTCCGCAGGTTCTGAGCAATGGCAGCAAGAACAAACTCATCCTGGGCGCCTCGTGGACCACGCAGTCGAAGTCGGCCGAGTTTCAGGATGCGCTTCAGGTGTGCGAACCGCATCTCGATCTTCTTGCGCTCACGTCGCGACTGCTCAAAGCCCTCGGTGCCAGCGAAGGAGCGTGCAACGTCTCGGGCGTGTTCATGGACGTCGCGCGGGATCTTGCGTGAGGGCTCCTTTGGGCAGCACTGCGGTTTGAGCGGGCAGACATCGCAGTCGAGCTTGCTTGCGCGGTACAGAAGCGTCTTGCCCTCGTGTACTGTGCCGCTCGTCCCGAGCCGCTTTCCGCCCGGGCAGTGGTAGACGTCGTCGGCCGGATCATATCGAAAGTCGTTGCGCGAGAAGGTGCCATCCTCTCGCTTTGACTTGTCGATGACCGGAATGTGTGGCGCGATGTCCTTCTCGACCAGCCAGTTCAGCATCGGAGCCGATCCATAAGCGGTATCGGCCGCGAGCCGCTCCGGCTTGAGGCCAAAGCGCTCCTCTGTTCGTTCGATCATGGTCTTTGCGGTACCGACTTCGGCTTGCCGAATGGCACGAGACGCCTCGACGTCCAAGATGACACCGAACTTCATGTCGATGAGATAGTTGTCAGAGTAAGCGAAGAATGCCGGTCCTTTGTGTGCGCCGGTCCACTGGGCCGCGGGATCGGATGGCGAGACGAACTTCGGCACAACCTCCGTAGCGGCACCCCATGCCGTGTCTTCGAGAGTCGCCAGATACTCCTTCACGGCGCGGCTGGACCTCCCCGGATCGCGATCCCTTTGCCAATCCTGCCCCGCGATCGAGCGCTGCTTGTTGGCGTCAGCCCCAATCAGGCTCGCATCGACCGCAAAGCCTTCGCCGCCAACCAGGCCAGCCGCAATGCACGCTTCGACAATCTGCTCGAACATGCGATGGAAAACATCTCCCTCGCGGAAGCGCTCGTTGCGGGCGCGCGAGAACGCCGAATGATCCGGGATGGCATCCTCGATACCGAGCTTGCAGAACCAGCGATAGGCGAGGTTCACCTGTACTTCGCGGCAGATCAATCGCTCCGAGCGGATCGCAAAGACATACCCAACCACCAGCATTCGGATCATCAGTTCCGGGTCGATCGACGGACGACCTATGGACGAATAATGGGGCGCAAGCTCGCTACGAAGCGACGACAGATCGAGAGCAGCATCGTTCTTCCGCACCAAATGATCTTCGGGAACCGCATCGCCAAGACGAAACTCGTAGAACAGTTGACCTTGGTCACTCTTCAGACGGCCCATCATGGATCGACCTCGCCGAGAATCGCGTCAACACAACGGAATCATCGTTCGAGGTCTTACTCAACCGACTTTTGCAACAAAATCGGCCCGTGGCTGACCTAAGCTCGGAACGGCATGAGGCCTGCTTCCGAGCGGTGAGCAGACCAAGGTCATGCAGGCTGCCGAGGGCAGCCATTGACCCGACTGAGACGTCGCCTGAGGGGCTTCTGAGTCCGGTTGGGGCTATTTCTCACTCGCCATCCGAGCGCCGAATGGTAGTCTTTAGGGAATTGGAGAAAGCCTATTCCCCAGGGGCGCACAATGGAACGGCGCGACTTCATCACGCTTCTCGGCGCAGCCGTGTTCGCATCGTCCACGATGGCACGCGCGCAACAATCGACGCAAACGGAAGCCTTCCACGAGGCCCTTCTTGGCCGGTTGCGGGAGCTTGGCTATGCCGAAGGCCGGAATCTGATAGTCGAGCGCCGCTTCACAGAGGGGCGCAATGAGCGATACCATTCTCTGGCCACCGAGCTTGTGAACCTTAAGGTGGATCTCATCGTCGCGCGCGGCACAGTTGCCGCGCTGGCGGCCAAAGAATCGACCAGCATTATTCCCATGGTGACGGTGGTGGCTGGCGATCCCGTCGGCTCCCGGCTCATTGCAAGTCTGGATCGACCAAGCGGGAACGTCACGGGCATGTCGTCCTCAGCTTCTGACCTAACCGCCAAGGAGCTCGAGCTGCTCAATGAGATCGTGCCACAACTATCGCGCGTGGCAGTGCTCTCCAATTCAACGAGCAAGTTGCACGCGGTCTTGCTAAAGGAGTTGGAGGTGGCGGCAACGATCCTGCGGGTCCGCCTTCAATCATTCAGCGTCAGAGCCCCCAATGAGATCGAGAGTGCCTTCGCAAGGATGGCAAAGGACCCTGCTGAAGCGCTCATAATACTGGACGATCCGTTGATGGCTGTGCAAAGCAGAGGCATTGTCGAACTGGCAATGCTGCAACGACTACCAACGATTTCGACAGAGCGGTCGTATGCAGAGGCTGGGTCCCTCTTGTCGTACGGAGCAAGCTTTGCCGATCTGTTTCGACGCGCGGCGACCTACGTGGACAAAATCCTCAGGGGCGCCAAGCCAGCAGATCTTCCAGTGGAGCAGCCGACGAAATTCGAGCTGGTCATCAACCTCAAGACTGCGAAAACTCTGGGCCTTGTCATTCCATCGATCCTGCTCGCCCGCGCCGACGAGGTGATTGAATAGAGACGCTGTTTGCTGCGGCGCATGAGTCCGGTTATGGCCCCCATCGCGTCATTTCGCTGCGCGGCGGAATTTAGCCGCTATCGGAGGATAGCGGACTCCGCCAAGCGTCTGCTGAGGAAATTATGAATTGACGGCTAAACTTGTCAGCGCCCGATAGACTGACGCGCGACCAATCTTGAGCGACCCGCACCGAGGCGCGCCGCCGATCTTACGGGCAGGGCAAGCCGATGATCGAGCACATCAACGATGCGACCGAGCGCACCCATCGCATCACGGGCTTGCCGCGCGAGGAGATCGTGCGGCGGCCTGTTCAGAAGCGAGATCCCGATACGCGATCGGTGCCGGGCCGCTCGTGCCCGGCGTGATGGACGCACTGGCTGATCAGTCCGGCTACCAATAATTGATAGCGCCGATGTCGTACTCTTCTATCAGTAGACTGCCCAATTCGCTGTCGTGCCGGATGCCGTTCATCTGACGCAGGATCATCCGGTGTTCGGCGCCGCCTTCGCGGGCCTGTTCGAGCCGATCGGCGAGTTGCCTGATGATGTCTTCCGGCTCGATCTCTTCAGCGGTCTTGGGGATGTCGGGCGAAAAAATCTGCGAGGACATCGATCGCTCCTAACTATTCTGAGTTTACCCGTTCAACGGAGGAGACTGCAATGGACCAACGCGCGAGCAGAGTCCGGCGGCCACGATGTTCTACACGCTGCGCCTCTAGCGCCACTCGGTTGTGAGAGGTGGGGTGACCCCGCGCCGGTAGGCCGGGACCAAGTGTGGTGAGGTAGCGGTACCGATTTACTGACGCTTGTCAGCGGCGTACTCGCCGCCAGGAGTGGAGCTGTAACCGGCCCGGTAAGTCGGGATCGAAAGCAGTCAGGGTACCGGTACAGGTTACCGGCACTTGTTTTTCACCGCCTGACGTCCCCGGGGCATGCATTTCCCGGCGTCTGATGTCGATCAGCGTGCCTGGCGCGAGGCGGAGGACTACCGTCCCCTCTGCGAGGGCATTTGCGCGACAGTCAAAGTTTTATCGCATGATTGCGGCAATTTGCACCGCAAGGTACCGGCGTCTCAATGAAACTAGCCAATCTTGCTCGAACTGCGGTACGTTGCCTGAAGCTCTGCACGGGCTTGCTCGTGCCAAGGATTGGGGGGAACGACCATGAGCGAGACCCTTGACTTCGATCCCGATGCTCTGCGGGAGAAGTACCGCCATGAGCGCGACCGGCGCCTGCGCTCTGATGCCAATGACCAATATGTCGAGGTCACGGCCGACTTCCGTCACTATATCGATGATCCGCATGTTGAACCCGGCTTCACCCGCGAGCCGCTGACCGACGCGGTCGAAGTGGTAGTCGTGGGCGGGGGCTTCGGAGGCCTCTTGAGCGCGGCGCGCTTGCGCGAGGCCGGCATGAAAGACATTCGCATTATAGAGAAAGGTGGCGATTTCGGCGGCACCTGGTACTGGAATCGATATCCGGGCGCTCAGTGCGACATCGAGAGCTACATCTACCTGCCGCTGCTGGAAGAGACCGGCTACATGCCGAAGGAGAAGTACAGCTTCGGCAACGAGATCCGTGCGCATGCGCGGCGCATTGGCGAGCACTTCGACCTCTATCGCCTGGCTTGCTTCCAGACCGAGATCAGCGAGATGCGCTGGCTGGTTGACGAGAATCGATGGCTGATCACCACCAATCGCGGCGACGCCATGCACGCCCGCTTCGTGGTCATCTCCAGCGGTCCACTGAACCGGCCGAAGCTGCCCGGCATCCCCGGCATCGGAAATTTCAAAGGCCATAGCTTCCACACCAGTCGTTGGGATTACGACTACACGGGCGGTTCGAGCGAAGGTGGCCTAACAAAGCTTGCCGACAAACGGGTGGCAATCATTGGCACCGGTGCGACGGCGATCCAGTGCGTCCCGCACCTGGGCCGCGATGCCAAGCACCTTTATGTTTTTCAGCGAACGCCCTCGTCTGTTGACGAACGTGGCAACAAGCCTACAGATCCAGAATGGGTGAAAACGCTGATGCCTGGTTGGCAACGGCGCCGGATGGAAAACTTCAACAGCATGTTCACAGGCCTCTCACAAGATGAGGATCTGGTCAGCGACGGCTGGACCGAAATCTTCCGCAATCTCGGGCCGGGCGCGGCAGTCCACGCCATGCGGGACGGCGTCGCGCTGAAGGAACTGGCCGGGATGATAGAGATCGCGGATTTCAAGAAGATGAACCGGATCCGTGCCCGTGTCGACGCCACGGTGAAGAACCCGAAAACCGCGGGGGCTTTGAAGCCCTGGTACCGCCAGTTCTGCAAGCGGCCGACCTTCAATGATGACTATCTACCGACGTTCAATCGCACGAACGTGACCTTGGTCGATACCTTGGGTCGCGGTGTCGAAGGGGTGACAGATAAAGGACTTGTGTTCGACGGCGTCGAGTACGAGGTAGATTGCATCATCTTCGCTACGGGTTTCGAAGTCGGCACAGCCTATACGCGGCGGTCCGGCTTCGACATCCATGGACGGGACGGGCGCAAACTCAGCGAGTACTGGTCCTCAGGGCTGCGTACGCTCCACGGTTTTTACAGCCACGGTTTCCCGAACTGCTTCCATTTGGGCGTTACCCAAAACACGCTGACGCCAAACTTCCCTCACATGCTGGACGAACAGGCACGTCACGTTGCCCACGTCGTAAAAACTGCTTCAGAGAAGCAGGCGCACATGGTGGAGCCCACAATGGAGGCGGAGTCGGGCTGGCTGCAGACCATTCGTGATACGGCAATCGACAATCTGGCGTTCCGACAGGACTGCACCCCTGGATACTACAATGGCGAAGGACGTGCGGGGCAAGGTCAAGGCCTATTTGATGGTCTTTACGGGCCAGGATCGGACGCCTTCTTCGCTCTTATGAAGACGTGGCGCGAGTCCGGCGAGATGTCGGGACTCAGAGTGCACTGACGAATTCAGTCCGGAGTGCAAGTAGGAGGCGAAGTGATGCCCTGGCTGATTTCGCCGCATGGCGTAAAGCGATTGTTGGTTTCCCGGCCTAGGCCTTCAGTTGCCTTGAGGCGGTTTCGGGCAAGCGTGAACCTGGATAGTCTTCTCTGCAGATGGTCTTACGGACGGCGACATGCCGGCGTCTCCGCCCGAGCCAAATTCGCAGCATGGTCAGCCGGGTCTGAACATCGATGATAGGAGGCTGCCTGAAGGAGTCGCAGCTTGCGTTATCTCTTTGAGGACTATGCACTCGACGTCGAGCGGCGCGAACTATATCGCGGGGTAAACCACGTCTCCGTCACACCACAGGTTTTCGACCTGCTCCTCTATCTGATCCGCAACAGGGAGCGCGTCGTCAGCAAGGACGAGCTAATCGAGGCTATTTGGGAGGGACGCACTGTCTCAGAAGCGGCGCTCACAACCCGCTTGAATGCCGTGCGAGGCGCAATCAGTGATAAGGGGGAAGAGCAACGCCTTATCAAAACATTGCCGCGAAAGGGGGTCCGCTTCGTCGGAGCCGTGCAGGAACTAACGGAGCGCACAAGGGAAGGCGAGGCAGTTCCCGAAACCTCGATAAAACCCGCTCTTCCGCTGCCCGACAAACCCTCGATCGCGGTGCTTCCATTCGAAAACATGAGCGGCGATCTTGAGCAGGAATATTTCGCGGACGGAATGGTTGAGGAGATCACGACGGCGCTTTCCCGGTTCAAATGGTTGTTCGTGATCGCTCGCAATTCGAGTTTTACGTTCAAAGGCAAGGCCGTTGATATCAAGGAGGTCGGACGCAGGCTCGGCGTGCGCTATGTCCTTGAGGGTTCAGTGCGCAGGGCATCGGGGAAAGTTCGCATTTCGGGACAGTTGATCGATGCGGCGACCGGCACGCACATCTGGGCAGACAGATTCGAGCGTGTCTTGACAGATGTTTTCGCCCTTCAAGACGAATTAACCGTCGCCGTTGTCTCGGCCATTGAGCCCAAGCTGGTTCAAACAGAAATTGCAATGGCGACCCGCCGGCCCCTGGAAAACCTAACGGCCTATGATTTGTATTTAAGAGCCAGACAGAAAACGTTTCTAAGGACCCGAGAAGGTTTTGCCGAAGCGATACGACTGGCTCATCGCGCCTTGGACCTTGATCCTCGCTCTATTTCGGCCGCTGTAGTCGCGGCTAACGGCCACTTAAACAACGTTGTTCTACGCTTTTCTACCGATCCTCAATTTGATCGTAGCGAAGCAGTTCGGTTGGCTCGCCTGGCATTCAGCCTCGACGAGAATGACGAGAGAGCGCTGAGCACCGCCGGGTTGGTTACCGCCTTCTTCATCGACGACCTCGAGACTGCCATCGATTATTCGGATCGTGCGGTCGTGACCAATCCAAATTCTTACATCGTGTGGAACTATAGAGGATGGATCTACCAAGTTGCAGGCCGGTACGAAGAAGCAATGCGGAGCTTTGAACGCGGTATTCGCCTGAGCCCGTTGGACCCCGTCATTCACAATTATCTTGCTGGCATCGGTTCTGCGTTGATCGAGCTTCGCCGCTTCGACGAGGCGGTGGCGTTTTTTAAGAGGGCTCTTCGTCAGAACTCGTCTGATGGGATAGCTATCCGCGGTTTGGCGTCCGCTTTGGCGCATCTTGGACGGAATGCCGAGGCGCACCAGGCGTTAGCTCCTCTGCATAAGGTCGATCCGACCTTTACAATGTCCGCGTGGATCGCCCTCGGCGGGTTATCAAACTCGAAGCTGCTAATTGAAGGCCTTCTAAAAGCGGGTGCCCGCTGAGGCCTGCGCTTGCTGGCGGCAAGAGTTGATAGGACAGGAGGAAATTTGGTGCGGTGCATGAGTCTGCATGTGGCCCTGAACCGAAGTGTCCATTGACTGCCGCCACGTCGGCTGTCGGGGGTAGACCGGACGAAAAGTCGTGGCCTCGACCGCCGCTGTGACCCTTCGCGGACATCCGCCGCTTGGACCTGCGCCGAAAAATTGCTTACGCTGGGGGGTGGAGCGTCAGGGATTGGCGATGCAGCGACGGGACTTCATCACGCTTTTGAGTGGTGCGGCAGTCGGCTGGCCGCTTGCAGCGCGGGCACAACCGAAAATTCCCCGGATTGGCTTCATGGGCAATTCCACTGTGGCGCTTGAGGCCAATCTTGTCGACGCGTTCCGTGAAGGCCTACGCGAACTTGGCTACGAGGAAGGCCGCAATATCATCATTGAATACCGCTGGGCGGACGGGAAATACGACCGGTTTCCAGTACTAGCGGCCGAACTCATCGCCGCCAAGGTAGATGCGATCGTGACTGCCGGTACGCCGGCAGCGCTCGCAGTAAAGAAAGCGACGACAACTGTGCCACTCGTCATGGTCGCGGTGGGCGACCCAATCGGCACCGGCCTTGTGCCCAGCCTAGCGCGACCCGGGGGCAATCTCACTGGATTAAGCTCGATCGCGCCGGACCTCGAGGGCAAACGACTCCAGCTCCTGCGAGAAATCGTGCCTGTGCTTTCGCATGTCGCTATGTTTGTTAATTCGCTCAATCCATTTCATGTTTCGTCAATCAAACAAGCTCGTGCCGCCGCTCAAGCGATGCGAATAAACCTGCAACTGCACGATATACGCAAATCTGAAGACCTAGACGACGCCTTCGCTGCAATCCGGAAGGAACGTCCGGATGCGTTACTTATCTTGGCGGATCGCGTTTTTCTCCATAACCGCCAACGTATAGTAGACTTCACCAAAGAGCAGCGGCTGCCGAACGTGAATGCATACAAGGAACTTGTTGAGGTCGGAGGCCTGATATCCTACGGGCCAAGCTATGAGGATATGCACAAGCGCGCAGCAATCTATGTCGACAAGATCCTCAAGGGTGCCAAGCCGGCCGACCTGCCAATCGAACAACCAAGTAAGTTTACGTTTATCGTCAACCTCAAGGCCGGCAAAGAACTCGGCGTCACAGTTCCATCGCAACTACTGGGGCTCGCCGACCAGCTAATTGAGTAAGTGGGCTGATGTCCGCTCTTGATGCTGTTGTCTAATCGCTGCCGGGGCGTCAAGCATATAATCGCTGAGGAGACACTGCCGGGTGCATGGTTGTCTTCGCGGTCGGCATCAGCCGCCGCATGATGGAGCTTCGCGGGACGAGCCTTCAATGTGGACGACGCACTTTGCTGAGTCAGCAGTGCAACAGCATCAGCGGAATGGCTCGGCTCACGTCCCGGCAGGGACGCCTTAGGCGTTCGTGTTCCGAACGCGATCGGGACTTATGCGGCGGCTCCGGCATTCGGGTTAAACAGCTCGCCGGTCTTAAGCATCGTATGCATTATTACCGCCAGTTTGCGGGCCACAGCCACGGCAGCTCTTTTGAAGCCGATCCTCTCCCGAAGCTGCAGACCCCATGTGCGCAGCGTACTGTGAGTTGAGCTGCGCGTCAGAATGACCGCTGCCGCTTCGTAGAGAAGCCCTCGCAAAGGGCGGTCGCCACGTCGGGATATATGGCCGTCATAATCGACTTCTCCGGATTGGTAGCGGCGCGTTGTTAGGCCGATCCACGCGCCAACGGATCGGGATTTCCTGAAGTTGTCAGGCTCCTCAATAGCGGTGGTAAAGGAGGTTGCGGTGATAGCACCGATTCCAGGAATCGACATGAGGATGCGGCAAGCACGACTTTGGCGCGCATCCCGCACCAATTGGCGCCCGAGTTCGGCGGCGCGGAGGCGAATGCCGCGCCAGGCTTCCAGCATCGGCAGCACGATGGATGCAAGTCTGTCCTGGTCGGCAAGAAGGCTCCGCACATTCTTCTCGAAGGTGCTTCCCTTTCCGGTGGGAACGAGCAGACCGAAGGTTTTCATGACGCCGCGGATCTGATTGGAGAGCTCGGTAGTGATTCGGACCAGCCGCGTCCGCGCTGCGACAAGCGTGCGGGTCAGCATGCTGTCGAATCCTTTCACACGCACCTCACGAAAGAACCCGACTTCCGCGAGTTGCGCCAGGCCATCGGCGTCGTTTGCGTCCGTCTTATTCGTCGCCATATCGAGCGCCGCTTTAGCATGGCGCGCATCGAAGCAGATCGCCGGCAACCCTTCGGTGCGCAGAGAATGATAGAACCATACCGACAGCGGTCCGGTTTCGAATACGACGCGTTTCACGGACGGCGCCCGCTTGCGGATGAGCTCGGCGACGATACTCGGATCAGTTGCGCACTTGCCGCGCCAGATCCGCTCACCTGCTCGGCGGATCGAGACTGCCGTCTCTTTCATCGACACGTCGAGACCAATATATTCTTCCATGGCTGTTCTCCATTCGACGCTTGGGCCCGGCGTCCAGTCGTGAGCCCATATCTCCATCCTATCGGGGAACAGCCACTCATTCAGGGGCGACTCGCTCCCGCGATTACCCCATGTGGACGGCTCCTCCACGGGCACGAGGGTGCCAAGGAGTGGGCGCCGTTTGAGGCTCCCACGATTCGGAGGAGCAGCCTATGCAGTCAATTTCGACGATCGGCCTGGATATCGCGAAGTCGGTCTTCCAAGTGCACGGCGTTGATGCGGTCGGCCAGGTGGTCGTTCGTACCGAAGCAGAACTCGAACGGTGGCAAGGACAAGCTTGGCAGTATCAGCAAGCAAGGCGACCGCTATTTGCGCAGCCTGTTTACAGCTGGCGCGCTCGCCGTGATCCGCTATGCCAAGATCCATGGCACCGATCATCGGCTCTGGCTCACTCGATTGTTGGCCCGGCGCCCCACCAAGGTCGCGGCCATCGCACTCGCCAACAAAATCGCCCGGATGGCTTGGGCGATGATGGCCAGGAACGAACGTTACAAGGAACCCGCCGCTCTCGCGGCGTGAATGAGAGACCACACGGGAAAACCCGGCGTGACGTAACGGTTGGGAAGGCGAACAGCACGTAATGCAGTGCCGGTCGATCCGGCGATCAGGACAACCCACATTGGCCACAGCATCATCGAATGCGAGGTATTGACCGGGACCTGATCCGCGGAGGGCATTATGGCCAGCGGTCATGTGAAACGCGCTAACAGGCCGAACACATGGCTGCTCCGACCAGTGCTGCGACGTGAAGATTCTTCTTGCCAACCCGGAGCCGTCCACACATGGCCCATCAGCGAAGTGGCGAACCATCTCATGAAGGTCCGCCTCGTGGGTGGCAGCGGACTAGTTTTGCTCAGGCCGAGTTCATTGCACTTTGACCTACAGCGAAAGTCGGCCCCGAGAAATTGGTACGCAGCCGCGTCAAAGTCCAGTCATCCATCGGTGCCTGACATCAGACGTTCGTCGGAGGGATCGATCGGACGCCTTGCGGGTCGATGCCTCGGTTCGAGGCGACGTAGTCGATCTCGCCGCGTGAAATCCCGATGTCCATCAGTTCCGCGTCATTTAGATTGGCCAAGACGGCGCATAGCCTTTCGCGTTTGCGCCGCTCTTGAAACGCATCCCAATATCTCTCCAGGAAGCTAACAACTCGCCACGCAAAAACGAGCCGTCTGGCCCGCCCTGTTGCACCATAAGTCGTGCTCATCGCGCAATCCCCGGATTTCTCAACTCGGCCAGCACGCGCATCACCGTCGCGGGTGCAATCCTTAAGTTCGGGTAGATAGCAACGGAGAGGATGACGACCGAAGCCGGTCTGACCCGCAAAATGCATCCGTTGGGTTATCGCGCCGACAATCCGACTGAGGCCTGCTTCGCAGCGGTTGTAGCCGCTGTCACCTTGGAGCGCGGAGCCAACACTGCGATCTGATGGGGGGAGGCGGGCATGCCGTTGAGCATAAGCGTCGGTGTGGGCGCCTGCTCCTCAACATTCGTCCCTCCTATCAACGCAACTTGGTGTGCCGTGATCGGGAAGCCCGCCAGTTCAAACGTTGGAAGCTCCGCAGCCGACGCTCTGGTTATACTGAGGAGGACTGCGATAGCTCCGACCGAAAATAGCTTCTTCATGGAAATCTCCTACGCAAAGAAATATTCGCAGCACGACTTCCGTATTCACTCTAGTTGGATTCTCCGGCGCCCCCTGTGAGCCAGTTCACATGTCGCATCGAATTCCGATGCACGCTGCGGTAGTCCTCGGATCACGCGATCGGGCATAAAGCGGCGCACGCGCAGGCCATCGACGTGCATCGTTGTCCGCCCGGTTTCTGCGCAACCTGTAGAAGGCACAGTGATCCGCGCCGACCTCGTTAAACCGTGTCAAAGTTCTTCGTCTCGCGCGGAGGAGTGGGCCATGTCCTCATGATCGGCAAGTGATATACTCTGCCTCGGAGCCGTCACCGGAACATGCCGAAGTTTTGGAAATCAGCGGCGGCCAATGTAGCCCACGGCGGGCGTAGCAACTCTTGATTTTTGACCGTCATACAGTCCGCTCCGATCAGTTCGGACGGAAAAGGCGATTATTGAAAACCCAGTGCAGGAGTATATAGCCATGCATTTCTGTCTCACCGGACAATACACGCCACGAGCCGTCAAGAACCTTCTGGAAAATCCCACGCAGAATCGCGCTGAAGCGGCCAGGAAGTTGGTCGAAGCGGCGGGTGGCAAATTGGTTTCATTCTACGGCATGCCCGTGGAAGGACCCGGTGTCCTGACGATATTCGATGTACCCGAGCCCAGCTCGGCGGCCGCGATAGCAGGCCTCGTCGTCGCAGGCGAAGTCATGCAAAACGTCAAGTTGGTGCGTCTGCTGACACAGGAGGAGGTCGTGGAGGTTCGGCAGAAGGCAAACAAGCTCAAGGCTGCCTATTCTCCTCCCGGCAGCTGATCGATAGTGCTGGAAACGGCAGTCCCGCGAATAGCTCTGCTGTTCAGAAACGGAAATGGGCCGCCCCATGTCGCGGGCGGCCTTGCCCGTTTCGCGGCTCATTTAGCTCCTTGGGCGACCGATTTCTAACGCAAGTCAGCGGAGGCGATCGCAATCAGACGGCGCGCCAGGTAGGTCTTAGGACAAGGAGGCCCGGCCCGCGGCAGTGATGCTGTACTCGACTTCACCTGAAGCCAGCAGGTTGGCCTCGACGAGACCAAGCTCCACCAGTCGAGCGACGAGCTCGTGATCGAACAGCGGAGTGCTGATCCACGGTTCGGAAGACAGCTGCTTCAAGAAAGCGCGTTCGATCTCGGTCAAATCCACAGTTGCCTCTCTGGAGACAAATCGAGGGGTCTTGGTGTCGTTCCGCTTGCGAATTAGATAGCCGAAAGCGCTTTTCAGCCTGATCGCGGGACCAGCCCCACGACAGTCGATAGGGCGGCCAAACTGGCAACAAAGATCCAGACGCCGAAGCCCAAAATGGCCGCCGAGATCGCGTAGGCGATTGCTCTTTGCATCGGCCAGTCTACTAGGAACAGGATCGGTTGCGCCTCTAGGACTCGCCGCGGAGGAGATGTTCCTATTCGGGCAACATCACCATGCTTAGCTTCGCTTCTCTTTTGACTTCAGCCTTACCTCGAGCTGATGGCGAAGGTTCTTTGCAAAAGGCTGCAGCGCGGCGACGACGAAGCCGCAGAGAAGCGTGAGCCATGTCGCCAGGGCAGCGCACCACAACAGATCTTCCAGTATGTTGGGCATGATTTTGTCTTCCAAAATAGGCTTTCTGAAATACAGATAGTCTCCCTCAACTGCGGAGCGGCCACAAGGCGTCCTAAAAGTAGCAACGGTGCGTGGACGCGCCTAAGTGCTATTTCTTCAGGATCAGCCCCATTGAGCGCGCCATCCGCCTTACCGATCCGGCGTGGCGCCCGAGCGCCGCCGCTATCTCCGAGACGACACGACGACGCGCCAAACATGCAAGCCGCTTCCGCTCAGCCTCTGTCCATTCCTTTGGCTTCGACGACTTCATCTCGAAATGATCGAATGAGGCCGGCGCGAGCGATATTGGGAAATTTACGGGTGGCAGCGAGCGACTACTGCAGATCGGCGCCGGCAATGGATTGAAGCGCAGCCGCCGGGCGCGAGCAAATAGGAGACTCATCCGATCACGGGCGCGCCGGTTTTGCCTCCGCGAGCCGGACCTTCTCTCTCAGGTCTTCGAGGTCCTTCATCGCTTCAAGCAATTTCACCAGATCGGACACCATGTGTGCCAGAGTAGGCCTGCGTGGCTTTGGGACTCGAGATTTCTGTTTCATCGCGAAATGGCTCCCTGCCAGGACCGACGGAAATAGGGTGGATTGGCAAAGACCGTGCCGCGGAGGCAATCGGAGCGCGCCGTCGCTGGTGGTCAGGCGGATCATCGGCATGCCGTCTTAGTTGTCCGCATCAGGACCGGCGACAATACCGGAGTCCATCAGAGAGAAGCTCGAGCGCCTTTTGGGATCCGAGCGAGAAGTTATCAGTAAGGAACGGATCGAATGCTGGATGGGGCCACATGAAGTGCTGGCGCTGTCGCATCGGAAGCGCAGCCGGCAACGGTTGTGGACGCATGCCCGCCGACTGAGGCAGTGAAGACCTGGGCCTGCCGGTTCATGCTGGCGGCCCCCAGAGTACCAGATCCATAATCCGACCTTGATCCGTTCCTCTTGCCTCAAAATGTGCGAGAACTCCGGCGCCGTTGCTGGGAACAGGCGGCCCGTTTGCTCTCGCTCCCCGGAATTGTAGCTGGCACAAGGTGCATAGCCGAGGAGTTTGATATCCCTCAAGTCCCAATTTGTCCGAAGCCCGGCCGGATGGGGTTGCACACCGCCCCGGGACCACAATCATGGAAACAAACCGGGCTTTCAATGCGACCGTGATGGCGCTCGGCGCATGGTTGCGGTGCTGATCTTCATGAACTAAGGCCGAGTTGGTGGCTCCTTTCGTCTCACGCTCGCCGGCCTGATCGGCGTTAATCGTCCCAGACCACCACCCCGCACTTGCATTCGTAAACCCGAATGAAGCGGGGTGTGTTCTGGTCCCAGACCTTCTCCAGCAACCTGAGAGGGTGACCACAATTGGGGCAACGGATTTGAAGAAGGGGGCGGAGGCATAGGCGCAACTCTGAAATTAACGAGACGCTGGCCGCGACGAAATGTTCCTAAGCCAAGAGCGCCGGGCGCCCTATCGCTGCGTATTGCGATATTCCCATTGCCGGCTCGGCTTATTCCAGTGGAGGCACCTCGGCGCCCGTGCTTGCCGCAGACGGTGCAAACGAACTGCGGCTCGATGTCGGAGAGCCGCACGTCATCCGCCCAGCGATCGGCGCTGAGTGCAACGCTATGGCTGCAGCGGTAGTCGGCACAATAGACCAGCACGCCGCGCACGCCGGCATCGCGCATGTCGCCGAAGATGATCTTTTGGGGCCGCCTGGCCCCATCAAAGCGATGCCGCAGACGCTGCACAAATTATCGATTCCTAGCGGTGTGCTAGGGCGACGAGCTACGCTACTGCGGGTCGTGGGGGGTGGAGAAGGTCCTGCCTGTTCACGCTGGCGGGTTTCTTCTTGTCGCAAAAGCAGCGACAAATTATCGTTGTGCCACCGGTTATTTTTTGGAGATTCAAAGTGGCATTGGGTATTGTCAAATGGTTCAACGCTCCTAAGGGATATGACTTCATCCAACCGCAGGACGGTGGGAAGGACGTCTTCGTTCACATTTCGGCAGTTCAAAAAGCGGGTCATACCAGCCTCGCAGAAGGTGCAAAAATCAGCTACGAGCTTGCCACCGGCAAGAGCGGCAAAGTGTCTGCCGAAAACTTACGCATCGGCTAAGCCCACGGCATGGGTACGACGAGTCCCGCCGGTTCACGCTGGCGGGCTCGTCCCTACAAGAGCATGGAAACGACAGTCGCCAACCCAATGGCGCCAACGCCCACGCCAACCAATGGAGGACCCATGCCCGATCTCGCACGCCGACGTGCTCCGCTCGTTTCCGATCGTAAGCAGGAACCGAGGGGCGGCCCTCTAATTGAGCTAGATCAATGGAAGAAAGTGGGCGGAGACACCGACCTACGGCGCGAAGACCACCAAGGCGGTAAGCACTACCGGCAAAACGCCCAATACCAGCACTAAAACCTTGAACCACAGGTCATCGCCCATAGAGAAAAGGTAGCAAGGTAGAGCCGATCTGCATATGCAATCTGTGCCAACTTCAATCTATCATTGCTGACGAAATTCGGCGGGTTCTCACTTTGGTTCCGGTGAGCTGGCCCATCGCTCGGCCCTCTTGTTCTCTCATCGGGGAACGGGCAGTTGAGGCCAGGGCCGCTTCGGCCTGACATCGGAAACCAGGCGGCAATAAAGAGCAAAGCCTCGGCTTGCGGCCAGCAACTCACGTAGGCGGCGCGCTTTGGCGACCCTTAGCCCGCGAGGCCTGCCGGTCGCGCTTTGCGGTCTACTTTTCCACGACTGAAACGACCGTTCCGCAGGATAGGCACTTGTAGACGGAGACCGCGGGCCTGTTGCCAATTTGAGGCAACGTTGCCAACAGTGTCATCTGCCGCCCGCATTTCTCGCACAGTGGCGTTGCGTTGGGTCGTCGGAGCCTTGGGGCATCACAAAAGACTGCCGCATTTCAGTTCCGACTCTTATCCGGAGAAATACGGAACTCGATCGATGGCGGCCTAACCGGATCATTCGCGTCCAATTATCGCATCCAGCAATCCTGCGGTCAGCCGGGAGGAACGAGCGCCGTCGGAGCGGTTGATCCTTTGGGTCCTCGCGCAAATGCGCGGCCTGTGTGGCTCCGCCCCTAAATCTTCAGAAGCCCCGAAAGGCGGGGCTGCGCTCATGCGAGCCGAGCATTTCGTTGTTCGTGATCGCGAGCCGCATGGATATGAGAGAAGCTTCGGCAATGACGGAAGCCTCCGGGCTAACAGACGCGCAGGGCGGCATCGAGCAGGCTTCCGCAGCGAGCCCGGAAGCGGGAAGGGAGCCTCGTCCGCTCCACGCGCCTTCGCCAGACGACGCGAGGCGCCTCGCGGATCAGTTGCGCAGGATGACCATCAAGGCTCCATTGCAGTCGCTCGTCGTCGCGTTCCTGCTGGGGGTCTGGGTCGCGCGTCGACGTTTAGGGTGGACCTGAAAGCTTCATGGCAAGGAAGCTCAGGACATTCCAGACCTCGTTGGGCTTCTACGATCTGGCGATCGCGGCGCCATCGATGAAGGCGGCTCTGGAGGCGTGGGGCAGCAACCTCTTCCATCAAGGCGTCGCCAAGGAGACGGACGACCCCGACGTGGTCGCCGCGACCTTTCCAAGCCGGCAGGATCGAACGGACTCTTCGCTGAGCATTCCGACCTTCGGTCCGACCTCGAATCCGACGGGGCTCGGCGGGCAAGGCGTCGGGCGAAGCCAGCGACACGAGCGGCTCCTGAGGTCAGCGAGCGGGCGGCCCGAAAAGCGGCCGCCGATTTCAAGAAGGAGCAGAAGCGCCGCGCAGCCGAGCGCCGGCGCGAAGAGACCGCCCGAGAAAGGGATCGCGAACGGAGGGAAAAAGAGACGGCGAAAGCCCAAGCGGCGCTGGACAAGGCCGAGCGCGAGCATGCGAAGAGGGCCGCGGCCATCCAGGCCGAGGAGAAGCGCTCACGGGCTGAGGACGACCGCTGGGACAAGGAAAGAGAACAGCTGCAAACCGCGCTGCGGCGTGCGCGCGACTGAGCGGGAAGACGGCTTTAGCCATCGTGACCTCTTGCGAAAAAAAATCTTGTCGGGTCTTGAAACTTTTTGGCCCCTTCCAAATTTTTTCGGCGTCGCCATGGCAGCGGCCGGGACGCCCTTCGGGGTCCCGTGGAAAGAGACGGGCGCCGGACGGTGTCCGGAGCCTGCTCGTACCCATCTTGCTCCAAGGAGGATTTGGATATGAGGTATGATTGGACTCCGCTCTGGAGGTCGACCATCGGGTTCGACCGCCTTTTCGACGTTCTCGACGAGGTCCAGCGGACCGCCGAAGAGACCTATCCCCCCTACAATATCGAGCGACTGGACGAGAACCGCTTCCAGATCACCGTGGCGCTCGCGGGCTTCACGCCTGACGAGGTCGCGCTGACGGTCGAGCAGAACGACCTGACGCTCGAGGGCCGGAGAAATGAGAAGGAAGAGAAGACCTTCTTGCATCGCGGCATCTCGGCGCGCAACTTCAAGCGCCAGTTCAGGCTTGCCGACCACGTCGAGGTCAAGGGCGCCCGTTTCGAGAACGGCTTGCTGGTGATCGACCTGCAGCGGGAAATCCCCGAGTCGATGAAGCCGCGCCACATTCCGATCGGCAGCGGCAACGTCACCCAGATCGAAGCGAAGGCCGCCTGAACCTACGTAGTCAATCGGTCCCAGCCGCGCGGGCTTTCCCGCGCGGCGCAGCTCTCACTCGTCTTTGAAATGGAGGCAGCCATGCGGCCGACGACCGCACACGACAACGTTTTCGATTTCGATTACCTGCTTCATCCCGGCACCAAGTTCGAGCATCCGAGGGACGTGGTCTCTCACCCGGGCCTCACCCTGTCAGAGAAACGCGCCATCTTGGCGTCTTGGGCGTCCGATGCGTCCGCGATTGCGTCCTGTCCCTCGCTGCGGGCTCCAGAAGGGCTAAAGGCGCCGGTCACCATCGACCAGATCCTTGAGGCGCTTTCCGCATTGGACGACGGACCTCGGAATCCACCAGGCGGCAAACCGATGCGTGTTCGATCGACCGAGCGACGCGCTGCGGCCTGACCGGAGGATAACGTCATGAAAAAAGCAACATCGCATCTGGCGAACGATCAAACCATCGCCCGCACGCTCCAGGCCTGGAAACCCGCGAAGTCAGCAAGAACCGTGATCCATTCGCCGGTCAATCTGGCTGCCGAGACGGCCGAGCTACAAGCGCGTGCGTGGAATGCCATCAAGAGGGCGCGAGATGCTCTGCGGCTCCCGGTGCCTGACACGTTGCTCGGCCGCCGGCATTACGATTTCATCCCGCCACCAGTTGAGCACAAGGACTGACGACGATGCTCGATGCAGCTTTGACCCGCATGCGCGCGCACCGTAACAACATCCACCGCTACCGGCGATTGCTTCGGACAAGACTGTCCGACCTAGAGCGCCAGTTCATCGAAAGACGTCTGGCCGAGGAGCAGACGGCGCTGGACGCTCTGGCCGCCGAAACCTTCCGGATCGCATTCACCATTCCGGGGGAGCAGCAGGCGTCCGCCAGCCTGGGACGCAACCATGAGCGACGAGTTCCGGGCAGTATCGGGCGGATCGCCGCCTAGGCGCGGCGGGGCTCAATCCCCAGGGCACTCCGGGCAGGTGTCGCTGATCGAATCCAGCACCTCGCGGATTTCGGCAGCAGCCTGATCCGGAGAGACGCCCGGCGGGGATCGCAGCGTGCGATGTCGAGGGCGCGCTCATGAGCGTGCGGATCGGCGCGGTCCTGCATCCAACCGTGCTCCTCGCATTCGCGGATGGCGGCGGCCTCCTTCAGTACTGAGATTGCCCATCCGCGAAGCGTGCGGATCGCCGGTCGCCTTTCCATCGTCATCAGCATCGAGATCACTCCCACCGGGACGAATCCTTGTGCCGCCCACGTCGTTCCGGGCGGTTAGCACAGGCAGGGATTCGAAATTGAGGGAGCTGCTGCTTGTCCACCTGTTCCACCTTCTTGTGCACAACGGCTTCTAGGCCGCCGAGGCGGGATCTTCCTTCTCGCGCCTGTCGCCACGATCTTCAGCGCATCGTCCGGCAACGGCCGCTGCAGCGCCTTGGCTTCATCCCACGGCGCGCGCATCCAGACATCGCGCTCCTCGTCGGTCGTAGGATCAGCGGCATCGCCTTGGGATGGATCAGCGCAACCACGGCTTTCGATGCCGGAAGCTATAAACAAGGTGCGGCCCACTGATCGGCTTGGACTTCGTGCCGCGCGGTCGCCCGGCGCCCGCGACGTGCGTCTGTGTCCTAATTCCCACACTCGCGACCAAAAGAGCGTCTGTTTGTCGCTTTTCGGACCGACAGGCCAAATCCGCTCGGTTCCAACTCCACTATTGGAAGTACTCATCGGTGGGGAGGCGAGATGGAACGTTCCCTGATGACGCGCGACAAATATGTCGAGCGATGCAAGCAACGGGCCCTCGATCATCTCGACCGAGGTGATCTTAAGAGCGCGGTCACCTCGTTTGTCGGCAATATGAACGCGCGTCCCGATTGCGAATTGCCACACTACCTAGCAACCCTTGGTGCTTCGCTGCTAACGGCGGACGATGCGCTCGGCTGGAGGGCGCTCATTGAAGGATTGAGGTGATGGTCCAGTAAAGGCGGGCCTTGGAGCCGTGGGCATGACGCACTACCGAGCTTACCTTTTGGATCAGCACCACCACGTTATAAGCGTGGCCCATTTGCAATGTGCCAACGAGCAGGAAGCACGAGAACGTGCTGAGCAGCTAGTTGATGTCAACGATGTCGAGCTATGGCACCTCGATCGCCGTATTGCGGTGTTTGAAGCCGTCACAAGCCGAACCTCGAAGCCGCCGGCGAAGGCAAGGTCACGGCGCCCTCCAGACAAATGAAGCGTGTGTGAAAGTTCAGCGCCATCTCAGCTCCTGCTTCGGCATTGTGATCACGTGCGCCGATGCTCTAGAGGTTTCACCTAAGAACACAAGCCGCCAACGCACTCGCCCTAGTTCAATCCCTTCTCGGTAACGCGCAAGCTGCGGAAGTAATAGCCTTGTCTCTGAACGGCTAACCTGATCTCGTCGCTGACTTTGCAAACCCTCTTTCTGCTCTTGCGCCACTTCTGCCTAGGACCAAGCACGGGTATCGCTGAGCCTGTGCCCAGGACGAGCAAGTCGCGTTTATCGTTGCGATAGACATCAAACATCTTTCACCCCACTCATCGTGCTGAAGTAAACAATGAAATACTGTTCGATCTCGACCAAGCAGCTTAACGTCTCAGATGTCCACGCGGGTTGTAAATGTGCAACGCTCGCCGTATTCGGTTGGGAACGAATTGATGCAAGCCCCAAGCGCATCAGCGTCATCTCGATCCGGCTTGCGCGTTGCGGATCACGGGAGCTGGATAGTCAGGACAGACGCCGGGGCATGAGCTGTGCTAGGATGGCGGCTTGGTTGGTCGTGATGCTGTAGAGGTTGCACATTACGTGCGGAGACTACCGAGAATAGCCGCAAACGCCAAGACCCACTTGCAGAATGGTCTTACTTCTCGAGAATGCCAATATCGGTGTTGCCCAAGTTCCTCATGGCGCGTTCAGCGGCGGGCATATCCACCGCGTTGTCACGCGAGGTTGGAGCCTGAGTAACCGAGGAAGCATCCACGTCGCCGCCAGTCGCTGCATGGCTGTGCGCATCGCCCAGGTTGGGACCGGAGGAGCCCGCCGTGCCGTCGTGCACAGAAATATTCGTTGGTTCGTCACACTGCTTTCCATTCTCACCAGTTTGGTGGGCCCATCTTGTTTGCGGGGCAGGGGATGAAGCGCCCGCCCCGATCGCCCACGAAGCGCAACTGGCAGCGGCTGGCTGCTCATACGCTTGAGAAGGTAAGGACTAAATAAAGGAGCCGGCGGAAGCGATTCCCGCGGGCATCATTTTCCCGCGCAGAGCCGGTCGCGGCATAACTTCGGTGGATGCAAATCGCCTTGCAGCCAGCGGCCAAGGGCCTTGGAATGCATAGGATCCTCGTAGGCGGCACGGATTGTAAGTACGTGATTGCAAACGGCGCACTGGAACCTGTGCAAGTCCACGCCTGGGCGTTCTGGTTCGATGCTGACGAGCATCATCGAAGCTTTGCACCTCGAACAAGCGGGGCGCTGAACTGTGATCGGTGGAATGGCGGACTGCCGTTGAGGTTGGGCCATGGTGCCTCCCTACGCTTCGGCGGGAGCGCAACACTCTCAGTCACCGGCAAATGCCAGGATGCGGAACGGTGATAGCCTAAGTATGCGCCGCAGCGACAACGCGAGTCAATTCAGGCACCCTTAGCACCGATCGGAAGCATAACCGTTGGCTGGTGAGCCATGCCAAGCGGCTGAGGCGGTGATCTGGAGGCCCGCCGGTTTCACGCGTTCAATCGCAGGGTAAGGTGCGTGATTACGCGCGTGGCAAAACCCTGCCCAATATATCCTCAGGCCGGAACCTAATTACCGGCGTTAGCAGCTTGGCAGGTCCTTGATGCGACACCCGGCTGGAGCTGGCCTCGCAGCATCCACCTGCAGAGCCCCTGTCGGTCGTTTCGGCAGGGGCTCGCCTCGGCCCATGCGTTCCAGCCCATCAAACCAAAGGCCGCGAAGTACCCATGACGAAGGTGGTTTTCGCTTGCCCTCAATGTGGAGCGGCTTTCGTTGCTACGCAAACGCGCCGCGAACTCAGTGGCCCGCGGCGCTTTATTTGCACACACTGCCAAACCGTCGTGCACTGGTGGGATGAAAGCATCGACTATGTGGATTGGGGGCCTGCCCCTCGTTCTGGCAGCGGTGAGGAAAGCTGAGCTTCCTGTTGTCGGTGGGGCGCCAGGCTTTCCCCGACGCCCCGGTTGCCCGAAGCCAACCCTACGGGGAGCGATTGGCTTGGGCGCAGGAAAGAGATCAGTCGGGGACGTAAAAATTCCCGGCTGTCGGTCTCGCACTCATTCTTCGAACCGGTTGGTCACACACGAGCGGTCACCGGGCGGACGCCGGTTCACGCTGGCGGCTTTGCATTCGCTAGGCCTCAAGGCTCGGAATGGCGAAGTTTTTGCAGATTGAGGCAAAGGCGCTTTTTGCTTCAGCGTCCTCGAAACAAAACCGCATTCCCTTGTCTGCTCGCTCGATCCACCAATCAATCTTGCTTCCCCTCGCAATACGGGACGCCTCGGCACGCAATTGATCTAGTTGTCTTCCGTAAACCCGGACGATCACACTATTTTCCATTGCTCGAAACCCGTTAGGTCGGAGTCTTAGAAAGATTGCGCCGTAGGTCTGAATGAAGATTCCTGCGGGCCCCGAACAGAGTTTAGCAAGCAACTTGCGAATTTTATGTGAAGAGGTTCCCTCGTGAGGGAAGCTCCACTGCGCCAAGCCGAAAGCCAACTCTAGAGCTCCCGCTCCATCGCAGGATGTTGCTGGTCTTCACCTTGATCCAGAACTTCTGCCGGCCGCCGCGGTAAGGGCGCGCAGATCATCGCCGCCCATCGCGAGAATGTCGAAGGCGTAGAAGCACTTCGTGGTCGTGCTTCCGGAGAGTTCAGCGCGTTGAAATCGGAAATGCTTTCGCCAGTTCTTCAGCGCGGCCGCGGCGATCCAGGGGTAGCGCTTGGTCCACTCGCTGCCACGGGAGTGCAGACGCACACGATCGTTCTCCCGGATGACCAGCATTCGGTAACCGTCATGCTTCACTTCGTGTATCCAGTCCGGCCCCAATGGGACCTGCTTGCCGGCGGTCGCCAGGCAAAGCTCATACGGTATGCGCATGCGCGGAGCCGGCACAGAAATTGCGAATTTTGCGAGGTGCCTGCAGCCACCGCATGCCTCAGGTCGGAACCGCCGCGGACAAGATGCTCAGTCGTCCGGCGCCTCGCGGCCCTGGACGGTGAGTTCGTATCGATCGCCGTACCGACAACCCACAACGGCCCGTCGCGGAGGCGCCAAGTAACCAATCTGCTCCCATGCGCGAATCGGTAAGCCCTAGCCTCCTAAGATCGAATTGCGTGGCGTTCTAGTTCGGACTCGCTATTGCCACCGATCAGCGCTGAGCGCGATGCCAGCGACGCGACGGAGGACCTCGATGGCAGGTCGTGAGTTGGAAAGGTGCTCTACCTTTCCGATCGTTTGAGTCATGTTCAATAGAGCTAGAGTTTCAGAAAGTCACCTTAGAAGGCCAAGCGTTCCGGTCACCGTTCAGCCG
>NZ_JAFCJM010000083.1 GCF_018130955.1 Bradyrhizobium liaoningense
ACCCCGGCGGAAACTCTCGACCAATTGTTACGGGTGAGCGATACACAGAGTGTTGCGACGACCGGTTGAATCCGCCCCGGATCGCCCGATCGAGTCGGGCGATGACACCGAGAGTGTGGAGAGAGTCTCCGAAGCCTCTACTGCTTCGTCCCGAACGGCAGCTGCAGCGGCAGCAGCTGCTGCCCGCGCGTCACGTTCGGCGGCACCGCATCGAGGCCGAGCACGGCGCTGGCGGCGGGGAGCGCGGCGTCGGCCATCGCGGCGTGGCCTTCGGCGGAGGGGTGCACCGCGCCGCCATAGACCGCGGAGAGCACGCCCCAGGTCGCATCGTGGATGTCGGACGGCTGGCTCGCGGCGGGCAGGCCTTGCGGATAGGTCATCGCGGCAAAGTAGCTGTCATTGGCATCGCGAATCCAGCGCGCGCGGGGCAGGTAGGCGCGATAGTCGGAGGCGCTACGGCCGCACAGCATCGGTTGACTCGCGGCCGTGACGATGTCCGGGTTGAACGTCTGGCCGTTCTCGGCAAAGCAGGTGCGATCGAATTCCGGATCGTTGCCGGCGCGCGCGCAAAAGCCGTGATCGGCAAACGTCGCCTGATGGGCATCGACGAAGGTCATGCGATCGGCTTCGGGATCGCGGCACAGCGCGCCGCGCGTGCAGGTCGCGAGGCCCTTCAACTGCGGCAGGAATTCCGTGTCGACGAAGGTCGAGACGCGGGCGAGCCGCTGCGGATCGATGTTGAAGGAAGGATGAACCTCGAACCCGGCACGGCCGCCGCGGCAGGGCACGCCGCCGTCGGCCAGCGCCGGATTGGCGTAGGAGACGTAGACGACGTGGCTGAGGTCGCCGCCGACCAGCGGCTTCAGCGCCTCGCGCAGCTTGACGAAGTTTTGCGGCAGCTCGCGTGCCAGTGCGTCGCGGGAATCATCGACGCCGGCCAGCACGCCGCTGCGCGCGAACAGCGTGCGCTCGGTCGCGGTCTCCACCATCACGTCGGCGACGAGGCCGGAGAAATAGACGTCGTTGGCGCCGACCGACAGCAGCACCAAATCGAGCGTGCGATCCGGCTGACGGCGCTTGGCCGCGGTCAGGGCCTCGCGCAGCTCGGCGACCTGGGCGCTGACGTTGGTCTGGCACGTGCCGCTCTTGCCGGGCGGGCATTCGCGCGCACGCTGCGACCCGAGCAGGCCGGAGCCGATGCTGGCGCCGGTGCAGGCGAGCGGCAGGTAGGTCACCGCGATGTGCGGATAGCGCAGCGCAAGCGCAAGCGCGGTGCGGGTCTGGTAGCTGTACAGCGAGCGGTGGCAGGGGGCGTTGAACCACAGCGCGCTGTATTTCTGCCAGTTCGCGAGCGTGTCCGGCGCCTCGCAGGCGCGGCCGCCCTTGAAGCCAGCGCGGCTCGGCCGGTAGTACCCCGCGCTCGCCGTGCCGAGATAGGAGCGAAAGCAGAAGCCTTCGTCGGACAGGGCGATCGCCCGGTCCGGATTGCCTTCGCCCGAGGCGATGCTGTCGCCGAGCCCCGCCACGAAGATGTCGCGGACCTGGATCTCGGCCTGGACGCGCTGGGTCGGATCGGAGCCGGACGAGACGTCGACGGTCGCAACCGTCGGCCTGCCGTAGCGGACGCGCAGATTGACCGGCTCGGCGCAGTCGAAGGTCGAGCTTTGCGGCCCGTCGCCGTCGTCGAACGACCAGGCGCAGGTGGCACCGACCGGCACCGCGCCGCTCAGGCGCACCGTGACCGGATGGTCGATCGGGGTGAGGTAGCTTTCCTTGACGTTGTCGCGGTTGCAGGGCTCGCTGACCCGGCCCGCGAGATCGATGCAGAGGCGGTTGACGGTGTTGCGCGCCCAGCCGCGGCCGTCGCTCTGCAATTCCAGCGCTTGTTCGGAGGCGAGGATGCTGCGGTTACGCCCACTGTCGAGCTGGAGCAGGAAGTCGCGCTCTTCGCGGAACAGCCGGAAGCGGTTGCGCACTTCCCAATTGATCTGCATCGCGCCGACCTGCACGGCACCGGCGCCCTGCGCGGCCGCCCGATCGACGGGCGCCGAGATAAGGGAGCCGGCGAGCAGGGCGGCGGCGAGCAAGGTGCGAAGGGTGGGTCGGATCATGGCCCGCGTTTTCAACGTCAGAGTTGAGGCGGAAATAAGAGAAGCGCGCCGCATCGACTGCGACGTTTGGCTACCCCGTTCTCGCCTTGTCCCGGCTCGTGACTACCGTTTCGCCTGCCGCAGCGGCCGCTCCATGGGCGTCACCTGCTTGGGCAGGTTACCTTGCGCGCAGGCTTCCGCAAGCCGCCGCCGCTCCTGCCAGGGCCTCCCCACGTTCATCCAGAGCTCGCGCGTTCCCATGATCGAGATCGCGATGCCGAACGGGATCACGAAATAAAGGATGCGGAAGACCAGGAGGGTGGCCAGCAACTCCTCGCGGCCGAACTCCGGCAGCGCCACCAGCATGGCGGCGTCGAACACGCCGATGCTGCCGGGCGCATGGCTGGCAAAGCCGAGCAGGGTTGCCAGGATGAACACCACGGAGAGCGACATGAAGTCGATATGGGGGCTTGCCGGCACCAGGAGATACATCGCCATGGCGCAGAAGCCGAGATCGACCACGCCGATCAGGATCTGCACCAGTGTCAGCGGCGCCGACGGCAGCACCACCTTCCAGCCCTTCTGGCCGAGCTCGCGGCGCTTCTCGCCCATCGAGAGCCAGACCAGATAGGCGCCGATCGAGGCGAGGCCGCCGAGCGCGATCAGCCGATTGATCGCCGGCGGCAACTGGTCCATCGCGCTGGCCGCGTCCGGATGCCAGGCCATGCCGATCGAGAGCACGAAGATGTTACCGAGCCAGAAGGTCAGGCCGGAGAGGAAGCAGATTTTCGCGACATCGATCGCGTTCAGCCCGTAGTCCGAATAGATCCGGAAACGGATGGCGCCGCCCGTAAATACGGTGGCGCCGATATTGTGGCCGATCGAATAGGAGGTGAAGCTGGAGAGTGCCGCAATGCGGTAAGGAACGTGCCGCTTGCCGATCGTGCGCAGCGCGAAGAAATCGTAGAAGGTCAGCGTACAGAACGCGAAGAAGACGCATAGCGCCGCAAGCCCGATATGGCCGCGGGGAATTTCGGTCAGCGCGGTCAGGATGACGCCGGTATCGATGCCCTTGAGTGTGCGCACAAGCGTGGTCATCGCGAAGGCGATGATCATAATGCTCGCGGCAATGCCCAGCCGTCGCCAGCCGATCCATCTCTTGAAGCCGCGTTTCAGCGCGGACAGCAGTTCGTGCATTCATCCTCCCGGCGGGGCGGCAAGACCGACCCAACCGGGCCTCTGGCCGATTGGGCGCGATCATTGCCAAGGTTGGGCATCGATCGCTTGGTGTACCGGTTTCTTAAGGCAAAAACAGCGGCTTGTGCAGCCCTTGACAAGGGAGGTTCTGCATTTGACCGACCTCTTTTGTCATACGTCCTACACATTGCAGCGCGTTAACAATTCCGAGTCGCGAAAACGCGGCGTTCCGGTGCCAGCAATATGTCAAACCTGAGCGCATCGCGTCTTGTTCCAGCTCAAGCTTGTCAGCTTTTCGGAACGCCCGTGTGGGCGACCCGTTGGTGCTTTATCAGTAATCGAATGGAGCGGAGGAGGGCTTGCCTGCAAGCCTGCGCAGCTCTGCTCCCCAAGGAACGAGGATTGGAGCGACAGGATTGTTCACCAAGGACATCAAGACCATGAACGACCTGTTCGTGCATTAGTTGCAGGACATCTACTATGCCGAGCAGCAGCTCACCAAGGCGCTGCCAAGGATGGCAAATAAGGCCACCGATCCACAATTGAAGCAGGGCTTTTTGACGCATCTGTCGGCGACCATCATTCGATCATTATCGAAGCATGATGTCGAAAAACCGGCATAGTCTTCGCGCGGGGCTGCAATCCGGGTGGCAGCATGCGAAGCAACACCGTCGAGTACTCCTCTGGACCGGCGCACGAGCGCGGAGCGCGATCGGGTCTTGCAACCTCGCTGACGCTCGCGGCGATGAGTCTCGGCTATGGCGTGGTGCAGCTCGACGTCACCATCGTCAATACCGCACTCAATGCGCTGGGCGAAGCGCTGGGCGGCGGCGTGGCCGAGTTGCAATGGATCGTCAGCGCCTACACCATCTCCTTTGCCGCCTTCATTCTGACTGCGGGTGCGCTCGGCGACCGTATCGGCGCCAAACGCGTCTTCATGGCGGGCTTTGCGATCTTCACCGCGGCGTCGCTGGCCTGCGCGCTGGCGCCGAATGCGGCCGTCCTGATCGGCGCCCGGCTGCTGCAGGGATTGGCGGCGGCGATCCTGGTGCCGAACTCGCTCGCGTTGCTCAACCACGCTTATCCAGACGCCAAGCAGCGCGGACGCGCGGTTGCGATCTGGGCTGCGGGCGCAAGCTGCGCATTGACCGCCGGCCCGTTCCTCGGCGGCGGGCTGATCGCGACGGTCGGCTGGCGCGCGATCTTCCTGGTCAATCTGCCGATCGGGCTCGCGGGCCTGTGGCTGACGTGGCGCTATGCGGACGAGACCGCGCGCTCGGCCGCGCGCGAGATCGACCTGCCCGGCCAATGCGCGGCGATCGGTGCGCTCGGCGCGCTCGCCGGCGCCATCATCGAGGGCGGCGAGCTTGGCTGGAGCCATCCGGCGGTTATCGCCGGCTTTGCGGTGGCTGTCGTGTTGGGAGCGCTGTTCAACTGGAACGAGCGGCGCGCGAACCAGCCGATGCTGCCGCTGTCCCTGTTCGAGAACCGCCTGTTCGCGCTGACGTCCCTGGTCGGCCTGCTCGTCAACGTCGCGATCTACGGTCTGATCTTCGTGCTCAGCCTCTTCTTCCAGCGCGTCAACGGCCTGTCGCCGTGGCAGACCGGGCTCGCCTTCGTGCCGATGCTGGCAGCCGTGCTCCCCGTCAACCTGGCGGCGTCGCGCGTTGCCGAGCGGATCGGTCCCTTGATGACCATGATCATCGGCGCGCTGCTATCGGCGCTCGGCTGTCTCGGCATGCTCACCGTCGCACCCGACACGAGCTATTGGGCGATCTGCGTCCAGATGATCATGATGAGCGCGGGCCTCGGCCTGTTGGTGCCGCCCCTGACGTCGACGCTGCTCGGCAGCGTGGCGAAGGCCAGATCCGGGATCGCAGCAGGCGTCCTGAATGCGACCAGGCAGACCGGCAGTGTGCTTGGCGTGGCCCTGTTCGGATCGCTCATATCGGGCGATTTCATGTCGGGCATGCATGTGGCGCTCGTCATCGCCACGGTGGTGCTCGGTCTTGCGGCAGCCGCGATCTGGCGCGCCGTCCCGGCGCGCCAATAAACCAAAATGCAAGCATCCGCCCACATGTCTCGTTCACCATGAGTGGAGCCGGGGCATAGCCGGTTACCTCGTGTCCATTTCTGCTCACTCTAGTGCAGGCTCCAACGGGATCCTGCAATGTACCAAGTTCTGTACTGCCTCACCGCGGAGCACGATTGGCGCCTGGTCGCGCTCGGCGGCGCGGTGTGCCTGCTGGCCAGTGCCGCGGCGATCAGCCTGTTTCACCGGGCGCGGGCGGCCCAGGGACATTCGCGTGTGGCCTGGATCGCGCTCGATGCAGCCGTCAGCGGCTGCGGGATCTGGGCGACGCATTTCATCGCCATGCTGGCCTATGGGCCGGGCGCCGGCGCGGCCTACAACATTCCCGTAACCATCCTGTCCCTGGTCTTCGCGATATCAGTCACCTTCGTCGGCTTGAGCATCGCGGTATCCGCGGCGCGGCGGCGGTTCGTCGCCCTTGGCGGCGCGATCGTCGGCGCCGGCGTGGCGGCCATGCACTACACCGGCATGATGGCGCTGGAGATGCCGGCGCGCATCGGCTGGACCGGCGGCACGGTTGCAGCTTCGGTCCTGTTCCGCATCGTCCTCGGCGCCATCGCGCTCTCCGTTGCCGCACGGCGCGACGATATCCGTCACGGCCTGGGCGCTGCGGGCCTGTTGACGCTCGCCATCGTCTCGCACCATTTCACCGCGATGGGCGCGGTTGTGCTGACGTCGGACCCGACGCTCTCGGTCAGCGGATTGTCGATCCCGCCGGGTGCCCTGTCCTTCCTCACGGCGAGCGCTGCGGTCGCGATCATCGCCATCGCGCTCGTCGCGGCCCTTCTTGACCGGCGCGCCAAGGGCGAGCTCGGCCGCCAGCAGGTCGTGCTCGACACGGCGCTCGAGAACATGTCGCAGGGCCTGTGCATGTTCGACGCCGAGGGCAAGATCATCCTGTTCAACGAACGCTATGCCGCAATGCTCGGCCGCACCGAGATGCAGCTCACCGGCCGCTTGCTGCTCGACGTGTTGCGTGAAGAGCAGGCCAAGGGCCAGTGGCAGGGCGATCCGGACGAATTCTTCGCGCAGCTTGTCGCCGACGCCCGAGCAAGCCGCACGACGACCACCATCGTGAACCGCTTCAATCGCTCGATCCGCGTCGTCAACCAGCCGATGGTCGGTGGCGGCTGGGTCGCGACTTTCGAGGATATCACCGAGTGGCTCGCGGCGCAGGAGAAGATCTCGCACATGGCGCGCCATGACGCGCTGACCAATCTGCCGAACCGCGTGCTGTTCCACGAGCAGCTCGAGCAGGGGCTGCGCCTGGCGAGGTCCGGCGACCAGCTCGCCGTGCTCTGCCTCGATCTCGATCACTTCAAGGACATCAACGACTCGCTCGGCCACCCGATCGGCGACGCGCTGCTCAAGGAGGTCGGCCGGCGGCTGGCCGCCTGCGTCGGCGAGAACGACACCGTGGCGCGGCTCGGCGGCGACGAGTTCGCCGTCGTGCAACTCGGCAGGGAAGAGGAGGCGGCGGCCGCCGCGCTTGCCGGCCGGCTGGTCGAAGTGATCTCGGCGCCGTATGACATCGCCGACCACCAGATCGTCATCGGGGTGAGCATCGGCATTTCGCTGTTCCCCCAGGACGGCGACAATCCGAACGAGCTGCTGAAGAACGCCGATCTCGCGCTGTATCGCGCCAAGGCCGACGGCCGCGGCACCTATCGCTTCTTCGAGACCGGCATGGACGCGCGCGCCCAGGCGCGCCGCCTGCTGGAGATGGATCTGCGGGCTGCGGTGCAGCGCAACGAGTTTACCGTCTACTACCAGCCGATCCGTGACGTGGCGCGCGACGTGGTCGTCGCCTTCGAGGCCCTGGTCCGCTGGAAGCATCCCGAGCGCGGACTGATCCCGCCGGTCAATTTCATCCCACTGGCCGAGGAGACCGGCCTCGTTGTGGCGCTCGGCGAGCATGTGCTGAAGGTCGCCTGCGCGGAAGCTGCGACCTGGCCGGACGACATCGGTGTCGCCGTCAATCTGTCGCCGGTGCAGTTCAAGAGCCCGAACCTGGTGGCGTCGGTCGTGGAGGCGCTCGCGCTGTCCGGACTCGACGCCCGCCGTCTCGAGCTGGAGATCACCGAGTCCGTGTTGCTGCAGAACAGCGAGGCGACGCTGACGATTCTGCACGAGCTGCGCGCGCTTGGCGTGCGGATCTCGCTCGACGATTTCGGCACCGGCTACTCGTCGCTGAGCTATCTGCGCAGCTTCCCCTTCGACAAGATCAAGATCGACCGCTCCTTCGTGCAGGAGCTCTCGACGCGCGAGGACTCCATGGCGATCGTCCGCGCCGTGACCGGTCTCGGGCGAAGCCTCGGCATTGCAACGACCGCCGAAGGCGTCGAGAATGACGCGCAACTCGAACTGCTTCGGCGCGAAGGCTGCACCCAGGTGCAGGGTTATCTGTTCAGCCAGCCGCGGCCGGCGTCCGACGTTGCCACCATGCTGGCGCGGCCGAGGTTCCGCGCTTCGGCCTGAGCGCTAAAGCGCGATGGCTTTAGGTTGGATCTCCATCGCGCCTTAGCTCTTTGTTCGAGCATGATCTCCGCGCAAACGCGTTCTGCGTTTGTCGCGAGGGAAAACCGCTACACTCTTTTCCGGATCATGCTTTACGCCCTGCGCAGGGAGAAATGCGCGCCGCAGAACGCCATGACTGCGCCGAGGCACAGCGCGGCGAGGCCCGCGAGCACGCCCGAGATGGTCGGGATCGGGCTCGGCGCGGAGGCCGCCTGGCCGGCCCCCGCGAGCAGCAGCACGCCGACCGCGATCAAGAACTGCCGCATTCGCTGCGGGATCTGCCCGGAGGCGGCGCTGTGCATCAGCGTTGCCGTGAAGTAGCCGCCGGAGAAGCCCACCGTCGCGATCAGCCACCATGCGATCGCCGCGCCCGCCGGCACGAATTCATGCGTGTCCGAGCGCCAGAGGCCGCCGAGGTCGAGCCCGTAGCGCGCACCCAGCATGTGCACCGCGAGCGCGAGCAGCACGCCCGAGATCATGGCGCCGCCGAGGATCAGGCGGCGCGGGAAAAAGATCGTCTCAGCCATGCCCCGCTTGTAGGATGGCGCAAGGCCGCCGCGCAAGCTGGTCGCGGCGCGGCGCGGTGGATGAATTGGGATCGATGCAGATGTCCGGGATGGAGGCGAGGGCGCCTGCCAGCTGTGCGTCCAAGAGCTATGCCTACAAGGCGTCGCTGATCGGCTCGGCGCACCGGTTCGAGCTGACGGAGGAAGGGCTGTCCTGGCACATCGGCGGCCGCTCCGGCCTGTGGGTTTACGGCGAGATTTCGGCGATCCGCCTGTCGTACCGGCCGGTGTCGATGCAGCAGCACCGCTTTCGTGCCGATGTCAGCCATGCCGACGGCGGCCGCATCGCCATCCTGTCGACGAGCTGGCAGACCGCGGCGCTGATGGCGCCGCAGGACTATGGCTATCGCGATTTCATTGTCGAGCTGCATGGGCGCATGGCGAAGGCCGGCAGCCAGGCCGTCCTGACCGCTGGCCTCGGGCGTGTCACCTATGCGGCGGCGCTGGCCCTCTTGGCATGTCTGGCGGTTGCGATGGCCGGGCTCTTCATCCGCGCGCTGATGATCGGCGAATTCGCCGGCATGCTGTTCATCGTCGGCTTCGCCGCGCTGTTCACCTGGCAAGTCGGCGGCTTCATCCGGCGCAACCAGCCGCGCACCTATCGCTTCGATGCCCTGCCGGAGGACCTGCTGCCGTAACCGGCCGCAATCAAACGTGACTTCGCCGTCGTGCGCCGGTGCCGCATCGTGCGGCCATGTCTGAGACGGACCGCAGCACCCGGCTGCCGACGGCCGACGAGATCGCCGCCATCAACGCCACCCATCTGGTCGAGACGCCGCTGCGGCCGGCCGACCTCCTGTTCATGTTCGGCACCAGGGAGGACGTCAGCCTGCGCGCCGAGACCGCCGCCCGGCTGTGGCGCGAGGGCTATTTCCGCTGGTCGATTGTCAGCGGCGGGGTGACGCCCGGCTCGGAGCAATCCGAGTGCAATGTTATCAAGCCGGCGATGGTCGCGGCGGGCATTCCGGCCGAGCGGATTCTGGAAGAGCATCGCGCCATGAACACCGGCGAGAACGTCGTCTTCTCGCTGCCGATCATCGAGGCCGCCATCGGCCTGCACAACATCGAGAGCGTGATCTGCCTCGGCAACACCTGGACCGCGCGCCGCTACCCGATGACGCTGCACCGGCACTGGCCGCAAGTGACGAAGATGCTTCTCACCGTCGACGGCTTTGCAACGCCGCGCGCGCTCTGGCACACCGATGCGGAATTTCGCCGCCGCATGCTGCGTGAATGGGACAAGATCGCGTCCTACAAGGCGAAGGGATTCATCGCGGAATGGCCGGAGCCGTAACTCGCGCTACTCCGTCGAGTCAAAATCCTCTTCCCGCGCGCGCAGCATCGAGGCCAATGTGCGCAAGCCAGCGTCGAGCTGTTCGAAGCTCGGTGCCCCCAGCGCGAGCCGCACCGCGTTCGGCGCGTGACCGGAGGCGATTGCAAACGTCGTCGACGGCGTCAGCGCGATGTCGCGGCGGCCGGCGGCGGCGACGAAGGTCTGCGAGCGCCAATGATGCGGCAGCGCCAGCCACAGATGATAGGAGCGCTGGTCGGACTGGATGTCGAAGCCGGCGAGGCGCTGCGTCGCCAGGTGCTGACGCTTGCCCGCATCGATCCGTTTGAGCCGCGACAGTTCGGCCGCGGTGCCGTCGCCCATGAGGCGCTGGCCGGCCGCGAAGGCATACCCAGATGCAGTCCAGCCGCCCGAGCGCACCGACGCCATCACGCTCTCGCGCAGATGCGGTGGAGCGACGATGAAGCCGAGCGCGAGCCCAGGCGCTACTTTTTTCGACAGGCTGTCGACCACGAGGCAGCGGTCCGGCGCGAGCGCGGCGAGCGGCGCTTCGTCGGCGAGGAAGCCGTACACGGTGTCTTCGATGATCGGCAGGTCGAGCTTTTCGGCGACACGCAGGATGTCGTTGCGACGCGCCAGCGGAATGGTGATGCCGAGCGGGTTCTGGATCGTCGGCTGCAAATAGAGCGCTGCGAGATGCGCCTCGCGATGGGCCTTCTGGATGGCGTCGGGACGCACACCGTGTTCGTCCATCGACAGCGGCACCAGCGTGATGCCGAGCCGTGCGGCAATGCCCTTGATGAAGGGATAGGTCAGCGCCTCCACGCCGCAGCGTCCGCCGGCGGGAACGAGTGCTGCGAGCGCGGCCGCAATGCATTGCCGGCCATTGGACGTGAACACGAGGTGATCGGGATTCGGCGACCAGCCCTGGCGTGAGAGATAGGCGGCGGAGATGCTGCGCGTCGTCGCAGTCCCGGTGCTGGTCGCGGGGCGCAGCGCGACTTCCAGCGCGTCGGGCCGTTCGAGGCCTGCAAGACTCTTGGCGATCATCGCCGTCTGTTGCGGCAGTAACGGATAGTTGAACTCGAAATCGACACGTGCGCCGCGTGGCTCTGCCGGCGCTGCGATTCCGCGCCGCGCCTCTCCGGAAATGAAGGTGCCGCGCCCGACTTCGCCGACCACGAGCCCGCGGCGCAATAACTCCGTGTAAACCCGGCTCGCGGTAGAGACGGCAATCCCGCGCTCGTACGCAAAACTGCGTTGCGGCGGCAGCCGATCGCCCGGTCTGCGGGCACCGCTCGAAATCTCGGCAGCGATCGTATCGGCCAGTTTCACATACTCGAACTTCGACATTATTGCACCGAGAGCAATGTTTTCCTTGCACCGAGGATTGTACTGGAGCATTTAAGTTCCATCAAGTTCCGCGATTGGACCGAGGGCTGCGAGAGCAATCCGAGGGCAATAAGGAGCAGGCGCTTCAGCGCCTGGGCCGACGGCCACCCGTCGCCGCGTGGGACCGATAGCCGGAGAAGAAAAAATGACCACGATCTTGCAGACTGCCGGGCAGAATTTGAGCCCATCCTCATCGAGCGGATTTCTCCGCTCCATCGTCAACAGCGTGCAGGCGCTGTTCGACCATCTGGAGCGCCGTGCCGCCATCAAGACGCTGAACGAGCTCGACGACCGCGCGCTGCGCGACATCGGGATCGCGCGCTCCCAGATCGAGGATGCCGTCTACGGATCGGTAAAAGCCGAGCTGACGCGCTATCTGTGACGCGCTGTCTGGCCGGGGCATGCCCCGGCCAGACGGTCATTCCGGTCTGGTCCGAAGGACCAGACCTCCGAGCGCGATTGCGCTTCGGGGAATCTCGAGATTCCGGGTTCGATGCTGTGCATCGCCCCGGAATGACCGTGCAACCAAAATTCTAGTGTCTCACCACCAGCACGGAGCACTTTGCGTAGCGCACGACGTGGCCCGCGTTCGAGCCCAGAAAATAGGTGCGCATCGCCGGCCGGTGCGAGGTCATGACGATGAGGTCGGCCTTCATCTGGGCCGCTTCCTCCAGGATCTCGTGATAGATGCCGCCCTGCCGCACCACGCTCGAGATGTGACCGGCTTCGATGCCGGATTCGCGCGCGACGATGGCGAGCGCCTCTTCGGAGGTCTGACGCTGCTGCTCGTCGAAATCGGCCGGGACGTATTCGGCCAGCATCACCGGCGTCATCGGCAGCACGTTGAGCAGGCGCACCGCGCCGCTCCAGGTCTGCGACAGCGTCGCCGCGGTCGCGATGGCCGGCTTCGCCAGATCGGTGTCGGCGAGGTCGATGGGCACGAGGATGGACTTGAACATCTGCGCCTCCAAATCTTGTCTTCAACAGCCTGCTGTCGATCAAGCTGAATCGGAAGACTTGAGACAGCGCCCGTCGTCTCACGCCTGCTTCAGCAGCTTGGGGCTGACGAACAGCGCCAGCTTCCCGCGGCGGTATGCCACGTCACCCCAATCCTTGACGTCAAAGTCGAAGATCGCAAGTCCCGCCGTGGGCAGATTGTGGGCGAGCGCCTTGCTGCTCGCAGCATCGCCACTGCCTGTCAGCATCAGCGCGAACTCGTGCATGCCGGGATTGTGGCCGACCAGCATCAGCCGTTTGGGATTTGCCGGAATTGTCGCGGTGCGAATGGTTTCCAGGAGGTGCGCCGGATCGGCGCCATAGAGTTCCGGCAGGAATTCGACCAGCGGCGCAGCGACGTGCGCCTTCATGGCCTCCCAGGCGAGGTCCCAGGTCTGCTTGGCGCGTACCGCCGGCGACACCAGTACCATGTCCGGGGAGGGCCCGTGATCGGCGATCCATTCGCCCATTCGGGCCGCGTCCTTATGGCCGCGGTCGTCGAGGCGGCGATCCTGGTCCCGGCCGCTTGGTGCGTCAGTCTCGGTCTTGGCGTGACGCAACAGCAACAGACGGCGCATGGCATTCTCGAATCGTTGGGACCAGGAATTAATCTACAGACGCCGGTTGAGGACAAGGTGACAAGCGCCCGATCGGTCCTTTAAGAAAACGATATGAGCGAGACTTTCACAAGCGTGTCCCAGGATGAAGCCGGCTTCCGCGAGCGCGCGCGGCTGTCCTTCGATCTCGATGCCGATATCTGCGTCATCGGGGCCGGATTGGCCGGATTGACCGTCGCGCTGGAAGCCGCCCGGCTCGGGGCGAGCGTCGCGGTGTTGGAGGGGCGGCAGATCGGGTGGAATGCCTCCGGCAACCAGCTCGGCACTGTGATGCCGGGGTTTGCACTGCCGCTGGCCGATCTGATCGAGCGCGTCGGTTTCGAGGATGCCCGGGAGCTCTGGACGTTGTCGCGGGAAGGCGCCGAATTCGTCCGCGCCAACGCCACCGAGGACGCGATGCCGGGGATCGGCCTCAGCGAAGGTGTGCTCGAAGTCTCCAACGTCGATGTCGGCGACCGCCTGATCAGCCGCCTCCAGATGCTGAACGAGGACTTCGATACCGATGTCCAGGGATGGCAGGCCGAGCGCGTGCGCGAGACGCTGAAGACCGACCATTATTTCCATGGCGTCTATTATCCCCGGGCGTTCCAGGTCGACGGCCGCAAATATGTCCACGCGCTCGCGGCGCTGGCGCGGCGGGCTGGTGCGCGGATTTTCGAGGACACGCCGGTCGTCAGCATCGATCATTCCGGCATCCGCAAGCGCATCGTCACGCCGACGGCGCGCTTGCGCGCCTCGCATATCGTGCTCGCCGGCAACATCCATCTCGGCGCACCGCTGAGGCGCCTGTCGGAAACCTTGCTGCCGGTCTGGCGCTATGCCGGCATCACCGAGCCGCTCGGCGAACGCGTGCACGAGATCGTCGCCTTCAAGGGCTCGGTGATGGATACCGACGGCGTCGATCATTTCCGCATCGTCGACGGCGATCGGCTGATGTGGGCAAGCCCGGAAACGACCTGGGACGCCAAGCCGCAGCGCTTTGCCGGCGCGATCGGCAGGCGGATCCGTAGCATATTTCCCGATCTCGGCGATGTGGCGATCGCGGAGGTCTTTGGCGGCGTCACCGGCCAGACCGTGCACGGCATGCCGCAGATCGGCCAGTTGCGCAAAGGCCTGTGGGTGGCGAGCGGCTTCGGCCGCCAGGGCATGAACACCTCGGCAATGGCCGGCCAGTTGATTGCCCGCAGCATCCTGTGGGGCGACGAGCGCTGGCGGCTGTTCTCGCCGTTCGAACTGGTGTGGGCGGGCGGGCCGACCGGCCGCGTCGCCGGCCAGTTGATCGGGATGTGGGGCAGGGCGAGCTCGGCAGCCGCGGGCACGCTTGCCCGCTACCGGGAGCGCGCCCGGGTCAGGGAACGCGAACGCGAGGCGCGGCTTGCCGAGGCGAACCGGGCCGCCGGCACCGGACCGCGCCGTCCGCCGCCCGGCGCCGTCCGGCCGGCCCGCCCGATGCCGCCACCGGAACCGGTACGCCAGGAAGGCGAGGGCATCTCGCAATAGGAAGCCATCTCGCGATAAGTTGAGAAAATTCACCGCCTGACCGTGTAACGTCGGGCGTTGAAGCCCGTATCTCAGCGCGTGGACAGTGAAGAGTCCCTTCGCACGGAGAAAGAGATGTTTGACCGCCGCATCCTGCTGACGACCGTTGCCGGCCTGTTTGGCCTTGCCGCGTTCCGCTGGCTGAGAGCCACGCCGGCACAAGCCGCGGAACAGTTCGAGATCGAGAAGACCGAGGCGGAATGGCGCGCCCAGCTCACGCCGCAGCAATATGAAATCCTGCGCAACCACGGCACCGAGCGGCCCGGCTCGAGCCCGCTCTTGAAAGAGAAGCGCAAGGGCATCTTCGCCTGCGCCGGCTGCGACCTGCCGCTGTTCTCCTCGGAGACCAAATTCGAGAGCGGCACGGGCTGGCCGAGCTTCTACCAGCCGATCGAAGGCAATGTCGGCAAGACCGAGGACCGCACCTACGGCATGGTCCGCACCGAGGTTCATTGCCGTCGCTGTGGCGGCCATCTCGGCCACGTCTTCGACGACGGTCCGAAGCCGACGGGACTGCGCTATTGCATCGACGGCTTTGGCCTGGTCTTCCATCCCGCCGCGGCCTCGGCAACGTAAGGCGTTCCGTCGGCCCGCACATGACGATACGCCCCGGCAAATGTTGCCGGCCCGGCAATTGTGCCCCGGTCGGTTGGCCGGGGCCTCTCCATTTAAGTCATTGATTTCACGAAGATACCCGCATTGGCATAGGCCTTGCGACTGTCTCCTTCGATTGCGGCCATGGGCACCAGGTGTCGGCTGGCCGCCGAGATCGAATTTGGAGACAAAGTTATGGGTATCTTCGATGCGATGAACACGTCGGTGGGCGGCCTTCAGGCGCAGTCCTACGCGTTGCAGAACATCTCCGGCAACATCGCGAACTCCTCGACCACCGGCTACAAGGGCATCGGGACCAGCTTCGTCGATCTCATTCCGGACTCCTCGGTCCCGAGCAAGCAGGTCGCGGGCGGCGTTACCGCCAACGCGAAGGCGACCATCACGACGCAGGGCACAATCTCCTCGTCCAGCGTCGCCACCAACATGGCGATCACCGGCGACGGCTTCTTCTCGGTGCAGAAGGCGAGCGGCGTCGTCGACAACGTGCCGGTGTTCGACGGCGTCACCTATTACAGCCGCCGCGGCGACTTCCAGGTCAACGCCAACGGCAATCTCGTCAACGGTGCCGGCTACTATCTGATGGGTGTCGCGGTCGACCCGAAGACCGGCAATCCGACCGGCAGCGTGCCGACGGTGCTGCAATTCCAGAACAACTTCGTCCCGGCGCAGGCCACGACCTCTATCCAGTACGCGGCGAACCTGCCGACGCAG
This sequence comes from Bradyrhizobium liaoningense, assembly GCF_018130955.1. Taxonomy (GTDB): domain Bacteria; phylum Pseudomonadota; class Alphaproteobacteria; order Rhizobiales; family Xanthobacteraceae; genus Bradyrhizobium; species Bradyrhizobium liaoningense_C. The sequence continues at coordinate 15,624 of NZ_JAFCJM010000083.1, forward strand.
CCGAATACGGTGGCGAGCTCGACCGCGACGCCCGGTTCGCTGCTGGCCGCCGGTGGACTCAATCCGTCGGATTATGCCGCAAACCCGCTGGCGGTGGGCACCCCACCGGCGCCCTATACCAATGCGACAGCTTCCGGCGCGGCAGCCACGGGCAATATCCGCTCGGCCTACTCGTCGACGACCCAAGTTGGGACGACCGCACTCCAGAACAACTCCGCCGCCGCGGCATCGACGACCACATCCCTCGATAACGCCGCGGGCGTGCATCTCGCGTCGAGCATACTCACCGGATTGAGCGGTCAGACGCTGACGATCAACGGCAACACGATCACCTTCAACAACGGCACCACAGTCACGCCGGCCGGCAACAACACCACGATCGGCCTCGGTGCGGGCACCACCGCGACGGTTCAAGACATCTTGACTGCGATTCAGTTGGCCGGTGGCGCCGGTGTCTCCGCAAGCCTGACCGCCAGCGGCAACATCCAGATCGTCAGCGGTGCGACGACGGACGTGGCGGTTGGCAGCGGCACGGCGGCAACGGCGCTGGGTATCAGCAGCGTGACGCGCGGCGGCAACGTGCTGTCGACGCCAGCGATCTCGGGCGCCACGGTGTTGAGCGGTGCCGCGACGGCAGGCGGCGCACAAGTGCTCTCGTCGGGCTTTGCCGCCGGCGACACCATCACGGTCGACGGTGCGACGCTCACCTTCATGGCTTCCGGCGCCTCGGGTGCGAACCAGATCAACATCACAGACAATATCACGACCCTGCTCGGTAAGATCGACGCGCTCTCCGGCGCCTCGGGGTCCTCGGTCAGTGCCGGCGGTGTGATCACGATCAACACCGGCACAGTGTCCAACTTGTCGGTGTCCAGCTCCAACAGCTCTGCCTTCGCTGCGCTCGGCTTCACGTCGACCATCACCAAGAATCGCAACGGCGGCGGCACCGCCGGCACGGGGACCGTGATCGGCAACGACATCGCCACCTTTACGAAGGAATCGATAAGCGGCGGCGCGGTGACCGCTTACAACGCGGCCGGCACGCCGGTGAACCTGCAATTGCGCTGGGCCAAGACCGACAGCGCCTCGCTCGGCACGGGTCACGCCGACACCTGGAACCTGTTTTATCAGACCGATCCGAATGCGACCGGCACGACGGTCGGCTGGGTCAACACCGGGCAGGCCTTCACCTTTGCCAGCGACGGCTCGCTGACCTCGCCCACCGGTTCGGGCATCACCATCAACAATGTCAGCGTCAGCGGTCAATCACTCGGCTCTGTCGCCTTCAACATCTCCTCGGGCGGCCTGACGCAATATGCAAGCACCAGCGGAGCGGTGACCATCAACACCATCACGCAGAACGGTTACGCCGCCGGCCAGCTCCGCTCCGTCGCCGTCAACAACAATGGCCTGGTGGTCGGCACTTTCTCCAACGGTCAGAACCTCGACCTCGCCCAGGTGACGCTGTCGCACTTCAACGGCACCAACTACCTGAAGGCGCTCGATGGCGGCGCTTATGCCGTGACCGACCAGTCGGGCCCGGCCATCGCGGGTGCCTCGGGCGCCATCAGCGGCTCCTCGCTGGAAGGCTCCAACACCGACATCGCCGACGAGTTCACCAAACTGATCGTGACCCAGCAGGCCTATTCGGCCAACACCAAGGTGATCACGACGGCGAACTCGATGGTGCAGGACCTCTTGAACGTGTTGCGCTGATCGGCTTCTCGATACGTAACGTAACCAAAGGCGGCCAGTAAGATGGGTTTGAGTTCAGCCCTCGCCAGTGCGATGAGCGGTCTGCGTGCCAACCAGGCCGCGCTGTCGATCGTCTCGTCGAACGTCGCAAACTCGCAGACGCCGGGTTACGTCACCCAGACGCCCAACCAGATCGAGGTCTCCACCGGCGATTTCGGATCGACGGTGGTGACGACCGGCGTCAGCCGGGACCTCGACAATTTTGTGCTGGGCCAGCTGCGCACCGAGACGGCCGGCAGTGGTTATGCCGACCAGATGGCCAACATTCTGAAGCAGCTTCAGAATGTCTATGGCAATCCCGGCGGCAGCGGCACGCTCGAAACCGCACTCAACACCTTCACCAACTCGCTGCAGGCGCTGTCGACCAGCGCCGGTTCCTCGTCGGCGCAGACGGTCGCGCTGGCGGCAGCGCAGTCGCTGGCCCAGCAGCTCAACGTCTCGACCAAGGGCATCCAGTCGCTGCGCTCCAATGTCGAGCAGGACCTCGGCACGTCGGCGCAGCAGGCCAACGCTGCGATGCAGAAGGTCGCCGACATCAACACCAAGCTCCAGGGCCTGGCGGCGAGCGATCCGTCCGCCGCAACCCTGATGGACCAGCGCGACCAGGCGATCAACACGCTGTCGAAATTCGTCGACGTGCGCGTCACCGTCGACGGATCGAACCAGGCCAACCTCTACACCACCACGGGCATTCAGCTCGTCGGCGCCGGGCTTGCGTCGCAGTTCACCTTTGCGTCGGCCGGTGCACTGACGGCGACCTCGCTCTACAACATCGATCCGGCGAAATCGACCGTCGGTGCGCTCAACATCAAGCTGCCGAACGGCTCGCAGCTCGATGTCGTCGCCAACAACGTCGTGTCCTCCGGCCAGATCGCCGCCGACCTCAAGCTGCGCGACCAGACGCTGGTGCAGGCGCAGAACCAGCTCGACCAGCTCGCTGCGACGATGTCGAGCGCGTTGTCCGACAAGACCACGGCAGGCACCGCGACCTCGACCACGCCGGCGGGCTTCGATCTCGACCTCGCCGGTTCTCTGCCGGGCAACACGGTCAACATCACCTACACCGACACTGCGACCAACACGCAGCGTCAGGTCACGCTGGTCAATGTCACCGATCCGGCGGCGCTGCCGCTCCAGAATGCCCCCAACGCCAACCCGGTACAGGTCGGCGTCAACTTCTCCAACGGTATGGGCGCGATCGCGGCGGCGCTGAACAACGCGTTGCCCGCTTCGCATCTGGCGTTCTCCGCGGCGCCGTCGCCCGCGACGGCCACGACGCTGCGCGTCACCGACGACGGCTCGGGTCTTGCCAAGATCAATTCGACGTCGACCACCAAGACGATCTCGTCGCTGACCTCGGGCAATCCGCAACTGGCGCTGTTCACGGACGGCGGGCAGGCGCTCTACACGGGTGCTATCACCTCGTCCGGCTCGCAGATGACCGGCCTTGCCGGGCGCATCGCCGTCAACACGGCCGTCTCGGCCGATCCGACCAGGCTGTCGGTGTACAACACGTCGCCGGTGACGCCGTCCGGCGATACCACGCGTTCGGACTTCCTCTACTCTCAGCTCACCAACACGGTGTTCTCCTATTCGCCGCAGACCGGACTGGGTTCCGCGAACCAGCCGTTCACCGGCTCCGTCTCGAGCTACCTCCAGCAGTTCCTGAGTATCCAGAGCAATGCCTCGACCCAGGCGACGCAATTGCAGCAGGGCCAGAGCGTCGTGGTCTCGACGCTGCAGGCAAAGTTCAACTCGACCTCCAGCGTCAGTCTCGACACGGAGATGTCGAACCTGATCCAGCTTCAGAATGCCTATGCCGCCAACGCCCATTTGATGTCGGTGGTGCAGAACATGATGAACACCTTGATCCAGGCCCAGATCTAACCGGCAGGTTCTGAAACATGTCGATCAGCAGCATCAATTATTCCGCATCGATCCTCGGCGGGCAGATCCGCAACATCAATCAGCAACTCACCGACCTGTCGACGCAGCTCTCCACCGGCAAGCTGTCGCAGAGCTATTCGGGCATGGGTACCAACGAGGGCTTTGCAATCGCCTCGCGCGCGCAGCTATCGAACATCTCCGCCTATACCGACACGATCACCAATGTGAATGTCAGCATCAACATGGCCAACACGGCGCTGCAGGCGCTGACGACCATTCGCAGCAACACGCAGACCGGCGCCGCGAACACCGCGCAGGACCTCAACGTCAACGGACAAACGATCGCGCAGAACACCGCGGCGGCCCAGTTCGGCTCGATGGTCGGCGTGCTGAACACGCAGACCGGCAACCGCTATCTGTTTTCCGGGACGGCCTTCAACACGCAGCCGGTTGCGAACGCCGGCGATATCATCAACGGCACCACGACGCAGGACGGCTTCAAGACCGTGATGGCCGAGCGTCAGGCGGCCGACCTCGGCACCAATGGCATGGGGCGGTTGGTGCAGACGCAGCCGACCCCAAGCTCGATCAACGTGGCCGAGGACTCCGCCACGTCGCCGTTCGGATTGAAGCTTGCGGCGGTTTCCTCGACACTGACCGGCGCGACGCTGACCGGCCCGAGCGGATCGCCGGTCTCGTTTTCGATCGATCTCAATGGCAACAATCCCGCTGATGGCGACAAGCTGAGCGTTCAGTTCACGCTGCCGGACGGCACGACCGAGCAGATCGACCTGACCGCGAGCAGCAAGACGCCGACGCCCGTGGGCAGCTTCGCGATCGACACCACGACGCCGGCCAACACGGTGACCAACCTCAACACCGCGCTGAATACCGCCATCAAGAAGCTCGCCGGCACCTCGCTGGTGGCGGCATCCGCGATTACGGCGGGCGACAATTTCTTCAACACAGTGGGGTCCGCGACTGCGAACGTGGCGGCCACCGGCAATCTGCGCTCGGCCTATACCTCCACAACTGCGACTGGCTCGGTCGCCTTGCAGGACAACGCAGCGGCCGCGGCAGCCTCGACCACGTCACTCGATGCGACTGCAGGCAACCATCTCGCTTCGGGCGTCCTCACCGCGCTCAGCGGGACGACGCTGACGATCAACGGCAACACTGTCACATTCAACGGCGGAACCACCGTCTCGACAGTCGGCAGCAACACGACGATCGGTCTGGGCGCAGGCACCACCGCGACGGTTCAAGACATCCTGAATGCGATCCAGACCGCCGGCGGCGCAGGCGTCACGGCGACGCTGAGTGCCAGCGGTAACATCCAGATCTCTACCGGCACGACCACCGACGTCTCCGTCACCGGCGGCGCGGCAGCGACGGCGCTGGGCATCAGCAGCTCGGCGCGCGGCGGCAACGTGCTGTCGACGCCCCCGATCACCGGCTCAACCTTGCTGAGCGGTACTGCGACCGCGGGCGGCGCGGAAGTGCTCTCACCAGGCTTTACGGCCGGCGACACCATCACGGTCAACGGCACGACGCTGACCTTCGTGGCCTCGGGCGCGACCGGCAACCAGCTCAACGTCACCGACAGCATCCAGACCCTGATGAGCAAGATCGACCAGATCACAGGGACCTCGAAGCCGTCGACCATCCATGGCGGCGTGATCACGATCAACACCGATGACCCCGGCAGTCTGAACATCACGAGCTCCAGTGCGACCGCGCTCGGATCGCTCGGCTTCACCTCGACCACGATCACGGCGGCAAAGGCCCCGCTGCGGGTCGGTTCATCCCCCGCGGGAACGGCCACGACGCTTGTCAACGGCACGGCCAACACCGTCAGTTGGTACAATGGCAATGACGGGCCGGGCTCGGCGCGCTCCACGGCGGTGGCGCGGGTCGACGACTCCATCACGGTCCAATACGGCGCGCAGGCCGACGAGGATGCGATCCGGCGGCAGTTGCAGGCGATCGCCGTGTTCGGAACGTTCTCGACCTCGACCACGGGGCAATATTCGAAAGGTGCGGTCGCAGCCCTCAGCCAGAGAACGGCGCAGGCGCTGACCCAGCAGCCCGGCCAGCAGCGCATCGAGGACATCCAGACGGATATCGCGATGGCCCAGAATACGATGAAGGACGCGACCACGCGCCAGACCCAGGCCAAGGCGCAGCTCCAGACCATTATCGACCAGGCTGAGTCGGCCTCGCCGGACCAGGTGGCGAGCGAAATCCTGTCGCTTCAGAACGCGCTCCAGGCCTCTTACCAGACCACCGCGAGCCTGGCGCAATTGTCGCTCGTGAAGTTCCTCTGAGGGTGTCCGTTAAGGTTCCATTAACCATGCCTGTTTACCTCTTGGTGAGGATTTGGGGCGCGCGGAGCCATCGATGTCGGAGCGGATGCAACTGGTTGTAGCTACGCCGTGTTTCGGCGGGCAGGTGTCGAGCATCTATGCGAGCTCGATCTTCGCGCTTCAGCGTGCCGTGCACGGTATGTCCAATCTCGAGCTCAAGGTGCACTTGCGCGACGGCGACGCGCTGATCACGCGGGCGCGGGCCAATCTGGTCGCGATGTTCCTCGACGATCCCAAGGCGACGCATTTCCTGTTCGTCGACGCCGATATCGGATTTACGCCGGAGCAGGTGTTCCGGCTGATCGAATGCGGGGCCGACGTCGTGGCCGGCTGCTATCCGATCAAGCGCGTCAACTGGAGCAAGGCAAAGCGGGCGATCGAGGCGGGGCGGACGGACGTGGCCGCGGCCTCGCTCGACTACGTGCTCGAGATCGAGGATCCCGACCGCATCGTGGTGGTCAACGGGTTTACGCGCGTGCGTTATGCGGGCACCGGATTCCTGATGATCCGCCGTCACGTGCTGGAGGCGATGTGCCGCCATCCGAACTACGCGAACCTGCAATTCTTCCGCGAGCATTCGCACGACACGCTGGCGGCGAGCAGCAACCGCTTCGCGCTGTTCGAATGCATGATCGACCCCGCGACCGGCACCTATCTCTCCGAGGACTTTGCCTTCTGCAAGCGCTGGACCGACATTGGCGGCGAGATTTGGGCCGACATCCAGAGCTCGCTCGATCACGTCGGGCCGTCGGTATTCCGCGGCGACATCGCCTCGCAATTCGCGGCGGCACCTGCCGTCGCCGCCGATGCCGCGTGAGCCTCGCCGATGAATGCTGGGGCGTCCCGCTTGCGTCCTGCGGATGGTCGGCGCTATCGCTTGCGCGATCTCTTCACGCCGCTCGAGACGCTGCTCTCGTCCGGCGGTGACGTCCGCCTCGCGCTCGACCCGCAAAGCCGCCTGAACGCCTATGGCTGTGCGCCGATGCCGACCGACGAGGTCTGGAATTTCGCGTCCTCGACCGCCTCGTCGATCTCCGAGGCCGCCTACGAGCGGGCCGCGCTGGCGCGCGAAGAGCTCGTGCACAAATCGCTGTTCGAAGAGGTGGACGTCGCTTTCGATGCCCGCGTCGAGGACATGCGCGACGAGCTGCGCGGCCATCTGCAGCTCCCGCCGCGGGTTGATGTGGTGTTCTCGCCCTCGGGCACCGACTCCCAGCTCCACGCACTGTTCCTGGCGCGCGCCGTGCTCGGCCGGCCGCCGGTGACGATCGTGGTCGGCTCCGATCAGACCGGAAGCGGCGCGGCCGCGACCGCGCGCGGACTTCATTTCAGCAGCGTGACGGCGAGTGGCGTTTCCGTGCGCAAGGACGGCTCGATCGCAGGCCTTGCCGGAGAATCCATCGCCGTGCCGTTGCGCGAACCCGCATCCGTCATCGCACCGCGCCGTGACGCCGATACCGAGGTCTTGCGTGCGATCGAAACCACGGTCGCACGCGGCGCGCCGGTGCTGCTCCAGATCATGGACGCCTCGAAGCTCGGCTGGCGTGCGCCGAGCGATGCCTGCCTCGACGAGATTGCGCGGCGCTGGCCCGGCAAGGTCAAGGTCGTCGTCGATGCCTGCCAGATGCGGCTCGGGCGCCGTCGGCTGCGCTTCTACCTGGATCGCGGCTACATGGTGCTCGTGACCGGTTCGAAATTCTTCGGCGGACCGGCCTTCAGCGGCGCGTTGCTCGTACCAAAGGGATTTTCACGCTCGCTCGATCAGAATGCGGAGATTGCGCCGGGATTCTTCGACTATGCGGGCCGCAGCGACTGGCCCAAGCGCTGGTCTGCGCTCAGATCCCGCTTCGAGAGCCGGCCGAATTTCGGCCAGTGGCTGCGCTGGGAAGCGGCGCTGAGCGAGATGGCTGCCTACTACGCGGTACCCGGCGCATTCCGCGCCCGTGCACTGGCGGAACTCGTGGCCGGTATCGACAGCATGATCGCGCTGACGCCGTCGCTCGGCGCGGTGTCCGCGCCGCGGCACGCCGGCGTCGATGACGAGGAGTTCGCCCACGCCACGATCTTTCCGTTCACGCTGCTGCGGCAGGGCGAACCGATCCCGATCGCCGAGACCAGCGCCATCTATCGCGCGCTCGCGCGCGACATGGCCGACGACATCAACGGCAGCGCCGCGGACCGTCAGGTCGCCGCGCAAGGCTGCCTCGTCGGTCAGCCGGTCCGCATCGATTTGCCCGATGGCGCGCCGCACGCTGCGTTGCGCCTCTGCGTCGGCGCGCGGCACGTGACCGAGGCCTGGTCGCCGGATGCGGCAGACGCGCGACGCAATCTGCAGCAAATTCTCGATCGCATCGCCCATGTGCTTGTGAAGATCGAACTGTTGCTCGGCCGCGCGGACCGCGCGGCGCCGCTCACGACGTCTGTTTCCGGAGTTTGATATGCAGCGCCTTGCCGATCCGCTTCGCCTGATCGCACCGCAATTCGCCGATCGCATCGGCTTCGCGCGGCTGACGCATCAGGCTTTCGACGGCGTCGATCTGCGTCCGTTGCGCGATCGGCTCGTCGCCAAAATTGCCGACGGCACCGCGCAGGCGGGCGAGGGACTCGACCTCTCGCTGATCGCCCAGCTCCTCGGCGACAAGGATGCAGGGCTTGCCATTCAGGCGGAAGTGCTCGCCTTCCATCAATTGTTCCGCTCGCCCTGCGCCGTGACGAAGCCGGCCCTGCGCGTGCTCGCACTTGCGGCGGCGATCGACATGGGCGGCAACACGCCGATCGAATTTTTGCTCGAGGGCTCCGAGATCGAGCTGTTGACGCTCTACGTCGTGAAGGACGTTGGTCTGCCCGAACCGCTTCCCGATCACGACGTCGCCATCGTGGTGGCATCGGATTCCGAAGAGTGCCGCGAGGCGCTTGCGTCGATCGAGGTCGCCGCATCGCGTTGGCCGCGGCCGTTGCTCAATCGCCCGGATCGCATCGCCAATCTCGATCGGGACAAACTCTACCGCCTGCTTGCGGACATTCCGGGGCTCGACATTCCCGCAACGATCTGCGTCACGCGCGCGCAATTGTCCGCACTTGCGGTCGGCGAGATGCGCTGCGACGACATCGCGGGCGAGCTGTGCTTTCCGATGATCGCGCGGCCGCGCGGATCGCATGCCGGCGTCGGCCTTGCGAAGATCGACGATGCCGCTTCGCTCGCAAGCTATCTGGCCGAGCGAAACGAGCACGAATTCTTCGTCGCGCGCTTTGTCGATTACGCCAGCGCCGACGGTCTCTACCGCAAGTATCGTCTCGCCATCGTCGACGGCCGCCCTTACGCCTGTCACATGGCGATCGCCGATCGCTGGGACATCTGGTACCTCAACGCCTACATGGCATTCAGCGAGGAAAAGCGCGCCGAAGAGGCGGCCTTCATGCGCGACTTCGACGATGCGTTCGCGCGCCGCCATCGCAATGCGCTCGACGAGATGAGCAGGCGCGTCGGGCTCGACTATTTCACCATCGACTGCGCCGAGAACAGGAATGGCGAGCTCCTGATCTTCGAGGCCGATAATACCGCCGTTGTGCACAACATGGATTCGCCGGACGTGTTTCCCTACAAGCAGCCGCAGATGCGCAGGATCTTTGCTGCGTTCACCGCGATGCTGGCGCGTCACGCGAAATCCGGGAGCCGGACATGAACGAGATCGTCAGGAACGACGTGAACACCGCAGTCGAGAACGCGTCGCTCGATCCGCAGGATTGGAGTGCGTTTCGCGCGCTTGCGCATCGTATGCTCGACGAGACGATCGATTCCATCGCCAATGTCCGCGAGCGACCGGTCTGGCAGCCGATCCCGGACCGCGTTCGCGCGCAGTTCAGGGCCGACGTGCCGCACACAGCGGCTGAGCTGGGCGATGTCTATCGTGAGTTCTCGGAAAATATCGCGCCTTACGCCACCGGCAATGTGCATCCCGGATTCATGGGCTGGGTACACGGCGGCGGCACCGCAGTCGGCATGCTCGCCGAGATGCTGGCGGCGGGATTGAATGCGAATCTCGGTGGACGCGATCACATGCCGATCGAGGTCGAACGACAGATCGTCGAATGGATGCGCCAGTTGTTCGGCTTCCCGCAAGGAGCGAGCGGCATCTTCGTCACGGGTACGTCGATGGCCAATTTGATGGCGGTGCTGGTGGCGCGGAGCTCTGCGCTCGGTACGCTGGCGCGACAACACGGTATCGGCAATGACGGCGCCTTGCTCACGGCTTATACGTCGAAGGCGGCGCATGGCTGCATCTCCAGGGCCATGGACATTGCGGGCCTCGGCACCGATGCGCTACGCAAGATCGACGTCGATGCCGATCACCGCATCGACATCGCAAAATTACGCGCGCAGATCGCAATCGATCGCGAGGTCGGCTTCAAGCCGTTCCTTGTCGTCGCATCAGCCGGTACGGTCGACATCGGTGCGATCGACGACCTCAAGGCGCTGGCGGCGCTGTGCCGCGAGGAGCAGATCTGGTTTCATGTCGATGGCGCGTTCGGTGCGCTTGCCGTGCTGTCGGAAGAGCTCGCGCCGCTGCTCGCCGGCATCGAGCTCGCAGACTCCATCGCGCTGGATTTCCACAAATGGGGGCAGGTGCCTTACGACGCCGGCTTCCTGCTGGTCCGCGACGGCGAGCGGCATCGGCAGGCGTTCGCACAACCTGCAGCATATTTGCGCCGTGAGGCGAGGGGACTTGCCGCGGGTTCTCACTGGCCCTGCGATTTCGGCCCCGATCTGTCGCGCGGTTTCCGCGCGCTGAAGACCTGGTTCACGCTGAAGACGTTCGGCACGGAGCGTCTCGGCAAGGCGATCGCGCGCACCTGCGCGCTCGCGAAATATCTCGAGGCGCGCATCGTCGCCGAGCCGAGGCTCGAGCTGCTGGCGCCGGTCAGGCTCAACATCGTCTGCTTCCGCTATCGCGCCGACGATGCCGATGGGATCAACGGCGACATCGTTGCCGATATCCAGGAGGCCGGTATCGCGGCGCCATCGAGTACGACGCTCGACGGCAAGCTCGCGATCCGCGCGGCGATCGTCAATCATCGCACCGACGCCAGCGACATCGATGCGCTGGTGTCGGCCGTGCTGGAGTTCGGCGCGCGCCGCACCGGCGATGGTGTCGTCGAGATCGCGGCGCCGCCGCTCGCAGCCCAATAGAATTCGAAACGGCGTATCCCAAAACAAACGCCCCGGACGAGGTCCGGGGCGAGTTGACTTGCGGCAGGAGAATGCGTCGGTCGGATCAGGCAGCCGAGCTGACGTCGCCGGCTTGCGTTGCGAGGTGGCTGCGAAGCTTCTCTTCGTAGGCGATCAGCTTGCGGGCTTCCTTCAGCGCCCTGTAGAGGTCGCCGCTCAGAATGTGGTTGTTGATGTTCTCGATGATCGGCCAGGAGCTCGGCACCGCCGTGACGATGTCGCGGACCAGATTGAAATAGGTGCCGTGCTGGGTCTGCGGATCCGGCGAGATGTACATGAGCTGCACCGCCAGATAGACGAGCTTGGCGGGCGTATTGGCCGTTTCGGGCGTCAGGATGTCCCGCTCGCGCAGGATCGGCACGTTCTCGCCGTCGATCAGAAGGCGGGCGCGCTGATCGGTGTTGGTAATCACGCAGTTACCGACGATGATGCGTTCGTGCGGTCTGAGCTCGACCTTGAGAGCCATGCCTGTTCTCCATCAACGCTTTCGTAACCAGCGCTGTTTTGGGGCTTATCAGGCTGCAATCCTTCCCTAACATTAGTTAACGAGTTGTGAAGGTCTCGCGTGTGGACAAAAAAGGCAAGTAATATCAGTTGGATGGCGATCCCCCGAAATCCGGCGAGAGTACCGTGAGGGCCCGATTCTGCGCGCCGACTCAGAAAAAGCGGCGGTTCCATTTCATGCTTCGTTAGATTCTCAAACGCACCGTCCGCCGGTCTCTCGATCAAGCGCGATCGCAGCAAGACGTCACACGCTTACCAGAAAGGTAACACGCAATGACCGGCATCGTCCTCTCAGCATCAGTTCGTCAGAACCTGCTGTCCCTCCAGTCCACCGCTGACCTCCTCGCCACCACCCAGAACCGCCTGGCCACCGGCAAGAGCGTCAACTCGGCTCTCGACAACCCCACCAACTTCTTCACGGCACAGTCGCTCGACAACCGCGCCAGCGACATCAACAACCTGCTCGATGGCATCGCCAACGGCGTGCAGGTGCTGCAGGCTGCCAACACCGGCATCACCTCGCTGCAGAAGTTGATCGACAGCGCGAAGTCGATCGCCAACCAGGCGCTGCAGACCACGGTCGGCTACTCCACCAAGTCCAACGTCTCGGCCACCGTTTCGGGCGCGACGGCTGCCGACCTGCGTGGCACCACCTCCTACGCCAGCACTGTTGCCACCAGCAACGTGCTGTATGACGGCACCGCGGGCGGCACCCATGCCGCGACCTCGGCGATCACGCTGGGCGCGACCCAGGG
>NZ_JAFCJM010000084.1 GCF_018130955.1 Bradyrhizobium liaoningense
GCCACAAAATGCTCCAGGCCAGATGGAACAACGACTTCCTTCTCTCGGTCCTGGCTCATATGCGATAGCCCTACCCTGGAGAGGGAGGGTGGAAAATCACATCGGCCGATACGTCCGCACATCCGCCGGCACGTTGACACCTAACTTGATCTGGCCGACGGAGCGGATGATGTCATCGCCGAGGATCTGGGCGAAGCAGGCGTAGCCCCAGTCGTTCATATGCAGGCCGTCCTCGATGACGAAGGTCTCGACCGGGATCGCCTGCTTCTCGTGCCAGTCGCGCATCACCTCGAAGCGGGGAAACACGCCGACGTGGCGGAGCTCGGCGACCTTGCCGAGCAGATTGATCATCTTGCTCGCGCTCTCGCGGCGCTCGTTGACGCGCGGCGAGTATTGGGGATCGACCAGCACGATGTCGCTGCCGGCGGCCTGAATGCGCGAGATGCCCTCCTCGACGAGCTTTGCCGTGTCGGCGGGATCGAGGTTGCGCAGCACGGCATTGGTGCCGACCTGCCAGATCACCAGATCCGGGTGCGCGTCGATGACCGCGGTCTGCAGCCGCTTCATCATCTCGGGCGCGTCCTCGCCACCGACGCCGGCATTGATGACGTTGATGTCGGCGGTGGGGTACTGGCGCCGAAGCTGGGCCGCAAGGCGGTTCGGATAGTTGAAATCGGGCGAGCTCGCACCGAAACCGGCGGTCGAGGACGAGCCGAAGGCGATGATCACGACCGGCTTGCCCGCGATGAGCTTGTTGGCCACGTGAGGCAGTGAGCCCATCTTCTTCGAGCCGTCCTTCGGCGGCAGGCACGGCACGCGGCTGAAGATGTCGCCGGCCGATTTTGCCGCCTGCTTGACCTTGTCGATGGCGCGCGCGGCGATGCCGCGCTGCTCGGCGGGCGAGGGCTGGCTAGGGGCGGCGGCCGTAGTCTGCTGGACGGGCGTCGTCTGCGCGGCCTGCGCCCGCGCGGGCAGCAAAGAAGCAGGTGTCAGCAACAGCAGCAGCGCCGCGGCGATCGCGGCCAGCGATGTCATCGGGCAAAAAGGGCGGAGAGAACTCATTAACGCTAGACCTTAGTTTTGCTGCTGGGCCGGACCGACATGGGCTGCGTCGATCACGAACTGCGCGAGTGCCCGGCCAAGGCAATCGTGGACCTGTTTCGCCAGTTCGGATCCGCGCGTCGGATTGAACAGGTCGAACTGACCCTGATCATTCCACTGGCGCATGATGGCGAAACGGTCGAACAACGGAATTTCATGCTCCTGCGCGACGACGCGCATATTGTCGAGGTAGGGCGGCACCGACATCATGGTCTCGGTCCGCGGACTGTACTGCAAATTCATCAAGACAACGTCCGCCCCCGCTTGCTGCAGCGCAGAAACGCCATCGGTCACGGCGCTGCGAAACTCGTCGGGATCGATCGATCGGATAGCATCCACCGTCCCGGTCTGCCAGATCACCAAAGTAGGCTTTTTTGCTTCCATCAGCTTAACGAAGCCGGAGGCCGCCTCCTCTGCCGTTTTCTTGCTCTGTATTTCTACGGAGACGTGCACGGGCTCGGATGGCAGCTTCTCCTTCAGGATCGCCTGCAGGCGGGCCGGATAGGAGCTGTCCTCGGATGACGGAATGGCGGTGGAGCGGCTGCCGATCACCAGAATCTCGAGCGGCTTGTTGTCCCTGATGATTTCGGCAGTCTTGGGAAGCTGGCTCTCGGTTGTGAGCAGATAGGCAGGCACCTCGCAGGCCGGAGGCCCCGCAGGCACGGCGTCCTCCGCACGCGCGGAAGAAGCGGCAACGCAACCGCATAGCAAGATCAGGCTCAGGAGAACCTTCGCCTTCATCAGCCCCCTCCCGCCATATCGGCGTTGCTGACGGCGTTTTTGGTCTTCGAACCGCTCTTGTCAGCCTCGCTCTTGTACCACGAAATCAGCCACGCCATGCCCCACATGATCAGGATTCCGGAGAGACTAATTAACGCATGCATGACCGGACCGCCGGAAACTTCGGCCAAAATGAAATGACCGGCAAAGGCGAGGAAGACGCCGAGGCAGAAAATTTCCAGCGAATGCTGCCCGCAGAGAATGAGCGGCCTCAGCCAGGGCGATCTCAGGCCCGGCCAGGTCCGCGGCAGGAAGCGCACGGTGAGCGCCGCCAGCGCCAGGAAATGCGTGAAGCGCAGCACGTCGAGATCGGTCTTGTCGATCGGGTACATCCACTGCTCGATCCGCTTCGGCATGAAGTGGCCGAGCTGCGGCACGTACCAGGTCATCGTCACGTAGAACGAGGCGACGAGGTAAGCGATCGCGATCCACATCGTGACGGGTGAGGCCAGGATCCGCGACATCCGCTTCGCGCCTCCCAGGGCACACCAGGCCCCGAATACGAACAGCAATTGCCAGGCGAGCGGATTGAACGCCCAGAAACCGTTCGGATAGGCCGAAAAATAGAGGTCGAACTGCCAGGTCACCACGTAGAGCAGGACCGACAGGCCGAGCGAGACGTCGGGCCGCCACTTCATCAGCCACAGGATGAGCGGTAGTGCCAGCATCAGCACGATGTAGAGCGGCAGCACGTCCATGTTGACGGGACGGAAGCGCAGCAGCAGCGCCTGGACGATGGTGACGTCGGGCTGCTTCAGGAAATCCATGATGCCCATTTCTTCCGTGTAGAGCGGGTTCTCGAACCGCGTCGCGACGTAGGAGATTTCCGCCAGGAAGATCGTGAACAGGAAGACGTGCGCGACGTAGATCTGCCAGACGCGGCGCAGGATGCGCGCGGTCGCGATCACGAAACCGCTTTCTAGCATCGCGCGGCCATAGACGAAGGCGGCGGTGTAGCCGGAAATGAAGATGAAGATCTCGGTGGCGTCACTGAAGCCGTAGTTGCGGATGGTGAACCAGGTCAACAGATTGGGCGGCAGGTGATCGATGAAGATCAGCCACAGCGCCATTCCCCGGAACAGGTCGAGCCGCAACTCGCGCTCGCCGACGACCGGCAGCGTGATGGCCGGCGCCGCCGTCTTGGCGCGCACGGCCGTATCCGCCGTTCCGGCAATCGGCGTTCCCGTGACTTGGTCGGCAATGGTCATTGAGGCCCTGAACCCTGACGCGGCGCGCTTTTGTTGGATTGTAACGTTCCGGCCGCCCCCTCGCAAAGCCGCCGGATCACATCGCGGTGTACGGCAAATCGGGCGGCACGATGTCGCGAAGATTTGGCCCGACGATTGGTTCCCGGCCGGGTTTTCGTTATGATGGTACCCATGTATCGCGCCGTGACCCGCCACATCGAAGTAACCGTCGAGCCGAACTATGTTCCCGAGCAGTCCTCGGCCGAACGCAGCAGGTATTTCTGGTCCTACACCATCGTCATCACCAATTCCGGCGACGAGACCGTGCAGCTCAAGACGCGGCACTGGATCATCACCGACGCCACCGGACGGCAGCAGGAGGTCAAGGGCGAGGGCGTGATCGGCGAGCAGCCGGTGCTGGCGCCCGGCGAGCGCTACGAATACACCTCCGGCGTGCCGCTCTCGACCGCTTCGGGCTTCATGACCGGCCGCTACCAGATGGTCAGCGAAAGCGGCGAGCGCTTCGAGATCGACGTGCCGACATTCTCGCTCGACAGCCCGGATCTGAAGCGGGTGTTGAATTGAGGAGCGGGGCGCTGTCGTAGGATGGGCAAAGGCGCAACGCGCCGTGCCCACCATCTCTCAGGGATTGCGACAGAAGCGGTGGGCACGCGGAGCCTGTCATCGGGCGCGCATTCGCGCGACCCGTTGGCTTTGCCCACCCTACGAGAGCTCACGCGTTCTCGACGCCCGCCTCGTGCGGGGTGAACTGGTAGACCGACGAGCAGAACTCGCAGGTCACCTCCACCTTGTCGTCCTTCACCATCGCGGCGCGATCGTCGGGCGAAAAGCTCTTCAGCATCGATGCGACCGCGTCGCGCGAGCAGGAGCATTCCGCCTGAAGCGGCTGTGGCGTGAACACGCGCACACCGCGCTCATGGAAGAGCCGGTAGAGCAGCCGCTCGCCTGAGAGATCCGGATCGATCAGCTCGACGTCCTCGACGGTTTGGATCAGCGAGCGCGCCTCGACCCAGGCGTCGTCCTCGGCGACGCTGTGCACGGCGGCGCCGTCAGGCGCATCGCCGGGATGCAGATCGGCCTGGCGCGCGCGCTCGGGTGCCTTGGGCAAGAACTGCATCAGCATGCCGCCGGCGCGCCAGCGATGCTTGCCGCCGTCGCTCGCGCGCCACTCCTCGCCAACCGCAATCCGCACCTGGGTCGGGATCTGCTCGGAGCGCAGGAAATATTCGTGCGCGGCGTCTTCCAGGCTGCCGCCGTCGAGCGCCACCAGACCCTGGTAGCGGCTCATGTCGGCGCCCTGGTCGATGGTCATGGCGAGATGGCCGCGCCCGAGCAGCGTGCCGGAGTGCGAGCCAGGTTTTTGGGCCTCGCCGAGCCGCGCGGCGTCGTAGCGGGCATAGGCGCGCAGGCGATCCGGAGCCTTGAAATCGACCACCAGGAACGACACCGGGCCGTCGGTCTGCGCCTGCAGGATAAAGCGGCCGTCGAACTTCAGCGCGGTGCCGAGCAGGGTCGCCAGCACGATGGCCTCGCCGAGCAGCTTGCCGACCGGCGCGGGGTAATCGTGCTTGGTGAGGATGTCGTCGAGCGCGGGGCCGAGCCGGGTCAGCCGCCCGCGCACGTCGAGCGCGCTGACCTCGAAGGGCAGCACGGCATCGTCGACGGGAACTGATGACGGCGCGCGGACCGGGCCTTCGGGCCCGGTTTTCATGTCGGGGGATTGGGAAACCATGGCGCTCTATCTGGGGTCGGAACGTGAGAATTGGAAGAGGCGGCCGTGCAATCCGCTGCCGTCCCGGCCTAGTTGCGCAATTGCGCACGGGGGGCCGAGACCCATAACTAGCCCCGGCTTTCGCCGGGACGACGACTACCCCACCGCGTCAAAGCACCAGGCCAAAATGCCCTTTTGCGCATGCAGGCGGTTTTCGGCTTCGTCGAACACCACCGATTGCGGGCCGTCGATCACCTCGTCGGTGACCTCCTCACCGCGATGGGCGGGCAGGCAATGCATGAACAGCGCGTCGGGCTTTGCCAGCGACATCAGCTTGGCATTGACCTGGTAGGGCTTTAGCACGTTGTGGCGGTGCTCGCCCTCCTTGTCGCCCATCGACACCCAGGTGTCGGTGACGACGCAATCGGCGCCGCGCACGGCGGCTTCCGGATCGGTGCCGAGCACGATCGGCGCGCCCGTCGCCTTGACCCAGTCGCGCATCGCCTTCTTCGGCGCGAGCTCCGGTGGGGTGGCGACATTGAGCTTGAACTGGAAGCGTTCGGCAGCATGCGCCCATGAGGCCAGCACGTTGTTGTCGTCGCCGGTCCAGGCCACGGTCTTGCCCTCGATCGAGCCGCGATGCTCCTCATAGGTCATGAGGTCGGCCATCACCTGGCAGGGATGCGAGCGCCGGGTCAGCCCGTTGATGACGGGCACCGTGGCGTTCGCCGCAAGCTCCAGCAGCGCATCGTGGTTGAGGATGCGGATCATGATGGCGTCGACATAGCGCGACAGCACGCGCGCGGTGTCGGCGATGGTCTCGCCGCGGCCGAGCTGCATCTCGGCGCCGGTCAGCATGATGGCTTCGCCGCCGAGCTGGCGCATGCCGACGTCGAACGACACGCGCGTGCGGGTCGAGGGACGCTCGAAGATCATCGCGAGCGTCTTGCCTTCGAGCGGCTTGACCGGCTGATGCGCCTTCTGCTTCGCCTTCATGGCGGAGGAGGCCGACAGCATCCGCCTCAGCTCCGAGACCGGAAGCTCGTTGATGTCGAGAAAGTGCTTTGGCGTCTTGCTCATCAGCTTGCCGCCCGCTTCTTTGCGCCGGCCGAAATCGCCGCGCAGGCGCGCTCGAGCCGCGCGATGGATTCATCGAGCTCCGCCTCGGTGACGATCAGCGGCGGCAGGAAGCGCACGACATTGTCGCCGGCGCCGACGGTGAGCAGCTTTTCGTTGCGCAGCGCGTTGACGAGGTCGCCCGAGGGCACCACCGCCTTGATGCCGATCAAAAGCCCCTCGCCGCGAACTTCGCTGACGATATCGGGATGACGGTCGATCACGGACGCGAGCTTCTGCTTCAAGAGCAGCGACATCTTTTGCACATGATCGAAGAAGCCGGGCTTGAGCATGACGTCGAGCACGGCATTGGCCGACGCGATCGCGAGCGGATTGCCGCCGAAGGTCGAGCCATGCGAGCCGGGCCCCATGCCAGCGGCGGCGTCGGCGGTGGCAAGCACCGCACCGATCGGGAAACCACCGCCAAGCGCCTTCGCCAGCGACATCACGTCGGGCACGACGCCGGTGCGCTTGTAAGCGAAGAGATCGCCGGTGCGGCCCATGCCGGTCTGCACCTCATCGAAGGCGAGCAATATGCCGCGCTCGTTGCAGAGCTCGCGTAGCGCCTTGAGGAAGGTCGATGGCGCAGAACGCACGCCACCCTCGCCCTGGATCGGCTCGATCAGAATACCGGCGGTGTGCGGACCGATCGCCTTCTTCACCGCGTCGAGGTCACCATGCGGCACCTGGTCAAAACCGTCCATCGGCGGGCCAAAGCCCTCGAGATATTTTGCCGAGCCGGTGGCGGCGAGCGTCGCCAGCGTCCGGCCGTGGAAGGCTCCCTCGAAGGTGATGATGCGGTAGCGCTCGGGATGGCCCTTGGAGAAATGATGGTGGCGCACCAGCTTGATCACGCCCTCCATCGCCTCGGCGCCGGAATTGCAGAAGAACACGAAGTCGGCAAAGCTCTCGTTGCAGAGGCGGGCCGCCAGCTTCTCGCCGTCCGGACTCTGGAACAGGTTCGACATGTGCCAGAGCTTTGTCGCCTGCTCCTGCAGCGCCTTGACCAGCGCCGGATGGGCGTGGCCCAGCGCATTCACGGCAACGCCGGAGGTAAAGTCGAGATAGCGCTCGCCATTGGTCGCCACCAGCCAGCAGCCCTCGCCGCGCTCGAAGCCGAGATCGGCCCTGGCGAAAACGGGAAGCAGATGCGGCGCTGCGCTGTTGGTCATGACAGTCTCTTGGCGATCGCTTGAATGTTGGAGGCCGGTCCCGATGCGCAGATGGCGCAGCGCATCATCAACCTGCCCGGAAAACGAAACGTGCCGCCTTTTAAGGGCGGCACGTGACACTATCTTATGCTTGGTGAAACCCGTGTCAATGCCGGCAGGAGGACCCGCAAAACATGCCGCCCGTAGTCTTGCGGTGACGATTTTGCGGTGTTTAAGCCTCGGAACATGTGGAAGCGGGACCGCGGACTCTTGCGCGGGAGTCACGCCATATTGTAGCGTTTGGCTCGTCAGATACGACATCTCGTGCAGCGGTTCTGATCCCTTAGGTCCACAGGTAACCGGCGTACACGTTCGGGCGCGCTTTCCGTGCCCGGCGAGCCCTAAGGGATTCTGACAGCACGGGTTTTTGGAGACTTTGGCGTCCAGCGCTGCCCTGGCAGGGGGCCTGTGCAAGACGAAGGGAAGGGTGCAATGACGGTTTTGACCTGGTCCGACGATCGCGTCGAGCAGTTGAAAAAGCTCTGGGAGGCCGGACTTTCGGCCAGCCAGATCGCAGCCGAGCTCGGCAACGTGACCCGCAACGCCGTGATCGGCAAGGTACACCGGCTCGGCCTGTCCGGCCGCGCCAAGAGCCCCTCTTCGGCCGCGCCGCGGCCGCGCAAGGCGCGCCCCGCGCAGCACATGATGCGGGTCACCCGCCCGATCGCGCGCGGCAACACCGCACTCGCCCAGGCCTTTGAGGTCGAGGTCGAGCCCGATCCGGTCACCTACGACAATGTGGTGCCGATGAGCCAGCGCCTGTCGTTGCTCGAACTGAACGAGGCGACCTGCCACTGGCCGGTCGGCGATCCCTCGAGCCCGGATTTCTTCTTCTGCGGCGGCAAGTCGCTTTCGGGCCTGCCCTACTGCGCGCAGCATTCCCGCGTCGCCTATCAACCGGCGGCGGATCGGCGGCGTGCACCGGCCAAGCCCAGCACGCGTTGAGTTGATCTAACCGACTATCACGACGCGGCCGTCACGCGATGACGGCTCAGCTCACTCGGTGTTGTCCCCGCGAAGGCGGGGACCCATAACCACAGGGAGAGGTTATGGCGCGAGCTGGCGACCACGAGTCTTCGCCAAACAACTTCCTGTGGCTATGGGTCCCGGATCTGCGCTTCGCTCAAGCAACGCTGCGCGTTGCCTGAGCTGTGCTTGTCCGGGACGACGGAGACTGCCGCGACAGCTCAGCCCTACGTCTGCTCCGCCTTCGCAAAGCGATCGTCCAGCGCGTAGCCGGCGCCGCGCACGGTGCGGATCGGGTCCTGCTCGCGGCCGAGATTGAGCAGCTTGCGCAGGCGGCCGATATGCACGTCGACGGTGCGCTCGTCGATATAGATGTCGCGGCCCCAGACGCTGTCGAGCAACTGCTCGCGCGAGAACACCCGCCCCGGATGCTCGAGGAAGAACTCCAGCAGGCGATATTCGGTCGGACCGAGATCGATCGGGCGGCCGGAGCGCGCGACGCGGCGCTTGTCGCGATCGAGCTCGATGTCGCCATAGGCGAGCACGGTGGCGAGCCGCTCGGGGCTCGCGCGTCGCAACAGGCCTTTCACGCGGGCCAGCAATTCCGGAACCGAGAACGGCTTGACGATGTAATCGTCGGCGCCGGTCGCCAGTCCCCGCACCCGCTCGCTCTCCTCGCCGCGCGCGGTCAGCATGATGATCGGCAGCTGCTTGGTCTCGGACCGGGTGCGAAGCCGCCGGCACAGCTCGATGCCTGACAGGCCCGGCAGCATCCAGTCGAGCACGATCAGATCGGGAATGTGCTCCTTGAGGCGGGTGTCGGCGTCGTCGCCGCGCATCACCGTCTCGACGTCATAGCCGTCGCCTTCGAGGTTGTAGCGAAGAAGCTCGGTCAGCGCTTCCTCGTCCTCAACCACCATAATGCGTGCGCCCATGGTGTCGTCGCTCCTTAATTATTCGGCACGGTCGTGGCGAAGGTCGTCATGTCGCCCTTCGGACGCTTGTCCGCGATGGCCTGGCCTTCGATCATGTAGAACACGGTCTCGGCGATGTTGGTGGCGTGGTCGCCGATCCGCTCGATGTTCTTGGCGCAGAACATCAAATGGATGCAGAACGAGATGTTGCGCGGATCCTCCATCATGTAGGTGAGGAGCTCGCGGAACAGCGAAGTGCAGATCGCATCGACCTCCTCGTCGCCCTTCCACACCGCCATCGCCGCCGGCAGATCATGCGCGGCATAGGCGTCCAGCACCGACTTGACCTGCTGCTGCACGAGATCGGTCATGTGCTCCAGCCCGCGGAACAGTTTTAGCGGATGGAAGTCGGTCTCGAGCGCGGCGACGCGCTTGCCCATGTTCTTGGCGAGATCGCCGATGCGCTCGAGGTCGGTCGCGACGCGCATGGCGCCCACGATCTCGCGCAAATCCACCGCCATCGGCTGGCGGCGGGCGATGGTGAGCACGGCGCGCTCCTCGATCTTCTTCTGCAGCGCGTCAATCTCGGCGTCGGAGGCCACCACGCGCTGTCCCAGCGCGACGTCGCGGCGGATCAGCGCGTCGACGGAATCGACGATCATGCGCTCGGCGAGGCCACCCATTTCCGACACCAGCCGGGTGAGCTCCTGGAGGTCGGTGTCGAAGGCTTTTGCGGTATGTTCAGAACCCATGTCGTGTCTCCTCAACCGAAGCGGCCGGTGATGTAGTCCTGGGTGCGCCGGTCGCTCGGCGACGTGAAAATCTTGCTGGTTTCGTCGAACTCGATCAGCTCGCCGAGATACATGAAGGCGGTCTTGTCGGAGACGCGGGCCGCCTGCTGCATGTTGTGGGTGACGATCGCGATCGTGTAGTTCTCGGACAATTCCTGGATCAGCTCCTCGACCTTGGCGGTCGAGATCGGGTCGAGCGCCGAGCAGGGCTCGTCGAACAGGATCACCTCGGGCCGCACCGCGACGGTACGCGCGATGCAGAGCCGCTGCTGCTGGCCGCCGGAGAGCGAGAGGCCCGAGGCGTTGAGCTTGTCCTTGACCTCGTTCCACAGCGCGCCGCCACGCAGCGCCTTCTCGACGCGGCCGTCCATCTCGGACTTCGAGATCTTCTCATAGAGGCGGATGCCGAAGGCGATGTTCTCGTAGATCGTCATCGGGAACGGCGTCGGCTTCTGGAACACCATGCCGACGCGGGCGCGCAGCAGATTGAGGTCGAGCTTGGGATCGAGGATGTTGGTCTGGTCGAGCATGAGCTGGCCGGTGGCGCGCTGGCCCGGATAGAGGTCGTACATCCGGTTGAATATCCGCAGCAGGGTCGACTTGCCACAGCCCGACGGGCCGATGAACGCCGTGACGCGGTTGGTGCCGAGCGCCAGGTTGATGTTCTTCAGCGCGTGGTGCTCGCCGTAATAGAAGTTGAGGTTGCGCGCGGTCACCTTGGCGGGGGCCTCGGGCAGCGGCTGCGAACCGGGATGAACGGTCGGCGCACTTACGGAAACAGACATTTCACTCATTTTGCAGTCCTCTCGGCGCCCAGAATGCGCGCGCCAATGTTCAGGGCAAGCACGGTCAGTGTGATCAGAAGTGCCCCGCTCCAGGCCAGTTGCTTCCAGTACTCGTAGGGGCTCTGCACGAAGTTGTTGATGGTCACCGGGAGATTGGCCATCGTCTTGGTCAGGTTCAGGCTGAAGAACTGGTTCGACAGCGCGGTGAAGAGCAGCGGCGCGGTTTCGCCGGCGACGCGGGCGGTGGCGAGCAGCACGCCGGTGATGAGACCCGATCGGGCAGCACGATAAGCAATCCGCTTGATGACGAGCGAGCGCGGCAGGCCGAGCGCGGAGGCCGCTTCGCGCAGCGGGTTCGGCACCAGAAGCAGCATGTCTTCCGTGGTGCGCACCACGACCGGGATCACGATCACGGCCAGAGCGAGCGCGCCCGCGATCGCGGAGAAGCCCCGCATCGGCACCACCACCGCGCCATAGATGAACAGGCCGATGATGATCGAGGGCGCCGAGAGCAGGATGTCGTTGATGAAGCGGATCACCGAGGTCAGCTTGTCGTTGCGGCCGTACTCGGCGAGGTAGGTGCCCGCGAACAGGCCGAGCGGCGCGCCGATGCCGACGCCGATCACGGTCATGATGATCGAGCCGGTGATGGCGTTGAGCAGGCCGCCTTCGTTCGAGCCCGGCGGCGGCGTGTTCTCGGTGAAGACCTGGAGGTTGAGGCCGGCAAGGCCGTTGTAGAACAGCGTGAACAGGATCAGCGCGAGCCAGGTGACGCCGAAGGCGGCGGCGGCGACGCAAAGCACGCGGATCACGATGTCCTTGCTGCGGCGGCGTGAATAGATCGGGTTCATGGCGTCACTTCCCCGCTTTCTGTTCCAGCCGCAGCAGCATCAGCCGCGCGCCGGCGAGCACGAAGAACGTCAGGACGAACAGCAAGAGGCCGAGCAGGATGAGGCCGGACTGATGCAGGCCATCGCTTTCGGCGAATTCGCTGGCGATCGCCGCCGAGATCGTGGTGCCTGGCGCGAAGATCGAGGACTGGATGCGGAAGGAGTTGCCGATGATGAAGGTCACCGCCATGGTCTCGCCGAGCGCGCGCCCGAGCGCCAGCATGACGCCGCCGATGATACCGACCCTGGTGTAGGGGATCACGACGCTGCGCACGACTTCCCAGGTGGTGCAGCCGACGCCGTAGGCGGCCTCCTTCAGGACCGGCGGGACGGTCTTGAACACGTCCACCGAGATCGAGGTGATGAAGGGCAGCACCATGATCGCGAGAATGAGCGAGGCGTTGAACAGGCTGAGATAGGACGGCGGACCGGCGAAGATCGCGCCCAGCACGGGAACGCCGTCGAACAGCTTGATCATGAAGGGCTGGAACGTGTTGGCCAAAAACGGCCCCAGCACGAAGAAGCCCCACATGCCGTAGATGATCGAGGGAATGCCGGCGAGCAGCTCGACCGCCATGCCGATCGGGCGGCGCGCCCATTGCGGGCAGAGCTCGGTGAGGAAGATCGCAATGCCGAGACCGACCGGAATGGCGATCAGCATCGCGATGAAAGAGGTAACGAGCGTGCCGTACATCGGGCCGAGTGCGCCGAGGACCGGTGGATCCGCTGACGGCGCCCAGCGCTGCGTCCACAGGAAGGACAGGCCATATTCCCTGATCGCCGGGAAGGCACCGACGATCAGCGACAGGATGATGCCGCCGAGGATCAGCAGCACCGAGATCGCGCTCAGGCGCGTGATCCAGTAGAAGGTGATGTCGCCGAGCTTGAAGGCGCTCAAGGCCTTGGCGCGATCATAAGGTCCGGCGTCATCAATCACGTCGCTCTGAACGGCCATTTCTGCCACGCCGATCCCCTCTGGTACTTTACATCATCTGCGCGCCGCCGATGAAGGCGGTCTTGTCGACGATTTGTCCCGCGTCGTTCGGGAGCGCCCCCAGGCACCGGCCGGAACCCGTAAGTCGCGACCTTACGGATTCCGTATCTTGCGAAGATGCTCAAGCCCTCGGATCACCGGGGCGCGCGCGTCGAGCCTGTTAGCTCTTGATCTCGGAAGCCCAGGTCTTCTCGATCTGCTGCACGACGCTGTCGGGCATCGGGATGTAGTCGAGGTCCTCGGCCATCTTGCCGCCGTTCTTGAACGCCCAGCGGAAGAACTTGATGGCTTCCTGCGAGGCCGCCTTGTCGGTCGCATCCTTGTGCATGAGGATGAAGGTCGCCGCGGTGATCGGCCAGGACTTCTCGCCGGGCTGATCGGTGAGGATCACGTAGTAGCCGGGCGCCTTGGACCAGTCGGCGTTGGACGCAGCCGCCTGGAACGCCTCGACGGTCGGCTGCACGGTCTTGCCGGCCTTGTTGACGAGACCGGCGTAGGTCAGCTTGTTCTGCTTGGCGTAGGCATACTCGACATAGCCGATCGAGTTCTTGGTCTGGCTGATGTTGCCGGAGACGCCTTCATTGCCCTTGGCGCCGACGCCGACCGGCCACTCGACGGCCGTACCCTCGCCGACCTTGCTCTTCCAGTCCGCGCTGGCCTTGGAGAGGTAGTTGGTGAAGTTGAAGGTGGTGCCCGAACCGTCGGAACGGCGCACGACCGTGATCGCCTCGGAGGGCAGCTTCACGTTCGGATTGAGCTTCTTGATCGCGGCATCGTCCCACTTGGTGATCTTGCCGAGATAGACGCCGGCGAGCGTCTCGCCGTCGAACACCAGCTCGCCCGGCTTCACACCCTCGAGGTTGACCACGGGAACGATGGCGCCCATCACCATCGGCCACTGCGCGAGGCCGTCCTTGTCGAGTTGCTCGGCCTTGAGCGGCGCGTCGGTCGCGCCGAAGGTGACGGTCTTGGCCTGGATCTGCTTGATGCCGCCGCCCGAACCGATCGACTGGTAGTTCAGGCCGTTGCCGGTCTCCTTCTTGTAGGCGTCAGCCCATTTCGAATAGATCGGGAACGGGAAGGTCGCGCCCGCACCCGTGATGTCGGCAGCGAAGGCCGACGTCGATGCGGCCACCAGGCCAGCAGCGACGACTGCTTTGATGAAATTCATGCTGGTCTCCAATTGGGGAGCGAAGCGCCAATGCGCCCGATCGCGCTCCCGCGCCGCCCCTTTAGGAGCGGTCGATAGTGCTTTTACGAAGGTTTCGTGACGGCTGGATGACAGAGTTAAGCCATTGAAATCGTTTTAATTTAATGCACCCGCAGAGTCCGACCCTGGGGAAAACGAGCCTCTCAATGGGGCCGTGCGTAAGCGATCAACAGCTCGCCTCGATGATGCGCTAACATAACTATAAAACCAGTATTATAGTTGCAATTTCGGAGCCCGAGCGATAGGAAGAAGCCATGGACCGAGAGTTCGCCGCACGCTGCCTCGCCGAACTCGGCAACCTGACTCGCCTGGATATCTATCGCCTGCTCGTCCGCGCCGGCCCTCCGGGGCTCAATATCGGCGAGATACAAGCCCGGCTCGACCTAGCGGCATCGACTTTGGCTTTTCATCTCCGCGGACTCGTCAGCGCCGGCCTCGTCGCGCAGGAAAAGATCGGGCGGCAGGTGATTTGCCGCGCGCAATACCATCAGATCGATTCAGTCATCGGCTTCCTGCGGGAGCATTGTTGCGAAGGGTTTGAAGACGACGTGCCGGCAGAGGTCCAGCGCCGTGCCGGCTGATTGTCAGCCGCCCATTTGCTCATGACGGGCGGGGACGCAACCATCGTCGCGGGCATCGAGATTCCCTCGACCGATCCTGTCTTTCTCACCGTCATTTTCGCATTGCATATCCCGCTTGGGATTGCGTGCGTTGGTGTTGGCGCACTCGCAATGCTGAGCAAGAAGCGTCGCGGCCGTCATTCGAAGCTTGGAACGATTTATTTCTGGTGTCTGCTGGCGCTGTTCGCGTCTGCGACTTTCCTGTCGCTGATGCGCTGGGCCGAAAACTATCACCTGTTCATGCTTGGAGCGATGTCGTTCGCCTTCGCCTGGGGCGGACGCGCGGCGCTCAGGCGGCGGTGGAGGGAGTGGGTCAAGCTCCACATCTCAGGGATGGGTCTGTCGTATGTCCTGATGCTCGTTGCTTTCTACGTAGATAACGGAAAGCAACTGCCGGTCTGGAAGGAATTGCCGCATTTCATGTACTGGGCGATACCGCTCGCGGTTGGCTTACCTCTCATTGTGCGCGCGCTCCTTCGGCATCCGCTGGCACGAGGACGCACAGAGTTTTCCAGATAGCATGGCCCGATGCGCTCAGTCGCCCGATCTGCACCGGGTTCAGCTTCAACAACAACACGTAGCCTTGCCATTCTCCTGGATTGGCGGGCACGGCACGTTCCCATAGGAGCAGAACACGCAGCAATCGCCCGGCCGCGGCTTGAGCCGGATGCCGCAGCCGCCGCAGTCATAAAAAAACTGGCAAGCGTCGACCGGCATGGTCTCTGTCGCTCGGTGTCCGCACTCCGGGCAGGTTAGCGTCGATCGAAGCTGCTGCATCGCGCGTCTACTGCGCCACCGGAGCCTTCGCCTGGGGAAAGCAGGCGGTGAAGGTGGCGCCCTGTTTGGGAACACTTTCGATCAAGAGACGGCCGCGGTGACGGTTGAGAATATGTTTCACCAACGACAATCCGAGGCCCGTCCCACCCTGCAAGCGGCTGTCGCCGACGTCGACCCGGTAGAAGCGCTCGGTCAGCCGCGGCAGGTGCTCGGGCGCAATGCCCGGACCGAAGTCGCGCACCATGACGCGGAGTTCCGGCGTGCCGTCCGGCGCCGGAATGGTGCCGAGCGAGACGATCACCCGGCCGCCCGAGGCGCCGTATTTCAGCGCGTTCTCGATCAGATTCTCGAACAGGCGCAACAGCTCCTCGCGGTCGCCCGCGATCATCACCGGCGGCTCCGGCAGATGGGTTTCGACCTCGACCTGGCGCTCGCGCGCCAGCGGCTCCAGACCATCGGCGACCTGGCGGATGATCGGGATCAGATCGACCAGCGTGTCAGGCCGCACATGCGCTGATAATTCGACCCGCGACAGCGACAGCAAATCGTCGATCAGGCGCGCCATGCGGGTGGCCTGGTTGTGCATGATGCCGAGGAAGCGCTCGCGCGCCTTGGGATCGTCCTTGGCCTGCCCTTGCAGCGTGTCGATGAAGCCGGAGAGCGCGGCGAGCGGGGTGCGCAATTCGTGACTCGCATTGGCGACGAAGTCGGCGCGCATCTCCTCGACCCGGCGCAGCGGCGTCTGGTCATGGAAGGTCATCAGCATGCACTTGTCGGTGCCGCCGAACAGCGTCGGCACCGGCACCGGCGTGATGATCAGCTCCATCCAGCGATCGACCGGCACGTGATCGAGATAGTCCGCGCGGCGCTGCTCGGTGGTCGCGATCGCTTCGCGCAACGCCGTGATGATCTCCGGCGAGCGCAGCGCGAATTGCGCGAGCTCGTTCTTGCGCAGCGCCGGCGCGAGCTGGGCGGCGGCGGCATTGAGATGGATGACGCGGCCGGCGCGGTCGAGCAGCACCGCCGGATCCGGCATGCCGGAGACCACGGCGGCGACCGCCGCGCTCTCGACCGGATTGATGCGGCGGACGTCGTCGCGCGAGGCGGCGGCGTCGTGCAGCCGCCAGGGGATCAGCGCCGCGGCAGCGATGCAGAGGAAGACGGCGGCCGCCCGCACCACGGACAACTCCCCGAGTGAGACCACGACCGACAGCGCGAGCGCCGCAGCGATCAGGACGATCGCCGAATGCCTGAGACGGTCGGACCAGGGTTGGACCGAGGGAGAAGAGTGGGCGTCTATCGCCATCGGGACAGGCTTCTCCTCACATGTATCGGCCGATCAGGCGCCCTTGTCGCTGCGTTCCCGCGCATAGACGGCCTCGGGCGGAGGCCCGGGATCGAGCTTGAGCGCCGCCTGTTGCAGCCGCTTCGATCGGGCGCCGATGATAACTTCGCGAAACGTCAGCAAGATTACAGAGATGACAAAGGGCGAAAGATAATAGAGGACGCGGAACAGGAGCATCCCGCCCAGCAGTTCCTCCCGGTCCATCTGCCAGAGCCCAACCAGCATGGCGGCATCGAACACGCCGAGCCCGCCTGGCGAGTGGCTGGCGAAGCCGAGCAGCGTCGCCGAGACGAAGATGACCGCGACCACGACGAAGCCGAGATTGGGCTCGTCCGGCACCAGCACATACATGGCGAGCGCGCAGAAGCCGAGATCGACGATACCGATCGCGATCTGGAGAAGGGTCAGCGGGCCGCCCGGCAGCACCACGGTCCAGGGCCCGCGGCCGACGACCCGCGGCTGGGTCCAGACCCAGACCACATAGGCCACCAGGCCGGTGATGATCAAAAGCGCCAGCGTCCGGTTCAGCCAGGCCGGGAGCTGGTCGATGGAGGCCGCCGCCTCCGGATGATAGGCGATGCCGAGGCCGAGCACCGCGGCGTTGCCGAGCCAGAAGGTCAGGCCGGCGAGAAAGCAGATCTTCGCGACGTCGATCGCATTCAGGCCCCAGGCCGAATAGATTCGGTAGCGCACCGCGCCGCCGGTGAAGACGCTGGCGCCGACATTGTGGCCGATCGAATAGCTGGTGAAGGCCGCCAGCGCGTTGATGCGGTAGGGCACGTGGGCGTGGCCGATCGCGCGGGTCGCAAACAGATCGTAGAAGGTCAGCGTGAAATAGCCCGCCATGACAAACAGGGCGGCCATCGCGATCTGGCTCGGCTCGGTGCTCTTGATCGCCTCAACGACTTCGTTGAAGTCGATGCCGCGCAGCATATGGAAAAGCACATAGCAGGCGATGCCGATGACCGTAACGCTGATCACCACTCCCAGCTTATGCAGGATTTGCTTCTGGCGCAGAAACGACGTCGCTCTGCGTATGGCTTCCAGCATCTAGACCTCGAACAACGCTTCAGCGGCCATGTTGGCCGGCGAACTGGCGGGCGACAAACCCCTGCCGCCGGCACCGGCTCCGCGCATGCCCCCCGCCCCTCCACTAGCGCGTTTTGAGGCGGAGTGGAATTCGCCAATACGCGCAAAAACGCGTTTCTTCAGTATTTTAGGCGGGCTTCGGGGCGAAGAATGCACCGTTTGGCTCCGTTGCGTGCGGGGCTCGTGCGAATCTGGGGCAATCCTGCGCACGGGCCGTGAAGTTTTGATGATTTCGGCGGCACAATGTTCCGCCCCGTCTTAAGCCGACCTCAATATTTGACGTCTGCTGCGTCGCGCCAAGATCGGCGCCGAGCGGCATTTTGCGCGTTGCGTTGCAACGCCGGGGTGGGGGTCCAAGCCTTAGGGAGCCGTCAAATGGCGATGCGCGCACGGCCGTCTCCGACGAGACGGCCGTGTCGCTCCAGTCCGTGGCTTCGATATTGTCGGCCCATCAGGCCGCGCGTGCGATCGGCCGCACGGCCTCGATCCCGGCGATCCAGCCCGCCACCGAGCGGCCGATGGGTTCGGCGTGATCTTCCTGAAGATAGTGCCGTCCGGGTCCCAACCGAACATGCGCACAATGTTGCAGCGAGGCGGCGAACCGCGCGCCGAATTCCGGCGAGACGAGCGCACCTGGCTCGCCCGTGAACAGCAGCTTCGGGTAAGTCGTGCCCGCCAGGGCCGCATGCGCAGACTGCAACGCTTCCCAAACATCGGCCGGCTCGCCTTCGACGGGGAGGTCGCGCGGCAGAGCGAGCACGGGACGCCGGCTTGCGGGCGTCGGGAATGGCGCGCGATAGGCTGCGATCTCCTCCTCGCTCAGCGTGCGCAGGATGGAGCCCGGTAAAACTTTCTCGACGAAGGCGTTGGCGTCGAGGACCATGGACTCGCCGACGTCAGGCGTCCTGAACTTGCGAAACGTCTCGCGCGCCGCATCGACCTGATGAAAATCCTGCCAGCTCGGCATCGGCCGGATGAACTCCATGAAGGCGAGCCCACGCACGAGGTCGGGCCTGCGCGCGGCGAGATGAAACGCGAGCGCCGTGCCCCAATCCTGCGCGACCAGATAGGCGGACGTAATGCCGAGCTCGTCGATCAGGGCGTCGAGATAACGTGCCTGATCGAAGAACCGATAGGCGATATCGGGCTTGCCGGACTGACCGAAGCCGATGAGATCGGGCGCGATGCAATGCGCAACCGGTGCCACCAGCGGAATGATGTTGCGCCAGATGTAAGACGAGGTCGGATTGCCGTGGAGGAACAGCGCAACCGGCGCGCCGGCGTTGTCGGTTTCGCGATAGGCCATGGTGCTGTCCAGCACGTGACGGTGACGAACGGCTGTTGCGGCGTGATTGCTCATGACGGCTCCCTGAACACGGTTTGAAATGCGATCGTCTTGAACCGGTCGAGCGCGGCCGGACTGCGATCGACCTTCATGCGAAGGATGGCGCCCTGCCACGATGCCAGCAGGAAGTCTGCGAGATCTTCGGCCGCGAACTCGGACGCGATTTCGCCGGCCTTTTGGGCTTCCGCGATGCAGGCAGCGAACGGCGCGCGCCATTCGGCGAAGATCGCGGCCAGGCGTGTGCGCAACAATTCGCTGCTGCCGGATGCTTCGAGGCTGAGATCGCCGATCAGGCAACCGCGGCTAAAACCTTCGCCTTCGAGCCGGCCGGTGATGATGTCGAGGTAACGCCGTAGCCGCTGGCGATGCGTGAGCGACGTGTCTTGCAGGGCTTCTGCGACCAGCCCCTTGGTGTGGTCGAAGTAGCGGTCCAGCACCTCGGAGGCGAACGCCTCCTTGGAGCGAAAGTGGTTGGTGAAGGATCCCTGCGGCGCGCTTGCGGCGGCGGTGATGTCGCGGACGCTGGTGCCATTATAGCCGGTGCGAAACATCGCCTTGAGGCCGGCGTCGAGGATCGAATCTCGGAGTGAAGCTTTGGGCATGGGTCAAGTTTAATACGTACGTACGTATTGATGTCAAGCCAAATCCGTTCGCCGGGATTCCACCATCGTCTTCAAAGGATTAGGGAGCGTTCCCGGCGGCAGGCTGGCTGCGGGACACGACGATGTCGCGCAGCCAGGCCCCGATGGTGCAGCCGACCAGGTAGCAGGCGAACATGATCAGGCCGAGATCGAGCCAGTAGCCGAAACGTCCGGGAACGACGTGTGCCAACGCCACGCCGACCAGGGCTGCGACCAGCACCGCCAGCCACCGCGCGGTGACCTTGGATGTGCCGTTGCCGCGCTGGACCACGGAAATCCAGCCCATCGCGAGCCCGAGGAACAGCGAGCCGACCAGCCAACCCCAGTGGAACGACAAGAGATAGGGCATCGTCTCACCTCACCAGAAATTCGATGCGGCGGTTTTGCGCCTTGCCTTCGTCGGAATCGTTGCCCGCGACCGGCTGCGTGCTGCCATAGCCGATTGCCGCGAAACGATCAGCCGGCAGACCGGCCTTCACGAGATAGTCGATCACTGCCTGCGCGCGCTTCTCGGACAGCGCCTGGTTGAACCCTTCCTCGCCGTCGGCATCGGTATGACCGGCGACCTCGATCCTGGTGTTGGGGCAGCGCAGCGCAGTCTCGATCAGGTGATCGAGCAATGCCGCCGAATCCGGATCGATATTGGCGCGCTTGGGCTCGAAGCGGATGCGCCCCTTGGTCAATATCTCGGTGAAGAGCTGCTGACACACTGTCCCGTCGACAGGCCCCGCGGCGGGCTTCACCGTGATCTCCGGCTTGTACTGCCAGTTCTTGGGAAAGTCCTTGCCGAGGCCCGCGCGGATGTCGGCTGCGGCCCCTTCATAGAGCGCGTCACCCGACAGTTTTACCTCGCGATCGCTGACCACGAGCGTCCCGGTCGACAGCCGCGACAGCGCACCGAGGGCTGCGACCACCGAGCCGCCGAACGAGGCCGGCGCACCGACGCTGGATTTGAGATTGTCGACGACCTTCTCGCCGAAGAATTTTCGCGCAGCAGCCGCACTTATGGCGGCGTGCACAGTGTTGTCGGGCACGTAGCCGGTCAGCGTCACGGTTGCGGCGACCGGGTCCTTGTAGGCCTGGAAGACATAGGGCGGCGCCTTGATCTCGTTCGTGGCGACCGAAAAACCTTCGGGCAGGTTCTTCAGCGCGGCTGATATCGCTTCACGGCCGCCGAGATCGCGCGCCATGCCCGAGAGCGAGACCTTGGTGTCCGAAATCGTGATCTTGCCGTCCTTGAGCTTGCCGATCTGGTCGAGCAGCAGCATCGCGGCACTCTCGAAGCGCAGCGGCGCCCCGCGCGCCAACCCCATCTGGTCGGCCACTTCGACCCCGGGCACCTCCTTGCGGGCCGCCTCCATCAGCCGGCCTTTCATCGCCGGCAGCGGCGCGCTGCCGGACAGCGTCACCCGGACCACGTCCCGCTCGGCGCTCCAGACGAAGGGGTTTGCCTCCTGGACCAGGCGGGTCTGATCGTCGACCAGGCGCACGCCCGGTACGTTCTCCACCGCGGCCACGGCGTCCCGCCGGCCCTCCTCGGAGAAGGCCTGCGCCACCAGGCTGACGTCACGTCCGTCGACCGCGATCCTGGTCCTGTCGAGAACGGTATCCTTGAGCGCGGCGGCGCTGCGGGCGGCGAGGTCAGCCTCCACCGGCAAGGTGTTATTCCAGACCGCAATTCCCCACATGACGGCCAGGGGGATGAGCCCTGGCCACCATTTGCTGGCCCACCTGAAAAGCTTTTGCATTCGACGACCTGAACTCTGGAACCGGAGACAAAACAAACCCTTGGCGGGCTGTCAAACCGGAAATGCCGGCCCTGTGAAGGCCCAATCCGGGCAATTGGAATAACTTTTTCTTCAAGGGTCGTTCCGTAAGTTGGGGGCGGAATGCCAGGGGTCGGCCAGCCTTAATGAAATATCTGCGCAACAACGTCATTCGCGTCGGGCTGGAAGCACTTTATTTCAGCGGGGCGCACCACCTCCTGCGGCCACTGCTGTCGGGCGTCGGCGCCATTTTCATGCTGCATCAGGTGCGCCCGCCCCGAGACACCGAGTTCCAGCCCAACCGCCATCTCGAGGTCGCCCCCGATTTCCTGCGCGCAACGCTGGACCATCTTCGGTCGCGCGACATCGACATCATCTCCATGGACGAAGTCCATGAGCGGCTGGTGCAAGGCAGGTTTGCCCGCCGCTTCGCCGCCTTCACGCTGGACGACGGCTATCGCGACAATCGCGATTTCGCGCTGCCCGTGCTGCGCGACTTCGACGCGCCGTGCACGATCTATGTCGCGAGCGATTTCGCCGAAGGCGTGGGACGGCTGTGGTGGATCGCGCTCGAAGCGGTGATTGCCAAAACCGACCTCGTCGAGGTGCAGATCGGCAACGCCGCGCTCCGCCTCGACGCCGCGACGGCGCAGGCCAAGCAGGCGGCCTTCGACCGTCTGCACGACTGGCTGCGCGCGCTACCGGGCGAGCACGATCTGCAGCGCGAGATCGGCGCGCTCTGTGTCCGCTACGGCGTCGACATGCCGGCGCTGTGCCGCGAGCTCTGCCTGTCCTGGGACGAACTGAAGACGCT
Source organism: Bradyrhizobium liaoningense (assembly GCF_018130955.1). Classification (GTDB taxonomy): domain Bacteria; phylum Pseudomonadota; class Alphaproteobacteria; order Rhizobiales; family Xanthobacteraceae; genus Bradyrhizobium; species Bradyrhizobium liaoningense_C. Next base: position 22,075 of record NZ_JAFCJM010000084.1, read on the forward strand.
CGCCGACGAGACGGGGCTCACGATCGGCGCGCACACCATCACCCATTGCAATCTCGCCAGGCAGCGCGAGGAGATCGCAGCGCAGGAAATGGCCGCGAGCAAGGTGCGTATCGAGGCCGCGCTCGGGCGCCCCGTGCAGCACCTCGCCTATCCCTATGGCGATCGCGACGCCGCCGGCGAGCGCGAATTCTCGCTGGCCGCCGCCAGCGGCTTCAAGACTGCAGTCACGACGCGACCCGGCATGCTGTTCGCCGAAAATGCGGGCCACCTGACCGCGCTGCCGCGCGTCTCGCTCAACGGCAATTATCAGGACGCCCGCATCCTGCCGGTGTTGACCTCGGGCGCCGCCACCGCGATGTGGAACGGCTTTCGCCGGATCGCCGCGGCCTGATCGTCGTCCCGGCGAAGGCCGGACCCATACCGCGTGATTTCTCCGTTGCGTGTGGTGCTAGTCCCGAACGACCAGTCTTCGTCAAACTACTCCCTGTGGCTACGGGTCCCGGCCTTCGCCGGGACGACACTGAGTTAGTTGGGCCACCGTTGCGCCACACTCCAACTCGCTTCCTTGACTCGCCCCCTCCCCGCGCCCAAAACGTCCCGCAACCAATGGAGGCGTCATGTTCAAGGACTTGTTCTCGCTCAAGGGCCGCATCGCCCTCGTTACCGGCGGCTCTCGCGGCATCGGCAAGATGATCGCGGCGGGCTTCCTCGCGCAGGGCGCGGCAAAAGTCTACATCACCGCGCGCAAGGCCACGGCTTGCGAAGCGACCGCCAACGAACTGTCCGCACAATATGACGGCGAGTGCATCGCGCTGCCGATCGACATCTCCAGCCTGGCCGGCGTCGAGATGCTGGCGAACGAGATCAAGAAGCGCGATCCGAAGCTCGACATCCTCGTCAACAATGCGGGTGCAGCCTGGGGCGCCGAGTTCGACGAATTCCCGGAGAGCGGCTGGGACAAGGTGATGAACCTGAATGTGAAGTCGCCGTTCTTCCTCACCAAGGCCCTGGCCGCGCCGTTGCGCGCAGCCGCAAGCGTGGAACGCCCGGCGAAGGTGATCAACATCGCCTCGATCGACGGCATCTTCGTCAACCCTGGCGAGACCTACTCCTACGCCGCGAGCAAGGCCGGGCTGATCCATCTGACACGGCGCATGGCGGCAAGACTCATCTCCGACCATATCGCAGTCACCGCGATTGCACCGGGGCCGTTCAAGTCCGACATGAACCGCGCCGCGCGCGATCATGGCGACGAGGTCGCAACGCGCGTGCCGGCAGGCCGCATCGGCACCGACGAGGATATGGCGGGCGCTGCGATCTATCTCGCCTCCCGCGCCGGCGATTACGTGGTGGGCGCGACCATCGCGGTCGACGGCGGCATTGCCTACGGCAAAGTGGGGATCGAAGCGAGCGATTAGGGATAGTTGAGGGCAGCGAAGCTCGCCTCACACTCCATCGTCGTCCCGGCGGAGGCCGGGACCCACCGCGGAATCTTTCGATCGTCGTCGGTAGCAGTATCGAACGACGAATCTTCGCCAAACTACTCCCTGGGGTCATGGGTCCCGGCCTTCGCCGGGACGACAGCGGAGTTTTTTGGCGTGCGCGTCAGGCCCTGGCGCTTACGACTCGATCTTCACGTACTCGAAATCGCCGGGCTTGTTGTCGATGCCGACCTTTGGCGGCGAGATCCAGGAGGCGTACTGGCCGATCTCGGTGACGGGCGTCATCAGCGAGGTGATGAAGTCGCCGTCGCTGGTGGACGGCAGCCACTCGTCGCGGCGCTTGGCCCAGGTCGCGTCGTCGATCAAAATGCCGTCGGGCGTGGCGTGCACGTCCTTGAACTCGCCGATGTGGCGATGGAAGGCGACGTTCGGCAGCTTGAGCTGGTAGCTGTAGCCGGCGGTCGAGATCACCTTGTTCCAGCGCAGCATGCCCTTGACGCAATCCTGGCTGTAGTCGTCGCGCAGGCGCATGTTGAGCGCGGTCAGCGCCGGCTCGTCGACCAGCTTGGCCTCGCCATTGATGAGCTTCAGCACCGGATAGGTGGAGTTCTTGAGCTGGTGGTCGTCCTCGATCTGAGTCTCGTGGTAGCGGCCCTTGATGCCGGCATTGAAGGCATTGGCGGCGTTGGTCGAGACTTCCGAGCCAAAGAGATCAAGCGACAGCGTGTAGTGCAGGTTCAGCTTCTTCTGGATGGTCGGCAGGTCGATCACGCCGAGCGCGCGGACCTTGGCGATGTCGGTCGGATCGGTGATGCCGGCGGCCTTCATCGCATCGCAGGTGCGTTGCACGACGCGGGTGATGCCGGTCTCGCCGACGAACATGTGATGCGCTTCTTCGGTCAGCATGAAGCGGCAGGTGCGCGACAAGGGATCGAAGCCCGACTGCGCGAGGCTGTGGAGCTGCATCTTGCCGTCGCGGTCGGTGAAGTAGGTGAACATGAAGAAGGACAGCCAGTCCGGCGTCGCCTCGTTGAAGGCGCCGAGCATGCGCGGCGCATCGGCATCACCGGAGCGGCGGCGCAGCAAGTCGTCCGCCTCCTCGCGGCCGTCGCGGCCAAAATACTTTTGCAGCAGGTACACCATCGCCCAGAGATGGCGGCCCTCCTCGACATTGACCTGGAACAGGTTGCGCATGTCGTAGAGCGAAGGCGCGGTCTTGCCGAGATGGCGCTGCTGCTCGACCGAGGCCGGCTCGGTGTCGCCCTGGATCACGATCAGGCGGCGCAGCATGGCGCGATGCTCGCCCGGGACTTCCTGCCAGGCCGGCTCGCCATAATGCTCGCCGAAAGGAACGACGCGATTTTCTTCCTGCGGTGCAAGGAGAATGCCCCAGCGATATTCGGGCATGCGGACGTAATCGAACTTGGCCCAGCCGCGCGGATCGACGGAATAGGCGGTGCGCAAATACACGAGCGATTCCTGGAAGCCCTCCGGGCCCATGTCGCTCCACCAGTCCATGTAGCCGGGATGCCAGCCTTCCAGCGCCTTCAACACCTGGCGGTCTTCGGCGAGATTCACGTTGTTGGGAATCTTGGTCGAGTAGTCGACGTTCATGATGTTCATGTTCATGGCCGCATCTCCTTGGATTTCTTCCGTCATGCCCGGCCTTGTGCCGGGCATCCACGTTCTTGCTTCCTTGAGCCAAGCACGTGGATGGCCGGGACAAGCCCGGCCATGACGCAGTGAATGTCGTTACACTCTCGTCATATCGAATTTTGGCTTCTGGCCGCTGCCGTAGCGGCGCAGCGCGCCTTCCTCGCCGACCGCGTTCGGGCGCTGGAAGATCCAGTTCTGCCATGCGGTCAGCCGCGCGAAGATCTTTGACTCCATCGTCTCGGGGCCGACGAAACGCAGGCTCGCTTCCATGCCGGTGAGGCTGTCGGGCGAGAAGCTGGCGCGCTCCTCGAGGAACACGCGTACCTCATCGTCCCAGTCGATGTCGTCGAGTGCGAAGGTGACGAGGCCGAGCTCCTCGGCCTCCTCGGCATCGAGGCTGGTGCCGACGGTCGCTTCCGCGCGCTCCACGTCGGACGGATCGGCCTGGAAGCGCGATTGCAGGCGGGTCAGCCCGTGGCTCATCGGATACGGGCCAAAATTCATCGCGGAGAGTTCGATCGACGGCGGCGGGCGGTTGTCGCCCTGGCGCGTGCCGATCAGCATGTAGGAGCGGTCGGCGGCGAAGACGAGTTCGGCGAGCGTGCCGGCAAAGCAGGAGCCGGGCTCGACCAGCGTCACCAGCGTACGCGAGGTGACGTCGATGCGCTTCAACACACGCTTCCAGTAGTGGCGGATCTCGTTGACCAGCCAATGCGCCTTGTTGGCTTCGAGAAAGGCGTCGCAAGCCAGCACATGGGCGCGATCGCCATGGCTCTTGAACACCAGCATGGCGATCTCGAGCTCGTTGATGCGCAGATGCAGGATGGCATCGTCGAGCTCGCGCGCGACCTGGAGCGGCCAGAAGGAAGCACCTAGCGCCAGCATGCCGTCGATGTCGGCGGGCGGCGCCGTCTCCGGCGCCTTGATCGAGATGGTGGCGATGCGTGCGGCGCGATCGATGTCGACGTTGACAAAGCCGTAGCGGATGCTGGCCTCGTCGATGATGCGCTTGATCGGCGTCAGCGCGATACCCTTGCCGCTGCCCTTGCGCTTGGAGGCGCCTGCAAACTCCCTGGCGCGCTCGGCGATCTTGGCCTCGAGCTTGGAGTTTGGTGCGATCTCGTCGACCAGGCGCCACTGCACAGCGCGCTTGCCCTTCACACCTTCCTCGATGGTGCAGAAGAAATCGGCGTGGTCGCGGCGCACTTTTCGCTTGTCGACGACGCGCGTCAGGCCGCCGGTGCCCGGCAGCACCGCGAGCAGCGGCACTTCCGGCAGCGCGACGGCGGAGGCACCGTCGTCGGCGAGGATGATGTGGTCGGTCGCAAGCGCGAGCTCATAGCCGCCGCCGGCGGCCGAGCCGTTCACCACGGTGATGAAGCGCTGGCCGGAATTCTCGGAAGAATCCTCCATGCCGTTGCGGGTCTCGTTGGTGAACTTGCAGAAGTTGACCTTGTGGGCGTGGGTCGAGCCCGCGAGCATGCGGATGTTGGCGCCGGCGCAGAACACGCGGTTCTTGGCAGAGCGCATCAGCACGACCTTCACCTCGGGATGCTCGAAGCGCAGACGCTGGACCGCGTCCGCCAGCTCGATGTCGACACCGAGATCGTAGGAATTGAGCTTGAGCTGGTAGCCCTCGAACAGGCCGCCATTCTCGTCGACGTCCATGGTCAGCGTCGCGACGTCGCCGTCGACCGTGAGCTTCCAGTGCCGGTAGCGCTGTGGCTCGGTCTGGAAATCGATGAATTTTGCACCGCCTGCGAGGCGACGGTCTTCCCCGGCCATGAGCCACCCTTGAGCGTTTGGTTGTGAGCTTCGTCTTATCCGTTAGATGCACAATAGTGCATATTTTGGAGCGCGTCTAGCCGATAACTGCCAAGACATGCATTTTGTTTCATCCAGGCGTTTTGGACAGCCATGGCAACGAACCGCGCGGAAGCGGCGGCACGTTCATCGCTGACCTGCCTCCGCTGGATCATGCGGCGCGCCCTTCGAGCCCCTGATCGTCGCGCAGGGCCGCCTCGGCAAATTGCGTAATCGCGTCGAGCGTCGCCCTCGGCGCTTCACGATGCGGCGAATGAGCCGCGCCTGAAATGACTTTCAAATCGACCGGGCAATAGCACTCTTCCTGCGCGATCTCGACCTGACGCATCGTGCCGTATTGATCGTCCACACCCTGCACGATCAGGATGGGGACGCGGATATAGGCGAGATAGTCGGAAATATCCCAGTCGCGGAATTTTGGATCGAGCCAGGCGCCGTTCCAGCCGTAGAAGGCGTTGTCGACGTCCTTGTGCCAGCGCGCGAGTTTCGCCTTGAGGTCGGTGGTCTCAAAGGTTGTCTTGATCGCGGCGATCGACGTCACCGAGATGTCCTCGACGATGAAATGCGGCGCGAGCATCGCGACGCCCTGCAGGCGACGGTCCTGATGCGAGCCGGCATAGATCGCCGCGATCGAGGCACCGTCGGAATGGCCGAGCAACATGCCGCGCCTGAAGCCGATGGCGTCGAGCAGCTTTGGCAGCACGTCGAGCGCCTCGCGATGCATGTAATCGAGCGGACGCGGCAGTGTTACCGGAGACGACTGGCCATAGCCGGCGCGCGAGTAGAGGAAGATGCCGGCGCCGGTTGCTTGCTGAAGCTTCTCCGGAAAGTCGCCCCACAACCCGACCGAGCCGAGACCTTCATGCAGCATGACGATGGTCGGCGCGTCCGCGGAGTGCGGCGCGAGCCATTTGTATTCGAGGCTGGCGCCGTTGATGGTGAGGAAGCCTGTGGGGGTGAGGGTCATGTTCGAATTCCCATTCCTAGCGGAAGTGCCCACCCTCCCCCTCCAGGCAGGGGAATCGCATATGGGTTTTCGCTAGCTATTGCATTGTAAGGCAAGACGGATTCTGAAGACGACTCCCGGGT
>NZ_JAFCJM010000085.1 GCF_018130955.1 Bradyrhizobium liaoningense
GTCATCGACCGGACACCACTCCGGTCAAATCGCGCCAGTCATGGCGCTCCGCGCCATGCCTGGCGCACCACAAAAAAAGCCCCCTTGCGGGGGCTTTTCGTTGTCTCGTTCCGGCTGCGCCGATCAGTGCGCGTCGGCCCAGACCTTCTTCTTGGTGAAGTACATCATGCCCGCGAAGATGATCAGGAAGACGAACACCTGGAAGCCGAGCTGCTTGCGCGCCTCCATGTGCGGCTCTGCGGTCCACATCAGGAAGGTCGTGACGTCCTTGGCGTACTGCGCGACCGTGGCCGGCGAGCCGTCGTCAAAGGTCACCTGACCGTCGGAGAGCGGCTTCGGCATCTTGATGGCGTGACCCGGGAAGTACTTGTTGAAGTACGAGCCTTCCGGGATCGTCACGCCCGCCGGCGCATGGTCTTCGTAGCCTTGCAGCACGGCGGCGACGTAGTCGGGGCCCTGCTCCTGGTACTGCGTGAAGACGTCGAAGATGAACCAGGGGAAGCCGCGCTTGTAGCTGCGCGCCTTGGTGATCAGCGACAGGTCCGGCGGCGCCGCACCGCCGTTCGCCGCACGAGCCGCCTGCTCGTTCGGGAATGGCGAGGGGAAGTAGTCGGCCGGACGGCCCGGGCGTTCGAACATGTCGCCCGCATCGTTCGGGCCATCCTTGATCTTGTATTCGGACGCAAACGCCGCCGCCTGCGCCACCGAGTAACCGGGACCGCCGGCCTCAGCCAGATTGCGGAAGGCAATGTAGGAGAGGCCGTGGCAGCTGGAGCAGACTTCCTTGTAGACCTTCAGGCCGCGCTGAAGCGCACCGCGGTCGAACTTGCCGAACGGGCCCGAGAACGACCACTTGTTGCCGGGCGGAGTGTCCGAGCCTTCGGACGCGCGTGCGCCATCCACCGAGCCCAGGAACAGCGCACCGGCAGCCACCAGCGCGACCGCGATCGACGCCACCGCCTTGCGGGACTTCGCCAGCACCGATTCGGAGATCGAGTTCGGCACCGGACGCGGCCGCTCGATACGGGCAAGCAGCGGCAGCACGATCAGGAAGTAGGCGAAGTAGCAGACCGTCAAGATGCGGCCGGCGATGACGTAAATGCCCTCCGGCGGCTGCGCGCCGAGATAGCCGAGCAGGATGCAGACCACGACGAAGATCCAGAAGAACTGCTTGGCGAGCGGACGATACTTCGAGGAGCGGGTCTTGGCGCTGTCGAGCCAGGGCAGGAAGACCAGCACGATGATCGCCGAGAACATGCCGATGACGCCCGCGAGCTTGTTCGGGATCGAACGCAGGATCGCGTAGAACGGCAGGTAGTACCATTCGGGCACGATGTGCGGCGGCGTCACGCCGGGATTGGCCGGGATGTAGTTGTCGGCATCGCCGAGATAGTTCGGCATGTAGAAGATGAACCAGGCGTAGAGCAGCAGGAAGCAGGACACGCCGAAGAAGTCCTTGATGGTCGCATGCGGCGTGAACGGCACCGTGTCCTTTTCGGTCTTGGGCTCGACACCATCCGGATTGTTCTGGCCGGCGACATGCAGCGCCCAGACGTGCAGCACGACGACGCCGGCGATCACGAACGGCAGCAGGTAGTGCAGCGAGAAGAAGCGGTTCAGGGTCGGGTTGCCGACCGAATAGCCGCCCCACAACAGCGTCACGATGCTCTCGCCGACATAGGGAATGGCGGAGAACAGATTGGTGATGACGGTGGCGCCCCAGAAGCTCATCTGGCCCCACGGCAGCACGTAGCCCATGAAGCCGGTCGCCATCATCAGGAGATAGATGATGACGCCGAGGATCCACAGCACCTCGCGCGGCTCCTTGTACGACCCGTAGTAAAGGCCGCGGAACATGTGGACGTAGACGGCGAAGAAGAACATCGACGCGCCGACCGCGTGCATGTTGCGCAGCAGCCAGCCGTAATTGACGTCGCGCACGATCAGCTCGACCGACTTGAAGGCGAGGTCCGCGTACGGCGTGTAGTGCATCGCGAGGATGACGCCGGTCAGGATCTGCACGCCGAGCATGAAGGACAGGATGGCGCCGAAGGTCCACCAGTAGTTCAGGTTACGCGGCGTCGGATAGGCCACGAACGAGGAGTGCATGAGACCAAAGATCGGCAGCCGCCGCTCGATCCATTTCAGGGCTGGATTGCTCGGCTGGTAGTCGGAGGGTCCGCTCATGATGCGATCCTGAGGAAATAAAGCGACGCGACGGGTTCAAAGGCCGGGAACGAAACAGTTCCCGTGCCTCAGCCGATCTGGATTTTGGTGTCAGAGACGAATTGGTACGGCGGCACCGGCAGATTCGCGGGTGCGGGCCCCTGACGGATACGACCAGAGGTGTCGTACACCGAGCCGTGGCAGGGGCAGAAGAAGCCGTCGTAGCTGCCCTCATGGGCGATCGGGATGCAGCCGAGATGGGTGCAGATGCCGATCACGACCAGCCACTGCTCATGGCCGGCCTTGGTCCGGGCCTCGTCGGACTGCGGATCCGGCAGGCTCGCCACGTTGACGGAACGAGCCGCATCGACCTGCTTCTTGGTCCGGTGGCTGATGTAGATCGGCTTGCCGCGCCAGAAGACCTTGACGTCCTGGCCCTCGGCGATCGGGGCGAGATCGACCTCGATCGGCGCGCCGGCGGCGATGGTCGAGGCGTCCGGATTCATCTGGGAAATGAACGGCCAGAGTGTCGCTGCGCCACCCACTGCGGCGGCAGCCCCCGTTGCAACAAAAAGGAAATCACGGCGTGTCGGATGGTCCGCCGAAGACGCTGTCGTCACGATTCCAACCCTTTCATTTGTGCGACCGGTGGAACCGCCCCAGGGGGCGCCCAAAAGGTCCCCAGAACAGGCTGCCGGCGCCCGCGGCCCCCCGCGGCGGCAGAACGATGCTTCTCCGCGCCAATTGGGCGAAAACCGCAGTCCAGAATCGTTCTATTGGCACCCTTGCCGGGCGAGCGCAAGCCCGCTATCGGCGCGGAAGCGTGCAATGCACGAATTCCGCGGCCTGCGATGTTTTATTGAGACATTCTTGGCCGCGCCAACCCTTGACCGACCCCATGCAGATAGCGCTCTTCCAGCCCGACATCCCCCAAAACACTGGTACGATTCTCAGGCTGTGCGCCTGTCTGGACATGGCTGCCCACATCATCGAGCCCGCGGGTTTTCCGGTCTCGGACCGGCATTTCCGCCGCGCCGGAATGGACTATCTCGACCAGGTCAGCGTGACCCGCCACGATTCCTGGTCGAAGTTCCAGGCGTGGCGCGCGGCGCAGGGCTGCCGGCTGTTGCTCTTCACCACCAAGGGCGCGACGAACTACCTTGATTTTCGCTATCAGCCGTCGGACATCCTGCTGCTCGGACGCGAGAGCGCCGGCGTCACCGACGAGGTGATGGCGGCCGCGGATGCGCGGCTGGTGATTCCGATCAAGCCGGGGCTGCGGTCGCTCAACGTGGCGATGGCCGCGGCAATGGCCGCAGGCGAAGCGCTGCGGCAGGTTCGGAACCCCTGAGGTCCAAGTCTTGAGGTCCAAGTCTTGAAGTCCAAGTTTTTGAGGAGAAGGTCGTGAGCTACGCGGTCAAGGAGATCTTCCTGACCCTTCAAGGCGAAGGCGCCCATGCCGGGCGCGCATCGGTGTTCTGCCGCTTTGCCGGCTGCAATCTCTGGAGCGGCCGCGAGGCGGATCGCGCCGGCGCGGTCTGCCAGTTCTGCGACACCGATTTCGTCGGCACCGACGGCACGCTCGGCGGGCGCTACGCCACGGCCGAAGAGCTCGCCCGCACCATCGCCGCGCAATGGAGCGGGACCGACGCGCAGCGCTACGTGGTGCTGACCGGCGGCGAACCGCTGCTGCAGGTGGACGGGCCCCTCGTCGATGCGCTACACGCGGCTGGCTTCGCGATCGCCGTCGAGACCAACGGCACCGTGCTGCCACCCGACGGCCTCGACTGGATCTGCGTGAGCCCCAAGGGCGGAAGCGAGCTCGTGCTGCGGCGCGGACACGAGCTCAAGCTGGTGTATCCGCAGGCGTTGGCCCAGCCTGAAGCCTTCGCGGACCTCGCCTTCGAGCGCTTCTCGCTCCAGCCGATGGACGGGCCTGACGTGGCCGAGAACACGGTGCGCGCCATCGACTATTGCCTGCGCCATCCGCAATGGCGGCTGAGCGTGCAGACGCACAAGGCGCTTGGGATCAGGTAGGACGGGATTGCAGATGGATGTTTCGATGATCGAGGATCGCAAGGCACGCGCGCGAAGCTGGTTCGAGCGCCTGCGCGACGACATCTGCGCGAGTTTTGAGCGGCTCGAGGACGATGCTCCGTCCGCGCTCTATCCGGGCGAGGCCGGCCGCTTCGTGCGCACGCCCTGGAATCGCACCGACCATAGCGGCGCCCCCGGCGGCGGCGGCGTGATGTCGATGATGCATGGACGCCTGTTCGAGAAGGTCGGCGTGCACTGCTCGACCGTGCATGGCGAGTTCGCGCCGGAGTTCCGCGCGCAGATCCCGGGCGCTTCGGAGGATCCGCGGTTCTGGGCCTCCGGCATCTCGCTGATCGCGCATATGCGCAATCCGAACGTGCCGGCCGTGCACATGAACACGCGCTTCGTGGTCACGACAAAAGCCTGGTTCGGCGGCGGCGCCGATCTCACCCCCGTGCTCGACCGCCGCCGCACGCAGGAGGATGCCGACACGCTCGCCTTCCATGAAGCGATGAAGAAGGCCTGCACCGGTCCCAACGGCGTTGCCGACTACGACAAGTACAAGACATGGTGCGACGAGTATTTTTATTTGCCGCACCGGAAAGAGGCGCGCGGCATCGGCGGCATTTTCTACGACTGGCACGACAGCGGCGACTGGGAGGCGGACCTCGCCTTCACCCAGGACGTCGGCCGCGCCTTCCTGAAGATCTATCCTGAGCTCGTGCGACGCAACTTTGCGACGTCGTGGACCGCGCAAGACCGCGAGGAGCAGTTGATCCGCCGCGGGCGCTATGTCGAGTTCAACCTGCTCTACGACCGCGGCACCATCTTCGGGCTCAAGACCGGCGGCAACGTGGATTCGATCCTGTCGTCGCTGCCGCCGGAGGTGAAGTGGCCATGACGAGACTACCGCCACTGCCGCGCGCCATGCTGATCGACATGGACGACACCATCCTGTCCGCCTATGGCCGTCCCGAGATCGCCTGGAACACGATCGCAAACGAGTTCGCGGCCGAGCTCGCGCCGCTGCCGCCGGAGCAGGTGGCGACCGCCGTGCTCGCCTTCGCGCGAAATTTTTGGGCCAATGCGGAAGCCGCCTGGCGATTGAAGCTCGCCGAGGCGCGGCACCTGACGGTGAAGGGCGGCTTTGCCGCGCTGGCCGCGGCCGGCCACCCCGCGCTATCCGACGATCTCGCGATCCGCATCGCCGACCGCTTCACCGCCTACCGCGAAGAGGAGATGTTCGTCTTCCCCGGCGCGCATGACGCGATCGACAAGTTGAAGGCGCTCGGCGTCAAGCTTGCGCTGGTGACCAACGGCGCGGCCGACATGCAGCGCGCAAAGGTCGAGCGTTTCGAGCTGACCCACCGCTTCGACCACATCCAGATCGAGGGCGAGCACGGTTTCGGCAAGCCCGAGGAGCGCGCCTATCTGCACGCCATGGACGCGCTCGGCGTCACCGCCGAGGACACCTGGATGATCGGCGACAATCTGGAATGGGAAGTCGTGACGCCGCAGCGTCTCGGCATCTATGCGATCTGGATCGACGTGCATGGCGAGGGCCTGCCCGAAGGCTCGACCATCAGGCCCGATCGCATCATCCGCTCGCTGACCGAGCTCGTGCCTGCGACGCCGTAACGCCCCTCCCAGCCACGCCCAAGTGAAATTTCTCACAGATCGCAATCCACGATTGCGGTAGGCTGGTGCCGGGCGGAGGAGTGTGAGGGCAGCGATGCAGCAGGACCTCCAGACGACACCGCGCGCGACACCCCCGGAAGAGCCGCCGGGCGTGTGGCAGAGGATCCAGTCCTGGGACAGCCGCTTGTCTGTCACCAAGGGGTTGACCATCGTCACCCTGCTTACCGGCTTCTTCGGCGGCTATTTCCAGTATCTCAATTCCTACGAGGAAAAGGTCAGCGAGCAGGCCAGGGCCGACATGACCACCGCGACCAAGACCTTCATCGAAATCTCCAACGCCTTTGCCGAAGTGCAGATGCAGCAGGAGATCATGCTGAGCGATTTCGCCGGCGCATTGAACGACCGCCTGGATGCCGGCGCCAAGCAGATGGACACCAAGGCCGCCAACGATCTGTTCCCGGACTATGTCAAGGCGCGCACGGCGTTGCGACAGAACAGCGCCGTGTTCGCGCGTGAGACCGAAATCTATATCGACTGGCCGAGCGACCTGACCCGCGATCCCGCAGCGCCGCGCGCGTTAAACCAGGACCCGCTGACGGAAACGCTGTTGAACGAATATGATTTCGACTGCGATGCGCCGGCAAACCTGCCGAGCTTCGAGGGTGCCATCTATGACGGCGAGAAGCACGGGCCGGCCGACGAGAAGCTCTGCGCTCCGGAGGCAGGCGAGAAGAAAACCTATGTCGACATGTGCGCGCGTGCGGCGGGAAGCGGTGCGATCAATTCGTCCAGGGATATCGTCAACATCAACTGGTGGAGCGCCAAGCACCACGTGCTGACCCTGCATTATTGCTTCGAAGGCCTGCACGCCCGCCTCCGCACCGCGCGCATCTGGGCCTCGAAGAACGACGTCAGTGAGGACGCCAAGCAGGACTTCCTCAAGCGCGAGCATCATCTTCGCACCGCCCTCAACCACCAGGCCATGCGGCTGAATGCCTTCATGACGCTGACCATGTCGCAGCTCGAACGCATCCGGGTCCGCTACCGCCCCTCGGGCTTCTTCTGCCACATCCCCCTGGTGCGCGATGCCATCGGCGTTTTCAGCAGTCAGTGCATGCCGATACGCACGGCGGTCGCCGAACGCGGATAGTCGTAATCCACAGGCGCGCGCGCCGTGATCGGCGTGTCATGACGGCTTGCTAGCCTCTCGCCTCGTCGATCAAGACAGGAGGACAGCCATGGAATTGAAAGCCGGTGACGTCGTCATGCTGAAGTCGGGTGGACAGCCGCTGACCGTCGTTGATGTGAAAGAGGACGACGTGCTCTGCCTCTGGATGGGGATGGAAGGCCAGCTCTACCGCGAGACGCTGCCGCTCGCCGTCCTCGAGCGCCCCGAGGAGGAAGAGGACGAAGATGAGGATGAGGACGAAGAGGAAGACGAAGACGACAAGGACTAGAAGCCCGCCGCACCGAGGCGGCGCGTTCGTGACATCCGATCGCGGCTCAGGCGAAAACAGCCTGGGCCGCGATGCTTCGTCAGAGCATCTGCTTCACCGCAGCCGAGATCATCACGAGCCCGCCGGTGATGACGGCGGCATCGAGGATCGCGGCGTGGATATGCACCGGCATCCGCTCGACGAAGGCCTTTGCGAGGAACGCACCGGGCACGGCCATGCCGCCGATCAGGAGCGCGAAGGCCAGCACCTGCGCAGTCACCGCACCGGCAAGGCCGAAGACGGAAATCTTGATCAGGCCGGTGCCGAGCGAGATCATCGCGTCGGTCGCGATCACGGCCGCGCCCTCGAGGCCGGACGCCATCAAAAGCGACAACAGGATCACGCCGGAGCCGGAGGTGCCGCCGACCAGCACGCCGTAGCCGACGGAGCCTGCGGCAAGCCCGGTGTCGCCGATCTTCAGGGAGCGCCGCCGCAGCACCCGGCGCAGCGGTACGCTCAGGATCAGCATCGTGCCGATCACGAGCGCGGCGCCTGCATTGGTGAGCCGCGTATAGCCGTAGGCGCCGAGCGCCGTCGTCAGCGCCGCGCAGGCCAGCACGATCAGCGCGCGGCGGCGGTCGGCATATCTGAGATAGGCGGCGGCGCGGCTGGAATTGGTGAAGATCGCTGATATCGCGATGATCGGCACCACCGGCTCGGCGCCGACCAGCGGCACCAGCACCAGCGGCATCAGAGCGCCGGTGCCGTAGCCGGCGAGACCGCCGATGATCGAAGCAAACAACGCCACAAACGCGACCAGCAGAAGCTGCAGAAGCGAGATATCGGCGAAGCCTGAGACGATGGTCAATTTCTCTGATCGCGGCTGACGCGTGCCGCAGCTTGATCGGCGATGGTAGCGAGCGCCGCCTGCTCTAGTGGAAAATCCGCCGCGAGCCAAGCGTCCTCGGCCAATGTCAACACATGTCCGAGCAGCGGACCCTCGGCCACGCCGCGCGCGATGAAGTCGGCGGCCTTCAGCGGGAATTTCGGCGCGTTCCAGCGTTGCGGCAGCTCGGCGAGCTCGCGCCAGCGCGACGAACTCACGTCGCCGCCGAGCCGCGCCCAGGCCAGCAACACGCGATCGTGATAGCGCTCGGGCCCGAGCCGGTAGACGAGCCGGCGCGCGCTGGCTTCGTCCTTGCTGGCGCAGCGCCACCAGCGGTGGCCCATCGAATCCAGCGCCTTGGCTTCCGCATTGGAGAGCCGCAGCCGCGTCGCGACGCGCTTGGCGTCCTCGGTGACCGCGACGCTCAAGGCCCCCAGGCGCCGCGTTGCGTCGGCGTCCACGCCGAGCTCGCGCTCGATCGCGACCATGGTCGTGAGCGGCCCTGTATAGGCAACGCCGCCGATCAGCGCTTGCAGCAATCCCCCATCGGCCATCGCGAGCACCGCGGCGGATGCGCCATTTGCGACCAACAGCTTCAGCATCTCCATGCGCACGCGCTCGGCCGAGAGGCTCGCAAGACCCGCGCGGCCGCGGATGCAGGCGAGATAGCCGTCGCGGTCCGGCTCGCCGGCGCCGAACGCGGCGTGGATGCGGAAGAAGCGCAGGATGCGCAAATAGTCCTCGGCGATGCGCTGGTCGGGATCGCCGATGAAGCGCACGCGACGCGCGGCGACATCCGCGAGCCCGCCGACATAGTCGTGCACGACACCTTTGGCGTCGACCGACAACCCGTTCATGGTGAAGTCGCGCCGCTCGGCATCCCGCACCCAATCGCGGCCGAAGGCGACCTTGGCCTTGCGGCCGAAGGTCTCGGTATCCTCGCGCAGCGTCGTCACCTCATAGGGATGACCGTCGATGACGAGCGTGATGGTGCCGTGGTCGAGGCCGGTCGGCACGCTCTTGATGCCCGCACTCTTGGCGCGGCGCATCACCTCCTCGGGCAATGCGGTGGTCGCGATGTCGATGTCGCCATGCGGCAGCTTCAACAGCGCGTTGCGCACGGCGCCGCCGACCACGCGGGCTTCCTCGCCGTCAGTGTTGAGGAGTTGCAGGACGCGCGCTGTCCCGCCTGAGGTCAGCCAGGGCGCATCGGCAAGCAGGCTCTCCGCGTTCATGCCGCAGCCCTAAAGCGCGATGAGTTCAGGTTGAATCGTCATCGCGCTTTAGCTCCTTGTTTGAGCATGATCTCCGCGCAAACGCGTTCCGCGTTTGTCGCGAGGGAAAACCGCTTCGCACTTTTCCGGATCATGCCCTATTTCTCGACGCCCGGCACGAGCCTGCCGTTCTCGATATGGGCGGGAACGTAGGTCGAATCCGGCGGCGCGCCGGTGAAATGCGCGAGCCCGATCAGGCTTGCGATGACCAGGACAAGCGCCACCAGCGCAAGGCGCGCGATGGTGTAGATCGGCCAGGACGATTGCACGAACAGCCCCGATCGGGTCGCGACCAGAAACAGGGCATAGACCGCGAAGGGAATGAGGAAGATTCCGATCTCGGTCAGGGCCGGCCGGATCATGACAAATAGATCCGCTCATAAAGCACACGCAATATTCCGGCGGTCGCCCCCCAAATGTACCGCTCGGCGAACGGCATCGCGTAGTAGGAGCGCTCCATGCCGCGGAATTCCTTGCTGTGCACCTGGTGGTTCGCCGGGTTCATCAGGAAGGATAGCGGGACCTCGAAGGCATCATCAACCTCGGAATGATTGATGGTCAGCTCGAATCCCGGCTTGACCTTGGCGACCGTCGGCAGAATGCGGAAGCCGAAGCCGGTGCCGTAGAGATCGAGATAGCCGATCGGCTCGACGAATCGGCGCGACAGGCCGACCTCCTCCTCGGCCTCGCGCAGCGCGGCATCGACGGGCGCGGGGTCGATCGCGTCGATCTTGCCGCCGGGAAAGGCGATCTGGCCGGCGTGGTCGTTGAGATGGGCGGCGCGCTGCGTCAGCAGCACGGTCGGCTCGGGCCGGTCGATCACAGGAATCAGCACCGCAGCGGGCCGGACCGGCTGCTCGCGCGCGATGATCTCCAGCATCCTGTCGGTGCCGGGATCGCCGGAGGCGGGAATGATGTTGGGATCGTAGAGGGCTGGCGGAACGTCGAAGCGAAGCCGCGCCTTCGAGCGGTCGAAAAACTCCATCGCGCCGACTGGCGCGGCGGGTCCGTTCTTCAAGATCGGCTTGCTCAAAGTGCGGCCCTCACCTGCTCCGCATCGGCCATCGGAAAAAACTCGCCAGCCGACTCGACGCCGAACATCGGCTGGCCATCGACCACCCGCTCCTCGCCCATGTCAACCAGATCGTAATAGAGCGCGCGTGTCACCTTGGCCCAAAGATCAGCGCGCACGTGCAGATAGGGTGTCAGGCCGCCGTCGACCGCCTGCTCGAAGCGAAGCCGGTGCGCGCCGTCGCACCTCACCCAATCGTCGACATTGGTGCGGAAGCTCAGCACGCGATGGTTGCCCTCCCCCTCCTTCTGCATCTCGACCGCCATGAACGGCGCGTCGTCGACGCGAATTCCGACCTTCTCCACCGGCGTGACGAGGAAATGCTTGTCCCCTTCGCGCTTGAGGATGGTCGAGAACAGGCGGACCAGCGCCGGTCGGCCGATTGGCGTGCCCATGTAGAACCATGTACCATCGCCGGCGATTCGGATGTCGAGATCGCCGCAGAACGGCGGATTCCACAGATGCACCGGAGGCAGGCCTTTTTTGGCGCCGGTGGCATTTCCGACAGCTTGGTTGGCGGCCGCAGTCAGCCCCTCAAGACCCTGTCTGGTGCTCTGCCCTTGGTTCGCCATGGTTTGCCCTGACTTTGTCATTTGGCACGATTGGTGCAGGTCTACGTCGTACGTTGGCACGCGGTTCCACACCGGAATCATCCGGTGTGCAAGTCGCCACTTCGTGATGCCGTACATAGCCCGAAGCCGATAAGGTGGGGATAGCTTAATTCAACGAATACATGGCCTTCCTGCAAGTTTAGCATGGTGTCCATGACGTGACGACGCAACAGGCCGGCGACGCGCCGAAGGAGCTGACGGATGGCGGAAAGTGTCGAGAAACTCGAGGACGTGATCGTCCGGTCGGCCGAGCAGGTGTCGGGCCAGATTCGCGCCGCGAAAGACGCGATCGCAACCGTCATCTTCGGCCAGGACCGCGTGATCGAGAACACGCTGGTGACGATCCTCTCGGGCGGCCACGCGCTGCTGATCGGCGTGCCCGGCCTCGCCAAGACCAAGCTCGTCGAGACGCTCGGCGTCACGCTCGGCCTCGACGCCAAGCGCATCCAGTTCACGCCCGACCTGATGCCCTCGGACATTCTCGGCGCCGAAGTGCTCGACGAGAGCACCGCCGGCAAGCGTTCGTTCCGCTTCATCTCGGGGCCGGTGTTCGCGCAGCTCCTGATGGCGGACGAGATCAACCGCGCGAGCCCGCGCACGCAATCGGCGCTGTTGCAGGCGATGCAGGAGCAGCACATCACGGTCGCAGGCGCCCGCCACGATCTGCCAAAGCCGTTCCACGTGCTCGCGACGCAAAACCCGCTGGAGCAGGAAGGCACCTATCCGCTGCCCGAAGCGCAGCTCGACCGCTTCCTGATGGAGATCGACGTCGACTATCCCGATCGCGATGCCGAGCGCCGCATCCTGTTCGAGACCACCGGCGCCGACGAGACGCTGGCGAAGGGGTCGATGACGGCGGACACGCTTATCACCGCGCAACGTTTGGTCCGGCGGTTGCCGGTCGGCGATTCCGTGGTTGAGGCCATTCTGTCGCTGGTGCGCTCGGCGCGCCCGGGCCCGGACGCCGGCGAAACCGGCAAGCTGATCGCCTGGGGCCCCGGCCCGCGCGCCAGCCAGTCGCTGATGCTCGCGGTGCGCGCGCGCGCTCTGCTCGACGGACGGCTCGCGCCCTCGATCGACGACGTGCTCGACCTCGCCGAGCCCGTGCTGAAGCACCGCATGGCACTGACCTTCTCTGCTCGCGCCGAAGGGCGCACGATCCCGGACGTGATCCGGCAATTGAAGACACGGATCGGTTGATGGCCGCAGACAACGGGCCGATTGCCAGGGAGACTGTAGCGATCCGACGTGCCGATGGCGAAAGCCGTACGCTCGCCGCATCGCTGCCGCGCCTTGTGCTTGAAGCCCGCCGTATCGCCGCCAACGTCATCCACGGCCTGCATGGCCGCCGTCGCGCCGGCTCCGGCGAAAGCTTCTGGCAATACCGCCGCTTCGTCTCCGGCGAGCCGTCGCAGAATGTCGACTGGCGCCGCTCGGCCCGCGACGATCATCTCTATGTCCGCGAGCAGGAATGGGAGGCCGCCCACACGGTGTGGATCTGGCCGGACCGCTCGCCGTCGATGGCCTTCGCCTCCAGGCAGGCGCGCGAGTCCAAGCTCGAGCGCTCGCTGATCGTCGCCTTCGCGCTGGCCGAGCTTCTCGTCTCCGGCGGCGAACGCGTCGGCATTCCCGGCCTGATGCCGCCGACCGCGAGCCGCAACGTCATCGACAAGATGGCGCAGGCGATGCTGCATGACGACGCCCAGCGCCTCAGCCTGCCGCCGTCCTTCGTGCCGTCGTCGCTCGCCGAGATCGTTGTGCTCGGCGACTTCTGGTCACCGATTGCAGAGATCAGGACCATGCTCGCAGGACTCTCCGCCTCCGGCGCGCATGGCACGCTGGTGCAGATCGTCGATCCCGCCGAGGAGACGTTCCCCTATTCCGGCCGCATCGAATTCGTCGAGCCCGAGGGCTTTGGCGCGATTACCGCCGGCCGTGCCGAGAGCTGGACCGCAGACTACACCACGCGCCTGGCGCTGCACCGCGACCAGATCCGCGACGAGACCAACAGGCTGGACTGGCTGTTCACGACCCATTCGACCGATCGCTCCGCCGCCGAACTCTTGCTGTTCCTGCATGCCGGCATGACCGCGAGCAAGCTCGGGATTCGCAGTTCGACAATCAAAGTGGGGCCTGCCGCATGATGGGCCTGCCACTCGCCTTCACCGAACCGCTGCTCCTGATCGGGCTTGTCAGCCTACCGGTGCTGTGGTGGCTGTTGCGGGTGATGCCGCCACGGCCGCGCCGCATCGAGTTTCCGCCGACCCGTCTGCTGTTCGACATCGCGCCAAAGGAAGAAACGCCCTCGCGCACGCCGTGGTGGCTGACGGCGCTGCGCCTGCTCGCCGCCGCACTTGTGATCTTCGCGGCCGCCGGCCCGATCTGGAATCCGCAGACCGGCATCGCCGGCAGCAAGGCGCCGCTATTGATCATGTTCGACGACGGCTGGAGCGCCGCCGCCAACTGGGACACCAGGATCAAGGCCGCCGACGAGCTGATCGCCAACGCCGACAACGATCGCCGTGCGATTGCGCTGGTGCCGCTGTCGGAGCCGAACCGCGACATCACGCTGATGCCCGCGGGTGCGGCGCGCGTCGCGCTGCGGCAGATCACGCCAAAAGCCTATTCGGTCGATCGCGTTGAAACTCTCCCCGCGATCGAACGTTTCCTCAAGGCAACCGGCGATTGCGAGATCGCCTGGCTGTCTGACGGTGTCGATACCGGCCGCGGCGAGGAATTCGTACAGGGTCTGGGCAAGACGATCGGAGACCGCAGCTTGACCGTGTTCGAAGGCGGCACGTCGGCCCCGCTCGCCCTGGTCGCGGCCGAGAACGCCGCCGCCAAAATGACGGTGAAGGTGCTGCGCACCGACAGCGGCATCACCGCCGGTACCGTACGCGCGCTGGACCAGAAGGGTTCGCCGATCGGCGAAGCCCGCTATGCCTTCGGCCCGCAGGACAAGGACACCGAGGCGGCCTTCGACCTGCCGGTCGAGTTGCGCAACGACATCACCCGGCTCGAGATCGCAGGCGAACGTTCCGCCGGCGCCGTGCAACTGCTCGACAAACGCTGGCGGCGCCGCGCGATCGGCATCGTCTCCGGCGCGACCAGCGAGACCGCGCAGCCGCTGCTGGCCCCGACCTTCTACCTCACCCGCGCGCTGGCGCCGTTTGCCGACGTGCGGCTCGCGGACAAGGGCTCGCCGCAGCAGGGCATCACGCAGTTCCTCGATCAGAAGCTGCCGATGATCATCCTCGCCGATGTCGGCACCGTCGCGCCTGAGATCCGCGACCGGCTCAACGCCTGGGTCGACCAGGGCGGCGTGCTGGTGCGCTTTGCAGGTCCCCGGCTGGCGCAGGCCGAAGACGACCTCGTGCCCGTCAAGCTGCGCAAGGGCGGCCGCACGCTCGGCGGCAGCCTGACCTGGGAGAAGCCGCAGCATCTGGCAAACTTCACGGCGGACGCTCCGTTCGCCGGGGTGCCCGTGCCGAAAGACGTCACCGTGAGCCGGCAGGTGCTGGCCGAGCCCAACGCGGCGCTGGCGGCCAAGAGCTGGGCGTCGCTGGAGGACGGCACGCCGCTCGTGACCGGCGAGCATCGCGGCAAGGGGCTGGTAAGCCTGTTCCACGTCAGCGCCGATATGCGCTGGTCGGACCTGCCGATGTCCGGCACCTTCGTCGAGATGCTGAGGCGGATTGTCGATATGTCCGGTTACACCTCCAAGCCGGGCGCGGGCGTCGCCGGCGAGGCCAACGCCGAGACGGTCGCGCCGCTGCATATTCTCGACGGCTTCGGCGCGTTCGGTCCGCCCCCGGCAACCGCAAAGCCCGTATCCTCCGACTATCGCGACCGCGCCACGCCCGATCACCCGCCCGGCTTCTATGGCCCGGCGGACGGGCCGCTGGCAGTGAATACGCTCGCAGCCGCCGACCGCATCGCGCCGCTCAACACCGCGAGCCTGCGTGCCCGTCACGCGACCTACACCAATGCCGAGCCGCGTGACCTGCGCGGCTGGCTGCTGTCATCAGCGCTGATCCTGTTCCTGATCGACGCCATGATCGTCGCGCTGCTCGGCGGTGGCCTCGCGGCGCTGATCCGCCGCCGCGCCGCGCCCGCAGTGCTCGCGATCGGACTCGCGCTCGCCGCAACCTTCTCGCCCTCGCCGTCGCGCGCCGACGCCGTTTCCGACGATTTTGCGCTGAAGGCGGTGTCGCAGACCCGCCTCGCCTATGTCGTGACCGGCAATGCCGACGTCGATTCGATCGTGAAGGCCGGCATGGCCGGCCTGACGCTGTTCCTGGCACAGCGCACCGCGCTCGAAGCCGGCGATCCCGTCGGCGTCGATCCCGCGCGCGACGAGCTTGCCTTCTTCCCGCTGATCTACTGGCCGATCGTGCCGGGTGCGCCAAAGCCGCCGCGGGACGCCATCAACAAGATCGACGCTTACATGAAGCAGGGCGGCACGGTGATCTTCGACACCCGCGACGCGGTTGAGGCCCCCCCCGGCGAGAACGGCGCATCGCAGACACCGGCCATGCAGACGTTGCGCGAGATTCTGTCCTCGCTCGACGTTCCCGAGCTCGAGCCGGTGCCGCGCGAGCACGTGCTGACCAAGACGTTCTACCTTCTGCGCGACTTCCCCGGCCGTTTCAGCACCGGGCAGACCTGGGTCGAGACCCTGCCGCGCGAAGATGACGACGAGAGCGCGCAGCGCCCGGCACGCGGCGGCGACGGCGTGTCGCCGATCATCATCACCTCCAACGACCTCGCCGGCGCCTGGGCGATCCGTCCCGACGGCCAGCCGATGCTGCCGCTCACCCCGGGCGAGCCGCGCCAGCGCGAATTCGCGTTCCGCGCCGGCGTCAACATCGTGATGTACACGCTGACCGGCAACTATAAGGCGGACCAGGTGCACGCACCGGCGCTGATCGAGCGCCTGGGGCAATGATGCGGACTTTGAGCCTGAACGCCTACTACAACGAAGCCGTCATGGCCGGGCCTGTCCCGGCCATCCACGCCTTGACGCGCGGCACGAAGAACGTGGATGCCCGGGACAAGCCCGGGCATGACGATGCCGAGAGAGCGACGACATGAATTACGGCATCGCGTTCACGCCGCTTGTCCCCTCGATCGTGCTGTGGATCGGGCTCGGCGCGATCATCGTCATGGCGGTCATCCTGCTGCTGGCGCGCGCACGCGGCGCGGCCGTGCGCGTCGCCGCACTGGCGCTGATCCTGCTTGCACTCGCCAACCCGTCCTTCACCCGCGAGGACCGCGATCCCCTCACCTCGGTCGCCGCCGTCGTCGTCGACAAGAGCCCGAGCCAGAATTTCGGCAACCGCAATCGCGAGGCTGCGCAGGCGCAGGAAGCGCTGGTCGACAGCCTGAAGAGGATCAAGGGGCTCGAGGTCCGCGTCGTCGACGCAGGACAAGCCGATGGCGAGACCGACGGCACAAAGCTGTTCGGCGCGCTGGCCTCCGCGCTCTCCGACGTGCCGGTCGATCGCGTCGCCGGCGCGTTCCTGATCACCGACGGCCGCGTGCACGACATCCCCGCCAATGCCGCCGCGGTCGGCTTCCAGGCGCCGGTGCATGCGCTGATCACCGGGCAGAAGGACGAGCGCGACCGCCGCATCGCGATCACAGCGGCGCCTCGTTTCGGCATCGTCGGCCAGAGCCAGACCATCACCTACCGGCTCGACGACCAGGGTGTGAGCGGCGACCGTGCCAAGGTCACGATCCGCAGGGACGGCGAGGTCATCAGCGAACGCAATCTGTCGAGCGGCCAGACTGCAAGCGTCGAGGTCGACATCAAGCATGCCGGCCCGAACATCGTCGAGATCGAGGCATCGCCGCTCGAGCGGGAGCTGACGCCGGTGAACAACCGCGCCGTGGTCGCGATCGACGGCGTGCGCGACAAGCTGCGCGTGCTGCTCGTCTCGGGCGAACCGCATTCCGGCGAGCGCACATGGCGCAATTTGCTGAAATCCGACGCCAGCGTCGACCTTGTGCACTTCACCATTTTGCGTCCGCCGGAGAAGCAGGACGGCACGCCGATCAACGAATTGTCGCTGATCGCGTTTCCGACACGCGAACTGTTCCAGCAGAAGATCAACGAATTCCAGTTGATCATATTCGACCGCTACGCCCGCCAGGGCGTGTTGCCGATCGCCTATTTCGACAACATCGCGCGCTATGTGCGCTCGGGCGGCGCGGTACTGGTCTCGGCTGGTCCGGACTACGCGTCCAATACCAGCATCTGGCGCACGCCGCTGGATTCGGTGCTGCCGGCCGAGCCGGTGGGCGTCACCGAAAAACCGTTCTATGCGCATCTCTCCGACACCGGCAAACGCCATCCGGTCACCCGCGGGCTGGAAGGCTCCGGCAGCGAGCCGCCGCGCTGGGCGCGCTTCTTCCGCACCGTCGACACACGGAATGCGACCGGCACACCTGTGATGACCGGCGCCGACAACAAGCCGCTGCTGTTCCTGTCGCGCTTCGGCGAGGGGCGCGTCGCGCTGCTGCTGTCAGACCATATCTGGCTGTGGGCGCGCGGTTATGAAGGCGGCGGCCCGCATCTCGATCTGCTCCGGCGGATGTCGCACTGGCTGATGAAGCAGCCTGATCTGGACGAGGAGGCGCTGCGCCTGCAGGTGCAGGGCAAGGATCTCGTGGTGGTGCGCCAGACCATGTCGGACAGCGTGCCCCCGGTGTCGGTGACTTCGCCCTCCGGCGTGACGCATGATTTGACGCTGAATGCGGGCGAGCCCGGCGAATGGCGCGCGAGCCTGCCTGCGAACGAGCTCGGCCTGTGGCAGGCGACCGACGGCACGCTGAAGGCGCTGATCAATGTCGGTCCGACCAATCCGAAGGAGTTTTCGGAAGTCACCTCCACCGCCGAGACCTTGAGGCCGCTGACGCAGGCGACCGGCGGCGACGCGGTGCGTGTGGTGGACGGATCGAGCGTCGATCTGCCGCGGATCGTGCCGGTGCGCTCCGCCAGCGTCTTCCATGGCGACGGCTGGATGGGCGTGAGGCTGCGCGACGCCAGCGTGGTGAAGGGCGTCGGCGTGCTGCCGATCTTCGCCGGTCTGATCGGCCTGCTACTGCTGCTCGGCGCATTCGCCGCGACCTGGGTGCGCGAGGGGCGCTAGGCCCCTCGCCTCGTTGCACGAACAACACATCCGTCACTGACCTCGGTTTGTCCGCCGCGACGCGGTTGACACCGTCGCAGCCTTCCGATGTTATAATGTAACATCGCGTGGGCCGGAGAATTGGGCCCCGTGATGCTGGGGTGCGTTTCCACATGAAGTGGTTCAGGTCGAACATCCGGCACGGTGCCCGGCTCGCGCTTTTCGCGCTGCTGGTGCAGTTCGCGCTGTCGTTCGGTCACAGCCACTGGTTCGCGCAGGCCGCACCCCTGCTGCAATCCTGGCAGCAGGTTGACGGTGGCGTCGCGACACCTCACGGTGTTGCAATCCAGAAGCAATCGCCGGCCGTTCCCGACCAGGACCAGTCCGGTGACGACTATTGCGCGATCTGCGCCGTCGTCTCGATGGCGAGCACGATTGTGTTCGCGACGCCGCCAATCCTGCTGCTGCCGCAGGCCGTCGAATTCCTCTACCTCACGACCGATGCCGAGTTCACCCATCTGAAATCGGCCGGCGCCTCGTTCCAGCCGCGCGCCCCTCCCCTGTCCTGACCTCCAACGCTTGATCACACCCGGTCCGTTCCGCGTTCGCGCTGGAGCGCCGGGAGCAGTTGAAGTCGAATTCCGTCGCATCGCGGCGGCAGGTCGCCACCTGACAAGACAAACGCGGTCGGCGCCTGACTGGAATCAGGACAATGACATCCAAACGACGACGCGCGCAGCGTCTGGGCGGAGCATGCATGCTCCTGCTCGGCGCCGCGGCTACATCAGCCATGGCACAGGACAAGCAGGCCGCCACCGAATTACCTGCGGTCGAGGTGACCGCGCCGAGCCCGATCGTCCGGCGGCACACGGTGCCCGTGCGCACCACGGCGCGCGTCACGCGTGGCGGCACCGCGCGCAATCGCGAGCGTGGGCCGGAGGTCGCGGCCGCGCCCGCGCCGGCTACGCCGCAACAGGGGGTGCTGCCCATCGTCACCAACCAGTTCGCCACCGTCACCGTGGTGCCGAACGACGAAATCCGCCGCGAGGGCGGCGGGCAGCTCGGCGATCTCCTTTTCTCGAAGCCCGGCATCACCGGCTCAAGCTTTGCGCCCGGCGCCTCCAGCCGGCCGATCATCAGGGGACTCGACGTCAACCGCGTCGGCATCGTCGAGAACGGCACCAATTCGAACGGCGCTTCCGATCTCGGCGAGGATCACTTCGTTCCGATCGACCCGCTGGCGACC
This sequence comes from Bradyrhizobium liaoningense, assembly GCF_018130955.1. GTDB lineage: Bacteria > Pseudomonadota > Alphaproteobacteria > Rhizobiales > Xanthobacteraceae > Bradyrhizobium > Bradyrhizobium liaoningense_C. The sequence continues at coordinate 19,500 of NZ_JAFCJM010000085.1, forward strand.
AATCAGGTCGAAGTGGTGCGCGGGCCGGCCGCCTTGCGCTACGGCTCGACCTCAATCGGCGGCGTCGTAAGCGCGACCAACAACCGGATTCCGGATGCGGTACCGACCTGCGCCGCGCCGCCGTTCCAGAGTTTTGGCATGTCCGCGCCACAGGCTACGCCGGGCGCGCCTTGCATCACGGCCGAGACGCGCACCGCGGTCAGCTCGGTCGATCGCGGCGTCGAGGGCGGCGTGCTGATCGATGCCGGCGCCGGCAATTTTGCGCTCCACGCCGACGCCTATGGCCGCAAGACCTCGGACTATGCGATTCCCGCCTACCCGTATCTCGCCGACCAGACGCGGCCGGTGAATGGCCGGCAGCCGAACTCGGCGACGCAGTCGGACGGCGGCTCGATCGGCGGCTCCTACTTCTTCCAGGGCGGCTTCATCGGCGCCGCGATCACGCAGAACGACGCGCTCTACCACATCCCCGGCATCGACGGCGCCGATCACAACACGCGCATCGACGGCCACCAGACCAAGCTCAACGTCAAGGGCGAGTACCGCCCCGACGCCGCCGCGATCGACACCATCCGCTTCTGGGCGGGTGCCACCAACTACAAGCATAACGAGATCGGCCTGGCCGATCCCGCCGATCCCACCAGCGACGGCGTGCGGCAGACCTTTACCAACAAGGAGCAGGAGATCCGCACAGAGGTGCAGTTGATGCCGTTCAATGCGCGCTTTGCCGAGGTGACGACGGCAATCGGCTTCCAGGCCGGGCACCAGGAACTGACGGCGCCGAGCCCCGACAATCCCGGCACGCTGTTCAACGGCCTGTGGGACCCCAACAACAACACCCGCGTTGCGGGCTACGCCTTCAACGAGTTCAAGTTCACGGAAGCGACGCGCGCGCAGATCGCGGGGCGCATCGAGCATGTCGAGCTGCACGGCTCGACGCCGGATTTCCCGGCGGACTTTTTGCCCAATGGCGCCACGCAAACCAGCATCGCGCGTAACCCGTCCTACACGCCGAAGAGCGGCAGCATCGGCCTGCTGCAGGATCTGCCCGGCGGCATGGTCGGCAGCATCACCGCGCAATACGTCGAGCGCGCGCCAAAGCCGGCCGAGCTGTTTTCGCGCGGCGCGCATGATGCCACCGCCACGTTCGACATCGGCAATCCGAACCTGACGATCGAGACGGCAAAGTCCGTCGAGGTCGGCCTGCGCAGGGCGACGGGGCCGTTCCGCTTCGAGGCGACCGCCTTCTACACGCGCTTCGACAATTTCATCTATCGCCGCCTCACGGGCGTGATGTGCGACGATGATTTTGCCTCGTGCGGCGCGCCCGGCGCCGAGCTGAACCAGGCGGTCTATTCGCAACGCGATGCGACCTTCCGCGGCGGCGAATTCCAGTCGCAGCTCGATGTCGGCGCGTTCCACGGCGGCATCTGGGGCATCGAGAACCAGTTCGACGTGGTTCGCGCCACCTTCACCGACGGCACCAACGTGCCGCGCATTCCGCCGTTGCGGATGGGGGGCGGCCTGTTCTGGCGCGACGACAACTGGCTGATGCGCATCAACCTGTTGCACGCCTTCCCGCAGAACAACATTGCCGCGGTCGCGGAGACGCCGACGCCCGGCTACAATCTGTTGAAGGCCGAGGTGAGCTACAAGACCAGGCTCAATCCAAGCTGGTTCGGTGCGCGCGAGATGATGGTCGGCCTCGTCGGCAACAACCTCCTCAACGAAAGCATCCGCAACTCGGTGTCCTACACCAAGGACGAGGTGCTGATGCCCGGCATCGGCGTTCGCGCATTCGCGAACTTCAAGTTCTAGCTTCGCGCCTTGCGTCGGCCGGGGCCCATGGGCCCCGGCGCCCCCATGCACCAAAAACCGAAACGGTGACTTTCATTTATTTCTGTTTCGCTCGCTGGGCCGGCCACCACATCATCTCCCCACAGACAGGGAGTTTCTTGATGACCCAGGATGCCAGCAAGACGGGCGGCCCGCTATCGGTGGGCGTGGACGTGAGCAGGATCGAGACGCTACTCAACCACAACCTTCCAGAGGTCTTCGGTGAAGGCGATCCGGCTCGCAGACGGCGCGCAATCCAGGAGCTTTATACCGAGGACTGTGTGCTGTACGCGCCGCCCGGCACGTTCGTCGGTCACGACGCACTGGACAAGTTCGCCGGCGATCTCCGGGCAACGCATCCGCATTTTGTCTATGCACCACACGGCTCGCCCCAGGTCCTGCACAATTCGGGACGCCTGGCATGGGGATCGGGGCCGAACGGCGAAAAGCCCGCCTATACCGGCGTGGATTTCATCATCGTTCGCGAGGGCAAGATTGCGGCTCTCTACGTCTACCTCGACTCACCACCCGCCTGATGCACGCGCAGAGACGGCTAGCTTCGCGCCTTGTTCCAGTCGGGGCCGACGGGCCCCGACACGCCCTCGAACGCGCCGTCGACGAGCTCGAAGACCAGGACGCGGCTGGCATCGACCGGACCCGGCATGGTGACGCGTCCCTTCGGCACCGGCTTGAAGCCGACGCGGCTGTAATAGGGCTCGTCGCCGACCAGCAGCACGATGGCGTGCCCCTTCGCCTTGGCGTCCTTCAGCGCGCGCTCCATCAACAGCCGGCCGACACCGCGGCCGCGGAACGGCGGCTCGACCGTCAGCGGCCCGAGCAGCAGCGCCGGCGTTTCGCCGATCAGGATCGGCAATTGCCGGACCGATCCCACCAGCAGCGTGCCGATGCGGGCGGTGAAGGAGAGCTCAAGCACGTGGTCGACATGCTCGCGGATGCGGTAGGCGCTGAGCACGAAACGCCCGGGCCCAAAGGTCCGCTCGTGCAGCCGCTCGATCGCCTGCGCGTCGCCGGCGGCTTCCGGCAGAATCGTAAGTGAGAGATCGCTCATATCGGGACGCGGGATAGCATCTCGGAAGGCCGCGGTCCATCAGCCTCCGCGCCTTGCGCTTCGCGCATCAGGACCGTTGCGAACAAGACCGTCCACAACGTGAGCATGGAGATGGGGATCGTGTAGTACTGCGTAAACACGGGATGCGTGGCGAAGAACGCCAGGTTCAGCGCGAGATTGCCGGTCACCAGCAGCGCCAATCGTTTCACGCCGGATTGGCCGGCAAAGCGCCACAGCAGCGCGGTCCAGGCGCAGACAATCAGGATCAGCGGGAACTGCGTATCCCCGAGATAGGCGCGCAGCACGGACAGATCGACACTCGGCGCCTGCGTGTCCGGGCCGCCATAGGCCGATACCAGCGGATTACCCGAATTGACCATGTTCGCGGCCAGCACCGGCAATATCCCGACGAGGAATCCAAGCCCGAGCGTCAGGCCCTGCAAGAACGACTTTTGGTTACGCTGAACCAGGAACGACACCCCGAAGAACAGGAAGTAGCCCGCCGACAGCAGCACGTTGGCGATGCGGAAGCTCGCGGACAGGCCGAGCAGAGCGCCAACGACGGCCAGCATCAGCAGGCGCGGCCTGTCTTCATCGACGAACAGTCGTGCGGTCAGAAGTCCGGCGAGCGCGCAGGCCACCATGGTCGGCGCCATCGAGTAGCTGGCCTTGGTCGGGTTGATCATGAAGTAGATCGAGATCGCGCCGAACGCAGCGGCGAGCGCCAGCGCGCTTGGCCGCTGCGCCCGCCACAGTCCGTATAGGGCAAAGGCGGCGACGATCGCATTCGCCAGCGCATAGAGCGGAATGACCTGAAAGCCTTCCGGAAACAGCGCCAGCACGAAACCGGTGCCCGGCGGCGGCGTCATCACCCATTTGCTGCCGTCGGCGGTCTGGGTGTGGCACGGCGCCTTGGTGCCGTCCTTCCAGTTCTCGAAATTGATGCTGCGCAACTTGCTCGCGAGATAGCCGTCGTCCTCGCGGGCAAGGCTGGTATCGAGCCCCTGCCAGCCGAAGCGCTGAAACAGATGCGCCTGGCGCAGATAGCAGATGTCGTCATAGACGCCGCGGCTCTCGGTCCAATGCGAGATCAGCCGGACATTGCTGGCCAGGATCACGAGGAAGACGATCGAGAAGAAGATCTTGGCGGCTTTCATGGACGTCTCGGCGGGGCCCGGCAGGGCTTGGGAAGGGCTCGCCGCCTGTACAGGAAAAGCACCGGCAAGTATAGCAAGGCAGGGATTCTCCGGTGTTGAGGCCGACGTGACCGACATGGAATTGGATTTGACCGACACGTGCCGCAGCGGTGCCGCCGCACCGTATGTGCGCGCGTCGCGAATCCTGCTGGTGATCCCCTGTTACAATGAAGAGGCTTCGATCGGCGATCTCCTCGACGAGATCGCGGCGACCGGCCGTCCCTACCACACGCTCGTCGTCGACGACGGGTCGTCGGACGCGACCAGCGCGGTTGCCAGCGCCCGCTCGCCGGTCGCGCGCCTGACGCAAAATCTCGGCATCGGCGGCGCCGTGCAGACCGGCATCAAATATGCTTCGCGCCAGGACTTCGATTTCTGCATCCAGATCGACGGCGACGGGCAGCATGATCCGCGCGAGATCGAGACGCTGCTGGACGCCTATGCGCTGCAGCCGACCAACATCACCATCGGCAGCCGCTTCATCGACAATGCCGGCTTCTGCTCGACGCGAATGCGACGCGCCGGCATCCGGCTGATCGCACGCGCCCTCAACACGCTGTTTGCGGGCGGCGGCCTCATCACCGATCCGACCAGCGGCATGCGCCTGCTCGACCGCCGCGCCATCGCGTTCTTCGCGAAGGCATACCCCATGGATTTTCCGGAGCCGATCTCACTGGCCTGGGCGATGCGCGCAGGCTTGACGGTCGGCGAAGTCCCGGTCGAGATGCGGGCGCGGGAGAACGGCGTCAGCTCGATCGACGGCCTGAAGTCGGTGAGCTACATGATCCGCGTGCTCGGCTACATCCTGCTCGCGCGAATCGCGAGGCGGTCGTGAGCTTGCGAATCCATCAATACTGCGCTGAACAGTCGAGGAGGCGGTCGTGACAGGCGTTCTTCCAAGCATCGAGACGGTCATCGTCATCTCCGCCTTCGCGCTCATCTACATGCTGGTGCTGCTGCGCAAGACACTGCAGGCCAAATTCGACCTCTACGATTTCCTGATGCTGTCGATGGTCGCGATCATCCCGGCCGGCTTCGCGCTGTTCCCGAAGCTCGCCTATCTCGTCAGCCATCTCACCGGCGTGGTGTTTCCCTTCGTCGTGATGTTCGGCGCCCTGTTCCTGGTGGTGTTCGCCTTCATGCACAACATCACGGCGCGCCTGCACAGGCTCGAGCGGCAGAACTGGGCGCTGATCCAGGAGCAGAGCCTGCTCACGCTGGAATTGAAGGCGCGAGAGAGCGGCAAGACCGGCGCGTGAGCCGGCGCCTCAGATTCAGATCTTGACGCGTTTTCTTGAAGCGAACCGGTTCCCATTTCGCTCGAAAACGCTCTACCGCCACGTCGCAACCTGCGGCTGGCTGTCGAGGATCTCCGCGATCCGCAACCGCGTGCCCGGCGTGGTCCCGTCGGGCAGATCGGCGACTGCGAAGAAGCCGCATGCGATAATCTCGCGGTTGGGCTCCGGCGGCCGATCCTGCCTGTAATGGCGGACGATGTAGACCGCGACATGGTCGCGGCGCGAGACGTGGCTATTGAGGAAGATGCCGTGCAGGGCGACCTCACCCGTGACGTCGATATTCCCCTCCTCCTTGAGCTCGCGGCGCATCGCTTCGTCCATGGTCTCGCCGACGTCGACGCCGCCACCCGGCAGATACCAGCCGCTGACATAGCTATGCTTGACCAGGAACACGCGGTTATCCGCGTCAAGCACCACGGCGCGGACGCCGAGCGTCATGCCGCGGACGAATCGCCAGTAAAAATGAAAAATTCGCCGCAGCAGCGGCTCGTGTTTCCGTCGCAACCCGTCGAGCAGATCTGGCATCAGGCTCCCTTGCGAAGCAGCTTGCGCCGCGCGTCCGACCTTGCCATTACATCGTGGGAATAGCGAGGCAATCGCATCCGATGGCTCCCTTCAAGCTCGCGCACCTGTCCGACCCGCATGTTCCCCCGCTACCAAGGCCGCGGCTGGTCGAGCTCGCGAGCAAACGCGCGCTCGGCTACGTCAACTGGACGCGCAACCGTCACAAATACCAGCGCCGCGAGGTCCTCGACATGCTGGTCGCTGATGTCCAGGCGCAGACCCCCGACCACATCGCGGTTACCGGCGACCTCGTCAACCTGGCGCTGGAGGCCGAGTTCGCGCCGGCGCTGGCCTGGCTCGAAGGCGTCGGCCCGCCGGATCGCGTCACCGCCATCCCCGGCAATCACGACGCCTATGTCCGCACCACGCGCCACCGCTTCGGCGAAGTCTTTTCGCCCTATCTCGGCGATGCGCCGGCAGCCGCAACTTTCCCCGCCGTGCGCCGGCGCGGGCCGGTCGCCTTGATCAGCCTCTCCACTGCCGTGCCGACGCTGCCCCTGATGGCGACGGGTACGCTCGGGCGCGCACAGCTTGCTGATCTCGCCGACGTGCTGGAGCAGCTCGCCTCCGAGGATTTGTTTCGCGTTCTCCTGGTGCACCATCCGCTGAGCTCGAAATCGCGCGTCAAGCGCATGACCGATTCCAAGGCGCTGCTGGCGCTGTTGAAGCGGCACGGCGTCGAGCTGATCCTGCACGGCCACGACCACGTGCATTCGACGATGTGGTTCGACGGCCCCAACGGCCAGATACCAGCGATCGGCGTGCCGTCGGCTTCCGCGCTGGCGCACGGGCGCTATCCGGCGGCGGCCTACAACCTGTTCACCATCGAGAAGGACAACAGCGGCTGGCGCTGCGAGCAGACCGTGCGCAGCCTCGATAGCGCCTTGCAGATCCGGCAGATCAAGCACGTGCGGGTGATCTAGTTCGCTCGCAATGACGACGCGTCACCAGCTCCGCAAGCTCGCAAACAGCGCGAGACCGAACAGCGCAACGGCGCCAAGGATGAAGCCGAGCAGAAAGCTCCACACGCGCGAGCGGCGCGGCTTCTCCGCGACGGGCAGCTTCGGCTCGGGCGTGACCACCAGCGCGCGCTCGCGCTCGATCATGCGGCGCGCGACATACTCAGTGACGGCCTCGACGATCGCGCCGGTGTCATGCGATTCGGCGAGCACGATGCGGCCGTGGCGGGTGTCCTGGACAAACCGATACATCCGCTTGTCGCGGCCCATCATGATGTGCGCCACCACGTCGATCCACAGCCGCGGCGTGTCGCCCTGGCTGATGCCGCGATCGAACAGGTCGACCCTGTCAGGCACTTCGGTGAACAGGGGATCGAGCGCGTCGTTGAGAATCTCGAGCCGCGCGACCTCGGCGTCGCGCAGGTCGACCACAACGCCGGTGCGGTCGGCAGCCTCGATCCGCGCCTTCAGGAGCGCATCGCGCAGCCGCACCGTGCGCGGCTGGCTGGCATTGGTCCCGGCATTCTGCGGCTCTGACATATTCGGCCCCGTTACGCGACAACAGCCGTTAACCTATCAGCTACCATGATCGCCGCAAAGCGCCTTCAATTCCAGAGACTTACAACGCCTGCAGGAAGTTTTCCCTGTCCCAAAAGCAGACGATCCCACCCGGCTCACGCCGGATGGGACCGCCCGTCCTTGGACGTTTCTTGAGATTAGCTCGGCAGCCTCAGGCTGCCGGAGCGCGATGGGGCTCTTCCACGATCGAGAAGCGGACGCCGGCCTTGTGGCGGTTCTCTTCCGACACCTCGCGCCAGCAGTCCTCGGCTTCCTTGCGGGTCTTGAAGGGGCCTTTGACCTGGGCCGAACCTTCCACGAGCTTGTGGAAGTTCATGGAACCGAACTCGCCGCCGATCACCCAGAAATTGCTACCCTTGGTCATTGTCAGTCTCCTCTAAATGCGTTGGCCTTGCTCCGGGTGCTGGTTGCACCCTGCCGCCGTTAGCCGAACTGGTTCATCGTGTTGTGGGCGCCGCCCGCCTTCAGGGCGGCCTCGCCGGCGAAGTATTCCTTGTGGTCG
>NZ_JAFCJM010000086.1 GCF_018130955.1 Bradyrhizobium liaoningense
CCGATGAACGGCGCGAGCTTGAATCCTTCGTTTCCGCCTTCGTAATCAGGTCCTTAAGCATCTTGACGAGACGCTTAACCGCTTCCTCGCGGCTCGGCTCGTCGTCGGCATGACGCCACAGCTCGGACTTCCACACGCACGCCCTGGTGAGATCCGGTGCCTTTTTGCGACGTGTTTCCACGACGCCACAGCGGATGTTCGTGCCTCCGATGTTGACCGCAAGGATGGAGTCGTGAGCCTCGAAGATCCAGGAAGGAGCGAGATGAAGCGCGCCGATAAGGCCTGCGTCATCGGGGTGGCGATGGATCGGCAGCATCTCGATCTTGAAGTTCTCGGCCTTCAGGATGATTTCGGCGCGCGCAATGGCGAGTTCGCCGAGCCGACTATTGCTGAAGCCGCCACCGACCACGACGCGCTCGGTCTTCTCCCAGGCCTTGGTCTTGAGGAAGCGCCGCGTCATATGGGCGAGTTCCTGCGCGAAGTCCTCGATAGCGCTCTGCACGACCGCCCAGGCGTCGGTATCATCCCCGACCAGGATGGCGTCGAGTTCCTTCTTGCTGATGTCTTCGGAAAGCTCCTTGCCGAACGGGTCTTCGCCGGACTTGCGCAGTGGCTTCCGCCACTTTTCGAGAGTTTCCCGAAAGGCGGCCTTGCTAGCGCGATCCCCAAGAAATCCGTCGTCATCCTTCAGCTCAATATTGAAGCTGTCGACCTCCACTGACGGGAGGCGGGAGGCGCCGTGAGCGGCAATGCCGGTGGTCGTGATCGTTTCGTCAATCATCGTGAACCTTGAACAAGCCGCAGGCAAGCGTGCGGAACGACGCTTAGGGTTATCCCGTTCCTCGCCTGGTCAGACCGATCTCGCCGGTGCACGCTTCGGCAGACCGTCGAGAAGCAGACGAGTAATTTCCTGACGCTCGCTGCAGTGCCCCTTCATCGCGGTCTTGAACGGCATCGCCTGGATTGCCCGCGGCATATCGCCCCGCAAGTCCACCGCGTCTGTGCCAGCAGGCTGACGAGATGTTCTTGCCGTTCATTTCGATTTTCCGAATGCCTGCAGGGACAGGAACGGCAGCCGGTCAGCCGCGTTCCATTGCCATCGTTGGGAGAGGAGATTCAAACATGGGAATGTTCACGAAGGACATAAAATCGATGGAAGACCTGCTGATGCACGGTCTACAGGACATGTACTACGCTGAGCAGCAAATCATCAAATCACTACCAAAGATGATCGAAAAGGCGACCAACCGAGACCTCGTCGCGGGGCTGAAAGGCCATCTCGAAGAGACCAACAAGCAGGTCGAGCGGCTTCAGAACGTGTTCGAAAAGCTCGGCAAGGAGCCTGGCGGCACGCACTGTCCAGCGATCGACGGAATCATCAAGGAGGCCGATGAAATTGCCGGCGAGATCGAGGACAAGGCCGTACTCGATGCCGCCCTCGTCGCGGCCGCACAGGCCGTCGAGCACTATGAAATCTGCCGCTATGGCACGCTCATAGCCTGGGCCGAGGAGCTCGGTCACGACGACATCGTGCGCTTTCTCACCACGAACCTCAACGAGGAGAAGGCCGCGAACACCAAACTCAATACGGTTGCGCTGCGCAAGGGTGTGAACAGGAAGGCTTCGAGCGCGGCTTGATGGCAGCGTCGCTCGATCTTAGCGGCTACGCTGAATTGCAGAGCCGCTGCCTTTTTGTTCGATCCGCACTCTCCGCGCCGACCGCATCTTGCGCCGCGAGTACCACGCCACCACCGAAATGACCAACCACGCAAGCGAGGCACCCAAGAAGGCGGCTGCGACGCTCGTTTCCGCAGCCAACGAAAATACGATCGCAAAGGCCAGCATGCCGAGCGCGCCGAGCGCGGCGCCGGCGGATTCGACCGCGGCCGCCATTTGCCCGCGGCGCTCGCCGGCGAGGCCCGCCTCACGCTTGCGGCGGATTTCATGCTTCTCGATGAGCGTGGCGCTGGCGCAGAAGATCGCCGGAAGGGCGAGGAAAAGCCCGCCGATAGAGGCTCCATAGCGGCTGCTGACGAGGCCGGCGAAGACGGTCGCGGCGCCGCCGAGCGCGAAGCGGATCAGATATTCGTACCAGCGGCCTTCCTTGAGAGATGACGGCGAAAGGCTGATCGGCGTCATGTCTGCCCCCCGGCAAGCGTCAGGGCGCCAAAGGCCACGATCAGCCAGACGACAAGAGATAGCACAGTGGCGGGCAATGCTCGCATCCTCGCGCGAACTAGGATCTGGCAGACAACGACGCTATAAACGGCGAGCGCGATCGCTCCGGCAATCATCGCCTGAGTTTGCAAAGTGGCGTAGCGGGCGCCGTGCTGGTACACTGCGATTCCGAGCGTGGCCAGCGCGACGGAGGGGGCGGCCGCGAAGAGACCGGCGAAGCTCTTGGGACGTAGAAGATCTCCAAGCATCGCGAAGGCCGATACGACAGCGCCCCCGACGAGGAAGCGGATGACGTACTCTGTCATTTCGCTTTCCTCCAGATTTTCGAGAGCGGCCCGCCGGTCCCGTAGACCGGATCCCTGCGCGGCGGCGGCACCTTCGCAATGGTCTTGAGCGCGCGTGGACGGTCCTCGACCGTCGTGCATTCGTCGTACGTCCCCGCCGGTGGGTAGGCGCCGATGACGAGGAAATCGTCGTCTGCCCCCAGGCACTGGTGCCCCGTGCCGGCGGGCAGAATAGCGATGTCGCCGGCCTTCAACGTGAAGATCCTGCCCTTCTTACCGCCGAAACGAACGCGCCCCTTTCCGCGCGCAATGCCGAGCACCTCATGGATCTGGGAGTGATAGTGAACGTAGTCGTAGATGCCGTTGCGCCAGGTGTCTCCCCATCCGTTCGCTTCGAAAAGGTCCTCGATCACGGCCGCCGGGTCGTGGCGCTCATCGAGATCGACGGCGCCGCGATAGATGACCAATGGCCATCGCGGATGATTGGGGACGAGACCGTCGTTCTTGAAGCGGACAGTGTGCGGCTTTCGCGCTTGCGCGAGATCTGGGGCGTTCCGTTTGCCGGGGCGCCGGAGGCCGGTGGCGCGTTCCGCGTATTCCTTCAGGTCCTCAAGTATCGGCATGATCTTTCTCCTTTGGGACTTCGAACGGAAAGCCGGTCCACAACCGCAGCACACGCTCGAGGAATGCTCCGAGCGCGAAACCTGCGACGACATCGCTCGCCCAGTGCGCCAGGACGACTAAGCGCGTCAGCGAGATGCCGACCGCAACGGCGCGGATCGCCCGACGAGGGCCGGCGGGCAATGCGCCGGCCGCGGATGCCAAGGCTCCCATGTGCAGCGCGTGGCCGGAGGGAAAGGCGTCCTCACGTTTCCCGGAAAATGGGGCGCCGTGGATGTGCCCGATCACTGTCCTGCGGTCCGGTCGGGTCTGGTTGAACAGAAGCTTCAAACCATGGGGCAGTAGCGACGCCGCGACCGTGACCAGCAGAGCATGGTTGCCGGCGCGCCGCAGCGGCTCGCCCCGCCCGCGCGACGCAAGCCAACCAGCCGCCGCCAGGACCAGCAGGACCTTCTCGTCGGCACCCCAAGTCAGGGCGCGGGCTACCATCTCCGGAGCCGGCGCAGTGTTGCGGGCGATGAAGCGTGCGGCCACGACATCCGCCTTGGTCGGCCGGACGCTGACCGGAAAGCTTGGGCCTCTGAGGCGACTTGCTGAAACTCTAGCAATTTTGAACATGGCTCATGCGATCGACTTCACCAATCCATAAAGACCTCTGATCGTGCTCTGCTGCTTGTCATCGACAATCAGCCTTCCGCCGTATGATCCGCGCCCAACGCAAGCGAATGCTCGGAACGAACCTTGCTACCCATTGCGGGGTAGATCACATCGAACTCCCTCGAGGATCCGTCGGACGCGAGCCGATGTCATGCCGCGTGAACGGGAAGCCGCCGAAGCAGACGATGTGGCAGGCCTATTCCTCCGCGACTGTCACCTGTCGCTATTCCGCGGCCTGGGCACTTGGCGGAATTTCCGCCGGCGCGAGCGGAGATACGGCGGGCCCATTGAGCGCAGTGCCGTCCGGCGCGAATTGAGACCCGTGGCAGGGACAATCCCAGCACTGCTCCAGCGAATTCCAATGCACGACGCAACCAAGATGGGTGCAGCATGCAGACAGCAGGTGCAACTCGCCCTGGCGATCGCGGCAGGCGGCAATCTTCTTCAATCCGCTGCGAACCAGCCGGCCCTCTCCTAGGCGAAGCCGCTCCACCGAGGCAAGCGCATCGGCGCCGAGATATTCCGCAAAGTTCTTCAGCGGCGTGATGTTCTCACTGATGAAGGTGGTGATGTTCTTGAAGATCTTGCGCTCCGGCAAATAGACGGCCTCCCAGCTATTGCCGCCGACCGTAATCAGATCCGCAATCAGGAGCCCTGCCATCAGGCCATTGGTGATGCCCTGCCCGGAATCGCCGCTGACGAGGAAGACATGCTCTTCGTCCGGGCTGCGTCCGACGAAGCCGGTGAAGTCCATGGGTTCGAGCACCTGACCCGACCAACGATGGGTGATCTCGCCGATCATCGGCAATCGCGCGCGCGTCCACTGTTCGAGCGCGGCAAATCGCGCCTGACCATCGTCGGCCTCGCCGGACTTGTGGTCCTCACCGCCGACAATCACGATGTCCTCATCCGCCGAAGCCGGCTGCAGGCGGACATAGTGATAGGGATCGAGCGTGTCCCAATACAGTGCATCGAGCAGCGAGCCGGCCGGGACTTTGGCCGCAATCACGTAGGTGCGATAGGGCGCCTGTTTGGTATGGATCGCGACGCGCAGACTGACGGGCGAGTTCGTCGCAACGACGACGTCCGTGACCCGCACCTCGCCGCCTGACGTCTTCAGAACGATTTCTCCGCGGCCGTGCTCGATCGTCTCGACGCAGGTGTCACCGTAAAGCCTGGCGCCGCGGCGATGCAGCGCGCGCGCCAATCCGGCAAGGTACTTGGTCGGATGAAAGCGCGCTTGTCGGGGAAAACGAAGTGAGCGCGCAAGACCGCCGTCATGGATCGGTGTCGTATCGCTGCAAAGCTCGACGGGGATGCCCAGTCCCCTGCAGCTTTCGAATTCCTCATCAAGATGCGATGGCAGCGTCTCCGGCGCCAACACCAAATAGCCGTCGACGCGGCGGAAATCGCAGTCAATTCCCTCGGCAGACTGAATCGCCTGCGCGCGGTCGATCGCGGCGGCGACGCTTTGGTAATATAGCCGCGCGCAATCCTCACCGCGGACCCTGATCAACTCCTTGTAGTCGTCGTCCAGGGCCGTCGCCAAATGCGCGGTGGTGCGCGCCGTCATTCCGCCGCCGATCCTGCCGCGGTCGAGCACGATGACCGAGCGCCCGCGAGCGGCGAGTTCATAGGCCACCGACAGACCGGCGATGCCCGCGCCGACCACGCCGACGTCGGCGCGCTCCTGACCCGAAAAGTGCGAAGCCGCCGGGATGAATGTCTCCATCCAAAGCGATTTGGTATCCTCATCCAGCACGTTCATGGCGTTTGTCCTCCGGACTACAAACGAAGGGCAAAGCGCAACCGTTCCTTTGAACGGAGGCCTCCGCGTTCGAGCCCATATGTGCCGACGAGGCTCAAATGGACTGTCGTAGTGGCAGGCTTAGCAATGCGGAAAGGAGAATGATGCCTTTGCTCGCTTCCGAGGCCGGCAGCTGGATGCGCACATAAGAGGGGGGCACGCCCGGTTCCGGTTTTTCTGAGCCGAGCAGAGATCAGAGTCGCGAGCAGCGTCCAATCCGGCTTGGCGCTGGCGGTCGCCAACTGGCATACGAAGCCCTCATGAACCTCAATATTCGTTGTCGGGAAGCAGCTCGAGATAACGCAATCCCAAAGCCCGTGAGTCCTTCAGGAAGTCGTGACGGTCGAACGCCAGCTATCACTCGAATGGCCTTCTCGCCACCTTCACGGACAGCTTCGGCCGCGGCCGCGGTGGACCGTAGGGACGCGATTGACCGGCCTGGATTTGCAACGCTCCACGACACCGCGGCACAAGAAGAGCCCCGCCGAAGCGGGGCTCAGCATCACATCCTCAATACTTCTTGCCCTGAGGATTATCGGCCGGCTGGCTCGATGCCGGAGGATTGCTCTGGTTTGGCTGCCCAGACGGCATACTCTGGTTGGCGGCCGGCGGATTGTTGCCTTGGGCCGGGGGCGCCGCTTGTCCGGTCGTCTGACCGGAAGGCTGTTGCGTCCCGCCCTGTCCGGTCGTTGCCGGCTGGTTCTGCTGGGCCTGTCCGGTCGTTGCCGGTTGGTTCTGCTGAGCCTGCCCGGTTGTCGCGGGCTGGTTCTGCTGCACTTGGCCAGTTGTCGGTTGGTTCTGCTGCGCCGGAGCATTGGCCTGACCGGTGTTCTGATCGGTCGTGCCCTGTTGCGCCGGCTGCTGCTGGCTCGCCTGTCCCTGACCAGTCGTGGTCTGGCTCTGGGTGGCACTGATCTTGTTGGATACGCCGAGCGCCGAGACCGTGCGGGTATCGATCGAGCCGCTGGCCTGGATGCCTTGTTGCCGCTGGAAGGTGATCAACGCCTCGCGCGTCCGCGTACCGAGCACGCCATCCGCTTCACCGGTCAGCAATCCTCGCTCGATCAGCACCTGCTGCACAACACGAATCTCGTCGGGGCTCAGATTGAGCGCAGCGACGCTGCCGCCGCTGACACCGCCACCGCCCATACTGCCGGCGCGGCTGAACCGCGTCCGCGGCCCTGCCGGAACAACATCCACAATCCGGCGGCTGCGATCGAGGACCACGATCTCGTCGTCGACGACGAAGAAGCTGTCGTCGCGGAAGTCCGGGAACACGTCGATCAGCGCCGGGAAGGCCGAGACGGACACCACATTGATGTTTCTCGGCACCACCACGCCCGTATTGATCTGGAAGTTGATCGAGCTGGCGTTAACCCGCGCCACGTTGCGCGAGCTGAGTACCGACTGCTGTAGCGTTGTCTGCTGCTGCGCATTCAGCGATACGCGGCCCGACATGCTCTGGGTCGTCGTACTCTGGGTCGTCGTAGTCTGGTTTTGCGCCGGCGCAGTGGCCTGGGTGCCGGTCGTTGCGCCCTGGTTCTGCTGCGTGCTCTGACCCTGCGTCGTCTGACCCGGCGCGGCCTGACCTGGGGCAGGGGCATTGCTCGGCCTGGTGTTGGCGCCGGTCGTCGTGCTCTGGTCCTTCTGGCCCTGAGGCGTCTTTTGCTCGGACTGGTCGCGCTCGCCACGCCCCTGTCCGATGCTCTGATTGTTTTGCTTGCCGTAGGATTGATCCTTGTCTTGCGCCTTTTGCTCGGATTGACGAGGTTGGTCGCGATCACCACGGCGTTGGCCGGCGGTTTGGTCCTTTTGACCCTGCTGATCCTTACCGATCTGGCCTCTCTCAGCAGCGCGACCACCCTCCCTCATACCTTCGCTACGCTCGGTGCGTGACTGACCGGCCGCAGGGCTTTCCGCCCGGCCGCCTCCGCGTGGCTCCGCGGCCCGGCCCTGTGTCATGCCTTCACCGCGGGATGCACCGCCCGGGCCTTGCGACATTCCGCCTTCGGACTTGCCGCCTCCGGACTTGTCGTGCTCCGCGGCGCCGCTGCCGGCACCCATTCCGCCGCCGCCGCTACCTTCTCGCATGCCTTGCGCCGCCGCCAAGCTGACGCCGGCGAGCAGCACTGCTGTGGACAGCAGGAACCTGCTCTTTCTCATGTTCATCTGCACCTCCTCCGCTTTCTCCCAGTTTTTCGACCGGCACTTTCGGACTCAAACCTTGAAGTCCGTCATGTGCTAAGACGCGCGTGAAGCGCTCATCCGACTTTCCGGTCTGTTGGGAAAACAAGACGGTGTTAGGAACGTTCCTGACTGCAGCATCAAATGGAACCTTGACCGCAGCTAAGGGCGGGAGATTGACGCGACTGCACTGCCACCTCCAGACGCCATGTGGGGCGCAATCTCACGAGAGCCTCTCATCACCGTCGATACCTATCGAATCGGCAGGAACTTTGATGAATTCCGCCGCGTTGGCCGGGGAAAGCGAAGAAGGCGCACGAAGTTCGCGAAGAAGCGGTGAAGACCGCCCGATGAAAGGCATCGGTCAAGAAGATCGAACGCTGGCTCAAACGCTGCCGGCAGGACAGCGGAGGCGTTGACCAACCTTAGCGGCGCCGCGGGACGCCCATCGCTCCAGCGATGCTTTCGGCCAGTCGTTCCAGATATAGGAGGACTGAATGCAGCAGCGCCATCAGGAAAGCGAGCGACCTCGCCGACTTTTCGCATCGATTGCAAACAGGGCATCGCAAGCGGCCGGCCGTGCATCGGCCTTTATTTTGGCCTGCACGGTGATTGTCATCTGGGCTGTTACAGGGCCTCTGTTTCGGTTCTCCGATACTTGGCAGCTGGTCATCAATACTGGAACGACCATCGTGACGTTTCTGATGGTCTTCCTGATCCAGAACTCTCAGAACCGGGACAGCGCAGCCATCCAAGTGAAGCTGGATGAACTGATCCGAACAGGCGCCGTCCAGAATTCCTTCGTCGGAATCGAGCATTTAACCGCGGACGAACTCGAGGATCTGCGCAAGCGCTGCGAAGAACGCGCGAAGGCTGTCGCCGCGAACAGACAGGTCGAGCGGAGAACTGAGAGAGCACGTAAGGCGCACCGAGGTGCGACGGATTAGTGCGCGGTTCACCTCGTCGTCGGCTTGTGGAGCGGCTGTTCCTTGGACGCCGCTTGTTCGGCCTATCTTTAACCTTGTCGCCGCCCACCGCGACGCACATGCTTGCCGCCGGAAACGAGGCAATGGTTCATCGCGGTGCCAAGGCAAGCCTGGTAGCAGCTCATGTACAGCTCGATGCAGCGGGTCATGTCTCCGGTTTTGCGTCGTATGCGATCCTTCCAACTTTTTCTGGGTACTGGCCCCTACGTCCAACGAGCAGGGCGACGCGTTAGGTTCCTGGCCTCGGTTGGATCGTGCCCTCTTCCGCGCCTCGCCTCTCCGTCTCCCTGGAAGTGTTCTAGGATCCCACCCTCCAGCGCCTCGCACGAGCGGCGTAATACCGCGCGTTCGTCTGCGGCTTGATGAATAAAGCTGCGACGCTCGGATGTTGTTTGCGGATTTCGGTCTCGATCGAGATTACGCACTGCTCGATGCCGTCGGCGCGCTTGTCGTCCGCAAACTCGACGCTCAGCGCCGCGACGACCTCGGCCGGCGATAGTTGCACCGTCAAAAGCCCGTTGGCCTGGAGCACGCCGGGTGACCGTCGCGCGATGTCGAGGACGGATCGTGAAAGCTCCGAATGAGCCGGCTCGCCGATCAGCAGGCTCTTGCTCTCCCTTGCGAGCCCGACGGACACGATCCCCAGCAGAATGCCGATTAGGATCGAACCAACGCCATCCCAGACCGGCCGGGCCAGCAATACCGCCGCCGCGGTGGCTGCAGCCGCAATCACGATGCCGACCAGCGCCGCGCTGTCCTCGAGCAGAACCATGAAGGCGAGAGGATCCTTGCTGCGCACGAAGGCCTCGTACCATCCGAACCGCGCACTCTCCGACCGGAAGCGGCGCAGGGCGAAAAGCCACGAGACGCCCTCGAACACGAACGACAGCCCGAGCACGACGAAGCTGACGATGGGATCCTGGATCGGCTCGGGCGCGGTGACGTGGAGGACGCCCTGATAAAGCGAGACGCCGGAGCCAAGCGCGAAGATGAGGAGCGCAACGATAAAGCTCCAGAAATACAGCTCGCGCCCATAGCCGAGCGGAGGGGACTCATCGGGCGGACGGCTCGCACGATGGTAGCCGTAGAGTAGCAGCACGTCATTTGTGGTATCGACCACCGAGTGTACGGCCTCGCTCATCATCGCCGAGCTGCCCGTCCAGAAGGCAGCGCCGATCTTCGTGGTGGCGACGAGGATGTTGCCGACAAGCGCGGCATAGACGATGGTCTTCGACGATCCTTCTGCCGCCATGTTCACCGCGGCCTCATTCTGATGCCTTCACCGCGAGGCCGAATCAGGATCGGCAAAGCCTGCGCCTGCCTTCCGCGCACCGGCGCCTTGCGCGAATGGCTGTAGGCATCCTAGGCCGCAGCGACGATCGCATCGAGTTCGCGCTTGAGCGGCGTGAAGGCAGGATCGATGAACTTGAACTCCTCGCGCGACAGCTTAACCGGCGGCATCCCCTTGCGAATGTCCGGTTCCGGCATGCTGTCTCCCGCGGGCGCCCGCAAGGGTGTGACGCGATCGCTATTCGCGCCAAAACTCCTCGAGTTCCTCGGCGGTTACTAGATCCACCTGGCCATGGAAGCGGGTGCGGTACATCGTCATGAGCGCATCGTGGCCAACATCGGAGGAACTGCACAAGGCGTCCTCCACGATCACAACCCTGAAGCCGAGATCGACAGCGCTCAAGACCGTTGACAACACGCAGACATCCGTCTCGGCTCCGGTAACTACGACCGTGCCGATCCTCTTTCCGACAAGTAGATCTGCCAAACCGGGATTGCTGAACGCCGAATAGGCTGGCTTGTCGATCACGAGCGCCGGAGGGACGAACCGGGCCAGAGCCGGCACGAGTTCGAGGCCGAACGGCGGAATCCGGTTGCGCGTCGCTTCCCTCCAGTGCCGGAAGTAGCTCTGCCATTGTCCAGGGCGATCCTCCGGCTCCTCGGGCGTGATGAAGCGCGAGAACACCGTTCGAACCGTGTATCGTGACGCTATGTCCGTGATCGCAGGTAAAACCCGGTCCATCCAGGGCGTTTCCCAGAGGCCGCCAGCGGCGAAGATGTTCTGCATGTCGATGCAGAGGTGAACCGCATCCCGGATATCGGGGATTTCCGATTCGCTGTCCCTCATCGTCCTCCGCCGTCGAATGCACCACTCGCCTCATCCGGGATTCCAATGAGATTGTTAGGGCTCAGGTTCCATTTCCGAGCAGCCGCATGGAACCAAGCGATTGGCCGACCGTTGGGCGCTAATCGCCAGCGGAGACTGGCGCGCTCTCGCGCCAACCGGCTTGACTTCTCGGCTCGGCCTCCACCGCAGGAAAAACGACATGGCCGATGCCGCAAATCAAATTCCCAATCGCATCCCAACCAACCTCGTCGTCAATGGCGTTAGGCGCACGCTGGACCTGATGCCATGGACCACGCTGCTGGACGCATTGCGTGACCATCTTGAGCTGATCGGCACCAAAAAGGGTTGCGACCACGGTCAATGCGGCGCCTGCACCGTGCTGGTCGATGGCCGACGGGTCAATTCCTGCCTGACGCTCGCGGTCATGATGGACGGCGCGGAGATCACGACCGTCGAAGGTCTTGCCAGGGATGGCGCGCTGCATCCCCTGCAACAGGCCTTCATCGACCACGACGCCTTCCAGTGCGGCTATTGCACGCCGGGACAGATTTGTTCGGCGGTCGGTTTGCTCGCCGAAGGCCGCGCCAGGGATGCTGACGAGATCAGGGAGCTGATGAGCGGAAATCTGTGCCGCTGCGGCGCCTATCCGCACATCGTCGCCGCCATCCAGCAGGTAATGGGGCGGCCATGATCAATTTCCAGTATTCACGCGCCAGCGACGTCGCCGATGCGATCCTCCTGCTCACTGCCCATCCCGGCGCCAAGCTCATCGCCGGCGGCACCAATTTGATCGACCTGATGAAGGAGAATGTCGAAGAGCCATCCCGGCTGATTGACATCTCGCGCCTGCCGCTCCGCAAGATCGAGGAGACCGCCGACGGAGGGCTGCGCGTCGGCGCCTTGGTGCCGAACTCGGATCTCGCCTACGATCCGCTGATCGAGCAGCGCTATCCGCTGCTCGCCAGCGCCATCCTGGCCGGCGCCTCGGCGCAATTGCGCAACATGGCGTCCGTCGGCGGCAACCTGATGCAACGAACGCGTTGCGCCTATTTCTATGACACCGCCACGCCCTGCAACAAGCGACATCCCGGCAGCGGCTGTTCCGCGATCGAGGGCCTCAACCGCAACCATGCGATCCTCGGCACCAGCGCCTCCT
Organism: Bradyrhizobium liaoningense; assembly: GCF_018130955.1. Classification (GTDB taxonomy): domain Bacteria; phylum Pseudomonadota; class Alphaproteobacteria; order Rhizobiales; family Xanthobacteraceae; genus Bradyrhizobium; species Bradyrhizobium liaoningense_C. The sequence continues at coordinate 12,011 of NZ_JAFCJM010000086.1, forward strand.
GCATTGCGACCAATCCATCCGACATGAGCGTGGCGCTGGCCGCGCTTGGCGCGCTCGTGCACATCGCAGGCCCATCCGGCGAGCACACGATGGCGCTGACCGATTTCCATCGGCTCCCTGGCGACACGCCTCACGTCGATACCAATCTCGGTGCCGGCGAAATCATCACGGCGATCGAACTGCCGCCACGCGGCTTTGCCCATAACTACAGCTATCTGAAAATCCGCGACCGTCTGTCTTATGCATTTGCGCTGGTCTCGGTCGCTGCCGCGCTCGAACTCGATGGCAACGCGATCAGAGAGGCGCGCGTGGCGCTCGGCGGCGTCGCCCACAAGCCCTGGCGCAGCCTTGAGGCCGAAACGGCGTTGCGCGGCCAGGCCGCAACAATAGAGCACTTCTCGCACGCTGCGGATCTCCTGCTGCAGGGCGCAAGAGCCTATGCGCATAACGGCTTCAAGGTCGAACTCGCGCGCCGCGCCATCGTGCGGACGCTGATGCAGGCCGCGAGCGCCACGCCGCAATCGCAGACTCACAAGAAGATCGCGTGAGGGACCGATGACCGCCTATGTCGGAACACCAACGTCTCGCGTCGACGGCCGGGCCAAGGTCACCGGGGCCGCCAATATGCCGGCGAATTCACGGCCGACGGGCTCGTCCACGGCGTCGTCGTCGCGGCCACCATTCCACGCGGGCGCATTGCCCGTCTCGACACCAGCGAGGCGCTGAAGGTGACGGGCGTGCTCGACGTGCTCACGCATACGCATCGCCCGCCGGTCGCCGACAAGGACGAGGCCTGGAAGGACGAAGTGGCGCCGGACGAAGGCTCGCCGTTCCGTCCGCTCTATGACGACAGCATCAAGTTCAACGGCCAGCCGATCGCGCTGGTCGTGGCGGAAGACTGGGAAATCGCCAAATTCGCCGCAACGCTGGTGCGTGTCGAATATCAGGAGGAGCACGCGTTTGCGACCGATCTCGAAGCCGGGCGCAACAAGGCAACTGAGGTGAAAAAGCCGCACGAGCCGCGCGGCGACGCCGCAGGCGCACTTGCACGCGCAGCCGTTCGGCACGAGGCGGACTACTTCATTCCGACCGAGCATCACAATCCTATGGAGCTCTATGCAACCACGGTCGTCTGGAACGGCAATGGCAGGCTCACCGTCTACGACAAGACACAAGGCGTCCAGAACGTCCACAAATTCCTGTGCAGCGTGTTCGGCAAGAAGCCGGATGACATCCGCGTGCTCTCGCCCTATGTCGGCGGCGCCTTCGGCTCCGGCTTGCGGCCGCAATATCAGGTAGTGCTGGCAATGCTTGGCGCGCTCGCTCTGAAGCGCTCCGTGCGCGTCGTGCTGACGCGGCAGCAGATGTACGGGCTCGGTCACCGGCCGGCGACGATCGAGCGCGTCGGGCTCGGCGCCAAGCCCGACGGCACGCTCGACGCGGTCACGCATGAGGCCACGGCCATCACCTCGCGCTACGAGGACTTTTCGCGCAACGACAGCGGCTGGGCGGAACAGCTCTACAAGAGCCCGAACAGCCGCTATTCCCACAAGCTCGTCCGCCTCGACGTCTCCACGCCCTGCGATATGCGCGCGCCCGGCGCGGCTTCGGGCGTCTGCGCGCTCGAATGCGCCATGGATGAGCTGGCCGTCGCGCTGAAGCTCGATCCGATCGAACTGCGGCTGAAGTGCTACTCGGATCGCGACCAGAGCGAAGATCTGCCCTACACCAGCAAGCAGCTGCGCGAATGCTACGCCCGCGGCGCGGAGGCCTTTGGCTGGAGCAGGCGCAATCCCGCAGCCCGCGCGATGCGCGACGGCAACGAGCTGGTCGGCTGGGGCATGGCGACAGGCGTGTGGGAGGCGCTGCAGATGCCGGTCGCGGTCCGCATCGTGCTGACCGCCAATGGCCATGCCGAGGTCTCCTGCGCGGCGTCCGACATCGGCACCGGCACCTACACCATCGTGGCGCAGGTGGCGGCCGATGCACTCGGGCTGCCGATCGAGAACATTAGCGTCAAGCTCGCCGACTCGACCCTGCCGCAAGCTCCCGTCGAGGGCGGTTCCTGGATGGCTGCATCGAGCGCGCATGCGGTGCTGGGAGCGGCCGAGGACATTCGCCAGGACCTCGCGCGCCTCGCCAGTACGATGCCCTCTTCGCCCCTCGCCGGCGTCGATGCGGCCGATGTCACCCTTGTCAACGGCACGATCGCCAGCAACGGCGAGAGGAACGATGCCGTCTCCATCGCGGATGCGATGCGCTACGGCAAGCTCGAGCGGATCGAGAAGCAGAAACTCAACCAGTTCGCGGAGGACAAGTCGCACGCGCGCAATACGCATTCGGCTGTGTTCGCCGAGGTCAAAGTCGACGAGCAGCTCGGCGTCGTCCGTGTCACGCGAGTCGTGAGCGCGGTCGCGGCCGGGCGGATCCTGAACACCAAAACCGGCCGCAGCCAGATCATGGGCGGCGTGGTCTGGGGCATCGGAATGGCCCTGCACGAGGAGACGGTGATGGATCACCGTTTCGGTCGGATCATGAACGCCAATATCGCCGAGTACCACATCCCCGTGAATGCCGACATTCACGACATCGATGTGATCTTCGTCGAAGAGCGCGACGACCGCATCAACAGGCTGGGTGTCAAGGGCCTCGGCGAGATCGGCATCGTCGGCGTCCCCGCAGCAATTGCGAACGCCGTCTATCACGCCACCGGAAAGCGCATCCGCCGCTTCCCGATCACGCTCGACAAGCTCCTCGCCTGATGCGCGAGATCAGCGTTCCCGCATCGAGGCTTATGTCGCGTATCCAAGAAGTAGCGGGGGCAGATGACGAAGGTCGGCCACCACGGTAGCCAACGACCACCGCAAGCAGATCGTCGGCTCGATACAATCCTTCATTGTGCGGTCCCGGCCGCGCGCAGCCCGCGAGGACACTGATCACTTCCCGTAGCTGAGGGACGTGGCCTAGTCGTGCGAATACGATCCATGGTCGAGGACTTTGAGAAGAAAAACACGAACTGTTTGGAGAGGACGGCTTCGAGAAGATGGCAGCCCGCGTAGCCCAACTGGAACAGCAAAATGGGTATTCACGACCTGAACCAAATTACGCCGCGGTAACTGCAGAACCCGTGCCTCCATGAGCAAGCGGAGAATAGCGGATGACGCAATCCCGAAAGGTAGGCAGCTTAACTCGCCGGCATTCCTCTTCGTGATGACCACGGGCGTCGTCAACCTGTTCGGCGACATCACCTACGAAGGCGGCGCCAGCATCAACGGACCGTTCATGGCGACGTTGGGCGCCAGCGCCGCCATCGTCAGCATCACGGCGGGGCTCGGCGAGTTTTCTCGGCTACGCTCTGCGTTTGCCCGCCGGCTACGCGGCGGACCGGACTGGGCGCTACTGGCTAATCACGTTCATCGGCTACGTCATCAACCTCTTCGCGGTGCCGGCCATGGCGCTCGCTGGAAGCTGGCAGGTCGCGGCCGCACTTGTCCTCGCCGAGCGGATAGGGCGAGCGCTGCGCAAGCCCACGGTCGAGGCGATGCTCTCCTACACGACGGGCGAACTCGGTAAGGGTTGGGTGTACGCTCTGAACACCGCGCTCGACGAGATCGGTGCGACCCTAGGTCCGCTCATCATCGCGCTGGTGCTCCTGCTAAAGGGGGACTTCCGGACCGGGTTCGCCTTCCTGACGATCTCGGCCGTGATGGCGCTCGTCGCGTTGGTGGTCGCCCGGGTGAGCTTCCCATTGCCGTCGCGCCTCGAGCAGGGCGATACGGCGCCGGCCAAGGACTTTGGCAAGGCCTATTGGCTGTACATGCTGGCCGGCGCCTTGTTCGCCGCTGGGCTGATGAGCTTCGAACTGATCTCCTATCATCTGACCAAGGCGAAAATCACTTCCGAGCAGTGGATCCCGGCGATGCTCGCGATCTCGACCGGTTTCAGCGTGCTGGCGAATCTGGCCTTCGGAAAGGCCTACGATCGCATCGGGCTTCCGGTCGTGATCGCCGCAGTGAGCGTTTCGGCGGCGTTCTCGCCCTTCGTGTTTCTCGGCGGTTTCTGGCTTGTGCTGTTCGGCATGCTGCTCTGGGGCGTTGGCTACGCGACCCAAGACACGCTGCTCAAGGCGATCGTCGCTGAAGTGCTGCCGGAGGGAAAGCGCAATTTCGCATTCGGACTGTACTATGCGGGCTACGGCGTAGGCTGGCTTGTCGGCAGCATCGTGGCGGGTCTGCTGTACGAAAACTCGCGGGCCGCGCTGATCGCATTTTTGATCGTCGTTCAACTTGCCTCGGTCCCGGTCTTTGTCCTGGCGGGGCGGCAGGAGGGCTCGCGATGAGCGCGGGTCAGTGGCGGTCGCTTCGCGCTGGTATTTACCGTACTGCAGTCACCTCGCCGTCCTTCTTGACGAAGCGGCCCTACCGGATCCTCCAGAATCCGGCACATTGGAAAATGTATGCGGCCGCGCGACAGCAAGCCAGCCAACCGCCGCAAGGATCAGAAGACGTTCTCGTCGGCCCCCAAAGTCAAAGCGCGGGCTAATTCCACCGGAGCTGGCGCAGTGTTGCGGACGATGGAACATTCGACCGCGACATCCGCTTTGGCCATGACCGGAAAGCTCGGTCGTCTACGACGACGCGCTTGGTACGGCTAGTTGGTCTTCGTGAGGTCACGCTCGGAAGCGAGCGAGGGGATCTCTTGCAAGAGCATCCTTCACTTTCTTGGAACGGAAAGCCGCCGTTCCGGTTACTCCACGTTCAAGTGTGCTTAAGGAAGGCGTTGATGCTCACCATGGAGGCTCGGTCGGTTGATCGCCTGCCGAGGGGGGCCGAGTGGCAATATGAGCCGAAGTGGGACGGCTTTCGCTGCCTTTTGATCCGAAGCGGATCGCGCCTTCGAATGCAGTCCAAATCGGGACGAGAGCTTGCTCGTTACTTTCCGGAAGTGGCAGTCGCGGCCCTGAACCTTGCCGAAACACAATTTGCGTTGGACGGCGAGTTGGTCATTCCAATCGGCAAGCGCTTTTCGTTCGATGATCTGCTGCAGCGCATCCACCCAGCGGCAAGCCGTGTCAAACGGCTTGCCACGGAAACGCCGGCCATCTTTCTCGCGTTTGATCTTCTTGGCTGCGGGACAGATAACATTGCGGGGCTCCCGCTCACGAAACGGCGCCCTGCGCTGGAACGGTTCGCCAAACGGCATTTCAAATGCAGCGAGGTCTTTGTCCTCTCTCCGGCAAGTCGAAATCATACCGATGCCGAACGGTGGCTCGCTTCGGCCGGTGGTGGTAGCGATGGTGTCATCGCCAAACGCATTGATCTTCCCTACCAGACCGGCAATCGCGAAGGCATGCAAAAGATCAAACGCATCCGCTCCGCGGACTGCGTGATTGGGGGTTTTCGCTACGGAGAGAGGCGTACTGCCGGGCGCAAAGTCGTAGGCTCTCTCTTGTTGGGGCTCTATGATGAAAAGGGCCTATTGAACCATGTCGGGTTCACGTCCGGGCTCAAGTCTGCAGCGAAGGCGGCGTTGACTGATCAGCTTGAGGCCATCATGAGCGACCGCAGCTTCACCGGAAACGCTCCAGGCGGCCCCAGCCGGTGGTCGACCAAACGATCGGCGGAATGGCAGTCGGTGGAGCCGAAATTCGTTGTTGAAGTGTCCTATGACCACTTCACCGCCGGACGATTTCGTCATGGCACCACGATCATCCGGTGGCGTCCTGATAAAAAGCCGCGCCAATGCACTATGGACCAACTCGAACAGAAATCGGTTCTGCCTGCGGCATTGCTTCGTGCTCCAGCGTAGGAACGTCTACACCGGATAGCTTGGCTGCCCTCGCGCTCCCTCTCGACGTGCTGATCGCTGTCTCGGTTTCTAGTGACCACACGCGTCCTCGCGCTCTTCGAGAGTAGTCAACCGTTACGTTACAACTTGCCGCCGATGCCTGGCCTCTTCCCTGACTATCCAGCGCCTATGATCCGAAACACTAGGAGCAAGGAATCAGTTGAAACCGCGGTCCGACCGAACCCGGCGCGACTGAGACATTCACGCCGGCGGTATCTACGGTCTCAGCTCTGCAGGCGCGCGGCGGCAAGAAGGACGCCTATTGGGCTGTGATGAGAAATGGCACGTGTTTTGATCGGCACATCGGGATGGCACTACGATTCCTGGCGGGGGCCATTCTTCCCAAAAGGCTTGTTGCTCAAGCATCAACTGCAATATTACACAAGCCAGTTCGAGACCACAGAGCTCAACGGCGTGTTCTACCGGACGCCCACGCGTGAGACCGTGAAGAGCTGGCGGGAGCAGACGGGCAAGGATTTCGTGTTCGCCTGGAAGGCCTCAAAATTCATCACGCACTGGAAACGGCTGTCCGATCGATCCGTGAACAGTCTGAAATTGCTCGAGGAGCGAATCTCGCTCTTGGGCGACAAAGGTGGTCCGATCCTGTTTCAACTCCCGCCGCAGTTTGAAGCCAATGCCGATCGGCTTGCTTCCTTTTTCAAGCTGCTCTCCGATAAGCGGCGTTACAGCTTCGAATTTCGCCATCAGAGCTGGTATCAGCCACGCATCTTGAGGATGCTCTCGGACGAGAACATCTCGCTTTGTCTGTCAGACCACCATGATGCACCTGCGCCATGGAAACGCACCGCGGATTTCGTCTACGTGCGCGGCCATGGACCCAGCGGCCGCTATCACGGGCATTATTCACCTGTCACGCTGGCGGAATGGGCAAGGCGCATCAAATCGTGGAACCGTCAGGGCTGTGACGTTCATATTTATTTTGACAACGACCAGAAGAGCGCAGCTCCGATCGACGCGTTGAGGCTTAAGCAGCTTCTACAATGAGCCCACCGCGGGCAACGCCCCACGCACCTGCCTTCTCCTTCATTACCGCCTAACTGCGGCCGATCGTGCAATCACCATAACCAGCTCAACCCAGGTTAACCTTGCCGTTGATGTCGGAGCCTTTCCACCTTCAGTCGTTCCGACGCGTCCGTCGGGTGTTGGAACGAACACCTTTGGCTCCGGTTGGTGAGAAAATTGGTTCGACCGTGCAAAACCAAAAAATGTGCGGCCGAGATCGGAGGAACCAGGATCATGAAACGCTTAGTCATTGCTGTTGGCTGCATTCTCCTTGCAAGCCCCGCGCTGGCCCAATCGGTCGGCGAAAAGACCGGTATCAATTCGGCACTCGGCGTCGCGCCCACCACCGCCGACTTCGTTAAGGAAGTCGCTATCAGCGACATGTTCGAGCTGGAATCGAGCAAGCTCGCCGAGCAGAAGGGCACCGCACAGGAAAAATCCTTTGCCCAGCAGATGGTGACTGACCACACCAAGACCCGCAACGACCTGAAAGCCATGGTCGACGGCGGCAAAGTCAAGGCCGATCTACCGATGGCGGTCGACAGTACGCACCAAAGTAAGCTCGACAAGCTCAAGGACCAGTCAGGTAAGGATTTCAGCTCGAATTTCGACTCCTATCAGGTCAGTGCGCACAAGGACGCGGTATCTCTGTTCGAGCGCTACGCCAAGGGTGGCGATAATTCCGAGCTGAAGGATTGGGCCGGGAAGACGCTGCCAGCGCTCAAGCACCACCTCGAAATGGCGCAGGAGCTTGGCAAGGCGCCGAGCGTCGGCCAGTCCAGTAAGTAGGGCCCTGCCCGATCTGACGAAAGGATGCCGGCAAGCCTGCCGGCATCTTCAGCGGACGCGGCTCTTCGCTCTGCGAGTTGTTGGGCCGAAACGAGATGAACAGCAGATCGCAACCATCGCGCAGGCACGTCGTGCATGCCTCGGAGCCGACTCTTGCGGCAGCTTCTGTGGCTTCCGCAACAGCACGGGGAATCGAGCAGATGGCAGATCAGAAACTCATCGACCCAAGGGACGGTGCCCGAGACCGTCGTTCAAGCAGCATTTGCAGCCATGGCCCGGCTATCGGAATTCCCGCGAAATCCTACCGCGGCGAAAGGAAAGGCATCGTTCCTCGGGAAAGATGGAACCGTGCATTCTAACGCAGGTTAGCCCAACTGGAGCAGAAAAAGGAAACATTCGAGAGGGAGAGTGAGCAATGATCCGTCTTCTGGCAACCACCGCTTTGGGAGTGGTGATCGCGAACGCCGCGTTCGCGCAGTCGCCCCCAAACCCGCGTAATCCGGCTGCTGACCAGCCGACGCAAACGCAGACCAATCCAACGGCACAGCCGAACCCAGCATCGCCGGGCACGGTACAGTCGGCGCCTCAGGCACAGCAGCAGCCGTCCTCGGGCACATCGGCCCAGACGAACACCGGCGCACAGCCATCCGCGGGCACTGGCACGAGCTCGTCGGCACAGCAGACGACCAACCCGCCCGCGTCGCAGCAGAGCACCAATCCGCCGGCAAACACCAATCAGGCTCAGCAGGCGCCGGGTGCGGTTGGAACGAACCAATCTCAGCAGGCGCCCAATGCACCCGTCACCGAGCAGGCCCAGCAGGCTCCGCCGAGTGGCGGCTCGTCGCAGACCGCGGCGCGAACTGACGTCAATATCAACAAGCAGCAGGAAACCCGGATCAGCCAGTCGATCTCGCGGCTCAACGTCCGGCCGGTCACCAATGTCAATTTCTCATTGTCGGTCGGAACGGTTGTGCCCCGCGATATCCAGCTTGCAACCCTGCCGCCTGACGTCATCGAGATCGTACCGCAGTATCGCGGCTTCAGCTTCGCGCTCGTGAAGGACGAGATCGTCGTCGTCGATCCCGCGAACTACAAGATCGTGACTGTGCTGCCGTATTCAGGACAGTCGACCGCGACAACGACAACACGTGAGCGCAGCAGCTCCAAGTTCTCGGACCGTGACCGCGAGGTCGTCCGCAAGCATGCGAAGACGCGTGCCGAGGGTCGGACCACCGGAAGCACCGCGCGATCGGAGATCCGAATCGGCGAGCGCGTGCCAGAGACCGTTGAGATCGAGGAGTTTCCAAGCGAGGTGTACCGAGAGGCGCCCGCCTTGCGAGAATATCGCTACATCCATCGCGACAATCGGACCTTTATGATCGAGCCGCGTGAACGCACGGTGATTGAGGAGGTCGAGTAGCGCCTCAGCCGGCAGAAAGCCGCTCATGCGAAGCGGCTTTCGCGCTTAGAGGACTGGGGCGCATAGATCCGGGCCCGCAGTCAGGGCGCGGATGAGTGGCTGTGACTTGCTAGTTGCGCAATAGCACCTCACCGGGGCTCCGCGTTGGGCATGTTCATTTCGAGGCCCCAAACAGAAACCAACCTCGCGGGACAGTGCGACGTTTCGCATCACGCTCGACTTTCAAGGCATCAAGATACACGCCGGAGCGCACGGTCATGTCAGCGAACTGGACGGCTCGTTGCGCGCGCTTGTCGATGAACAATATATCCGGGATTTGGCGGTTCGCACCCGGCGCGGGCTTGAGGGCGTAATCCGCGATGGCCAACACGCTGGCGGTCGCACATACGGCTATCGTGCGGTGCCCGGCAAGCCCGGCGACTCAGAGATCGTCGAGCAAGAGGCCGAAATCGTGCGCGTTATTTTTGCCTGCTATGTGCAAGGCGAGACGCTGCGCGCGATTGCGCACGATCTCAACAGGCGAAGGTTGGCGCACCGCGCGGCAAGCTCTCGAACGCCTCGACGATCAATGGCAACGTGTCGCGCGGTGGCGGCCTAATCCAGTCTCTATGGCGGTTTCGTCACATGGAACCGGGTGAGGATGGTCAAGGACCCGATGACGCGCAAGGGCCTCTCGCGGCCCACTCCGAAGGATCAACACAAGATCGTCGAGGCGCCGCATCTGCGCATCATCGACCATGCGACGTAGAAGGCTGCGCAAGCCATCAAGATCAACCGCCGTCACAACGCGACGCCCGCGACCGTGCAAAAAGCGCGGGCGCCGAAGCGAGTCTTCTCTGGCTTGATCAAATACGGATGCTGCGGCGCTCCAGTGTAGCTCACCAATTTTGACCTTCAACGACCCGGCCTGCGACAGTCCGTTCCTGTTCACGATCAATGTTTCCGTAATTCTCCGAATAAGAGCCTTCATTAAACTCGGGCAAGGTTCGATGATGTGGACAACACGATCAGAAGATCACCTAGGGCATGAGGAGATCGCGCGCGGCGATCTCACAATGGTCGATCAGCGAGGCAACCGCACCTTCACCGCATCGGTCAGCGTCAGATAGTTGGTACTCATGGCCCATTCCCTTTCGCGGATGCGCTCTTGAATGTGCCCAGCGGGAAACCGGCAACTTTGGCCAGCCCAGCTCAGAACCGGTTCTCAAATCCCGCCTCCCTTTTGTGCCCCAAGGGAAAATCCAAGGGGGGCACAGCGGGGGCATACAAAATCTGGTGTGGCCGGTAATGGCCTGCTATGGCCTCATATGGGGACAAGTCACTGCGCTGCAGCCACTTCTGCGATTTTTTCTATGGCCGGATGAGGCTGGCTATGGACTACTGATTGTGGTTCACACGGGAGAGGTCCAAGGTTCGATCCCTTGTGCGCCCACCATTCACACAATAAAATCAATAACTTATTTGACCACCGCCCGCCGCTGTGCCCCGGAAATCTCGGGGTACAGCCGGGGCACAGACGAGTGATTTGATCGCGCGCTGTCTGCCATCGCCTCGCGCGAGCGAATGCCACCAGTGCAGTTGCTATGGAGCCCGGTCGCCTTGAAATCGCTGGCGCGGACGGCATCATCCGACCCAGCCGTGGCGCGGGCGCCGGGAAGACCAATATCTGATCAAGCGTCGAGCAAGCTCTTCACACGAGCGGCACCGGCCACGGTCGCCTTGTGATCGGCAGACCGCCGGGCGTTCCGCTGCCATCGGCAATCGCCAGCCGATGCTGCGGTGAAGGCGAATGCCTGGTGAAATGCCAGCGCTTGGGATCGTCATCGATTTCGCGCGTGAAGCTGATGCCGATAGCGGGGCCGGAGAACAAGATCGCGAACTGATCGAGCGGAAGACGCAAGCCCAGGCCCCTCGCCTTCAGATAGGCTTCCTTCAGGGTCCAGCAATCATAGAAGCGGTCGCAAAGATCGTCCGGCGCAAGCCCGCGCAAAGCCGCGATTTCGGCCTCGGCAAAGCTGTGCTGCGCGAGAGCGCCGTCGCGCGCAGCGCACGGGAAGTTGTCTCGGGTCAAGGACTGGTTCGAGTCCAAGCGAGGTCCACCAAGCACTCGGTGCGCGTTCATCGCTTCCGCAACACGGTCGAGAGCGCAGAGCCGTCGTTCAAGATCGAGAAGACCTCCCGCGAAGACAGATGCGCGGCGGCCTCCTCGAACGTCTCGCTCACATCCACCCTGGCACGGCCGACCGCCAGGTTGACGTCGACCGTATCGGGCTGGGCGGCGCGAGGAGGCGGCAGCTGAGCGACGTGAAAGGCCAGCAGCTCGGGGTTTTCGCGAAGCTCCACCAGAGCGGGTTTGATGCCGGCCTCCGCCGCCGCACTCAATTCGTTGGCCCGGCGCAGGACCGAAGGCGGCTCTCGGTCTTCAGGGGTGGCAAACAGCTTGCCGGGCGCGGGCCGGGCCGTCAGCGCCCCGATAGGGACAGCAAACAGCAGCCCAACGATGACCGGCGACATCCAGAGCAGAAGTGGCAACGAAACGGCGTAGGCGCTTGCCGCCATCGCAACGCCGCACAAGGTCGGTATGCCGTACTTCCGGTAGAGCTCGCGGCGCTCCACCGTGCCGTCGTCCCGCCTTTGAGTCTGCCAGCCCGCATCGCGGCCGGCCAGAATCTCGACGACCGCGATCGACTGAAAGATCATCATCACCGGCGCCATCAACGCCGATACCGCGATTTCCGCGAAAACTCCGGCTGAGGCACGCAACGCGCCGCCGAATTGACGTCTTGCCGAGCCCCGTATGCAGACGAGTGCGAGGCTGAGCAGCTTCGGCAACAGCAGCAGTCCCATGGTGGCGACGAACACCCAGATGGCGAGCACGGGATCCTGGGCTGGCCACGTCGGAAATAACGAGAAACCCTTCGGAAAATACTCCGGCCGCACGAAGCGGGCCTGCAGCGAGATCAGCATCCCCAGCAGCAGGAACAGCAGCCACAGCGGTGCCGTCAGATATGCCCCGATTCCCACCATGAAATGCAGGCGCGACACCCAATGGAGACCGCGTGCAGGCACGACCGCGAGGTGCTGAAGATTGCCCTGACACCAGCGTCGGTCGCGCGCCGCGAAATCGAGCAGCGAGGGTGGCACCTCTTCGTAGCTTCCGCCGAGCGTCGGCAGCATGTAGTTGCCCCAACCGGCCCGCCGCATCAGCGCAGCCTCGACGAAATCGTGGCTGAGGATGTGCCCGCCGAAGGGCTTCCGTCCGCGAAGCTGCGGCAGCGCAGCCGCTTCAGCAAACGCCTTCACCCGGATGATCGCGTTGTGTCCCCAGTAATTGCCCTCGGAGCCGTGCCACCAGGCCACGCCGGCCGCGATCATCGGTCCGTACAGCCGGCCCGCGAATTGCTGCACGCGGCTGAACAGACTTCGCGCGTTGACGATCATAGGAAGCGTCTGGACGAGCCCGGCGCTCGGATTGGTCTCGATGGCATGGACCAATCGGACGATGGTCTGCCCGCTCATGAGACTGTCGGCGTCGAGCACGATCATGAAATCGTAGACGCCGCCGAACCGCGTGATCCACTCGGCGATGTTGCCGGCTTTCCGAGCCGTGTTGTCGGCACGGTGGCGGTAGTACAGCCGTGGCGTCCCCACCGCCTGTCGCAACGCCAGGAGCGCCTTTTCTTCGGCGACCCAGATGTCCGGATCGGTGCTGTCGCTCAGGACGTACCAGTCGAACAGCTCCCCGTGAGAGGTCGCCTCCACGGAATCGATGATCGCGCGAAGCCGCGCCGTCAATCGGTGCGGGTCTTCATTGTAGGTGGGAAGCAGCATGGCGGTGCGACTTGCGATCGCAGGCAGCTCCGCCTCCAGCGCGAAGGCGCCCGAACGAGGGGCCAGCAGCACAAAGAATCCGGCCAGCGAGGAGGCGAACGAAAACGCGACCCAGGCGAGCAGGACCAGAAAGAGCGCCAGCACCATGGCTTCGAGGACGGTGACGCCCCCTACCTCCAGCACGCGATACATCTCATAGCCGCCGCCCGCCGTGAGCGCCGCCGTCGAGAGCAGGATGAGGCCGCGTCGCCCGGTCATAGCGGGCGCAACCGGCGCAGGAACGCGATCGGATACGCGGTTCTTTCCGAGGTCACCAGGAGCCATCGGAAGGGGCGACTCGCGCGGCAGCAGGCGTTGGGTCGCGATATCGCCTGCGGCCGGCCGGGGCGCCGTGCTCAGGGGGCCCATCGGTAGACCCAGATTTCCGACAAGGGCTTGTCGCCCTCGGTCAGAAACGCCCGCAGCTCGATCGGCTCGCCCTTGACCTGGCACTGGAAGCTCAGCCGCCACCCACCTGTGTAGGGATTGGGCTGCGTGACGATGTTCTTCACCTCGGACTTCTCCGCCGTCACTACGCCTTTGACGCCGGCAGGATCGATGCCCTTGAGGTTGTCGCCGACCACATCTAGGACGAAGAGGCGGACGTCTTCGCCCCTCGCCCCTATTCCGCTTCGCGTGAAGCGGGCCAGAGAATGCGGCTTCGGGCTATCGGGTCCCCAGTGCAGCCGATAGGTGTAGTTGTGTTCGCCCTTGGCCTGCAGCGGATTCTTCGGCCGCCAGAATGCGGCGATGTTGTCGTGGACCTCCTCCTTGGTCGGAATCTCGAACAGCATGACCCCGCCCTCGCCCCAATCGCCGATCGGCTCCATCCAGAGACTTGGACGTTTTTCGAAGCTGGACTCGATGTCCTGGTAGGCGAAGAAGTTTCGCTCCCGCTGCATCAGCCCGAATCCGCGCGGATTGAGATCCTGGAAGGTGCTGATCTGCAGATCGCGTGGGTTGCTGAGCGGCCGCCAGAGGCTCTCGCCCTTGCCGTTGAAGATCGCAAGACCGTCGGAATCGTGAACGGACGGGCGGAAATCGTCGATGTCGTTGCGATCGTTCGGACCGTAAAAGAACATGCTGGTCATGGGCGCGAGCCCGGCCCGCGGCATCTCGACGCGCGGGTAAACCGACATTTCGACGTCGAAGACCGTCGTTTCCCCGGGCCGCACGGTGAAGCGGTAGCTCGCTGCGCAACTTTTGCTGTCGAGCAAGGCATGGATGACCATCGAGGTCGCTCCCGGCGCTGGCCGTTCGAGCCAGAACGCCTTGAACAGGGGAAATTCCTCCCCCTTGGCTTCGCCGGTATCGATCGAGAGCCCCCGGGCGGAAAGCCCGTACGTCTGCCCCTTGGGCACGGCTCGGAAATAGCTCGCCCCAAGGAATACGCAGACCTCGTCGTAATAGTCGGGACGGTTCATCGGTGCATGTATGCGGAAGCCTGCGAACCCGAGATCGACGTCCTCGAACGAGAGGACCTTCTCGCCGAAGGAAAAGTCCGCCTTGCGGTACTTGAGCTCGGTCGCCTTTCCGTCAGCTACCTCGAAGATGTTCACCCTGTTCTTGTAGAAAAAGCCGCGGTGGAAGAACTGCGCCTCGAACGTAAGATTCTTGCCGCGCCAGAGCGCGCGCTCGGGCAAAAAGCGGATCGAACGGTACTGATCGTAGTCGAGGTCCTTCAACCCGCCCGGCAGCTTCTCGTCCGGAGCCTCGAACGGCTTGCTTGCGATCATACGGGCCAGGTCCCTCACCGTGGACGGCCCGAAAGAGTCATCGGACGCAGCGGCGGCGAAGCCGCTTCGCGAGGCGAGCAGCAATGCCGGCAGCACCGCCGGCCCTTGAACAAGCTGGCGTCGGTTCACGTGCTCTCCTACTCGCTACTGCTGCCGCGGCCAAGCAACGAGCATCACGCCCGCGAGTTCCACCGGCCGGCCAGCGCCGGCGCGAGGGCAAATGCGCAAGGGCCAAATCACCACAAAACGGCCGGAATTCAGACGGCCGCGAGCTTCCCCTCCATCCCCGAACGGCGGCGGAACCCGCGGAACGTCTTGGCTTCGTGCGCCTTCTCTGGTCGGAGGATCAATGGCACGCGCCTGGAATGCACCTGTCTTCGTTATCGCTACGGTCTACTCCAAAGTCGATGCGCTGTTCTCAGCGGCCGCCGGAAGAGCGCGTCGAGGGTCGTGTCCCGAGTGATGGTGTAGCTCGGTAGAGCAAAGCCGCCCGCACGCGCGCCCACCAAGAGCGCCGTAGCGGGCGGGCGGCTTTGCGGTGGTCATCGATGATTCGCCGGTAGGGTCGGGTTGCTGACACCAACCTG
>NZ_JAFCJM010000087.1 GCF_018130955.1 Bradyrhizobium liaoningense
GCCCATGCCGGGCAGGCGGCCGAGAGATCGCGAGCCCAAATTTTCAGATCTCTGCCCCGGCTGAGAGCGTCGATCCTACCGACTTCTGCAACAAAATCGGCCAACACCGGAAGTGGGCTGGGCCTATTCGATCGCCTCGTCGGCGTGCGCAAGGAGTTATACCGACACTTCCAAGCTAACGACGCCGGCCACGGTACACGATCTGGCGATCAAGTCGCACCACATTTGTCGACTCGCCGGAATCGTTCGCCAATTTCGGCGCGCGACGACGCAGGAGGAAGGAGACGCCGCAAAGCGTCTCCTTTCTCCACACGACGCGGCAGATAAAGATTCCGGAATAGCCGTCGAACGACAGCACAAATTCGTTGGCAAATATGTAGTACGGCGCGGAGATGCAGGCCCCCAAGGCGTTGATATCGCGCACCATGCATGGATGGGTCCCACGAATTTCATCAAATGACAGCAGCGCCGCCCGGTTGATCGGTATGCGCTTCATTGCACGACGTTCGATCATGGCGAGATGCTCCAAATAAGAAAGCAACTTCCCATCGAACGACCGCAGCGATTGCGATCGCGCTTTACGAAGTCAGTTTCCCGGTCCCGCCGACGTCCGGAAAACGGCAGCATCTGCAACGTTGATCCGCGCAGCTTATGCTAACAAGCAGCATTATTGTCTTATTAAAATTGGATCGGAGTTGGTGGTTAATTCGGACGCTTGACGCCGACCTTTCAAACGGACGTTCGTGCCTTCGAAGCGGGAGGTCGACCTCGCTACGATAGCGAATACGTGGCACCTTTGCCCCCGGAAATGCACAATTAGCAATCTTGCCCAGTTGGTTCGTCTGATCACAGGCTGCCGTTCTCGGCCAGTGGACTGGACAGCCTAAAGGTCCGCTGTGGGTCACGAGCAGCGGTCACCGTAACCATCGTACAACGTCCGGTCTCCCGGAGCATCATCGACTTCTATGGCGGCGACGGCAGCTTGGCTCATCCGTGAGCACGTCGCAACGGTCGAAATGCTGCGCTAGATCACAATCGCCCATCACCGCAAGTTGGTTACGCCCGCACGACGCAAGCCGTCTGCCAAGTGCTCCCGATGCTTCATGTCAAGGTAGGGGGTCGTAACGTCGAAGTGCTGCTGCGGGTCCGCCGGCCGGGAGATGAAATCATGCACCAACGGCCGCGCTTCCTCCACGCGTCCAAGTTGGCCAAGGCTTGCGAGAAAGACCCTGAGCCCGGGGTAGAAACGGCGCGCGCCCATCCCAAGCTGACAATAATGGAGCGCCTCCTCGTAGTTCTCCTGGTGGTAATAAGCCAGCGCGACAGTGCCCAGAAAGGCACCGGCTTGAGCATCGTTCGGGTTCAGACGGAGGCAGCGCAGCAGAGCGTCCAGAGCTTCTCTGAAGTGTCCGATATAGACCCGAACCAGGCCAAGGGCGAAGAACCCGAGCGCGAAATTCGGGTTGAGGTCGATCGAACGCTGCGCCTCTGAAAGCGCCTGCGCGTGCATTCGCCTTACCAAACTCGTCCAGCACAACGCGTAGTGGCAGTAAGGATCGCGGTCATCGATCGTAACCGAACGCGCCGCAGCCGCGTGAGCTTCGGACGCGTCGCTCGCGAGATCGCTGGTCCAGCCGTGCCAAACCCGGGCGTTCAGCGTGCGTGCAAGCGCCATGTGTGCCTGGGCGAAAGTCGGATCGAGGCTGATCGCCCGCCGCAACAGAGTAATGGCCTCGTCCTGGTTCTCGGGAGTGATTTGTAAAAAATGCCACATCGCGCGCATGCAGCAGTCGAACGCATCCAAATTGCCGACGCTCTTGCGAAAGGCTCGTCTGCCTTCCATCAACAGCATCTCCGGCTCGATCGCGGCGACCACGCTCTGCGTTATCTCGTCCTGGATGGCGAAGATGTCGGCCATGTCGCGATCGAACCGCTCGGCCCACAGGTGATTTCCGGTTTCTGCTTCGATCAGCTGGCTTGTGATCCGAACGCGTTGTCCGGCCCGTCTTACGCTCCCTTCGAGGATGTATCGCACGCCGAGTTCGCGAGCGACTTGCTTCACATCGACAGCTCGGCCTTTGTAGACGAAGGTTGAACTCCGTGCGATGACAAAGAACCATCGATGATGGGACAGCGCAGTCGTGATGTCTTCTGTGATACCGTCCGCGAAGTACTCCTGCTCGGGATCTCCACTCATGTTCGAGAACGGGAGCACAGCAATCGAGGGCTTGTCTGGCAGCGCGAGTTTGCCGCCCAGCACGCCCGCGGTCACCGGATGCTCGGGTCGCCAATCAACAGAGTAGACCGAAACCGGACCACTGATGTTCTTTAACGATCGTTGGCCGATTGGCGTGAGAGGGAAGTTCAGCTTACCCTCAATTTGATCCCGGATTGCACCGGAGATGCAGATTCCGCCGGGGTCAGCGACCCCTTGCAGCCGCGCAGCAACATTTACTCCGTTGCCGAGCAGGTTGTCGCTGTCCACCATCACATCGCCGAGGTTGAGGCCAATTCGAAATTCCATCCTTTTGTCGCTAGGAAGGTCGGCGTTGTGGCGATGAAGCGCGCGTTGGATGGCCACTGCAGCTCGCACGGCCTGAACGGGACTGTTGAACTCGGCGATCACACTGTCTCCGGCCTCGCCGAAGATCCGTCCGGCGTGCTCGCTTATCAGATCTGACATCGTGCGACGGTACGCGTCCAAGGTCCGCAGGGTCGCTTCCTCGTCGGCTCCCATGAGGCGGCTGTATCCGGCAACATCCGCCGCCAGAATTGCCGCAAGCCGGCGTTCCACGCGATTGTCGGTCAAGAACGGTCCTCCCGAGATCGGTAGATCCGTCTGATGTATCAAAGCATAGGGTGTTGCTCTTGGGCTAGAGCCAATGTCGGCTTTCGCCGGGCTGATATCCTTGTCGATCATATCTTGAAGGGACGCCGCCTATTCGGGAATGCCGGCCTTGATCAAGCCCTCCGCGAACACCTCGCAATGGGCGAAGCCGCGCAGATTGTTGCGCAGGACGCTCACCCTCAGCGGTGGCCCGACCTTGTTGCGGCGGGCGGTGAATTCCACCGCCTCTTCGATCAGGCCGAGATGCCCACAGCAGCTGATCAGCGCATTGTAGTGCCCAGCGAATTCGGCATCGGCGGCGACCGACGCCCGGAGATGCGGCAGCGCCTCCGCGAAGCGCCGCGCCGCGAGCAGCGCCAAGCCGTGGATCGTGGTGTAAAGGCCGGAAAAGGAATCCAACGGGCTCATGCGAAGTGCTTTTGCAGTCTCGCCGATCGCATCGTCGAAGCGCCCCGCACGCAACAACGCCCACCCGTAAGCCGTGTGCGCGAGCGCGAAGCTGGGATTGAGGTTGAGGGCGGCCTGGTGCTCGGCCAGCGCGCGCTGGTGTTGGCCGGAGGTGCTCAAGTTGAGGCCGACGGTCATGTGGGCCCACGGCTCGCCCTGGTCGAGGCGCAACGCCTCCTGGGCGTGCAAGGCGCTCTGCCTGTAGCCCTCGGAGCGGTCTTCAACGTAATAGTAGAGCGTGGCCCACCAGATCGCCCAGCTGAGAGTGGCGTGGGCTCGTGCATAGTTCGGGTCAATCTCTATGGCGCGGCGCAGCAGGCGTTGTGCCTCTTCGTTGTGCTTGCGGCCAAACTTGTTGATGAGGTCGATGGCGCGGACCACGAGTCCCCAGACATCGACGCTTTCCGGCGGCTTTCGGGCGGCGCGATAGCCCTCCTGGGTGTAGAGGTGCGGCTCGATCGCGGCAACGATGTTTTCCGTGATCTCGTCCTGGACCGTGAAGATGTCGTGCAGCTGACGATCGTACTTCTCCGCCCAGATGTGCTTGGCCGTCTCCCCATCGATGAGCTGACCTGTGATGCGGATGCGCTGGCCGGCGGTGCGTACGCTGCCCTCCAGGGCGTAGCGCACGCCCAGATCGCGGGCGATTGTCCTCACATCGACGGCTTTGTCTTTGTAGACAAAGGCCGAGTTGCGGGCGATGACGAAGAGCCAGCGAAGCCGGGACAGCGCCGTGGTGAGATCCTCGGTGACGCCGTCCGCGAAGTACGCGCGCTCCGGATCGTCGCTGAGGTTCGTGAAAGGCAGGACCACGATCGACGGCCTGTCCGGCAATGGCAGGGCTGGCGGTGCCGACGCGGCAGCGGCCAAGCCGACGTTGACCCGAAATACCTGCAACGGGTCAGCGATGTTTTTCAAGCGCTGCTCACCCATATCAGCGTACTGGGTGTCGATCTTACCCTTGACCTGTTCGTATGCGGAACGCGACAAGCAGATTCCGCCGGGTTCAGCAATTCCTTCGAGTCGCGCTGCGATATTGACGCCATCGCCCAGAATGTCATCGCCCTCGACCAGCACTTCGCCGAGATTGATGCCGATGCGGTAGAGCACGCGCTGTTCCGCGATCAGCTTGGCGTTGCGCCGGGCCATCAGCTTCTGCACTTTGATCGCGCATTCGACTGCTGCCACGACCGATGGGAACTCAATGAGCACGCCGTCGCCCGTGGTCTTCACAATCCGTCCGTCATGCTTTCCGACGATCGGCCGCATTGCCGCCAGATGGTCACGCAAGCGGCGCGCTGTCCCTGCCTCGTCCATGCCCATGAGCCGGCTGTAACCAGCCACATCGGCGGCAAGGATCGCTGCAAGCCTGCGTTCGACGGGTTGCTGTGCCATGGACTGCTCTCCAGGCTACGGCTCACGGCACTGTACCACAATGAGCCGACGTCCGGGCCTTTATGGGTACACGCCCAGGCCGAGTAGCGGCTCTCGAAGGTGATTGCAGGGGTTGCAAAACTCTGCAAAGTCTCTTGCACCGCATCCTTTCACTACGAGCCGCCGAGCCAGCCAATGCCTTCCGTGTTCGAGACATCAGCCGCGTCAGCCATTCCCATCAGCTTCGTGACCAAATCGGGCTGGGATGCGCTGCGCGAAGCACTGCCGCCGGCGCAGCGCCAGTTCGCGACTGCGAGCAACTTCACCGCCAAGCCGGGCGCCTACCTGGCGCTGCCGGCGCCGGACGGCGCGATCGCGCAGGTGCTGTTCGGCATCGAGGACGAGGCTGCGAAATCGCGCGACCTGTTCCGGGCAGGCAGCCTGCCAGGGCTTCTGCCGCCGGGCACCTATCGCTTTGCCAATGCGCCGCATGATGCGCGGCTCGGGTGCATCGCCTTTGCACTCGGCCGCTATCGCTTTGCCCGCTACCGCAAAGCTGATCGGCCAGACGTCCGCCTGGTGCCGCCCGACGGCGTCGACGCCGCCGAGATCACGCGCATCACCGAGGCCGCGATGCTGGCACGCGACCTCGTCAACACACCGTCCAACGACATGGGGCCGGAGGAGCTGGCCGCGGCCGCCGAGGTGCTCGCGTCGACCTATGGCGCGAGCTTCGCCTGCATCGTCGGCGATGATCTGAAGACGCAGAATTTTCCTCTGATCCATGCCGTCGGCATGGCATCGACGCGCGCGCCGCGGCTGATCGATATCAGTTGGGGGGATCCCGCGCATCCCAAGGTCACGCTGGTCGGCAAGGGCGTGTGCTTCGACACCGGCGGGCTCGACCTGAAGCCGTCGAGCGGCATGCTGATCATGAAGAAGGACATGGGCGGCGCCGCCAATGTGCTGGCGCTCGCACGCATGGTGATGGACGCAAAACTCAAGGTGCGGCTGCGCGTGCTGATCCCGGCGGTCGAGAATGCGGTCGCCGGTAACGCCTTCCGCCCGCTCGATATCTTCTCATCGCGCAAGGGAATCACGGTCGAAATCGGCAACACCGACGCCGAGGGCCGGCTGGTGCTGGCCGACGCGCTGGCGCTCGCCGACGAGGAGACGCCCGACCTGCTGATCGATCTGGGCACGCTGACGGGTGCTGCGCGCGTCGCGCTGGGGCCGGATTTACCGCCCTTTTACACCAATGATGAAACATTGGCCGCTGACGTCGCGCGCTGCGCGGCCAGGGAGAACGATCCGTTGTGGCGCATGCCGCTGTGGCCGGCTTACGATTCCTGGCTGGATTCGAAGGCGGCCGATATCAACAATGCTCCGTCCAACGGTTTTGCCGGCTCGATCACCTGCGCGCTGTTCCTGCAACGCTTCGTCGAGCATGCCAAGAGCTGGCTGCATGTCGACATCTACGCCTGGACGCCGTCGGCCAAGCCGGCGCGGCCCGAGGGCGGCGAGTGCCAGGCCGCACGCGCCCTCTACCAGCTCCTGAGTGAGCGCTATGCGTGATCATGATCCAAGATTGACACCGGCGCGCGGCGACATCGCCGCAAAATATCTCGAAGGCAAGGTCCAGGCCGACCGCTTCGTCACCGGCGAGGATTTTGAAGTGGTCGAGGCGATCGCGCCGATGCGCGAGCAGCCGTCGTCATCGGCGATGCTCATGACGGAAGCGCTGCGCGGCGAGCGCGTCACCATCTACGACCGCAACGGCGAAGGCTGGGCCTGGGGCCAGCTCGTCAGCGACGGCTATGTCGGCTGGCTGCCCGATGTGGCGTTGATGAAGCCATCATCCGAACCGACGCATAAGGTCGCAGCACTCAGGACGTTTGCATTTCCCGGGCCGTCGATCAAGCTGGCGCCGGCGGACACGCTGGTGATGGGATCGAAGCTCGCTGTTACCCGCGAGGATGGAAGCTTTGCCGTGACGCGCGGCGGGCAATTTGTGCCGAGAGCACATCTCGCGCCGCTCGACCATCGCGAACCGGATTTCGTGTCCGTCGCGGAGCGCTTTGTCGGCACGCCCTATCTCTGGGGAGGCAAGAGCAGTCTTGGCATCGATTGCTCCGGCCTGGTCCAGGTCTCGCTTACCGCAGCCGGCATCGGCTGCCCCCGCGACAGCGACATGCAGCAGATGGGGCTCGGTCGTGCGCTCGAGGGGCATGAGCGTGACAGACTGAAGCGCGGTGACCTGATCTTCTGGAAGGGCCATGTGGCGATCGTGCGCGACGGCGGCACCATGGTTCATGCCAATGCGCATCACATGGCAACGGTCGTCGAGAATACCGAGCCGGCGATTGCGCGGATCAGGCAGGCCGGCAGCGAGGTCGTTGCAATCAAGCGGCTCTAGGACGTGTAAAGATGCCACGCCCACTTACCCGAAAGAGCGTGACTTAGTTACCTTCATTCTAGGTCAGTACTCACCTTTGCAGGGCCATTTTGACCTCGTAGAGGAAATGGACGACGGTAGGATGGGGGGTCTTCGCTTTGTTGGTAGCGCAGACCGACGTTTCGGTAGGTGCATTGGCGAGGCCGAATTTGATGATGCCGATGGAGTGCTAGTCTCTGCCGCACTGAACGTCGATCAGCGCGGAGAGCTGTTTGAACTCGATCTTTGGAAAGTCGATTTTTCGCCACTACAAAGGATCGCGGCTCGGAGTGAACTCCGACCCGCAATTTTCGGCCGCCACAAAACCTCAGAATAGAACAGGTTCGTAGCTCGTAGGATGGGTAGAGCGCAGCGAAACCCATCATTCGTGCGGTGCGGGCGCGAGGCGATGGGTTTCGCTGCGCTCTACCCATCCTACCAAGCTGACCAAACTCATCGCCAGCGGCTCAGGATCATCCGCCTAAGGCCGAGACCAAGCGCTTTGGCAGGTCCCGAGGTCATCTTGCCTCTGCCGTCCCATTCAGTTGCAGATTTCGATGACGCCGGTCCCGCCACCGCTCAGCAAGCCGGCCGTCCTGTTGCTGCTCCCCGATTCGAGTCGACAGCCCTGTCGGACGGGACGGCAGCCCGCACTGTTGCAAAACATCTGTCCCGTCGCC
This sequence comes from Bradyrhizobium liaoningense, assembly GCF_018130955.1. Classification (GTDB taxonomy): domain Bacteria; phylum Pseudomonadota; class Alphaproteobacteria; order Rhizobiales; family Xanthobacteraceae; genus Bradyrhizobium; species Bradyrhizobium liaoningense_C. Next base: position 7,784 of record NZ_JAFCJM010000087.1, read on the forward strand.
TGCGGCTTCGAGGGCGCGGACTCAACCTTCTTCCTCTCGTCATCCCTCGGCTTGGCGTCATCGCGGGTCGCGACAGGCTTCTTGTCCTGCACCTTCTCGCACTCATTATCCTCATTGACGCGGTAGCCGGCACGGCAGGTGATCTTGACGCAACTGTTGCCGTCCGCCCGAAAGCCGCGGTCGCAGACCAGCGGGCAGACGCGGCCCTGCTTGGCCTTCAGTGCATCCAGCGCATCGACGCTCGCGAGCTTCACATCAAACTTGGTCCCGGCATATTTGTTGAATTGCGTTAGCGATCGTTGCGCGGCTGCATTCCAATCGCCGTCGGCTGCAGAGGCGAGACAACCGACACGCCGCAATTCAAGCTGCACCGACTTCGCCAGCTCGGCCTCGGACAAGGTTGATGTCGGCGGGACAGCAAGCGCCGCGACCTTCTGGGGTTCGGCAGCAGGTTGGGGCGCAGAGGGCTGGGGCGCAGCCTGCTCGACTGTGCTCCTCTCGGCCGTCTGCCTGGTCACGAGGTCCGCCTTTGCCTTTTCGGCTGCCTGCGCCTTTTCGGCAGCCTGCTTTTCGGCGAGCGCCTTCGCAGCCGCCGCCTCGGCGGCCTTGCGCTGCTGCTCGGCTGCCTCTGCCCTCGCTTGCTCAATTAGCTTTTGCTTCTCCGCCGCAATCCGCGCCTCTTCGGCAGCCTTTGCCGCGGCTGTCGCCTTTTCGAGCTCAGCCTTCCGGGCGTTTTCCGTGGCAAGCCTTGCCTTCTCCTGCTCGGCCAGTCGCGCCTTCTCGGTCGCGGCTGCGCGCTCTTCCTCCGCAGTCGCCTTCCTGAGCTGCACACGCGCAAGGTTTGCGTAGAACCCGTCCGGATAGGCCTGCAGAAATGCCTGCCATGCCTCGCGGTCGCCGGCCTGGAGCGCGAGCTCATAGTCCCGGCGCACGCTGTCCTGGGGATTGGCCTGCGGGCCCGGCGCGGCGACCGGCTTGACCGGCACCAGCGACACGTCATCACCGCCGAGCGAGCCGTAGACGTACGGCTCCTGCTTGTAGCTGGTGGACTTCAGCACATCATCGCGCACGAAGCCAAAGGCCTTGCGCAGATCGAGCCCAGGCTTCGGCAGGTGATCGGAAAGAGCAACCGCAAACGGGCTATTCCTGGAATCGCCGTCGGAAGCGGTCGATCCCGCCTTGGCGGCGAAGGCAACCATCGTATTGGGGCTGGTCGGCTCGACCTTGGCGAGCCCGCGCCCGATCGCGCGCGAAGCCACGGTTCGCTTCATCGTCTTGGCGAAGGGATTGTCGCGGCAGGCATCCAGGATCACGAGCCGAAGTTGCTTGGCCGGCTCGATGCTGACCAGGACGCGATCGAGCGGGAACGCCTCGTCATAGACGTCGGTGTCGGCCTCGAGAAGGGCATCGGTCGGGATCAGGTAATTGGTGCCGTCCACTTCCATGCCATGGCCGGCATAGTAGATGACCGCAACATCGGCATCGCGGCTCTTGGTGCCGAACTCGCGCAGCGTCTTGCGCGTCTCGGCGGCGCTGAGGTCCTGCCTGACGTCGACGATATCGAAGCCGACCTTCCTCAGCATGCTGCCGATCAGCCCGGCATCGTTGACCGGATTGGCAAGCCGCGGAACGTTCTTGTAGGCCGAATTGCCGATAACCAGCGCAACGCGCTTTTCGGCGTGGGCCGAGCCGGATCCGAGCAAAACGACAAATATTAATAAACCAAAGATGCCAAAACGGCTCATTGCAGCCCCCTGCAATTCATCAGACTAGCCAACGTGTGGCGAAAAGCAATCTTTGTTCCGTGATCCTGGTCACAAACCGGCGCTAACTTTAATTTCTGACGAACCCTGGTGCGGCAATTGGTAGCGGCGGCCTGCGCGAGGGCCCGGAAAGTCTCGATGCAGCCTCCCGGAATGACGGTGTTACGTCGCCACCGACCCGTTGCCCGCCGTCTCCAGCCGGAACGCCGCTGCGAACAGCGCGCGGGTATAATCCGTCTTCGGGCTCTTGAAGAGGTCCGCGGCCTGGCCCTCTTCCACCACCTTCCCGCCGCGCATCACGATGAGATGGCTCGCGAGCGAGGCGACGACGCGCAGATCGTGCGAGATGAACATGTAGGTGAGGTCGCGCTTGCGCTGGAGATCGCGCAGCAGATCGACCATCTGCGCCTGGAACAGCATGTCGAGCGCGCTGGTGGGCTCGTCCAGCACGATGAAATCGGGCTCCAGCACGGCGGCGCGCGCGATGCTGATGCGCTGGCGCTGGCCGCCGGAGAATTCGTGCGGATAGCGGAAGCGCGTCTCCGGATCGAGCCCGACGTCCTCGAGCGCCTTGACGACCTTTGCCTCTCGCTCCTCTGGCCTGAGCTTCGGCTGATGCACGCCGAGACCCTCCTCGATGATGTCGGCGACCGACATCCGCGGGCTAAGCGAGCCGAACGGATCCTGGAACACGATCTGCATGTCGCGGCGGAAGGGGCGCATCTCCTTGAAGCGCAGCCCCTGGATGTCCTTGCCCAGGAACACGATGCGGCCGTTGGAGGAGATCAGCCGCAGCAGCGCCAGGCCGAGCGTGGTCTTGCCCGAGCCGGATTCACCGACCACGCCCAGCGTCTCGCCCTTGCGCACGGCAACACTGACGCCGTCGACCGCCTTGATATGGCCGACCGTCTTGCGCATCAGCCCGCGCTTGATCGGAAACCAGACCTTGAGGTCATCAGCCGACATTACGACCGGCGCCTGCGGCTGCGGCGGCGCTGGATCGGGTTTTGGCTCCGCGGCGAGCAACGCGCGCGTGTAGGGATGTTTCGGGCTCTTGAAGACCTGCTCGACCGGGCCCTGCTCGACGATCTGGCCATTCTTCATCACGCATACGGTATCGGCGATGCGCCGCACGATGCCGAGGTCGTGGGTGATGAAGAGCAGGCTCATGCCGAGGCGCGCGCGGATCTCGGCGAGCAAAGCCAGGATCTGCGCCTGCACGGTGACGTCGAGCGCCGTCGTCGGCTCGTCCGCGATCAGGAGATCGGGCTCGTTGGCAAGTGCCATCGCGATCATGACGCGCTGGCGCTGGCCGCCGGACAATTGGTGCGGATAGCTCGACAACCGCGTTTCGGGATCGGGGATGCCGACCTGGGTCAAGAGCTCCAGCGTCCGCTCGCGCGCCAGCGCATTGCTGGTGGGATTGTGGAGCTGGATGATCTCGCCGATCTGCGCCTCGATCGTGTGCAGCGGATTGAGCGAGGTCATCGGCTCCTGGAAGATGATTGAGATATCGCTGCCGCGCAAGGCGCGCATCTCCGCTTCCGGCAGGCCCAGGATTTCCTGGCCCTTGAAGCGGATGTTGCCCGAGGGATGCGAGGCGTTCGGATAGGGCAACAGCTTCAGGATCGACAGCGCGCTGACCGATTTGCCGGAGCCGGATTCGCCGACCAGCGCAACGCATTCGCCGCGCTTGATCTGGAACGAGACCTTGTCGACCGCGAGCGTGGTGTTGCCGCCCTGGTGGAAGGCCACCGAGAGATCGCGCACGGCAAGAAGGGGCTGGTTGATCGCGTCCATCAAGCCCTCACTTGAACGTCTTGCGCGGATCGAAGGCGTCGCGCACGGCCTCGCCGATGAAGATCAACAGCGACAGCATGATCGCGACCGAGAAGAAGCCGGTGAAGCCGAGCCACGGCGCCTGCACGTTTGACTTGCCCTGCGACAGCAATTCGCCGAGCGAGGGCGATCCGGGTGGCAGGCCGAAGCCGAGGAAGTCGAGCGCCGTCAGCGTCATCACCGAGGACGACACGATGAACGGCAGGAACGTCATCGTCGCGACCATCGCATTGGGCAAAAGGTGCCGGAACATGATGACGGCATTGGAGACGCCGAGCGCGCGCGCCGCCTGGATGTATTCGAAATTGCGTCCGCGCAAGAATTCAGCGCGCACGAGTCCGACCAGCGAGACCCAGGAGAACAGCAGGAGGATGCCGAGCAGGACGAAGAAACCGGGCACCAGCACCGATGACAGGATCAGTAGTAGATAGAGCGAGGGGATCGCGGTCCAGATCTCGATGAAGCGCTGGAAGGTGAGATCGATCCAGCCGCCAAAGTAGCCCTGAATGCCGCCGGCCGCGACACCGACGATCGAGGAGACGATCGTGAGACAAAGCCCGAACAGCACCGAGATGCGGAAGCCGTAGATCAGCCGCGCCACCACGTCGCGGCCCTGGTCGTCCGTGCCGAGCCAGTTGTATTCGAGGTCGCGGCAACTCTTCAGCCCCTTCTTCTCGAGCACCGGCTTGCACTGCGCTTCCGTCAGCATCCAGGTCGGCGGCGACGGCGCCGGCGTCGGCAGGTCGAGATTGTGGGTGTTGTAGGAGTAGCGGATCAGCGGCCAGACGATGGTGCCGCCCTTCTCCTTGATCAGCTTCTGGAGATAGGGATCGCGATAGTCGGCCGCGGTCTCGAAATCGCCGCCAAAGGTCGTCTCCGAATAGGTGACGAAGGCCGGCCAATACAGACGGCCGTCGTACTTGATCATGAACGGCCGGTCGTTGGCGATCAGTTCGGCGAACAGCGACACCACGAACAGGATCATGAAGATCCAGAACGACCAGAAGCCGCGCCGGTTCGCCTTGAAGCTTTGCCAGCGCCGCTTGTTCAGCGGAGAAGGCACGAACGGCTTGCGCGTGATCGGCACGGCGGTGCCGAACGGCGATCTCGTCGTGGTCTCGATCGGAGTCGGCGCGGTGACAGACATCAGACCTCCCGCGCCTCGAAATCGATCCGCGGATCGATCCACATATAGGTCAGGTCGGAGATCAGGTTCACGACCAGGCCGACCAGCGAGAAGATGTAGAGGGTGCCGAACACCACGGGATAGTCACGGTTGAGCACGCTCTCGAAGCTGAGCAGGCCAAGCCCGTCCAGCGAGAAGATGGTTTCGATCAGGAGTGAGCCCGAGAAGAAGGCGTGGATGAAGGCGCCGGGGAAGCCAGCGATCACGATCAGCATCGCGTTGCGGAAGATGTGGCCGTAAAGCACCTGGTTCTCGCTGCAGCCCTTGGCACGCGCGGTCATGACATATTGCTTGCGGATCTCGTCAAGGAACGAGTTCTTGGTGAGCAGCGTCATGGTCGCGAATGCGCTCAGGCCCATCGCGAGCAGCGGCAGCGTCAGGTGCCAGAAATAATCGATGATCTTCCAGTACCAGGGGAACTGCGACCAGCCGTCCGAGGTCAGTCCGCGCAGCGGGAACCAGTTGAAGAACGAGCCGCCGGCGAACAGGATGATCAGGAGGATCGCGAACAGGAAGCCGGGAATCGCATAGCCGACGATGATGATCCCCGAGGTCCAGGTGTCGAAGCGCGAGCCGTCCTTCACCGCCTTGCGGATGCCGAGCGGGATCGAGATCAGGTAGGTGATCAGCGTCAGCCAGATGCCGAGCGAGATCGAGACCGGCAGCTTCTCCTTGATGAGCTGGATCACGCTCACGTCGCGGAAATAGCTCTTGCCAAAATCGAAGCGGGCGAAATTCCACACCATGAGCGCAAAGCGCTCCGGCGCCGGCTTGTCGAAGCCGAACTGTTTTTCCAGCTTCTTGATGAAATCGGGATCGAGCCCCTGCGCGCCGCGATATTTCGAGTTCACCGCATCGGCGCCTGCGCCGACCTGTCCGGGCGCGCGCTGCGCGAAATCGCCGCCGCCGGAAATGCGCGACGTGCCGCCGGTGTCGGCGCCGGAGAGCTGCGCAATAACGCGCTCGACAGGGCCGCCCGGCGCGAACTGCACGACCACGAAGGACACGAAAAGAATGCCGAGCAGCGTCGGAATCATCAGGAGAAGGCGGCGGGCGATATAGGCGCTCATGGGCTATTTCGCCTGCTCGAGCTTATTGTCGATCCTGGCGGCCTTGGCCGCGTCAGACCACCAGATCTCCGGTGCGCCGACCCCGTTCGCATAGCGCGGCAGCTTGGCCGGGTGGCTGTACTGATCCCAGTAAGCCAGCCGATGCGTCTTGTTGTACCATTGCGGCACCCAGTAGCGGCCGGCGCGGAACAGGCGATCGAAAGCACGACAGGCGACCGTCAATTCCTCGCGGCTGTCGGCCGCCATGATCTTCTCGATCATCGCGTCGATGGCCGGGCTGGCGACACCCGCAAGATTGTATGATCCCTTGGTTGCCGCGGCTTGCGAAGAAAAGAACGCGCGCATGGCGTCGCCCGGCGTCGCCGACATGGAGAAGCGCTGGATCGTCATGTCGAAATCGAAATCTTCCACGCGCGCCCGGTATTGCACGGCATCGACCAGACGCAGGCTCGCGTCGATGCCGAGGGTACCCAGGTTCTTGATGTAGGGCGCGTGATGCGGCTGGAGCGACGGCTCCTCCGCGAGGAATTCGATCCGGAACACCTCGCCGTTCGGCAGCAGCCGCTTGCCGTCCTTGACGACGAGCCCGGCCTCGTTGAGGAGTTGCTGCGCCTTGCGCAGCAGGGCGCGGTCCTGTCCCGATCCGTCGGAGACCGGCGGCACGAAGGGTTCGCCGAACACCTCGTCGGGCACCTGGCCGCGGAACGGCTCGAGCAGCCTCAGCTCCTCGGGCGTGGGCGGCCCGCCTGTCACCATCAGGTCGGAGTTCTGGAACGGCGAGACCGTGCGCGCATAGGCGCCGTACATGATGGTCTTGTTGGTCCACTCGTAGTCAAAGGCGTAGGTCAGCGCCTCGCGCACGCGCGGATCCTTGAACTTGTCGCGCCTGGTGTTGATGAACCAGCCCTGCGCGCCGGAAGGCGTATCGTCCGGCGTAATCTCCAGCTTGACGCGGCCATCCTTGACGGCGGGGAAATCGTAGCGGGTCGCCCAGATGCGGGACGTGAACTCCTCGCGGTAGAGATAGTTCTTGCCGGTAAAACCTTCGAAGGCGACGTCGCGGTCGCGATAGAACTCGTAGCGCACGACGTCGAAATTGAAGCTGCCGCGACAGACCGGCAGATCGGCCGCCCACCAGTCCTTCACCCGCTCATATTCGATGTAGCGATTGACCTCGAATTTCCCGACCTTGTAGGGGCCTGAGCCCAGCGGAACGTCGAGCGTCGATTCGTCGAAGGCGCGCGTGGCGTAATAGGCTTTCGAGAAGATCGGTAGGCTCGCAACAAAGAGCGGCACGTCGCGGGCACGCTTCGGCGCGAAAGTGACCACAAGCGTCGCATCGTCGAGCGCTTCCGCGCTCACCATGTCGCGCATCTGCACGATGATCAGCGGATGCCCCTTCTCCTTCAGCGCCGTCAGCGAGAACGCAGCATCATGCGCCGTGAGCCTGGTGCCGTCGTGGAATTTCGCCTCGGGCCGCATGGTGAAGCGATAGACGAGCTTGTCCGGCGAGATCTGCACCGACTTCGCGGCGAGCCCATACATGGCGTCCGGCTCGTCGTTCGCTCGCGCCATCAGCGACACGAAGGTCATGTCCATGCCTTGCGCGCCGTCGCCCTTCAGGATGAAGGCGTTGAGCGAATTGAAAGTCTGGTAGGACTGGTTGTAGGCGCGCACCGACGGGATCAGCGAGAACGCCCCGCCCTTGGGCGCGTCCACGTTGACGTAGTCGAACTGGCGAAAATCGGCGGGATATTTGAGATCGCCGAAGGCCGAGATGCCGTGGGCCGCGGTCCACGCCTCCGAGGCGTGCGCGTTCCGCAACAGCGGTGTGCCGAGGGACGCACCCAGCGCACCGCCGACACCTAAGGCCAGCACATGCCGGCGTGAGAGCTGCGCCATGCGAACGATGTCCTTCACGACTTCTTTGCGATCCGCGCCGCCTTGTCTGCGTCGTACCACCAGAGGAACGGGAAGCCGGACTGGCCGTATTTGGGCAATTCCGCCGGGCGGCCAAAACGGTCCCAGCGCGCGGTGCGGACCTTCGAATAGGTCCACTGCGGCACGACGTAATTGTTCCACAGCAGCACGCGGTCCAGCGCCTTGGTGGCGGCGACGAGATCGTCGCGATCCTTGGCGTAGATCAGCCGCTCGATCAGCTTGTCGATGGCGGGGTTCTTGATGCCCGCGATATTACGCGAGCCCGCGATGTCGGCGGTCTTGGACGACCAGAACTCGCGCTGCTCGTTGCCCGGAGACTGCGACTCGCCCCAGGAGTTGGTGACGACGTCGAAATCCCAATCGCGAAGCCTGTTCTCGTACTGGGTCGGGTCAACGGTCCGCACGCTCACGGCGATGCCGAGCCGCTCCAGTGACGGCTTGTAGAACAGCGTGACCCGTTCAAAGCTCGGATCCTGGTTCAGCAATTCAAGCGAGAACTGAGCGCCGGTTTTGGTGTCGGTCAGCTTGCGGTCGCGCACCTCGTAGCCGGCTTCCTTCAGGAGACGTAGCGCCTCGCGCAGATTGTCGCGCACGGCTTCCGGACTGCCGCCGACCGGATTGGCGTACGCCGTCGTGAAGACTTCGGGCGGGACCTGTGCGCGAACGGTCTCGAGAATCTCGAGCTCTTTTCCCTGCGGCAGCCCGGTCGCCATCAGCTCGTCGATGCCATCAAAATAGCTGCTGACGCGCTTGTACTGGCCGTAGAAGATCTGCTTGTTCATCTCCTCGAAGTCGAACGCATAGTTGAGCGCGCGACGCACGCGGGGATCGCTGAATTTTGCGCGGCGCAGGTTCGGCACGAAAGCCTGCATGACGCCCGAGCTGCGATTGGCGAATTCCTCCAGGATCACGCGCTTTTCGGTCACGGCCGGGAAATCGTAGGCGGTTGCCCAGCTCTTCGCGCTGTTCTCGGTACGCCAGTCGACCTGGTCGGCCTTGAATGCCTCGATTGCGACGGTGGCGTCGCGGAAATATTCGTAGCGCATCTCGTCGAAATTGTTGCGGCCGACATTGGTCGCGAGGTCGCGCCCCCAATAGTCCTTGACGCGCTCCAGCGTGATCGACCGTCCGGCAACGAATTCCTTGATCCTGTAGGGGCCGGAGCCGAGCGGAATTTCGAGCGTGGTGGTGGAGACATCGCGCTTGCGGCCCTGCGCATCGGTGCCCTCCCACCAATGCTTCGGCAGCACGTAGAGCTGGCCGACGATCTGCGGCAGCTCGCGATTGCCCGGGGCATCGAACACGAACTTGACTTCGCGCTCGCCAACCTTCTCGGCCTTCACCACGTGACTGTAGTAGGCCGAGTACATCGGGTGATGGGTCTTGAACGCGTTGAGCGAGAAGATCACGTCGTCAGCCGTGACCGGCTTGCCGTCATGCCACTTCGCGTCCGGCCGCAAGCGATAGGTGACGAAGGAGAAATCGTCCGGGTGGCTGACGGCCTCGGCAAGGGCACCGTATTCGGTCGAGACTTCGTCGAGCGAGGGCGTCAGCAGGTTTTCATAGATGAACGCGACGGCACCGGCGACCTGCCCCTTCACACCGGACACGACGATGTTGAAATTGTCGAACGTGCCGACCGCGATCTGGCGCGCGACGCCGCCCTTCGGCGCTTCCGGATTGACGTAGTCGAAACGCTTGAAGTCGGCTCCGTATTTGACCTTGCCGAACAGCGACAGCGCGTGGCGCCAGGGCAGCTCGCTTGCGGCTTGCGCCTCGGCACCGACCAGCGGAAGGCCTGCGGTGGAACCGAGAGCTGGAAGCGCTGCGGTCGCAGCGCCGGCGAGCAGAAGATCGCGTCGGGTAATTGCCAAATGAACATCCCTGTCTTGATAGGAGCCTATCCCTTAAGGCCCCAATATACGGCAAGGTTTCGACCGATTATGTTGCTTTTTCCTCATCTTGGAGGCCTACCGGGGCGGTCCGCTGCGGCCAAACGCCCCGATAACAACAACGCGACCATATAGATACGGAAACGGCCAGGCACAGGGCCTGGCCGCAAATCGTCTGACGACGCCGAGAACCTTATTTCGACGCAGTCGGCAGCGGAGCCGGCTTGTCGGACATCGAGTTCAGATAGGCAATCACGTCGGCGCGCTCGGAATCCTTCGGAATGCCGGCAAAGCCCATCGCGGTGCCTGGAACGGCGGCCTTCGGGTTGAGGATGAAGGCGTTGAGCCCTTCGAAGTCCCAGTTGCCGCCCTTGCTCTTCATGCCGGCGGAATAGTTGAAACCGGCTTCCGAGGCGCGGGCGCGGCCGACGACGCCAAAGAGGTTCGGGCCGACGCGGTTCGGGCCGCCCTTCTCGAAGGTGTGGCAGGCGCCGCACTTCTTGGCGGCGGAGGCGCCCTTCTCGACGGAGGCGGTCTGGAGCAGCTTTTCGATCGGCTCGGAGGCCGCAGCGGCGGCGCCTTCCTTGCCGTGGCCGGCATCTTCCTTCACCGCGATCTCGAAGCCGGGCTTCTCCAGCGGCTTCGGGGAGAACAGCGCCTGGGCGGTGAAGCTCGTCACCAGGAGAACGAGGCAGGTGCCGAGCACGGCACCGAGGATCTTGTTGAGTTCGAAGGAGTCCATTTCGGATCAGGCCCCACGCCGCGAGATAAGGAAGTGCGGCCCAAGCGGCCGCCAGGACAGGCGCTCCAAGGGAATCGGACGTTCCACCCCACCCCAGAGCAGCGATGAGATATCGGTTTGCCCGGGGTCTGGCAACCCGTATAAACGGGCTCGCTTTCACCCCATCCCCACCCAATTCCGGCGCGTTTCGCGCCCCATTTCCTGGGCCAATCCGGATGACCGTTTCCCGTACCCTGGTGCTCATTCCGGCCCGCATGGCCTCGACCCGCCTGCCCGGCAAGCCGCTCGCCGACATCGCGGGACTTCCGATGATCGTACAGGTGCTGCGCCGCGCCGAGGAGGCCCAAATCGGGCGGGTCGCGGTCGCAACCGACACGCCGGAGATCGCGCAAGCCGTCACGGCCCATGGCGGCGAGGCGGTGATGACCCGTGCCGACCATCCGAGCGGCTCGGACCGCATCTTCGAGGCGCTGACCCTTCTCGACCCGGCCGGCGAGGTGGAATTCGTCGTCAACCTTCAGGGCGACCTGCCCACCATTCCGGCGCAGGACGTCCGCGCCGCCCTTGCCTTGCTCGACGACCCCGAGGTCGCGATCGGCACCGCGGCCGCCGAGATCCGCGTGACGGAGGAGCATGTCAACCCGAGCGTGGTGAAGCTGATCGGTTCCCCCCTGGGTGGGCAGCGGCTCCGCGCGCTCTATTTCACCCGCGCGACCGCGCCCTATGGCGACGGCCCCCGTTACCACCACATCGGCCTCTACGCCTATCGCCGGGATGCGCTGGAACGCTACGTCAAGCTGCCTCCATCGGTCCTGGAACAGCGCGAAAAGCTCGAGCAATTGAGGGCGCTGGAGGCGGGCATGCGGATCGACGCGACGATCGTGGATTCGGTGCCGCTCGGGGTCGATACCGCCCATGACCTCGAAATCGCCCGGCAGATGCTGGCGAAATCCTGAGCGGCTGTTACAAGGCGCCACCATGAGCAAAATGAAGATCGCATTCCAGGGCGAACCTGGGGCCAATTCCCATATCGCCATCGTCGAGGCCTATCCCGACGCCGAGCCGTTGCCGTGCTCCACCTTCGAGGACGCGCTGTCGGCGATCTCCTCCGGCGAGGCCGACCTCGGCATGATCCCGATCGAGAACTCGGTCGCGGGCCGCGTCGCCGACATCCACCACCTGCTGCCGGCCTCCGGCCTCTTCATCGTCGGCGAATGGTTTCTGCCGATCCGGCACCAGTTGATGGCGGTGAAGGGCACCAAGCTTACTGACATCAAGAGCGTCGAGAGCCATGTGCACGCGCTCGGCCAGTGCCGGCGCATCATCCGCAAGCTCGGCGTCAGGCCGATCGTGGCCGCCGACACCGCCGGCAGCGCGCGCGACATTTCCGAGCGCAAGGACAAAAGCGTGGCCGCGATCGCCTCGCGCCTGGCCGCGCAGATTTACGGCCTCGACATCCTCGCCGAGGACGTCGAGGACGAGGCCCACAACACCACGCGCTTCGTGGTGCTGGCGCGCGAGGCCAAATGGGCCGAGCAGGGCTCGGGGCCGCTGGTCACTTCTTTTGTTTTCCGGGTGCGCAACCTGCCCGCCGCGCTCTACAAGGCGCTCGGCGGCTTTGCCACCAACGGCGTCAACATGACCAAGCTCGAGAGCTACATGGTGGACGGCAATTTCTTCGCCACGCAGTTCTATGCCGACGTCGACGGCCATCCGAACGACAAGGGGCTCGCGTTTGCGCTGGAGGAGCTGAAATTCTTCTCGCGCGAGTTTCGGATCGTCGGCGTCTATCCGGGGCACCCGTTCCGCGCGACGTTCAGCGAGACGAGGGAGTGAGATGCCACCCTCCCCTGGAGGGTAGCTAAGCCGCCTTCGCGAGCCCGAACGCGTCAGCCAGCAGCGAATAGGACTTTTTCCGCTTCTCGTGGTCGTAGACCGCCGTGATGACCATCAGCTCGTCCGGCTTGCTCGCATCGATCAGCGGCTGGAGCTTCTTTTGCACCGTCGCCGGCGTGCCGACGAACAGGCGGGAGCGGCCGCGCCCGATCGAGACGCGCTCGGCGTCGCTGTAGGGATAGGCCAGCGCCTCCTCGACGCTCGGCAGCGGCAGATACTGGCCGCGGTCGCGGCGCAGGCGATTGAGATCGTAGGACGCCGCAAGTTTCTCGGCCTCTTCATTGGTATCCGCGGCGATGGCCGCGACGGCGAGGATCGCGTGCGGCGTTGCGCGCCAGGCCGACGGCGTGAACCTGCTACGGTAGTTCACCATCGCGTCGACCGCGTCATGGCTTGCGAAGTGATGCGCGAACGCAAAGCCCATGCCGACTTGAGCCGCGAGCTCCGAGGAATAGTCGCTGGAGCCGAGCAGCCAGACCGGCGGCAGCGGCGTGTCGTCGGGCATGGCCACGACGTTGTTGTAGGGATGGCCCGACGGGAAATCGCGGGTCTCCCACAAACACAGCTCGTGCAGCCGCTCGAGAAAATCGTCGCCCTCGCGGCGATCGAGCCGGGAGCGCAGCGCATGGGCCGTGGCGCCGTCGGTGCCTGGCGCGCGGCCGAGGCCGAGATCGATGCGGCCGGGAAACAGCGCCTCCAGCATCTTGAAGCGCTCGGCGACCACCAGCGGGGCGTGGTTGGGCAGCATCACGCCGCCGGAGCCGACGCGGATATGTTTGGTCACCGCCGCGATCTGCCCGATCATGACGTCGGGCGCCGGGCTCGCGACGGAGGCGAGGTTATGGTGCTCGGCGAGCCAGTAGCGGACATAGCCGAGCCCATCGACATGGCGCGCTAGGTCGATGCTGTTGCGCAGCGCCGCGGCGGGCTTGGTGCCTGTGGTGACGACGGAAAGGTCGAGAACGGAGAGCGGGAGCATGATCGCTAACCTAGTGCGCGGCGCCGGGCCGGCAATGGCCGACGCGTGCAGATCTGGCGTGTGCGCGCCGCGAGCCCTGAGGCGCTAGACGCGACTTGAGTGGGATTCCGAGCATAAGATTAGCACGGATTTCATACTGCCCAACACAAGATATGGCCACCCCCTCAAGTAGATCTTGACTAATATATTGATATTTAATATATTTCTTACGCCTACAATCTTCCCACAATTTTTGAAATTTCGGCATAAAATACCATTCTGAGATACAATAGTGGGCAATTTCCCATGCCCGATGGGCTGTCCGGCCAGCGGCCTTTGACTTATCTTAGGGCCTCCCAACTAGACCCGACCGCGCGACGCAAGAGACTGGAGTGAGTGCTGCCATGACTGAGCCGACGACGGCTGCCGAGAACGACGGGCTCCTCGCCGTGAAGCGTCCCGCGATCTCCTTCGAGTTCTTCCCGCCCAAGACCGAGGAGATGGAACGCAATCTCTGGGAGACCATCAACCGCCTCGCGCCGCTGGAGCCGAAATTCGTCTCGGTGACCTACGGCGCCGGTGGCTCAACCCGCGAGCGCACCCATTCCACCATCGCGCGCATCCTGAAGGAGACCGCGCTGCTGCCGGCCGCGCATCTGACCTGCGTCGGCGCCTCGCGCGGCGAAATCGACGAGATCGTGGACCGCTATCACGAGGTCGGCGTCCGCCACATCGTCGGCTTGCGCGGCGATCCGCCCGGCGGCATCGGCACGCCCTACACCACCCATCCCGACGGCTACCAGAGCTCGGCCGAGCTCGTTGCCGGCATCAAGAAGCGGCATTCCGACATCGAAGTGTCGGTCTCGGCCTATCCCGAGAAGCACCCTGAAGCGCGCGACTTCGACGCCGACATCGACACACTGAAGGCCAAGGTCGACGCGGGCGCGACGCGCGCCATCACCCAGGTGTTCTTCGATAACGACCTCTATTTCCGCTATCTCGATCGCGTGCGTGCGCGCGGCATCAATATCCCGATCGTGCCGGGCATCATGCCCATGCACAATTTCAAGCAGGCCCGCAATTTCGTCACCCGCGCCGGCACCACGGTGCCGAACTGGCTGGCGGAAAAGTTCGAGGGGCTCGACGACGATGCCGATACGCGCAAGCTCGTCGCCGCGACGGTCGCGGCCGGCCAGGTGCACAAGCTCGCCAAGCATGGCGTCGACACCTTCCATTTCTACACCATGAACCGCGCCGATCTCGTTTTCGCGATCAGCCATCTGCTCGGTATTCGCGCCAAGAGCGCCCAGAAAGCTGCCTGACAGAAGATGACCGTATCCGTGTCTCCGAAGCGCATAGCGCTGCTGCAAGCCGCCCGCGACCGCATCCTGGTGCTCGACGGCGCCATGGGCACGATGATCCAGGCGCTCCAGTTCGATGAAGCCGCCTTCCGCGGCGAACGCTTTAGGGACTTCCATCGCGACCTGCGCGGCAACAACGATTTGCTGATCCTGACCCAGCCGCAGGCGATCGAGGATATCCACGCCGCTTACCTGCGCGCTGGTGCCGACATCGTCGCGACCAACACCTTCTCGACGACCTCGATCGCGCAGGCCGATTACGACCTCACCGACATCGTCTACGAGATGGCCCGCGAAGGCGCCCGCCTCGCCCGCAACGCCGCCGAACGCGTCGGCGCTGAGGACGGCAGGCCGCGCTTCGTCGCCGGCGCCCTCGGCCCGACCAACCGCACCGCCTCGATCTCGCCCGACGTCGCAAACCCCGGCTATCGCGCCGTCACCTTCGATGATCTGCGGAAGTCCTATGGCGAACAGATCAACGGCCTGCTCGACGGCGGCGTCGATTTGCTGCTGGTCGAGACAATCTTCGACACGCTGAACGCCAAGGCGGCGCTTTACGCGATCGCCGAGATCACCGAAGAGCGCGGCATCGACGTGCCCGTGATGGTGTCAGGCACCATCACCGACAAGTCCGGCCGCCTGCTGTCGGGCCAGATGCCGGAGGCGTTCTGGAACTCGGTGCGGCATGCAAAGCCTGTCACCATCGGCTTCAACTGCGCGCTCGGCGCGGAAGATCTGCGCGCGCATATCGCCGACATCGGCCGCGTCGCCGATACGCTGGTCTGCGCCTATCCCAATGCCGGCCTGCCCAACGAGTTCGGCCAGTATGACGAGAGCCCGGACTACATGGCCCGCCTGATCGGCGAATTCGCCCGTGACGGCCTCGTCAACATCGTCGGCGGCTGCTGTGGCACCACGCCCGACCATATCGCGGCGATTGCCGCCGCCGTCGCTCCGCACAAGCCGCGCGTCGTGCCCGAAATCGATGCGCGCCTGCGCCTCTCCGGCCTCGAGCCGTTCATCCTGACCGATGCCATTCCCTTCGTGAACGTCGGCGAGCGCACCAACGTCACGGGCTCCGCCCGCTTCCGCAAGCTGATCACATCAGGCGATTACACCGCCGCGCTGCAGGTGGCGCGCGACCAGGTCGAGAACGGCGCGCAGATCATCGACGTCAATATGGACGAGGGTCTGCTGGATTCGGAAGCCGCGATGGTGACCTTCCTCAACCTCGTCGCCGCCGAGCCCGACATCGCCCGCGTGCCCGTGATGGTCGACTCGTCGAAGTTCTCTGTCATCGAGGCCGGCCTGAAATGCGTTCAGGGCAAGCCAGTCGTCAACTCGATCTCGATGAAGGAGGGCGAGGAAAAATTCATCCACGAGGCGAAGATCGCACGGCGCCATGGCGCGGCGGTCGTGGTGATGGCATTCGACGAAGTCGGCCAGGCCGATACTTTTGCGCGCAAGACCGAGATCTGCAAGCGCGCCTACGACATCCTGGTGAACCGCGTCGGCTTCCCGCCTGAGGACATCATCTTCGATCCCAACATCTTTGCGATCGCGACCGGCATCGAGGAGCACAACAATTACGGCGTCGACTTCATCGAGGCGACGCGCTGGATCCGCAAGAACCTGCCCGGCGCGCACATCTCGGGCGGCGTCTCCAACCTGTCCTTCTCGTTCCGCGGCAACGAGCCGGTGCGCGAGGCCATGCACTCGGTTTTCCTGTATCACGCCATCAAGGCCGGCATGGACATGGGCATCGTCAATGCCGGACAGATGATCGTCTATGACGACATCGACCCCGAGCTGCGCCAGACCTGCGAGGACGTGGTGTTGAACCGCGACCCCGGCGCCTCCGAACGGCTGCTGGCGCTCGCTGAAAAGTTCCGCGGCAAGAAGACCGAGGCCAAGGAAGCCGACCTCGCCTGGCGCGAATGGCCGGTGGCGAAGCGGCTGTCGCATTCGCTGGTGCACGGGATCACCGAGTTCATCGAAGCGGATACCGAAGAGGCCCGCGCGTCGTCCTCGCGTCCGCTCGACGTGATCGAGGGCCCGCTGATGGCCGGCATGAACGTGGTCGGCGACCTCTTCGGCGACGGCAAGATGTTTTTGCCGCAGGTCGTGAAATCCGCGCGCGTCATGAAGCAGGCGGTCGCCTATCTCATGCCGTTCATGGAGGAGGAGAAGGCCCGCAACCTGGCGAACGGCATCGGCAGCGAAGCGAATTCGTCCGCCGGCAAGATCGTGCTCGCGACCGTCAAGGGCGACGTCCACGATATCGGCAAGAACATCGTCGGCATCGTGCTCCAGTGCAACAACTTTGAGGTCATCGACCTCGGCGTGATGGTGCCGGCGGCAAAGATCGTCGAGACCGTGAAGGCGGAGAAGGCCGACATCGTCGGTCTGTCCGGCCTGATCACGCCGTCGCTCGACGAAATGGCGTTCTTCGCCGGCGAATTGCAGCGCGAAGGGTTGAAGCTGCCGCTCCTGATCGGTGGCGCGACGACCAGTCGCGTGCACACGGCAGTGAAGATCGACCCGAACTACCAGGCCGGTCCCGTCGTGCATGTGAACGACGCGAGCCGCGCGGTCGGCGTCGCCTCCTCGCTGCTCTCGGTGGAGAAGCGCGAGACTTATGCCGCCGAGGTGCGCGCCGAATATGCCCGGATTTCCGAGGCGCATCTGCGCGCGCAGGCCGACAAGAAGCGGCTCAAGCTCTCGGATGCCCGCGCCAACCGCGTGCCGGTGGACTTTGCCGCCAAACCGCCGGTGAAGCCGACCTTCCTCGGCACGAAGACGTTTGACGATTACGATCTCGCCGAGCTCGTGCCCTATATCGACTGGACGCCGTTCTTCCAGACCTGGGAGCTCGCCGGCCGCTTCCCCGCGATCCTCGACGACGCCAAGGTCGGCGAGGTCGCGCGCGCGCTCTATGACGACGCGCGCAAGATGCTCGACACCATCGTCAGGGAAAAATGGTTCCGCGCGCGCGCCACGATCGGCTTCTGGCCGGCGAATGCGGATGGTGACGACATCGCCGTCTATGCCGACGAGAGCCGCACCAAGAAGATCGCGACGCTGCACACGCTGCGCCAGCAGCTCGAGAAGCGCGAGGGCCGCTTCAATGCCGCGCTCTCCGACTTCATCGCGCCCGGCGGAACCGGCGTGCCCGATTATGTCGGCGGCTTCGTGGTGACGGCGGGAATCGGCGAGGACGCGGTCGCCGACCGCTTCAAGAAGGCGAATGACGACTACTCCTCGATCCTGTGCAAGGCGCTGGCCGATCGGCTCGCGGAAGCCTTTGCCGAGCGCATGCATGCCCGCGTGCGCCGCGAGTTCTGGGCCTATGCGCCGGACGAGGCGCTCTCCAACGACGAGCTGATCCTGGAGAAGTACTCCGGGATTCGCCCCGCGCCCGGCTATCCCGCGCAGCCCGACCACACCGAGAAGAAGACGCTGTTCGAGCTGCTCGACGCGGAAGCCACCGCCGGCGTGAAGCTGACGGAGAGCTTTGCGATGTGGCCAGGCTCCTCGGTGTCGGGCCTCTATTTCGCGAACCCCGAGAGCTATTATTTCGGCGTCGGCAAGATCGAGCGCGACCAGGTCGAAGACTATGCCGCGCGCAAGGGCATGACGGTGGCCGAAGTCGAGCGCTGGCTTGCGCCGGTCTTGAACTACATCCCGGCCCGCGCGGCGAAGGACGAGACAGCGTTCGCGGCAACGCCTGCGAACGACGTCGCCTCCACCGACCTCGCCTCCCATCCTCCCGGCTGCACCTGCGCGGTGCATCTGGTGTGGCGGAAGAAGAAGGTCGGCGCGGGCTGACTGCCACCCTCCCCTGGAGGGGGATTCCCGGATTTTGTTCTTGGGTGGCAAGAGCATAGCCCTCGAGCGTGGCGGCGAGGCGGCTCCAGCCGTCTC
>NZ_JAFCJM010000088.1 GCF_018130955.1 Bradyrhizobium liaoningense
CCGTCGATGGCCGCTTCACCTCGACGGAATCACGGTTCGCTCGGCTCCTCAAGACAGTTCTGCAACAAAATCGGCCACAAGACGACATTGCGCGCCAGATCTGCTACGACAGCGGCCCCAATGATGAAGCTGCATGATAAGTGATTGGTGCGCTGCCATGCGTTACGACCTCGATCTTGTTAACCAGCTATGCCGAGAGATCGGCCTGGTAGTGCGACTAGATAACGATCATCGTATAGAGGTCGATCTCGGCCGTGACGCAGTTCTGTGCGTTGAGAACGCCGAACGCGAGGAAGACTGCCTGATCGGTTTTCTTGGCATGCCCTGGCATACGCACGATAATCTTATGTTCGCCGATGCTCGTGGTAACTACATCGAACTCGACTACCTCGATCTACTCACTGGCTTGAAAGAGGGGCGAATCCTCGTTTGCGAGCGGGAGGTGAAGGGGCGGACGGTAGACATCTGGCTGGTCCACAGCGAGTACAACGACGAGCTCAAGTATCTTGAAGAAGGCGAGCGGATCATTGTGCGTCGCGCAACGGTCCAACTGGCATAATTGGACGGAACCGGCTCTTTGTGTCGGCTCTGGGTCAAAAGCGCGTTTTTGACCAACGGCCGGGCGCTTCCGGTTTATCCCCGATCCCAGACATATCGCTGCAACGCTCTAACGGAAGCGATGTGCCACGAACCGACATCACACCAACTTCCGTAGTTCTCAGCGGCGCTGGTCGCTCAGGTACTCTGCCAGAGGACCTGTCGCTGGCTTGCGCCGCCACCACCATCCTGACGAAGCGTCAACGCGATAGAATTGCCCCAAACTCTCACCAGTGTCCGGCTCGGTCCCGGTAAGAAATATCTCGTCGGATCGCGTTATGTGAGCATGAAGCTTGGCGTGAAGCGGCCCCTGACAATTTGCGAGCACAAGCTCGAGCCCATCGCGTGCAGTGAGATCGTTCGTGTAGTCGTCAATGGTGAAGCTGTATCGGCCCACCGTACCGGAAAGCGCGCGCCACTCCCGCAATAGGTAATCGACTGTCACATGACTGGCCCAACCCTTAGCGCGGAATTGTTTATCAATTCCACGAAGGATGGCGTACTCGGAAGCATCGAAGGCGGGTTCTGTCGACTGGATCATGGGCAAAGTTTGATGACTTTGACGATCTGGGTCAATTCCGAAATAAATGTCCGCGGTGGGTCATAAGCGGCGGTTCGGTCCGCCCAGAAGCGGACGTTTGCCTTTTGGAGCAGGCTGCCAACTGATCGCGCAATCCTGCTCATTTGATGAGGAGTTTTCGTGCATCTTCCGCCGCTCGATCCAAGCGTATGCGAGGCTTCCCTTGGCCTAGTTCGTCACGATATTGACTAAGAGAGAAAACACTGAGTTCTTTGACGGCCAGCGCCCCAGCAGTGCGCGGAATCTCAAAAGTAACAACCGAGCGGTCATCGATGAGCACGGTGTAGATGTCTTCGTACTGCTCTAAAATGTGGCCTAGCACGTGAAAGACCGTGCCACGTTCGCCATTGGCCGCCATGAAGTTTATTAAAGCGGCGTCTCCACTATCTTCCGGCTGCAAGATGCGAGACTTGTATTTGTCGTGGAGCCGTTTCGGTGACATCCATCTAATCCTTCCCACACCTTCCGGGGAAAATGACAGCGTCGACCGGCGTCTGCAACGAGTCATTTTCGACCGTCTTGCCGGAGATTGAGGGCTGGTTGATGTCCGCTCCTCTCTGTAAGCGCGGGCCAGGAGTGTTGCGTTTGGCCGGACTGCCGCGATTCAATCTCCCGAACTGGGGGCTCAAATCATGCGCCACGACAGGCTCGCCGCCAACTACCTTGCATTTATTCAACTCACGTCAATCCGGTTGCGCCTGCGGCTTAATGAGTCCGCGTCATAGGAGTCTGATCCTCCGGCGGAAGAACGACGTAAACGGAAGAGCGGCCATATCGCAAACGACAGAACAACCCACCAAAAGCCAAGTAGGCAGAGCCCAAACCAAAGATGATGTGCGCCTTGGCTGACCGCCCCCAGAAAGCACCTTACGCCTGTCGGTGGACATAGCACGTCTGAAAGCCGAACCAGCCAGCTTGCTGGCGTCCAAACGACCACGAACAAAGGCCGTATCGCCTCGTGACTAAAAACACCTATTGCAATGACGCCTAAGGCGCTGAGCAGGCCGGCCAGCAAGTGGAAGAACAGGCGCATCGGGTGTCCGTAAATCTCGCAACTTGCGCGATGATGCTCTTTTACCCCTGATTTGGCCGACGTGTCAAGTTATTTTCTGTAAATCCGTATTTCTGAAATAATCAGAACATGCCTTCCCGCGATATGCAAACCGTTTCGCATCAAGAAAACGTGTCAAAACAAGAATCTAGAGCCCCTTGCCGATTCCATCGGAACGGAAAGGGCTCCAGCATTTCCTACTGTGCATGGGGTTGTTTTCGATTTTGGTGGAAGGGGCCGTCGAGATCGCCCCGGCGTCAAGTCGCAAAGCCCGGGCCGGCCGCTTTCGCTGAGTTCATCCTTGCGCGGATCAACAGCATCACCACGATCGCGATGTTGAGAGCGTTCCAGGCGACCCCGTTGGCAAACGCCGCGGCATAGGAGCCAGTGGCATCAAAGATCACGCCGGAGATCCAGCCGCCAAAGGACATGCCGAAGACGGACGCGAAGATCACGATGCCGACCCGCGTCGCGGCCTGGCTTGCCGGCATCGCCTCGCGCACGATGATCGCGTAGCTCGGCACGATGCCGCCCTGGAACAAGCCGAACATCGCGGAGATCAGGTAGAGCGAGGTGAGGCCGTCGAAGAACAAATAGAACACCAGAGCAAAGCACTGCGCGATCGACCCGATCAGCAGCGTGCGCATGCCGCCGACCTTGTCGGCGAGGAAGCCGGAGCCGATCCGGCTGACGATGCCGCAGGCCATCATCAGCGACAGCATCTCGGCGCCACGCGCCACGCCGTAGCCGAGGTCGCCGCAATAGGCGACGATATGAACCTGCGGCATCGACATCGCCACACAGCAGGAGATGCTCCCGATCGAGAGCAGCACGGTCAGCGTGTTGGTGGAGAGGTTGAGATCGACGCGCGGCGGCGGGGCGTTGGCGTGATTGCGCACCTGGTCGTCGCCCATCTGGGCACGCAGCAGCAGCACCAGGATCGCCATCAGGCTCGCGCAGACGATGCCGATCCCGATATGGGTCATGCGCCAGCCGATGGTTTCCGTGCCAAAATTCACGATCGGTGGCCACATCGCGCCCGCGACATAGTTGCCGCTCGCCACGATGGTGACGGCGAGCCCGCGATAGCGTTCGAACCAGTGCGAGGCCTCCGCCATCAGCGGCGCAAACGTCGCCGACGTGCCGAGTCCGATCAAAAAATACACCGCCACGAACTGCCACAGCATGGTCGACAGCCCCGCCAGCACGTTGGCGACGCCGAGGAAGGCGATGCTGATCGCCATCGCCGGCACGATGCCGACGCGATCGGTGATCCGGCCGGTGATGACGCCACCGAGACCGAAGCCGAACATCATGAGTGTGAAGGCGAGCGACACCGCGCCGCGCGTGGCGCCGAATTCGGCCTGCACCACGGGTATCACGACCACCACCGCCCACATGCCGACGGCACCGATCGAGCCGATCAGCAGTGCGATGACGAGCCGCACCCAGGCCTGACGCGAGTCAGGGGTGAAAGCAGATGGTCGTTGTCCGGGATGATTTGGTGCGTGCACGGTCGCGAACTTCTTCGCTGACAGCCTTGCGGTCAAGCATCATGACGCGATAATAGGCATGCGCGGTGCGCTGCAGTAAGAATTGCTTGGCGAAACCTCGCTTTGCGATTACCTTGCAAGATGCGCGTGCACGATTGCCGTGCAATGACCAGTTCGGGCGGATGTTTTCACTGATAACGCGATCGATGCGGATTCGGATGGGGTGGCTGATTGCAGCCGCCTATCTGTTCTGCGTCCTGGCGCCCGCTGCCGCGTTGGCGACGGGGAACGCCGCGCCATGCCTGAATGATGACACGCAGGTGACTGCGGCGGTGATTCACGCGCACGACGCCGATGCAACCCACATGCACGGCGCTTCGGCACACGATCACGCCGCAATCCACGCGCATCACCATGCGAGCGCGCCGGAGACGCCGGTTCCGCATCAGCACGACGGCAAAACCGCGCCCGGGCCCTGTTGCGCGATGATGTGCGCAACCGCACTTCCGGCCGATCTTCCGAGCATTGCCAAGCCGGTTCAGCCGGTGTCGGTCTGCGCCCCCGAGGTCGCCTCGCTGGTGCACGACGCAACGCCTCCCCTCCTCTACCGCCCTCCCATCGCCTGACCTGACCTCATGACGTGCGGCGGTGCGCGCTTTGGCGCGCGCGTGCCCATGGTTATCAGACAGATCAGGGACTGCTCATGAATACGCTTTTCGGGGCGAGGCTCGCCGCCGCTCATCCGGCACGCAGGCGGCACGTTGGATTCCATTGGCCGGTTCTGGCCACCGTCGCGATCGCGTTGTCGGGCTGCATGCCCGCGACCACGTCGCCGCTTGCAAGCGCGGACCCCGCCGATCCCGGGGCCAAGGTCGCACCCGTCGGCTACCACTCGACAACTGCGCCTTACAGCAGTCTGCGGCCTGCAACGCCTGCCCCGTGGCACGATCGCAATGACAGCGTCGCGCCGCAAAAGCCGGACCGGTAGGAGCACGCCATGAACTACAAAATGGCACACCGATTCGCGTGCTCCTTGCTCGCCCTGTCGGCGCTTGCACTTTCGGGGTGCGCAGCGTTCTCGCCTGACAGCGGCATGACTGTTGTCGCCGACCTGACCAGCCAGACCATTCACAAGGACGTCGCCTTCGTTCGTTCGGCTGAAGGCGCCGAGAGCGTCAATGACAACGTCCGCCGGTTACTCGCGCGCACGCTGAGTGCCGACGCTGCCGTGCAGGTCGCGCTCCTCAACAACAAGGGTTTGCAGGCGGCCTATAACGAGCTCGCACTGGCCGAGACCGATCTCGTCGCGGAGAGCCTACCGCCCAATCCCGTATTCTCCGTCTCGCGGATCGCCGGCAATGGCGCGAGCGAGATCGAGCGCCAGGTGGTCGGCGACATCCTCGCGCTGGCGACATTGCCGTTCCGCTCCGACATCGCGCGTGACCGTTTCCGCCAGGCGCAGTTGCGCGCGGCCCTGGCGACGCTGCGGCTCGCCGCCGACGTGCGGCGTGCCTATGTCCGCAGCGTCGGCGCCAACGAGATGGCGGTGCTGCTGACGGACGCAAAATCGACGGCGGAGTCGACGGCACAGCTCGCGGTGAAACTCGGCGAGACCGGATCGATCAACAAGCTCGATCAGGCTCGCGAGCAGGTCTTCTATGCCGAGACCACCGCCGATCTCGCGACCGCGCGGCAGGCGGCGACGAGCGCGCGCGAGCGGCTGGCGCGGCTGATGGGCCTGTGGGACGGCGGCCTCGACTTCCGCCTTCCGAACCAGTTGCCGGCGCTGCCGCGGCGACCGCTCACTTTGCCCTCGATCGAGGCCGACGCGGTCGCGCATCGGATCGACCTGCAGATCGCGCGGCTCGAATTGACGGCGCTTGCAAAGGCGCAAAACCTCACCGAGGCGACGCGCTTCGTGACGCTGTTCGATCTCGCCGGCATCGGCCGCCGCACGCAAGATCCCGAAAGCGCACCGTTCCGCGAGCGCGGGTTTGACGTGCAGTTCCAGATCCCGATCTTCGACGGCGGCGAGGTGCGCGTCCGCCAGGCGGTGGAGACCTACAATCTCGCCTTCAATCGCCTGACCGAACGCGCCGTCAACGTGCGCTCGGAGGCGCGCGATGCCTATCGCGTTTATCGCTCCTGCTACGACATCGCGAGCCACTACCAGCGTGAGATCGTGCCCTTGCGAAAAATCATCACCGAGGAGATGCAGCTCCGCTTCTCCAGCATGCAGGTCGATATCTTCGCACTGCTCACCGAAGCGCGGCAACGGCTCGCCTCGCTGCGCGGCGCGATCGATGCCAAACAGAGATTCTTGCTCGCGCAGTCCGAGCTTCAGACCGCCGTCAATGGCGGCGGCTCGCCTGCGGGCGGCAGCGACAATCCGACAAACGTAGCCGCGGCAGCGCCCGCCGGCGGCCACTGAACGGAGACAAGAATGTTTTCCCGTCGAGGATTTTTGGGAAGCGCGGCACTTGCAGGCGCGAGTGCGATCAGCGGCCGCGTGCAGGCCGCATCCATTCCGGAAGCTGCGCGCATGGACAAGGTCACGATGCAGCCGCCTCTGCATCCCGCCAGCGGACCGGACTATCGGCCCGTGGTCACGCTCAACGGCTGGAGCCTGCCGTTCCGCATGAACGGCGACTGGAAGGAATTCCATCTCGTCGCCGAGCCGGTGGTGCGCGAATTCGCCGACGGGATGAAGGTCAATCTCTGGGGCTACAACGGCCAGTCGCCGGGGCCGACGATCGAAGCCGTCGAAGGCGACAAGGTCCGCGTCTTCGTCACCAACAGATTGCCCGAATACACCACCGTGCACTGGCACGGCATGATCATCCCGAGCGGCATGGACGGCGTCGGCGGGCTGACGCAGCCGCACATCCAGCCCGGCAAGACCTTCGTCTACGAGTTCGAGATGAAGAAGAGCGGGACCTTCATGTACCACCCGCATTCCGACGAGATGGTGCAGATGGCGATGGGCATGATGGGCATGGTCGTCGTGCACCCGCGCGATCCCACCTTTCGCGCCGTCGACCGCGACTTCGTCTTCGTGATGAGCACCTACCGCATCGACCCCGGCACCTATTTGCCGAAGGTCAACGAGATGACCGACTTCAACATGTGGACCTGGAATGCGCGGGTCTTCCCCGGCATCGATCCCTTGCCGGTCCGGCTCGGCGACAAGGTGCGCGTGCGCATCGGCAATCTCAGCATGACCAACCATCCGATCCATCTGCACGGTCACGCCTTTGCGGTGACCTGCACCGACGGCGGCTGGATTCCTGAGAGCGCGCAATATCCGGAGACGACCACCGACGTTCCCGTCGGCGCGGTGCGCGTATTCGACGTCGTCGCCGACAACCCCGGCGACTGGGCGTTTCACTGCCACAAGTCGCATCACACCATGAATGCCATGGGTCACGACATGCGCAATCTGATCGGCGTATCGCGCAAGGACCTCGCGCGCGCCGTAGGCCGGCTCGCGCCCGACGCGATGGTGATGGGCGAGAAGGGCATGGCGATGGGCAACATGGAGATGCCTGCACCCGATAACACGCTGCCGATGATGACCGGCACCGGCCAGTTCGGCCCGATCGAGATGGGCGGCATGTTCACGGTGATGAAGATCCGCGAGGAGATGGCGCGTGACGATTTTCGCGATCCCGGCCCCTACCAATTCCCGCACGGCACCGTCGCCTACGAGGTCGATGCACCGGCGGCGGAGCCGGCGCGCAAGGCGCCGACGAAGAAGATGTAACCCAGCGTTTCGATCCCCCAAACGGAGAAGAAGATGAAGAAGTTCACCACCCTTAGCCTCGCGCTGCGTGCGCTTGTGGCTCTCGCCACGCCCGCATGCGCGCATGAAAATCACGGCCACGCAAACTATTCGGCCGGAGAGCCCGGCGATCCACAAAAGCCGTCGCGCACCATCGAGATCGCGATGAGCGAGATGTCCTACGAGCCCTCCAGGATCGAAGTCAAACGCGGCGAACAAATTCGCTTCGTGCTGCGCAACGTCGGTCGGGAAGACCACGAATTCCTGCTCGCCACCACGAAGGAAAACCTGAAGCACGCCGAGGTGATGAAGAAGCACCCGCACATGGAGCACGACGAACCGAACGGGGTGCGGCTCGCACCGAGCAAGAGCGCCGAGATCGTCTGGAAATTCACCAAGGCCGGCACATTCGAGTTTTCCTGCCTGATCCCCGACCATCGCGACTACGGCATGGTCGGCCGCGTCACCGTGAAATGAAGGAAAGACCCATGAATTACATCACGCGTATCGCCGCAGCGTTCACGCTGACGCTTGGCCTGACCGCCGGCGCCATGGCCGCGCAGGATTCCATCAGCGGTGAGGTCAAGAAGATCGACGAGGCGGCCGGCAAGCTGACGCTCAAGCACGGTCCCGCCAAGAGCCTCGGCATGGATGAGCCCATGACCATGGTCTACCGCGTCAAGGACCCTGCGATGCTCAAGCAGGTGAAGGTCGGCGACAAGGTGACTTTCGAGGCCGAGGAGGCGGCGTCGGGGTACACGGTGACGCGGATTCAGAAGGCGAAGTAGGCCACCCTGGTCATTCCGGGGCGCTCCTCTTGGCGCGAGCCCGGAATCCATGTCCCCACGACCGTCGCGGCACGATGGATTCCGGGCTCGCGCTTCGCGCGCCCCGGAATGACGACCAGAAACACCCCCGGTCTGACCTCCTGCCGCACCCCCCGTTAACCCTTTGCTAACCATACACCGGGCAAAAATTGCCGCGTGAAGTCGAGTGTCGTCGGCCGCGTAGAACGGGAGAACCCCCGTGGACGCCAGTGCGGTGCCTCACTTTCGGAACGGTGGCCCATCGGCCGCCGCGCAGACGTTTGGCGCGCGTGGGCGGAATACGCGGGGGGAAGCAGCAACCATGGTCGACGTCACTGCGGGGGTCGGCCCCCCCAAGCCCGGCATCCCCTCCCTCTCCGAAATCGGCAACATCCTCAAGCGCGGCGACATCGCGCTGGCGCTCGGCATCCTCACCATCCTGGTGGTGCTGATCCTGCCGCTGCCCTCGATCGTACTGGACCTGTTCCTGGCGATCTCGATCACGCTCTCGATCCTGATCCTGATGACGTCGCTGTTCATCCAGACGCCGCTGGAATTCTCCGCATTCCCGACCATCCTGCTGATCTCGACGATGTTGCGCCTCTCGCTCAACATGGCCTCCACCCGTCTGATCCTGTCGCACGGGCACGAGGGCACGGCTGCCGCCGGTCACGTCATCGAAGCCTTCGGCAACTTCGTGATGGGCGGCAATTTCGTCATCGGTATCATCGTTTTCGCCATCCTGGTCATCGTCAACTTCGTCGTCATCACCAAGGGCTCGGGCCGCATCGCCGAAGTCGCCGCCCGCTTCCACCTCGACGCCATGCCCGGCAAGCAGATGGCGATCGACGCCGACCTCTCCGCCGGCCTGATCGACGAGAAGGTCGCCAAGGAGCGGCGCAAGGAGCTGGAAGACGAGAGCGGCTTCTTCGGCGCCATGGACGGTGCCTCGAAATTCGTCCGCGGCGATGCCATCGCCGGCCTTCTGATCGTCTTCATCAACATCGTCGGCGGCATGATCATCGGCGTGGCCCAGCAGGGCCTCTCCTTCGCCGACGCCGGGCGCAGCTACACGCTGCTGACCGTCGGTGACGGCCTCGTCACCCAGGTGCCGGCGCTGATCGTCTCGACCGCGGCCGGCCTGCTCGTCTCCAAGGCCGGCGTTTCCGGCGCCGCCGACAAGGCGCTGATGAAGCAGTTCTCCGGCTATCCGCAGGCCCTCGCGATGTCGTCGGCGGTGATGCTCGTGCTGGCGGTGCTGCCGGGCATTCCGACCATTCCTTTCCTCGCGCTCGGCGCCGGCGCCGGCGCGCTCGCCTGGCACGCGCGCAACCACAAGCAGACCACCGTCAGGACCGAGGAGGCCGCCAAGGCCGCGCCCGCAGCCGGAACGCCCGGTGCGCCGGGCGCTGCCGCCGCGGAAGAGCCGATCTCGGCCGCGCTCAAGATCGACGACCTCAAGATCGAGCTCGGCTATGCGCTCTTGCCGCTGGTCAACGGCCCCGACGGCACCGATCGCCTCACCGAGCAGATCAAGGCGCTGCGCCGCTCGCTCGCGATCGAGATGGGCTTTGTCATGCCGGCGGTGCGCATTCTCGACAACGTCCAGCTCGAGGCCAACACCTACATCATCAAGATCAAGGAGGTCGACGCCGGCACCGGCAAGATCTGGCCGAACCAGTTCATGGTCATGGACCCCGGCGGCAACCAGGTTCAGGTGCCCGGCATCCACACCACCGAGCCGACCTTCGGCCTGCCCGCGACCTGGGTCGATGCCAGCCTCAAGGAGGAGGCCTCGCTCAAGGGCTACACCGTGGTCGATGCCGCCACCGTGCTCTCGACCCACCTCACCGAACTGCTCAAGACGAATATGTCCGATCTGCTGTCCTATGGCGAGGTGCAGAAGCTGCTCAAGGAGCTGCCGAAGGAGCAGAGCGAGCTGGTCAAGGACATCGTCCCGGGACAGGTCACGATCTCCGGCATCCAGCGCGTGCTGCAACTGCTGCTCGCCGAGCGCATCTCGATCCGCGACCTCTCGACCATTTTGGAAGGCATCGCCGACTCGCTCGCCTTCTCGCGCAACCCCGCGACCATGGTCGAGCATGTCCGCGCCCGCCTGGCACGGCAGATCTGCGCGCAAAACACCTCCTACAACGGCTATCTGCCGCTGATCGCGCTGTCGGCGAAGTGGGAGCAGGCGTTTGCCGAATCGATCATCGGCCAGGGCGAGGAGAGGAGCCTTGCGATGCAGCCCTCAAAGCTGTCGGAGTTCATGACCGGCGTACGCGAGGCGTTCGAGCGCGCGGCCCGCGAGGGCGAGGCGCCGGTGCTGGTCACGTCAGCGGCAATTCGTCCCTTCGTGCGCTCCCTGGTCGAGCGGTTCCGCGCCCAGACCACCGTGCTCTCGCAGGCCGAAATCCATCCCCGCGCGCGGCTGAAGACGGTCGGAAGCATCTGATTTGCTTAAAAAACCGTGTGTTTTTCGGCCACAGGCAACTGCTTTTTGACTTTTTGGGGTCAGGCCGCCAAATTGCCCAAGGAACCGGCGCGCCTGACGTAACGAATTGAGATAGCTTAATAAATATTCACATTCGCGACTTTCTGATCGCGGATTTTCAAGTTCTATCACGCTCTTGTGATCGCCTCTTGGGAACGAATCCGCCCAATACTAAGTTGTTGGGCACCGGAAGCATGAACCAGCCTGAACGGGCTGGCGACTACTTCGGGTAGATGGCGGCAGGAGGCTTCCATGAACCACTCGATCTACAGCGCGGATCGCTCGACCCATCTCAAGATCGTGGTCGTCGCTCTCCTCGCTGGTGTCGCGGTGGCGGGCCTCGGCTTCACGGCACGTACGGGTTCGGACGAAGGCCTGACCCAGACTGCCCGCGTCATCAAGGCCGGCAAGCCGGTCGTTGTCACGAGTTCGGACGCGTCATTGGTACGCTAGGAGATCTCACGGAATTCATGAATTCACGCGGCTCTTTACCAGCCCCCCAAAGTCGCCACGTGGATATGTAGACGACCCCAACCCCAAGTCGACTACAGAAAGCGCCCGCCCCCCACGGGCGCTTTCTCACGTTTGGGGTGTCCCACGCTTCAACCGTATTTGCTAGGCTCGTTCCGAAACGATGGGTGAACCGATGCGAAGGCGTGACTTTCTCATCTGGAGCGCCGGCGCACTTGGTGCATGGCCCGCGGTTGCGGAGGCCCAGCCGTCGAAGCGACAGCGCCGGATCGCAGTCGTCGCGCCCGGCCGCACCATCGAGGAACTGAAGACCAGCTCATATTATCTGACGCTGTACGATCAACTTGCCAAACACGGTTTCGTTGAGGGGCAAAATCTAGTCATCGAGCGCCACTCGGGCGCAGGGCAATTGGATGGGTATGCCGATATCGCCAGAACCGTCGTAAGCAGCAACCCGGACGCCATTTTCACCACTGCCAATCCGATGACGCTTGCGATGAAAGGCGCCACGCGAACGATCCCGATCGTGACCATCGTGGGCGATCCCCTGCTCACCGGCATCGCGGCCAGTCTGGCGCGCCCCGGTGGCAACGTGACAGGCATTACCATCGATGCGGGCATCGACCTCCATGGCAAGCGATTATCCCTCTTGCGCGAGACAAGGCCGGATGCGTCGCGGCTTGTGTATCTTGCATCCTCATCCGCCTGGAAGCAGCCTCAGGCTGCGGCGGTGCGAGAGGCGGCGCAGTTGTTGAAGCTCGTCCTGACTCATGTTGACCTTGGCAGCATCTTTAATGGCGCCGCCTATTCCCGAGCTGTCGCTCAGGTCGAAGCGGCAAGAGCCGAGCTTCTGCTGGTGTCGGATGAACCTGAACACCTCTCGAACAGCAAGGCCTTGATCGACGTCGCGGCCGGGACGCGGCTGCCCGCGATGTATCCGTTTCGCGATCTCGCGGTGGCAGGCGGCCTAATGGCCTACTATCGCGACCTGCACGATGCGCTCCGGCAGGCCGGAGATCAGATTGCGCAGATATTGGACGGCGAGAATCCGGCCGAGATGCCCTTCCGCCAGCCGACGAGCTTCAAGCTGTCGATCAACGCGAAGACGGCACAGGAAATCGGCGTCGTCGTGCCCCAAACGTTGCTGGCCAGCGCCGACGAGGTGATCGAATGAGGCGCTACGGTGTCTTTCGCGGCGCTGACGTTGCCCCATAGGTCGGCGGCGGGGCCTGCACGGTTGGCGCCGCGGCTGCGAACAGGTCTTCCTTGCTGCCGGTGAGCGGCGGATAGATGCGCTTGTGGTTGATGGTCTGCTTGGTTGCTTTCGCGGCCTGCCCGCTGGTGTGGACCTCGCGGTCCCATCCCTCGGTATAGAGCGCACCCCACGCGCCGAGGTCGAGCACGGTGACGTACCAGTCGATCCGCAGCGGCAGCATCGGCAAGCCGAGGAGATCGGCGACCACGTTATGGCCGGCGAAGCGGCCCATCGGGCGCGCGAACTGGCAAGACATCACCGTGGGATGCAGACCGTCGACCACGCCCGAGGCGACGTCGCCGGCGGCGAAGACATGCGAGAGATCGGCGACCCGCATGAAGGGATCGACGAGGATGCGCCCGTAGCGGTCGCGCTCGACCCGCAGGCCCGCCGCAAGCGGGCTCGCCCGCATGCCGGCACACCACACCACGGTCTGCGCGGGAATGAACTCGCCGGAGCTCAGCCTGACACCCGCGGCCTCGATAGCCTTTACGCGCTCGCCGAGGCGCGTCTCGACCTCGAGCGACGACAACGCTTCCTTGATGACGGGACGCGCGTGGTCGCCGATGGTCGCGCCAACCACCGGATTTGGATCGACGAGGATGATGCGGTGGCTGCCGGCGATGCCGGCGCGCCGGAGCTTGTCCGGCATCTCGGTCGCCACCTCGATGCCGGTGAAGCCGGCGCCGACCACCACGACGTTGCTCCGCCCCGGCGACGGCTCGCTGCGGCCAAGGGACGCGAGATGATCGTCGAGCCGAAGCGCTGCGGTATAGGTGTCGACGTCGAAGGCATGATCCGCAAAACCGGGAATGTCGGGGCGTGGCACCTCGCTGCCGAGTGCGAGCACCAGGCGGTCATAGGCCAGCAGTTCATCGCCGCCCTCGCTGACGAGCGAAACCTGGCGCCTGGCGGGATCGATCGCTTCGACCTCACCGATGCGATTGACCACGCCGACCGGGTCGAGCAGCCTATGAAGCGGGATCGCGACCTCGCGGAGATCGACCTCGTAATTGCGGACGCGGATGTTGTGATAGGGGTTGCGGTCAATGACGAGGATTTCGACGTCGCGCCCCGCTGAACCTGCTTCATCGCGCTTGCGTGCAGCTCCGATCGCCGCCCATAGCCCCGCGAAGCCCGCTCCGAGCACAACGATACGCGACATCCCTGTCCGTCCGGCTCATCGTTTGGGCGTGATCTTCTCTAAAAACCGGATCGCGCTCTACCGCCCCAATGTCCGCGCGACGCGCACGCTCATATAGCTCATGCGGTTGGGTGAGCCAAACCAGATTCGTGCAGCCGAGCGGCGGGTCTGGAGCGCACGGCTGACCGCGCCGCCGCGCAGGACGTGGCCTTGGCAATCGGCGTCGATCCAGGCGGAACCGTCCGCAGGCGCACCGATGTAGTTGTCGTGCCAGCAATCCTCGACCCAGTCGTAGACGCTGCCATGAACCTCGAACAGGCCGAACGGATTGGCTCCCTGGGGCGTCGAGGCCAGCGTCATGCCGGTGGCGATCCCGACATCGGCAATCAAGTCGGCGCTTGCGGCGTCGGCCTGACGCGGGTCGGCCATGTCGCCCCACCAGAACGCGGTCGTGGTGCCGGCGCGCGTGACATATTCGCGCTCGGCCTCACTCGGCAGCCGGTACGGCCGGCCGGTGGTGCGCGACAACCACTGCACATATTCGCTGGCCTCCTCCCACAGGATGCCGGCAACGGGATCGTGCTCATGCCCGATGCTCATCTTGCCGTCGTGGCTGCATCCCTTCGCCGCCACGCAGGCGTTCCATTCGTCCGACGTCACCGGGATGCGTCCGACGCCGAAGCGTTGCACCGTGACCCGATGCTGCGGCCGCTCGTCATCGGTGCTGCCGGTCTCATCGGCCGGAGCGCCCATCGTGAAGCTGCCATCCGGAACGACGATCATTTCCGGGCAGTGCGTGCACTCCCGGAAGCGATTGAGCGGCCGGAGCGCGGCCTCCTCGCGCCGGGAGAGCGGTTTTGCAAGACGCTGCTCGAGTGCCGAAGCGTTGCCATTCGCAAGCGCGACGTTGGTCTGCTGCACGGATTGCGCCGACGCGGACGGTGCCGCGTGACTGACCATCAGCAATGCGAGCAGGGCAAACGGCCGGTGGAAATTCCCGCCCATGATACCCCTCCTGGCCACGGTGACGTGACCATCAAATGACTTGATCAAAAAACGTGCTTCGAAAAACAGACGTCCGCGGCAATCAACATCACCGCGAGAGAGCCGCGGTACCTGGTTCTTGTCCACACGACCTAGCTTCAGTGTGAGCGCTTCAGGCCGTTTGCGCAACGCAACAATTCACACTCGTCGCCGAACAGTTTGCGCACTTTTCCGTGTATGCAAAAGCCAAATCCCCGCGCAGATTTCAGCCGCGCCGCGTGCTCGGGATTTTCTTCACCTGGAAATTGCGGAGAAATTAGCGCACGTCGCGCAAATCGGACGGCGTCGCGCTGAAGCGCTTGCGGAAGGCGCGGTTGAAATAAGACAGATCGGAGAAGCCCGCCGAATGCGCGATGTCGCTGATCTTGCGCGTCCGCGCGCGCGGATCCTGCAACAGTTTTCGCGCCAGCAGCAGGCGCTGCTCGAGCACGAATTCGGTGAATGTCGTGCCGGCCTGCTCGAACAGGCGCTGCGCCTGGCGCGGGCTCAGGCCGCAGCGCGAGGCGACACCGGCAAGACTGAGATCGTTGCGGTCGAGCGCGGCCATCACGTCGGCGCGCATCAGATCAAGACGCGCGCCAGCCTGGCCGCGCCCGCGCGCAAGCGCGGCATGCTCTTCGTCGGTGCCGAGCAGGAGCCCGACGAGATCGACCAAGTGCTGTGCGGTGAGACGCTGGCCGACCGCATCGAGATAGGGTCCCTGGTTGGCGGCAAGCGCATGGTAGCGCGCAATCATCTCGGCGACTGCACCGTCGGAGAGCACCTGCGCAAGGCGGTCTTCCGCGCGCGGATTGATCTCGAGCAGCGCCTTGCGCGGCATGCGGATGCTGGTGAAGCGGTCGTCATCGGTGTGGCCGACGCTGCCCGCAACGCTCATGTCGGCAAGCACCATCTGCGACGGCGCGAGCTCGATGGAATGCCCGTTCTGCTGGGCGTGGACATTGCCTGCATGCGCGGCAATCAGCACGAGATCGTCGCAACCATCGGACAGAGCATCGTGGGTGCGCGAGAATTTCGCCGAGGCGCCTTCCGGAATCGCCAGCGTGATGTTGCCGACGAGGCTGATCTGGAGCCGGCTCTCGATCGTGTCGCCGCGGCTCGGCACAACGTCCAAGCCGCAACGGCCGCAGGCCCGGCCACGCCATTCCTCGAAGGCCTGGCCTCGCGGCAGCCCCGCATATTGGTAGTGGAAGATGCGCGGTGTCCGCGTGGAGTCCAGCATGGTTTCTCGCCCCTTCGTTGCGCGAATTTGACGCAACGAAACGCAAAGAGGTTCAAATGGGGGAGATTGTCACCGGACGACTGGCGATATGGACTGGGGCGACATGCCCTCACGTCGTCTTGGACAAGCAACGCTAGCGGAGCGCCGATCCAGGACTATTACCCCTCATGCGCGTGTCGGCAGATCGCTGTGGCCACAAGTAGTGCCACACCCCCTGTTAGGGGTAATGGGCTCCTGACTTTCGCCAGGACGACTAGGAGGGCTACTTCGCCGGTGCCTGTGGCTGCGACGGCGGGACCGTCTCGATCAGCTTGCCGGAAAATAACGGCGCCGAGGTCGGCTGGCCGCTGGGCGAGCCGCCGGCGGGCTCGACGGTGACGGCAAAGGTCGCGGCGTTGATGACGTCGGCGTCATAGGAGGACAGCACCGGGCGCGCGGTGAAATCGCCGTTGCCGATCACGCCGAGCGAGCGCGGACGCGGCAGCTTGTCGGAGATCAGCCAGAGCTCGTAGCTCTTGCCCGCCTCCGGCGTCGCGCCGACCTTGCGCACCGTGAAGTTCTTGGTCGCGCCGTCGATGGTGAGGATGAAGGCCGGACCGCCACTCTGGCCCTGCAACAGCGCGACATATTGCGAGGACGACGCGAGCGGCGCGGCGGGCGTCTTCACCTCGACCGTCTGGATGCGCGGTGCGGGGCGGAGTGCGCCCGGCAGCACGTCGGGCTGATAGACCTGAAGCGCCATCATCACCACGAGTGCCGCCGCAAGCGCGCCGACGGCGGAGGCAATGTTGCGCCAGCGCTTCACGCGGCCTTCG
The DNA here is from genome assembly GCF_018130955.1 of Bradyrhizobium liaoningense. Lineage (GTDB taxonomy): Bacteria > Pseudomonadota > Alphaproteobacteria > Rhizobiales > Xanthobacteraceae > Bradyrhizobium > Bradyrhizobium liaoningense_C. The sequence goes on from NZ_JAFCJM010000088.1 coordinate 16,757, forward strand.
AGATAGACGACGTTGGTGTTGTCGACGATCGGGACCTGGCGGATCGTGTCGCCCTCGACCGGCCGGACCTCTTCGACCGGCGGCGGAGGCGACGGCGCTTCCGGCAGCACCAGCGGCTCCTGCGGTGCCGCAGCCTGTCCGATCGCGGCCTTGATATTCTCCCACACGATCGGCCGCGGCTCGACCGAGCCGACCATCTGGTTCAGCACGCCGAGCCGGAATTCCCATGCGTGCACGATCGCGGTGAACTCCTTGTCCACCGCCATCATGGTCTCGACCTGGGCGCGCTCGTCGGCATCGAGCGTGCCGAGCGCATATTCCGCGGCGAGCGCGATATGGTCCTCCGTATAGGCCATCACCGTCCGCTTCCTTCACCTCTCCCGAAGGGAGAGGTCGATTTGCGCAGCAAATCGGGTGAGGGGTTCAGGTCCCACGAGAGAACGCAGCCCCTCACCCGGATTGCATCTTGCGATGCAATCCGACCTCTCCCTTCGGGAGAGGTGAAGCGAGAACGCTGCGCTGGTTCGTACACTCTCATGATCCACTAAAGTCCAAGACACTCCCGGATATCCATCATGCTTCGCCGCAGCCAGGTCTTCACCGTGTTGACCGGCGCAGCAAATTTCTCGGCCAGTTGCTCGCGGCTCCAGCCGTTGTAATAGGCGAGCAGCACGAGCTTCTGACGGTCCGGCTCGAGCCGGCCGACACATTCCAGGAGCCGCTTCAGCTCCTCCGTCATCTCCCGGCGCGCCAGGGGATCGGGGCTGTCAGCCGCGACCTCCATTGCCGACGGCTCCTCCTCGATCGAGGATTCCGTCTTCTTGCGCACCAGATCGATCGCACGGTTGCGCGCGATCGACGCCATCCACGTGATCGGCGACGACAGAGCCGGATTGAACTGGCCGGCGCTATGCCAGATCTTGACGTAGGTCTCCTGGACGACCTCCTCTGCGAGATCCTGTCGACGCAAGATACGGAGCACGACGCCATAGAGTTTCGCGCGCGTGGCGCCGTAGAGGCGCTCGAAAGCCGCCTCGTCGCCCTTCGCAACCGCCGCGATCAGCCAGACCAGCTCTGCTGGCGTCAGCATTCAGTCCCCCAAACTCGCGATCCCCGCCGAGTCCTCGCGAGGGCTTCTACCATAGCGCGCGGCCAAGCCCGCCACAAAGGGGCGGACGGCCACACTGTGGACAGCAAATGCAAAAACCCGGACCTCTGGGGTCCGGGCTTTCAAACTTGCGAAACTTGGTGGGCCTGCGGCGCCTTTAAGCGATGGCACCCATGCGGGCGCGCATCAGCCCGATGCTGTCGAGATCGGCCTGTTCGCGGGCGTTCTCCTCGGCGCGCTCGCGGGCCTGATCGCGCTCGTCCAGGAGCTCGACCTTCTTCAATTCCTCAAAGGCCTCGCCGAGCGCGGCCTTGGCTTCCTCGAGCTGGCCCTTGAGCTCGTCGGCCGAGCGGGTCAGGTTCTCGCGGCGCTGGATCGCGGCCTTGGCATAGGTCGGATAGGCGAAATGCGAGGGATCGTTGATCCCGGCGCGCTCCTGCTCGGTCAGGATCTCGCGCTCGAGATCGGTCGACATGCGCTGGAAGTCAGCGATCATGCTTTCGATCTGGGCCACCCTGCGGCGCTTCTCGTCGACCTGAAACTTCTTCAGGCGGATGAGGGTTTCACGTGACTTCATCGACTCATACTCCCCAGAAGTCCCCTAGCTGCACGTGGGACAACACCGGTCGCCCCATAGGCCACAACCTGGGCCCCGACCGGCTTTGCTACTCTGTGAGGCGGATGATGGCCTGACAAAGTTAGCGTTCCGTTTCCAAATTGCTGAGGATGTGCGCCAATTGGCGGTATCCGTCGGCAAGCGAGGCTCTTTCGTCCTTGCGCTGCCGCAGGAAGGCCTCCAGCGGTTCGTGCAGCCGGATCGCCTCGTCGACCTCGGGGCTGGAGCCCGCCCGGTAGGCCCCGAGCCGGATCAACTCCTCCATGTCGGCATAGGTCGCCATCACCTGCCGCGCCTTCTGGATCGTCGGCCAGAACTGGGGATCGGCCGATTTCGGCATGGTGCGGGAGACGGATTTGAGGATGTTGATGGCGGGGTAACGGCCGCGCTCGGCAATGGAGCGCTGCATCACAATATGCCCGTCGAGGATGCCGCGCACGGCGTCGGCGATCGGCTCATTATGGTCGTCGCCGTCAACCAGCACGGTGAAGATCGCGGTGATGGCGCCGACGCCGAGGCCGGGACCCGCGCGCTCCAACAGCTTCGGCAGCTCGGTGAAGACGGTCGGCGTATAGCCCTTGGCGGTCGGCGGCTCGCCGGCCGACAGGCCGATCTCGCGCTGGGCCATGGCGAAGCGCGTCACCGAGTCCATCAGGCACAGCACGTCCTGGTCCTCGTCGCGGAAATATTCGGCGACCGCGAGCGTGAGATAGGCGGCCTGACGGCGCATCAGCGCCGGCTCGTCCGAGGTCGCGACGACGACCACGGACCGCGCGAGGCCTTCCTCGCCGAGATCGTCCTGCAAGAATTCCTGCACCTCGCGGCCGCGTTCGCCGATCAGGCCGATGACGCTGACATCGGCATCGACATTGCGCGCGAGCATCGAGAGCAGCACGGATTTGCCGACGCCGGAACCCGCGAAGATGCCCATGCGCTGGCCGCGGCAGCAGGTGAGGAAGGTGTTCATCGCGCGCACGCCGAGATCGAGCGGGGCGCCCACGCGCATGCGCGAATGTGCCGGCGGCGGCGCATTGCGGAATGGCATCGGAGAGGCGCCCTGCGGCAGCGGCCCCTTGCCGTCGATCGGCTCGCCCAGCGCGTTGACGACACGGCCGAGCCAGGCCGCGCAGGGCCGCACCTGATTGGCGGCATTCGCGATGACCGCCTTGCAGCCGCGCCGCACGCCTTCGAGTCCTGCGAACGGCATCACGACAGCGTTGTTGCCGGAAAAGCCGATCACCTCGCAGGGAATCGAACGGCTGGCACCGGTCTCGATGACGAGCCGCGCACCGACCGACATCGCGTGGATGGGGCCTGCGACCTCCACCATGAGGCCGCGCACGCCGACCACGCGGCCATATATATTGACCCCGTCGACATCGCCGATCTGCTCGGCCAGAGCCTTCATGGGACCGCCTTCAAGAGAGCGTTCATGGCGAAACCCTTAAATTTCGCCATATTTCTGAACGGCGCTTAACTCCGTGTTTACCCGCATCATTAATCATTGCGTCACTGTCTTTGTGACTGAGCGGCCGCCCTTCAGAAGAAGGGGAGTCGCAAGAGTCGGTTAGGCCCGTCTCTTAAAGTGGAGCTTGAACGGGATTGGGTGACAAAAGCTGCTTCTTGCGCAACATCTTAGGGCGATTCGACAAAAATTGCACCGCGAGGTCTTGCGTTCCGGAATCAGACTTTGTTAACCATGTCCAGTCAGGATCCGAATCAGTTGTTCAAAGGCGTTTGTTGAGTGCCGCGAATGCGGCCGACCTGACGCCCGGAGCGGCGACTATGGGGAACTGGCATGCGCGTTTTGCTGATTGAAGATGACAGCGCCGTCGCGCAGTCGATCGAGCTGATGTTGAAGTCTGAGAGCTTCAACGTTTACACGACCGACCTGGGGGAAGAGGGCGTCGATCTCGGTAAACTTTACGATTACGACATTATCCTTCTCGACCTCAACCTGCCCGACATGTCCGGCTACGACGTGCTCAAGCAGCTCCGGGTCTCCAAGATCAAGACACCGATTTTGATCCTCTCCGGCCTCGCCGGCATCGAGGACAAGGTCAAGGGTCTCGGCGTCGGCGCCGACGACTACATGACCAAGCCCTTCCACAAGGACGAGCTGGTGGCCCGCATCCACGCGATCGTGCGCCGCTCCAAGGGCCATGCCCAGTCGGTCATCCAGACCGGCGACCTCGTCGTCAACCTCGACACCAAGACGGTGGAAGTCGGCGGCCAGCGCGTGCATCTGACCGGCAAGGAATATCAGATGCTGGAGCTGCTCAGCTTGCGCAAGGGCACGACGCTCACCAAGGAAATGTTCCTCAACCACCTCTATGGCGGCATGGACGAGCCCGAGTTGAAGATCATCGACGTCTTCATCTGCAAGCTGCGCAAGAAGCTCGCCAACGCCTCCGAGGGCCGCAACTTCATCGAGACCGTGTGGGGCCGCGGCTACGTGCTGCGCGAGCCGCACGAGGCCGACGAGCGGATTCCCGCCTGATCCCCTTCCTTCTGTCGCGAGCCCCGAGGGGCTTGCTCCTCCCCGACTGGACCCCGCCGCAAATGGCGGGGTTTTCGTTTTTGGGGCTGGCTCGAACACTTAACGGTTGAACCGCTATCCTCCCGCCGCCGACCAATGGTCGCCGACAAGGGGGAACGATGATTTTGCAATCGCTGGCGGGGTTGCCTGCCTTTCTGGTCTATTTCTGCACCGGGCTGGTTGCGATCGTAGCGTATCTGTTCGTCTACACCCGCATCACGCCGCACAACGAGTTCCAGCTCATCCGCGAAAACGATCCGGCTGCGGCCATCGCGCTCGGCCTGAGCCTGCTCGGCTTCGTGGCCCCGCTGGTCAGCGCCATCGCGCATGCAGCCAACGTACTGGACTGCCTGATCTGGGCGTTCATCGCCCTGGTCGTCCAGGTCATCGTGTTCTATCTGGTGCGCGTCCCGGTGCCCAACCTGTCGGAACGGATCGCGGCCGGCGAGCTTGCGCCGGCAATCTGGCTGGGTCTCGCCTCGCTTGCCGCCGGTCTCCTCAACGCCGCCTGCATGATCTACTGACCATGGCCGAGAAGCGCCCCAGCAAGGATTTCGGCAAGCGGCGGCCCGCCCCACTCCCGCCGCCGTCCAAGGAGCCGGTCAAGCGCTCCGGCCATGTCGCGTTACTCGTGATGGGCACGCTTGCGGTCGGCACCACCGCTTACATGCTGATGCCAGGCCAGAACTGCGAACCGTCCTCACCCGGCATGGCTGCGCCTGCGCAATCGTCGACCGCCTGCTCCAGCCGCAGTTCCTCCAGTGGTGGCGGCGGCTCCTCGCACTGGTCGTCGCGCTCGAGCTACTACAGCAGTGACTCATCGAGCCATTCCTCGTCCGGTTCATCCGACAGCGGCTCCGGCAGCGTAACGCGCGGCGGCTTCGGCTCCTTTGCGCATGGCTTCGGCTTCTCCGGCGGCGGTTGAGGAGCGAAGCCGTGAGTTCACCGCGCAAGCCCAGTCTGCTTAAGTAGCGTCAAGGAGGAGCCGCCGCATGAAGCGCTCACGAAGGGTCTTGCTCACCATGATGGGCAGTGCCGCGGTCGGCGCAGTCTCGATGGGATTCGTCCGGCGCCCCTATGATTGCGGGCCCGGCCTCACCGCCGTTCCCGGCATCGACGGCAGACCCTATTGCCGTCCGACCTATGGCGGTTTCGGCGGCACGCTGCATCGCGTGCACGGGCATGTCGGGCACGGACATGGTGGCCATGGTCACGGCGGCCACGGCCACGGTGGCGGCGGTCACGGCGGCGGCTAGAGCATGCGGCGCATCACCTGTCCCGAGCGCGATGACTGGCGGGCGACCGCCGAGCAATGCGGCTTCGATTTCCACACCATCGACGGCGAACGCTATTGGGACGAGCGTGCCTACTATGCCTTCACGCTCGACGAGATCGAACGCGGCATCGAGGCGCCGACCGGCGAGATCGACGCGATGTGCCTCGAACTCGCCGGCCGCATCATCAAGGATGAGCGCCAGCTGCGTCGCCTGAAAATCCCCAACGCGTTCTGGGACCTGATCGCCGGAAGCTGGGAACGCGACGATCGCAGTCTTTACGGACGCCTCGACCTGAAGTTCGACGGCAATGGCCCCGCAAAATTGCTCGAGTACAATGCCGACACGCCGACTTCGATCTTCGAAGCCGCGGTGTTTCAATGGACCTGGCTCGAACAGGCGGTCGAGCGTCGCATCATTCCGGCGCGCGCCGACCAGTTCAACTCGATCCACGAACGGTTGATCGAGGCCTGGAAGGACATCGCCGCCGGCCAGCATCTGCACCTCACCGGCACCACCGGCAATGACGAGGATGCCGGCACGCTCGCCTATCTCGAGGACACCGCGCGGCAGGCGGGGCTATCGACAACGCTGCTCGACATCGAGGACATCGGCTGGCGCGAGGACGGCGGCGGGTTCGTCGATCTTGGCGATCGCGACATCGCGACCGTCTTCAAGCTCTATCCCTGGGAGTGGATGTTCCACGACGCCTTCGGCGCCACGCTCGGCGCGGCCCCGACGCGCTGGATCGAACCGCCGTGGAAGGCCGTTCTTTCCAACAAGGGCATCCTGCCGCTGCTCTGGGAGGCTTTCCCGAACCATCCCAATCTGCTGCCGGCCTTCTTCGAGGACGATCCGCGCGCAGCCGAGCTCGGCAGCTCCTATGTGCGCAAGCCGCTCTTGTCGCGCGAGGGCGCCAATGTGACGCTCGTCTCGGGCGGTCACTCGCTCGATGAGCATACCGGCCCCTATGGCGCCGAGGGTTTTGTGCGCCAGGCGCTGTCGCCCTTGCCGAACTTTTCCGGCAACTACGCGGTGGTGGGGAGCTGGCTGGTGAACCACGAACCGTGCGGGCTGTCGATCCGCGAGGACGAAAGTCCGATCACCGGCAACGGCTCGCGCTTCCTGCCGCACGCGATTTTGTGAGCTTCATATTCGGTCGTCATTCCGGGGCGCTTGCGAAGCGAGCGAACCCGGAATCCATAGCCCCAAGCGGATAGAACGGCCCGGCTCTGTCAACCCTGCCCATTTCGAAGCCCTGGGGCTATGGATTCCGGGCTCGGCGCTCGCGCGCCGCCCCGGAATGACGAGAGAGCTTACCTTGCCGCGGCGACCTTCATCCCCGAGAACAGCGGCGCGCCGGTGGGGCGTACGCCGCGAGCCGGGTTGATCTGGTAGAGGCCACGGCGGTCGGCGACGGGGCGGAAGGCGTCGGTGATGCCGACGACGGATTCGGCGGCACCAAGCAGCAGCGTGCCGTCCGCTTCCATACACTTCGCCAGGCGCTCGAAGATCACGCCCTTGGTGTCCTGGTCGAAATAGATCAGCACGTTGCGGCAGAAGATGACGTCGAACGTGCCCAGATGAGAGAAGTCCTGAAGCAGGTTGAGCTGACGGAACTGCACCATCGAGCGGACGTCGGCATTGAGCTGCCAGATGTCGCCGGACTGCGTAAAATATTTCACCAGCAACTGGATCGGCAGGCCACGCTGCACTTCGAACTGGCTGTAGACGCCGGCCTTGGATTTCTCCAGCACTTCCTGCGAGAGATCCGTGGCGACGATCTCGATGCGCCAGCCGGCGAGAGAAGCAGCCTTCTCCTTCAGGCACATCGCGATCGAATAGGGCTCCTGTCCCGTCGACGACGCCGCCGACCAGATGCGCAGCGACTTGCGCGCGGCGCGCGCCTGGATCAACCCGGGCAGAATCGTATCACGCAGATGGTCGAACGGGACCTTGTCGCGGAAGAAAAAGGTCTCGTTGGTGGTCATTGCCTCGACCACGTCAGTCGTGAGCTTTCCGTCGCCGCTCTTGATCTTCTGCACGAGGTCGGGGATGCCGGAAAGACCCGCCTTGCGGGCAAGCGGCAGCAGCCTGCTCTCGACCAGATATTGCTTGTCAGCGGAGAGATCGAGACCGGAACGCTCTTTCAGGAACTTACGCAGAAACTCATAGTCCAGAGGCGTCACGAACGATCTCCCGCAAACAGGCGATTGACTTTGGATCCGATCTGATTGAGCGGAAGGATCGCGGCACAGATACCGGCATTGGCCGCCGCGCCCGGCATGCCCCACACGACGCTGGTGGCTTCGTCCTGCGCAATGACGCTGCCGCCGGCGGCAACGATGTCCTTGCCGCCGCGCATGCCGTCCGAACCCATGCCGGTCAGGATCACGGCGAGGATGCCGCCGTGCCAGATGTCGATGGCCGAGGTGAAGAGCGGATCGACCGCGGGCTTGCAGAAGTTGACGGCCGGACCATCGTCAAGCGCGATCGCGATGTCGGCGCCGGAGCGCACCACGCGCATGTGCTTGCCGCCCGGCGCGAGATAGATGTGGCCGGGCTTCACGGTTTCGCCGTCGATGCCTTCATGCGCCGGCCTGCGGCTCGAGCGCGCCAGGTGCTCGGCGAGGATCGTGGTGAAGGTCGGCGGCATGTGCTGGGTGATCAGCACCGGGAAGCGGTCGATCACCGGACCGAGCTCGGTCACCAGCGTCATCAGCGCCTGCGGACCGCCGGTCGAGGAGCCGATCAGGAGCACCCTCGGCGCCTGCGCCGAGAACGAGCGCTTGACCAGCGACAGCGTGGAGGCGGCCGGTGCAACCGGCGCCGGCGCCGCGGGACGCCCGGCGGGTTCGCGCGCGATCGGCGCCGGGCTCGCAGGAGCCAGCGGCGGGCTGGATACCGCCGGCTTCCTGCGGAGGCGCGCGCCGAGATGCCGGATCTTCTGGATCAGGTCGTGGTGGAAGATGTCGGCGGCGGACGCCTCACGTGTCGACTCCGGCTTCGGAATGTAGTCGGCGGCACCGAGCGAGAGCGCCTTGAAGCTGATCTCCGCGTTGCGGCGGGTCAGCGTGGAAGCCATGATGATGACGAGGTCGCGCTTCTTGGCGAGCAATTGCGGCAGCGCCGACAGACCGTCGAGCTCGGGCATTTCGATGTCGAGCACGGCCACGTCGGGATTGATGCGTTCGAGCTGGTTGACCGCCTCGAGCCCGGTGCGCAACGAAGCCGCCACCTCCATGTCGTGCTCGGCGCCGATCCAGCGCGAGATCAGACCGCGGATGACGACGCTGTCGTCGACGATCATCACACGCAGCGGCCCTTCACGCGACGGGCTCACCGACGAACTCCCTGCAAACGCAACACTCATTACTCACCAACTGCGACCGAAACGGCTACTTGAAACGAACGCCGAAGACCGTTCAGGCTCCGGAGTGGGACGTATGCGTCAGATCAGTCCCACTTCCTGGAACTTCGCCGTCACGATGTCCTTGTCGAACGGCTTCATGATGTATTCGTTGGCGCCCGCATGCAGCGCGCGCGCGATGTGAGCAACGTCGTTCTCGGTGGTGCAGAACACCACCTTCGGCTGGTCGCCGCCGGGCATGCGGCGCAGATGGCCGAGGAATTCATAGCCGTCCATGATCGGCATGTTCCAGTCGAGCAGCACCGCGTCCGGCAGTCCACGCTTGCAGGCTTCCAGCGCCTTCTCGCCATCTTCGGCTTCGAGAATCTGGAAATCCAGGCCTTCCAGGATCCGGCGCGCAACCTTGCGGATGACGCTGGAATCATCAACGACGAGACAAGTTCTCATGTGAGCCTCTATTTCCTATCCCGAACGGGACACTTCCAAATTGCGATGCGATCGTCGCCGACCGCCGTCTGCTCAGGCCGCCAGCATCTCCGGCGCGAGTTCGAGAACGCGATCGACGTCGAGGACGACCATGAGCTGGCCGTCGAGACGGTGGACGCCGCCTGCGAGCTTG
>NZ_JAFCJM010000089.1 GCF_018130955.1 Bradyrhizobium liaoningense
CAGATCGAGAGCAGTGTCGATCTTCCGCACTAGATGATCTTCGGGAACCGCGTCGCTGAGATGAAACGCGTAGAACAGTTGACCTTGGTCACTCTTCAGACGGCCCATCATGGATCGACCTCGTCGCGATTCGCGTCAACACAACGGAATCACGCTTGCCGGCTCGCCTCAACCGACTTTTGCAACAAAATCGGCCAGGAGCGGGCATCGCTCAGCTCATTCGAATATTTTGTCGGCGCTCAAGAGGATTGAGTCGGGTATCGTGATGCCGAGCGTCTTGGCAGCTCTGCGATTTATCACCAGTTCGAACTTGGTAGGCTGCTCGACCGGTAGATTAGCCGGATTGGCGCCTCTGAGGATCTTATCGACATAGATCGCCGAGCGCCGGAACAAGTCGGGTACACTCGGCCCGTAAGACATCAATCCACCAGCCTCAACAAACCTGCTCTCTTCGAACATCGCCGGAATCGCATTGCGGACCATAAAATCGACAATGCGAGACCGGTGCTCCATCGTGAACGGTTCTGCGGTCACCACTAGCGCTAAGGGCTTTCGCTTCAACAACTCATCAAACATCGTCGTCAGTTCGTCCAGATTGCGCGCGCCAGCGTCGAAAAACTCAATCTTGGATCTCTCGGCAGCAGCGCGGGTCTCACGGACGCGTAAAAGCCATCCCCGGATTTGAGGAATCCCACAGAACGGCGATGTTGTTCACGCTCGGCACCAGGGTGTGAATCAACTCCAGCCGCTTTGCACTCAGGTCCGACGCCATGAGGGATAATCCGGTGAGATTGGCCCCGGGCCTGGCGAGACTTGTGACAATGCCCGTATTGAGGGGATCGCTGCTGGCGGCAAATACAACCGGTATTTTATCCGTTGCCCGCTTGGCAGCGATGATCGAAGGCGTACCCGCGGTGACAATCAGGTCGACCTTGCGTTCAAGCAGCTTCGCTGCAAGATCGGGAAGACGGTCGACGTGGCCATCAGCGTAAAGATATTCGGTTTCGACCGTGTTACCCTCGATGTAACCCAGTTCACGCATCCCGCGCCGATATTCTTCGAGAAGGCCGTTCCACTCCGCTTGAGTCGTCGGTACCAGCCAGCCGATACGCGGGCGCTTTCTCGGATACTGTTGGGCAAAGGAGTTAGATGCCGCGAACGCAGACGAGCCGAACGTCACGAGAAGCATGCGACGGTTCAACATATGACACCTTATCGCGCGACGCCTATTCGCAGGAGATTAACACACTGCACCGGCCGAGGCAGGACAATAGGGGGCCGCTCGGACGGAGCAAGGCGCTTCCAGACGACCTTATTCTTTAACCTGGCTAGTCTGGGGTCTTACGGTCGTACGTTCAGCAAGGATTGTGAGGAAGCTCTCATTGTGAGACCCGCTAACTTTGCTTCGACGTGAGATCGAGCTTCAAGCCGCAGTGCGGGACTTCGACCCGCTCAGGACCACAATGGGTCAAAAGGCGCCGTTCGGAAGGTCGTTCGGCTGCTTCCGGTTAGCCCCGATAAGGCGACAATCAAAGAGCAAGACCGGACTTCGCTTTTGGGGCCAACAAGAGACATGCCGCCAGCCAGCGCACTTGAAACGAAAAGCCGCCCGAAGGCGGCTCTCTGAGGTCTCGCTGCAATCAGATCAGGAACTAAGCTTTGTTAGGGGGAGCGCCCGCCTTGACATCGATTGTCTTTGAACTCTTCATGACCTTGGTTGGCTTCTTGATTGTCAGATGCAGCACGCCTTTGTCGAAATGAGCCTCGACAGCTCCGTCCTCAGGCTCAAAAGGTAGAGACATCGATCGATAGAATGAGCCATAGGTCCGCTCCTCAACGTGCCATTCCTTCTCGTCCCTTGTGCTCTCGGCCTTTTTCTCACCGGAAATGACCAGCTGGTTTTCGTCCACGCTGACCTTGATGTCCTTCTCGTCAACACCGGGAAGCTCGGCCGTCACTTCGAAGGCATCCTTTGTCTCCGCTACAGCGACCGGCGGGATGCCAGCTCCAATGTAGGCGGAGGGCGAACCCCGACCGAAAGCTCGGAGCGCGTTTTCCATTTCACGCTGCATGGCTCGGAAGGGGTCTGAAACCAAATCCTGGCTAGTGGTCCACAGTCTCGGAAGTGCCATTCGATTGCTCCTTCGCAGGTTCGGAACACCCCCTCTAATGTTTATATCGGCGATTTTTGAGCTATCGATTTTGACTTAGCTCAAATTTCGAAGCGACTTGCGGTCCGCCGAAACGACCGCATCCAGGCCCGGCGCGAGCGCGGCTCGCGCTTTGACTTTTTGCTTGCTGACAACACGACCTTCTCCTCGTTGCGCGAGGTCATCGTGTGCTGCCGCGGATATAGTGCTCCAACTGCTCGATCACAAATTCCCGGTCGCTGATGATGCTCTTGACCAGATCACCGATCGAAACGATGCCAAGAAGCTCGCCATGTCCAATCACCGGCAGATGGCGGAGGCGCTTTGTAGTCATGAGCGCCATGCATTCCTCGATTGATTGGTCGGGCCCAACGCACACGACGTTGCGTTCCATGATGTCGTCGACCCGCGTCTGTGGCGACGCGCGCCCCTTCAAGTAGACGTTGCGGGCATAGTGCCGCTCGGTGACGATGCCGACTATTTTGCCGCCGTCCAGCACAACCAGCGAGCCAACGTCCTTGTCGGCCATCATCTTGATTGCGTCGTAGACTTTGTCGCCAGGACGGACGGACCATACCTGATGGCCCTTCTCTTCCAAGATGTGACCAACTGTCGTCATGACGGCACCAAAGGCAGAGATTGAGCATCGCACAAGATCCGCTTTCCACTTTGACAGGGATCAAAGCGGGCTCGTCATAGACCGCCCCTCAGGATGGAAAGCGAACCCCACCATCCCGGCACATTCAAAAGGGACGTTGTGCGCCGCAGTGATTCTGGTAGCCTGACTTCCGCAAGGGGCCATTCGCGACCGGGGTCAAGCCAGTAGCAAGTCCGTCAAGTCGGCTATATCGCCGAAAGTGGAAGTAACTCAGGCCCAGGGCGTTACTGATTGATGGTGCTGCCCGAGACGTGATTGGCTTCGTGCTAATGAGTCCGCGCCCTAACCAACAAGGCCTTGTTGCTTGGCGCTCAGGTTACGTAAAGCTCGCCAAGCTGCTCACTGCGCGGCCACGGCTTCGTAAATATCCTCCTCTTGAGCAGTATGCATGCGCACCAGCGTTTCGATTGCCTCGATCACACGCTGGGCGTCTCGGATAAGATAGCGATCGACCTTTTCTGACGGCAGGTCAGCCGCGATCCGCGCGAGCAGCCGCGCAAGGTGCAGGATCTCTCGGTGCGCGCGGCTCATGGCCGAGAGGCCATGGCGTTCTCGCAGCACCTCTGCAATCTTCGGATAGACGCTGCCCTCGTCCTCGCGCTCGTGCGTCACGACGCTGCCCTGAACCAGGCGATCAGCCTCTTCGATCAAGGCCGCCGCGGTGTCTGGGGTAGCATCGTCAATCGCATCGACGATCTTGCGCAGCCGGTCGAGATCACTGAACAGCGCCTGATGCTCGTGACGCAGTGCCAGCCCCTGCTCTGCGGATATGCGGCGGCCGGCGACCCCATGGACTGGAGTGCGCGCCCGAAGCGCGTTCAGGATGACGGCAACATCGATCACCTCCTGCACGATTGCTGCCGGTACGGGATTCAGCCAGCCAACGGTGGCCGCCACCATGGCCGCTATCGACAATCCCATACCAACAGTGATGCTTTGGAAGGCGATACGCCGTGCTCGCTGCGCAATTATGATCGCTTCGCCCACGCGATCAAGCCGATCGGTCAGGATGACCACATCTGCCGCCTCGGACGAGGCGCTCGCGCCGCGCGCGCCGAGTGCAACTCCGATATCGGCCACGGCCAGTGCCGGGGCATCGTTGATGCCATCGCCGACCATGATGGTCGGATGCAGCCGCTGTTCCGTGCGCACGGCGTCAACCTTGTCGGAGGGAACGCGGTCGGCCAGCACGGCATCGAGGTCGAGCGCTGCTCCGATTGCCTGCGCCGCTGCAGCGCGATCGCCCGTGACCATCACCATTCGCGCGATGCCCGCGTCGCGCAGCAACCGGATCGCTCGCGGCGTATCAGCCCGGAGCTCGTCGGCCAGCAGCAGCGCACCGATCGGACGGCCGTCCACGGCAACAAAGACGATCAACGCCGAGCGCCAAGATGCGCGCCGGATTGCCCGCAGCTCCCACGGCGACGGCTCGGCATGTGAGCGAAGCAGCTCTCGCGAACCAGCGGTTACTTGGCGGCCATCGATCAGGCCAGACAAGCCGGTGCCCCTGGTCTCTTTGACCTGTTCGGGCGCTTTCAGCTTGAGGCCGCGATCAACGGCCGCAGCGACGACGGTCTTGGCGAGCACGTGATGCGAGGCCTGCTCAAGCGATGCCCCAAGCGTGAGGACCTCGTCCGGGTTTTCCCCCGGAGCGACCTCAACCGAGAGCAACCGCGCACCTCCCACCGTCAGGGTCCCGGTTTTGTCGAAGAGCACGGTGTGCGCGCGAGCCAGCGCCTCCAGTGCCCCTCCGCCCTTGGCCAAGATGCCGCGACGGGCCGCTTGCGCCACGCCGGCGATGAAGGCGACAGGTGCAGCGAGAATCAGGGGACAAGGCGTTGCCGCCACCAGCACAGCGAGGCTGCGGGTCAGATCACCGGATATCCGCCACGCCAGGAAGGCGATGACGAGCGTCACTGGCAGAAAGATCAGCGCATAGCGGTCGGCCAGGCGCACAAACGGAGCCTTTGCCGTTTGCGCCGCCGTCACCATGCGTACAATACCAGCGTAGGTGCTCTCGCCAGCCGGTGCGGTAACGGTCAACTCGAACGTCTCGCCCGCATTCAACGAACCAGAAAGGACAGCACTGCCGCGTGTCTTCGCGACCGGGATCGGCTCCCCCGTAACCGCGGACTCGTCGATGGTGGCCGAGTTCGAACCAACGATACCGTCGACCGGCACGATCTCGCCCGCCCGTACCAGGAGCCCTTCACCGACCCTGACTGCCTCGATCGGAATCTCTTCGATCTGACCGCCGATCTTGCGGTGTGCTCGGCGCGGCGCACGATCGACCAGTGACCGCAGGTCGTGCTCCGCTCGTGCGATCGCGATATCCTCCGCCAGAATACATCAGCGCCACCACAGCCCCGGCAAGCGGCTGGCCGAGCGCCAACGCCGCGCTCATCGAAAGGAGCGCGATCGCGTCCACTCCGAGGCGGCCACCCAGCAAATCCCTGACGATCGAGATCGCCAGTCCTCCTATCACGGGTGCCGTGCCGATTGCCCAAGCGAGATCGGCCAGATCAGGACGGTCGCCGGCTCGCGCAAGAGTACCCGCGGTTAATCCCGCGATTGCGATCGCAACCAGAGTCCATCGCAGGACTCGCTCGAATGACATTATTTTCTTCCGCAGTCACACATTCAGGTCACCCTCTTCCGAAACCAACTTCGTTGTCTGCCGCCCTGGAGAAGACCAGACTTCATCGTTGCGGCAACTGCCTCGGCTTAAATGGCTCCTGAATTGACTTCATATAGTTTAGGACTGCTTCTGCATCGTCTCTGTTGAAGCGAAAGGTCGGCATTGCGGGATGAATGCTGCTATAGCCATCCTGCAGTCGTTGCAGAAAGTCGCTGTCGTAGAGTTTGGTTTCGCTAAAGCTGCGAAAGGGCGGCGCTTGCCTGTTGGGACTCGCGCCGGTTCTGCCAACTGAGTGACAGCGGGCGCACATCTTTTGCAGCAGCTCCTTGCCATGCTGCTGCTCCTCATCGAGCGCATGGGCGCAGGTGCTCGAGCAGAGACCTATTGTCGAGAGTATCAGCAAGCATCGCAGCATCGCAATCGTTCCCGCGAAACGGCTCACCAACGCGAGGTTGCCCCTGCCGTAGACATAGAGCGCAACCAACCCGACGGTCACCACCGTCGAGAAGATCAAGATGCTTCGATCCCAATCGATTCGCTCCTTCTCGGCTCTTCTGAAACGCCAGAGCCGTCAATAGGGCTTTCATGGCAAATCGGCGCATCACGCAGACCTCCAACTCCACACGATGTCACCGCCGTTGAAAGCCAGTTTGATGCAGCTCAAAGATGAGCTCGGTTGGCGATGGGTCCGGATAGCGACAAGCATGGACGCCAAATAGCACCCCCCTCCGAGAGCATTGGCCTAATTACCCTCAGGCGTATAGGCAGGCCGACTGCGCCCAGGCATGGGCGCCGACTTCTTTTTTTGACCTGCCTCAAAACGTGCGCGTTCCTTCGGGGCTAAACTGATCTAAATCGGAGGCGACCAATGGACGAAATGTTCAGGCGGAAAATCCTTCGGCTTCTGGATCAGCATCGGACCACGAGGATCGCGACGTTACGATTTGACGGCTGGCCCCAGGTAACCACTGTCGGCTACGCCAATGATGGACTCGTCATCTATTTCCTTTGCGGAGCGGACAGCCAGAAGGCAGCTAACCTGGCAAGGGACGATCGGGTCTCGCTAACGGTAGATGACGATTCCGCGCAAGTGATGGACATCGCGGGCCTATCGATGGCGGCACGCGCGAAGCTCGTAACGGATCCCGCCGAATTCGAAAAAGCCTTACGGCTCCTGATCTCGCGATATCCGAACCAGAAGGGCCTTGATCTCCCGATGCCGAAAACTTCGGACGTCTGCGTCTTCCGCCTGACACCCACGATCGTCTCCCTGCTCGACTACTCAAAGGGATTTGGACATACCGACCTGATCGCATGCTAAGGAGCCGCGCCTTCCGTTAAGGCGCGATTGCGCTCGGTCATTCTGCTTTCCTTCGCCGGAACAGCTGATCGCCGGAACAGCTGATCGGCAGGCGGTTTTGTCGATGAAGGTGCCCGCGGGCGCTCGCGCGGTGTTGCTGTGGGTGCCCAACCGCGAGTTGAGATCGAAACATGTTCCGCAGCATCCGAGTCGACATCAGCCTCGCGATTCTGATCACAGCATTTTTTCTCGTCCACGTGCACAATGCAGACGGATCTAAACTTGCTGCAGACAGCGCGCTGGAAGGACGTCGCCTCGCGGAAGCATGGTGCAAGCCGTGTCATGCAATCGAACCGAACATGGCGGGAATGTCGGATCAGGCACCGGGCTTCGCGGCAATCGCAAACAGGCATGGAACGACAGCGCTTTCGCTGAAAGTGTTCCTGAAGACCAGCCACCGCAACATGCCGAACCTGGTCATCGCACCTGAGCAGGCTGACGCTCTCGCGAATTTTATCCTTAGCCTAAAGACTCAGGACTAGAACGCTGATTGGCACGACCGTGACCGTAAGCTGGGGTCTTAGCGAGCCCGGTCGGCTTGCAAGGTCTCGAAGAACGCCACGATCGCGTCAATCTGGTATTCGGCGAGCTTTGGCTTGAGCATTGCCTGGTTCGGGCCTACGCGACGGTGGTTTGACGTCAATAGCTGTCGGAGATCGTTGGCTGAAAATGATGGCCGGCTGGCAATTTCGCTGAAGCTTGGCGCGGGGAAACGAAAGGCTGGTGTCTCCCTTGAAGAATCCGAGATGACGTGACAGAGGCCGCAGGTCCCGTGAGCGAGCGCGCGACCCTGCCCGATCTGATCCGCGAACAGCTGATCGCTGAACGGCGAGTTGACCGGCACCTGGATGGTGATTGAACCAAATCCGCTGGCGCGGTGACAGGCATTGCATCCGCTCGTGAGATCCGAGTAAGCCTTGGCGAAAGCTGCACCATCCTTCTGTTGGATCGCGCGATCCAGAGCTTGCAGCTGTTCGGTAGTTTGGGACGATCGCAAGTTTTCGGAGGGAGACGACATTGCCTTCCGCAAGTTTGTCTGGATCTGTCGAAGCTCATAATTCGCCAAGTCCCAGTTGCTGAGCTTTCCGGCAAACCATAATTTGATGTGCTGGAGTTGTAGCGCGATCATAAGATCCGATAGTTGGGTTGACGTGCTGCCAGCCGGCTGGTTCACCTGTGCTCCCGCATTAGACAGCGGGAGCATGGCAGCAATCGCGGCGGTTATCAGCGTCCGTAACTTCATGCCAGCGCTCGAAATGATGAGGCTCGATGGCATCAAGGCCGAGCTCGGCGTCGATTCCGATCAACAACACCTCTTAAGTCATGCGCACGTTACCAGAGCGAGGTCTCGATACATCAACCAAGCACATCGAACGGTTCCCTTGTCGATCGGCTCAGGCGTAATTGATCAGACAAGCAGGTTCGTAAAGAACGGTTCGGTGATCGCGGCGGCTGACGACTCCGTCCCGTCAGACGCGACGGCGGTGACAAATTCGCTGTTGCAGTTCCAGCAGCGCCAAAGCTCTTGGGCCTCCTGAGCATTGATGCGTTCATGCCACTCGAGGTGTACTGACCCGGAACCACAGCGAGGGCATTTTTCGTTAGGTGGTGGTGTTGAGACCGGTGCCATATGAAACCTCCCTCGTGTCCGGTGCACAGCATGCGATCTTGACAGTATGGCGAAATGATCTAGATCAACGAGTTGCTCGCTCTCCCGATTGCTGACGCGAAGGCGACCTTTGAGTTGAGGCCTCGGCGAAATTGCGGATGATCATGCAGCCCCTATTGGAGCATGCGACATCCGTTGTTGAGCTGGGCAATGCGGACCCGAGGAACTGGGGATGTGCGACCTCCTCTCCGGACGCCCGGGGTTCCGATTTGCATTCCGCTCCGCGACGACGTCGACAGGAGAGCCACGATGTCCAGCAACATTCATGCCGACGATCTGACCGCGGCCGTGCGCTACGCGCTCGAAACCACCCGTGCCACGATTGTCTGTCCTTTCCACGATCAGGTTATCATCCGCGTCGGCGACGATGCCGCGGAGAGCCATGCCTTTGAGCGGGCGAAAAGAATCATCAAGAGCGATGGCGGGTTCTGGGCATCGGACGTCCTCAGGGAAGAATTCGGCCGTCAACTCGGCGCCGCCACGGACGGCCGGTGCCCGCAGTGCGATCGGAGCGATCCCGGCACCTGAAGACACGGCCCGGACCGGACCCGCGGTTTTCACTCACGACGGTGCCGGACGATCAACAGACCTGTTTGCGTCTCGCGTAATTCCATCTGCTCGGCCCGTGCCGCCCATTGACGTGCGGCCTGCACCAAGAAGAACGAACTCACCGGATCGGTCCTAACAAGAGCCACAGCCGCGATGAAATGATCTAGGCTTCGACGTACGGGACGGCGAAGTTGTCGCACATCGATGTGAACGCTTGTTTTGCTTCAGCGCTCTCGAAGCAAAAATGCGTCCCTCTATCGCCACGGTCTATCCACCAGTCGACCTGTCTTCCTCGTGCAATGCGGGACGCTTCTGCACGCAATTGATCTAATTGCCTTCCGTAGGCTCGAACAATCACACAATCTGCCATTTGGACACTCATCAACTAGCTAACCCCACTGCTGACTGCGCTTCTAACGCCGTTCGACTTCGGACTCTTTCTCCATCTGCACGATGCGCGCTCGTAGCGCGTCGAAGATTTCTTCGGCGGCCTCGCTGAACAGCGGATCCTCATGATTCGTTGAGGCCGAAGCGATCTCAGTCCAATCTGAAGGCTTTAGAACCTTGAGGGCGGCGGGAAAGAAATCGCGGTCTTCGATCATGATATGGCGCCGCTCGCTCTTTATGAAATCGCGAACGATGTTGTCCACATTTAGCCGAAGAATCTCCCGATCCGCGAGAACACTGTCGATCGCCTGAGCGACGCGGCGTAAACGCTGGGTCCCTTTTTGGTGCTCAAGCGTTAGATCGCCAACCCTTGCCGCCGCAGCTGGATCTCGAAGCTTTAGCTTGGCAAAGACCAATTCTTCTTGGGGATGATGATACAGCTCCGGATAGAGCTCGAAGTAGCTGATAATCGCGCGAATGACCTCATAGTCGGGGTGGTCCCCGCGATCGAAAATCTCAAGCTCGCGCTCAAGCACGGCGAGCAGCGTCTCAATATTGCGGTGTTCCTGGGATAGACGCTCAATGATCATTGCGACCTCCAATGAACCATTGAATAATAAAAGCTATCTTGAAAGCGATCCCAGTTTCTTGCGCTAGATCAAACACGAAGGACCGGCCGTCGCGTCGTCGGGGACGACGTACTGCTTTCTCAAAGGTCGAGGCAGGCCGCGGACCGCGGCAAGATCGAATGCGCCTGACGGCACACGAGGTCTCGACGTCTACAGGGCCGTCAGTCTTGAAGCCAAAAGTGGGCCGGCCTTAGGCCGCGATCGCGGCGATCAGCGGCCTGATCCCGAGGATATTCATTGCTCGGGTCAGATTATAGGCCAGGACCGAGAGGGCCATCTCGGCGGCTACCTTTGGGAGCGTTTTGGTCAGGAAGTGTGTCGCTCCCATGCGGGCCTTCATCGTGCCGAACGGATGCTCGACAGTCTCGCGACGAAGGCGCATAGCGAGCGGGTTCGCATCGAGCCGCTGCTGCACGGCGTCGAGCAGATCCTCGTGCTCCCATCGCGTGATCCGTCGCTCTGACCCGGGCGTGCACTGGGGTTTGATCGAACAATTCTTACAGGCGTTGGTCCAGTAGCGCCGCAGCATCTTGTCGGCTTCTTCGTTTGTATAGCGATACGGCAATCGCTCCCCGGCCGGACAACGATAGGCGTCCTCCTCGGGCAAATAGACAAAGTCCTGCTTGCCGAAGCGACCTTCTGACTTGGCACCCGACGTCTGCGGCTTGGGCAGAGTTACCGTGATGCCGGCCTCGTGGCACGCGAGGATCTCCGGACTGCTGAAGTAGCCGCGATCGGCCACGGCCTCGAGCGTCTCGGTCTGGAGAACAGCCTTCGCCTGCTTGGCCATATTGGCCAGTTGAGCCCGGTCTGAGCCGCTGTTCGTGACCTCATGCGTCACAATCAGATGGTGCTCGGTGTCGACGGCGACCTGCACGTTGTAGCCGACGACGCCGGAACCGCGCCCGCTCGTCGCCATCGACGGGCTGTCGGGATCGGTCAGAGAGATTTGCTGGTCAGGCGAAGCCAGCATCTGCTTCTCGTAGACGGCAAGCTTGCCCATTTCCTCCTTCAGCTTGGTCAGCTTCTCGGTGAGCCGCGTCACCTTCGCGGCCAGCGCTTGCGTCGGCTCCTGTCGGTCGGCTGTGTCAAGCTGGCTCAGATAGCGCGCGACGCTCTCCTCCAGCTGAGCACGTCGCCGCTCCACCTTCGCCCGTGTAAAGTTCCTGTCCCGGTTGTTCACGGCCTTGAACTTGCTGCCATCGATGGCGACGCTCGCCGTCGCGAGAAGGCCCATCTCACGACAGAGTTCACAAACCGCGCGCAGACTTTGCGAAGCGCCAAGCCGTTGTCCTTGCGGAAGTCCGCAATCGTCTTGTGATCAGGAGCGAGCCGGCCCAGTAGCCACATGACCTCGACATTGCGTCCGGCCTCGCGTTCGAGCCGCCGGCTCGACTGCACCCGGTTCAGATAGCCGTAAATGTAAAGCTTCAGGAGAACTGCGGGGTGGTATGACGGCCGACCGGTGGCCGCCGGCTCCACTCCCTCAAAGCCCATTTTTGCCAAATCGAGCGCATCGACAAATACATCGATCACGCGAACAGGGTTGCTCTCGTCAATGAAATCATCGAGGCATTCGGGCAATAGCGTCCATTGCCCACGATCCGCCTCCGCAACGAAGCGCCTCATCAATTCCCCCGCAGAATCACGAGAGAATCATAGCAGCGGCACTGCGTTTTCACACAGCCAGGGTCATTCGCGATCTTGGCCCGTACTCCAAATGTCTGCTCATCCACTGACAACGGCGGAAGAGCAGACACCCATCAACCGCGCTTGGGGCTAGAAACTGACTCAGGGGGCGATGCCCAAATGATCCGATACCGACTCGATCCCCGGCGTTGCCTCGGCCGCAATGCGAACGGCGGTCTTCTCTTCTACGCTGTAGACAAATCCCCAGAGATCGGCGCAGCGGTCATTGACGATGATGTTGAAGGGTCTGCCCGCCCACGGCTGATCCTTGATGCTGTCGACGAAGCGTTGATGCAGCACGCGGTCGCTTTCAACCCAATCCGTAATGTCGATGGTGTGGGCCAAGACTTGCAACAGGTTCGCACGGCTGACGATACCGACCACTAGTTCGTCCTGAACGATCGGCACCCGCTTGATGCTGTGCTTCTCCATCAAGTTCGCGATTTCCCGCAACGGTGTTTCCGGCTGCGCCGTTATCACCTCACGCGTCATCACATCGCTTACCCGTTTGGCGTGCGACTTGACGAACTCCTTCGCCAGCGCGTCGCTTGACATGAGTGTTTCGCCCCCTCTGGAACGGCGCCGTTCGGTGCCGATCTCGACGCGCCGGATCAGATCGCCTTCCGAAACGATGCCGACCAGCTTCGCGTGGATATCGATGACCGGGAGCGCGCTGACGCAGTTACTGACCATCGCATTTGCCGCGATTTGAACGGGGATATCGGGGCCAACCGAGATAACCCCACGAACCATCACGTCCCGCGCTTGCATGTCCGGCTCCCTTGTTCGGGGCAGAAAGTTTACCACGCGCGCCCACTTATTGCAGCCCCCGCATGAGGGCATGTCCGGTCGGGGTCACGAGCGTCGTCAGCGGCGATAGATGGCTACCCGTCGACTTCCGCTTTGGCCATTAAGCGACCGATCTCGTTTGGCGGCGCAATACGACGCGAAGGGCCAGCAGTCGCCCGCTTCATTCGATCACCTCGTCGGCGACAGACAACAGGGACGGCGGAAATTCCAGCCCAAGCGATCTTGCGGTTGTTCGATTGAGCACCAATTCAAATTTGGTTTGCTGGTAAAACGGGATGTCGCCCGGTTTTGCGCCGCGCAATATTTGGTCCGCCATATTGGCGAGGCGACGCAGCAGATCCGCAGTATCAGTACCGTAGGATGCCAGCCCACCGACATCCACGTATTCCCGATAGGGATAGATCGTCGGCAGATGGCGTCTGGCCGCGAGGTCAACGATCACTTCACGGTTCGTGATGTGCTCGGGGGAGTCTGCGACCACAAGACCGTCAACTCTTTCTGCTTCCATTGCGTCGAACACTCGTTCATATGCTTCGCGATTGATGACTTTGTCGGCAAGCACCGCGGCTGTGATCGGAATACCGGTCCGTCGTAGCAGTGGCTCGATAGCCATGTCCCAATATAATATTGCAGATGCAGGGATGAGCAGCCGAACATTGCTCAGTTTGCCAACCGTCTCGCGAAGGAATTGAAGGCGCTTGCCGTAGAGTTCCAATCCTACGTCAACATTTATTCCCGTGATATTTCCATCCGGCCTCGCCAAGTTCGTCACAAGTCCGCTGGCAATTGGATCGCCGCTCGTTGTCAGGATTGGGATCGTGGCGGTTAGCGGCATGAGCTGGCGGGCAAGCAGGGTCCCTATCGAGATGATCAAATCAGGATGGCTCGCGACAGCGGCACGAGCGACAACATCGTAGCGCTCCATCTGACCGAGCGCCGAATACCGCTCCACGACCAGGTTTTTCCCCTCGATATAGCCGAGCCTATTCAATTCCCCAAAAAATGCCTTGTAGCGACCCCTGACGGTCAACCCCTCAAGCTTTTCCGTGAGATGAACAAATGCGATGCGTTTTATACTTGGCGACCGAGCGTCGGTCTGAGCGCAAACCGGCCGAGCAAAGCCAATTGCCGCCGTGGCCGCCGTACCCACGAAGAATTCCCGCCGTCGCATGCGCCCCTCACACCAGAGACCACGCCTGTGGGAGAACGAGCTTAGCACTTTATGGTGGGGCTGTGGGGTGCCGCTCTGGGTCATTCGCGACCGGGTCGAGCCAGTAGCACGTCCGGCGAAGTCCGATGTGCCGCCGAAAGCGGAAGTAATCCGGCTCATCTGTGGTCCGCGCTAGCTCGCCAGCCACCGTCTTCGCGAGGGAGCTTTCTTTGTTTGCCACCGCGCTCGAAGATTTACCCGTGTTACCGGTTCCGGTACCTACCCGATTGCAATCCCGACATACCACCCCGGAGGTCCCCCACCCCTTCAGGTCGAGGGTCACCCGCCTGCCCGCGCCTCTCACTGGCGCAGGCCGAGCCGCTTCAACACCCGCATCGCTGTCATCGCGTTCCAGGTATCGCCACCGCGTGGCGTTGGCACGCCGCGCTCGGTGAGCTGCTCGGCGATGTCCTTGTAGGGCTGCTCCCAACCGATCTCCGTCAGGATATCGATCAGGCCGGCGTCGCGCGCCGCTGCAGCCTCCGTATTCATCCTGCCGACATTCGGATTGCCCAGGACAACGCCTCGCCTCCTTGGCCTTCGCCAGGGCCTCTTTCGTGCGCTCCGAGATCAACGCGCGCTCCTTTTCGGCCAAAGCAGCGTAGATGTGCAGCATAAACGGGTCGACGTTGAGGCCGAGCTGCGCAACGATGAAGAGCACGCGCTTGGACATCAAGTCAGAAATGAACGCGACACTGCGCGACAGACTGTTTCCTCATCATCGCAATAATTAAAGATCACGATATCCGCGTCACGATCTTCGGGGCGAGCAGCGTAGTGACGATCCATCGGTACCTTGGTCGCTGCAATCCCGACTAAGTGCCCCTGGGGTCGCCCCACCCCCTTAGTGACAGCAGTCCAACTCGACGGCCACCGGAGCCGTTTAGCAAATGCGCCTGGCGCATCCGTTGCCAAGCCTGCGGCTGCTGTGGGTGCTTGGCGTAGGAGCAGTGAAGCGCGAGCGCGCAGGCGAAGGAATTGCCGATCGCCGTGACCTAGCATAGGCCGGCAAGACTCAGCACGCGCTGTTACAGCAAAAATGAATCGCTGCGATTCCGAAAACGGTATCGTACAGATTCTAAACGGACGTATAGATAACTACAGCAGTTTTGTGAGAGGTATCCCGTGACTCCCGAGCGTCCCCTGGTGACTTACCTGCGCGTATCCAGACCAAAGCAAGGTCGTTCAGGTCTCGGGCTCGAGGCGCAGCGCGCCGCCTTGGCTAACTTTGCTCAAGCCGAGCGCTTCCACATCATGGATGAGTTCGTCGAGGTTGACTCCGGCAAGGGTCATGACGCGCTTGAGCGTCGTCCGGTGCTTAGAGCCGCAATGGCGAGGGCTAAGAAGGCGAAGTGTCACCTCGCCGTCGCCAAGCTCGATCGCCTTAGCCGAGACGTGCATTTCATCAGCGGCTTGATGGTGCACCGTGTGCCGTTCGTGGTGGCGGAGCTGGGGCCGGACGTTGATCCGTTCGTGCTGCACCTCTTTGCCGCGCTGGCAGAGAAGGAACGCACGTGGATCGCCACACGAACGCGCGACGCCCTGGCTGCGGCGAAAGTGCGAGGGGTCAGGCTTGGCAACCCGAGCCTTAGCGACGCCCGACACCGCGCGATCCAGCACAATCGGCAAGCCGCCGACGCCCGCGCCATCGAGGTGATGCCTCTCATCCACAAGATCCAAGGTGCCGGAGCCAAGTCGCTCCGCGAGATCGCTGATCGGCTGAACGATCAGGGCGTCGCTGGCCCCCGTGGTGGCGCCTGGTACGCCAGCAGCGTCAGGAACGTCCTGGCTCGCGGTCTCTAAGATTTCGGATCCCGCCGCGTAGCCACAACGTGAGCGTCTTTCGGCTTTTAGATCAGTCTCCAAGAATGCTCAGTTCACGAGCCCGGCAGTCTTGCCGGTCGGCGTCAGATCAAGATCAGTGACCTCGTTGAGCTGCCTGATGACGATGCGGATCGGTTCGCCGTCCTCGCCCGCGATCGGCTGAACGGCTTTGCCCCAGCCGCGTTCCAGAAGAATGGCGATGGCCTGTATGCGCGCGCTGGGTGGGGCATCGACCTGACGCATGATTGCAGCAAGGGACCTCACGGCCTCGTCTGTATAAGCCCGGCACAGCGATCGGATGTTAGGTGGTACTCTCTTTGCTGGCAAAGGGTTTACGGGGTTGGTACCCCCTCCTGTTGGCGCTCTCCGGCTCAATGACATCCGTCCAGTTCATCGGGCGTCCGGTTCATTGGGGCCCGAACTTTAGTATAGCGCGTCTCGTCGCGGCTGGCGAATTGGCGCGCTTGGTCAAGCGCGAATTTACCCCCCGTGTCACAGTCACGCTTGCGGAAGATCATCTTCGTGAGTTCCGAGCATCTTGGAGAGGGCTAAGTCCTCCGGACCTAGTGTAACGACTGTGGAGTGGTCGCGGTGGTAGATAGTTTCCATTTCGGCCATTAGCCTGTCCTTGTTCTCTGGCTGCAGGAGCGCCGCGTCTTTCTCGACGAGCGACTTGGCGATTTTGGCCTCTATCTCTCCAATTGTGCCAGGAGTAATCTTGTGGACCTCGCCCCGGACGTATGCACACACGTCAATATAGAACTCGTCGCGATTCCGGCGGGCCACGTCTTCCATAGCGGCGTCCCATTCCTCCCGCGTGCTGTAGCCCCAGAATTGAGGTTCATGCTCACTGAAGATGTCCGTATCGAATGTCTCGGCGATCGCCCTCAGTATGTTACTTGGAGCGTTCGCTCCGTACCTTGTTAATTCCGCAACCAGCCCGTCGTCGGCGATACTGACCCAAAGATAGTTGCGTCCGTCGGTCAGGCAACGATTCCTCTCGTTGGTATCGGTACAGACATGCTCTCGAATTCCACAATTTTCCAACCGATCATCGAATAGATCGCGCGCGCTCACCTTCTTGCTGAGAACGAAACCAGTAGACATCTCACTCTCCCTCGCTAATTACCCATGCCTCCTCGCGCGACCAGGCGTCACGGCCTGGCCGGAGTAGCGCCACGATCTCGGCGCCGTGCTGGAAAAGTGCGTCGAGTATCTCTGCCGGCGGTGCCGACGCTGCGCTCCAACCAAGATCGTCCCCATCGGCCGTGAGCTCTTTGCCAGCGACCCGCGCCGCCTCGATTGCCTCATGCGGTCTCATCAGTGAGACCACACGGTCTCGTGGGTGATACCTTGTCGTCTCACGCATGAGACTGTAGGCCCACCTACGGTCTCGTTGGTGAGACCAGGCCCGGTCTCGTGGGTGAGACACTCTTAAGCTATCCATCTATACCTCTCTCTACCCCCTCCGAGCACGGAGCGGGATGATGTCTGCGGCAACCCAGTTCTCGAAGTCACGAGAAGCAGGCTGGCCTGTCAGATCGCATCTGAATTCGGTAAGCCGCCACTCGGTGGCGTGGCGCTGGGGAGCAAAGCGACCCTTCGCCGTAGTGACGATAAAGCCGCGGTCTTGCAAACGGATCAGAGAGCGAGCGGCCGTCGCCTTCGACACCAGGATCGACCGTGCCGCCTCTCGTACCGAGAGGGGGATGCTGCCGTTGTTGTTGCCCCGGTAACGCATGACGAGCTCAACGTAGATGGCGCGGTCGTTTCCTTTGAGGCTGCGCCAGGCCGCCGTCTGCATCATACGGTGGGTGAGCCGGACAAAACGCTCCGCAGTGTCCTTCTTCCTCATGCTGATTTTCTCCGGCGCGCGTAGGCGATCATCCGAGATTGCACCCAGCGTCTTACCTCGACCGATGGCTCGGTCGGCACTGGCCGCGCGCCGGGGGGCGGCCAGTCGCCGAACTTGTTGCGGTACTGGTGAGCGACCCATCCAGCCTTGTAACCGCGCTCGGCCGCGATGCCGGCGAGCATGGAGAACCATTGGTTACGCAAATAGGGGTCGTCCAAACAGGGCCGCGCCCTTCGCGAAGGATCGACGAGGCCCAGGTCGCCGTCGACAACCTCAATGGCGCACGGCGATAGTTCCGGCAAATAGCCGCAGCTCAGACAGGCCATCCCGCCGACGCGTGCAGCTCCGCATTCCCGGCACTCGACGATCTTCGGTCCGCCCGGTTGGTCACCAACGCGGACGGCGTGGGTGGGATTGTTCGCCTTGAGGTCGGGATCGAGCGTCCATTCGACGTGATCCTCGGCGAAGCCCAGCCGGTAGGTGGCGCCAGAATGGTCGATGACGATACAGTTTGTCTTGTTCGGCGCCGGCCGCAGCCCCCGGCCGATCATCTGACGGTAGAGACCCATCTGCTTCGTCGGTCTCGCCAAGATCAGGCAACCGAGGGCAGGCATGTCCCATCCCTCGGTGAGCACCATGCAGTTCGTGACAATCTCGATTTCGCCGGAGGCCAACCTCGCCAAGGTGGCGTCGCGCTCGTCCATTGGCGTTGTGCCATCGATGTGTTCGG
Source organism: Bradyrhizobium liaoningense (assembly GCF_018130955.1). GTDB lineage: Bacteria > Pseudomonadota > Alphaproteobacteria > Rhizobiales > Xanthobacteraceae > Bradyrhizobium > Bradyrhizobium liaoningense_C. The sequence continues at coordinate 18,159 of NZ_JAFCJM010000089.1, forward strand.
CACGGACGCCAGCGGCGAAGAACTCATCACGGATATGGATCGAATGACGAACGCTCGTAGCAAAACAGACGGCCTTACGTCGCTGGGCGAATTTGATCCAGTTGGTGACAATGTCGCCGACCAGCTTCGGTCGATCCATCCGGTCGGCGAGATCGCTTTCGACGTAATCACCATGCCGGACGCGAACACCATGCAGGTCGGGATCAACGGGTGCGTAGACGCGGGTCGGGACCAGAAAGCCCTGCTCGATGAGGTCGCCGACCTGTGGGCACTGGATCATGGCCTGGAAAACATTGCCGAGGCCGCGGCCGTCACCACGGCACGGCGTGGCAGTTAGCCCGAGCAGGATGGACTCCGGGTAACATTCGATGATCGACCGATAGCTGTTCGCCACGACGTGGTGGCATTCGTCAACGATGACCAGAGCGGCCTCAGGCAATTCGAGGATGCCAGCTTTGATCGCGCGGCGATGCAGCGTCTGCACACTCGCAATCTGCACTAGCTCCAATGGTCGGAGGAGGTTGCCTGGGCGGATAATGCCGTGGGGGATCCCGCGCAGCTTATTGCTGGTCTGTGTGAGGATCTCACGGCGGTGCGCGAGAAATAGCGAGCCAAGGGCTCTACCTCGAGCCTGCTCAACAACCGCCCGCGCGACTACGGTTTTGCCTGACGCGGTCGGCGCGACCAGAATGATCCGGCGCAACCCCGCCTCGACCGCGCGCCAAAATTCCTCGACGACCTTGGCCTGATACGGGCGCAGAACTTCAGTCATGGCCTGCCTCGCAATCTCGGCAGCCGTATTCCAGCCGTGCGGGCTGAACGGATCGTGGCCGCCACGCTGTTCCAACCGTCGTCCTGGGCGAGGCCGTTTGCTGAACAGGCATGCCGGAGGGACTCGACGACTTCGGTCTCGGTGAGCTCACCGCTGGCGACCAGTCTGAACAGGTTGAAGGCCGCCTTGTTGAGCGCGTGATTTCGGGAGCCGCGCGGAGTTGCGGCGAGCATCGCGATCTCTGCACGCAACGCGGCTTGACCGTAGGCACCACCGTAGGTGCTGATTGGACGGGTCAGAGAGGCGTCGCTGATCGATCTCGTGGGTTTGATGCGAGCCGCGATAATCAGCCATGCCGGCGCCACAGCCAATTGCCTGTGCGGATCCTCGAAGGTGTAGATATGGCCGGTTTCATGGATCGACGGCGGCGCAACAACGTAACCGCCATCGGCACGAACATCGAGGCCCTCGCCGACTTGCGCGATCGAGGACGGGATCGCACCGGGATATGCGAACCACAAATGGTGACCGCGACGCGTAAGCACGGTGCGTGTTTTTGGCAGGGCGCCGTGTTTGGCCTCGAGCGAACGCAAGCTCGCCTCGCCCTCCTCGCCATCGATGTCGAGCACCAAGACGCCCGAAGGCGCTCCGGTCGGGATTCCAATGTTTCGATCGGGATCGGTCCAGTAGCGCCGGATGGTTGCCGGATTGGTGGTCGCCGCATAGAAGCTCCGCTTAACCGCCGGCTTCTTGCCGCGCGGCTCGACTGGAAACACGGGCACCCCATTCACGGCGTAATCGAGAGCGGCGGCGAGAAGGTCGCTCATGACGACCTCGGCCGGATCGGCATGAGGCCCGCGACGAAACCTTCGTCGTCGGGGTCGGTGACAAGGATCATCCCGCCGCTGTCGGCAACGCTGATCCTGACGTTAGCGCCGCGGACGGCACCGATCGCGACATCGAGATAGTGAATCTGAGCCGCGGTCTCGCCTTCGCCCTCGACGCCGGCAGCGAGACGGTCCTCGCCGCCGTCGGCCCGCAACTGCAATCCCGCCGCGTTCCAGCGCAAGCTGACCTCATGCGGTCGGATCTGCGGGTCGGCCACTGCCTTGAAGCGCGCGAGCGCCTCTCGCACTCCGACGCAGTTGGTGGTAACGACGTTCGTGGCCTTGATGGGGATCCACCTCTCATGATCGGGGTAGGTCGAGCCGATCGTTCTGCTGACGACAACAAATCCTGAGCCATCAGCCGCAAACAGATTTGCTGAACGGCGCAACATCACGCGCCCCGACGTGCTGCCGAGCAGGCGATTGATGGCCCTCTCCATCTCGTTCGGAATGATCAGGGAGTGATCCGCCGACAGTGTCGACGCCGCCGGCGTCGTGACACGGCAGAACCGGAACCCATCAGTAGCGACGGCGACGAGCTGGTCATCTACGTTGTGCAGGAGGATGCCGTTGAGGTAGGGGCAGGATGCGTCGTCCGCAGCCGCGAACGCTGGTCTGGCAAACAGATCGCGGGCGACCCCTGCATCGAGCTCGACGCAGCCTGTTTCGGGCCCGAGAACAAGCGGCTCCGGGAGATCGGTGATCGGAAACACGGGCAGCCTGAAGCTGGAATTGCCGGCGGCGATGGCGGCGGCGCGGTGATCAGCAGCGATGACGACTTCTTCCGCAGCGGGGAAGTGCCGCATTAGGGCTGCGAGCATGTCCAACGGCACCGCCACCTCGCCCTCGGCCGTGCCGTCGAGCCTGGTCGTGACGGTGTCGTCGACCGCGGTCGAAGTAATGGAGAGACCGTCCCCCTCTGCGGTCAGCCGGACCGCGCTCAGCGCAGGAATACGCCGAGTCTGCCGACCGCTGACTGGATGTGCAGCCAGGTCGAGCGCGGCTGCCAGCGAGCCGCTGGAGGCTCTGAACAGGCCAGCCATCACTGACGCTCGATCACGAACAGCACGCGAGGCAGCCGAAGCAGATGGTGGGTACGCGGCCATATTCGAGCGGCTCGACATCTTCTGGACGCAGCTCGGTCTCGCAATGCGGGCAACGTACTCCGGTGGCCAGGCGCACCGTGGCCTTGAGGTGGAACGCGGTTCGGAACTGAGGGTGGGTCGCCATCTTGGTGTCCTCCAAAAGCAAAAGGGGACGCCATCTCGCGATGGCGCCCCTTTTTGGCTACGACATGCGGTTGTTGAGGAGATCGACCAGCTCGGCGAGATCATGCGCTGCGATCTCGATCTCAAGCAGATCTTCAGCGAGCGACTTGCGCCGATGGTTGAGCTCGTCACCGAGATCGTGGGCCTCGAGGGCGTCGAGCTCGTCTTGAGCCGCGCTGGAGGCGGCAAAGAAACGGGCGGAGATTTCTTCCGCTCGCTCGGAGAGGTGCTGTACGAGTTGCAGAATGTTGACAGGGGAGTCGAGTGGCGTTACCGCGTAACGTGCGACCGCGGTTTCAGGCGTAAAGTTGGGCATATCTGCCCTCCTATTCGTGCGACCAGGTGCACCGGCTTGGCATCCGTGCGTGTACCTGGTCGTTGGCGCCGCTGCTTCGACGCATAGTTCGCCTCAGCCGAGCGGCGGTTAGCCTCGGCGAATTCAGACCAAAGTTTTGAGACGCCAGCGCCGATTATTCGGCGACGGAGCCAGCAGCGTTGTCAGCCTCGCGCTCACGCCGCCACGCTGCAGCGCTTTCACGGCTGATCAGCACGCGCGTGCCCACCCGGAACTCAACCGGCGTCAGGCCGACCTTGTGCATCTTGTAGTACTGGGGAACCGAGATGCTGTGCCTGGCACAGAACGTCTCGATGCTGTAGGCGTCGAGATCGCTTCCGATCACCGTCCCGGTCGAGGTGATCTTCTTGCCCGTGACTTCGGGACGAAGAGCCATGGTGGTCCTCCAAAAGAGTTGGCGGACCTTAGTAAATTCACTGGGGGGAGGTCAGGTGGAGTTCGGGGGTAGTTCAGGTGGAGTTCGGGGTAGTTAGCGTGGTACCAGGATCAACAGCTCGACGATCTTCTTGCGAAGGTCTTTGGCATTTGCCGGTGACCAGTTTATTTCGTCCTGCAGGAAAGCTGTCGCTTCGACGACCAACACATCGACGTTGCGCAGTCGTTTTGGATCGTCAGCGGCGACCGCGATGAGCCATTGCGCGATCAGCGTGTACCAATCACCTCTTGGCTTTGTTCCCGGCTTTGCTCGCACTGGCGTCACCTCGTTATCCACTTGGCGCAGTGCTGGCCAGACCTTCTCAACGTCCGGGTGCCAGAGGAAGTACACAAAGCTCCCTGGATCTGGAGGACCGCCATGGATCCGAGTAAACGAGCCATTGGCGTGGATCACGAGATCGCGGTGGGCCCAAAAGTCGGGGAGCATCGGTTCGGGTTCACCGCCCTTGATCTGCCGCCGCATGGTGCGCACACGACCCTCGGCTAGCGCTTGGTTCAGATCGACGTGCGCGAGTTGCCGATTCCCGAGGCGCTGACTGAGCAGTTTGTGTTCCTCGTCAACCGGCCGCCAGAGCGGATCGTCAAGCGACGGCTCGGACGTCCGCGATTTCTTTCGCATGGTCATTGCCTGTAATCGGGCTGGTGACACGCGCAGGCGGCGGCTGGTGGTGCAACAGCGCCGCACGCGAGATGTCGTCGCCATGGTCGGTGATATGCTTGCTGTACGTTCGCTCGATCTGCGCCACGCTCGTATCGTGGCTCGCCGCAACGAGGCGAACTGGGACGCCACGCAAAAGCTGCCTGACGATGTTGCTATGTCGCAGCGCGTACAGCGTCACCTCTTCAGGATCGCGGCCGATTGCGCGCACGACCTCCGCAATGTCTTCGCGATAGTCATCGCTGGGGCTCTTGCTCCACGGCTGCCCGTTGCCCTTCAGGAGCAATGGCGCATCGGGCTTACGGCCTTTGGCGGCTTTCTTCAGGCTCGCCGCAAGGGAGGGGGTGATCGGCACATTGACGCGCTCGTGCTTGCGCGCTGTGCGGTTCTTGCTGCCGCCCTTGGCGCTGCGCGGCATCGACAATCGCGGATGTCGGCCACCGTGCAGATCCTCGACCAGAAGCCGCGCCGCCTGCGATGGTCGCGCGCCGGTCTCCGCCAGTACGTGCACGAATAGGCCGAGCGCGGAATCGCGCGCATAGCTGGCGTTGACGAACTGGCCAACGGTACGATCATCGAGGATAACGTTGCGAGCAACCGTCGCGTCGGGCAACGCCTCCAACCCGACCTCCCATGCTGCCTTGTTGGTGATGCGGGGGTCGTGAGAAGCGGCCAAGTTCAGGGCGGCGCGAAGGCCTTTGCAGTAGCGGACCACACTTGCAGGCTTCAGCCCCTTCGCGAGCAGACTGTTCCGCCACTGATTGAGTTCCTTGGGGTCGAGCAACTGCACCGGCTTCGACAGTAGAATCGTCGTGAGATGCTTGCGCGGAAGCGACGCGTTAGAGCGGTCGCCGTCACGCGCCTTCAGATCGTCCGCGTACCGATCCAGCGCCTCGCCGATCGTCGCGGGGCGGCTGTCCTCGCCCACATCACCAGGCTGCCGACGCGCCAGCGACTTCGCAACGTCCTGCGCCTGATAGAAATCGAGGATGGTCTTGCCATTGCTGGCGTCGAAGTCGTCGGCTTCGGCGAAGGCCTTGGTCCAGTATGCGCCGTGACCGTCGCTGACCTTCGCAACCCATGAACCGTTCGTCTTGTTGCGACGATAGAGCAGCGCCATGCCTCGCCCCAACGCGGAGCCGCTGTACGGCTTGCGGCGAACTGCCAACTTCAGTCGCGCGCTCCGGCTTTCGAGCAGGCTGTTGCGAACCTTGCGTGCCATTGTGTCCCAGAAAGTGTCTCAAGGATGTGTGTAAAGGCCTATAGAGGCGCACACTACCATATGGAGCTCTTTCTAGGAATATCAGTGGGTTAAGTATAGGCCGATAGAGCCATATGGAGGCCGGTGGAGTGAAAATTCTCCCCTTGTGGGAGAAGGTGGCGCGGGTCCTAACCGGCTACATGGGTAACAGAATAGACCGGCGACATGGGTAACAGGTCAACTGTCGGCAAGGAGGGCTTTGCCGATGGGTTGGAAGGAGACCTGTGCCGTGGACGAGCGGATGCGCTTTATGGTGGCGGTTGAGAAGGGCGAG
>NZ_JAFCJM010000009.1 GCF_018130955.1 Bradyrhizobium liaoningense
CAACAGACCTGAACGAAACAAGAATTGTGTTACCCATGTCGTCGGTTTGAACTGTTACCCATCTCGCCGGTTGCTCACTTCGCGGGACGCGAAGCCGGGTGAGGGGTCTGTCTCCACGAATGATTCTCTCGCGATGAATTCGCGGAGAGAACCCCTCATCCGGCGCTGCGCGCCACCTTCTCCCACAAAGGGAGAAGGGAACGGCCTTACTGGCCGATCATGCCACTCGCCTTCACGATCTCGGCAAGCTTGTCGTAGTCGCTCTTCATCAGCGTGGCGAGTTCGGCGAGCGCCGTCGGCTTGCCCGGAATGTCGGCGACCGCGAGCTTCTTCCGCACGGCCGGATTGTCCAGCGCCGTGTTGATGGCCTGGTGGATCCTGTCGACGACGGGCTGCGGCGTCGCTGACGGCACGTAGATGCCGTACCAGGGCACATAGGCCGCCGCGGCAAAGCCGGCTTCCGCAATCGTCGGAACGTCCGGAAGCTGCTGCACGCGCTTGTCGGTGAAGACGGCGAGCGGTGTCACCGTGCCGTTCTTGATGTGCGGGAGCGCCAGTGCCAGCGAGACGATTTCAAAATGCATCTGGCTGGTAATGAGGTCGATCAGCGCCGGCGGCTGGCCCTTGTAGCTGACATTGGCGAGCTTGATATTTGCCGCCTGGAAGAATTTCTGTGCCGTGAGATCAATCGAGGTTCCGACGCCGGGATTGCCAAAGTTGAGCTCGCCGGGTTTTGCCCTTGCCAGCGCCACGAGCTCGGCGATCGACTTCACCTTCAGCGAGGGCGGCACCACAGCCACGCTTTCGTTCCAGACCGCGAGCCCGACGCAGGTGAAGTCGCGCATCGGCTCCCACCCGGCATCCTTATAGAGAGTGGGATTGACCAGCACGGCAGGTCCGGTGACGAGCCAGGTGTAGCCGTCGGGCGTGCTGCGGGCGGCGGCCGCCATTGCGATGTTGCCGTTGGCGCCGGGGCGAGCCTCCACCACGATCGACTGCTTGAGATCGCGGCCGATCTGTTCGGTGACGGTGCGGGCGACGATGTCGACGATGCCGCCGGCCGGGTAGGGCACCACGATATGAATGGGACGGCTGGGATAGTCGCTCTGCGCGCGTGCAGCGGGTGCGACGACGAATTCCGCGACAAGGCATGCGACGATGCCGAGCGCGCCTCTTGTCCAGCCCATGCCCTCCTCCGGGGTCGGCGTATTTTTATGGCCCGATGGTACCGCGCGCTGCGCAGGACACAAGGGATCGGTTGGAACCGGGGTTAAGATGCGGTTAGATGCGGCCCACAACGACAACGAAGGCGCGACAGACGCCGTAGAAAGGCTGCCCGATGACGATGGCGGATCAATCCCGGGACCGGCAGGCTGCTTCGATCGACAAGGAGTGGCTGCGCAACAAGTACCGGGAGGAGCGCGACAAGCGCCTGCGGCCCGACGGCAACGACCAGTATATCGAGATCAAGGGGCAGCTCGCCCATTATCTGGACGACCCCTATACGCCCGTCGCGCCGCGCGCACCGAAGACCGATCACGTCACCTTCGCCTTCGTCGGCGGAGGCTTTGCGGGGCTTGCGACCGCGGCGAGGCTCAAGGAGGCGGGCATTGACGACGTCCGCGTTATCGAGAAGGGCGGCGATTTTGGCGGCACCTGGTACTGGAATCGCTATCCGGGCGCGCAATGCGACACGGCGTCCATGGTGTACATGCCGCTGCTCGAAGAGACCGGCCACATGCCGTCGGAGAAATATGCGCATGCGCCGGAAATCCTCGCCCACTGCCTGCGCATCGGCCGGCAGTTCGGCCTTTACGACAATGCGCTGCTCCACACCGAGGTCGCGAGCATCGATTGGGACGAGGCCGGCTCCCGTTGGCGCATCAAGACCAATCGCGGCGATGATTTCACCGCACAGTTCGTAGGCATGGGGACAGGGCCGCTGCATGTGCCCAAACTGCCGGGCATCCCCGGCCTCGAAACCTTCAAGGGGCACTCGTTCCACACCAGCCGCTGGGACTACGACTACACGGGCGGCGATCCCACAGGCGGCCCGATGCACAAGCTCGCGGACAAGCGCGTCGGCATCATCGGCACGGGGGCGACGTCAGTGCAGTGCGTGCCGCATCTCGCGCGGGCCTGCAAGGAGCTCTTCGTCTTTCAGCGCACGCCGTCATCGGTCGACGTTCGCGGCAACGCGCCGATCGATCCAGACTGGTTCTCCGGGATCGCGACGCCAGGCTGGCAGCAGCGCTGGCTGGAGAATTTTACGGCCAACCAGGCCGGCGGCACCGCCGAGATCGATCTCGTCCAGGACGGCTGGACCGATCTGGGCCGGCGTATTCGCGCCAAGATCATCGAGCTCCCTCGCGAGCAGAGGACGCCGCAAAACATGCTCACGGCCTTCGAGGATTCCGACTTCGAGAAGATGGAGGAGATCCGCGCCCGGGTCGACACCATCGTGAGCGATCGCGACACCGCGGCAAAGCTGAAGGCCTGGTATCGCCAGCTCTGCAAGCGGCCGTGCTTCCACGACAGCTACCTTCAGGCGTTCAACAGGCCTGGCGCGCATCTCGTCGACACCGACGGCAAGGGCGTCGAGCAGATCACGGCGAACGGCGTCGTCGTCGCGGGTCGGGAGTATCCGCTCGACTGCATCATCTATGCGTCCGGCTTCGAGGTCGGCACTGCCTATGAGCGTCGCGCCGGATTCGACCTGACGGGACGGGGCGGCCTGAAATTGTCGGACTATTGGGCCGAAGGCATGCGCTCTAAGCACGGTATCCACGTCCACGGCTTCCCGAACGCATTCTTCGTGCAGCCAGCGCAGGGCGCAAACCTCATCTCCAACGTGCCGCATAATCTGACCGATGCCGCCCGCACCATCGCGTTGACGGTCAGCTACGCGCGCAAGAATGGCTTTGGGGAAGTCGAGGTGACCAAGGAGGCCGAGGATCGCTGGATCGACCTGCTGCTCACCGGTGTCGGTCGCATGATCGGCTCGCCCGACTGCACGCCAGGCTATTACAACAACGAGGGACGCGAGCCCGGTCCGCAGGCCCGGCTCAATGTCGGCTATCCCGCCGGCCCCAACGCCTACTTCAAATATATCGATGAATGGCGCGAGAGCGGCCGGTTCGAGGGGCTGGCGTTTCGCTGAAGGCCCCAAAAGCAAGAGCATCGTTTGACGTGAGGGAGTGAAGAACATGACCGAGACCGCCGAAACGCCAAAGGACGCATCCCCCTCCGTCATCGCTCAAAACAAGGCGGTCCTGGATGCGCTGCCGTTCTCCGACACGCGCGATTTCGAGGATGCCGCGCGGGGCTTCCTCGGTACCATCGACAACGCGAAGATCGTCAATCCAGGCGGGCGCATGGTCTGGAGCCTCGAGCCATACGGATTCCTCGATGCCTCTGAGGCACCGCCGACCGTCAATCCGAGCCTGTGGCGTCAGTCGCGCCTCAACATGAATCACGGCCTGTTCGAGGTCGTTCCGGGCGTCTACCAGGTGCGCGGGCTCGACATCGCAAACATGACGCTGATCGAAGGCGACAGCAGTGTCATCGTCGTGGACACGCTGACCTCGATCGAGGGCGCGCGTGCGGCGATGGAGCTTTACTTCAAGCATCGGGGCCTGCGCCCGGTCGCCGCCGTCATATTCACGCATACCCATACGGACCACTGGGGCGGCGCGCGCGGCGTGCTGGAGGAAGACGTGCTCGCCACCGGTCGCGTGCCGATCATCGCGCCAAACCTGTTCATGGAGCATGCGGTCTCCGAGAACATCATCGCGGGGCCGGCGATGCTGCGCCGCGCGCAATATCAGTTCGGCCCGTTCCTCGCCAAGGGCGTGCGCGGGCAGGTCGATTGCGGGCTAGGCAAGTCAATGGCAGCGGGCTCGGTGGCGCTGCTGCGGCCGACAGACCTGATCATGGCCACCGGCGACAGGCGCGTGATCGACGGCGTCGAATTCGAATTCCAGATGGCGCCGAACTCGGAAGCGCCGGCGGAGATGCATTTCTTCATCCCGCGCTACAAGCTGTTGAACCTCGCCGAGAACTGCACCCACAATTTTCACAATCTGCTGCCGTTCCGCGGCGCCGACGTACGCGACGCACTGGCCTGGTCAAAGTATCTCAACGAGGCGCTGCGGCTCTGGGGCGGCAAGGCGGAGGCGATGTGCGGCCAGCATCACTGGCCGGTATGGGGCCGCGAGCGCATCGACAGCATGATCCGCGAGCAGCGCGATCTCTACAAGTTCGCGCACGACCAGACCATCCGCCTGATGAATCATGGCCTGACCGCGAGCGAGATCGCGGAGACGATCCGGCTTCCGAACAGCCTGGAGGGTGCCTGGCACGGCCGCGGCTATTACGGCCACATCAGGCACAATGTGAAGGCCATCTACCAAAAATATCTCGGCTGGTATGACGCCAACCCCGTCAATCTCGATCCGCTGCCGCCGGTCGAGTCCGGAAAGAAGTATGTCGAGTATATGGGCGGCGCCGAAGCGATCCTGACGCGCGCGGCGGCGGATTTTGCGGGCGGCGAATTCCGCTTTGTCGCGCAGGCGTTGAGCCACCTCGTCTTCGCCGAGCCCGAAAATAAGGCCGCGCGCGCGCTACTCGCCGACACATTTGAGCAGCTCGGCTATGCCGCCGAAAGCTCGACCTGGCGCAACGCCTATCTGTTCGGCGCACAGGAGCTGCGCCAGGGCATGCCGAAGACGCCGCCACGCCCGCCGATGCCGCGTGAGACGCTCGCAGCGCTGCGCACCGAGCAGCTCTGGGACGTGTTCGGCGTCCGCCTCAACGGCCCCAAGGCCGAAGGCAAGCGCATCGTGCTGAACTGGAGTTTTTTGGATACCGGCGAGACCTTTGTCCTCAATCTTGAGAATTCCGCGCTCACCTATACCGAGGGCATGCAGGCCGAGAACGCCGATGCCAGCTTCACGCTCGCGCGCTCAACGCTCGACGAGGTCATCGCCAAGCAGACGAGCTTTCCGGAGGCCGTCGCGGCGGGCAAAGTCAAGCTGTCAGGCAACCCGATGCGGCTCGCCGAGCTGATGGGCCTGATGGACGAATTCCCGCGGATGTTCGAGATCGTCGGGCCGAAGCGGACGGTGGTGACGTAGTCCTTATCCACACTCTCACTGTCATTGCCCGACGGGCGATCCAGTATCCCAGAGACGTCAATCGAATACGGAGGAGCCGCGGCGTACTGGATGCCCCGGTCGCGCCGGGGCATGACAGTGGAGAGCGTGGAAGCGGCGTGCCTTCCTACTCCGCGCTGCTCACCAGCTTGATCCGCGGCGCTGTTGCTTCCATCAGGCTGCGATAGGCGGCGAGATAGTCGAGCGCCATCCGCCGCGCCGTGAAACGCGTCTCGAATTGCTTGCGGATTGCGGTGCGGCTGAGTTGCGGCAGGCGCCCGACCGCCGCGGCTGCGCTGAGCACGTCCTCGACGACGAAGCCGGTCAGGCCCTCGTCGATGATCTCCGGCACCGAACCGCGGTTGAATGCGACGACCGGCGTGCCGCAGGCCATGGACTCGATCATGACGAGGCCGAACGGCTCCGGCCAGTCGATCGGCAACAGCAACCCGAGCGCGCCGCTCAAGAACTCCGGCTTCTCCCGGTCGCTGATCTCGCCGATATATTCGACCAGCGGATTGTTCTCGATCAGCGGCTTGATCAGTTCGTCATAGTAGTCCTGGTCGGCGCGATCGACCTTGGCCGCGATCTTCAGCGGAATCCCGCAATGGGTCGCGATCTCGATGGCGCGGTCGACGCCTTTCTCCGGGGCGATCCGGCCGAGCACGGCGAGATAGTCCTGCTTCCCCGGCTGCGGCATCAGCAGATTCTCCGGCAAGCCGTGGTGGATGGTGCGCAGCCAGTTGGCCTGCGGCACCGGCCGCCGCTGGGCGGTCGAGATCGAGATGACAGGGATTCTAGAAAAAGTGTTGAACACGGGCTGGTGTTCGGGGAGGTCGAGCCGGCCGTGCAGCGTGGTGAGGAACGGCGTCGGCTGCCGGTAGAACAGCGACCATGGATAATAGTCGAGATGGAAGTGGAGGAAGTCGAACTCCTCGTCGTCACATTTTTGCCGCACGCGCTCGAGCATCACCATGTGCAGCGCGTTCGGATCGCGCACCGCGCCGTCGAGGCGCAAGGCCTTGGGCCACAACGCGTCCAGCTTTCCCGACGTCTGCGAGTCCCCGCTCGCGAACAGCGTGACGTCGTGGCCGAGCGCCACCAGTTCCTCCGTCAACCAATGCACCACCCGCTCGGTGCCGCCATAAAGCTTGGGTGGAACAGCCTCCGTCAACGGAGCTACCTGCGCGATGCGCATCTCACGATCTCCTTAGTGTGCTTGAGCGTCTGAATACCCCCAGCGCATATCGGCACCGGCATGCCAGGTGAGGGAACGTTCCCGCACCTGCGAAGTTCCTCTCAACAAACGTTACTTATTCGACACATCGGGCTACGCGTCTTGATCATGCCATCACCTCTTCTCAGATCGTCCGCATCCTCATGTCGTGATGTGCCCGCGATGGAACCGAGGCGAAGCGGCCGATGTTCAATCGGCCAACAGCAACACTGACAATTCTCACGACGGGGTGGCAGCCACATGGATCAACTCTCAGGATACGCGAGGCGGCCGTTTGCCTTTGTTTTGCGCTATCTCCGCCGGCGACTCGCGTCACATCTGGTGATCCTCACCGCCGTAGTCGCCGCGGTTGCCTGTTCAGTGGGCACGCAATATGGCGTCAAACATCTCGTCGATAATTTGTCGGGCGGTCCTGCGTATGGCGGCGGTGTATGGCTGGCATTCATTTTCCTCATGTCGCTCATCGCCGCCGACAACTTCCTATGGCGGATCGCGAGTTGGACAGCGAGTTTCACCTTTGTCGGCGTGACCGGTGATCTCCGCCGCGACATCTTCCGCCATCTCACGGGACATGCGCCGAGCTATTTCTCTGATCGCATGCCGGGCATGCTGACGAGTCGCATCACCGCAACATCCAATGCCGTGTTCACGGTCGAGAACATGTTCGTCTGGAATGTGTTGCCGCCGTGCATTGCCACAATTGCGGCAATCCTGTTGATTGGAACCGTGAGTCCCCAGATGTCGGCAGGCCTGATCGTGATCGCCGGCGGGATGGTGATAGCGATGTTCCGTCTCGCGGCCGCTGGAAAGCCGCTGCACGACGATTTCGCCGACAAGGCCGCCGTCGTCGACGGCGAAATGATCGACGTCATCAGCAACATGCCGCTGGTGCGGGCCTTCTGCGGCATCAGCCATGAGCATGAGCGGTTCGATGCGACCGTGAACCGGGAACTCACCGCGCGCGGGCGTAGCCTGCGCTATCTGGAGAAGCTGCGGCTGACCCATGCCGGCGTCACCGTCCTGCTGACCATTGCGCTGCTCGCCTGGGCGATCACGCTATGGCAGCGCGGACAAGCCACGACCGGCGACGTCGTGCTGGTCTGCACGCTCGGGCTTTCCATCCTCAACGCCACGCGCGATCTGGCCGTCGCTCTGGTCGACGTCACCCAGCACGTCGCAAGGCTGACGGAGGCGGTGGCAACGCTGCTCGTGCCGCACGAACTGCGCGATCATCCCGAGGCCGAGCCGCTGGTCAAGAGCGGTGCCGCGATTGCCTTCAATAATGTCAACTTCGGCTATCCGGGCGGCGAGACGATCTTTGAGCGGTTCAGCCTGCGGCTTCAGCCGGGCCAGCGCGTCGGCCTGGTCGGGCAGTCCGGCGGCGGCAAGTCCACGCTGTTCACGCTGCTGCAACGGTTCTACGACGTCGACGACGGCACGATCACCATCGACGGCCAGGACATTGCCAAGGTCACGCAGCTCAGCCTACGAGAGGCGATCTCGGTCGTGCCGCAGGACATTTCGCTGTTCCATCGCTCGATCCGCGAAAACATCCGCTACGGTCGGCCCAATGCGACCGACGACGAGGTGTTGCGGGCTGCGATAGCGGCGCGCTGCGACTTCATCGAGACACTGCCTGAAGGGTTCGACACCATGGTAGGCGATCGCGGGGTCAAGCTGTCCGGCGGCCAGCGCCAGCGTATCGCGATTGCACGCGCCTTCCTGAAGGACGCGCCAATCCTGCTGCTCGACGAGGCGACCGCCGCGCTGGACAGCGAGTCGGAGGAGGCGATCCGCGAGTCGCTGTCACGCCTGATGCGCGGTCGCACCGTGATTGCGATCGCGCACCGGCTGGCAACGCTCCGCAACTTCGATCGCGTGCTGGTGTTGAAGGCCGGCAAGATCATCGAGGACGGATCGCCCGACCGCCTGATGCAGGGCCATGGTCCTTATCGCGAGCTGGTGACCCAGGAGATGAACCGGCTCGCCAAGTTCGCCGCGTAATTCAGTGAGTGGCGTTCAAGTCGATTGCGTTTGGACAACGGCGCGTGGTCCGAAAGGTCGTGCGCAATGAGCGCAGGGGATGAGCGCATGTCAGCCGAAGTCGTAACCCAGATCGCCGCGGCCCGAGCGGTGGAGATGATCGAGGAACAGCCGTTCTATATTCCCATGACGGGTCCCGCGGCGCGACCGCGGCGCTCGCTCAAGCACGACGACACCTTCATCGTGCTCGACAGCCACGGCGACATCGGTGCGTCCGCCGGCGGTCCTGATGGCCTGTTCCATTGCGACACCCGCTATCTGGCGCGGCTCGAGCTCGTGCTCGACGATCTCCAGCCGCTGCTGCTCGGCTCCAATTTGCGCGACGACAATTCGGCGCTGACGGTCGATCTGACCAATCCCGACATCTACCGCCAGGGCCGCATCGTCCTCCAGAAGGACATGCTGCACATCGTGCGCACGATCTTCCTGTGGCGCGGCACGGCCTATCAGCGTATCGGCGTGCAGAACCACGGCGATCGTCTCGCGAGCTTCGAGATGACGGTGCTGTTCGACAGCGATTTTGCCGATCTGTTCGAGGTCCGCGGCGAAAAACGCAAGCGTCGCGGCACCGGTTCGAGCCGGCTGAACGGACCGACGGACGTCGTGTTCGAGTATCGCGGCCTCGACGAGGCCGAGCGTGCGGCGGCGCTGCATTTCGATCCGCGTCCGAGCCGCCTGTCGGTCAACGCCGCGACCTGGCAGTTGGAGCTCGAGCCCCATCAGGCGAAATCGCTGTTCGTTGCGGTCTCCTGCAACCGGCCGACGCTGAAACCCGCGCGGTTCTTCGCAGGGCTATTGGCGCATCGCCGCGAGATGCGGCAGTCGACCAAGGGCGCCGCCAGCATCGAGACCTCCAACAACATCTTCAACGAGGTGCTGTGCCAGGCGATGGCCGACCTCAACATGTTGATGACGGATACGCCGCAGGGGCGTTACCCCTATGCCGGCATCCCCTGGTATTCGACCACGTTCGGCCGCGACGGGCTGATCACCGCGCTTCAGATGCTGTGGATCGACCCCCGGGTCGCAAGAGGCGTGCTGCGGCGGCTCGCGCATTTCCAGGCCAAGCGCGATGATGCGCTCGCCGACGCCAACCCTGGAAAGATCCTGCACGAGATGCGCGGCGGCGAGATGGCGGCGCTGCGCGAGGTGCCGTTCGCCCAGTATTACGGCAGCGTGGATTCGACCGCGCTGTTCGTGCTGCTGGCCGGCCGCTATTTCGAGCGTACCGGCGACGAGGCGACGCTGACCGAGCTGTGGCCGGCGATCGAAATGGCGCTGGCCTGGATCGACGGTCCCGGCGATCCCGATGGCGACGGTTTTGTCGAATATCAGCGCGCCTCGGAGCAGGGACTCGCCAACCAGGGCTGGAAGGACTCTTACGATGCGATCTTCCATGCCGATGGCACGCTGGCCGAGGGTTACATCGCGCTTGCGGAAGTGCAGGGCTATGTCTTCGCGGCCAAGCAATTGGCCGCCCGCTGCGCGTTCCGGCTGCGGAAGCCCGACCAGGCGGCGCAGCTTATGGCAGAAGCCACTACTCTTGCCGAACGTTTCGAGCAGGCGTTCTGGTGCGACGATCTCGGCTTCTATGCCCTCGCGCTCGACGGCGCCAAGCGGCCCTGCAAGGTGCGGACGTCGAATGCGGGACAATTGCTGTTCTCCGGCATGATCCGCGAGGACCGGGCGCGGAATGTCGCGGCCGACCTGATGCGGCCGCATTTCTTCTCCGGCTGGGGTATCCGCACCGTGGCGCTCGGCGAGGTCCGCTACAACCCGATGTCCTATCATGACGGCTCGATCTGGCCGCACGACAACGCACTGATCGCGCTGGGGCTCGCCCGCTACGGGCTGAAGCATTCCGTGGCCCATGTCTTCAAGGGCCTGTTCGATGCGGCGACCTATATGGACCTGCGGCGCTTGCCGGAATTGTTCTGCGGCTTCCGGCGCGAGAAGCGGCGCGGCCCGACGCTCTATCCGGTGGCCTGCGCGCCGCAGGCCTGGGCGAGCGCGACGCCGTTCACCTTGCTGGAGGCGGCTCTCGGCATCGAGTTCGACGTCGCCCGCAACGAGATTCGTCTGCGCAACCCGCATCTGCCGGCGTTCCTGAACGAGGTGGTGTTGCACGATCTAGGGCTCGGAGAGTCCAGCGTCGATCTCAGGGTCCGTCGCCATGGCGATGACGTGGCGCTGGAAGTGCTGCGCACGCGCGGTCAGATCCAGGTGTCGATCGTGCTGGCGCGCTAGAGCATGATCCGGAAAAGTGTGTAGCGGTTTTCCGGAAAGATCATGCTCAAACAAGGAGCCACAGCGGGAGGAAAGCCGTATGCGTACCATCGGGCGGTTGCTGCTGAGTGCGATGATGGTCGTGGGCTTCACGACGGTTGCCTTGCGTGCCACCGACGATCCGCCGACAGCGCAGACCGAGCCGAATGCGCCACCGCCGCCACCCCAGGTGCCGGCGGTGCCGAAGGAGGCGGCGCCGCCGCCTTCGGTCACCATCATCGGCGCCAGCGACGCCCATGGCGTGCTCGGCCGTGACGTGCGCAGCACGGCTGACGAGAACATGGGGCGTATCGTCGACGTCATCGTTGACCGCGACGGCAAGGTGCGGGCGGCGGTGATCGACTTCGGCGGCTTCCTCGGCGTCGGCAGCCGCAAGATCGTGGTCGACTGGGGCGCGCTGCGCTTCGGCAAGGTCGCCAACAAGAAGGACAGCATCTCGCTCGAATTGACCAAAGCGCAGGTCGCGGCCGCGCCCGAATACAAGGAGGACACCCCGCTCGTCGTGCTCGGTGCGTCCGGCACCCTGCAACCCCTTCAGATCATGCCGTGAGAAGAGGGGAGGCAGACCGCCGGTGCGCTTGTCCATGAAACCGATTCCTCCGGTTCACGATCACGGCGAAAGCCGCAGCACCGAGCCTTTGTCTTCGAAGCCGCGGGAACCGCCTACTCCGTCGCGCCAGAGCCTGCGCGGGCTCGATTGGTTCATTTTTTTCCTGGCCGACGTGCAGACCGGTTTCGGCCCCTTCATTGCGGTTTACCTGACGACACAGAAATGGACGCAGGTCGAGATCGGCCTCGTGCTGTCGATCGGCGGCATCGTCGGGCTGATCGGCCAGATGCCGGGCGGAGCCATCATCGACGCCGCGAAATCAGAGCGGCTGGTCGCAGGCCTTGCGGTCGCGACCATCGGCTGCGTGGCGCTCGCCTACGCGGCCATGCCGATTTTTCCGGTGGTCGTCGCGGCTGCGACCTTGCACGCGGCGGCAAGCTGCGTGCTGGGACCGGCGATCGCCGCGATCAGCCTCGGTCTGGTCGGGCCGTTCGCGATCGGCGAGCGGCTCGGCCGCAATGCCCGATTCGCCTCACTCGGCAACGGCGTCGCGGCGGCCGTGATGGGAACGGCCGGCTATCTCCTGTCGAGTCGCTCGGTGTTCCTGGTCACCTTCCTGCTCGCCATTCCGACACTGATCGCGCTGTCGCGGATCCGCGAAGAGGAGGTCGACGTCGCGCGCAGCCACGGCGCGATGCCGCGCGACATGTCCGACAAGGCGGATACCAATATCTGGCATCTCATACGGCAGCGGCCGCTGTTGATCTTCGCAGCCAGCGTGATGCTGCTGCAGCTCGCCAATGCGGCCATGCTGCCGCTGATGGCGAGCGTGGTGACGACGCGGTCGAGCCAATGGGCCACGGTGCTGATCGCCGGCTGCATCATCGTGCCGCAGGCCATCGTCGCGCTGATGTCGCCGACGGTCGGACGCAAGGCGCAGGAATGGGGCCGCCGGCCGCTGCTGCTGATCGGATTCGGCGCGCTCGCGATCCGCGGCCTGCTGTTCGCGACGGTCCGCGACCCCTATCTGCTGGTGCTGGTGCAGGTGTTCGACGGCATCACGGCTGCCGTGTTCGCGGTGATGATTCCGTTGATCGTGGCCGACGTGGCCTTCGGCAGCGGCCATTTCAACCTGGCGCAGGGCATCGTCGGCACCGCGACCGGCATCGGCGCGTCACTTTCGACCGTGCTCGGCGGCTATATCAGCGACAAGTTCGGCAGCAGCACCGCGTTCATCGGGCTCGCCGGTGTCGCCGCGACCGGTCTGTTGCTTGTCCTGCTGGTGATGCCGGAGACGCGGCGCAAGACATAGCGTTTTCAAGCGAAGTGGATGCCGGTTCGCGTCAAGAAAACGCGTCAAAAAATAGAGTAGTGATCAAGAAAAAAGGCCGGCCGAAACGGGTTCGGCCGGCCAGGCGAGGAAGATGGCAGGGAGGAAGAAATCAGGCGTCGAGATTGTGCAGGCGCTGGCGGTTGCGGAGCACGATCTGGCGGGCACCGGAGAAGCCGAGGATGCCCTGGGTGTGGAGTTGCGACAGCGCCCGCGACACGGTTTCGAGCGTCAGGCCGAGATAGTCGCCGATGTCGCGGCGGCACATCGGCAGCGCCATCATGCCGGCAACGGCCAGGCGGCGGTCCATCTCGAGCAGGAAAGTGGCGACGCGCTCCATGGCGGTCTTGCGGCCGAGCAGAAGCATGTGGTCCTCGGCATGACGCAGCTCGCTCGCGGTCATGGCCCACAGCTTGCGGGCGACCACAACGTCGGTGCCGGCGGCCTTCTCGAGGCTCGAACGCTTCACGAGGCGCACGGTGGTGTCGATGATGGCTTCGGCGGCGAGGCGATGCGCGGGGCCCGATTCGAGGCCGAACACGTCGCCGGGAAGGTGGAAGGCGCCGATCTGGCGGCGGCCGTCGGAGAGGAGCTTGTAGCTGCGCACTGCGCCGGAGACGACCTGGTAGACGTACTCGGCCGGCTCGTCCTCGCCGTAGATCTCCTCGTCCTTGCCGAAGGAGAACTCGGTGGCAACCAGACCGACATGGCCAGTGATCGCGCCAAACTGGTCGGAGACCGGGAAGATGGCGGCGGGAGCAACCTTGCTGCCGGTGATCTTGGTGTTGAGCGTCTGGGTGAGCATGTGTGCCATCTCCGTTTGTGATGGCACATGCGTATCGGGGATTGTGCGGGCTGAAAATTTCGAGCGATATCTTAAGGAGGTGTACCTACGTAGAATCCCGTAGGTCAGGACGGCCTGTCCTGGATGGCGTCGCGGATCTGCCTGATCAGGTTTTCGTCCAGAAGCGGCTTCAAAATGACGCCTTTCACCCCGGCCGCCGCGGCCCGGGTCGAGATGTTCTCGTCGGGATAGCCTGTGATCAGGATCACGGGCGCGCGGATGTCAGATTGACGCAGGCGCGCGACCAGGTCGATGCCGTTGATGTCGGGCATCTTGTAGTCGATCACATAGCAGTCCGCGTCGCGGACGCCGGCGGCGTTGAGCAGCGCCGTCCCGTTCTTGAACGTCCGCACGACAAAGCCGTCGGTTTCCAGCAGAAATCGCAGCGATCCCAGCACTGCCGCATCGTCGTCGACCACATAGACGATGGGCTTTGCAGAGGACGCCATCGGCAGCCGCTCATGTTGCACGCAAATCGCAGTCATCCAGATTTGTTAGCACATGACGAGGGGAAGCCTCTTGACCTGCCTCAATCGCCGAGCATGCCGGCCCGCATCGCCAGCCGGACCAGCTCCGACAGGCTGTTGGCCTGCATCTTGGTCATGACATTGGCCCGGTAAACCTCGATGGTGCGCGGGCTGATGTCGTATTCGCGGGCGATCAGCTTGTTGGACAGGCCGGCGATCAGCCCCTCCATCACCTGGCGCTCCCGGGGGCTCAAGGAGGCGACACGGCCGGCGATGTCCTGAGCGATCGCCTCGTTCTTGGCGGCCGGCTCGGCCTGGCGGATCGCCACATCGATCATCGCGATCAGGCGATCGTCCTCGAACGGCTTTTCGAGGAAGTCGACCGCGCCGAGCTTCATCGCCTCGACCGCGAGCGGCACGTCGCCGTGACCGGTCATGATCAGGATCGGAAACGGGCTGCCTTGCGCCTTGATGCGCTTCAGGAGCTCGATGCCGTCGATGCCGGGCATGCGCACGTCGGACACGACACAGCCGAAGACGAGGCCGGGTAGCGCATCGAGAAAGCTCTGCGCCGAGTCGAACAGCCGCGCGTCGTAGCCGGACGAGTCGAGCAGGAAGTGCAAGGAATCCCGCATGGCCTCGTCGTCATCGATAACGTAGACATTCCCTTTGGTCGTCATCGCTCAGGTCTCGTCGGCTGCCGGCAGGGTGAAGCGGAATGTCGCGCCGCCCGATGCGTTGCTCTCGGCCCACATGCGGCCGCCGTGAGCCTCGATGATCGAGCGGCTGATCGACAATCCCACGCCCATGCCGGTCTCCTTGGTTGTGAAAAAAGTCTGAAACAGATTGGGGATCACGTCGTCCTGGAAGCCCGCCCCGCTGTCGGAGACCACCACTTCGATCATGTCGTCCGGAATCCGGCTATTGATGACGACGAGCTCGCGATGTGTCGACTGCGCCATCGCCTCGAGCGCGTTGCGGAACAGATTGACCAGGACCTGCTGGATCTGCACGCGGTCGGCCAGCACAAGGTCGGCGTCCGGGTTGAGATTGAAACGGAGCTGGACATTCTGCTCGCGCGCGCCGGCGAGACCGAGGGCGCCGGCCTCCTCGATCATCTTGGACAGGCTCTCGACCCGCTTCTCGGACTCGCCGCGCGCCACGAAGTCGCGCAGCCGCCGGATGATCTGGCCGGCGCGCACCGCCTGCTCGGCGGCGCGGTCCATCGCGCTCTCGATCTTGCCGATATTCGGATCCGCGCTGCCGGCGAGCAGTCGCCGCGAGCCCTTCATGTAGTTGCTGATCGCTGCCAGCGGCTGGTTCAGCTCATGCGCCAGCGCGGACGCCATCTCGCCCATGGCGCTCAGCCGCGAGACGTGCACGAGCTCGGACTGCAATTCCTGGAGACGCGCCTGGGTCTGCTGGTGCTCGGTGAGATCGCGCACGAATCCGGTGAAATAGGGCTCGCCCCCGGACTGCATCTCGCCGATCGACAGATGCATCGGAAAGGTCGTGCCGTCGCGGCGTTTGCCGGTGACGATGCGGCCGATGCCGATGATGTGCGGGTCGCGCGTCGTCCGGTAGCGGGCGATGTAGCCGTCGTGACGCGACTTGTCGGGCTCCGGCATCAGGATGCTGACGTTCTGGCCGATCGCCTCGCGCTCGGGATAGCCGAACAGCCGCTCTGCGGCCGTGCTGAAGAGCTGGATGATGCCGTGGCCGTCGATGACGATCATG
This sequence comes from Bradyrhizobium liaoningense, assembly GCF_018130955.1. Classification (GTDB taxonomy): domain Bacteria; phylum Pseudomonadota; class Alphaproteobacteria; order Rhizobiales; family Xanthobacteraceae; genus Bradyrhizobium; species Bradyrhizobium liaoningense_C. The sequence continues at coordinate 15,648 of NZ_JAFCJM010000009.1, forward strand.
GCGTCCGGAATGGTTTGCAGGATCGAGCGCAAATGGTTTTCGCGCGTGCGCAGGGCTTGCTCGACCTGCTTCTCCTCGCCGACATCGAGGAATATCCCGCTGAGATGGCGCGCGGCGCCGGCGTCGTCGCGAATCAGGCCCGCGCGGGCCCGGATCCATTGCCCCGCGCCGGCCACGCGAAAGGAGATATCGAATCCGCCGCCGTGCTCGGCGGCACGCGCGATTGCCTGCTCGACGCGCTTGCGATCAGCCGGCTCGAGCCGGTCGAGGAAGAGCTCGTAGCTGATCGGCTGGTCGCGGGCCACGCCGAACAGGGCCTTGGCCGTGTCCGACCACTCCAGCTCGCGGGTCCTGAGATCGAGGTCCCAGGTGCCGACGCCAAATCCCTCGATTCGGACCCGAAAATGCTCGCCGCGGCCATCGTCAGCCGGATGGGTCACGCGCGTCGGGCTCAAGTCGATGCTCCATCCTTCCCCGGCGGGCTGGGGTCAATTCGGTCGCTGCGATTTTCGCTCATGGGGAGGTTGGAGGCAAGTTCCGATATCTGATTCCATTGGCGAATTCCGCGAGACGCAACCGGCAATCGCCGCCATGCATGGCTTTGATCTATCTCATCCCGCCCCGCGGTGAGCTGCCTACAATTCCACGACAATTTTGAATGCTGCGGAGAGACGGAATGACATACGCGACCGTGATGGTCAGCTTGGCGGTTGACCAGCCCAACGAGGCGCGCCTTCAGGTCGCGGGCGAGCTCGCCGAGCGATTCGAGGCCGCCGTCATCGGGGTTGCGGCCGCCCAATTCGCCCCGCCATTGTATTTCACCGACGGCGCGGCAGCCCAGCGCCTGATCGACGAGGGCGAGGCGTCCGTCAAGAAGCGCCTTGCCGACCTGGAGACGCAATTCCGTGACGCCACCAAAAATCGCGGCGGGCACGTGGAATGGCGCGGCGCGATCGATTTTCCGGCGCGCCACATCCTTCAACAGGCGCGCTGTGCCGACATCATCGTCAGTGGCGGGCGCAGCCCGTCCTTCTCCGACGCGTTCTCGCTCGCAAGTCCCAAGGATCTGGTGATGCAGGCCGGCCGCCCGGTTCTGGCCGTGCCTGACGGCGTCGACTGGCTCGACCTACGCAGCGCGTTGGTGGCCTGGAAAGATACGTCGGAGGCGAGGCGGGCGGTGGTTGACGCGCTGCCGCTGCTGCGCAAGGCCAAGGAGGTGACGGTCGTCGAGATCGTCGAGCGCGATGACGATCGCGAGGCCGTGATGGCCGGGGTTACCGACGTCGTGGCCTGGCTCGCCCGTCAGCGGGTCACCGCGACCGCGCGGGTGTCGGAAACCGGCCAGGGGGCGACGGCCGCGGCACAATTGGAAAAGGTCGCCGGCGATGTCGGGGCCGGCCTCATCGTCGCCGGTGCCTACGGCCATTCGCGTTTCCGCGAGCTGATCCTCGGCGGTGTCACGCAATATCTGATCAACCAGTCCGCGCGCTGCGTGCTGCTGTCGCACTAAAGCGGGCAGGCAGAAGAAAATCGAAGAGGATGCGCCGTGTATAGATTCCTTGAGCAGACCACCGACGGCTACATGACGCGCAACGTCAAGACCGTGGCGCGTGATCTCAACATGCTCGAGCTCAGCGAGATGTTCGAGCGCGACGACTTCAACAGCTACCCGGTCGAGGAAGACGGGCAGATCGTCGGCATCGTCACCAAGTTCGACATCCTGAGGTGCTTCGCCTTCACGCCGAGCCAGATGGTGCCACGCTATCTTGACCTGATGAACCGCAGGGTCGGCGACGTGATGACGCCGGAATTCATCTACGTCCACCCGGACACGCGATTGACCCGCGTGCTCCAGCTCATGGTCGAACACCGCATTAGGAGCATCATCGTGCTCGACGGGGCCCAGCGCCTGGTCGGAATCATCGCGCGCGAGGACGTCATCACCGCGCTGAAGGCGACCGCGCGCGACTGACTCTACTTCCAAAGTCGATACTCGGCACTACGTCCGTGGTTCCACGGAAGATTTGCGCTCGCGCGCGTTGCGCCGGCGCTCGTTGTGCTGGAGCAATTTGATTGTCTTGATCTTGATCAATTTAATGCGAGGTCGGATGTGGTTTCTGGCCCCGTGTTCTTTCAGAGAGAATCCGCATGAGCCAGCCCTCCATGTCCAAGTCAATGACCGTCGGTGAAAGTGGCCTGGCGGTGTTGTTCGCGGTTACCGCCTTCCTGTGCGTGATCGCTGCAGCCAAGGCGCTCGACGCGCCCTTCGCGTTCCATGCCGCGCTGAGTGCCGCGGCAAGCGTTGCCGTCGTGTTCGGCATCATCAATCGCTATTTCGAGCGTCCGGCGGCACTGCCGCCGGAGGAGATCAACGGCCGGCCCAACTACAATATGGGGCCGATCAAGTTCTCGGCCTTCATGGCGATGTTCTGGGGTATCGCCGGCTTCCTGGTCGGCCTGATCATCGCCTCGCAGCTCGCCTGGCCTGCGCTGAACTTCGATCTGCCCTGGATCAGCTTCGGCCGCCTGCGGCCGCTGCATACGTCGGCGGTGATCTTCGCCTTCGGCGGCAACGTGCTGATCGCCTCCTCGTTCTATGTGGTGCAGAAGACGTGTCGCGCCCGTCTCGCGGGCGAGCTCGCGCCCTGGTTCGTGGTCGTCGGCTACAACTACTTCATCCTGATGGCCGGCACCGGTTATCTGCTCGGTGTCACCCAGTCGAAGGAATACGCCGAGCCGGAATGGTATTCGGACCTCTGGCTGACCATCGTCTGGGTGGTCTACCTGCTCGTCTTCCTCGTCACGGTCATCAAGCGCAAGGAACCCCACATCTTCGTGGCGAACTGGTTCTATCTCGCTTTCATCGTCACCATCGCGGTCCTGCACCTCGGTAACAATCCCGCGCTGCCGGTGTCGGTGTTCGGCTCCAAGTCCTACGTCGCCTGGGGTGGCGTCCAGGATGCGATGTTCCAGTGGTGGTACGGCCACAACGCGGTCGGCTTCTTCCTGACCGCCGGCTTCCTTGCCATCATGTACTACTTCATTCCCAAGCGCGCCGAGCGGCCGATCTACTCCTATCGCCTCTCGATCATCCACTTCTGGGCGCTGATCTTCCTCTACATCTGGGCCGGTCCGCACCATCTGCACTACACGGCGCTGCCGGACTGGACGCAGACGCTGGGCATGACCTTCTCGATCATGCTGTGGATGCCCTCATGGGGTGGCATGATCAACGGCCTGATGACGCTGTCGGGCGCCTGGGACAAGCTGCGCACTGATCCCGTGCTGCGCATGCTCGTGGTCTCCGTCGCCTTCTACGGCATGTCGACCTTCGAAGGTCCGATGATGTCGATCAAGGTCGTCAACTCGCTCAGCCACTACACCGACTGGACCATCGGCCACGTGCACTCCGGTGCGCTCGGCTGGGTCGGTTTCGTCTCCTTCGGTGCGCTGTACTGCCTCGTGCCGTGGGCGTGGAACCGCAAGGGCCTCTACAGCCTCAAGCTCGTCAACTGGCACTTCTGGATCGCCACTCTCGGCATCGTCCTCTACATCTCCGCGATGTGGGTGTCCGGAATCCTGCAGGGCCTGATGTGGCGTGCCTACACCTCGCTCGGCTTCCTCGAATACTCCTTCATCGAGACCGTCGAGGCGATGCATCCCTTCTACATCATCCGTGCAGCCGGCGGCGCGCTGTTCCTGATCGGCTCGCTGATCATGGCCTACAATCTCTGGATGACCGTTCGCGCAGGCGAAGCGGAAGTCCAGGCGCCCGTCGCTCTTCAGCCGGCGGAATGAGGAGTTCAACAATGTCGTTCTGGGCACGTCACCAAATCTTCGAGAAGAACTCGATCGTCCTGATCGTCGGCATCCTGCTGGTGATCGCGATCGGCGGGCTCGTCGAGATCACGCCGCTGTTCTACCTGAAGAGCACGATCGAGGTCGTCGACGGCGTCAGGCCTTACACGCCGCTCGAGCTTGCGGGCCGCAACATCTACGTCCGCGAGGGCTGCTATCTCTGCCACTCGCAGATGATCCGCCCGCTGCGCGACGAGGTCGAGCGTTACGGCCACTTCTCGCTCGCCGCCGAGAGCATGTACGACCATCCGTTCCAGTGGGGCTCGAAGCGCACCGGTCCGGACCTTGCCCGCGTCGGTGCAAAGTATTCCGACGACTGGCACGTCACCCACCTGACCAATCCGCGCGCTATCGTTCCGCAGTCGGTGATGCCGGGCTATCCGTTCCTCAGCCAGACCGAAGTCGATCCGGCTGCGATCGCCGACCACATGCGGACACTGAAGATCGTCGGCACGCCCTATACCGACGACCAGATCGCCAACGCAGCCGCCGACATGAAGGCCCAGGCCGATCCGGACAACGCCGGAACCGATGCCTTCACCAAGCGCTACGCCAAGGCCTCGGTGCGCAACTTCGACGGCAAGACGGGCGTTCCGACCGAGATGGACGCGCTGATCGCGTACTTGCAGATGCTCGGCACGCTGGTCGACTTCAAGCTCTACAACGAGAAAGCCAATCTTCGCTGAGAAGGCATTACCGATGAAAGCTATTCTGACAGTCCACAATCTCGCGTCCGACCTCGTGACGACCGTCTGGACGCCGGCCTTCGTCGCGATCTTCCTCGCGATCATCGCCTACGCACTATGGCCCCGCAACAAGGCCGCTTTCGACGAAGCGGCGCGAATGCCGCTGCGGGAGGAGTAAGGGATCATGACCGATCATAGCGAAGTCGATACCGTCACCGGCAAGTCCACGACCGGGCACGAATGGGACGGCATCAAGGAGCTCAACACGCCGCTGCCGCGCTGGTGGGTGATGACCTTCTATCTCACCATCCTCTGGTCCATCGGCTACTGGATCGTCTATCCGGCCTGGCCGCTGATCTCCGGCTACACGTCCGGCGTGCTCGGCTATTCAACGCGCGCCAGCCTCGCCGTGGAACTCGCCAATCTCGAAAAGATCCGCGGCGAGAAGATGGCGATGCTGGCGGCGGCCCCGCTTGCCGACATCGAGAAGGATCCGGCGCTGCTTGCGCTGGCGCGTGCCAAGGGCAGGACCGTGTTCGGCGACAATTGCGCGCCGTGCCACGGCAGCGGTGCGTCAGGCTCGAAGGGCTTTCCCAACCTGAACGACGACGACTGGCTGTGGGGCGGAACCCTCGACCAGATCATGCAGACCATCCAGTACGGCGTGCGATCCGGTCACTCCAAGACCCATGAAGGCCAGATGCTCGCCTTCGGCAAGGACGGCGTGTTGAAGGCCGATGAGATCGTGACGGTCGCAAATTACGTCCGGTCGCTGGCGGGCCTGCCCACGCGGCAGGGCTATGACGCGGCCAAGGGCACCAAGATCTTCGCCGACAATTGTGTGTCCTGTCACAGCGAAGACGGCAAGGGCAACCCGGAGATGGGCGCCCCCAACCTGACCGACAAGATCTGGCTCTACGGCTCCGACGAAGCCGCCCTGATCGAGACCATCAGCAACGGGCGTTCCGGCGTGATGCCCGCCTGGGAGGGCCGGCTCGACCCCGCCACCATCAAGGCGATGGCGGTCTACGTCCACTCGCTGGGCGGCGGAAAGTAGCCAAACGACTGACAAACGGGGGCAGGGGAACCTGCCCTCGCTTGAGCTGGATCAATCGGCCGTTCGGAGTTGGCTCTAGGTTCGGTCACGCGCAACGGATCCAGCGATGAACAAGACCGTGAATCCCACCGACCTCAAATTGGACGACGATTACGGGCCGCTTTATGCGGCCCAGAAGAAGGTTTATCCGCAGAGCGTCTCGGGCACCTTCCGTCGCATCAAATGGGGGCTGATGGCGTTCTGCCTCGGCGTCTATTATTTCCTGCCCTTCGTCCGCTGGAACCGCGGCCTCGGCGCCCCAAGCCAGGCGGTGCTGATCGATCTCCCCAACAGCCGCTTCTATTTCTTCTTCATCGAGCTGTGGCCGCAGGAAGTCTACTACTTCACGGGCCTCTTGATCGTTGCCGCGATCGCGCTGTTCCTGATGAACTCCATCGGCGGCCGCATCTGGTGCGGCTATCTCTGTCCGCAGACCGTTTGGACCGACCTGTTCTACGCCGTCGAGCGCCTGATCGAAGGCGACCGGCGCGAGCGCATGAAGAAGGATAAGTCGTCCGACCCGATGAAGCTCGAGCGCATCTCCGAGATCGTGCTCAAGCATTCGATCTGGCTCCTGATCGCCTGGTGGACCGGCGGCGCGTGGGTGCTCTACTTCAACGATGCGCCGACGCTGGTGAAGGAGCTCGTGACGTTCCAGGCGCCGATGATCGCCTATATCTGGATCTGCATTCTCACCGCCTCGACCTATGTGCTTGCGGGCTTCATGCGCGAGCAGGTCTGCACTTATATGTGCCCGTGGCCGCGCATCCAGGCCGCGCTCACCGACGAATGGGCGCTCAACGTCACCTATCGCTACGATCGCGGTGAGAAGCGCACCTCGGTCAAGAAGGCGGCCGAGCTGCGTGCGCTCGGGCAGCCAGTCGGCGACTGCATCGACTGCTACCAGTGCGTCGCCGTCTGTCCGACCGGCATCGACATCCGCGACGGCGCGCAGATGGGCTGCATCCAGTGCGGGCTGTGCATCGACGCCTGCGACACCGTGATGACCAAGATCGGCCGGCCGACCCGGCTGATCGGCTATGACAACGACATCAATATCGAGCGCCGGCAGGCCGGAAAGGCGCCGATCTACCGCATCGTCCGTGCCCGCACGATCGCCTACAGCGTGCTGATCGCGGTCGTGGGCGGGATCATGCTGTACACGCTGGCAACGCGCAGCATGCTCGACGTCAACGTGCTGCACGACCGCAATCCGATCGCGGTCAAGCTCAGCGACGGCTCGATCCGCAACGCCTACACCGTGCGCCTGCTCAACAAGAGCGGCTATGACCGCGTCGTCGCGATCGACATCGATGGTCCCGTGAATGCGGGCGTTCACGTCGTCGGCGTCGATTCGGTGACGCCGGACCGGCCGATGGTCGTGATCCCCCGCGATGCGACCAGCGAATTGCGGCTGCTGGTGACCGCGCCGGCCGAGAGCAATCCCGAGAAGTCGATCCCGGTCCGCTTCCACGTCACCGACATCGGGCTCGGCGAGGTCGCGTCCGCCACCGACAATTTCGTCTCGCCGTGAGGCGTCAAGGAGTTTGCCATGGCAACCGCTGCACAGAAGCCGCTGACCGGGACCAAGGTGTTCTTGATGCTGGTGGCCTTCTTCGGGCTCGTGATCGGCGTCAACGTCACCATGATGAAGCTCGCGATCGATACGCTTCCGGGGACCGAGGTCGACAGCGCCTACAGCGCGAGCCTGGCCTACGGAAAGGAGATCACGGCAGCGCACGAGCAGGCGGCGCGCAAATGGCAGGTCGAGGCGCGCATCCAGCGCCAGGGTGACGGCGGTGCGGTGGTCCAGCTCGAGGCGCGCGACGCCAGCGGCCGGCCGATGACCGGCCTGACCTTCAAGGGGACGCTGGAGCGGCCGATCGACAAGCGCGCCGATCGGCCTGTGGAGCTTTCGGAGGTCGGCATCGGCATCTATCGCGGCAGCGCCAGCGCGGTCGCAGCCGGTCAGTGGGATCTGGTGATCGAGGCCGATGCGAGGGGGCAGCGCATGTTCCAGTCGCGCAACCGCGTGATCCTGAACTGAGGCAAGAGGACTGAGGCAAGAGTACCGAGGCAGGTGTCATGCAGGTCACGCGGGATTTTTCGCATTACGTCAAGGAGGCAGGCCCGGGCCTGCAACACATCGATCTCGCGGTCGAGGGCGTTCATTGCGCCGGCTGCATGGCGAAGATCGAACGCGGCCTGTCGGCCATGCCCGACGTCACGCTGGCGCGGGTCAATTTGACCAATCGCCGTGTCGCGCTGGAATGGAAAGAGGGCTCGCTTGATCCCGCGCGTTTCATCGATCGCCTCGCCGAGCTCGGCTACAAGGCTTATCCGTTCGAGACCGCGAGCGCGGAGGCGACCGAGGTTGCGGAATCGCGCTTCCTGCTGCGCTGCCTCGGGGTCGCTGCCTTCGCCACCATGAACGTGATGATGCTGTCGATCCCGGTGTGGTCGGGCAACGTCTCGGACATGCTGCCCGAGCAGCGCGATTTCTTCCACTGGCTGTCGGCGCTGATCGCGCTGCCGGCGGCGGCCTATGCCGGCCAGCCCTTCTTCCGCTCCGCCTGGCGCGCATTGTCGAACAAGACCACCAACATGGACGTGCCGATCTCGATCGGAGTGTGCCTTGCGCTCGGCATGTCCGTGGTCGAGACCATCCACCACGCCGAGCACGCCTATTTCGACGCGGCGATCATGCTGCTGACCTTCCTCCTGGTCGGCCGCTTCCTTGACCAGAACATGCGGCGGCGGACCCGCGCGGTCGCCGGCAATCTCGCAGCGCTGAAGGCCGAGACGGCGGCAAAATTCGTCAGTCCCGGCGAGATCTCGCAGGTGCCGGTCGCAGCGATCCATCCCGGCGACATCGTGCTGCTGCGGCCCGGCGAGCGCTGCGCCGTCGACGGCACGGTGATCGAGGGACGGTCCGAGATCGACCAGAGCCTGATCACCGGCGAGACGCTCTACGTCACGGCCGAGCGGGGCACGCCGGTCTATGCCGGCTCGATGAACGTATCGGGCACCTTGCGTGTGCGGGTGTCCGCAGCGTCAGAGGCGACACTGCTTGCCGAGATCACGCGCCTGCTCGACAACGCATTGCAGGCGCGGTCGCGCTACATGCGGCTCGCCGACCGCGCATCGCGGCTTTATGCGCCGGTGGTGCATGCCGCAGCGCTCCTCACCGTTCTCGGCTGGGTTTTCTGGGGCGCGAGCTGGCACGATGCGATCGTCACCGGCGTCGCCGTTCTCATCATCACCTGTCCCTGTGCGCTCGGCCTCGCGATCCCGACGGTGCAGACGGTTGCCTCGGGAGCGATGTTCAAGTCCGGTGTGCTGCTCAATTCCGGCGACGCCATCGAGCGGCTTGCGGAGGCCGATCACGTCATCTTCGACAAGACGGGCACGCTGACGCTGCCGGATCTCGAAGTGGTCAACGCATCGGGGATTCCCGCCGATGTCTTCAAGCTCGCCGGACAGCTTGCGCTGTCGAGCCATCATCCGGTGGCCGCGGCGGTCGCACAGGCCGCAGGTGCCAGGTCGCCGATCCTCAGTGCGGTCGAGGAGGCTGGGCAGGGCGTGTGGGCGACCGTCGACGGCGTCGAGATTCGCCTGGGCCGGCCGTCTTTCTGCGGGGCCGAGCAGCTGGTCAAGGACGCCGATCTCGATCCCGAGGCCTCCGTCGTGGCCTTCAGCAAGGGAGCCGAGAGGTTCATCATTTCCGTGCGGCAGGGCCTGCGTCCCGACGCAAAGGCCGTCATCGCGGCCTTGCAGGCGCGCAAGATCGGCGTCGAGATCCTGTCCGGCGATCGCGAGGCCGCGGTGACCGCGGCCGCCCGTGCACTCGGCGTCGTCGAATGGCGCGCCGGCGTCACGCCCGCCGACAAGATCGCGCGGATCGAGGCGCTGAAGGCGCGCGGCATGAAGGTGCTCATGGTCGGCGACGGCATGAACGATGCGCCCTCGCTCGCCGCCGCGCACGTCTCGATGTCGCCGATCTCGGCGGCGCATTTGAGCCAGGCGACCGCCGATCTCGTCTTCCTCGGCAAGCCCTTAGGCCCGGTCGTGGCCGCGATCGACTTCTCGCGCAAGGCGCTGCACCTGATGCGGCAGAATCTGTGGCTGGCGATCGGCTACAATTTCCTGGCCGTGCCGATCGCGATCAGTGGTATCGTCACTCCCCTGATTGCGGCGGCTGCGATGAGCGGTTCGTCCATCCTGGTCATGCTGAACGCGTTGCGGGCGCGCAATGTCGCGCGGAGGGTCTGATGGAGATATTGGTCATCCTGGTTCCGCTGGCGCTGGGGCTGGGGCTCGCCGGCCTCGCCGCCTTCCTCTGGTCGCTCCGGAGCGGCCAGTATGATGATCTCGATGGCGCTGCCTGGCGGGCGATTGCCGACGACGAGCCGCCGCCGGAGACGAAAGCCGACCTCGCGCAGGCCAAGCGCTAGCGCATATCCCGGAGGCTGAACGTCAGCCAGGCAGCAGCCACGAGTGCCGCGCCGACGCCGGCGACACAGGCGGTCCACCCGAAGGTGTCGAAGAGACGGCCGAGCAGGGCCGTGCCGACCAATCCACCGCAGAAATAGCAGGCGAGATAGGTGCCGCTGGCGACGCCGCGGTTCTCGGCTGCGGCCTGTCCGACGAACCCGGTCGCCGCGGCCTGCGCGAAGAAAGTGCCGACGCCGACCAGAACCATGCCGGTGAGCACCTCAGCCAGATGCGCGCTCAGCATCAGCGGCAGTCCAAGGGCTGCAACAGCGAGCGCGCCCCAGATCGTCGGCCGTGTCCCGATGCGCGCGGCGACCTTGCCGGCGAAGAGGGTGGTGACGACCGAAGGCAGGAAGACGAAATAGACGAGGCCAAGGTCCATCATGCCCAGCGACAGCGGCGGCCGCACCAGCACGAAATTGACGAAGGTGAACGTGCCGATGAAGGCGAACAGGATGCAGAAGCCGATCCCGAAGGCCGCGCGCAGTCGGGGATTGCGCCAATGCGCGCGCATGGCGTCGAGCGGAGACGCCGTGAGCGTGATGGCATGCATCGGCTGGACACGATGGATGGTGAAATAGACCAGCACTGCGCCGGCGAGATTGAGCGCTGCGAAGAAATAGAAATTCCAGGACAGTCCAAGACTGTCGGCGACGGCGGCCGAGATCAGCCGTCCGATCAGATTGCTGGCGACGTTGCCGGTGATGTAGGCGGCAAAGGCGCCGCCGGCGTCCATCGCGCTGCATTGCTCGCCGAGATGGGCGAGCGTCAGCGCAAAGGCCGACGCCATGCACAGGCCTTGCGCGACGCGCAAGGCTGTGAAGACGGCGAGGTTAGGTGCCACCGCGAGCAGGCTCGTCGGAATCGCAAGCAGCGTGAGGCTGAGCAATATCCCGAGGCGTCGATCAATGCGCGGGCTGAAGAAGCCGACCACGAGCCCTGATATCGCCATGCCAGACGTGCTGGCATTGACCGCAAAGCCCATCGCCGCCGGGCTTACGCCGTAATGGCGCGTCAGCGACGGCAGGATTGCCTGCGTCGCGAACAGGTCGACGACGGTCAGGAATGCGGTCAGTCCGATGACGAGCGAGCGAAAGGCGACGCCCGGTGAATGCTCATGCATCTCCATGGTCATCGGTTTCACACGCGCAGACAGATCGGTCATGACACGACGTCTCCAGGCGAGAGAAGCGATGTGACGCCCGGCATGCGGGGCAGCATGGGGGATCCCGGGCGTCACATCCGGTAACGAGGGCTGGGGGCCTGATGCACTCGTTACATGTTGTGGTCGTGCGGATCCTTGCGGACGTCGCCGACGTAGAGGATCACGGTCTCCTTGCCGAGGTTCTTCCACCAGTGCGAGGTGCCGAACACTTCGGGCCTGAGATCGCCGGCCTTGTGCACGATCGGATCGACGCAGTTGGAGGCGTATTCGACGATCTCGCCCTGCTGCACGTAGATCAGCGCCGGCCGGTCGTCATGGCTGTGCCAGGGCACGATGCCGCCGGGCTCGATCGTCAGCTTGCGGAAGCGCAGCTCGCGATCCCTGATGTTGGCCGGCTGCTTTTCGAGGTTGATGGAACCGAGCGTGACGTCGGTGACGCCGACCGGCTTGTAGTCGACCATCTGGCGCGCGTTCGGCTTCATCTTGTCGGCCGGGCATTCGCCGGCAAGGGCCGGCTGCGCGGTGAGGGCGATGGCCCCGGCGAGAGCAAGGCTGGGCCAGATTGCGCGCGAGAGTTTGGAGTTCGTGGGCATCGATCTGTCTCCTTTGTTGGCAGCAACCTCACTGGTCGCCGGCTATGGCATCAGCATCGTCGAAGCCGTGCCCGGGATGAAATGCCGTCTGTCTCTGGAGACGATAGCGTGCCGCTATGCGCGTCCGAGCATGTGCTTGATGTCGGCCGAGAAGGTCGGATAGGCGTAGACGCTGTCCCTGATTTCGCTGGCCGTGATCCCGAACTTGATCGCAAGCCCGAAGATGTTGACGAGCTCCTGCCCGGCGTGACCGACGAAGTGGGCGCCGAGGATGAGGTCGGTGGCGCGGTCGACGATCACCTTCGACCAGGCCACGGTCTCCGCATAGGAGCGTGCCGAGAACCAGTCGTGCATGTCGTTGACATGGACGTCGATGACGGCGCCGCTCTGCCGTGCCGCGGCTTCGTTGAGGCCGACGGCGGCGAGCGCCGGCACGGTGTAGACCGACGTCGCCATGCCCGCATAGTCGGGCATGTGCTGCGGTCCCGCGACGATGTTGCGTCCGACGATATCGCCCTCATAGGTCGCGATCGGCGACAGTTGCGGTGAGAACGGAACCGCATCGCCGCAGACATGGACCTGAGGGTTGGATGTCGAGCGCAGGTTCCGATCGACCGCGATCCGGCCATTGGCGTGCTCGACCTGGCCCGCGGCGAGATCCAGGCCGTCGATATTGGCGATGCGGCCGGCACCGTTGACGACACGATCAGCCTCGACGGTGCGTTCGATGCCGTCATGGGTGAAGATCACGCGGAACCGGCGCCCGGCGGGCTCGATGCGCTGGACGCTGATGCCGGTGTTGATCTCGATTCCGATCCGTTCGCTCTCCGCCCGCAACCGGGCAACCGCGTCGGTGTCCATGGCGGGCAGGAGCTGCGGGAGCACCTCGAGCACGGTTACGAAAGCGCCGGCCCGCGCATAGACGTGACCGAACTCGAGCGAGATCACGCCGCCGCCGACGAAGATCACAGAGCCCGGCAGCTCGCGGTCGCGCAACATGTCGTCCGACGTGATCATGTGCTCGGCTCCGGGGATCGGCAACGGCCGCGGCTTCGATCCCGTGGCGATCACGATATCGCGGGCTTCCAGCAGGCGGGTGCCGACACTGAACGTTGGGCGCGACGAAGGCACCAAAGCCATTGATCACCTCGACCTCGCGGCGCGCCATGGCGCGGGCGAGGTTGGCTGGAATGTCCTTGATCATGTCCCTTTCGCGGTCGATCAGCGCGGCCCAGTCGAGCCGGGGCTTGCCGACCGCGATGTGATGGACCGCGGCGCGCTCGATGTCGTGAAGCGCCTGCCCCGCGGCGACCAGGATCTTCTTCGGCGTGCAGCCGCGGTTCGGGCAGGTGCCGCCGAGATCGGAGGGCTCGATCATCGCGACCGAGAGGCCGGCGCGCCGGACCGGGCCGGTCACGCCGATGCCGGCATTGCCGCCGCCCAGGATCACGACGTCGAATGTCTCGCGCGCCATGGTAGCCGCCGCCGCTACTTGGTGGTGATGGTTGACGTAATGGACTTGACGACCGTCGTCGCCATCTTGAACTGCGCCTCGCGGTTCGTGATATTGTGGCGCTTTGCGATCCAGTCGAAATCGGTCCAGACAGCCCAGACCTCGCCATTGTCGTCCTGCGTCAGTAGCAGGCGCACAGGCCAGTCGAGCCCGGCATTGGGATTGGCGGTAATGAACTGGGTGCCGAGCGGCGGATTGCCGAACACGAGCAGGGTCGATGGCCGCAGCTTGATGCCGGCATCGGCGGCGAGCCTCGACTGGTCGACTTCGAGGAAGAACTTGATGCCCTTGGCGGCGATGTCGGCCTTGATGCGGCTGATCGCCTCCGGCATCGGCACCGCGCTCTTGACGCGGACGATGCCGTCGTCGCTGTCGGCGTGAACGATCGAGGTCGCGGCCGACAGCACGAGGCACAATAGCACGAGCGAGGTGGCAAGGCTGGCAAGGCGCTGGGTGATCAGGCGGGTCATGATGGTCTCCTGTCGATGGAAGTCTGGATTGCGACAGGATGGACGCAGCGCGCGAAGAGGAGAAATGCGAAGCGGCTCTGAATTCGATAGCCCTGCGCTATCGCGGCCAGCGATAGGCGGCAGCTATCGAACCGATTGTGGAAGGGCATTTCCGCCTGCTTCGGATCCGGCGTTCGATGCTCGGCGAAACATGCCGCCGTGTGACGGCTGCCCCCTTGCGGGGCCGCCCGAACGCAAAATAATGTGACCTCTTGATGCCGGAGCGGAAGATGACATCCTTATCACCAGCCGATGCCGAACGGCTCAAGCTTGCCTTCCAGCGCTGCCGCGACATGGAGGGCACGCTGAATGAGCAGCTCCGTGCCTATGCGAGCGCGGGCCGCGAGATCTTTCCGGCCTATGGCGATGCGGTCGATCGCCTGGTGGAGCGATTGGGCCAGAACGGCGGCGGCGAGAACGCGCCGCGTCCGGGCGAGGTCATGCCGCCCTTTGTGCTGCCGGACGACCGCGGGCACCTGGTCGCGCTGCCGTCGCTGCTCAAGCGCGGACCGGTCGCGGTGATGTTCTTTCGTGGGCACTGGTGTCCCTACTGCCGGTTGAACGTCCGAGCGGTGATCCAGGCGCAGGACCGGATCAGCGCGATGGGCGCGCAGATCGTCGCGATCATGCCGGAGACGCAGGAATACACCGAGAAGTTCAGGGACGATTCGGGCGCGCCGTTTCCGGTGCTGACCGATCTCGACAACGGCTATGCGCTGTCGCTGAATCTCGCGATCTGGCTCGGCACCGAGATCCAGGGGCTGCTGTCCTACCATGACATGGCAAGGTTCCACGGCAATGACGGCTGGCTGCTGCCGATCCCGGCGGTGTTCGTCGTCGGCCGCGACGGCCTCGTCAAGGCCCGCTTCGTCGATCCCGATTTCCGCAAGCGGATGGAGATCGACGACCTGCTCGCGGCGCTGGAGAGTGCGAGCAGGAAGAGCTAGCGCCCTCGCGAGTTGCCTTCTCCCTGTGGGAGAAGGTGGCACGCAGACCCGTCGGGTGGGCAAAGCGAAGCGTGCCCACCACCGCTCTTACCGTGAGCAAGGCTGAAATGGTGGGCACGCTTCCGCCTTCGCTCTTCGATCGAAGGTGGAAGCTTTGCCTACCCTACCAATCTCTACCCCGCGATCTCCCGCCAGTCGGCTGCGCGCAGCATGCGCATCACGGCGTTGGCGACGGCCGTGCGCTGGCGGCCGGCGACGCCGTAGAGGTTGACGGTGCGGCGGGCATCCAAGCCGGCCACGGCGGTGCGTTTGAGGCTCTCCGGCACCGGTGAGGTGTGCGGCATCATGGCGACGCCGATATCCGCCTCCACCAGTTCGATCAGATCGCGCTCCGAGGAGATTTCGTGGCTGTGGTCGACGTCGACGCCGCGTTCGCGCAGGCTTGCCGAGATACGCTTGGCGTGCTCGCAATAGGTCCGGCTCAGCAATTGCTCGGAGCGCAGATCGTCGAACTCGATATTGCGGTGGCCGGCGAGCCGATGGCCCTTGCCGACCACCAGCTCGAAATTTTCGGTGAACAGCGGCCAGACGTCGAGCCGCTCCCAGGCTTCGTCGATCTCGGCAGCGATGCCGAGCTCAGCCTCGCCCTTCTTCAGATATTCGGCGACCTCGCGGCTGGTGCCGCGCAGAAAACGGAATTCGAGCCGGTTGAACTGCCGCCGGATCTGGTTGAGATGGGGAATGAGCAGCGAAAGGTCGATCGCATGCGTCAGCGCGATGCGCAGCGCGCCGACCTCGCCGCTCTTGAACGAGGAGGCCAGCGAGCGCGCACCGGCGGCGGCCTCGTAGCACTGCTTCAAGAGCGGATGCATGCGCTGGCCGAGCTCGGTCAGTTGCGCGGCCGGCCGCTCGCGGCGAAACAGATCGCCGCCGAGCTCGGCCTCGAGCTGCTTGATCGCGCGCGTCAGCGAGGGCTGCGTCACGTTGCACTCCTCGGCGGCGCGGGTGAAGTTCAAGAGTTGCGCCACCGCGAGGAAATAGCGGACCTGGTGCATTTCCATGGATCGGCTCCCAGCAGGATCGGTCCGGAACTTAGCCGATCGGAGCAGGGAATGACATCCCGGCCGCAATAGCGGGCGCGTATCGTTTCGGAAGCCAGCCGGCATTTCCGTATCTGAAGGCCATCCCTCAGAGTTCGCGAAAGTCAGGGGTCCGGTCGTCAGGCCGCCCGTCGCATCGGAGGATAGGCCATGAACATTCCCGTCAAGCCGCAGACGTCTCAAGCCACTCGCGCCCTCGCCGGCAAGGTCGCGCTGGTCACGGGCTCGACCAGCGGTATCGGGCTCGGCATCGCACGGGCGCTGGCGGCCGCCGGTGCCGACGTGGTGCTGAACGGCCTCGGCGTCGCAGCCGAGATCGGCAAGGTCCGCGAGCAGATCGCAACCGAGTTCGGCGTCAAGGCGAGCTTTTCACCGGCTGACATGACCCGGCCGAACTCGATCGCCGAGATGATCGCGGCGACCGTCGCGCAATCCGGCCGGCTCGACATCCTCGTCAATAATGCCGGCATCCAGCATGTCGCGCCGCTCGAAGCGTTTCCGGTCGAGAAATGGGACCAGATCCTCGCGATCAACCTGTCATCGGCCTTCCACACCACGCGGCTCGCGCTGCCAGCGATGCGCCAGAACGGGTTCGGCCGCATTATCAACATTGCCTCGGCCCATGGTCTAGTTGGATCGCCGTTCAAGGCGGCCTATGTGGCGGCCAAGCACGGCATTGTCGGCCTCACCAAGGTAACGGCGCTGGAGACGGCGGAGGAGGGCATCACCTGCAACGCGATCTGTCCCGGCTATGTCTACACGCCGCTGGTCGAGGCGCAGATCGACGGCCAGGCCAAGGCGCATGGCATTTCCCGTGACCAGGTGATCCGTGACGTGCTGCTCGCACAGCAGCCCAACAAGCGGTTTGCCACCGTCGACGAGCTCGGCGCGCTCACGGTGTTCTTGTCGACGGAGGCGGCGGGCTCGATCACCGGCATCGCGCTGCCCGTCGACGGTGGCTGGACCGCACACTGACATGGGCCGGCGTAACAAATCACGGCGGTTGACGAATATTCGACGAATAGAAGCTCATCAGGAGCAAAACATGAACGGCATCCAGGGCAATACGCAGAGCATCAGGTCAGGAGACCTGCCGGGCCAGGTCGTGCTGGTGCTGCAGGGCGGCGGCGCGCTCGGCTCCTACCAGGCGGGCGTCTACCAGGCGCTGCACGAAGCCGGCATCGAGCCGGACTGGATCATCGGCACCTCGATCGGCGCCATCAATGCAAGCCTGATCGCCGGGAACGAGCCGCAGCACCGGCTCGCGCGCCTGAAAGAGTTTTGGAAGCGGATGGAGCAGAACCCGATCTGGAGTCTGCGCACCGCATTTCCCGGCTTCAACGAAAAGCTCAGCTACTGGTCGACCGTTACGAACGGCATTCCCGGGTTCTTCAGGCCCAATCCGCTGGCGCATGCCGGCGATTCCTTTCCACTGGGCGCCGATCACGCGGGCTTCTACTCCACTGCTCCGCTGGAGAAGACGCTCAACGAGCTCGTCGATTTCAGCCTCGTCAATCGCTGCATGCCGCGGCTCACCGTGGGCGCCGCGCATGTGCGCACCAGCCAGATGCGCTATTTCGACAGTCGCGACGGTGAATTGACGGTGAAGCATGTCATGGCGTCCGGCGCGCTGCCGCCGGCCTTTCCGGCCGTGCGCATCGACGGCGAGCTCTATTGGGACGGCGGCATTCTCTCCAATACGCCGACCGAGGCCGTGTTCGACGACAATCCGCGCAAGAACTCGCTGATCTTCGCCGTGCATCTCTGGAATCCGGTCGGCGCTGAACCGACCACGATGGCGGAGGTGCTGAACCGCCACAAGGACGTGCAGTATTCCAGCCGTATCGCGAGCCAGATCGCACGTCAGCAGCAGGCGCATCGCCTGCGCCACGTCATCAACCAGTTGGCTGCGCGGCTTCCCGAGAGCGAGCGGAGCAATCCGGCGGTGCGCGAATTGATGAGCTATGGCTGCCCGACGCGCATGCATGTGGTGCGGCTGCTCGCCCCACAGCTCGACCGTGAGACCCACACCAAGGACATCGACTTCAGTCCCTCCGGCATCATGCGGCGCTGGGACGCCGGCTATACCCACACGAAATCTGTCCTTGAGCGAAAACCATGGATCGGCGAGTTCGATCCGCTCTCGGGCGTGGTTCTGCACGAGCACATGGAAGAGATGCCGATGGCGGCGGAGTAACCCGTCACGGCGGCTTGCGCTCTTCGCAATGACGACTTCGCGGGATCGCGGGACTGGGCTATGTTGCGGCTTTTCCGGCGTCGAAAGGCTTGCAATTGGTCTCCGCGAAGGATTTGGAAACGACGCTTGATTTTGTCAGGGCTGAAGCCGATGGATCCGCCGAAGGCATTTTCGGCCCGGCGTCCCTGACCTGGCGGATTGATCGGGAGGCCATCGTTTTTTTGGGCGCCGGCCGCGCCTTGCTGCTCCAGCTCGCGCACCCCTGGGTCGCCGCCGCGATTGCCGAACACTCCCGGACGTTTGCGGATCCGATCGGCCGCTTCCATCGGACGTTCGACATTGTGTTTTCCATGGTGTTCGGCTCGCTCGACAAGGCGCTCGCTTCAGCTCGTCAGCTTCACCGGCGTCATACGATGATTGTCGGCCGCATGCCCGAAACCGTCGGTCCCTTCGCTGCGGGCTCGAGATATTGCGCCAACGACGTCGCAGCGCTGCGCTGGGTTCATGCAACGCTCGTCGAGACTGCTCTCATCGTGCACGATCTGGTCCTGCCGCCGTTCTCGGTCGAAGAACGCGAGCAGTATTGGGCGGAGAGCCGGCTCTTTGGCAGCTTGTTCGGGTTGACGCCGGAGGATCTGCCCGCCGACTGGGCCTCCTTTGCGGCCTACAACGAGGCGATGGCCCGGTCGGATACGCTCTCCGTCAGCACGGCGGCACGCGACGTCGCCACGCAAATCTTGAGCGGTGGACGTCCGTGGCTGCGGCCGCCGCGATGGTATCGGGCCCAGACGGCGCGAATGTTGCCGGAACGACTGCGCGCGGGCTTTGGCTTCGCCTTCGACGAGCAGGACTACAGGGCTGCGGATAGCGCACTGAAGTGGATACGACGCGTGTATCCCCGACTGCCCGATCGCCTGCGTTATGTCGGTCCCTATCAGGAAGCCCAGGCGCGACTGGAGGGCAGGTCGCAGCCCGACTGGATGACCCGATGTCTCAACAGGGCCTGGATCGGACGGCCGCTCATGGACGACCGAAACACGTGAAGGGCATCAGGCCGACGCGATCTTGCGGTACAGCGCATTGTAGCAGGCGGCCGAAATCTCCCAGCTGAAGGAGCGCGACATCGCGCTGCGGCGCATGGAGTCGAGCCGGTCCTGCGCGATGAAGGTCGAGAATGCGCGGCGGATGCCGCCGAGCAGCGAGTCCCGCGACGGCTGGGTGAACAGGAAGCCGGTCTCGCCATCGGTGATGGTCTCGGCCAGTCCGCCGGTCTGATGGCCGATCGGCAGCGAGCCGAACCGCTGCGCATACATCTGGCTCAAACCGCACGGCTCGAAGCGTGACGGCATCAGCGTGAAATCGCTGCCGGCGAAGATGCGCCGCGCCTGGGCTTCGTTGAAGCCGATCGCAACGCCGATGGCGTCCGGGCGCCTGCGGTGCGCGTCGATCAGCGCCTGCTCCAGTGCCGGCTCGCCGGAGCCGGTGACCACGATCTGCCCGCCAGCGTCCAGAATTTCGTCGGCAGCCGACAGGACAAGATCGATGCCCTTTTGATGCACGAGCCGGGCGACGATGCCGAACATCGGCCCGCGCGACACTGCGAGCCCGAATTGTTTGCGTACATAATCGGCGTTCGCGCGCTTGCCGGCCCAGTCGCCGGCGCCAAACTGTTGTGCGAGCTGCGCGCAAGAGCGCGGATCCCAGCTCTCGTCGATGCCGTTCAAGATCCCGGTGAGCTCCGCCGCATCGGAGCGCATGCGCAAGAGGCCTTCGAGGCCGCAGCCGAATTCGGCCGTGGTGATCTCGCGTGCATAGGTGCCGCTGACGGTGGTGAGGTGCGAGGCATAGACCAGCCCCGCCTTGAGGAAGGAGAGCTGGTCGTAGAACTCGATGCCGTCGATGTGGAACGAGCTCTCCGGTGCGCCGATCCGCCGCAGCGACTCCTTCGGGAAGAGACCCTGATAGGCGAGATTATGGATGGTCAGGATCGACGGCAGTTTTGTTCCGCGCCAGGCGAGATAGGCCGGCACGAGCGAGGCCTGCCAGTCATTGGCATGGATCAGGTCTGCTGCCCAATTCTTGTCCAGGCTGCCCGCGGCGAGCTCAGCAGCCGCCAAGGCAAAGCGCCCGAAGCGGATGTCGTTGTCGGGCCAGTCGCGCCCGGACTCGTCGCCATAGGGGTTGCCTGGGCGATCGTAGAGCTGCGAGCACAACAGCACATAGACCGGCAGCCCGTCACGCGTTGCGGCCCGGCCGAGCGTGCAGGCCGGCATCTCCGCGAATGCCGGACAACGACCAACGATCTGAAGATGCGTCAGTTGTTCGATGATGTCGCGATAGCCGGGCAGCATGATCCGGATATCGGCGAAGGGGCGCAGCGCGCGGGGGAGCGCAGCGGAAACGGCGCCCAGTCCGCCCACGCGGACAAAGTCGTCCAACTCCGTCGTGACAAACAAGACCCTCAAGAACAGCCGCCCTCTGCCGAGCCCGTTTGCTGCTATGCAAGATCGGGTCCAGTTCCTTATGACTTCAGAGACGGGCGACCGGCGGCTGCCTTACAGGTAGAGGCTTTCCTGCCGGTCTTCCGCAAACTAGGGTCCGGACACCAACCGAGGCGTAACGCGGGTCCGGGGAACGACAAGGATGAAGCTAGCAGATAAGCATGAGGGCGCGACGACAAAGGCCTTTGCCGGCCTGCGTGTGCTGGATTTTTCGACCACCATCGCCGGCCCCCATTGTTCGCGGATGCTCGCCGACATGGGCGCGGAGGTGATCAAGATCGAGACCGACGGCGGCGAGACCATGCGGACCAGGCCGCCGCTCCGCGACGGCTGCAGCACCGTGTTCGGCCAGCTCAATGTCGGCAAGAAGAGCATGGTGCTCGACTTGAAATCCGACGCCGGCAAGGAGGCCATTCGCCGGCTGGTCGCGACTTCGGATATCCTGGTCGAGAACTTCCGCCCCGGTGTGATGCACCGGTTGCGGCTCGACTACGATACGCTGCGGCCGCTCAATCCCAGGCTGATCTATTGCTCGATCTCCGGCTACGGCCAGACCGGCCCGTCGGCGGAACTGCCGGCCTACGCGCCGGTGATCCACGCGGCCTCCGGCTATGACATGGCGCATCTCGCCCATCAGCCCGGCCGCAACCGCCCGGACTTTTGCGGCATCTACCACGCCGACGTCGTCACCGGCACCTATGGCTTTGGCGCGATTGCATCAGCGCTCTATCAGCGTTCCGTCACCGGCCTCGGCCAGCACATCGACGTCTCCATGCTGGAGTCGATGCTGACGCTGACGGTGGTCGAGTTGCAGACGGCCCAGTTCGAGGTGGCGCCGCCGCCGCGGCCGATGTTCGGTCCGACCGAGACGGCGGGCGGCTACGTCATGATCACCATCTCCAGCGAGAAGAGCTTTCAGAACCTGATGAAGGCGATCAAGCGCCCCGAATGGATCTCCGATCCGCGTTTCGTCACCTATGGCGTGCGGCGCGCAAACTGGGGCGACATGATGGACGGGGTTGAAGCCTGGTCGCGTCCCCTGACGACCAAGGCATGTCTGGCCGCGCTCGACGCCGAGGGCGTGCCGGCGTCGGCTTACCGCACCGTCGCCGAAGCATTGGCCGATCCGCAATTGACGCATCGCCAGGCGCTGACCGACGTTACGGACGACGGCGGCACGTTCCAGGTGCTGAACCTGCCGTTCCGGATGTCGGGCGCCGATGTGAGCGCTGGCAACCAAATGTCCGGGCTCGGCGAGCACACGCAGGAGCTTTTGCAGGAGGCAGGCCTCGCCGACGACTCGTCGAAGGGGACAGCGAGCAAGGTCGCCTCGAGCTAGGTTTATTCCGCATGGCGGACGAGACTTGCCGCGATTCATCTCGCGCGCGTGTTCCTCTTGCCGTCGCCGGTGAATCTCGCCAATCTCGCCTCACGTCACGAGCGATCCGAAACATCGGACGAGAAATCTTGGGAGGACACCATGACGAACGCGGCTGCCGCAGCGCGCGGGCTTGCGCCGATTTTCCTTGTGACGGCATTTGCGCTCGGGGCGCTGGTCCAGCCCGCGCAAGCCCAGAAGTCGGGCGGCAGCATCACCGTCGGCCAGGAACTGGATATTCCCGGCTTCGATCCGCTCAAGGTCGGCGTCTACGATACCTCGGCCAACACCGCCGCCGCCGCGATCTTCGACACGCTCGTCGCGCTCGATGAGAAGGGCGAGCTGAAACCAAAGCTCGCGCTGTCGTGGACGCATTCCGACGACTTCAAGACCTGGACCTTCAAGCTGCGGCCCGGCGTCAAATTCCACGACGGCACGCCGTTCAATGCGCAGGCGGCGAAGGAAAATTTCGACCGCCAGAAGGATCCCGCCAACAAGTGCCGCTGCGCCTTCTACATCTCCACCATGATCAGCGCGCAGGCAGTCGACGATCTCACGGTCGTCTATAATTTTAGCGCGCCGTCGGTGAACTACCCGGCCACGACGACCATCCAGAGCTCCAACAACGTCATGCACTCGCCGACGGCGTGGAAGACCAAGGGCGACGACTATAACCGCAACCCCGTCGGCACCGGCCCCTACATCCTGAAATCCTGGGCCGCGGGCGACCGCATGGTTCTGGAAAAGAATCCGGATTATTGGGACAAGGGCAAACCCTATCTCGACCGCATCACCCTGAAGCCGCTGCCGGATGCGCAGTCGCGCTTCGCCTCCCTGCAATCGGGCGAGGCCGACGTCATCTGGGACGACGAATATGACGCCGACAATATCCAGAAGGCGCAGAAGGATTCAAAATTATTCGTGAACGCCTATACGGGGTCCGGCGCGCAGGTCTACGCCTTCAACACCAAGGCGGCACCCTTCGACGACGTGCGCGTGCGCCAGGCGCTGGTGATGGCGCTCGACCGCAAGAAGATGTCGCAGGCAATCACCAACGGTCTCGCGAAGCCCGCGAGCAACCCCTATGGCAGCGGCTCATGGGTCCAGTGCAAGGATGACGGTGCGTTGCCGGAGGACGCCGAGAAGGCGAAGGCGCTGCTCAAGGATTACGGCAAGCCGGTCGAGTTCAAGATGATCGTCACCGCGACGCCGCGCGGACGCGTGATCGGTCAGGTGCTCCAGCAGTTCTGGAAGCGGGTCGGCGCCAACATGGAGATCGAGCAGATCGATCAGGCCACCGTCGTGCCGCGCGCCTTCATGCGCCAGTTCCAGTTGACGCCGTGGCGCATCGTCGATCTCGCCGATCCCGATCCGCAGATGTACGCCAACTTCAAGTCCGGCAGCCCGGTCGCGCTCGCCAACTTCTCCGACCCCGAGCTCGATCGCCTTCTCGAACACTCGCGCTCGACCGCCGATATCGACAAGCGCACCGAGGATTACTGCGCGATCAGCCGCCTAATCAACAAGGAAGCGATCTGGTTCTGGACCTTCCAGAACACCTACTATTCGATCTCGTCGGCCAAGGTGAAGGGCGTTCCGAAGATGTACAACGGCGTGCTGGATGTCTCGAACGCCTGGCTGGACTAGGCGGCGATGCTCAACTTCATCGTTCGGCGGCTCATCTATCTCGTGCCGGTGTTGCTCGCCGTCTCGCTGCTGACGTTCCTGATCGCCTCGCTGCTGCCGGGCGATCTCGCCTACGTCATCCTGGGGGACCAGGCGACGCCTGAGAAGGTTGCGGCGCTTCGTCACGATATGGGGCTCGACCAACCCATGTGGTGGCGTTACCTGAGCTGGGTCGGTCAGGTCTTGCAGGGCGATCTCGGCCGCTCCTTCCGCACCGGGCAGACGGTGCTGCAGGCGGTCGCCGAACGCATTCCGGTTTCGATCGAGCTGATGCTGCTCGCCGAGATCATCGGGCTCGTGATCGGTGTGCCGCTCGCGATCGCCTGCGCGGCCCGCGCCGGCAGCGCGTTCGACCGCTTCATGACCGGCGGCGCCTTTGCCATGCTGTCGGTGCCGTCCTTCCTCTCGGCGATCCTGCTGATCTATCTGTTCGCGGTCGAGCTGCGCTGGCTGCCGGCCACGGGCTACGTGCCGTTGACCGAAGACCCCATCGCAAACCTGCGCTTCTTCGTGCTGCCCGCGCTCACGCTGGCGCTCGCGGAATGGCCGGGCATCATGCGGGTGCTGCGCTCCGACATGATCGCGACCTTGCAGGAGGACTACATCTCGCTGGCGAAGGCCAAGGGGCTGAAGCCTTCGCGCATCTTGTTCGTGCACGCGCTAAAACCGTCGTCGCTGACGCTGGTCACCATCACCGGCATCAATATCGGCCGCCTGATCGGCGGCGCGCTGATCGTGGAATCGATCTTCGCGCTGCCGGGCATCGGCCGGCTTCTGGTCGGAGCGATCTACACCCGTGACCTCATCATCCTCCAGGGCGTGGTGCTGCTGGTCGCCTCCGGCTTCGTGATCATGAACTTCATCGTCGACATGCTCTATGCGGTCCTCGATCCCAGGATTCGCCATGGCCACGCTTGAACTCTCGCTGCCTGAAGAGGTCGAACAGCCGGTGCGGCGCAAGCGCGGGCTCGGACTTCTGTTCTGGTTCGCCATCTCCTGGATCGTGATCATCTTCGCGGTGGCGATCCTCGCGCCGGTCTTGCCGCTGCAAAACCCGGTCGACATGGACATGCTGGAGCGTCGCGCCTGGATCTCGACCGAGCATTGGCTCGGCACCGACGGGCTCGGCCGCGACGAGCTGGCGCGCCTGATCTGGGGTGCGCGGGTGTCGTTGACCGTCGGCCTGTGCGCCCCGTTGATCGGCCTGATCGTCGGCGGCGCGCTCGGCCTGCTCGCCGGCTATTTCCGCGGCCGCTTCGAGACGCTTGTGGTCGGCAGCATGGACGTGCTGCTCGCCTTTCCGCCGCTGATTTTTGCGCTCGCCGTGGTCGCCTATCTCGGCCAGTCCATCCCGAATCTCACGTTCATTCTCGGCTTCCTCGGCATCCCCGCCTTCATGCGGGTGTCGCGCGCGGCGACGCTGACGCTGGCGCGGCGGGAATTCGTCATTGCGGCCGAGGCGCTCGGCGCCACGCATGCGCGCATCCTGCTGCGCGAGCTGTTGCCGAATGTGTTCCTGCCGCTGTTCGCCTTCTTCCTGCTCGGTGTCGCCGTCACCATCGTGGCCGAGGGCTCGCTGTCGTTCCTCGGATTAGGCGTGCCGCCGCCGATGGCGAGCTGGGGCAGCATGATCGGGGAGGGGCGCGAGAGCCTCGAGATGGCGCCAAGGCTCGCCTTCCTGCCGGCCTTCGCGATGTTCGTCACCGTGCTGGCCTTCAACCTGGTCGGCGACACGCTGCGGGCGCTCACCGACCCGCGTCAGGGGGCACTGTGAACGGGGCCCTGCTGTCCATCCAGGACGTCGCGGTCGAGCTGCCGACGCCGCGCGGCAATCTTCGCGCTGTCGATCATGTCGACCTCACCCTGGAGGCTGGGCGCACGCTCGGTGTCGTCGGCGAGTCCGGTTGCGGCAAGACCATGCTGTCGCGCGCCATCCTCCAGTTGCTGCCGAAGAAGGCCAAGCTCACGGGACGCGTGATGTTCGACGGCCGGGATCTGGCGCGGCTCGACCCCGAGAGCCTGCGCGAGCTGCGCGGGCGCGACCTTGCGGTCGTGTTCCAGGACCCGATGACCTCGCTCAACCCCGTGCTGACGATCGGCACGCAGTTGATGGAGACGATCCAGGAACATCTCGAACTCGATGCGCCGGCCGCGAAGAGGCGCAGCATCGACCTGCTCACCGCGGTAGGCATCCCCGCGCCCGAGCAGCGGCTCGCGCAATATCCGCATCAATGTTCCGGCGGCATGCGCCAGCGCATCGCGATCGCGATCGCGATGTCCTGCGAGCCAAAACTCCTGATCGCTGACGAGCCGACCACGGCGCTCGACGTGACGATCCAGGCGCAGATCCTCGATCTCCTGGCGCGCGAGCAGCGCCGCCGCCACATGGCGATGATTTTGATCACCCACGATCTCGGCGTGGTCGCCGGGCGTACCGACGAGGTCGCGGTGATGTATGCGGGGCGCGTGGTGGAGCGCGCGCCGACACCGACCCTCTTCAAGCGGATGCACATGCCCTACACGGAAGCGTTGCTGGCGGCGATCCCCAAACTCGAGACCGCGCCGCATACACCGCTGCCGGCGATCTCCGGCCGTCCGCCGGATCCGACGCGGCCGCTGCCGGGTTGCGCGTTCGCCCCGCGCTGCCGCTATGCCGCCGGTCGCTGCCACCAGGCCAAGCCTGATCTCTCCGCCGCCGAGACCGCAGGACATTTCTACGCCTGCTTCCATCCGATCCAGATGGCCGAGGACGTCGGCGCATGATGCAGGTCGCTGCTCGCAACCCCTCCGACGAGCCGCTGTTGAAGGTGGATGATCTCGTCGTCGAATACGGCCTCGGCAACAGGACCGTCCACGCCGTGTCCGGCGTCAGCCTCGAGGTCGCGCGCGGCGAGACGCTGGGCCTGGTCGGCGAGTCCGGCTGCGGCAAGTCGACGCTTGGCCGCGCCGTGCTGCAATTGCGGCGCCCCAAATCCGGCAGCGTGCTTTTCGACGGCCACGATCTTACGGCGATGCAGGGCGAGACCCTGCGCAGGATGCGGCAGCGCGTGCAGCTCATCTTCCAGGATCCGATCGCCTCGCTCAATCCGCGCCGGCGCATCGGCGACATCGTTGCCGAGCCCCTGATCATCGCCGGCGTCAAGGACCCCGAAAAGCGCAAGCAGATCGTCTGGGAGGTGCTGAGCGCGGTCGGCCTCGATCCGGATCTCGTGGCCGGGCGACTGCCGCACGAATTCTCCGGCGGCCAGTGCCAGCGCATCTGCATTGCGCGCGCGCTGGTGCTCAATCCCGAATTCATCGTCTGCGACGAGCCGGTCTCGGCGCTCGACGTCTCCATCCGCGCGCAGATCCTCAACCTCCTGGAGGAGATGAAGACGCGGTTCGGCCTGACGCTGCTGTTCATCGCGCATGATCTTGCGGTGGTCAAAGCCGTCAGCGACCGCGTCGCGGTGATGTATCTCGGGCGGCTCTGCGAGGTCGGTCCATCCGAGCAATTATTCGCAAAGCCCGCGCATCCCTACACCGCGCTGCTGCTCGAGGCGATCCCGGTCCCCGATCCCGACGTGCGGCCCGCGGAGAGTGTGGCGACCGGTGAGCCGCCATCGCCGATTGCGCCGCCGTCGGGCTGCCGTTTCCGCACCCGCTGCCCGCGCGCCGACCAGCGTTGCAGCGCGGAGATGCCTGAATTGCGCAGCGTCGCGCCCGGCCAGCTCGTCGCTTGCCATCATCCGCTGATCTAAATTATGACAAGGCCGAATTTGTCTCGCCTCGCCCGGCATGGCATGCTGGCTGATTATAACAAGAAGCATGCGGGAGAACGCTCATGAAGAGTTTCAAGGTCGCCGATTTCAAGGCGCCGCTGCAGGAGTTCGATGAGGCCACGCCGCAGCCGTCGGGCACGCAGGTGCTCATCAAGGTCAAGGCGGCCGGCGTCTGCCATAGCGACCTCCACATCTGGGAAGGCGGCTACGATCTCGGCCACGGCCGCAAGCCGCTGTCGCTCGGGGATCGCGGCATCGCCCTGCCGCTGACCATGGGCCACGAGACGGTCGGCGAAGTCCTCGCCTTCGGACCCGACGTCAAGCCGTCCGACCTGGGCGACCTCAGGCTCGGCGATGTCGGCCTCGTCTATCCCTGGATCGGCTGCGGCAAATGCGAGACCTGCCGCGGCGGCGACGAGAACATGTGCCTGACCCCGCGTTCGCTCGGCGTCTATTGCGACGGCGGCTATGCCGACCACATGCTGGTGCCGCATCCGCGTTATCTGCTCAACCTGAAGGGTCTCGATCCCGCGACCACCGCGCCCTATGCCTGCTCGGGAGTCACGACTTACAGCGCACTGAAGAAGGTCGAGCAGCACTTCAATACGCCGATCGTGATCTTTGGCGCCGGCGGTCTCGGGCTGATGGCGCTCTCGCTGTTGAAAGCGATGGGCGGCAAGGGCGCCATCGTTGTCGACATCGATTCCCGCAAGCGCGAAGCGGCGGAGAAGGCGGGCGCGCTCGCCACCGTCGACGGCAAGGCGCCGGATGCGCTGGAGCAGCTCGCGAAGAAGGCGGGCGGCCCGATCCGCGCCGTGATCGACCTCGTCGGCAATCCCGCGACCACGCAGCTCGGCTTCGACTGCCTGACCAAGGGCGGCAAGCTCGTCATCGTCGGCCTGTTCGGCGGCGGCGCAACCTGGGCGCTGCCGCTGATTCCGATCAAGGCGGTCACCATTCAGGGCAGCTATGTCGGCA
The DNA here is from genome assembly GCF_018130955.1 of Bradyrhizobium liaoningense. Lineage (GTDB taxonomy): Bacteria > Pseudomonadota > Alphaproteobacteria > Rhizobiales > Xanthobacteraceae > Bradyrhizobium > Bradyrhizobium liaoningense_C. Next base: position 44,110 of record NZ_JAFCJM010000009.1, read on the forward strand.
ATCTGCGCGAGACGCAGGAGCTGCTCGATCTCGTCCGCACCAAGAACATCCCGCCGATCCCCGTCACGCCGCTGCCGCTCAGCAAGGCCAACGACGCGCTGCTGGAGTTGCAGAAGGGCGCGGTGGTTGGGCGGTCGGTGCTGGTGCCGTAGTACATTCTGTCATTCCGGGGCGATGCGACGCATCGAACCCGGAATCTCGAGATTCCGGGTTCGGCACTTCGTGCCGCCCCGGAAAGACGTATCCCTGATTGGAGACTTCATGTCCGCAAACAACGCCTTCCACATTGCCGTTCTCGCCGGTGACGGCATCGGTCCCGAGGTCATGGCGCCGGCGCTGGAGGTGCTGCGCAAGATCGAAACGAAATCGGGCCTCAGCTTCCGCTTCACCGAGGCGCCGGCCGGCGCCAACAATTATCTTGCGACCGGAAAATCGATGCCGGACTCGACGATCAAGCTGTGCGAAGAGGCGGACGCGATCCTGCTCGGGGCCTGCGGCCTGCCGTCGGTGCGCTACCCCGACAACACCGAAATCGCGCCGCAGATCGAGCTGCGCTTCATCTTCGATCTCTATGCCGGCGTGCGGCCCGCGCGATTGATTCCGGGCGTGCCCAGCCCGATCGTCGGCGCCGATCAGCGCGGCATCGACATGGTCGTGATCAGGGAATCCACCGAAGGCCTGTTCGCCTCGATGGGCAAGGGCGTCGTCACGCATGAGGACGCGCGCGAGACGATGGTGATCACGAGAAAGACCTCCGAGCGCCTGTTCGAGTTCTCGTTCCGTCTCGCCGAGCGGCGCAAGGCGCGCGGCAAGCCCGGCGCACTTGCCTGCGTCGACAAGGCGAATGTGTTCAAGGCCTTTGCTTTCTTCCGCGGCATCTTTGACGAGATCGCCAAGCGCCATCCGGAGGTGAAGACTGATCGGCTCTATGTCGATGCCTGCTCGGCGATGCTGGTCAAGCGCCCCTGGGACTTTGACGTGATGGTGATGGAGAACATGTTCGGCGACATTGTCTCCGACATTACCGCGAGCCTGATCGGCGGCCTCGGCATGGCGCCGTCGGCCGACATCGGCGACAAATACGCCGTGTTCCAGCCCTGCCACGGCACTGCGCCCGACATCATGGGGCAGGGCAAGGCCAATCCCACCGGCATGATTTTGTCGGCCGCGATGATGCTGGACTGGCTCGCCGACAAGCACGGCCTCGAGAGCGCGGCGGAAGCGGGCGAACAGATCGAGCGGGCGGTCGATCAGGTCTATGCCGACGGCCTCAAGCCGATGGAATTTGGCGGCAAGAATGGTACAGCTGACATTACAAAAGCTGTGCTCGGGGCGCTCTGATCTGGCGCGTTGATCGCGGGCTCAAACGCCGCGGATTGCCTTTGCAGTCCACATGCGCTCCCGTATGACGCTGCAAATCTGGAATTTGAACTCGCTGAAGAAGGCCTCGATTCCACGCCTCTTTGCCTTGCCGTGCTCGGGATCGATCCGCCATTGGTGGAGCGCTTCCTCGGTTTCGAATTCGACGATCGTCACGCGCTCTCCATCGTCGGCGACAAAACCCTTGTGCGAGATGTAACCGGGTATTGTTCGCGCCAGTTCGCTCATGCACTTGGCCATCGGCCCATATTCATCCTGCACGCCGGGATTAAGTCGCGTGCGGAATACGGTGACGATCATCGGATGCGCTCCTGTGTGAGACTGCCGTGATCTTTACCGAAGGCTTATCATCATGTATAATGAATAATTATGATCGACTTGATCACGTTGAGAGATATATGGATCTGTCGGGCCTGCGGATATTCGTTGCTGTGGTGCGCGAAGGCGGCGTGACCCGGGCCGCCGAGCGGCTGCACCGCGTTCAGTCCAATGTCACAACCCGCATCCGGCAGCTGGAAGAGGATCTCGGCGTAGCCCTGTTCATTCGAGAGGGTAAACGTCTTCATCTGACCCCCCAGGGGCAGGTGCTGTTTGGTTACGCCAATCGGTTGCTCGCGCTTGCGGATGAAGCACGCGATGCCCTGCAAGATGCAAGGCCCCGCGGTACATTCCGCCTCGGTGCCATGGAGAGTACGGCGGCTGTCAGGCTGCCGGGACTGCTCAGCCAATACCACCGGCGCCATCCAGAGGTGGTTCTGGAGCTTCGCACCGGCAATCCGCAGGTTCTGGCGAGCGCCATTCTCGCCGGCGATCTCGATGCGGCGCTGGTTGCCGAACCGATCGTCGACGAGCCATTCGAGAAGGCGCCAGCCTTCGAGGAAGAGTTGGTGATCATTGCGGCCGCCAATCATCCGCCGATCGGCAAGAATGGCAGCAAGCTGCCACGTACCATCATCGTCTTCGAACACGGATGCCCGCATCGCAAGCGGCTTGAAGACTGGTACGCAAAGCGAAACGAAATGCCGGAGCGCATGATCGAACTCGCATCATATCACGCCATGCTGGGTTGCGTCGTTGCCGGCATGGGCGTGGCCCTGATTCCAAAGAGCGTTCTGACCACTTTTCCAAACAGAAGGCTTTTGAGCGTCCACGCGCTGGGAAGAACAGAAAACCGGGCGTGGACTGCGCTCATCTGGCGCAAAGGTGCGGGCTCCGCCAACATCCAGGCCTTGAGGGAGATCTTGCAGAGCCCTCGGTTCGCAAGTCCCAAGCAAACGCAGACCGCCGGGGCTGCCTGAGGCGCTACTTCCCCGAAAATTGCGGCTTGCGCTTTTCCATGAACGTCTGCCGCCCCTCGCGAAAGTCTTCGCTGTCCATGCAGGCCGTGCCGATCGCCTTGATCGCGTCCATGTCGCGCTGGCTCTCGTCTTTCAGCACCTGCGCAATGGTGATCTTTGCCGCCTTGATCGCCAGCGGCGCGTTCTCCGAGACCGTGTGCGCGATCTCCATGACAGCGCCCCAGAGCTCGTCGTCCGGAATGACGCGCTCGACGAGCCCGATCCGTAAGGCCTCCGCCGCATCGATGCGCATGCCCGTGTACATCAACAGTCGCGCCCAGGACGGCCCGACCAGCGAGACCAGATGGCGCGGCCCGTCATAGCCATAGGCGATGCCGAGCCTTGCGGCGGGAATGCCGAACTGGCTGCTTGCGGATGCAATGCGAATGTCTGACAGCATCGCCACCTGCATGCCGCCGCCGAGGCAAAAACCCTGGATGCAGGCAATCGTCGGCTTCGGGTAGCCGGCGAGCAGCGCGCGCTGGGCTTCGCTGCGTTTCGCATACTCTTCTGACGCGGCTGCGTTGTGGCGGGTCTTCTCGAACTGGCTGATGTCGGCGCCCGAGACGAAGGCCTTGCCGCCGGCGCCGCGCAGCACGACCACGCGCACCGCATCGTCGTCGCGCAACTCGGTCAGCGCCTGACCAAACCCCTCCCACATCTCCAGCGACATCGCGTTGCGCTTGTCGGGATTGTTGAAGGTGACCACGCCGACGCCGTCGGAGATGTTTTTGAGAATCTTGCCGTCGGCGAATGAAATCTCATTGGCAACATCTGACATCGCGCACCTCGTGGGCACTGTGCGGCCGCCGTGGAGCCGAGGTCAACCGCGGCGGGGCGGGGAGCTCAGTGCCACAATTGCATGGCGTTATTGCACCATGTGCGCGGACAGCGGATGGTTGGCTGCGTTGCTGAAGAAGGCGGCCTCTTCCGCGGTCGCCTCCAGCAACTGCTCGTCCTGGTTATAGGCGTCGTTGCGGAACTGCACCGTCTGGTCCTTGGTCATCCAGGCCGTGAGATAGATCCAGGCGACCGGTACTTTCTTGCTGACGCGGACCTCCTGGTGCTGGCCGCCGGCGATCGCGGCATCGATCGCGGCGCGGCTCCATTGCGGCTGGTCCTTCAGCAGCCAGGCCGCGAGATCGCGCACATTGTCGACGCGCGAACAGCCGTGGGAGTCGAAGCGGTAATCGTTACTGAACAGGTTGCGCTGGTTGGTGTCGTGCATGTAGACCGAGTAGGAGTTCGGCATGTCGATCTTGACCGCGCCGAGCGCGTTCCAGGTGCCGTTCTGCTGGCGCACCGTGAAGTTCGGCGTATGCGTGCCGGACCAGTCGACCGAATGCGGATCGATCGGCCTGTCATGGGCGTCGAGAACCTCCATGTGCATCCGCGACAGGTAGCTCGGGTCCTTGCGCATGTGCGCGGAGATCTCGGCCTTGGCGATCGAGGCAGGCACGGTCCAGGTCGGATTGAGGACGACACTGGTGATGTCGGCGGTCAGCGTCGGCGACGGTTTTTCGGTCTTGCCGACGATGACGCGATAGCGCCGCACCACGACGTCGTTCTCGATCGCCTCGGCAAAGGTCGCGGGGATGTTGACAACGACATAGCGCTGGCCGAACGCGAAGTTCATGTGCTGGAGCCGCTCCAGCGACGCCTCGAGCTGGCGGATGCGCTTGTGCACGGAGACGTTCATCTCCGCGATCGTCCGCGGCGTCATCGTGCCCGTTGCCGCGAGGCCGTGGCGGGCCTGGAAGCGCTTCACGGCATCGACGAGGTTCTGGTTGAAGCCGCCGCTTCCCTTGTCGTGGGTGAGGTCGCCGGACATGATCAGCCGCTGGCGCAGCAATTCGTCATGGGCTCCCTGCGTGCCGAGCGCGAATTTTGCATCGGTCGGAATCGTCGGCCAGCCGCCGCGCACCGCGAGATCGGCATAGCTGAGCGCTGCGTCCCGGATGCGCTGCGCCGAGCCTTCGTCGAAGGTCGGCTCGTGCGACAACGCGAGTGCGGCGGCCGAGCGGGATTCCGGGGTCGATGCAGGCGTGGATGCGGCTTTGGGCGGCGCCGGATGCGCCGGCGTTGCGCCCTGCGCCGCCGTGGCCGGCTTGGTGCCGGCCTGTCCCGTGGTCTGGCTTTCGGTATCGGCAAGGGCCGGGCCGCTTGCGAACAGGCCGACGGCAACGATGACGGCGTGGCGCATCAACATGGTTCTGGTCTTCCCCTTGAGGACGAGGCCCGGACGGGCGCTCGCATGAAATGGATGGTGGCCGCGACTGCGTCGGCAGACGATTCGGCAAAAGCCGAGGCGAAGCTAGGCGACCGGGGTTGCGGTCCGATTAAGCCGAACAGACGGGAGCACCCGCACGACCCGGTGAAGGCGCTCTCGATTGGGTCGCGCAAGGGGTTGGAACGGTTCGCGAAAAACGCGCCCGGTCAGCAAAGAAATTCGGGTGGGAAGGAGGCTCGCAGCCCCCTCGAAAAGCAAAAGCCGCGCGTCAGCCGGGCGGCAAGGTCATGTCCAATCCGGCCGCGCCCCCGCGGCGCGGCGGATTGAACATCTGGCCGTCAACGGCCCGGCGGTCAATCGGCTCAGCTCTCGTTCGCCGCGATCGACTCCATCAGCGACACGAGCTGACGCTGGACCGTCTGGTCCTTGATCTTGCTGTAGGCGCGCAGCAGGCGCAGGCTGAAGGCCGAGTCGAGGAACAGGAGGCTCTCGACCTCGCGCGCCTTGTTGTCGCCGTCGTAGAAGAAGGTGACGGGCACATCGAGCGCCGAAGCGATCTGCTGCAGACGAGCTGCGCCGACGCGATTGACGCCCTTTTCGTACTTCTGGACCTGCTGGAAGCTGACGCCGAGTTTCTCGCCAAGCTCAGCCTGCGAGATCTTCATCTCGACGCGCCGCAACCTGATCCGTTTGCCAAGCTCAATGTCCGGCTTGCCGGCACTGCGCTGCTTCATTCTCTTTGCCGCTGTTTTCATACTGTTCTCACCGATCTTCGGTTGAAAATCCCCCGAAGAGCTGGGTCAGGGGTTCGCCCATATACACTTCCTTGAATTCGCGAGGATGCACGAATTCGTCCTTGAACCACGGGAAGCGCGCTGGATTGAAGGCTTCGATCAGCCAGTCAATCATGTGCCGCACGCGCGGAATCCGGCCGCTACCGGGATGGTAGGACAGCCAGATGTCCAGCGGTCTGTTCAGCTCGACTTCCAGTGGCACCAACTTCCCGCCAAGCGCGATCGCGTAGCTCGGGAACACGCCGATGCCGGCTCCGTTCGCGACAGCCCAGTAGTTTGCGCTTGAGACGTTGGTTTTCATGACCAGCAGGTCACGTTCGGCAACGCCCGGGAAGAAGCTCTCGAAGGTCTCTTTGGCGGCGATCTGGTCGGCGAATTGCAGCACCAGGCGGTGCTTGATCAATTCCATCGCAGTGTGCGGCGCGCCATACTTCTCGATGTACTTTTCAGCGGCCCAGAACATCAGGTGCATGCGGCCGAGCCGCACCAGCTTGATGTCGAGCGCGGACGGCCGCGACAGATGGATCGCGACGTCGGCCTCGTGCCTGCTGACGTCGGCCGAACGCATTGCGCAATGCAGGTCGACCAAGATGTGCGGATAGGCCTGCTGGAATTCGACCAGCCGCGGCGCGAGCCAGAACGTCCCCAGCCCTTCGGTGATGGCGACGCGGACTTCGCCGGAGAGCGCGTTGGCGACTGAATCGCTCGCGCGCATCACGTCGAAGGTGGCAGCCTCCATACGTTCGACTGCGGACACCACCAGCGCGCCCTCGTCGGTGAGATGGGTGCCGTGCACGTCCCGGGTGAACAGGGTGGCGCCGATCTGACGCTCGAAATCGTCGATCCGTCGGCGGACGGCGTTGATGGAGAGAGAAAGGCGCTCAGCGGCCGAACGGAAGCTGCCGCAACGCACGACCTCGAGGAATATCCTGGCCGCATCCCAATCCGTGAGGCCGCCGAGGATCGCTTTCTGGCGTTCCTCCAGAGGAACGCCCCTTTCCGCCATGAGGTGCATACAAGTCCTTTCGGCTAGATAAACTGGCAGAATCTTGGGCAAACCACAACCACGGCGGGTTGCGGATAGGCGAGTTTTGAACGCCATCCTTACCGTGCATTTGGAGGTATTGGAGTGCGCCAGGAGCTGGAAATCGGGCAGGGTCTTGCCTGGAATGAGGGGTATCGCGTGCGTTCCGTTGCGAGCCTTGAGACGGTTGCCGAGATATCGGGTCCGCCCGGAGCGGAGAACAATGCCCGGGGAAGGGGACATTCGATCGGGCCAGATTTATTGAGCACTACCTCCGCGCTTGCCGCTTTTGCCTCACGTCTTTGTTTGCAATGGAACCCGGTTTCCGGGCCAGAACGCGCCGAAATCGAGTTCGAGGGCTCTGACTCGCCGTGCTATTCTCACCCGCGATCTTCGGCCGAGCGGATGATCGCCAATGTTTCTCACAGGTTGAATTAACGGAAAGAACGCCGGTGTCGCATACAGACGAACAATTGCAGTCGGTACTGGAGACGCTCGAGGAGTGCCGAAAGGTGCTCAACGAAAGCAATGGCCGCGAGACGGCAGAGTTGCTGTCGATCGTCATCCTCGACTTGCGAATGAAACTCAAAGGGATTGCCAATGCCGAGCTTCGGGCATTGTGCGACGAAATGTTGCGGGGCATGGCCACTGATCCCGCTTCTCGTGCCAAGCCGACGCAGGACCAGCCCCGGCGTCCGCTGCTCCGCGTGGTGAAATAGCCACGCCGCCCAATCTCGCGTTCGCGAGCATTGTGCGCGGCCCGATGTCGTATCTGTGATCGCAGACGGCATCGGGCGGGGCCTGGCATGGGCCTCCCTCGGTTGCGCATTCCCCAGCATCGGGTACACCAGAGCCGGTTCGGCCCGTTCCTGCCGCGCATTCGTCGCGTGCCGGCTCGCGGGCCTCGAGATGGCTCCGACTGCGTCATGCAAAATGTTTCGATCCCGGCGGCGCTGATTGCCGGCCTCGTCAGCTTCCTGTCGCCCTGCGTCCTGCCCCTGGTCCCTCCCTATTTGGTCTACCTGACCGGCGCCACGATCGAGCATGTCGAGAGCGACGAGCCGGCAGAGGCGTCGCGGCGTGCGATCATGATGTCGGCCCTGCTGTTTGTGCTGGGCTTCTCGACAGTCTTCATCGCGCTCGGCGCCAGCGCCTCGCTGATCGGCGGGCTGATCCGTGCCTGGTCGGCCGAATTGTCGATCCTGGCCGGAATCGTCATCATCATCATGGGCCTGCACTTCCTCGGGCTGACGCGCATCGGCCTGTTGATGCGGGAAGGGCGGCTGCCGATCCCAAGACCCGTGGGCCTGTGGGGCGCCTACATCATGGGGCTCGCCTTCGCGTTCGGCTGGACGCCCTGTATCGGGCCGATCCTGGCAGCAATCCTCTCCATCGCCGCGGCGGAGGCGACCGTGACCAAGGGCGCGGGACTGCTCGCGGTCTATTCCGCCGGCCTCGGCATCCCCTTCCTGATCGCAGCCTTCATGGTGGAACAGTTCTCGGCCCTGTTCGCGCGCATGAAGGGCCATCTCGTCAATGTCGAGCGCGCTATGGGCGTGCTGATGGTGGTCACCGGCATCGGCTTTCTGACCGGCGCGGTCTCCAATGTCAGCATCTGGCTGCTCGAGACGTTTCCGGCGCTCCAGAGCATCGGCTGATCCTGCCGCTACGGCTAAGGCTCAGCTCACGCTCTCCGCAGCATCGATGCCCAGCCGCGCGAGCACACGGGCATAGGTTTCCGCCGGCCGCGTGACGTCGAACCATTCGGCCTGCATGCCAGCGGCCAGCGCGCCATTGATATTTCGTGGCTGGTCGTCGACCATCAGGCAGCGTTCGATCGGCGTACCCAGAGAGTCCGCCGCCGCCTGATAGGCGCGCGGGTCGGGCTTCATGATGCCGGTATAGGTGGCATCCACGATCGCGTGCATCAGCTTGAGCACGGACAGTTTGGCACCGAAGCCGGGACCGTTGAACAGGTCGAGCTCGTTTGAGAGCACACCGACCTTCCGTCCGGCCTGACGGACCGCGCGTACGGTGGCGAGCGCTTCGGGGCGTGTGGTGGAGTCGACGGAATCGTTCGGCGCGGGCGCCATCATCATGCGCGGACTGGTCCACTCCTCGCCGATCAGGCGGCCGACTTCGGCGGCGCGCAGGCCCCAGTATTCCCGCTCGGTGATGCGGTCGGCGAGCATGTCGCGCCACAGTTCGTCGTTCTCAGGGTCGAACGGACCGCGCCAGCGCAGCGTGCCGGGCGCGAGACCGAGCCTTCGCTCGATCGACGGCTGACGTTCAAACGTGGTTCGGCAGATCACGCCACCATAATCCAGCACAAGCGCGACAGGCACTTCAGGAGAAGTCATTACGGGGATCCCTCGGCCTCAGCTCACTCGGCAACCTGCAGCGTGGCGGGCTGCTGTCCTGCCGTGAGCGCCTCCTCGTCGAGCTGCCGCTGGATCAGCCGCCGCGCCAGCACCAGCGCCTGGTCGTGCGCGATGACCAGCGGCTGGAATGGCTGGCCGCTCTGCAGCGCCTTCTGCTGCACCTCGATGATGTCCTTGTCCTCCTTGAACGCGCGGGCGACGCCGTCGAACACGACGTCGATCACCTCAGAGGTCTCGGTCTTGAAGTTCGCGGCATGGGTGAACCAGTAATGGGTGCTGGTCGCCGTCTCCGGCGTCTGCACCGAGCAGTGCCGGTATTGCATCGCCTCTGGTACGAGCCGCCCCTCATGCGCGCCGGTGCCGGCCGGTGCCGAGCCGGTGTACAGGCGCACGAACGATGGCGCGAACCATTCGTAGATCTGCCAGCGGTCGGCCGGGCCGTGGAAGGTGGCGATGCTGGCGCGGTTGGCCTGAATCTGATCGTTGTAATAGCGCCGCGTGATCTTCAGGCCGCCTTCGATCTGTTCGACCTGCGCGCGGGTCGTCGCCGTGCTCGGTGTCCCGATCGTCGTCGAGTGAACATAGGTCAGGTGCGAGAAGTCGAGCAGATTGTCGACGATGAGCGTGTAGGGCGCCTGGTAGTGCAGATAGGAGCGCTTCTTGCGCCACGCCTTGTCGGTGTGCCACGCGAAGCGAATGATTTTATTGGGATCGGCCTTCGCCGGCTCGCCCATCCAGATCCATATCATTTCGTCCTGCGTCACCACCGGATAGCTCCGCACCCGGGCGCGTTGCGGAATGATGTCTTGTCCGGGGATTTCGGTGCATTGGCCCTCGGCGTTGAAGAGCATGCCGTGATAAGGGCACCGCAGGCTGTCCCCCTCGCGGCGACCCGTATGCAACGGCGCGCCGCGATGGCAGCAGCGGTTCTCGAGCGCAACCAGGCGTCCATCGGCTGCGCGATAGAACACGATCGACTCGCCGAGCAGCGTGCGCTCGAGGACGCTCTCGGCCGAAATTTCGTCCTCCCAGCCGGCGACGTACCAACAATTCCGCACGAAGCGGTCGACACGGGTTTCGATCTCCATCATCGAAGGATCCTCCTCATCAAATGAATTGCTTGCCACCGTCGACGACGAGCGTCTGCCCCGTCACGAACGCGGCCAGGGGTGAAGCGAGGTACAAAGCGGCGCCAACCACATCGTCCGGCACGGCCGCGCGCGCTTGATCGCGCCGCGCTGCGTGCCGTAGTTCGCCGCATCCGGGATCAGGCCCATGCTGGCGTCGGTGAGCGTGAAGCCGGGCGCGATCGCGTTGACGGTGATGCCATAAGTGCCGAGTTCGTTGGCGAGCACACGCGTCAGGGCGATGACGCCGCCCTTGCCGGCGACGTAGTGCGCCCAGAGCTGCGAGCCGCTGAAGACCGTGGCGGAGGCGAGGTTGACGATACTGCCGCCCGCCTCGAGCATCCATGGCCGCACCGCGCGCGCCATCAGGAACGGGCCCTTCAGGTTGACCAGCATGACCCGGTCCCATTCCGCGGGGTCGAGTTCGTGGAATCCGGCGCGGGTGAGCCCGCCATAGATCGCGGCGTTGTTGACGAGCACGTCGATGCGCTTGCGGCCGGACACGGCATGCGCGGCCGCATCAGCAAATCGCTTCGTGCTGTCCTCCTGCGTCACATCGAGCGGCAGGCCGAGGATGCGCCGCTCGGGGTGACGTTTCGCAAGGTCACCGGCGACGTCCTTCACCGTATCGGTGGAGATATCCCCGAGCACGAGGTCCGCGCCTGCAGCGGCAAAGGCCTCCGCGAACGCCAGCCCAAGCCCGCCGGCCGCGCCTGATATCACGACCGTGCGGCCGTGAAAATCGAGCGCTGGCGCGGCGGCGTTCATTGCGATTCCCGATGTCAGTTCGCGAGCAGTTCGACGGTGCCTGCGGAGCCGTCGACCCGCAGTTTTTGGCCGGTCTTGATCACCGAACTTGCCGACCCCGTCGCCGTGACGGCTGGCAGTCCATATTCACGGCACACAATGGCCGCGTGCGACATCATCCCGCCGATGTCGGTGACGGTAGCGCTGATCTTGCTGAAGACCGGAGCCCAGCTCGGCGCCGTGACCGGTGCGACGAGAATCTCGCCGTCCAGGATCTGATCGAGCTCGTCGGGCGAGCGGATGACGCGCGCCCGGCCTTCGACAACCCCTGGCGAAGCCGCCATCCCCTCCAGCCGCGAACTGCTGGTCGGGCCCTTCAACCATGCGGAAATGCGGTCGCTGGTAATGCCCCACAGCATGATCGTGAACGGCTCGGTCACGATCTCCGGCGGTTCATTGAGCGCCGGCTCTGGCCGGTGTTGCGCCAGGGCGTCCATGATCTTTCTGCGCTCCGCGACCCGCTGCGGCCAGAAATTGGGCCCGGTCGGTGTGCTGCCCACGGCCCAGGCGCTGCAATAGTCCCACAGCGCGTCCCGGACCTCGTTCCGGCTCAGGAAGAACAGCCCTTCCGGGTCCGACCAGAAGCCGGCCTTGACGAAAAGCTGGTTGAGCTCACGCATCTTCCGCCAGAACACGCCGAGCGACCAATGCTCGATGTAGAAGTTGTGATTCTCGACGTAAGGGAAGACGGTGCGTGCAAGGCCGAGCTTCTGTTCGAAAACCGGCCGCATATCGCTGTTCAGAAGCTCTGCATATTCCCTGGTGATACGCTCACGCTCGGCGGCCACTTGTGCGGTCGGCCGTTCGATTGTGACGCCCTTCCTGAGCTGCGTGATGTAGTTCCGCAAATACCCGAGCGGATATCGAGGTGCTCGATCCAGTATTTGTCGGACGAGTAGAAGCCGTTCCCCGAGGTGAAGTTGAACCACGGATTTTGCGCGGCGGTCCATGCGTCGAGCCACTGCTTGCCCTTGGGGAGGGCGGCCACGGCAGCAAGGGCCTGCTCGACCGAGCCGGTCATCAGTGCGGCATCGACGCCGGTTTCGATGGCGAGGTGCGCGAGCTTCTTCAATTCGTCGTCGGGCCGGAACAGGTCGACGTCGATGCCCTGGACCATGCGGGCGATCGCCTGGTCCGGAATGTTGGGGAACTGCTCCTTGCAGAAACCAAAGAAGTCGAGATAGGCGGCGTAGCCGAGATTGAGAAACTCGAAATGATACTGCCAGGTCTTGTAGCAAAGCTGCAACGCGGTGTCGTAGCGCTCGAGCAGATCGTAGGTGTCGTCGAGGCCGCGCCCCTCGAACACCCATTCTTTCGCGACCATCTCCGGCAACGGCTCGAACCGGAGCGCCTCCATCTCGTCGATGGTACGGCGCACTTTGACGTGCCAGTTATCGAGGAGCTTGTTCCAGTTCTGGAAATAGAAGCCCGCGCGTTCAAGGAAATGCGGGACGCGTGCGGGAATCTTCTCGGGCTCGACCGCGATCGGGCTCAGATAGAGATAGCCGTTGTGGATGCGGTAATCGACGCCGTTGGCCGGCGGCACCATGAGGTGACGCGTGTTGTATTGACCGAGGCACTTGACCGCATAATCCGCCATGATGGTGTCGAAGGGGCGGAATGGCGTCGGCCAATGCTGAGCGTCGCAGAACCAGAATTGCCCTTCATCCCCTGCCTTCCGCTCCTGCTGGAACAGGGCGTAGTACGGGTAGAGATCACGCCATCCCTCTGCGCCCGCTGGCGCCTTGAGTTCGTAGGGACTCGGGAATTTTGCCTGCGCGTTCATGCTCTCTCCCCGTGTTTTTTGTGGTCAATGCTTCCGCGATGCCAAAGGCGCCATCAATGTGCTGAGCACACCCTCGATGCCCGGTGCGTAGCTTTTGGACACGGCTGGAGCGCTCGCTTTTCGGCTCCACACGGTTTCCGGTCGGCATTGCAGCAGGACGACGCCTTCGTCTTCGGTCCTTCGCGCATCGATCGCCCATTCGACGTCTTGAGGTCCACCGAAGGCCCGCTCGACGGCTTTGACGACCCGGGCAACCGCACGAATTTGCGCGTCGGTGAGGCTCGCCACGTTCCGCCTGACGTCCTCTACTTCACGCGAGACAGTCGTTTGATTGGCGATATCGGCGACGAGTTCGGTGGGCTTGCTGGCAATCACCCGCTTGATAGGCTCGAGCAGGACCTTGTCCACGACGAAATAATCCGGCGTCGCCTGGCCGGACACCAGCGGCTCGCCCAGTCCCCACACGGACTCGATGACGATTTTGGAACGGTCGCCATTCGAGGGATCGAGGCTCATGGCGACGCCCGCCGCGCGCGCATCGGCCATTTGCTGGACACCGACGGCCATGGCTTGTTCGAGATGGGCGAGCTTGTGTTTTCCGCGATACGCGATCGCGCGCGCGGTGAACAGGCTCGCCCAGCAGTCGCGGACCCGGTCGACGACGGCAGTTGCGCCGACCGTCCATAGAAATGTGTCGCCCTGGCCCGCGAAACTGGCCTCGGGCATGTCTTCGGAGGTGCCGGACGAGCGCACGGCCACCGGCAGATCGCGGCCGACGCGTGTGCAAAGCTGGTCGTAGCCGAACCGGATCGCATCGGTGACCCGATCAGGCATGGCTTCCGACTTGATCAGGTCCTGGATTTCGCCCGCAATCCTGGCTTGCGCTCCGACGTCATTCTCCGGGATCGCTTCGATGCGCGTCCGGATCTCGCACTCCAGATTGCGGGCGGCGAGCGTTTCGAGGTAGGCCCGGGTCGTCACTGCAAAACCCGGCGGGACCGTTGCGCCGGCAGCTATCAGCGAGGCGAGGCCGGCACACTTTCCGCCGATCAGCGCAACATCGTGGTTTGACGCCTGCTCGAACGTGAGCACGTATTGGTCGCCGTTTTGGGCACCCATTGACGCGTTTCCGGCCTGGTTTCTGTCTTTGTCGTTGGGGCAAAGCTTACACGTTTCAGCGGAGATATTTTGCCGATGCTCTCCTGTTTCACCAGGTGAAACTGTGCTATTGGTCGGGCGGATTTGAGCGGAACGGCAGATGGATCATCCCGGCGTCACCGCATGAGTGTAAAAGCCATTCGCGCCCTGGACCGGGGGTTGGACGTGCTGCGGATCATTCAGGAGTCCAAAGCCGCAAGCCTGAACGATCTGCATCTGGCGACGAGGCTGCCGAAAGCGACCTTGCTGCGAATTCTCAAGACACTGATTGGCCGCGACCTGATCTGGCAGCGGATCGCCGACGGCGCCTATGTGCCGAGCTATACGTTTTCAAAGCGCGCAAAAGTCTTCGACGAAGAGACCCATCTCGCAGAGGTCGCGGCGCCGATCTTGGCGGACCTCTGCACGCGCGTGCGCTGGCCTTCGGCTTTGCTGAGCCCGCGGCTCGATCACATGGTGACCATTGAGTCCAATCGTCCCATGTCAGATTTCGACTACATCATTTCGCCGAACCCGGTTGGCTCGTTCAACGTGAACATGTTGCGCTCGGCCTCGGGGCGTTGCTACCTCGCGTTTTGTTCGCCGGAGGAACGCGCTGCGATCATTGCGCGGTTACGGAAAAGCGGCCGTCCGGGTGATGCGCTGGCGCATAATGCAGCCAAGCTTGATCGGATACTCGCCGACGTTCGCGCGCGTGGATTCGGCACGCGCGATCGGGATTTTGGCGGTCACTACGACCTTCCGAGAAGCAAGGTCAACGACGGCCGGAATTCCATCGCCGTTCCCGTCCATGTCGGCGATGAGGTCCTTGGATGTGTCAACCTCACCTGGATCGCCAGGGTCGCCACCGTGTCAGTCATCATCGAACGCTTTCTCCCGCAGTTGAACGAAGCTGCCCAGGCCATCGGCAGGCGCATGACTGCGTGAGTGGTTTGCGTGAAAGGCGACAGGTCGGCGCTGGCTCGGTGGAGAGGTCCCAAGCGTCGCGATGATGGCAACATACACCCGATTTGCCCGACGCGTCAAGCGAATTTCGTAAAAGTCGAAGTAGTGCGCCGGCCGTCACCGGCTACTTTGCATGGGGTTGTTTTCGATGTTTTGGTCAGCGCGCCTCGTCCAGCGTGCAACTGATCGTGTAGACGACGCCGCGCGGCAGAAAATCCACGGTCGCCTCGCCGCCGAGCTGATCGCGGGCGCTGCGCTCGATCAGGCGTGAGCCGAAGCCGCGCTGCACCGGCGCCGTCACCGGCGGGCCGCCGTTTTCGGCCCAGATCAGGCGCAGTCGCGGTTTTGGCGTGTCGGCGGTGACCTCCCAATCGAGCGTCACCGTGCCGGTCTCGTTGGACAGCGCACCGTATTTCGCCGCGTTGGTCGCGATCTCGTGCACGATCATCGACAGCACGACCGCAAGCCGGGGCGACAGCGGCACAGACGGTCCGGCCATCCGGATGCGGCCGGGGCTGCTCAGGAGGAACGGCTGCGTCGCGCGCTCGATGACGTCCTTCAGCTCCGAGCCCTGCCACTTCTCCTGGCTCAGCAGATTGTGCGCCTCGGCGAGCGCGCCGAGCCGTCCCTCGAATTTCGCCCGCTCGGTCTTGCTGGCACTGCGGAAGGTCTGCACCGCGATCGCCTGCATCAAGGCCAGCGTGTTCTTGACGCGATGGTTGAGCTCCTCGATCAGGAGGTCGTGCAGCATCTCGCCGCGGTGAATCGTGGCGGCCATGCGCACCGCGAAGGCAAGTCCGGTCAAGAGCAGCACGCCGCCGATCAGGCTGGTGATCGCGATGTTGCGCCAGAGCGGTGCGACCAGCGAGCTCTCGGGGACGCCCGCCGCGACCGTCCAGCCGGTCAGCTTGGAGCGGGTATAGGCGGCGCTCAGCTGGATGCCGTCGAGCGACACCGCCGACAGCGAGGCTTCGCCTCTGCGGAACATCTCGTCATAGAGGGAGGGCGTGGCGCGCTTGCCGACATTCTCGGCCGGGTTGGGGGCGCGCGCGATCACGATGCCTTGGGCGTCGAGCAGCGCCACCGTCCATTGCTCGTCGGGCCGTTGCTTCTCCATCAGGTTCTGGAACATGTCGACCGGCGGGCTGAAGCAGAGGTCGTAGATCACCTCGCCGTCGCGCAGCACCGGAACCTCGACCGTGACCACCTGGCGCTGCTTGAACGCGCCGAGGAAGAGGTCTGAATATTGCGGCGTCCTGGTCGCAAAGACCTTTTCGGCCATCTCGACATTGTTGCGCGTCGGCAGGCTCGCCGTGTCCTCCGTCATGGACGAGAACACCAGATGCCCCTTGCGGTCCGAGACCAGCACCACACCGTCCTTGCCATACTGTTCGAGAAAGCCGGCGGTGATGCGCCGGAAACCCTGGAAGTCGCCGGTCGACAGCGCGTCGGTCAGCGCCAGCACCTGCAGGCCGCCGGTCATGCGTAGCACCTCGGCATCGAGCACGAGGCGCATGCTGCGCACCGTCTCGAGCACGCGCCGCGTCGCGTCGTTGCGGTCCTGCTGGTAGTTGTAGAAGGCGATGCCGACGGCGAACGCGATCAGCGGCAGCATCGTTCCCGCGATCAGAAGGGCTAGTCGTACGGGCAGGGTGAGCTTTGGCAAAACGCGGATAGCCTACTGTGGCGCGACGGCGCCGGACCGCGTCGAGCATAGAACAGCACCGGAATTGCGCCACTGCACATTTCGTCATGTTGCCAGGCGGTTCCGTCGGGCACGCCGGTCGGCCGAGCAGCGCGAGTTGCAGTGCAGCAGATCGCGTCTCCATGGCCCTGCGACGAAGGGTACCGGTGCCATACGCACGCGAAATAGCTTCCGTCCCGCCGACGTTTTTCATACGCTTCCCTTCACGCAAGCCGCATACCGGCTGCGCTTATGGCCCGGTTACAGGGGCGGAGCATCAAAGGGAGGGAGACAATGAAGCGGAGGTCATTTCTCGCTGGGCTAGGTGCGACCACTGCGGTGGTTGGCATGCCGTCGATCCTCAGGGCGCAGGCCCCGATCTCGCTGAACGGCGCCGTGCAGTTCAACGACGATCACGCCTTCAACCGGGCACTGCTCCGGTTCGAAGAGCTGGTGAAGAAGTACTACGACAAGCCTGTCAACTTCACGCTGCACAGGAACTCGTCGCTCGGCCTCGAGAAGCAGTATTTCGAGTACATGTCGCAGGGCAAGGCCGTCGATTACGGCATCGTCTCGCCGGCTCACATGTCGACCTTCGCCAAGGCCGCCCCGTTCATCGACGCGCCCTTCGTGTTCAAGGGCATCGAGCACATGAACAAGGTGGTCGAAGCCAATATCCTGGCGCCGATCGCCGATGAGGTCGCGGCGAAGGCCGAGGTCGTCCTGATCGGCTATGCCGGCGGCGGCATCCGCAACATCTTCGCCAACAAGCCGCTCAGGAATCTCGCCGATCTCAAGGGCCTCAAGGTGCGCGTGCAGGGCGCGCCGATCTGGTCGAAGACCTTCGCGGCGGTCGGCATGAGCCCGACCGTCATCGCCTACAACGAAATCTACAACGCGATCCAGAACGGCGTGATATCGGCCGGCGAAAACGAGGCGGCCGGCGTCGAGGCGATGAAGTTCTATGAAGTGGCCCCGCATCTCAACCTGACGCAGCACGCCGTGTCGATCCGGCCGATATGCTTCTCGGTGAAGACGCTGAAGACCTTGCCGAAGGAGTTGCAGGCCGCGATCATGAAGGCCGGCAAGGAAGCCGGCGACTACGGCCGTCAACTGGAATCGAGCGAGGAGGTCGTCAAGCTCGACACGCTGGAGAAGGCCGGCAAGCTCAAGCGTGTCCCGTTCGAGGAGCGCGACGCCATGAAGAAGCTCGCCGATCCCGTGATGGCCACCTACGCCAAGGAAATCGGCGCCGAGGGCATCTTCGAGAAGATCAACGTAGCCTGACCACTCCCTGTTTGCCGACAGAATATCGGGGCAAGCCCGACGGCTTGCCCCCTGGTGACGGTTGCCGCCCGCGGAGCTCCAATGACCGAAATACCTGTTGCGCCGAACCCGTCGCTGTGGCGACGAGCAACGGCGGCCTATGCAAGGCTGCTGGAAATCCTGCTTGCCGCCTGCGTCGGCATCCTGGTCGTTCCGGTGACGCTGCAGATCATATCGCGCTACACCCCGTTCATTCCCTCCTACATCTGGACCGAGGAGATGGCGCGGTTCCTGTTCGTCTGGACCATCATGATCGGCGCGATGGTCGGCATCCGCGAGTCGCAGCATTTCGAAGTCGACGTCTGGCCGGATCTGTCGCGGCGGTCGGAGGCTTTGGTGCGAATCCTCGCCCGGCTCAGCGTGCTGGCGATGGCGCTGGTGTTCGTGTGGGCCGGCATCGAATTCACCAGGTTCGCGTGGAACAGGACGTCGGAGCTGGCCGACCTGCCGCTCTGGCTGATCCACGTCGCCTGGCCGGTCGCCGGCGTGACGTGGATCGTGTTTGCGGGCGAACAGATACTCGACGAAATGCGGATTCTGGTTGGGGCGAAGCAATGACAGGGAATGTTCTTTCCGCCGGACAGGCCGCGGCGGTTCTGTTCGGAGTCTTCGTAGGCCTGCTCATTATCCGCGTGCCGGTCGCTTTCGCGCTCGGCCTTGCCTGCGTGCCGATCCTGTTGATCGAACCTCATCTGTCGCTGATGACGCTCGCGCAGGAAACCTTCAACGCCTACAATTCATTCATCCTGCTGGCGGTGCCGTTCTTCCTGCTGACCGCCAATCTGATGAGCATCGGCGGCATCACCGACCGCCTGGTCGCACTGTCGCGTTCGATGGTCGGACACTGGCCGGGATCGCTGGCGCAGATCAACGTCGTGCTCTCGGTTTTCTTTGCGGGCATCTCCGGCTCCTCGACGGCGGATGCGGCGAGCCAGTCAAAAATCTTCATCGATGCCCAGACCAAGGAAGGTTACGATCTCTCGTTCTCCATCGCCATCACGGCGGTATCGGCCGTCCTGGCCGTCATCATCCCGCCCTCGATCCTGATGATCGTGTGGGGTGGGCTGATCTCGACCTCGATTGCCGCAATGTACCTGGCCGGCATCATACCGGGCCTTCTGATCGCCGGTGCCCAGATGGCAACTGTCCATGTCTACGCGGTGCGCCGCGGCTATCCGACCTATCCGAAGGATAGCTGGCGGGATTTTCGCTGCGCGATCTGGCGGTCGCTGCCGGCGCTGATGACGCCGTTCATCATCGTCGGCGGCATCCTGCTTGGATGGTTCACCGCAACCGAATCCGCCTGCGTCGCGGTTCTCTATTCCGTGGCGCTGTCGGCGTTTTTCTACCGCGAGACCGGTGCGCGCGAACTGTACAAGGCCTTGCTCGACACCGGACGCCTCGCCGGCGTTGCCTTGTTCTGCGTCGGTACCGCGAGCGCGTTCGGCTGGCTGTTGGCCTACTACAAGATTCCGCAGGAGCTCTTGGCCAACGTCTCGACCTGGGGCATGGGACCGATTGCCGCCGGCTTCTTCATTGCGTTCTGCTTCCTGGTCGTCGGCTGCTTTCTCGACGCCATTCCGGCGATCGTCATCGTCGGCACCGTGCTGGAGCCGCTGGCAAAATCCGTCGATCTGCATCCGGTGCAGTTCGCGATCATCTCGATCGTGTCGCTGGCGTTCGGGCTGGTGACGCCGCCGTACGGCTTGTGCCTGATGATCGCCTGCGCGGTCGCCGGTGTACGGCTGCGCTATGCCTTGAAGGATACGGCGATCATGCTGGTGCCGATGTTGGTCGTGCTGGCGGCCCTCATCGTCTGGCCGAGCGTGTCGCTGTTCCTGCCGCGCCTGATCGTGCCGGAGATGCTGAAGTGAGCGATCCCGCGGCCCTGAGGCCGCGGGATCTTCTCATTTGCCTTACAGATTGCTCTCGCTGATCGCGGCATAGACCATGCTGCGCAGCTCGCGGCGGATCGGGTAGGCGCTCGACGGCAGCACCTGGGTCATGAAGATCGCGATCAGCTCTTCGGCCGGGTCGATCCAGAACGAGGTCGTCGCGGCGCCACCCCAATTGTATTCGCCGGGACTGCCAGCGATCAGCGTCTCTGCCGGACGCATGGTCACCGCAAAACCGAGACCGAAGCCGATGCCGTTATAGGTCGCCTCGGAAAACAGCGAGCGCGACACTTCCGGCAGCGCTTGTCCGCCCGGAATGTGGTTGGTCGTCATCAGCGCCAGCGTCTTCGGACCGATCAGCCTGACGCCGCCGAGCTCGCCGCCGTTGAGCAGCGCACGGCAGAAGGTCAGATAGTCGGCGACCGTCGAGCACAACCCGCCGCCGCCGGAGACCAACTCGGGCGGCGCAAGGAACGAACTCGTCGCCGGATCGTCCTGCAGAGTCAGGCCTTCCTTGCGCTGGCCGGCATGGAATGTCATGCCGCCACCCGGGTCAGCGGAATAGCAAGCCGCCAAACGATGCGCCTTGGAGGCCGGCACGTGGAAATCCGTATCCGTCATGCCGAGCGGATCGAGAATGCGCGTCTTCAGGAACTGCTCGAACGGCATCCCGGAGATCTTGCCGATGAGATAGCCGATCACGTCGGTGGACACCGAGTAGTTCCAGGACTCGCCGGGCGAGAATTCCAGCGGGATGGTCGCAAGGTCCGCGATCAGCGAATCCAGCGTGCCTGCCTTGATGACGTCGCCGAGCTTCTTCTCGCGATAGGCGGCATCGACGTTGGAGCGCTGCTGGAAGCCGTAGGTGAGCCCCGAGGTGTGGCGCAGAAGATCGACGATCAGCATCGGCCGGGTCGGCGGCCGCGTCAGGAAATTGGGGGCGGTGCCGGCGACGAAGACGCCGAGGTTCTTCCACTCCGGAATGTATTTGTGAACGGGCTCGTCGATCGCGACCAGGCCTTCCTCGACCAGCATCATGAAGGCGACGCTGGTGAGCGGCTTGGTCATCGAATAGATGCGGAAGATGGTGTCATCCTTGAGCGGGGCCTTGCGCTCGAGATCGGCAAGACCCTGCACCGAGCTGTGGGCGACCTTGCCGCGGCGATAGACCAGAAGTGACGTTCCGGGGAAGCGGCCGGCATCGATATACCGGTTCTTCAGATGCGCATCGATGCGGTCGAGCGCGGCCTTGGACATGCCGACGGATTCGGGCGAGGCGGGGGTGGGGGCGAGCATCAGGGAATGTTCCTCCGGGCGGTGTTGTCGGCCATGGTGATAGCCGAAATTGCCGGGCCATTCCAACCCG
Organism: Bradyrhizobium liaoningense; assembly: GCF_018130955.1. Lineage (GTDB taxonomy): Bacteria > Pseudomonadota > Alphaproteobacteria > Rhizobiales > Xanthobacteraceae > Bradyrhizobium > Bradyrhizobium liaoningense_C. The sequence goes on from NZ_JAFCJM010000009.1 coordinate 65,350, forward strand.
GTCGCGCTTAACTCTGCCGCCCGCAGTGGTGTAGGCTAGCCGTCGGAACGCTCCTCCGGGGACCAACGAGAAAACCGCAAGAACGGGAAGCCAGGGCACCATGACCCAGTTCAACGAATCCGAGCTCACTAACGCCGTCATCAGGAGTTTTGACGACACGCCGAACCCGCGCGCAAAGTTCCTGCTCCAGGAATTGGTCAAGTCGCTTCACGACTATGTCAGCAAGACCAACCTCACCTTCGAAGAATGGGACTATGCGATCGATTTCCTGACCCGTACCGGGCACAAATGCACCGACATCCGCCAGGAGTTCATCCTGCTGTCCGACGTGCTCGGCGTCTCCATGCTGGTGGACGCGGTGAACCACCGCGATCGCGGCGGTGCCACCGAGACCACGGTGCTCGGCCCCTTCTATGTCGGCGAGCACAAGGTGACGCCCCACGGCACCGACATCTCACCGCACAACCTGACCGGCGAAAAAATGTTCGTCGAGAGCCGCGTCACGGACAACAACGGCAAGCCGCTTGCGGGCGTGCCCGTCGACGTCTGGCATGCCGACGACGACGGCCTCTACGATTCACAGAAGCCGAACTACGATAGTATCGGTGCCTCCGGACGTGCGCGCTTCATCACCGATTCCGACGGGCGCTTCACCTTCCGCACGATCTTGCCGTGCAGCTATCCGATCCCGACCGACGGTCCGGTCGGCGAGATGATCGTGAAAACCAACCGCCACCCGATGCGCCCCGCCCATGTGCATTTCCTCGTCAACGCCAAGGGCTACGAGCCGCTGATCACCCACGTCTTCATCGGCGGCGACAAATATCTCGATTCCGACGTGGTGTTCGGCGTCAAGGACGAGCTCGTGGCCAGGGTGGAAAAGCGCAGCGATGCAGCGACGCCCGACGGCAAACCGGTCGCCGCGCCCTGGCACCTGATGACGTATGAATTCCACCTCAAGCCCGGCGGCGGGTTGGCGCCAAAACCGCTGGGGACGCAGGCGGAGGAGCCGGCCTGACGGCTCCCCGCTGGGGCGTACATACATGCTAGGCCGCGCTGCACTCAGGGCGCGTACGACGTCCGCTGTGCTTCCGAAGGCGGGGCGCTGGAGTTACGCTTGTGCTTTCGTGTCTGCGGCACTTCGGCCTAGGCTTGGCTCGGTGCCCACGAGTAGCCGTTGAATGTTGGCACGTGGCGAACAATCACGCAAATGCCGCCCGCGATCACCAGCAACTGATAGGGCAACGGTTGCTCCAAAGCGCAGATAAGAACGATTGCGGCCATCGCCGCGAGTATCGAGCTAAGGGAAACAATCCGACCAATAGCTAGCGCGACGCCCCAGGGAAATCGATGTCGACAACGAGAAAGATGTCACTCAAGCGTGTCGTGGGCCTATTGCATTCACAACCGTTGCTCTCTGCTGATGAGTATCTGCAGAAAAAAGAGCCCGGCTGTTGGCCGGGCTCTCGTTCAGTGATTGACACCCGCTATCGATAACCAGCGTTTAGGGCGACCTCGAGGTTAGGATCATTTGATCTCCCACGACGTGTTGTGCGGGATGTCCATCGCAAAATAATCGCCGGAGCCAGCCAGCGCAGGCATAGTGATGCACGCAAATGGCTCGCTCCCGGTGATCCCCTTATACTTGCCGGTACCTCCGGTGATGATATGGGTTCCACAGTCCATCTTCGGCTGGGACTTGTCGAGGTCCCGAGTATCGAAGGTCGAGAAAATCTTGTCGCCGTCGCTGTCGGCCAGCACGCAGGCTCCGTCAATGTATTTCTTCTCACCGGATGAGACGTTCAGCGCTACGCAACGCGCGGACATCTTGTCCAGCATCTTCTCTCCCTTCATGTTTTGGGTTGTTCCGACCGCCTCCAGCATGGTGGCTTTGCCAAGTTCGGCGGTATCAATCGCCATCAACGGCCTGAAAATGAAGTGCGTCACATAGGGGGTCGTACCCTTCTTCTCAATCGGCTCGCTCTGAGCAGCCGCGGGGGCCATGGCCACGAGCACTGCTACGAATGCCGTTGTCTTGGCAAGCCTCCAGGCTGCAGAGGGGGTATCGCTTATGCTCAGGTAAATAGACTTCATGGGGCCCTCCTTGGAATCGAAGGGCGGCTTCAAGGCTCTGCCGTGAGCCGCCGTCAAGTTGGAAATGACCTGCTTTGAACCTGCGTATGCTTTTCCTTGCTAGAGTCGAGTTGTGCGTCGGCGCTGAACGCCAACGCGACACACCCGAACGACGCTTCGTCTCAAACCGACGAAGTATGCAGAGATTGTAGCTTGGATCGTTGGTTCATGAGCTTCTTGGTAGAACCGGCTCAGCCAGAACTGACAAACGGTCAACACTGAAGGCATGATCGCACGATCCAAAGCGATCCGCACCGTAACATGAAGCGTGGCGGTCGTCAGCCGTCGGGTCCGCAAAGCGCAGCAAATATCGTCAGCTGTGCTGACCGGCTACCCCTGCGCAATCTGACCTGTTGTCGATCTTTGATCGCATGAACTACATCGTCCAGCTTTCATAACCCTTAGAGCCTTGCGTGCCTCGCGCTTGCAACTCAAAAAGGTGAGCAGTCGGCGTGACCGGCAAGTCGAATTCGCACAGTCACCAATGTCACCAGCGGCAATGTTCTGACCGACCACACATGTCCGCTTGGCCGCCAGAAGCTGACGTCCGCGCCTTTATGCGTAGCGCCCTAGCGCGCGTGCAGCAGCGCGAGCAGGGCGATCACCGCGCAGGCGAGGAACGCCGAGGTCAGCTTCCAGAACAACAGCGGACTGCGTTCCAGAAGGGGCGTGATCCGCGTGTTGAGATAGGCCGGATTGGGAGTTCGCAGCTCAAAGACGAGTTCGGACAGGTCCTCATGCCGCTTGTAGGGATCCGGATGCAGCGCGCGCCTCAGCGCACCATCGACCCACGCGGGAACGTTGCGATCGTCGTCGACCGGGCGATATTGCAGTTTCCGCAGGTCCGACCTGCGCCGGATTTTTGCGACCTGGGCGCCATAGGGAAGCTTTCCCGAGAGCATCTGGTAGCAGATGACGGCGAGCGAAAACATGTCGGAACGCGGCGAGCCGCCTTCACCGAGGAAATATTCCGGCGCCGTGTACTGGACCGTGCCGAGGATTTCGCCATCGCCTTGCGGTGCGGCCTCGGCCACGCCAGCGACTCGGACCGATCCGAAGTCGATGATCTTCGCGGTACCGGTCTTGTCGATCAGAATGTTGTCGGGCCTGAGATCCTGATGCAGCATCTCCATGCGGTGGAAGGCGCGCAAGCCCGCGGCGATCTGCTCGATCAGGCCGCGCACCGTTTCGAGATCGGGCCGCGGGTTGTCGACCATCCATTGCCGCAAGGTCTGCCCTTCGACGAATTCGGTCGCGACGTAGAGGTAGCCGCGCCGCCGCGACTGTGACAGCGGCTTCAGCACATGTGGGCTGTCGATGCGGCGCGCGATCCACTCCTCCATCAGGAAGCGCTTGAGATAGGCGCGATTGTCGCGCAGATCGATCGACGGCAGCTTGAGTGCGACCGGCTCCTCGGTCTCGGCATCGACGGCAAGGTAGATGTGGCTGCGGCTGCTGGCGTGGACTTCGCGGACGATCCGGTAGCCGTCGAAGATCGCCCGCGGCTCGGGCAGGGGAGGAAGCGGGAGTTCGGAGGTCTGATTGAAGATGCTGATCGGCTCGCGCTGCGGTACCGCATCGACGCGCAGGATCTGGACGGTAATATTGTCGTCGCTACCGCGCCGGTATGCCTCCTCGACGATGGCCTTTGCCGCGCCGTCGAGCTCGCCGGCATGCTCGTTCAGCGCGCCGGTGACGAAGCGCGCATCGACGAATTCATAGGCGCCGTCGGTTGCCAGGAAGAAGGTGTCGCCGCGCTCGATCTCGAGGGTCTGGTAGTCGATCTCGAGCTGCGGATTGATGCCGAGCGCGCGGCCGAGATAGGTCTGCTCCGAGGATACGATGATCCGGTGATCGTCGGTCAATTGCTCCAGCGCCTTGCCGGCGACGCGGTAGATGCGGCAGTCGCCGACATGGAAGATGTGCGCAGTGGTCCCTTTGATGACCATGGCGCTCAGCGTGCAGACATAGCCCTTGTCGCGGTCATAGGCATACTGGCTCTTCCGCGTCTGCGCGTGGAGCCAGGAGTTGGTCGCGTCCAGCACGCGCCGGGCGGAGGTCTTCACCGTCCAGGCTTCTGACGTGCAGTAATAGTCCATCAGAAAGCTTTTGACCGCGGACTCGCTGGCGATCTGGCTCACCGTGCTGCTGGAGATGCCGTCGGCCAGAACGGCCGCGATCCCCTTCAGGCTGAGCTGCGGCTCGTCCGGAATCAGGACGCCGTGAAAATCCTGGTTGATGGGCTTGCGACCCTTGTCGGAATACTGGCCGACCGAAATCTCAAGTCCGTGCGTCATCGTCGTCACCAAGCGAAGGGGAGCCTCACCCTAAAGCGCGACGAGATCATCGTCGCGCTTTAGCTCTTTGTTTGAGCATGGTCTCTTCGGAAAACCGCTTCACACTTTTACGGATCATGCTCTGGCGGTGCGAGGCTCCCCTGTTGGGGCGTTTTCGATCAGGCCGCGACGCGGGTCGGCGCAGGCTTGCCGGCCTGGCGCTTGGGCAGCGTAAGGACGTGCGTGGCGTAAAGGGTCATGCCGGTGAAGGCGAGGCCGCCGACGAGGTTGCCGAGCACGGTCGGGATCTCATTCCAGATCAGGTAATCGATGATCGAGAACTTTGCGCCGAGCAACAGCCCTGACGGGAACAGGAACATGTTCACCACGGAATGCTCGAACACCATGTAGAAGAACACCATGATGGGCATCCACATCGCGATGACCTTGCCGGAGACCGAGGTCGAGATCATGGCGCCGACGACACCGGTCGAGACCATCCAGTTGCAGAGCATGCCGCGCAGGAACAATGTCGCCATGCCGGCCGCACCATGCGCGGCGTAGCCAAGCGTCCGGCTCTCGCCGATGATTCCGATGGCGGTGCCGACCTTGTCGGGCGCCTGCGTGAAGCCGAAGGTCGTGACGAAGGCCATCATGAAGGCGACGGTGAATGCGCCGGCGAAGTTGCCGACGAAGACCAGGCCCCAGTTGCGCAGCACGCCGCCGAGGGTGACGCCGGGGCGCTTGTCGATCAAAGCGAGCGGCGAGAGCACGAACACGCCGGTCAGGAGGTCGAAGCCCAGGAGGTACAGCATGACGAAGCCGACCGGAAACAAAAGCGCGCCGACCAGCGGCTGGCCGGTGTTCACGTTGATGGTGACAGCGAACCATGCGGCGAGCGTGAGGATGGCGCCGGCCATGTAAGCGCGGATGATCGTATCCCGGGTGGACATGAAGATCTTGGATTCGCCCGCATCCACCATCTTGGTGACGAATTCCGAAGGCGCGAGATACGACATCAATGGTTCCTTTTGCTTCGTAAGAGAGATCGACACGCCCCTTCCGAGAGCGCGCGGCTGAACGTCGTTGGCCGTGCGGACGGGCCTGCCGCGCACGAGGGCCTGTGGGAGGTTTGGAAGCCTTGGGAATCGCGTCACGACGACTGAGCCGAGGAGGGCCGCGAAGCAGGTGAGCTTCCGGGTTGCGGCCGCCAGCGGCTGCAACAATGCGGCAAGGCCGCAGTCTTCGTTGACGCCAGACGAGATGCAAACGGCGTGCCGCAAAGGGTCGGAATAAAAACGTTGTAGTTTCAATAGCGTGAGGTTCGACCGTACCGCACGCTGGTGTACCGCGCGGCCTCTTGCTTGATCGCCTGCACAAGCTTTGTGCGCCGCACAAGAATTGAGCAGGCCGCAAATTTCGCGTGCGGATGACGCCTGCGACAGGCTGGCGCAGTCTTCCTAAGTCATTAATCCGTTGACTGTTTTCGCGGTGCGGGGCTTGGCACGAAGCTTGAATAGTTCCAAGTCGACGCCATTGAAGCCGTCCCGCGAGACTTCTCATCCGACTTGCTGACGCCACCAGACGGGGGTTCCCCCCGTCGCGCGTCTGCATGCGCCAACGGCGGCGTCACAGGACGGACGGTAGCTCGTGTGCACTGACGCATCATTTCTGCAACGACGCAAAGGACGACACGACCTATGACCAAGCGCATTCGCCGGCCCTCGGATTCCGGCCTGACCCGCCGTCAATTGTTGAAGGCTACCGGCAGCACTGCCGCCCTTCTCGCCGCCGCCAAGCTCAATTTCCCCGCCGGTGCATTCGCCCAGGACGCAGGTCCCGAGGTCAAGGGTGCCAAGCTCGGCTTCATCGCGCTCAGCGATGCCGGCCCGCTCTTCGTCGCCAAGGACAAGGGCCTGTTCGCCAAATACGGCATGCCCGATACCGACGTGCAGAAGCAGGCCTCCTGGGGCACCACGCGCGACAACCTGGTGCTCGGCTCCGAAGGCAACGGCATCGACGGCGCTCATATCCTCACCCCGATGCCGTATCTGATCTCCGCCGGCAAGGTGACGCAGAACAACCAGCCGACGCCGATGTACATCCTGGCGCGGCTCAACCTCGACAGCCAGTGCATCTCGGTCGCCAACGAATATGCCGACCTGAAGCTCGGCGTTGACGCTTCGCCGTTCAAGGCGGCTCTGGAGAAGAAGAAGGCGTCCGGCAAGGCTGTGAAGGCTGCCATGACCTTCCCCGGCGGCACGCATGATCTCTGGATCCGCTACTGGCTCGCCGCCGGCGGCATCGATCCCGACAAAGACATCGAGACCATCGTTGTGCCGCCGCCGCAGATGGTGGCCAACATGAAGGTCGGCACCATGGACTGCTTCTGCGTCGGCGAGCCCTGGAATCTGCAACTGATCCACCAGAACATCGGCTACACCGCGGTCAACACCGGCGAGCTCTGGAATAAGCATCCGGAAAAATCCTTCGGCATGCGCGCCGCCTTCGTCGACAAATATCCGAAGGCCGCAAAGGCGCTGTTGATGGCGGTGATGGAAGCGCAGCAATGGGCGGACAAGGCCGAGAACAAGGCCGAGCTTGCCGCCATCATGGGCAAGCGGCAGTGGATGAACTGCCCTGTCGAGGACGTGCTCGACCGCACCGCCGGCAAGTTCGACTACGGCATTCCCGGCAAAGTGGTCGAGAACTCGCCGCACATCATGAAGTACTGGCGCGACTTCGCCTCCTATCCGTTTAGGAGCCACGACCTCTGGTTCCTCACCGAGGACATCCGCTGGGGCAAGTACGAGCCGACCTTCGACGCGAAGGCGCTCATTGCCAAGGTGAACCGCGAGGACCTCTGGAAGGACGCGGCCAAGACCATGGGCGTCGCGGCTGCCGAGATCCCGACCTCCACCTCGCGCGGCAAGGAGACTTTCTTCGACGGCAAGGTGTTCGATCCCGAAAATCCGGCCGCCTATCTGAAGTCGCTCGCGATCAAGCGCGTCGAAGTCTGATGGGCCTCGCGGCCGCCCAAGGGCGGCCGCATCCACCTTTGAAGCCGGAGACAATTTCATGAACATGCCTGTGAAGAAGATGGAAATGGAAGGCATTGCGCCTTCGAGCAGCGTTGCGGCGCCGGTCGTTGCGATGACGCCGAAGCGCCCGCCGCGCAGCGAGGCCTACGCCAGGATGGCGAAGGAGACCGCGGTGCGGGTCATCCCGCCGCTCGTCGTGATCGCGCTGCTGACGCTGATCTGGGAACTGGTGTGCCGGCGCGCCGGCTCGACGCTGCCGCCGCCGTCAAGGGTGTTCAAGGACACCAAGGAGCTGATCTTCGATCCGTTCTTCGACCATGGCGGCATCGACAAGGGCCTGTTCTGGCATCTCTCCGCAAGTCTCCAGCGCGTCGCCTACGGCTATTCGATCGCCGCCATCGTCGGCATCGCGCTCGGCACGCTGGTCGGCCAGTCGGTCTGGGCGATGCGCGGGCTCGACCCGCTGTTCCAGGTGCTGCGCACGATTCCGCCGCTCGCCTGGCTGCCGCTGTCGCTCGCGGCCTTCCGCGACGGCCAACCCTCGGCGATCTTCGTCATCTTCATCACCTCGGTGTGGCCGATCATCATCAACACCGCGGTCGGCATCCGCAACATCCCGCAGGACTACCGCAACGTCGCGGCCGTCGTGCAGCTCAATCCGCTGGAGTTCTTCTCCAAGATCATGATCCCGGCGGCGGCGCCCTACATCTTCACGGGTCTGCGCATCGGCATCGGCCTGTCGTGGCTCGCGATCGTCGCGGCTGAAATGCTGATCGGCGGCGTCGGCATCGGCTTCTTCATCTGGGACGCCTGGAACTCCTCGCATATCAGCGAGATCATCCTGGCGTTGTTCTACGTCGGCATCATCGGCTTCGTGCTCGACCGCCTGATCGCGGCGCTCGGCAAGTTCGTCACTCACGGCACCGCGCAGAGCTAAGGGAGCGCAGCACATGACCGCCTATCTGAAGCTCGACCACATCGACAAGGTCTTCACCCGCGGCAACGCCACGACCGAGGTGCTGAAGGACATCAACCTCACCATCGAGAAGGGCGAATACGTCTCGATCATCGGCCATTCCGGCTGCGGCAAGTCGACCCTGCTCAACATCATCGCAGGGCTGACCGGTGCATCGACCGGCGGCGTTCTCCTGGAGAATCGCGAGGTCAACTCGCCGGGGCCGGATCGCGCGGTGGTGTTCCAGAACCACAGCCTCTTGCCCTGGCTCACGGTCTACGAGAACGTCAAGCTCGGCGTCGACAAGGTGTTCTCGAAGACCAAGACTCGCGCAGAGCGCGACGCCTGGGTCATGCATAATCTCAACCTCGTGCAGATGGCCCATGCCAAGGACAAGCGTCCGTCGGAAATCTCCGGCGGCATGAAGCAGCGCGTTGGCATCGCGCGTGCGCTCGCCATGGAACCGAAGGTGCTGCTGCTCGACGAGCCCTTTGGTGCGCTCGACGCGCTGACGCGCGCGCATCTCCAGGATTCGGTGATGGCGCTGCATCAAAAGCTCGGCAACACGATTCTGATGATCACCCACGACGTCGACGAGGCCGTGCTGCTGTCGGACCGCATCGTGATGATGACCAACGGCCCCTCGGCGCGCATCGGCGAGGTGCTGGACGTGCCGCTGGCGCGTCCGCGCAAGCGGCTCGAGCTCGCTTCCAACGCCACCTACCTCAAGTGCCGGCAGCGCGTGCTCGAATTCCTCTACGAGCGTCATCGCTTCGTGGAGGCGGCATAGCGCATGATCCGGAAAAGTGCGCAGCGGTTTTCCGAAGAGATCATGCGCAAACAACAAGCGAAAGCGCGATGGCGGTTCAAGCCTACGGGATCGCGCTTTAGTCCAAACGATCGTCGTCCGGCGCTGTGAACCGCAGCGCCGGCGTCGCGACCAAATGGTTTCGTCTTTTTGCCGTTTCAACGACAGGGAAGTCACGATGAATCCAGCAGAAATCAAATTGGTCCAGGACAGTTTTGCAAAGGTGGCGCCGATCGCCGATCAGGCCGCGGTCATATTCTACGACCGCCTGTTCGAGGTTGCGCCATCCGTGAAAGCGATGTTTCCAAACGACCTCACCGAGCAGCGCAAGAAGCTGATGGCGACGCTCGCCGTGGTGGTCGGCGGTCTCTCCAATCTCGAAACGATCCTGCCGGCGGCAAGCGCGCTGGCAAAGCGCCACGTCGCCTATGGGGCGAAGCCTGAGCATTATCCGGTCGTCGGCTCGGCATTGCTGTGGACGCTCGAAAAAGGTCTCGGCTCAAACTGGACGCCTGATGTCGCCGCCGCATGGACCGCAGCCTATGGCGTGCTGTCCAACTTCATGATCACCGAGGCCTACGGCCGGCCGCAGGCCGCCGAGTAAACGCGATCGCATCAACGCGTGTGCTTGCGCGCGACATGGAAAGACTGGGTGACGACGCGCGAGTCTCGCGCGCGTCGTCAGCCGCGTTGCGTGACGTCAACGCATCGTTAACCCTCGTCGTCGCGCCCAAATAATCGACACTCCGCTCAAATCTTGTGCGCCGCACAAGGATTGAGCGAATCGCAAATTTTGCATGCGAATTAGGCCTGCTAAAAAATTAGGCGAAGCGACTAACAAGCTGAAATATCGTCATTTTTCGAACGTTGGCACTTGGCACAGAACTTGAAGTGTCTTTGTGCGACGCCAACGACGACGTCCCTCAACATCATCAATCAGCATCGTGAACTCGCCACCGGGGATCGAGCCTCGGAGCGCGCCTCCATGCCTGGAGGCCAAGCCTGCAACGACGCAGCGGTGAGCCTAAAAGGGATTATCAATGACGAAGAATCCGACGTGGATTTCCGACTGGCGCCCCGAAGACGAGGCGTTCTGGAATGCAACTGGCAAGACGGTCGCGCGACGTAACCTGATCTGGTCGATCGTGGCCGAGCATATCGGCTTTTCGGTGTGGCTGATCTGGAGCATCGTCTCTACCAAGCTGCCGCAGGCGGGCTTTCACTACACCACCGACCAGCTCTTTCAGCTCGTCGCCGTGCCCGGTCTGATCGGCGCGTTCATACGCTTTCCGTATACGTTCGCGGTTACGACCTTCGGCGGCCGCAACTGGACCATCTTCAGCGCCGCCATTCTGTTCATCCCGACGCTGTCGCTTGCCTATTTCGTGAGCCAGCCCGACACGCCGTTCTGGCTGATGCTGCTCGTCGCTTCCACCGCCGGCCTCGGCGGCGGCAATTTCGCCTCCAGCATGACCAACATCTCCTTCTTCTTCCCTGACCGGATGAAGGGATGGGCGCTTGGGCTCAACGCTGCCGGCGGCAACATCGGCGTGTCGAGCGTGCAGTTGCTGACGCCGATCCTGATGACGCTCGCGGTCATCAACCTGTTCCAGGCGACTCCGGTCGATGGCGTCTATCTCCAGAACGCCGGCCTGATGTGGGTGCTGCCGATTGCACTCGCGGTGTTCGGCGCCGTGTTCTTCATGAACAACCTGACCTCGGCAAAATCGTCGGTGGAGAACCAGCTTGCGATCGTCAAGCGCAAGCACACCTGGATCATGGCCTACCTCTATATCGGGACGTTCGGATCCTTCATCGGCTACTCGGCGGCATTTCCGCTGCTGATCAAGACCCAGTTCCCGCAGATCACGATAGCGATCGCGTTCCTGGGTCCCCTGGTCGGCTCGTTGTCGCGTCCGCTGGGCGGCTGGCTGGCCGACAAGCTCGGCGGCTCCATCATCACCTTCTGGAACTTCATCGCAATGGCGGCCGCCACGATCGGCGTCCTCTATTTCGTCGGCCAGAAGGATTTCATCGGCTTCTTGGCGATGTTCCTGATCCTGTTCGTCACGACGGGCATCGGCAACGGCTCGACCTACCGGATGATCCCCTCGATCTTCCGAGAGGAGAACCTGTTCAAGGTGCGCGGCAAGGGCGATGCGGCGCGCGCCGTCGCGCTGAAGACGGCGAGCATCGAAAGCGGTGCGGCGGTCGGCTTCATCGGCGCGATCGGCGCAGTCGGCGGCTATCTGATCCCGACCGGCTTCGGCAAGTCGATCGCGCTGACCGGTGGCCCGCAGCTCGCGCTCGCGATCTACCTCATCTTCTACGCCTCCTGCCTCGGCATCACCTGGTGGTTCTATCTGCGTCGCAGCCCGCAGGGCGAAGCCGCGGGCAGCCTCGCCGAGGCAAGAGTCTGAATATTGGTACGAATCTCGCTTCTCCCCGTACGCGGGGAGAAGCACCAAACCGGACTTGAATTGCAGAACAGGGGACTACCATGAGCGAACCGCTCGTCATCGTCGGTAACGGTATGGCGGCCGCACGCCTGGTCGATGAGCTCGCGAAGACGGCACTCGGCCGTTACGCCGTCGCCGTGATCGGCGAGGAGCCGCGGCTCGCCTACAACCGTGTGCTGCTCTCCTCGGTGCTGGCCGGCGAGACTGGTTCGCACGAGATCGAGCTCAGGCCGCAGAGCTGGTGGCGCGATCGCGGTGTCACCGTGCGCTACGGCTACCGGGCGACCGAGATCGATGTCGGTCGCCGCGAGCTGAAGATCGCCGGCGAGGAGAGCATGGAATATTCCAAGCTCGTGCTGGCCACCGGCTCGACGGCGCTGCGGCTGAACGTGCCGGGCAACGATCTTCCCGGCGTGCACACGTTTCGTGACACCCGCGACGTCGATCTGCTGCTGACGCTGGCCGCGGCCAAGAAGCGCGTGGTTGTGGTCGGCGGCGGACTGCTGGGCCTCGAGGCCGCTTATGGCCTCGCCAAGGCCGGCGCGCCAGTGACGCTGGTACATCTGATGGATCGCCTGATGGAGCGTCAGCTCGACGGTCCCGCGGCCGAGCTGCTCAAGACGCTGGTCGAGCGCAAGGGCATCCGCATTCTCCTCAACGCTTCGACCGCGCGCATCCACGGCGATGGTCACGTCGAGGCCGTCGAGCTCGCAGACGGCAGCCGGCTGGACGCCGACGCGGTGATCTTCGCTGCCGGCATCCGGCCGAACGTGACGCTGGCGCAGGAGGCGGGCCTTGCGGTCAATCGCGGCATCGTCGTCAACGATGTGATGCAGACGAGTTCGCCGGATATCTTTGCGATCGGCGAATGTGCCGAGCATCGCGGCATCTGCTACGGCCTGGTCGAACCGGCCTATGAGCAGGGGCGGGTGCTGGCACGGCACCTGGCCGGCCGTCCCGCTGCCTACCAGGGCAGCGTGGTCGCGACCAACCTCAAAGTCTCCGGCGTCAGCGTGTTCTCCGCCGGCGATTTCATCGGCGGCGAGGGCAGCGAGAGCCTCGTGCTGTCGGATATCAGGCGCGGCACCTACAAGAAGCTCGTGATCGCCGACGGCCGCCTCACCGGCGCCGTGCTGATCGGCGATACCGTCGATGCGCTCTGGTATCTCGAGCTGATCCGTGCCCGCGAAAAGATCGCGGCGATCCGTACCGACATGATGTTCGGCCGCTCGCTCGCGCTTCCCCCGAAAGCCGCCTGACGGGAATTGCCTGAATGACTGCTATCGACCCGATGCTCCGCACCACCAAGACGACGTGTCCCTATTGCGGCGTCGGCTGCGGCGTGCTGGCAACACCCGACGGCAGCGGCGGCGCGGCGATCGCGGGCGATCCCGAGCATCCCGCGAATTTCGGCCGGCTCTGCTCCAAGGGTTCGGCGCTCGGCGAGACCGTCGGGCTCGAGGGTCGGTTGCTGCATCCGATGATTCGCTGCAAGGGCACGCTGGAACGGGTTGCCTGGAGCGACGCGCTCGACCACGTCGCCCATCGTCTTCAGCACATCGTCGCGCGCGACGGTGCCGATGCGGTCGCGTTCTATCTCTCCGGCCAGCTCCTGACCGAGGATTACTACGTCGCCAACAAGCTGATGAAGGGCTTTATCGGCACGGCGAATGTCGACACCAATTCGCGACTCTGCATGGCGTCCTCTGTTGCCGGCCACCGCCGCGCCTTCGGCGCCGACACCGTGCCGGGCTGCTACGAAGATCTCGACCAGGCCGATCTCCTGGTGCTGGTCGGCTCGAATGCCGCCTGGTGCCACCCGATCCTGTTCCAGCGCATGCGCAGGAACAAGGAGGAGCGTGGCGCGCGCATCATCGTCATCGACCCGCGCCGCACAGACACCGCAAGCGATATCGACCTGTTCCTGGGCGTGAAACCCGGCACCGACACGGCGCTGTTCTCCGGCCTGCTTGTCCATCTCGCAGACAGCGGTGCGCTCGACAAGGACTACATCGAAAAGAACACCTCCGGCTTCGACGCGGCGCTTGCGCGTGCGCGCAGCATCGCCGGCAGCGTCACCGCGACCGCGCTCGCCACCGGCCTCTCCGAGCAGGACGTCGCGACCTTCTTCCAGATGTTCCGCGACACCGAGCGGACGGTCACCCTTTACTCGCAGGGCGTCAACCAGTCCGCGCAGGGCACCGACAAGGTCAACGCCATCCTCAACTGTCATCTTGCGACGGGACGGATGGGCAAGCTCGGCGCTTCGCCGTTCTCGCTCACCGGCCAGCCCAACGCCATGGGTGGGCGCGAGGTCGGCGGGCTCGCCAACCAGCTCGCCGCGCACATGATGTTCACGCCATCGGAGATCGACCGTGTCAGGCGGTTCTGGAAGGCGCCGCGCATCGCCACCCATGAGGGGTTGAAGGCGGTGCAGATGTTCGAGGCGATCAACCGCGGCGAGATCAAGGCGCTGTGGGTGATGGGCACCAACCCGGCGGTGTCGCTGCCCGACGCCGACGTCGTCCGTGCCGCGATGAAGAAGCTCGAGCTGTTCGTGGTGTCCGAGAACGTGCTCTCCAACGACACCGTCGACGCCGGCGTGCACGTGCTGCTGCCCGCGCTCGCCTGGGGCGAGAAGTCGGGCACGGTGACCAATTCCGAGCGCCGCATCTCGCGCCAGCGCTCGTTCCTGCCGGCGCCGGGCGAGGCGCGGCCGGACTGGTGGATCATGGGCGAAGTCGCCAAGCGACTCGGCTTCGGCGAAGGTTTCAACTACAAATCGGCAGCCGAGATCTTTCGCGAGCATGCCGCGCTCTCGGCCTTCGAGAACGAGGGTAACCGCGACTTCGACATCGGCGCGCTGCAGGACGTCTCCGATGACGCCTATGATGCGCTGGTTCCGCTGCAATGGCCGGCGCGCGAAGGGCAGGCCCCCTGCGACCGCTTCTTTGCAAAGGGCGGCTTCTTCACGCCCGACGGCAAGGCGCGCTTCATTGCGCCGGAGGTGCCGGCGCTGAAGAGCGAGACCACGGCGTCGCGGCCGCTGCGGCTGAACACCGGCCGCATCCGCGACCAGTGGCACACGATGACACGCACCGGCCTCAGCCAGCGGCTTGGCGCGCACCTGCCAGAACCTTTCGTCGAGATCCATCCCGATGACGCCAGCAAATATGGCGTCACCGACGACAGCTTTGCCCGCGTTACCACTGATTACGGCCAGTGCATCCTCAAGGTCGTCGTCAGCGACCGGGCGCAGAGCGGCACGCTGTTTGCGCCGATCCACTGGAGCGAGATGAACACCTCGCACGGCCGCGTCGGTGCGTTGGTGCAGCCGTTCAACGACCCGTTCTCCGGCCAGCCGGAATCCAAGGCGACGCCGGCGTCGATCGTGCCATACGAATACGTGTTCCGCGGCTTTGTGCTCTCGCGCAAGCAACTCGCATTGCCCGCGCATCTCTGGTGGAGCCGTGTCACGGTCTCCGGCGGCTTCGGCTATTTGTTCGCCGACAACGCGGATCTCTCGCGCTGGCCGGCCTGGCTCGACCCGATCGCCGGCGAGGACTTTGCGGAGTACCGTGATTTCGGCGGCGGTGTCTATCGCGCGGCGTCCTTCGTCGGCGACCGCATCGAGACCTGCCTGTTCGTCGGGCCCGCGCATGACGCCGGGGACTGGGAAGTGGTCAAGTCCATGTTCGCGGCCGATGTCGTCAGCGACGAGCAGCGCCGCCTGCTGCTGTCGGGCAAATCCACCGAAGGTATCGCCTCGACCGGCCCTGTGGTCTGCGCCTGCTTCGGCGTCGGCCGCGCCACGATCTGCGATACCATCGCAGGGGGTGCGAAGACTGCTGCCGATATCGGTGCGAAACTCAAGGCCGGCACCAATTGCGGCTCCTGCATCCCCGAGCTCAAGCGCCTGATTGCGCAGACGGAAGTCGCGGCGGCGAAGGAAGCCAATTTCGCGGGCGCCGCGAGCTAGGGCATCAAGCCCTCCCCAATGTCGTCCTGGCAAACGCCAGGACGACTCCGTGGATGCGGCAACGGCATATCCGATTTGGCGCGCCCCAATCGACGGCCCGGGCATTGTCCCCTATGCTGCCGTCGGTCGCCAACAAGCATAACAACCATGATGTACCTGGAAACGCCGCCGCGTCTGATTCCGACGACGATCTTCTCCGCCATGCCCGAAAGATTCCGCCGCAAGGGCGTGCGCTCCGATTGGGCGGACGCCAACCGGCCGGGAATGCCGACCGACAGTTTCATCGAAGGTCCGTCCTTCGATGCAGAGGGCAATCTCTACATTGTTGACATCCCTTTCGGCCGCATCTTCCGGATCGCGCCTGACGGCGCGTGGTCGCTGGTGATCGAATATGAGGGCTGGCCGAACGGACTGAAGATCGCGAAGGACGGCCGTATCCTGGTTGCCGACTACATGCACGGCATCATGGAGCTCGACGCCGAGGAGGGCTGCATCGCGCCCGTGCTCACCGCGCGCAATTCTGAGTCGTTCCGCGGCTGCAACGACCTGCATCCGGCGTCGAACGGCGACATCTATTTCACGGACCAGGGCCAGACCGGCCTGCATGATCCGAGCGGCCGTGTCTATCGTCTCGCGCCGACCGGCCGGGTTGATTGCCTGATCCACACCGGCATCAGCCCGAACGGCCTCGTGCTCGACCCAAGTGAGAGCGTCCTGTTCGTCGCGATGACACGCGACAATTCGGTGTGGCGGTTGCCGTTGATGAAGGACGGCAGCGTCTCCAAGGTCGGCCGCTTCTGCTCGCTGTTCGGCACCAGCGGCCCTGATGGCATGACCATGGACGTTGCCGGCCGCCTGTTCGTCGGCCATGCTTCGCTGGGCCACGTCTTCGTATTCGCGCCGAATGGGGAACTGATCGCGCGCATCAAATCCTGCGCGGGCGGCGCGTGCACAAATGTCGCGATCGGCGGCGCAAGCAAGGATCGTCTCTACATCACGGAATCGGCGACGGGCAGTGTGCTGGTTGCCGATATCAGTGAACTGAATTAGCCGTCACGCATTGGACCAACCATGAAAGAAAATCCCTTCGGCCGCACCGGCGCAAATGTTTCCGTCATCGGGCAGGGCACCTGGTATCTCGACCATGGCGACCGCAAGCGCGCCATCGCTGCGCTTCAGCGCGGGCTCGATCTCGGCATGAGGCACATCGATACCGCGGAGATGTATGGCGACGCCGAGCTCGTCATCGCCGACGCGATCGCAGGCCGTCGCGACGAAGTATTCCTCGTCTCAAAAGTGCTGCCGAGCAACGCCTCGCGCCGCGGCACCATCACGGCTTGCGAGCGCTCGCTCAAGCGGCTGAAGACCGATCGCCTCGATTGCTACCTGCTGCACTGGCGCGGGTCTTATCCGCTCGAGGACACCGTTGCGGCCTTCGAGGAACTGGTGAAGGCCGGCAAGATCAAATCCTGGGGCGTCTCCAATTTCGATGCCGACGATCTCGACGAGATGCGCGACGTCGCCGGCGAAGGCAAGATCGCCTGCAATCAGGTGCTTTATCACCTCAAGGAACGCGCGATCGAGCACGCTGTCATCCCGTGGTGCGAACGGCACGGCGTCGCGGTCGTCGCCTATTCGCCGTTCGGTCACGATGATTTTCCCGCCGGCAGCAGCAAGGGCGGCGCGGTGCTCGCGCGGATCGCGGAGGCACGGCGTGCGACACCGCGTCAGGTCGCGCTGAGCTTCCTCACCCGTGCCACTACGGTGTTCGCGATCCCGAAGGCGTCCAGTGCGGTGCATGCCGGCGAGAATGCGGCCGCTGGCGACATCACACTCACCAGAGACGAGATTGCGGCGCTGGATGCGGCGTTTCCGCGCGGTCCGAAGCCGCGCGGCCTGCCGATGCTGTAGTGCAAAACGCCCTTTATTAATGGAGGGTTGACGCGCGCGGACCTCAGCGCATATCGGCATCCTGTTTTCGGGCGTTGTGAATGGCGCCCATTTGTCGTTTTTTAGGGGCTCACCCCGATTCGACTTTTTGCCTGAGTTCCAGCCGTGACCCCGCCCCCCGCCGCAGCCCTAAGGCTCGACAGCGTTTCCGTGCCTATGCCCGAGAAGAAGCAGGCCGCTCGCCGCGCACCTGCGCGCGTCGATCATCCCTTCAAAGGCATTGCACTGGTGCTGCTGTCGACGATCTTCCTCGGCTGCTCGGACGTCACGGCGAAGTACCTCTCGACTGAGCTGCCGTCGATCGAGATCACCTGGATTCGCTTCCTGACGTTTGCGCTGATGTTCACGCCCGTGATGTTGCCGGTCTCGCCGCTCTACGCGATGCGCACCGAGCGGCTCGGCCTTCAGCTGATGCGCGGCGCCGTGCTGCTCGGCTCCTCGCTGTTCTTCATCACGGGTCTGCGCTACCTCCCAATTGCGGAAGCCTCCGCCACCGGCTTCGTCTCGCCGCTGTTCGTCACCGCGCTGTCGATCGTGTTCCTGAGCGAGAAGGTCGGCGTGCGCCGCTGGATCGCGACTGCAATCGGGTTGATGGGGGTGGTGATCATCCTGCGGCCGGGCACGAGTGCGTTTCACCTCGCGGCGTTCTTCCCGATCATCTCGGCCTTTTGTTGGGCTGCCGCGCTGATCCTGACCCGCATGATGAGCGGACGCGAAGCCGTTCTCACCACAATGACCTATTCCGCCTTGACGGGCCTGACGCTGCTGACTGCCATGGTGCCGTTCGTCTGGGTCACGCCGTCGTGGAGCGCCATCGGGCTCGGCATCTTCATTGGCGTCGCATCCACCGTCGGACAATGGATCATCGTGCTGGCCTATCGCTACGGCGATGCCTCGGTGCTGGCGCCGTTCTCCTACACGCAGCTGCTCTGGGTCAGCATTTTGGGCTTCTTCCTGTTCGGCGAGGTGCCCGACCTCTGGACCGTGATCGGCGCAGCCTTCATCGTCGCGAGCGGCCTCTATATCGCCCATCGCGAGCGCGTTCGCCGCTCGCAGCTTCTGGTGCTCGAAGAGCGTTCGCCGAACGCCTGACGCAATATCCGCAGCGCTCCTTGTGCTATCAACGGCTCCAGCGAAGTGGGGAGGAGCCGAATGCGCGCTGCGATTTTCAGGAACGGTGAGATTGTCGTCGACCGCATGGCGGCGCCGAAGCCGGGTGCCGGCGAGGTGTTGGTCAGGACGCTCGCCTGCGGCATCTGCGGCTCGGACCTCCATGCCCGCCAGCACGCCCCTAGCATGGTCGAGATGGCGAGGAA
Organism: Bradyrhizobium liaoningense; assembly: GCF_018130955.1. Lineage (GTDB taxonomy): Bacteria > Pseudomonadota > Alphaproteobacteria > Rhizobiales > Xanthobacteraceae > Bradyrhizobium > Bradyrhizobium liaoningense_C. The sequence goes on from NZ_JAFCJM010000009.1 coordinate 84,267, forward strand.
GATGGGGCGCACGCCGATGGACCTGTCGCGCGACGTCGTGTTCGGTCATGAGTTCTGCTGCGAGATCGTCGACTACGGTCCCGGCACGACGCGCAAGTTGAGGCCGGGCACGCGCGTCTGCTCGCTGCCGGCGCTGCTGACGCCGGAGGAAATCAAGGGCATCGGCTATTCCAACGATCACGTCGGCGGCTATGCCGAACAGATGCTGCTGAGCGAGCCGCTGCTGCTGGAAGTGCCGAACGGCCTTGCCGCCGAGCACGCTGCACTCACCGAGCCGCTCGCGGTCGGCGTTCATGCGGTCGCCAAGGCCAACATCACGGGCAAGGAGGTTCCGCTCGTCATCGGCTGCGGTCCTGTAGGCCTTGCTGTGATCGCCGCGCTCAGGATCAAGGGCCTTCACCCGATCGTTGCCGCCGACTATTCCCCGACGCGGCGCGCGCTTGCCGCAAAGCTCGGCGCCGACATCGTCGTCGATCCCAAGGTGTCGCAACCTTATGCGACCTGGGCCGAGCACGCCCAAATGTCGGACGCGGAGAAGGCGGCACGGCCGCCGTTCCAGGCGATGCTGCCGGCGCTGAAACCGGCGCTGATCTTCGAATGCGTCGGCGTGCCGGGCCTGCTGCAGCAGGTGTTCGAGGGTGCCCCGCGCGATGCGAAGATCGTCGTGGTCGGCGTCTGCATGGAGAGCGACAGATGCGAACCCATGCTCGGCATCATGAAGGAGCTCAACGTCCAGTACGTGCTCGGCTACACTCCGGAGGAGTTCGCCTACTCGCTGCGCCTGATCGCGGAAGGCGAGGTCGACGCCGCGGCGATGGTCACGGCCACCGTCGGCATCGACGGTGTTGCGAAGGCGTTCGCCGATCTGGCCAACCCCGAGGCGCACACCAAGATCATCGTGCAGCCGTGGAAGTGACGCCTCACACCGGCAACGCGATCGAATACTTCACTTGGCTCAGCGCGAAGCTCGACTCGATCGAGGCGATGCCGTCGAGCCGCGTCAGCTTGTTCTTCAGGAACGCCTCATACGACGACAGATCGGCCGCGACGACGCGCAGCAGATAGTCGCGGTTGCCGGTCATCAGATAGCATTCCAGCACCTCGTCCCATTTCGAGATCGCCTTCGCAAAGCGATTGAGGTCCTCCTCCTTCTGCCGCGCCAGCTTGATCGAGATGAAGACGCTGACATGCAGCCCCAGCGCCTTCTGATCGACGGTCGCGATGTAGCGCGTGATGACGCCGCGCTCCTCCAGGAGCTTCACGCGCCGATGGCAGGGCGAGACCGACAGGCCGACCTTGTCGGCGAGTTCCTGCATGGTCATCCGGCTGTCGGTCTGGAGCAGCGCGAGGATTTTTCGGTCGATGGCGTCGAGTTCGGGCATTGGGATGAAACCTGCATCTGGGGCCAATTCATTGGTAAAATATCCCAACTATGGCGGGTACGGCGCGAAAATTTGAGAATTCTGACGGACGGTGCGGGGGTATGATCGGGCCATATTTCTCCGGAGCATTGCCATGCCCGTCGATCCCGTTCGCCTCGACACATTGTCCGCGCTCAGCCGCAAGGCGCTGTGGCTGTCGTCCTGGACCATTCACCACGCCAACCACATCCGCCCCAATGCGGACGGCCTGAAGGTCGGCGGCCACCAGGCCTCGTCCGCTTCGCTCGCGACCATCATGTCGGCGCTGTATTTCCACGTGCTGCGGCCCGAGGACCGCGTCGCGGTGAAGCCGCACGCGAGCCCGGTGTTCCACGCCATCCAGTATCTGTTCGGCCGGCAGACCCGCGAGAAGCTCGAGAATTTTCGCGGCTTCAAGGGCGCGCAGTCCTATCCCTCGCGCACCAAGGATGTCGACGACGTCGACTTCTCGACCGGCTCGGTCGGCCTCGGCGTTGCGCAAACGCTGTTCTCCTCGCTGGTGCAGGACTACGTCAAATCGCATGGCTGGATGAAGGATCGCCGCGAGGGGCGGATGATCGCGCTGGTCGGCGATGCCGAGATGGACGAGGGCAACATTTTTGAGGCGCTCGCCGAGGGCTGGAAGCACGGCCTGCGCAACACCTGGTGGGTGGTCGACTACAACCGGCAGTCGCTCGATGCCGTCGTGCGCGAAGGGCTCTGGGAAAAATTCGAGACCATGTTCCGCAATTTCGGCTGGGACGTCGTCATCGTGAAATACGGCTGCCTGATGCGCGAGGCTTTTGCCGAGCCGGGCGGGGAGGCACTGAAGCGCTGGATCGACAACTGCCCGAACGCGCTTTACGCCGCGCTGTGTTTTCAGGGCGGTGCGGCGTTCCGAAAACATCTGCATGACGAGATCGGCGATCAGGGACCCATCACAAAGCTGATCGACCGCCGCAGCGATGACGAGCTTTTGGCCCTGATGTCCAACCTCGGCGGCCACGACATGGCGAGCATGCTGGAGGCGTTCGGGTCGATCGATCACGATCGTCCGGTCTGCTTCATCGCCTACACCATCAAGGGCGTCGGCCTGCCGTTCCAGGGCCACAAAGACAATCATGCCGGCCTGATGACGGTCGCGCAGATGGAAAAATATCGCGAGAGCCAGAATATCCGTCCCGGCCATGAGTGGGACAAGTTCGAAGGGCTCGACCAGGATGCGGCGGAGCTCGAAGCCTTCCTCGCCCGCGTTCCCTTTAACCAGGACAGCCGTCGCCTGACGGCGCCCGCCGTCGACCTGCCGGCGCAGCTCACCTTCAAGCCGTCGCCGCAGATGTCGACCCAGCAGGGCTTTGGCCTCGTGCTCAACGAGATCGCGCGCAGCGACAGCGAGCTCGCCAAGCGCATCGTCACCACGTCGCCCGACGTCACCGTCTCGACCAATCTCGGCCCCTGGGTGAACCGTCGCGGGCTGTTCGCGCGTGCCGAGAAGGCGGACTTATTCCGCAGCGAGAAAATTCCATCCACCTTCAACTGGGACGCCTCGCCAAAAGGCCAGCATCTCGAGCTCGGCATCGCCGAGATGAACCTGTTCATCATGCTGTCGGCGCTCGGCCTGTCGCACCAGATCAATGGCGAGCGACTGCTGCCGGTCGGCACGCTCTATGATCCCTTCATCGAGCGCGGCCTCGATGCGCTCAACTATGCCTGCTACCAGGACGCCCGTTTCATGGTGGCGGCGACCCCCTCGGGGATCACGCTCGCGCCCGAGGGCGGCGCCCATCAGTCGATCGCAACGCCCCTGATCGGAATGGCACAGGATGGGCTCGTCTCGTTCGAGCCGGCCTTCGTCGACGAGCTCGCCGCGATCATGGGGTGGGGGTTTGACCACATGCAGCGTGAAGCCGGTGAGGGCGGTTCGGTCTATTTGCGGCTGTCGACGCGCACGATCGACCAGGTGCAGCGGATCATGACGCCGGAGCTGGCCAAGGGCATCACCGACGGCGCCTATTGGCTGCGTGAGCCGGGGCCCAATGCCGAAGTCGTGATCGCCTATACCGGCGCAGTGGCGCCTGAGGCGATCGAGGCGACCGGCTTCATCGGCGAGAGCCGGCGCGACGTCGGCCTGCTCGCGATCACCTCGGCGGACCGCCTGCATGCGGGATGGACCGCCGCACGGAAATTGCGTCGCGACCGGCGCGGCGTGCAGCATCTCAGCCATATCGAGAAGCTGCTGGCGCCGCTCACGCGCGACTGCGGCATCGTGACGGTGATCGACGGGCATCCGGCCGCCCTCGGCTGGCTCGGCAGTGTCCGCGGTCATCGCGTCGAGGCGCTCGGCGTCGAGCAGTTCGGCCAGACCGGGACGATTGGCGACCTCTACCGCCACCATGGCCTCGATGCCAACGCCATCATCGATGCGGCCGAAAGCCTCACCACCGGCGCCCCGGTGCTCCATCGCAAGATGGCGGTTTAATTCGTCATTCCGGGGCGACGCGAAGCGTCGAGCCCGGAATCCATACTCCCGATCGTGGTTATGGATTCCGGGCTCGCGACTTTGTCGCGCCCCGGAATGACGGGGGAGAGACCTTGCCACGGCCCCATCGCGCGATCATATTCCGCCGCGTCCGCCGCAACGCAGGTCAAGCATCGGGGCGGGTTCTACAGCCCGGGGTTTCGTGTCAGGATAACTGCCGAAACGCCCCTCCAATGCTTCAAAACAAGAGGTTCACGATGGTCAATCGCATGCAATTCTACATCGACGGCGCCTGGGTCGATCCCGCCGTCAAGAAGTCCATTCCGGTCGTCAATCCGGCGACGGAAGAGCCGATGTACGAGATTGCGGTCGGCTCCAAGGCCGACGTTGACAAGGCCGTTGCCGCCGCCAAGCGCGCGTTCGCAACCTACTCCCAGACCAGCCGCGAGGAGCGCATCGCGCTGCTCACCAAGGTCATCGAGATCTACAAGGGCCGCATGAAGGAGATCGGCGCCGCCGTCTCCGACGAGATGGGCGCGCCGCTGCCGATGGCAGAGAAGCTGCAGGCCGGCGCCGGCCTCGGCCACATCATGTCGACGCTCGACGTGCTCAAGAACTATCACTTCGAGGAGCAGATCGGCACCGCGACCGTGCTGCGCGAGCCGGTCGGCGTCGTCGGCATGATCACGCCCTGGAACTGGCCGCTGAACCAGATCGCCTGCAAGGTCGCGCCCGCGCTCGCCGCCGGCTGCACCATGATTTTGAAGCCGTCGGAGTTTACCCCGACGTCCGCGCTGATCTTCGCAGAGATCCTCCATGAAGCCGGCGTGCCGAAGGGCGTGTTCAACCTCATCAACGGCCTTGGCCCCGAGGTCGGCGCCGCCATGAGCGAGCACCCCGACATCGACATGATCTCGTTCACCGGCTCGACCCGGGCCGGCGTCGACGTGGCGAAGCGCGCCGCGCCGACCGTGAAGCGCGTCAGCCAGGAGCTCGGCGGCAAGTCGCCGAACGTCATCCTCGAAGGTGCCGACCTGCAGAAGGCGGTGACCGGCGGCGTGATGCACATGTTCAACAACTCGGGCCAGTCCTGCAACGCGCCGTCGCGCATGATCGTGCCGCTCTCCAAGATGAAGGAAGTGGCGGCGATCGCGAAGGCGGTGGCCGACAAGACCAAGGCCGGCGATCCCCGCGGCGAAGGCACCACCATCGGTCCCGTGGTCAACCGCGTCCAGTGGGACAAGATCCAGGCGCTGATCAAGAAGGGCATCGACGAAGGCGCGACACTCGTTGCCGGCGGCCCGGGCCTGCCCGAGGGCGTCAACAAGGGCTTCTATGTCCGTCCGACCATCTTCGCCGACGTCACCAACGAGATGACGATCGCGCGCGAGGAGATCTTTGGACCGGTGCTGACCATCATCGGTGCCAAGGACGAAGCCGACGCCGTGCGCATCGCCAACGATACGCCCTACGGCCTGGCGGGCTACGTCACCGCCGATACCGTCGAGAACGCCAAGAAGGTCGCGCGCCAGATCCGCGCCGGCAACGTCAACCTGCAGGGCGTGCCGAACGACCGCTCCGCGCCGTTCGGCGGCTACAAGCAGTCCGGCAACGGCCGCGAATGGGGCAAGTACGGCATGGAGGAGTATCTCGAAGTGAAGGCGGTCGCCGGCTACAACGCGGCGTAAGTTTTCATCGCCGGAACAAACATCACGCCGGAGCGGAAGATCGCTCCGGCGTTTTTGTTTCGCCTCTCTCTCGTCATTCCGGGGCGTCGCGAAAGCGACGAGCCCGGAATCCATTTGGCCGCTGAGTCTGCCGCTTGATGGATTCCGGGCTCGCGCCGAAGACGGCGCGCCCCGGAATGACGGCGAGGAGAGGAGAGGAGAGGAGAGGAGAGGAGAGACTATCCCCCCAGCGCGCCCTGCGTGTTCACATATAGCGCGTAGATCGACTGGCTCGCCGCCATGAACAGGCGGTTGCGCTTGACCCCGCCGAAGCAGAGATTGGCGCAGCGCTCGGGCAGCGCGATGCGGCCGATCATGACGCCGTCGGGCGCGAACACCACGACGCCATCGAGCTCGGGATCGCCCATGCCCCAGCCGCACCAGAGATTGCCGTCGATGTCGCAGCGCATGCCGTCGGGCGTGCCGGGACCCGCGTCGATGAAGACGCGCTTGTTTGAAATCGTGGTGCCGTCGGCCGAGACGTCATAGGCGAGGATTTTTCGGTTCGGCACGCCGCGGGATTCGACGACATAGAGGATCTTCTCGTCGGGCGAGAAGCACAGCCCGTTCGGCCCCAGCACGCCTTCGGCGACGATGCTCGCCTTGCCGCTCGCGGGATCGAGCCGGTAGACATTCGGTTCGATCTCGGGCTCCGCCTTGTAGCCCTCGTAATTGCCGAGTAGGCCGAAGGTCGGATCGGTGAACCAGATCGCGCCGTCGGATTTCACCACCACGTCATTCGGCGAGTTCAGCCGCTTGCCGCCGAAGGACTCCATCAGCACCGTGATCGAGCCGTCATATTCGGTGCGCACCACGCGGCGGCCGCCATGCTCGCAGGTGATCAGCCGGCCCTGGCGATCACGCGTATTGCCGTTGGCGAAATTGGAAGGCTTTCGGAACACGCTGACCGCGCCGGTCTCCTCCTCCCATTTGATGATGCGCTGGTTCGGGATGTCGCTGCACAAGAGATAGCGCCCGTCGCCGAACCACACTGGCCCCTCGGCCCAGCGCAGGCCGGTGGCGAGCCGCTCCACGGCCGAGAGTTTCAGCCAGTATTTTTCGAAGCGCGGATCGAGTGCATGAATTGCCGGATCGGGGTAATAGGCCGCCGGCCGCCAGCCTTGAGTGTGGGACGATGCATCGTTCATGCGCGGTTCTCGTTGTTGCGTTCCCTCTGGACAAATCTGCTATCATTAGAGACATGTGACCGCAAATCGTTCGCTACTCATGAGGGAAGACATGCCGCGTATTCTGATGACGGGAGCTTCGGGCGGAATCGGCACGAGCCTGCGAAAACTGCTGCCGCCGATTTATCCGGACCTCGTATTGTCGGACATCAAGCCGCCGGCCGATCTCGGCAAGGGCGAGACGTTCAAGGCGGCCGACCTGTCCGACCTCGCGCAGTGCGAGGCGATCTGCGAGGGCGTCGACGGTATTTTGCATTTCGGCGGCTATTCGGTCGAAGGCCCCTGGGACGACATTTTGCAAGCCAATATCATCGGCGGCTACAATCTGTTCGAGGCGGCGCGCAAGAAGGGCGTCAAGCGCGTCGTCTTCGCCTCGTCCAATCATGCTGTCGGCTTCTATCCGCGCCACCACAAGATCGGCACCGACGTCACCGCGCGCCCCGACAGCCGCTACGGCGTCAGCAAGGTGTTCGGCGAGGCGGTCGGCGCGCTCTATGCCGACAAGCACGGGCTGAAGGTCACGTGCCTGCGCATCGGCAATTTCGGCGAAAAACCGCTCGACCAGCGCCGGCTCGCGATCTGGCTCAAGCCGGAGGACCTCGTGCAGCTCTGCCGCATCGGGCTCGAGCATCCCGACGTCCATTTCGAGATCTTCTACGGCGCCTCCTTCAACGAGCGCGCCTGGTGGGACAATCACCGCGCCTACGAATTCGGCTATCGCCCCACAGGCCGCGCCGAGGACTTTTGGCAGCATGCGATGGACGAGCAGGCCAAGCTCAAGCCCGACCCGGTCGGCGACCACTACCAGGGCGGCACATTCTGCAGCATCGAGTTCGATGCCGGCAACAGCCGCATCATCGACTGGACCAAGCGCTAGCCGCACTGCGACGGCTGCGCCCTTCCGGTGGGCCGTCACGTCTGCAATGATGAAGGTCAATGCGGCGGGGGACGATTCATCGTACCCGCGCTGCTGCAATTGCAATCCAGGGAGCACGCTCATGAAACGCCGCACATTCCTCAAGGGCAGCGCCTTCGCCGGCGCGACGACGCTGATCGCGGCCCCCGCAATCGCGCAAGGCGCGCCTGAGATCAAATGGCGCCTGACCTCGAGCTTCCCGAAATCGCTCGACACCATCTTTGGCACGGCGCAGACCTTTGCGAAGTATGTTGCCGAGGCCACCGACAACAAATTCCAGATTCAGACCTTTGCGGCCGGCGAGATCGTGCCGGGCCTGCAGGCGCTCGATGCAGTGAGCTCCGCGACCGTCGAGATCGCGCAGACGCCGCTGTATTTCTACATTGGCAAGGAGCCGGCGCTGGCCTACGCGACCGGCGCGCCGTTCGGCATGAACCACCGGCACCAGCACTCCTGGTGGTCGTTCGGCGGCGGAGCCGATCTCTGCAACGAGGCGCTAAAACCCTTCAAGGCGCACGCCATCCTGTGCGGCAACTCCGGCACGCAGATGGGCGGCTGGTTCCGCAAGGAGATCAAGACCGTCGAGGATCTCAACGGGCTCAAATTCCGCATCGCCGGCATGGGCGGCCATGTGCTCGCAAAGCTGGGCATCGTGCCGCAGCAGATCGCCGGCGGCGACGTCTATGCGGCGCTCGACAAGGGCTCGATCGACGCCGCGGAATTCGTCGGTCCCTATGACGACGAGAAACTCGGCTTCTACAAGGTTGCGAAGTACTACTACTTCCCTGGCTGGTGGGAAGGCGGCGCCATGCTGCACATGGTCGTCAACGACGAGAAGTGGAACGCGCTTCCCAAGCAGTACCAGGCGATCCTCAACCAGGCCGGTGCCGCAGCAGGCGCCTGGATGATCGAAAAATACGACAGCGTGAATCCCGCGGCGCTCAAGCGGCTCATCGCCGGCGGCGCGGAGCTGCGCGCATTCCCGCAACCGGTCATGGAAGCCAGCTACAAGGCGACGCAGGACTATTTGAACGAGATCGCCGAGAAGAGCCCGCTGTTCAAGAAGACCAAGGAGAGCCACGACGCCTACATGAAGGAAGTGCTCTTCTATACGCAGATCGCGGAGAACTATTACGACAATTATCTGCTCAGCAAGGCGCGCAAGGGCTAACGCCCGGCCTCATCGCCCGCGATCCGCGCCAGATAGTCCGACTTGCTGAACTGCATGTGGTCGACGCAGAGCTGCGCCAGCGCCCAGCTATCGCGGCCCTTCAACAGCTCGATCATCAATTCGTGCTGACGGCGCGACTGCGCGAGGCCCTCGCGGTCGGCGAGGTTTTTTGCGCGCATCGGCAGCGTCAGGTTCATGTAGTCCTGCAGCGAGCGCACCAGATAGGGATTGCCGCAGGCTGCAAACAGCGCGACGTGGAAGGCGTCGTTGGTTTCGTGGATGCCGCGCAAATCGTGCGCGTCGGCCCTGGCGCAATATTGCCGCTGCAACTCGCTGAGCTCGTCGATCAGGCTCTGCGGCGCGGGCAGCGGAATCATCAGCGCGGCCTGCCGCGTCAGCATCTCGCGGACCTCGTAGATCTGCCGCACCTCCTCGGCTGAATAGAACCGTACGGTGGCGCCGACGTTCTTCTCGCGACGGACGATGCCGCGCCGTTCCGCCTCCACCAGCGCCTGGCGCACGAAATGGCGCGAGGTGCCGTAGCGCGACATCAGCGCGTCCTCGGTCAGCCGTGCCGCCGGCGCGAAGCGGCCGAAGATGATGTCTTCCTCCAGCCGGCCGACCACGTCATCCGGGTCGTCCCGCCGGAGGGGCGGCATTTCGGCGCCTGAAGTATCGGCCATCCCTTCGCCTCCCGGCCCGTAAGGGTCCCAGGGTCCCGTCGCTTCTGTGGAGCAGGGAAGGGAGAGATTGTCAATAATCTGGGCGGAATGGATGCGTGTTCGGGCCGGATTTGCGCAGTGGCCTAGAGTGTTATTGACAATCTGGGGGCAGTCTGTACGACAATGGTAACCGGGAATGGAGTGGCACGATGTCGAGCGGCTTGCGCAAAGGGCTGACCAGCTACGGCGACGCCGGATTCTCGCTGTTCCTGCGAAAAGCCTTCATCAAGGCCATGGGCTATTCCGACGATGCGCTGGAGCGTCCGATCGTCGGCATCACCAACACCTATAGCGATTACAATCCCTGCCACGGCAACGTCCCCCAGATCATCGAGGCCGCCAAGCGCGGCGTGATGCTGTCGGGTGCGATGCCGTTCGTGTTTCCGACCATCTCGATCGCCGAGAGCTTTGCGCATCCGACCTCGATGTATCTGCGCAATCTTATGGCGATGGACACCGAGGAGATGATCCGGGCCCAGCCGATGGATTCGGTGATCGTGATCGGCGGCTGCGACAAGACGCTGCCCGCGCAGGTCATGGCGGCCATCAGCGCCGACCTTCCGACGGTTGTCATCCCGGTGGGACCGATGGTGGTCGGCCATCACAAGGGCGAGGTGCTGGGGGCCTGCACCGATTGCCGCAGACTCTGGGCAAAATATCGCGCTGGCGACATCGACGACGCCGAGATCGAGGCCGTCAACGGCCGCCTCGCGCCATCGGTCGGCACCTGCATGGTGATGGGCACGGCATCCACCATGGCCTGCATGATCGAGGCGATGGGCCTGTCGCTGCCGATGAGCGCGACGATTCCCGCGCCGCATGCCGAGCGTTTCCGCCTGGCGGAGGCCAGCGGCAAGGTCGCGGCCGAGATGGCCAAGGCGAAGGGGCCGAAGCCGAGCGAATTGCTGACGCCGGCGTCGTTCAGGAATGCGCAGGTCGTGCTGCAGGCGATCGGCGGCTCGACCAATGGTCTGATCCATCTGACGGCGATGGCGCATCGCTCGCCGCACCGGCTCGATCTCGAAGCCTTTGACCAACTCGGTCGTGAGGTGCCCGTGCTGGTCGATCTCAAGCCGTCCGGCGAGCACTACATGGAGCATTTCCATCACGCCGGCGGCGTGCCGAAGCTGCTGGCGCAGCTCGGCGACCTCGTCGATCTCGATGCGAAGACCATCACCGGGCAGACGCTGCGTGACGTCGTTGCTGGCGCCGAGGAGGTGCCGGGCCAGGACGCGATCCGCCCGCGCGACAATCCGATCAACGCCGAAGGCGGTCTCGCCATTCTGCACGGCAATCTCGCGCCGCGCGGCGCCGTCATCAAGCAGTCTGCTGCGAGCCCGAAACTGTTGCAGCACACGGGGCGCGCGGTGGTGTTCGAATCCGTCGAGGACATGACGCTACGGGTCGACGATCCCGATCTCGACGTCACCGCCGACGATGTACTGGTGCTGCGCAATGCGGGACCGAAGGGCGCGCCGGGCATGCCCGAGGCCGGCTACCTGCCGATCCCGAAAAAGCTCGCGCGCGGCGGCACCAAGGACATGGTGCGCATTTCCGATGCGCGCATGAGCGGCACCGCCTTCGGCACCATCGTGCTTCACATCACGCCGGAGTCCGCCGTCGGTGGACCACTGGCGCTGGTGAAGAACGGCGACATGATCCGGCTCGATGTCGCAAAGCGCAGCATCGAGCTTCTGGTCGATGTGGCTGAACTGGAGCGGCGGCGGGCCGCGCTGAAGCCCGTTGCAACGCCCGAGGAGGCCAGGCGCGGCTATGCCTGGCTGTTCAACGAGACCATCCTGCAGGCCGACGAAGGCTGCGATTTCGATTTCATGCAGAGGACTGGCAAGAGCACTGAGAAGGGGTGACCAACCACCCGCGACGACGTTCAGACCGATAAAGCGGCGAACATAAAAACAGGGGGAAACGATGATTGCACGATCCAAGCCGAGATTCTTACAGGGGCTGGCGGCAACGGCGGCCGTTCTCTTCGTCACGGGCGCATCGGCGCAAGAGGTGAAGCATTATCGCTTCGCCTACGACCAGCCGCGCAACACCGGATATTCCATCGCCGGCGACCTCTTTGCTGAAAAGCTCAAGGAATTGAGCAAGGGCACGATGATCATCGACCAGTACCCCGGCGCCCAGCTCGGCCAGGAGCCGCAGGTGCTTCAGCTCGTGAAGGCGGGCGATGTCGAATTCGCCATCATCTCCTCGGCCAACACCGCGACGATCTCGCCGCAGGCCGGCGTGATGTCGCTGCACTTCCTGTTCCGCGACGAAAACCACGTCGTCAAGGGGCTGGCCGATCCCCGCGTGTTCGAGGCGCTCAAGACCATGATCGACGAGACCACGCAGGGCCTGCACGTGATCGCGACGGGCTCGCAGGGCGTGCGGCACATGTACTCTAAGCGGGAGGTTCACAACGTCGGCGACATCAAGGGATTGAAGGTGCGCGTGCAGGCGACCGCGACCGAGGACACCATGTTCCCGGCCTACGGCGCCCAGACCGTGCACATGCCTTTCGGCAGCGTCTACACGTCTCTGCAAACCGGCGTCGTCGATGTCGCCGAGAACAGCATCAACGTCTATCTCGTCAACAAGCACTACGAGGTGGCGCCGGTTCTGAACATCACCGAGCACGAGGCCAACAACGCGCTGGTCTTCATCTCCGACAAGCTCTGGCAAAGCCTGACGCCGGAGCAAAAGGGCTGGGTGCAGGCTGCGGGCGCCGAGATCAGCTCCAAGGAGCCGCAGAAGGCGTTCGATCTCGAACGGACGGCGGCCGACAAGCTGAAGAAGATGGGCGTCAAGATCGTTGATAACGTCGACAAGAAGAGTTTTACGACGATCGCCGATCCCTATCTCGACAAGCTCGCCAAGGACCTCGGCCCGCACGCGGTGAAGATCAAGGATCTGATCCGGTCGGTCAACTAGACCCCATCTCAGTCGTCATGCCCGGGCTTGACCCGGGCATCCACGTTCTTCCTTTCCGGCCGCGCCAGAGACGTGGATGGCCGGGACAAGCCCGGCCATGACGGAGACCGGGGGATCGCGGAGCGCGCGCAAATGTCCATCGCCGACAAATTGCTGGTGCAACGGCAGCGTCACCTCAAATGGCGCTGGCTCGACTGGCTCGAGCTCGCCCTGATGATCCTCTGCGGCGTCTTGTGCTTCGGCTTTTCGCTGTCGGTGACGGCCGACATCGTCACCCGCACCATCGGCCATCCCTGGCTCTGGCTCCAGGAGGTGACGTCCACTTTGTTCATCTATGCGATCTTCATCGGCACGGCGGCCGCGACCCGGCGCAACGACCACCTTTATCTCACCGCCATTTCCGAGGCGATGCACGGCACCTCGCGCCTGATCGTCGAAATCGTGATCCGCCTCGTCGTGCTCGGCGTCGCCGCTTGCCTGATCTGGTACGGCTATCAAAACTATCTCCGCGGCTTCGGCAGTTTTCGCCTGCCGTCGGGCACGCCGATCGCCTCGCTCTACGCCATCATTCCCCTCTCGGGGATTCTGATCGGCCTGTTCACCATCGAGCAACTCGTCAACGGCCTGCGCAACGGCTTTGACTATCCCGAGCCGCCCGACGAGGGCGCTGCGCCTGTCGTCCCCGTCAGCGAAGCCCAGATGAGGGCGCATCCGTGAGCGCGCCCGTCGTCCTGACCCTGATGTCGGTCTGCTTCCTGTTCTTCGGCTATCTCGGCGTGCCCGTGCCGTTCTCGCTGATGGCGGGCGTCTTCATCGGTGCGATCCTGTCCGACGTCTCGCTCGCCGCGATCATCCAGAAGATCTTTGACGGGGTGGATTCCGAGGCGCTGCTGGCGATCCCGTTCTTCCTGCTGGTCGGCGAGCTCATGAGCTCGGCCAATGTGGTGGTCCGAATAGCCAATCTGTCGGTGTCCCTGGTCGGGCATATCAGGGGCGGACTGTCGCAGGTCGTCGTCGTCTTCAGCATGTTCTTCTCGGAGATGTCGGGTTCGACCACGGCCGACGTCGCAGTCATGAGCCGCGCGCTCGGCGGTCCGATGAAGCGCGAGGGCTACGAGCCCGCTTTCATCGCAGCGATCATCGCGTCAGCCTCAACCATCGCGGCCCTGGTGCCGCCGAGCATCACGGCGGTGGTCTATGGTGCGGTCGGCAACGTCTCGATCGCCGGCCTGTTCATGGCGGGCGTCGTGCCGGGCCTGATGATCGGCTTCGGTCTGATGATCTATTGCTACTTCTTCGGTCCGTCCGGCCTGCGCAAGCCGCGCGCTCCGTTGCGCCAGATCGCGTTTGCCGCGGGCGACGCGGCCTTGCCGCTGATGATCCCGGTGATCCTGCTCGGCGGCATCTTGACCGGCTGGTTCACGCCGACGGAGGCCGGCGTCGTTGCCGTGGTCTGGATCATCCTGGTGGTGATCCCCGCGCTCAATCGCGGCCACTTCATGAAGATCCCCTACGATTTCTGCCTTGCGGGCCTGATCTTCTCGCTGCCACTGATCACCATCGGTGCCGCCAATGCCTTCGGCTGGATGCTCGCGTATCTGCGTGGCGCCACCTACATCGCCGAATGGATCACGTCGATTGCCGGCAACGATCCGCATCTGATCATGCTGCTGATGGTGCTGCTCTTCACCATGGTCGGCGACTTCATCGAGCCGGTGCCGACCATCATCATCTTCATGCCGCTCGTGAACGCGCTGACGGAAGCCGGCGATATCAACGCCGTGCATATGGGCGTGGTACTGATCGCGACGCTGGCCTTCGGCCTGATCACGCCGCCCTATGGCCTGGTTTTGCTGATGGCGTCAAAGTTCGTCGGCATCAGTTTTGCCAAGGCGCTGCGCGCGGCTTTGCCGATCTATGTGGTGTTCCTTGCGACGATCGCGTTCGCGATATACTTCCCGGCCGTGGTGCTGTGGCTGCCGCGGCACGTGCTGCCGGAATCGGTCGGCTGCTTCAAGTCGCCGGCAGGCACAGGCTACATCTGCCCTAAATAGCGACTTGCTCGATGCGCCAGTCGGCTGCGTCGCGTACGTAGCGAAACGGCGTGCCGTGGCTGTTCTTGAAGTAGCTGCCAGACAGCGTTTTTGCCATGCCCTGCATCACCGCGTCATGGCAGACGAACAGAAGGTCGTCGTCAGGATAACAGTCGAGCCACGCGGAGACGCAGCGCAGCGACCGTTCGGTCATGGCGTCCCAGTTCTCGCCGTCGGCGGGCAGGATCGAGACGAGGCCCGTGGCCGATTTGACGCCGTGCTTGATCATGAGGTCGCGGACCGGGAGACCCTCAAAACTTCCGAAATCGAACTCGATGATGCCGTCATCGATCGTGAGCGGCACCGAGATCGCGTCCGCGATGATCTCGGCCGTTTTCGCCGCGCGCACCAGCGGGCTCGCGACAATGCGGCTGATGCCAATACCACGCAACATGTCCGCGGCTTCGTGCGCTTGCCGGAGACCGTCTTCATTCAGCGGGTTGTCCGTCCGGCCCTGGAAGCGCCCAGCGCGATTCCAGTCGGTCGCGCCATGACGGAGGCTGTAGAACGAGCGGGCGGGCGTCAACGCGTTCATTTCGACTTGCTCGTGAACTTCTTCACGGCAACACGAAACTCCTCCGTGTTCATGGCCATGATGATCCTGTGCTCTTCGGCATCGAGCTGTTGCTTCACCGGCGTGGTCGCAGCCTGGTAGACCAGCGACTTGGTGCCTGATATCGCGGCGTCCGGGTTTTGCGCCAGCCGGGCGGCGAGCTGCCGCGTCGCAGCCTTCAGCTCGGCTGCGGGGACGACTTTTGCGACCAACCCCCATTCATAGGCCTGCTGCGCCGTAAACGTGTCCTCGGCAAGAAAGATCTGCAGCGCGCGGCGGGTTCCGACCGTGCCGACGATGCCGACCGTGCTGCCACCGTCCGGCGACACGCCGATCTTGGCATAGGCCGGCGTGAATTTTGCGTCCTCGGCCGCGATGCAGAGGTCGGTGACGAAGGCGAGCCCCATGCCGGCGCCGGCAGCCGAGCCGTGCACGCTCGACAGCGAAAGCTTCGGCATCCGCCGCAGCGTCTCGATGAAGGCATGATAGTGCTTCAACAGTTGGCCTACGACCGGCGTCACCGTGTTGGCCTCGGCCGCCGCACCAATGGTCTGCAAATCGCCGCCGGCCGAAAAGGCCCGACCTTCGCCCTCGATGACGATCACCCTGATAGCGCTGTCAGCTTCGATCTGTGCCGCGAGTTGCTCGAGCTTCTGCGCAATCGCGAGGTTGACCGAGTTGTAGGCGGTGGGACGGTTGAGCGTGATGGTTGCGATCGGGCCCTCAACTCTGAGCAAGGCGGGATCGTCGGGATGGGTGCTGGCAGTGGACATGGAAAAATCCCCGGCAGGAGGTCATTTGCTGCAACTAAATCGCAGAAGGGAAGGGGTGACAATCCCCAGTCCCAGGCTCTTGCCTAACGCCGGGCGATAGGCTCAAATGCGCACAGCCATCGTTTAGGGACGGACACGAGCGCCGACTCCTCAACCGACCAGGCCAGCAAGCCAAAATCTGAGAGAGGAGACGACATGGGTAGTGCCTGTGTCCAGAAAGATGGGCTGTTCCGATGACTGATGGTCCGGTGATTATTGTCGGTGCGGGTCATGCCGGCTACCAGCTCGCCGCGTCGCTGCGTCAGGCGGGCTTTTCCGATCGCGTTTGCCTGATCAACGACGAGGCGCATCTGCCATACCAGCGGCCGCCGCTGTCGAAGGCCTATATCAAGGGTTCGAGCGGGCCGGACAGCCTGATGTTCCGGCCGGAAAAATTCTATCAGGACCAGAAGATCGAGCTGATCGCAGGCCGCGTTGCCGCGATCGATCGCGCGGCGCGCAAGGTCAAACTCGCTTCCGGTGAGGCGCTGGACTACGGGCATCTGGTGCTCGCGACCGGTGCGCGCAATCGCCTGCTCGATTTGCCCAACGCCAACCTGCCCGACGTGAAATATCTGCGCATCCTCGACGACAGCGAGGCGCTGCGCGCGATCATGCCGTCGAAGAAGCGCGCCGTGATCATCGGCGCGGGCTTCATCGGCCTCGAATTCGCGTCCACCGCCCGGATCAAGGGGCTCGAGGTCGACGTGCTCGAGCTCGCCCCGCGTGTGATGGCGCGAGCGGTGACGGCCGAGGTGTCCGAGTATTTTCAAGCCCGCCATCGCGAAGCGGGCATTCGCATTCACCTGGGCGTGCAGGCGACCAGCATCGAGGCCGAGGGTGGCAAGGTCACCGGCGTCTCCTTGAGCGACGGCCGGCATTTGCCGGCGGATCTGGTCGTGGTCGGCGTCGGAGTGCTGCCGAACATCGAGCTCGCGGCGGAGGCGGGGCTCCCCGTCGCCTCCGGCATCATCGTCGACGAATATCTTGCGACCGCCGATCCGAACATTTCGGCGATCGGCGACTGCGCGCTGTTCAACAGCCCGCGCTTCGGCGGATCGCTGCGGCTGGAGTCGGTGCAGAATGCGACCGATCACGCCCGCTGCCTCGCCGCGCGGCTCACCGGCGACAAGAAGGTCTATGATGGCCAGCCCTGGTTCTGGAGCGATCAGGGCGACGACAAGCTCCAGATCGCGGGGCTCACCACGGGCTACGACAAGGTCGTGCTGCGCGGCGATCCCGCCAAGAAGGCGTTTTCTGCCTTCTGCTACAAGGGTGAAGAGCTTCTCGGCATCGAGTCCATCAACCGCGCCGGCGATCACATGTTCGGCCGACGCCTGCTCGGCATGCACCGGTCGCTCGCGCCGGAGCATGCAGCCGATGAAAACTTCGACCTGAAGAGCGCGCTGGCGTGATCTACTCCCTCGACCCGCTCGCGGGGAGAGGGTTGGGTGAGGGGGAGTCTCCGCGGGGGCGGTGAGAGTTGGGCTCGCGGAGACTCCCCCTCACCCGGATTGCATCTTCGATGCAATCCGGCCTCTCCCCGCAGGCGGGGAGAGGCGAAGAGGGCTGCGGCGTGCTTTGCTACAAAATAGCGGCAACTTCATCCGCCGTCGGCATCGACGGCCCCGCGCCCATCCGCTGCACACAGATCGAGGCGGCGATGTTGGCGAAGCCGAGCGCCTCGCGCAACGCGACGCCATCGGCAAGTTGCGCGGCGAGCGCACCGACGAAGCAATCGCCGGCGCCGGTGGTGTCGATTGCCTCCACCACGCGGCCCGGCACGACCAGCTCTTCGCTGCCGGCGAGCGCGAGCACGCCGCGCTTGCCGAGCGTCACGCAGATGATCTGGTCCTTGTTCGCCTGAAGGCGCCGCGCCGCTGCGATGATGCCGGCGTGATCCGTGCTCTCGGAGAGCGCGACGCCCGACAAGAGGCCGAGCTCGGTTTCGTTCAGCACGAGGATGTCGACGAGCTCCAGAAGCTCGCGACCAAACTTCTGCGCCGGCGCCGGGTTGAGCAGCGTCACCGCACTCGCCGCTCGCGCCCGGCGAAAGAACGCGGCAATCGCCGAAAGTGGTATCTCGAACTGGCTGACAGCGACGTCGCCCTTCAGCATCGGCACGACACTGACATCGTCCTCGCCGACCAGCGCGTTGCTGCCGGGAATGACGACGATGGTGTTGTCGGCTTCAGCCACCGTGATGATGGCCGTGCCGCTGTGCGCCGCTGCCGTCTCCTGGACATAGCCGAGATCGATGCCCTGGTCGGACAGGAAGGCTTTCAGCTCCGCCCCGAACGCATCCTTGCCGAGCCGGCCTATCAGCGTGGTTCGCGCGCCGAGCCGCGCCGCCGAGACGGCCTGGTTGGCGCCCTTGCCGCCGGGGAAATACAGCACCTCCTTGCCGGCGATGGTCTCGCCGACTTTGGGATGCCGGTCGGCTGTCGCCACCACATCCATGTTGATGCTGCCGGCGACGAAGACGCGTCCCATGCGATGCCCTTGCGAAAGCTAGACCCTGACTTCGAACTCCTGCCTGACTTTGGCGATGTCGACAAGGGTCGGCAAGCCCGCTTCGTTGCCGAGGCGCTGGATCTTGTGGGTCGAGGCGGCGCGGGCGAAGTCAAAATGCTCGCGCCAGCTTTTGCCGGGATGGGCGAGGTAGGAATAGATGTAGGCGCCGTGGAAGACGTCGCCGGCGCCGTTGGTGTCGATGACGAGCTCGCGCGGGATCGGCATCGCTGGCAGCGTCTCGACCGCACCGGTCTCGCCGTACCAGAGCAGGCCCTTTTCGCCCATGGTGATGCCGCCGATGCGACAGCCGCGGCTCTTCAGATATTCCAGCATCTGCGGCGGCGTCAGGTTCATCTGCTCGCACAGGCGCTCGGCGACGATCGCGACGTCGATGAACTCGAGCAGCTCATGGGTGTTCGAGCGCAACCCGCCGCCGTCGAGCGAGGTCAGCACACCGGCCTCGCGGCACACTTTTGCGTAGTGGATCGCAGCGTCCGGCTGGTGGCCGTCGACATGGAGCGCGCGGCATTTGCCGAGATTGAGGATCGGGAAGGGATGGATGTGCTCGTCGTCGCGGCAGCGGACGATGGCGCGCTTGCCGTCCTTGGGCATGATGAAGGACAGCGAGGAGGTCGCCACCTTCCGGTTATGCAGCGAGATCGCGTATTTTGCGCACATGTCCTGGAACATCCGTCCCAGCCAGTCATTGGCGACGGTCGCGATGAGGTCCGGCACGATTCCCAGCTTGGCACAGCAGAACGCCGCGGTGACCGCATTGCCGCCGAAGGAGACCGCATAGGCGGTGGCCACGTGCTTCTCATCGCCGGTCGGCATGTGGTCGGTGATGAAGGTGACGTCGATATAGGTCTGTCCGATAAAGAGAGCCTGCATAGTCTTCCCGTGATGCGCTGGGTGGTCCCGGCCGGCGGCCTTACTTTAGCACCGGTTCCCCGGAAGGGACGCCGAAATTATTCGCAACGCCGCCCCGGTCAACGCTTGAGGTCGGCATGGGGCCGGAATACGACCAAGGTCGGGCCGCGAACAGAGCCCAGTCGGAGCTAACGCAGCGTTTCGGTTTTCAGTTCCGGCTCAACCGAAAGGGAGGATAATGATCACCGGTCTCGACCACGTCGTCGCCCTCGTCAGGGATATCGGTGCCGCCAAGGCGGCCTATCAGACGCTGCTCGGCCGCGCGCCGTCCTGGCAGAATTCCGGCGACGGTGCCGACCGCGTGCTGTTCACGCTGGCGAATATGTCGATCGAGCTGATGGCGCCGAGCGGCGCAAGCGCGACGGCGGACCGGATGCGGGAGCTGCTCGACGACCGCGAAGGCATGCTCGCCAGCCTCTGCTTTCGTGTTGCAGATATCAACAAGATGCATCGTCGGCTCGACCGGGTGGCGCTGAAGCCGGATGCCATCGCCGAGGTCGGGAGCCGCGACGACAAGACGGGCGCGGTGTTGCACTGGACGCGCACCCGCGCTGCGACCGAGCTGACGCGCGGCGTGCGCATGTTCTTCCTGGAGCTTGGCGCGGAGCGTCCGCGCTCCGCCGAGACCGAGACCGGCCCGATTCTCTCGCTCGACCACGTCGTGGTCGCGACGGAGGATTCCGAGCGCGCCGCCGCGTTGTATGGCGCGCGGCTCGGGCTCGACATGGCGCTCGACCGTTCGCACCATGACTGGGGGCAGCTCATGTTCTTCCGCTGCGGCGACCTCGTGGTCGAGGTGGTGCGCCGGCCGGTCGCCGGCGGCGATCCCAGCCATGACCGTCTCTGGGGACTGAGCTGGCGCGTCGGCGACATCGATGCCACGCGCGCCCGGCTGATCGCATCCGGCGTCGACGTCAGCGATATCAGAAACGGCCGCAAGCCCGGCACGCGGGTGATGACGGTGCGGAACGGCACCTGCGGCATCCAGACGATCCTGCTGGAGCAGTCGCCGAAGCCGGTGGCGTGATGTCGTCATTCCCGTCGCGAAGCGAGCCCGGAATGACGAAACTATGCGGCGCGCCGCGCGCATGATAGTGCTGTCGGGCAGAGCAAGCAGCGGGCACCCGGTTTGGCGAAGGCAAAGCGAAATCTCAAATGGCAGCGCGACCCCGAGGGCATGCGGCTTCGCATCCTCGAGGCTGCCAAGCAGGAGTTTTCCGCTCACGGTCTCGCCGGCGCGCGGGTCGACCGCATCGCGGCCAACGCCGGCGCCAACAAGCGCATGCTCTATTATCACGTCGGCAAGAAGGACGACCTCTACCTCGCGGTGCTCGAAGGCGCCTATGAGAAGATCCGCAGCGAGGAGCGGGGGCTCGATCTCGAGCATCTCGACCCACCCGAGGCGATCAAGCGGCTGATCGAATTCACCTGGAATTATTTCCTTCGCAATCCCGAATTCCTGTCGCTGCTGCAGACCGAAAACCTGGTGCGGGCAAAGCATCTGAAGCGCTCGACCAAGGTGAAGTCGATGCATTCGCCGTTCGTTGAAATGATCCGCACGGTGGTTCGGCGTGGCGTCGAGAGTGGCGACTTCCAGGTCGCGATCGATCCGGTGCAGCTCTACATCTCGGTCGCAGCGCTCAGCTTCTTCTATCTCTCCAACTGCGCCACGCTGAGCGTGATTTTTGGCCGTGACCTGCTCGCCAAGGACGCCAAGGACGAGCGCCTTGCCCACATGACCGGCCTGGTGCTGGCCGCGCTGACAGGGCGATCGGCCGCACTGTTCGAGATCGCGAAGCCGCCGAAGTCGCGTACCGTGGTGGCGCAGACGGTCTAGATTCTCGCTTATGCCGCATTCGTCATGGCCGGGCTTGTCCCGGCCATCCACGTGCGTCCGCGTGTGGGGAGGCTAGGCGTGGATGCCCGGGACAAGCCCGGGCATGACGGGAGGAACCAGCCGCAAAACGTCACAGGGGAAAGCGCTGGACAGTATTTATCCAACGAGTTAATTTCTCCCCGAACCAACAAGAACAACCGGGAGAGACGTGTGGCTGAGGCCAAGGCGCAGGGCCTGATATCCAAAACGCTGAACGCAGCGTGGGTGCGGCCGTTCCTGTTCCTGGTGTTCATCGTGATCGCCTGGGACGTGACCATCCGTGTGTTCAGCATCCCCGCCTACCAGATCCCGGCACCCATGGACGTCGTCGCCGTGCTCCGGACGGAATGGCCGGAACTGCTGCGACAGTCCTGGCCGACGACCTATGCGACCGTGTGTGGCTTCCTGCTGTCGGCGCTCTTCGGCATTCCCGTGGCGATGCTGATCGCAGGCTCGAAGACGGTCGAGAGCTACGTCTATCCGTTGTTGGTGTTCTCGCAGTCGGTGCCGAAGATCGCGATCGCGCCGCTGTTCGTGGTCTGGTTCGGTTTTGGCATCATCCCCAAAGTGATTTCGGCTTTTCTGCTCGGCTTCTTCCCTGTCGTGGTCTCGGCCGTGCAAGGCTTCAAGTCGGTCGACCCCGACATGGTCGATCTCGCCCGCGCGATGCAGGGCAGCCGGTTGCAGGTGTTTCGTGCGGTGAACCTGCCGCATGCGCTGCCGGCAATCTTCTCCGGCCTCAAAGTGTCGGTGACGCTCGCTGTGGTCGGCGCTGTGGTCGGCGAATTCGTCGGTTCCAATTCCGGCATCGGCTACGTGATGCAGCGTTCGATTGGAACCTTTGACCTGCCGACCATGTTCGCCGCGCTGGTGATCCTGGCGCTGCTCGGCGTGGTGCTGTTCTGGATCGTCGACCGGATCGAGCGCCTGGTCATTCCCTGGCACGTCAGCCAGCGCGAGGACATTATTTTCGCCTCATAGCAAGCAACAAACACAAGCAACGAGCAAATGGGAGGAAGAGCGATGATGCGTTTGATGGCAGTTGTCTCGGTGATGCTGGCGACGCTGATGGCGGTGCCGGCGCAGGCCGCCGACAAGGTCGTGCTGATGCTGAACTGGTACGTCTATGGCGAGCACGCGCCGTTCTATTACGGCAAGGCCAAGGGCATCTATGCCGCGGAAGGCATCGACCTCGAGATCCAGGAAGGCCGCGGCTCGGCGGCGACCACGCAGGCCGTCGCGGCCAAGACCGCCAACTTCGGCTATGTCGACGTCCCCACCATGATGCGTGCCGCGATCAAGGGTGCGCCCGTCGTTGCGACCGGCGTGCTGCTCCAGACCAGCCCGATGTCGGCCATGGGTTTCGTCGAGAAGAACATCAGGAAGCCCGAGGACATCAAGGGCAAGACGGTCGCGATCACGCCTGCCGACTCCATGACCCAGATCTGGCCGCTGTTTTTGAAGAAGACCGGCCTGAAGGAGAGCGACTTCCAGACGGTTGCCGGTGACGGCCAGACCAAGCTCAATGCCGTCATCAACGGCCAGGCCGATCTCCTGCTCGGCTATGTCATGGACCAGTCGATGAAGATCAAGGACGCCACCGGCAAGGACGTCTATCCGATCAAGTTCGCCGACTACGGCATCAACATGGTCTCCTCGGGCATCATCGCCAACACCGACTATGTGAAGGGCAATGCCGATCTCGTTCGCCGCTTCATGTCGGCAACGACGAAGGCGGTCGAGGCCGCCGAGAAGGATGCCAGGGCGGCGGCGCAGGCGATCCTCGATGCCAATCCGAAGGGCGGCAAGATCGACACGCTGACGCAGGGCTTTGAGCTGACCATCCCGCTGTACCGGACCGCGGAGACCAAGACCAAGCGGCCATTCCAGGTCACCGACCAGAACATGGCCGACACGGTCAATCTGCTCGTCGAATATGGCGGGTTAGATGCCAAGGCCAAGGAGAACCTGAAGGCCTTCTACACCAACGACTACCTGCCGAAGGGCGACTCGTGAAATCAGCGACGCGACCCAATGACCCCGTGCAGCCGAGTGCGCATTTGCGTGTGGTGAGCGACGGCGCGGGGAGCGATACGTCGGGCATCAAACTGTCCGGCGTGTCAAAAACCTACCGGACGCGCGACGGCGATGTGCCGTCGCTGCGGCCGCTCGACTTTCACATCAACGAAGGCGAGTTCTTCGTCGTGGTTGGCCCGTCCGGCTGCGGCAAGTCCACCTTGCTCAAGCTGATTTCGGGGCTGTTGCCGCCGACAACAGGCGAGGTCCTGGTCGAGGGCGAGAAGGTGACGAAGCCGCATGGCAATGTCGGCATCGTCTTCCAGAACGCGCTCTTGCTGCCCTGGCGCAACATCCTCTCCAACGTGATGCTGCCGATCGACATGAAGCGGCTGCCGCGTGCGAAATATCTGGAGCGCGCGAAGCAATTACTGAAGCTGGTCGGGCTCTCGGGCTTTGAGAAGAAGCTGCCCTGGCAGCTTTCTGGCGGCATGCAGCAGCGTGCCTCGATCTGCCGCGCGCTGGTGCATGATCCAAAAATCATGCTGATGGACGAGCCGTTCGGCGCACTCGATGCGCTGACGCGCGAGCGCATGAATGTCGAGTTGATGCGGATCCAGCGCGAAACCGGCAAGACGGTGCTGCTGATCACGCACTCGATCCCTGAAGCCGTGTTCCTCGCCGACCGTGTGCTGGTCATGACCGAGCGTCCCGGCGCGATCGCAGCGATCTACGACGTGCCGCTGCCGCGCCCGCGCTCGCTCGACGTGATGGCCGATCCCGTCTTCACCGAGCTCGTGCAGCGCATCCGCAAGCACTTCTTCTCTCAGGGCTCACTGGACTAGAGACCCATGTCGCCGCGCCTGAAGCTGCGAGACATCGCATTCTTCGAACGTCCCGTGCATTTCGCGCGGCCGTTCCGCTTCGGCGCGGTCACGATCAGCGCGACGCCGCAGCTTTATGTCCGCGCCGAGATCGAGGTCGAGGGCAGGGGCACCGCCGTTGGCGCCAGCGCCGAACTTCTGGTGCCAAAGTGGTTCGACAAGCGGCCCGAACTGACGCCGGAGCAGACGGTCGATGAACTGCGCCGCGCGCTCGAGATCGCGCGCGGGCTCTATCTGGCGCAGACCGGCTTTGACACGGCGTTTGGGCTGCATGCCGCCTGCATCGGCGCGCAGGTCGCGGCCTGCGCAAAGGAAGGCATTCCGCCGCTCGCGGCGGCCTATGGTCCTGCCGAGATCGACAAGGCGATCCTTGATGCGCTGCTGCGCGCTGCCGAGGCGAACTTCTTCGCCGGGATGGCGGACAACATCGTCGGCATCGATTCGCGGCTGTCGCCCGACCTGGCGAACGCCAACGTCACACAGTTCCTGGCGGGGCGCAAGCGACTGCCGCGAGTAGCGGTACGGCACACAGTCGGTCTGGACGACAAGGTCGAAGGCGAGGGCGGCGTTGCCGATGCACATGAGAATGCCGGGGCGCGCTATTTCAAGCTAAAGCTCTCGGGCGATCCGCAAGCCGATGCCGCGCGGCTCGCGCGCATCGGTGCCGAGCTCGGAAAGCTTCCCTATGACTTCAAGGTCACGCTCGATGCTAACGAGCAGTATGCCGATCTTTCGGCGCTGCGCGCACTGGTCGATCATCTCGACAGGGATGCAGCGCTGCGGTCGATCGCGGCTAAACTGCTCTACATCGAGCAGCCGATGCCGCGCGACATCACAAGGCAGGCTCCGCTCGGCTCGCTGGCGGCGCGCAGCTTCATCGTCGACGAGGCGGACGATTCCTACGACGCGTTTCCCGCGGCGCGGGCGCTCGGCTATCGCGGCATTTCCTCGAAATCCTGCAAGGGCCTCTACAAGTCGATCGTGAATGCCACGCGCGCCGCCAAATGGAGCGCAGGCAGCCAGAAATTCTTCGTGACCGGTGAGGACCTCACCTGCCAGGCCGGCCTCGCCGTGCAGCAGGACCTCGCGCTCGGTGCCTTCCTCGGCATCACGCACGCCGAACGCAACGGCCATCACTATGTCGATGGTTTTGGCGAGGCGCCGGCCGCAGAGGCACGCGCGTTCGCCGCCGCGCATCCCGATCTCTATGCCGACGCCGGCCACGGCATGCGGCTTTCCATTCACGACGGCGATCTCCTGACGGGATCGCTCGCCACGACGGGCTTTGCGACGTCGGTCCATCCGGACTGGTCGGCGCTCGCCCCGCTTGCACAGCCAAAATCACCCAGGGAGCAATTGGCATGACCACCCAGCGCCTCGGCCTCATCATGAACGGCGTCACCGGCCGGATGGGGCTCAATCAGCATCTGATCCGCTCCATCGTCGCAATCCGCGACCAGGGCGGCGTCAAGTTGAAGAACGGCGATTGCGTGATGCCGGATCCGATTTTGGTCGGCCGCAACGCCGACAAGGTCGAGCGTCTGGCGAAGCAATACAACGTTCAGCGCTGGACCACCGATCTCGACGCGGCGCTCGCGGACAAGAACGATCATGTGTTCTTCGACGCCGCGACGACCCAGGCGCGGCCGGGCCTGCTGACCCGTGCCATCAACGCGGGCAAGCACGTCTATTGTGAGAAGCCGATTGCCACGACGTTCGAGGAGGCGCTCGAGGTCGTCAAGCTCGCCAACGCCAAGGGCGTCAAGCACGGCACGGTGCAGGACAAGCTGTTCCTGCCCGGCCTGAAGAAGCTCGCCTTCCTGCGCGATTCCGGCTTCTTCGGCCGCATCATCTCGGTGCGCGGCGAGTTCGGCTATTGGGTGTTCGAGGGCGGCTGGCAGGAGGCGCAGCGGCCGTCGTGGAACTATCGCGGCGAGGACGGCGGCGGCATCATCCTGGACATGGTCTGCCACTGGCGCTACGTGCTCGACAATCTCTTCGGTGACGTCGAGAGCGTGGTTTGCATCGGCAACACCGACATTCCCGAGCGCTATGATGAAGAGGGCAAGAAGTACAAGGCGACCGCCGACGACTCCGCTTACGCGACCTTCCAGCTCAAGGGCGGCATCATCGCCCACATCAACATGTCCTGGGTGACGCGCGTCTATCGCGACGATCTCGTCACCTTCCAGGTCGACGGCACGCTGGGCTCGGCGGTCGCCGGTCTTTCCGACTGCATGATCCAGGCGCGCCAGGCGACGCCGCGGCCGGTGTGGAATCCCGACGAGAAGCGCACGCACGATTTCTACGGCGACTGGCAGAAGGTCCCCGACAACGTCGCCTATGACAACGGCTTCAAGGAGCAGTGGGAGATGTATATCCGCCACGTCTGCGAGGACGCGCCCTACAAGTTCACGCTGCTCGAGGGCGCCAAGGGCGTGCAGCTCGCCGAATGCGCGCTGAAGAGCTGGAAGGAGCGGCGCTGGATCGACGTCGCCCCGATCAGCGTCTGAAGGAGGGAGTCATGAACAAGCCCGTCCTGCCGATGTCGTCACTCTCGCTGAAGCTGCCGAAGGCGGACCGCTCCATCGAGACCTATCGCCTCGCGGCCTCGCGGAGCTTTCCGGCCAGGCTGGAAGGCACGCTCAACCGCGTCGCGTTCTCGGCCGCGCACACCGTGATCGATCCGCTCGCCGACAACGATCCCTGGCTCTCGGCCGCGGTGGATTGGGACAAGACGATCGCGTTCCGCGAACACGTCTGGGATCTCGGCCTCGGCGTTGCCGAAGCCATGGATACGGCGCAGCGCGGCATGGGACTGGACTGGCCGACCTCGCTGGAGCTGATCACCCGCTCGGTCGCCGCCGCCAGGCGCCGCAATGCGCTGGTGTTTTCGGGGGCGGGCACCGATCATCTCGCGGTCGAGGACGCCAAAAGCCTCGACGACGTGATCCGCGCCTATGAGGAGCAGGTCTCGGCGGTCGAGAAGGTCGGCGGCCGCATCATCCTGATGGCCTCGCGCGCGCTGGCAAAACTGGGGCGCAATGCCGAGGACTACGCAAAAGTCTATGATCGCGTGCTGTCGCAGGTCGCTCAACCCGTCATCATCCACTGGCTCGGCGACATGTTCGATCCGGCGCTAGCGGGCTATTGGGGCACCAAAGATCTCGACGCGGCGATGGACACGGCCGTGGCCATCATCAATGGCAACGCCGCCAAGGTCGATGGCGTAAAAGTCTCGCTGCTCGACAAGCAGCGCGAGATCGACATGCGTCGTCGGCTGGACAAGCGCATCAAGATGTATACCGGCGACGATTTCAACTATGCGGAGCTGATCGCCGGCGACGAGCAGGGCTTTTCGCACGCGCTGCTCGGCATCTTTGACGCCATCGCGCCGGCGGCGTCCTACGCGTTGACGCGCCTCGCTGCGGGTGATCAGGCCGGCTTCCACGACGTGCTGGGGCCGACGGTGCCGCTGTCGCGCCACATCTTCAAGGCGCCGACGCGGTTCTACAAGACCGGCGTCGTGTTCATGGCCTATCTCAACGGCCATCAGGATCATTTCACCATGGTCGGCGGACAGGAGAGCACGCGCTCGACGCTGCATCTTGCCGAGCTGTTTCGCCTCGCCGATCAGGCCGGGCTGCTGGCCAATCCGGAGCTTGCGACGCGGCGGATGAAGACCGTGCTGGCGGCGCGCGGAATCGAATCCTGATGCGTGATTTTTCGTCCGACCACCGCTGGCTGTCGCTCAACACGGCGACGGTCCGCAAGCAGGGCAGTCTGACCGAGATCATCGACGCCTGCGCGCGTCACGGGATCCGCGCCATCGATCCCTGGCGCGATCAGGTCGCCGCGGTCGGGCTCGATCGCGCCGCGCGTGCGGTGCGCGATGCGGGGCTCGATCTCTCCGGCTATTGCCGCGGCGGCATGTTCACATCGGATGCGGCGCGCCGCACCGAGGTGCGCGACGACAATCGCCGCTGCGTGGACGAAGCCAAGGCACTGGGCGCATCCTGCATCGTGCTGGTTGTCGGCGGCCTGCCGCAATATTCGCGGCCGGGAAGTGCGGCGTCGAAGGACATCGTCGCGGCGCGCGGGCAGGTCGAGGATGCCCTCGCCGAGATGCTCGACTATGCCAGGCAGGCCAAGATGCCGCTTGCGATCGAGCCCCTGCATCCGGCCTACGCCGCCGACCGCGCCTGCGTGAACACGACCAAACAGGCGCTCGATATCTGCGATCGGCTCGATCCTGATAGCACCGGCGCGCTCGGAGTCGCGCTCGACGTCTATCACATCTGGTGGGACCCGGAGTTGACGGCCCAGATCGCGCGCGCCGGCAAAGATCGTCTCCTGGCGTTCCACGTCTGCGACTGGCTGGTGCCGACCCAGGACATCCTCAACGACCGCGGCATGATGGGCGACGGCGTCATCGACATCAAGTCGGTGCGATCCGCGGTCGAGGCGCAAGGCTATTCCGGCTATTCGGAGATCGAGATATTCTCCAACGACTGGTGGGGCCGGCCGATGGATGAGGTGCTGCAAACCTGCATCGCCAGGCATCGTACCGTGGTCTGAATGCGATCTTGAGGACGTCAGATGCCCAGGACATCCGCGCCGCGCGGGGCAATCCGCTTCCGCATCAGTCCGACCCGGCCGCTCCTGATGGTCGAAGCCGAGGTGAACGGGCAGGGGCCGTTCAATTTCGTGCTGGATACCGGCGCATCGTTCTGCGTGATCACGCCCAAAACCGCTGCCGCCATCGGCCTCAAGCCAGCCGGCAAGAAGCCGACGGCGATCGGCGCCGGCGGCCGCATTCAAGCGAGCCTCGCCAAGCTCAAGAACTTCCGGCTCGGTTCCCATGCCGTTCGGAATCTCGGCGTCGCGATCATGGCGCTCGACCATATCGAGCAGCGGCTCGGCGTCGAGGTCGCCGGCCTCGTCGGTTATAATTTCCTGAAAGCCTTCGTCGTGACGCTGGATTATCCAAACGGGCTGCTGCGGCTCAAGCGCCGTGCGGTCAGGATGCGCAAGCCTGTGAAGCGCTGATCGCGGACTCGCGGTGCAGGGCGATCAGCCCTTGCTGCCGCAACACCTCGAGCCCGAACATGCAGACCTTGTCTGTCGGGATATCTGCCATCGACCGGCGCGCCGGGACAAGCCGGGTCGCAATCTCGGAAATGTCGCGCTCGCCGTCGCACAGCTTGAGCAATTGCGCCGATAGCGGGCTGAGCAGCACCACGTCGAGCCGCTTGTCGGCGTGCTGGCGCGTGGCGATGGTCGCGGGCTTCCTGGGAATGCGGCGCAAATCGCCCTTGCGCCGCAGGCAGCGGATGATGCGCTGATAGTCGGCGGCGCATTCGGTCAGCACCACGCCGTCGACGAGTTTCGGCACCAGTGTGATGTCGGATACGTCATGGCCGTCGATGGCCGTGTCCGCGGGCAGCGGCGTCTCGGCAATCAGCGCGCGCTCATAGTCCATGATCGAATGCAGCACCCGCGGCGTGCGGGCGAAGCGCGGCGCGTAGACATCGCGCACGAATTCGAAGAAGTCGTCCCGGAACGTGATCGAGGCGTAGTAGCGGCTCTCCTGCAGGCCGGGCCGCGGCCCCTTGTCGGGGTGGGTCGCGTACCAGTCGCGAAACGCCTCGAACGATTTCGTCACGTCGCGTGAGTCCTGGTGCAGGGCGACCAGTAGCCAGCGGAAACGCGCCGAGCCATTCAGCAGGAAGTCGCGCAACTCGCGAAGATAGGCGCGATCGAGCGCTGGCGTCGGGATCGAGTAGAAGTTGGGGAAGATGTCGAGATGCTGCTGGATCATCTCGCGGTCGACCGGATCCTGGCGCCAGCCCTGGTGCGACATGTCGGACAGGATATCGTCGAACACCAGCTGGCTGCGGAAATGGGATTCCAGCGGCGTCTCGGCCAGCGGCGCAAGGATGTGAAGCTGGGGCTCGGCGAAATCGAACCGCAGCGAGTCCGCGAAGAAGTGCACGGTGTCGCGTAAGTCCTCCATGGTCTCGTCGGGGAAACCGGTGATCAGCGAGACGGCCGTGGTGATCTGGTTGCGATCCGTGGCCACGATACGCGCCGTGGCTTCATTGAGGTCGATGTTCTTCTTGACGATCTTTTGCAGGCGCGCCGACCCGGTTTCGATCCCGAAGAAGATCGCCTTGCAGCCCGCGCGCGCCATGGTCGCGATCATGTCGTCGTCGATGCAGTCGGTGCGGGCGCTGCAGTTCCAGTAGAATGTCTCGCCGGTCGCGATCACGGCCTCGCAGAACGCGATGACGCGCTTGCGGTCGACGGTGAACATGTCGTGGATCAGGTCGAAGGTGGTGATGCCGTAGACGTCGCGGACCTGCCGCATCTGCTCGATGACTTTCTCCGGCGACTTGAGCCGGAACTTGCGCCGGAAGAAGTCATTGGTCGAACAGAAGGTGCAGGCGAAGGGACAGCCGCGCCCGAGCTCGAGGGGGACGTAGTGGCAGTCCTTCAGCTCGGGATAGAGGTGGAAGGCGGGAAGCGGGATCGCGTCGAGGTCGGCGATGATCTGCGCATTGGGGGCCCGTACCAGCCTGTCGCCCTCGCGATAGGTGACGCCTTGGATGCCGGCCGGCGACGCACCCGCCGCGATGGCCTTGATCAAGGCCGGCAGCGTCTCTTCCGCTTCGCCGCGGACCACGAAATCGACGAATGGATAGGCTTCCATGGTCGGCACGTCGACCACGGACGCCTGCGGGCCGCCGAAGATGATGGGAACGTCCGGGCGCCGCTGCTTCATGTCCCGCGCGATGCGGATCGTCAGCGGATAGCTGCTGCAGATCGAGCTGAACCCGAGGACGTCGAAGGTGAGCTTGTCCAGCTCCTCGGCAACGTAGGAGCAGAAGTCCTGCTTTGCTTCCGCCTCGCCGGGGGCGCGCAAATAGGCGTAGTAGAGCCGGTTGAGATCGACGATCTGCGGCGCCACGCCGTGCTGTTCGAGAACGGCGGCGAGGCTGAGCACGCCGATCGGGGCGTGCTCGGCGATGAGGCGGATGGCCTCGCTTTCCGCGACCTCGGGATCCTCGAAATCGGTCACGGTCGGTGGGCCGACCAGGCACATCCTGAGCGCGCCGCCGTGATGGGCGCACGGCGCCGGATGCTCCGCCTGACCAGGCGTCACCGATCGATCATGCATCATGGCTCGCCGCCTTCGAATTTGCGGGCGGTGCTGGACGCCAGCGCGCCGGCCGATCGCAATCCGTCAGACTTTCTGCTGCGCGAAGACGATCACGACGACGACGACCACGACGATGCGACGTCGCGCCAGGACCTCGGGGCCACCGAGGTGAGTGACGACCTCGTTCTTGAAATTCCTTTTGAGCGAATTGATCTGAGTCTTGCTCAGCCCGATATCGGGAATCGTCAAAACGACCTTGTGCTGGGTATTCTTGGCTGCTGCCATAGGATGCCTCCTCGCCGGTTGGGAGAAATCTTTCGTCAGTTGTCCGGCGGGATCGCAATCTCAGGGTGCCGGAATGAGCGAAAGCGCAATGACCTATCGAAGTCGCAGTGTCGCAAATATCGCGAGCGGCATTTATAGGCCTGCAGCCGACGTCCGTCAACAACAGGTTGTGTTGTATATGATCGTCAACTTTGTTGCAGTTTTACAACTTTTGCGCGAGCGCCGCCGATCGAGGCAAGACGGGCGACGGCATCATCGACATCAAATCGGTGCGTGCGTAGTCGAGGGCTATTCCGGCTATTCGGAGGTCGAGATTATTGCGGGCTCGCGACCCGTTGCAGCGTGTTGAAGCGCGCCTTCTGCTCGCTGCTCAGCGTTGCATAGAACTCGTCCAGGGCGGGCTCGACCAGTTTGGCGGCGCTCAGCATGGCCTCGAGCCGGCGCTGCATCGCCTCCAGCCGGCCGACCGGCGTCAGTGGGAGGTCGTTCGGACAGGCCGCCTGCAGCCCCTCAACGCCCTTCGCCGTCGCCTCGCCCAGGCGGTCGAGCGCTTCCTTCTGCTTGCCCGCGGGATGGAGCACGGTGTCGATCCTCTCGATCGGGAGCTGGGTCAGGCTGGATTTCGGATCGCCGCAGCCCTCGGCGCTGGCCTCCTGCTGCTGCGGCGAGCGCTCGCCGACATTTGGGCCGAGTGCGTTGAAGCGGGCCTGCTGCTCGTCACTGAGCGAGTTGTAAAAATTCTCCAAGGCCGGCCGCACGATCCTGACCGCTTCC
This sequence comes from Bradyrhizobium liaoningense, assembly GCF_018130955.1. Taxonomy (GTDB): domain Bacteria; phylum Pseudomonadota; class Alphaproteobacteria; order Rhizobiales; family Xanthobacteraceae; genus Bradyrhizobium; species Bradyrhizobium liaoningense_C. The sequence continues at coordinate 116,705 of NZ_JAFCJM010000009.1, forward strand.
AGCGTCGCGTTGACGCGGTTCATCATCGCCCGCAAGCGGCCAGGTGGTGTCAGCGCATAAGTCTCCGGGCAGGAGTCCTTGAACACATCGGCAGCCCTTGCCGCGGCGGCCTTCAACTCGTCGAGCAACGCGCGCTGCTCCGGCGTCGGCCGCACCGCCCGTTCAATATCGGCAAGCGGCCACGCGGTGACGCCCTTGTCCGGATCGCCGCACAATTGCCCCGGCATCTGCGAGCTCACGCCGGCGCGTTGGCGGGCCCGATAGCCGCCGCCGGCTTGCGGATAGTCGTACGGGTTGATGCTGGCATAGGCGGAGTAGGGGCTGTCATAACCCCAGAACACGGTGTCGACGAAGTCGTCGTACGCATACGCCCAATAGCCGGGCTCGTAGGCATAGGACCAGAACGTGTAGTCAAAGATGTCGGAATAGGCATAGGGCCAGAACACGGGCCCAAGCCAGGCCACGAAGACCGCGGGATGGCGGTGCCGCCAGGCCTGCCGCGGAGCCCAGCCGCTCTGGCGGGTGACGAGCGCCGCCTGGCTTTGCACCGCAGCCTGCTCGCGGAAGCGCGCCGCAAATCGCCCGCGCTCGGCGGCCTGCATGGCGGCGGCCGCGGCGGTGGCTCGCGCAGCCGGACCCTGCACGCCCAACCGCTGCTGGCGCGCCAGGTCGCCTTGCTGCGCGCGCTGCTCACGCGCGAGCAAGCGGTTCTGCGTCTGGAGCATCCGTTGCTGTTCGTGTTGCGCCCGCGCGCCTTCCGGCTTCTGCGACTGAAGTTGCTGCACGCGCTGCTGCAAGCGGTCGATGCGGGTCTGGCGTTCCGCGGTCTGGCGCGACAGCGTCTCGCGCTGGCGCTGCTCGACCTGCTGCTGGCGCTGTTGCACATGCTGCTCACGCTCAAGCAGACGACTCTGCGACTGCAGCAACCGTTGTTGCTCGCGTTGCGCACGTGGGCCTTCCGGCTTTTGCGACTGCAGTTGCTGCACGCGCTGCTGCAAGCGATCGATGCGGCCCTGGCGTTCCGCCGATTGGCGCGAAAGCATTTCGCGCGGCCCCGCTCGCTCGCCTACGGCTGGCGGCGCGCTTGGCCGCGAGGGCGCCGCGATCTGCGGCGTCGGCCGTGGCGCCATGGCTGGACGTTCCGGTGCTGCCGGCGCCCGATGGATTTCAGGCCGTGGCGCCGCCACGTGCGGGGCTGCTCGCGGCGGAGGTGCAGCGATGTGAGGGGCTGCTCGCGGTGGCGGTGCAGCAATGTGCGGAGCCGCGCGTGGCGGCGGTGCGGCGATGTGTGGAGCAGGACGTGGCGGCGGTGCGGCGGCGTGCGGCATTGGGCGCGGGGCCATCGCTGGCGGTGCGGCGGGGCGCGCCATCGCTGGCGGTGCCGCCGGACGGGCCATTGCAGGTGGTGCTGCCGGCCGAGCCGCGGGCGCGGCCGGCCCCGGCGGTCCACCTCTTCCAGGTCCTTGGGCGGACGCGCCAGCGCTCACTGCCAGCGCAACACCGACCAAAAAGGCCGAAAGGCAAACGTCACGCGGAAGCATGATTGCGGCTCCGCTCGTCCCAGTCGCCCGCAATTGTCAACGCGCGAGTACCGGAATCGTTCGTTGTTGACCGCAGCCGCAATTGCGATCTTCCGACGCAGGTAGCCTCAGGAGAGGTCCTGCGTCAGCGTGTTGGCGAGCCGTTCCAGCGCCCAGTCGACCTGGTCGCTCGTGATAACCAGCGGTGGGGCGATGCGGATCGTGTGCTCATGGGTATCCTTGGCGAGGATGCCCTTGGCTTGCAGCGCCTCGCAGTAGCGGCGTGCGCGGCCGGCCTCGGGATGAAGCTCGACCGCCAGCATCAGCCCGCGTCCGCGCACCTCGCGGACCGTGTTGGCACGGATGCTCCTCAAGCCTTCCAGAAAACGCTCACCCTGCACCGCAGCGTTCTCGATCATCCCTTCTTCGACGAGCACGCGGAGCGCCGCCCGCGCCACCGCACAGGCGAGCGGGTTGCCGCCAAATGTCGAGCCGTGCTGGCCGGGCTTCAGTGTGCCGAGAACTTCGTTGTTGGAGAGCACGGCCGAGACCGGATAGAAGCCGCCGGACAAGGCTTTGCCGAGCAGCGTCACATCCGCCTCGATGCCTTCGTGCTGTTCCGCAAGCAGCTTGCCGGTGCGGCCGAGCCCGGTCTGGATCTCGTCGAGGATCAGCATCACGTCGTGCGCGGTGCAGAGCTCGCGTACCCCAATGAAATAGCCCGCTGGTGGAATGATGACGCCGGCTTCGCCCTGGATCGGCTCGACCAGGAAGGCGACGGTGTTCGGCGTGATCGCCTCCTCGAGCGCTACGGCATCACCGAACGGAATGATCCTGAAGCCCGGCGCGAAGGGTCCGAAATGTCCGCGCGTCTCCGGATCGGTCGAGAAGCCGACGACACCAAGGGTGCGTCCATGGAAATTGTTGGCGCAGACGATGATCTCGGCTTGCCCGTCGGGCACGCCCTTCACCTCATAACCCCATTTGCGCACGGACTTGATCGCACTCTCCACCGCCTCGGCTCCGCTGTTCATCGGCAGCACCTTGTGGGAGCCGGTCAGTTCCGCGATCTCTTCGTAAAATGGGGCGAGCTGGTCGTTATGGAACGCGCGCGAAGTCAACGTCAGTCGGCCCGCCTGTTCGACCATCGCGGCCAGAATCTTGGGGTGGCAGTGGCCCTGGTTGATGGCCGAATAAGCGGAGAGGCAATCCAGATAGCGATTGCCCTGGGTATCCCACACGAAGACGCCTTCGCCGCGCGACAGGACAACGCCGAGCGGTTCGTAATTGCGGGCGCCGAAGCGCGCTTCCCTCGCGATGAAATCAGCGACTGGCGGACTACTCATCTTTCGTCACTCCAGCTAATCTGCCTCCGGCATATTAGCCGATAATGCACGGCACGCTCAAAAATCCGCGGAAGCGGACGCGGCCGCCGCGCACGGGCTGACCGCTCAGCGCATAGTTCGGGAACCGCGCCAGGAAGCGGGAGATCGCGATGGCGCCTTCAAGACGCGCCAGCGCCATGCCGGCGCATTGGTGCGCGCCGGTGGCAAAGGCCAGATGCCGGTTCGGCGTGCGTGCGATATCGAAGGCTTCGGGATCCGGAAATTGCGCCGGATCGCGGTTGGCAGCTCCAATGCAGAGCGTGATCGAGGTGCCGGCGTCGAGCTTCACGCCGCCGAGCTCGACCGGTTCGGTGGTCATGCGGTTGCCGAGCTGGTTCGAGCTCTCGTATCGCAGCATCTCCTCGACCGCCGTCTTGATCAGATCGGGATTATCGATCAGCCGCTGCTTCTGCTCGGGATTCTTCTGGAGCGCGACGAGGCCATTGCCGATCAGATTGGTGGTGGTCTCGTGGCCGGCGTTGAGCAGGAAGATGCAATTGTGCAGCAGCTCCTTCTCGGTCAGCCGCTCGCCATTCTCCTCGCCCTGGATCAGGCGCGTGAGCACGTCACGTTCCGGATTGCCGGGCCTCTCGCGCCGGCGTTCGACCAGCGTCTGGAGATAGGCGAGAAAGTCTTTCACAGCCTTGTTGCCGCGCGTGGCGGCCTCCGTCGACACGACCGGCTCGAGCGCACCAAGAATCGCCAGCGACCATTCACGCAGCGGCGTGCGCTCGTCATGGGGGACGTCGAGCAGATTGCCGATCACCTCGATGGGAATCGAGGCGGCAAAATCGTCGATGAGCTCGCAAGCGCCCTTTGCGGCGATCCCGTCGAGCAGGCTGTCGATCAGCTTGATGAGGTCGGGCTCCATCCCTGCGATGGCGCGCGGCGACAATGCGCCCATGATCAGGCGTCGCACGCGGGTGTGCGCCGGCGGATCGTTGAAGACCAGACTCGTGGTGTGGTGCTCGTAGAGCAGGGTGTCGCCGTATTTCGGCGCAAACTCCTTCTTCTTGTCGGAGCTGAACGACTTCGTGTTCTTGTAGGTCGTGACGAGATCGTCGTAACGGGTAAGGAACACCGTGCCGTTCGGCAGGCGCTTGACCGGCTCGTTCTCCCGCAGTGCACGATAAGTCGGATAGGGATCGTCGTAGAATTCCGGCGTCAGCTTCTCGAGATCGAAGCGGGCGGCGAGGTCGCGTGCGTTTCCTGTCATGCTGCCATTCTCTTTTCGAAAACTGATATGCCGTTTTTCGTCTTCCGGAAAGTGCGTTGCGCGTTACAGTCCGCTGCCCTTCGCGATCCTCCCCGGAAAGCCCATGCTCGCTGACAACAAAACATCTTCTTCCGACTGGCCGGAGGCGATCTACGCCACGCTCGAGCGCTTCGACGTCCGTCAGGTGCCTTACGTGCCCGACGCCGGGCACTCCAGGCTGATCCAGCGTGTGCTGGGTTCGTCCACCATGCGCGGCATTCCGCTGACGACGGAGGAGGAGGGCGTCGCGCTCATGGCCGGCGCCTGGGCAGGCGGACAGCGCGGCGTGCTGCTGATGCAGTCGAGCGGCGTCGGCAATTGCATCAACATGCTGTCGCTGATCCCGATCCTGCGCTTTCCCTTCCTGACGCTCGTCACCATGCGCGGCGAGTGGGGTGAGTTCAATCCCTGGCAGGTGCCGATGGGATCGACCACGCAGGGCGTCTTCGAACTGTCCGGCGTGCAGGTGCTGCGCGCATCGAACGCGCAGGAGGTGCCCGACGTGCTGCAGGCCGCCGCCGCGCAGGCCTACAATGCGCTGACCCCGACCGCCGTCCTGTTGTCCCAGCGCCTGATCGGCGCCAAGGTTTTCACCAAATGAGCAAGGCCAATCTCCTAAACCGCCGCGACGTCGTCTCTGCGCTGCTTGCGAACCGCAAGGACGTGGTTGCCATCGGCGGCCTCGGTGCATCGACCAACGATATCTGCGCCGCCGGCGACCACGCCCGCAATTTCTATCTCTGGGGCGGCATGGGTGGCGCTGCCATGATCGGCCTGGGCCTGGCATTGGCGCAACCGAAACTGCCGGTGCTGGTGATCACCGGCGACGGCGAGATGCTGATGGGCCTTGGAAGCTTTGCCACCATCGGCCTGCAAAAGCCGGCCAACCTCTCCATCCTCGTGCTCGACAATGAGCGCTATGGCGAGACCGGCGGCCAGACCAGCCACACCTCCGCGGCTGCCGACCTCGTCGGCGTGGCAAAATCCTGCGGCATCGCGGACAGCCGCAGCATTTCGACCATGGCCGAGGTCGAGGCGTTTGCAAAATCCGTCCACGACGTCACGGCCGGGCCGCGCTTTGCCAATGTGAAGGTCGACAGCGCCGAGGTGGAGCGCATCCTGCCCACGCGGGACGGCACCTACATCGTCAACCGCATTCGCGGGGATCTCGGTTTCCAGCCGATCTAGTTTTGGGTCCCGGCCGGCTCCAGATACCGCCCGTGAGGCTGGTTCTGGTGCATTGATACCTCATTGAATCTGCAGCGCATTTAGGTTGCATTGCAACATAATGCTTGACTTTGGCGTGGGTGAGTGCTTACTCACTAACATGAGCTCATTGCGTATGACGAGCGACCTGAGGAGGCAACTCATCCTCGGTGCCGCGAAACGTTGCTTTGCACGGCATGGTTATACCGGCACCACGACCAAGAGCGTGGCGGCCGCGGCTGCCATTTCCGAGGCGCTGCTGTTCAAGCATTTCCCCTCCAAGGCCGCGCTCTATGCCGATATCCTCTCCGAGGAGTGCGAGGCCGATCCGGCGCTCACCGACCTGCTCGAGCGCGAGCCCTCGACGGCCACGCTGGTCGAACTGATCCGCGGCATGGTCGAGCACTTCGTGCAGATCGCCGACGGGCCGGACCAGGAGGAGGCGCAGCGCCTGCGTCTGATGGTCACCAGCCATCTGGACGATGGCGAATTCGCGCGGCTGCTGTACGCCAAGATCGAGAAGTTGATCGGGGCGGTCTTCGTCGCCTCGCTGGAGCGCGCGGTCGCAGCCGGTGACGCGGCGCCTCACGCAAGCGATCCGCTCAATCTGTTCTGGTTCGCGCATCACGCCGTGATGACGGCCGCGCTGACCAGATTGCCGGCCACGCCGTGTCTCTCCTACGGCACGACGAACGATCTCGAACGTCAGCTCTGTGAGTTTCTCCTGAGAGGTATCGGACTTAACGACGCCGCAATTGCTTCGCATCTGGACCGCGCATTGGCGCCAGGTGCCGGCAACACGGCGATTGCAGAAAGTGCATGACATGAACATCGTGGCAGAACACAAAATATCGGGCGAACCGATCGACAAGGCGCCGCCGCGCCCGGTCAAGCCGGTGCGCTGGTTCATCATCATCGGCGCGCTGCTTGCCGCGCTGGTCGGAGGGCTGGTCTGGTTCAATTCCTTCCGCGGCCAGATGATCAAGCAGTTCTTCGCCAACAACAAGCCGCCGCCGGTGGCGGTCAGCGCTGCCGAGGCGAAGTCCGAGGTTGTGCCGAACCTGTTGACCGCGGTCGGCGAACTCGCCGCCGTCCACCAGGTCAACGTCACCGCCGACGTCAACGGCCGCGTCACCGAGATCAAGTTCGAGCCGGGCGCGCATGTCAGCGCGGGCATGCCGCTGGTGCAGTTGTTCGATGCGCCGGAGCAGGGCGACCTTGCCAACTTCAAGGCGCAGTCGACCGTCGCCGCGCTCTCGCTCGAGCGCGCCAAGCAACTCGCCTCGCGCCAGTTCGGCCCGCAGGCGACCGTCGACCAGGCCCAGGCGGCTTATGACCAGGCGCAGGCCGGCATCGCCAAGACCGAGGCCCTGATCTCGCAGAAGCTGGTGCGCGCTCCGTTCGAGGGTGATCTCGGCGTCCGCAAGGTCGAGGTCGGCCAGTATCTCACCGCGGGCACGGCGATCGTGTCTCTCACCGATCTCTCGGAGCTGTGGGCCAACTTCACCGTGACGGAAAAGGACTCTGGCAATCTCAAGGTCGGACAGACCGTCCGTCTGAAGGTCGACGCCTATCCGGGCCGCGTCTTCGAGGGCAAGATCACCACGATCGAGCCGCAGATCGCGAGCGACACGCGTAACATCCGTGTCCAGGCCACGATCGCCAATCCGGAGAAGATCCTGAAGCCCGGCATGTTCGTGACCACCACGGTCGTGCTGCCGGAGAAGCCGCCGGTCATCACCGTTCCGGAGACGTCCGTCGACTACACGCTGTACGGCGACTCGGTGTTCCTGATCACCGAGAAGAAGGAAGAGGACGGCAAGACCACCTTGAGTGCCGTGCGCACCTTCGTGCAGACCGGCAACCGGGTCGATGGACGCGCCGAAATTCTTAAGGGTCTGAAGCCGGGCGACAAGGTCGTCGCCGTCGGCCAGCTCAAGCTGCAATCGGGCTCGGCCGTGTCGATTTCGACCGATCCGGCTCCGCCCATCCCGGCGCAGCCGCCGCGCTACTGACAACATCTCTCGCGCGCATGATCCGGCACGGCCGGGTCATGCCGTGCAAGTCAACGGATTCGAGATCGCCGCGATGGCCTTTACCGATATCTTCATCAAACGCCCGGTCCTTTCGGTCGTCGTCAGCCTGCTGATCCTGCTGATCGGCCTGCGCGCCGCGATGGTGCTGCCGATCCGGCAATATCCAAAGCTGTCGAACACGGTCATCAACATCACGACCGTCTATCCCGGCGCGTCCGCGGACCTGATCCAGGGCTTCATCACCACGCCGATCGAGCAGGCGGTCGCCTCTGCCGAAGGCGTCGACTACATCACCTCGTCGTCGGTGCAGGGCACGTCGACGATCCAGGTCTACATCAAGCTGAACTTCGATCCGAACCAGGCGCTCACCGAGGTGCTCGCCAAGACCAACTCAGTCAAATATCTGATCCCGAAGGAATCGAACGATCCGATCGTCACCAAGACGACGGGCCAGACCACGGCCGTGATGTATCTCGGCTTCTCCTCGGAGGAATTGTCGGGCTCGGCGATCTCGGACTATCTGACGCGTGTGGTGCAGCCTGTGCTGTCGACCGTCGACGGCGTCGCCTCGGCCGACATTCTGGGCGGCCAGACCTTTGCGATGCGGCTGTGGCTCGATCCCGTGAAGATGGCGGGCCGCAACGTGTCGCCGGGCGACGTCGCGGCCGCCATCACCGCCAACAACTTCCAGTCGGCGGCGGGCCAGACCAAGGGCTACCTGATCGTCTCCAACATCTCGACCAACACGGGTCTGACCGACGTCAATCAGTTCAAGAAGATGATCGTCAAGGCCAAGGATGGCGGCTTCGTGCGGATGGAAGACATCGCAACCGTCGAGCTGGCCGCGCAAAGCACCGACGCCAGCGTCGCCTTCAACGGCGAGCATGCGATCTTCATCGGCGTGCAGGCGACCCCGCAGGGCAACCCGCTGACGCTGGTCAAGGGCGTGCGCGCGCTGTTCCCCGAGCTCGAACGAAATCTGCCGCCGTCGATGAAGATGAAGGTCGCCTACGATTCGACCAAGTTCATCCAGTCCTCGATCGACGAGGTGGAGAAGACGCTCGGCGAAGCCGTGATCATCGTCATCGTGGTGATCTTCCTGTTCCTGGCCTCGTTCCGCTCGGTCATCATCCCGGTCGTCACCATTCCGCTGTCGATGATCGGCGTTTGCACGCTGATGCTGGCCCTCGGCTTCAGCTTCAACCTGTTGACGCTGCTCGCGATGGTGCTCGCGATCGGACTGGTCGTCGACGACGCCATCGTGGTGGTGGAGAACATCCACCGCCATCTCGAGGAGGGCAAGACACCGGTCCAATCGGCGCTGGAAGGCGCGCGCGAAATCGTCGGCCCCGTCGTCTCGATGACCATCACGCTCGCCGCCGTGTATGCGCCGATCGGCTTCCTCGGCGGCCTGACCGGCTCGCTGTTCCGCGAATTCGCCTTCACGCTCGCGGGCTCCGTGATCGTGTCGGGCGTGATCGCGCTGACGCTGTCGCCGATGATGTGCTCGGTGCTCTTGAAGAACACGGAAGAGGGGCGCTTCGCAAAACTCGTGAACCGGGTGTTCGGCGCGATGACGCGCTGGTACGGCCGCAGGCTCGACCGCTCGCTCGACTACAAGGCCATCACCGGACTGTTCGCGGTGACGATCCTCGGGCTCGTCGCCTTCCTCTACATGAATACGTCGAAGGAGCTCGCGCCGGAAGAAGACCAGGGCATCGTGTTCTCGGTGACCAAGGCGCCGAAATACGCCAACATCGACTATCTCGACTTCTACGGCGAGAAGCTCGACCAGAAGTTCGCGAGTTTCCCGGAGACCGATCTTCGCTTCGTCCTCAACGGCATCAACGGACCGCAGGGCGGCATCGCCGGCATGCTGCTCAAGCCGTGGGAGGAGCGCAAGCGCTCCTCGATCCAGTTGAAGCCGCTTGTGCAGGCCGAGCTCAGCAAGATCGAGGGCGTGCAGGCGTTTGCCTTCAACTTGCCGCCGCTTCCCGGCGGTCCCGGCGGCCTGCCGGTGCAGATGGTGATCAACTCGACCGCCGGCTTCCAGGCCGTCTATGAGCAGATGGAGAAGATCAAGGCTGCCGCGCGCAAGAGCGGCCTCTTCATCGTCTCCGACAGCGATCTTGCCTTCAACCAGCCGATGGTGACCGTGAACGTCGACCGCGCCAAGGCGCAGGATCTCGGTATCAACATGCAGAACATCGGTGCCGCGCTCGCGGTCCTGGGCGGCGGCAATTACATCAACCGCTTCAACCTGGAGGGACGTTCGTATCAAGTCATCCCTCAGGTGCCGCGCGCTAAGCGGCTGTCGCCGGAGGCGCTTGGTAGCTACTATGTGGCGACCAACACCGGCCAGCAACTGCCGCTGTCGACGGTGGTGTCGATTACGACTTCGACCGCTCCGAATTCGCTGACGCATTACAACCAGCTCAACTCCGCAACCTTCTCGGCGGTGCCGATGCCCGGCGTCACCGTCGGTGCGGCGGTCGACTTCCTCGAAAGCGAGGCCAAGAAGCTGCCGCAGGGCTTCAGCCACGACTATCTCGCTGACTCCCGGCAGTACGTGCAGGAAGGCAACCAGCTCGCGATCACCTTCGGTTTCGCGCTGATCATCATCTTCCTCGTGCTGGCGGCGCAGTTCGAGAGCCTGCGCGACCCGCTGGTGATCATGATCTCGGTGCCGATGGCGATCGTCGGTGCGCTGATCCCGCTGTTCTTCGGTGTTGCCACCATGAACATCTACACCCAGGTCGGCCTCCTGACCCTGGTCGGCCTGATCACCAAGCACGGCATCCTGATGGTGGAGTTCGCCAACGAGCTCCAGGTCAACGAGCGGCTGGATCGCCGTTCGGCGATCGAAATGTCGGCGCGCATTCGCCTCCGGCCGATCCTGATGACGACGGCCGCGATGGTCACTGGCCTGATCCCGCTGTTGACCGCGACCGGCGCCGGTGCGGCCAGCCGCTTCTCGATCGGGCTCGTGGTCGTGGCCGGCATGTCGATCGGCACGCTGTTCACGCTGTTCGTGCTTCCGGCGGTCTACGTCGTGCTCGCGACCGATCACCGGGCCAAGCTGGACTCCGAGCGAAACAAGCAGATCGACGCCGTGGACATCGGAGCCAAGGCGCTGCGGCCGACCTGACGGCGACAGCCAGCCGAATATGTGGGGCGGCAACGGTTAATTCCCGTTGCCGCCCTTCTTCATGTTGGGGTCATCGAGACCGCGATTCCGCGCTGCGACAGCCTTCAAGTCGTTCTTTTCGTCCCCCTGCAAGAGACAAGCTCCGGCCTTCTTGCTAGATTCGGGGGGATGAGCATGTCCCTTCACCCCGACACGCCCCAGGCCGGGGCGCTGCCCGAGGCAGCGCCGGGCGGCGCTGCACCCGGGGTTGGGGCCGGGCCGCGGATCCGCACCCGCCTGTTCACCAAATATGTCGCCCTGTTCGTGGCCGTGGTGGCGGTGGCGCTGCTCGCCAACGGCATCTTCGAGGTCTTCTTTTACTACCGCGAGCACAAGGCCTCGCTGATCCGGATCCAGCACGAGCAGGCCGAGGCCGCCGCCGCCAAGATCGGCCAGTTCGTCAAGGAGATCGAGAGTCAGCTCGGCTGGACCACGCAGCTCCCCTGGTCGCCAGGCTCGATCGAGCAACGCCGTTTCGACGCGCTGAGGCTGTTGCGCCAGGTGCCGGCGGTCACGGAGCTCGCCCAGGTCGATTCGACCGGGAAGGAGCGGCTGCGTGTCTCGCGGCTCGCCATGGACGCCATCGACAGCGGCGTGGACTTCTCGAAGGATCCGAAATTCACCGAGGCTGTCGCCCACAAGGTCTATTACGGCCCGGTCTATTTCCGGCGGGAGTCCGAGCCCTACATGACGCTGTCGCTGGCCGGCACGCGCAAGGACGCCGGCGTCAGCATTGCGGAAGTGAACCTCAAGCTGATCTGGGACGTCGTCTCCCAGATCAAGGTCGGCGAGCACGGCCATGCCTATGTGGTGGGGCCGGAGGGGCGCCTGATCGCGCATCCCGACATCAGCCTGGTGCTGCGTAACACCGACATGTCCAGGCTTCCGCAGGTGCAGGCGGCGCTGGGTGTGATGGCCCAGATTCAGGCTGCGCAGGCCGCCCAAGTCGAGGAGGCGGCTCGGGTCGCCGAAGCGCAGGCCGGTCGGTCAGCACCGCCTCCCCCCCGGGTGCTTCCACCGGTGCCGGCCTGGACGGCGAATTCCGGTCCCGATGCCCTGCAAGGTACGCTGAATATCATGGGGCATGAGGTGCTGACCGCATCGGCGCCGATCATGCCACTGGGCTGGATCATGTTTGTCGAATTGCCGGCAAAGGAAGCCTTTGAGCCGCTCTATGCGGCGCTCCAGCGCCTCGCCATTGTGCTGCTTGCGGCGTCGCTGTTTGCAGTGTTGGCGGGAATTTTGCTGGCGCGGCGCATGGTCGGCCCGATCCAGGCGCTGCGCACCGGGGCCGAGCGCATCGGCGGCGGCGACTTCTCCCAGCGCATCTCGATCAAGACGGGCGACGAGCTGGAAGGGCTCGCCAACCAGTTCAACGACATGGGTGCGCGACTGCAGGAATCCTATGCCGACCTTGAGAACAAGGTCGAGCGGCGCACGGGGGAATTGCGCGAGTCGCTGCAACAGCAGACGGCGACATCGGAGGTGCTGCAGGTCATCAGCTCTTCCCCAGGCGAGCTGGAACCCGTTTTTCAGAAAATACTGGAGAACGCGATCCGCGTCTGCGGCGCGAGCTTCGGCGTGATGAATTTGTGGGATGGAGAGCGATACAATACCGTTGCCGACTACAACTTGCCGACGGCATTCAAGGACGCAAGACAGGGTCAGGGCATTCTTCCTCATCCGCAGAGCGGGCTTGCCGCGGTCGCAAGGACGCACCAGGTTGTCCAGATACTCGACGTGCGTGAGGGCGTCGCTTATCTCGCCGGAGAGCAGGCGGCCGTTCAGCTCGCCGAGATCGGTGGTGCGCGCACCGTGCTTATCGTACCTCTGCTGCGAGAAGGCGACTTGGTCGGCGTGATCACAATTTTCCGGCAAGAGGTGAAGCCTTTCACAGACAAGCAGACGGAACTGGTTACCAACTTTGCCAGCCAGGCTGTGATCGCCATTGAGAACGCTCGCTTGTTGAACGAATTGCGCAAACGTACGACTGAACTCTCGCAGTCCATCGACGATCTGCGCACCGCGCAGGACCGCCTGATCCAGACCGAGAAGCTGGCCTCGCTCGGCCAGCTCACCGCCGGCATCGCCCACGAGATCAAGAACCCGCTCAACTTCGTTAACAATTTCTCCTCGGTTTCGACCGAGCTGATCGACGAACTCCACGAGGTGCTGGAAGCGGCAAAGCTCGACGACAAGACCAAGGAAGAGATCGACGAGCTAACCCACATGCTCAAGGGCAACCTCGAGAAGGTCGTGCAGCACGGCAAGCGCGCCGACTCCATCGTCAAGAACATGCTGCTGCATTCGCGCGAAGGCTCGGGCGAACACCGCGAAGCTGATATCAACGCGATCGTCGAGGAAAGCCTCAATCTCGCCTATCACGGCGCCCGCGCCGAAAAATCCGGCTTCAACATCACGCTCAAGCGCGATCTCGACCCGGCGGCGGGCATGCTCGACATCTATCCGCAGGAGATCACCCGCGTCTTCCTCAATCTGATCTCGAACGGTTTCTATGCCGCGACCAAGCGCAAGGGGAGCGAGGCTGACGGCTTTGAGCCGACCCTGAGCGCGACGACGAAGAACCTCGGTGACAAGGTCGAGATCAGGATTCGCGATAACGGCACGGGCATCCCGCCCGAGGTGAAGGAGAAGATGTTCAATCCGTTCTTCACCACCAAGCCGGCAGGCGAGGGGACCGGCCTCGGCCTCTCCATGAGCCACGACATCGTGGTGAAACAGCACGGCGGTACGATCGACGTGACGACCGAGCCGGGTGCGTTCACCGAATTCATCATTACGCTGCCGCGCACGCTGGCGGCACAAGCTGATACCGGAGGCAGGAATTGAACGTCTACATCCTTGTCGTCGACGACGAGCCGGACGTTGAAGCGCTGTTCCGTCAGCAGTTTCGGCGGGACCTGCGTTCGGGTCGATTCCAGATGGAGTTCGCGCCCTCCGCCCCAGTGGCGATCGAGCGCGCGACTGATGTCCGCGACCCGGCGCTGGTCCTGATTCTCTCCGATATCAACATGCCCGGCATGAGCGGGCTCGAGATGCTGCCAAAGGTGCGCGCCGAGCGGCCGGACGTTCCCGTCATCATGATCACCGCCTATGGCGACGCCGAGACGCGCAAGAAGGCGATCGAGCGCGGCGCCGACGGGCTCCTCACCAAGCCGATCGACTTTGCGTTGCTGCGGCAGGAGATCGACTCGAGGCTCGGGCAAGCCGCATGACCGCGACCATCCTTGTCGTCGATGACGAGCCGGATCTGGAGACGCTGGTCCTCCAGAAATTCCGCAGGCAGATTCGCGACGGCGCCGTCAGCTTCATGTTCGCACATGACGGCGTCGAGGCGCTGGAATCGATCGCGCAGAATCCGGATGTCGACATGGTGGTCTCCGACATCAACATGCCTCGGATGGACGGGCTGTCCCTGCTCGCGAAGCTGCAGGAGGGCGAGGACAAGAAATCGACCATCATCGTTTCCGCCTATGGCGACATGAGCAACATCCGCACCGCCATGAACCGCGGCGCGTTCGATTTCCTCACCAAGCCGATCGACTTTGCCGACCTTGAGACCACGATCCAGAAGACCATCCGCCATGTCGAGATGCTGCGCGAGGCGCGGCGGCGCCAGGCCGAGGCGGAGCGCGCCCACGCCTCGCTGTCGCGCTACTTCTCGCCGGAGATCGCCAAGCGCCTCGCCTCGAACGGCGAGGGCGACGGCATGGAGGTGCAGTGGCGCGACGTGGCCACCATCTTCACCGACATCACCGGCTTCACGACGCTGGTGGAAAGCGTGGCGCCCGAAACGCTGGGTGAGTTGCTCAACGAATATGTCGGCGGCATGACCGAGATTGTGTTCGAGCACGAGGGCACCGTCGCCAAGATCATCGGCGATGCGATCCAGGTGCTGTTCAACGCGCCCGGCGATCAGCCGGACTTTGCGACGCGGGCGGTTGCCTGCGTTCACGATCTCGACGCCTGGGCCGAAGGCTTTCGCGAGCGCTGGAAGGCCAAGGGCGTGAACTTTGGCGCGACCCGGATCGGGGCGCATGCCGGCCCCGCGCTGGTCGGCAATTTCGGCGGTAACCGTTTCTTCGACTACACCGCCTATGGCGACACGGTGAATACGGCCGCACGGCTGGAGGCTGCCAACAAGCACCTAGGTACGCGCATCTGCGTTAGCGCCAGCGTCGCCAAGGGGGCGGAGAATTTTCAGGGCCGTCCCGTCGGCGATCTGGTCCTGCGCGGCCGCAGCGAGCCCTTGCGGGCCTTCGAACCGCTCAAGGTCGGAAAATTCGACGCGCTGGCGATGGCGCAATATTCAGAGGCCTTTGCCAAGCTGGAATCCGGTGACGTGTCGGCGATGCCGGCCTTTGCCGCGCTGGTCGGCATGCATGCCGACGACGCGCTGGCCGGCTTCCATCTGAAACGTTTGCTCAACGGCGCCAAGGGCGTCCGCATGCAACTGGAATAGGGAACTGGAGATGACGCGCGAGTTTTCGGCCGGTAACTATCGCTTCATCCCCTCGGTGTTCCAGTACTCGGCTGGCGCTTGCGCCGATCCCGGCTACGAGATCGAGCGCGTGCGCTTCGATCGCTGGCTGCCGCTCGCGGAGGGCTTTGTGCAGGCCGCAAGGTTCATCCGGGATGCAGGGCGGCCGCTGACGGCGTTTTGCGCCTGCGAGCTGCGCTCCCCTGCCGCCTTCACCGAAGAAGGTTTCCGCAATTTCAACCTGCACTACGTCAAGACGCTGTCGGAATGGGGCATCTTTGACGGCACCACCAATTCAGTGGCGCGCAGCAATGTTTGTCCCGAGATCGATCCGCCGAGCGAGCCGTCGTTCTACGCATTCTCCTTCACGCGGCCGTCGCGATCGACCACCCCGACCTTCGTGATCGCAGGCGGCGCCGAGGCGCGCGAGGGCGCCGGCAGCTATGTCGAGCGCACC
Source organism: Bradyrhizobium liaoningense (assembly GCF_018130955.1). Lineage (GTDB taxonomy): Bacteria > Pseudomonadota > Alphaproteobacteria > Rhizobiales > Xanthobacteraceae > Bradyrhizobium > Bradyrhizobium liaoningense_C. Next base: position 132,252 of record NZ_JAFCJM010000009.1, read on the forward strand.
GTGCGCTACCGCGACCTGAGCCCTGACGCGATCAAGGAAAAGGTACGCTTCACGACGTCGCAGATGGAAAACCGCATGGCGGCGTTCGGCTACGGCTGGAAGGACGCCACCGGCGTGCAGGCCTATTCGATCCGCGATTTCCATCATGCGCTCGCCGACGAACTGGTCCGCCGCGGCGCGCTGCGCTCCGGCCTGACCTGGCACTTTGCGCGGCCGCCGGTCGTCGATCTCGAATATGAAATGGATTGCCGGCGCGTGGTGCGGGAAGTGGTGATCTAGAGCGCCACGGGCTCGGGAAAACGCCACTTGCGGCAATCGGGCTCCTGCGATTGCCGCTCCCAACTGCGCAACAAAGTGCTAGGCTCCCCCTTGTCCCAGCGGCGTGTTTAGTCTGCCGTGCGGAGGGCGCTGTGACCGAGCAGCGGGTTCAAAGGCGACTTGCGGCGATCTTGGCCGCTGACGTGGTCGGCTACTCCGCGTTGATGCAACGCGCTGAGGAAGCTACCTATGCCGAGTTCGAGCGGCTCAAGCGAGAATTGATCGGACCTAGTCTGTCCCGCTACGAAGGCCGGCTTATCAAGACAACGGGTGATGGCGCGCTCGCCGAGTTCGCGAGTCCCTTAGCCGCCATGAGATGTGCGGTCGAAATCCAGGACTATCTCGCCTCTGGCGACAGCCCATTGAGGCTGCGCGTCGGGCTCAACCTTGGTGACATTATCGTTGGCCAGGACGGAGACCTCTATGGCGACGGGATCAACATTGCTGTCCGGTTGGAGGGGACCGCCGATCCGGGCGGCATCCTGATTTCCGAGAAGGTGTACAGCGAGGTCGAGGGTAAGCTGGATGTTGCTTTCGAGGACCGGGGTGAACAGCAGCTCAAGAACATCTCCAAGCCGGTCCGCGCCTTTGCTGTACGCGCGGGAGCGCATGGCGCGCTGATCGATAGGCTAAGTGCGGCCCCGCCGCTCCCGGACAAGCCCTCCATCGCGGTCCTGCCGTTTCAGAACATGTCCGGTGATCCCGAGCAGGAGTATTTTGCCGACGGGATGGTTGAAGAGATCACCACCGCGCTCTCGCGTTTCAAGTGGTTGTTCGTGATTGCTCGCAATTCGAGCTTTACGTTCAAAGGTCATGCCGTCGATGTAAAGGAAGTCGGACGCAGGCTCGGCGTGCGCTATGTCCTTGAGGGGTCTGTGCGCAAGGCGGCGGGGAAAGTTCGCATCACCGGGCAGTTGATCGATGCGGTTACTGGGGCGCACATTTGGGCAGAAAGGTTCGAGCGTGACCTGACGGACGTATTTGCTCTCCAGGACGAGGTGACAGTCGCCGTTGTCTCGGCCATTCAACCAAAATTGCTTCAAGCAGAAATTGGCCTGTCGGCGCGGCGGCGACCTGAGAACCTCACAGCCTATGATTTCTATCTGCGCGCCATGCAGCAGTATTACCTGATGACCCGCGAAGGGTTGGCCGAGGCGATCAGGCTGGCGCATCGCGCTTTGGAGCTTGACCCTCGGTTCGGGCTTGTCGCTGCTCTGGCAGGTCATTGTCACATGCGGAACGTCATTTGGGGTCATACGATCGATCCTCAATTCGACCGCAAGGAAGCGGTTCGGTTTCTTCGCTTGGCATTGAGTAGCGACGATGGCGATTCGGAAACGTTGGCATGGGTTTCCCTGATCTCGGCGTACATGGTCGGCGATTGTGAAAGCGAGATCGAAATGGCTGACCAGGCGGTCGCGCTCAACCCAAATTCATATCGCGCATGGCACTGCAGGGGCCAGGTCTGTAGAATTGCGGGGCTTCCGGAGGAGGCGATCCGGAGCTTTGAACGCGCCATCCGCCTGAGCCCGGTAGACCCGCGGCTACCCGTAACGTTTGTCGCGATGGGGATGGCCCTTGTTGAGCTTCGCCGCTTTGACGAGGCCATCGTCGCAGGGAATAGATGCCGACGTCAGAACGCCTCCTATTCGACAGCTTACCGTTGTCTCGCGTCCGCTTTCGCTCATCTCGGACGCGACGCCGAGGCGCGCGAGGCGGCGGCGCTCCTGCTTCAGCTCGATCCCGCCTTTACAATATCTACGTTGCTCGCCCGGGGCGGGTACTCAAACGCGAGGCTGTTGATCGAGGGGCTTCGGAAAGCGGGGTTGCCTGAGTAGCCGCTATCGCCTGTGCCGACGAGGTGATCGAAAGGGGCTCACACACGCTGCAATGATGGCATTATGCCCCCGATTTGCCCGACGTGTCAAGCGGATTTCGTAAAATCAGCAATCGATCGCGTCGGGAGGACCGGCTACTTTGCATGGGGTTGTTTTCGACATTTTTGTTGTCCGGCCCGGAAGCCCCTGGCCGGACCCAACCCGACCGCATCTTAGCGCTCGCGCGGGTCGAGCGCGTCGCGCAGGCCGTCGCCGAGCAGGTTGAGCGACAACACCACCAGGAAGATCGCAAGGCCCGGCCAGATCGCCATCCATGGTGCCTGGGTGAGGAAGCGCTGTGCGGCGTTGAGCATGCTGCCCCAAGACGGCGCCGGCGGTTGCTGGCCGAGGCCGAGGAACGACAGCGCGGCTTCGGCGATGATCGCGGCCGCGATCGACAGCGTTGCCTGAACCAGCAGCGCCGGCAAAATGTTCGGCAGGATGTGGGAGAACGCGATTCGCCAGGGCGGGTTTCCGAGCGCGCGCGCCGCCTCGACATAGTCCTCGGCCTTGACGCTCAAGACCTGACCGCGGGTGAGGCGGATGAAGATCGGCGTCGCCGAGATGCCGATCGCGATCATGGCGTTGCCGAGGCTGGGCCCCAGGAATGCCGCCAGCGCAATCGCCAGGATCAGGAACGGGCAGGCTAGCATCGCATCGGTGATCCGGCTGATCAGCGCGTCGATAAAACCACCGCGATAGCCGGCAAGCAGGCCGAGCGGCACGCCGATGCCGAGCGCGATCGCGACCGAAATGGCGCCGGCGAGCAGCGAGGCGCGCGCACCATAGATGACGCGGCTCAAAATGTCGCGGCCGAGTTCGTCGGTGCCGAACCAGTGCGCCGCCGTCGGGGCTTTTCGTACCAGGCTCCAGCTCGTCGCGATCGGCTCGTAAGGCACGATCAACGGCGCCAGCAGCGCAAGCAGGATGAAGGCCGTGAGCACCACGAGCCCCAGCACCGCGGCCTTGCGCTTGAACAGGCGGCGCCGCGCGCGGCGCGCCGGGCTCTCCAGCTCTTGGTTGTCGATGGCTGATGTGGCTGACAGCGCGGTATCGGTCATGACCTACCCCCGCAGCCGTGGATTGACGAGGATATAGGCGATGTCGGCGACCAGGTTGAGCGTGATGTAGATGGTGGCCGTGACCAGCACCACGCCCTGCACCACGGCATAGTCGCGGTTGAAGACGGCGTCCACGATCAGCTTGCCAAAACCGGGAATGGAAAAGATTTGCTCGGTCAGGACGGCGCCGGACAGCAGCGTTCCCAATTCCAGCGCGCCCAGCGTGATGACGGGCGTCAGCGCGTTGCGCATGGCGTGCTTGAGGATGACCGTGCGTTCCAAAAGGCCTTTTGCGCGGGCGGTGCGGACGTAATCGCTCTCGAGCACCTGCAGCATCGCGCTGCGGGTATGCCGCATCAGGATCGCGGCAATCGCATTGCCGAGCACGAAGGCGGGCATGATGGTGGCAGCGATGCTCGCGCGCCAGTTCTCGGTGGGCGGCACATAGCCGGACGCCGGCAGCCAGCCGAGCTCGATCGAGAACAGGAAGATCAGCATGATGCCGAGCCAGAAGTTCGGCGTCGAGATGCCCCATAGCGCAAAGAGGTTCGCGCCCCAGTCCCAGGCCGAGCCCTTCTTCACGGCGGAGACGATTCCGGCGGGAATGCCGATCAGGAAGGCGATCAGGATCGCCATGGAGGCAAGCTGCAGCGTCACCGGCAGTTTTTGTGCGATCAGGTCGCGCACCGCCATCTTGTTGCGCAGCGACTCCCCGAAATCGCCGGTCAGAACACCCTTGACCCAGTAGACGTACTGCACGGGGACCGGCTGATCGAGCCGGTATTGACGGCGGATCTGCTCGATCACCGCCGGGTCGCGTTCTTCGCCCGCCATCACCAGCGCCGGATCGCCCGGCAGCAATTGCTGGAGCGAAAAGATCAGCACCGACACGAAGAACAGCGTCGGCACGATCTGCGCAAGGCGGCGGGCGAGGAAGTTCAGCATCCGCGCGACGTCACTTCAGCTTCAGCCCGATGACGCGCACCAGCCCGTCCGGCATCTGCCTGTAGCCTTCGAGCTTCGTCGTATGCGCGATGATGATGCGGCGGTGGTAGAGATAGAGGATCGGTTCCTCTTCCTGGACCAGCTTCGTCAGCGTTTCGTAGATCGCCTTGCGCTTGGTGGGGTCGGTGACGAGCCGGGCCTCCTGGAGCGCCTTGTCGGCCTCCGCATTGTTCCACGCGCTATAGTTTTGCGGAGCATTGCTGTGCAGGAAGATAAACGAATTGCCGTCCGGATCGACGCGGCCGCTCCAGGCCAGCATATAGGCCTGAAAGTCGCCGGCCTCGGCCTGCTTCAATCCGGTCGCGAATTCGGTGACGCGGATCTTCATGTCGAATCCGGCCTCTGATGCCATCGACTGGATCACCTGCGCCGGCGTTTCAGTCTCGGCACCCTTCGACACCAGGAAGTCGACGCTGACCGGCGGCGTGACGCCGGCCTCCTTCAACAGCGCCTTGGCCTTCTCCACGTTGCGGGCGCGAACCGGGAAGGCTTTTTGATAGTAGGGATGATCAGGATTGATCCACTGATTGCCGGTCTGGAATTCGCCGTTGAACACGACCTGGTTTATCGCTTCCCGGTCGATTGCGAGATCGAGCGCCTGGCGGACTTTGGCAGACTGGCTCAGCGGACCCTTGGCCTTGTCCTTGCCGATGTTGAGCGTGACGCCCTGATAGCCGAGCTCGATGGCGGTCGCGACCTTGAGCCGCGAATCCGCGCGCACATCCTTGAGGTCGGTCGCCAGCACGCGCTCGATCAGGTCAAGCCCGCCGGATTTCAGGTTGGCGAGCCGCACGGTGGCATCGACGATCGGCTGAAACACGATGCGGTCGATGAAGACATTGTCCTTGTTCCAGTAGTCGGCGAACTTTTCGAACACGATGCGGTCCTGCTGCACCCGCTCGACGAATTTGTAGGGACCGGCGCAGACCGGACGCAGGCCGAACTTGTCGCCGGCTTCCTTCGCCGCCTTCGGCGACACCATCATGCCGGCGCGGTCGGTAAGCTGTGCGAGCAGCGGTGAGAACGGCGACTTCAGCACCAGCCTGATGGTGAGGGGATCGACCACCTCGACACGTTCGACGGAGGCGAGCTCGGGCTTGCGGAACGAACCCGACAAGGTGAGGTGTCGCTCGATCGAGAACTTTGCGGCTTCCGCGTCGAACGGCTCGCCGTCGTGGAATTTCACGCCAGGCCGGAGCTTGATGACGAGGGCCTTGCCGTCGTCGTCGGTCTCGCTCGACAGCGCGAGCTGCGGCACGATGTTGAGCTTCTCATCGATGTCGAACAGCTTGTCGCAGAACGCCGAGAACACGATGCGGCCGACATAGGTGCGCGCCATGGTCGGATCGAGGATGTCGGGGTCTTCCGCCAGCCCGATGCGGAGCGTGGTCTGGGCTTGGCTGGCTGCGCCGAGTGAGAGCAACAATGCGGCGGCCGTGGCGGCCAGGCGAAATGGTTTCATCGGACAATCCCCTTAGCTTCGGCTACATCGTCGGTGGCGATGCATCTTGTATACCAACCCCGGAGGCATCAGCGCCTTCCGTCTTTCGGCTGAAAGCCGCGACCAATTTTGCAAGCGCGGGCGAAAACCCGCCGCCTTTGGGCAGGATCGCGCCGGGCGGCGGGAGTTCCGCCACGCGATGGCAGGCGGTCGCGTGACCGGTGCCGTCGGCGACGAGCTGCGGCTCCTCGCGGCGGCAGCGGTCGATTACAAAGGGACAGCGGGTGTGGAAGCGGCATCCCGAGGGCGGATTAAGCGCGCTCGGCATCTCGCCCTGGAGCAGGATCGTGCTGCGCTTGGCTTGCGGCTGGGGCACGGGGATCGCCGACAGCAGCGCGCGGCTGTAGGGATGGCGCGGCGCAGCGAACAGCGCATCCGCCTCCGCAGTCTCGACGATGCGGCCGAGATTCATCACGGCGACGCGGTCGGCAATGTGCTTGACCACCGCGAGGTCGTGCGAGACGAAAATATAGGCAAGCCCGAGCCGGTCCTGGAGCTCGCGCAGCAGGTTGAGGATCTGCGAGCGTATCGAGACATCGAGCGCCGAGACCGGCTCGTCGCAGATGATCAGTTTCGGTTCGACCGCGAGCGCGCGGGCAATCGCGATGCGCTGGCGCTGGCCGCCGGAGAATTCGTGCGGGTAACGCAGTGCCAGCCGCGGTTCGAGCCCCACCAGCCGCAACAGCTCCTCGACACGCTGGCGTCGCTGGGTGGCCGGCAGCAGATCGTGCAGTGCCAGCGGTTCGGTCAGGATCTGGCCGACCGTCATGCGCGGGTTGAGTGAGGCGTAGGGATCCTGGAATATGATTTGCGCCTGACGGCGGAACGCACGTAGCGCGCTGGCATCGAGCGCAAGCAGGTCGCGGCCCTCGAAGCGGATTCTTCCGGCGTCCGGCTCGATCAGGCGCAGCACGAGGCGGCTGACGGTCGACTTGCCGCAGCCGGACTCGCCGACCAGCGCCAGCGTCTTGCCGGCTTCGAGCGAAAAGCTCACGCCATCGACCGCTTTGATATGCGCGCGCGGACGGCCAAGCAGGGAGCGTTCGGCGACGAAGTGTTTGACCAGGCCGTCGACCTCGAGCAGCGCCATCAGGACACCAGGCGTTCGAGCGGTGCGCGGATGCAGCGCGACAGATGGCCGTGGCCGACCTCGGCGAGCGGTGGTGGCGCCTTCGTGCAGGCCTCCAGCACGAACGGACAGCGCGCGGCAAAACGGCAGCCCGATGGCGGCTGCGCCATGTTCGGCACCATGCCTTCGATGGTGGCAAGCTGCTCCGCGCGATGATCGAGCCGGGGGATCGAGCCGAGCAGGCCGACGGTGTAGGGATGCTGCGGCGCTGCAAACAGCTCATCCACCGGCGCGCGCTCGACGATCTCGCCGGCGTACATGACCGCGACCTCGTCGCAGACTTCGGCGACGACGCCGAGATCGTGGGTGATGAGAATGATGGCGGCGCCGCTCGCCGCCTTCAACTCGCGCATCAGCTCCAGGATCTGTGCCTGGAGCGTGACGTCAAGCGCCGTCGTCGGTTCGTCCGCGATGAGAAGACGCGGATCGCAGGCCAGCGCCATCGCGATCATCACGCGCTGGCGCATGCCGCCGGAGAGCTTGTGCGGATATTCGTCGATGCGCCGCTCGGGCGAGGGGATGTGGACCCGGCGCAACAGCTCGATCGCCCGCTCCCGCGCGCTCTTCCGCGAGCCGCCACGGTGGCGCAAAATGCTCTCGATGATCTGGTCGCCGATGGTAAAGCTCGGGTTGAGCGAGGTCATCGGCTCCTGGAAGATCATCGCCAGCCGATTGCCGCGCAGGTCGCGCAGGGTCTGGTCGGGCGCCTGCAGCAGGTCAAAACCGTCGAAGCGGATCGCACCGGTGACCTCCGCGCTTTGCTTCGGCAACAGCCCCATGATCGCGAGCGACGTCACGCTTTTGCCGCAGCCGGATTCGCCGACGATGCCGAGCGTCGCGCCATTGGCGACGCTGAGGTCGATGGTGTCGACCGCATGGGTGACGCGGCCATCGTCGCCGTGGAAGCGGACACGCAAGCCCTCGATCTCGATCAGGGGCGCGGCGCTCATTGCTGGTTCGCGCGTGCTGCGGCGATGCGGGCGTCGATGACGCTCCGGTCGGTGATGCCAGCCGGATTCTGCCGCGTCGGCATGGATTTTTGGAAGTGGACCCAGAGCTCCTGGCTGACCTTCTCGAGCCGCTCGAGCTCGGCGAGCGGATCGGGATGGTCGTCGGCGCGCAGGTCGAGCGCCGACCACTCCTCATCGCCGTGGATCAGGAGTGCCGCCGATTGCTTGCCGCGCTTGTCGCCGCCAGCCGCTTCACCCGCGCGCATCGCCGTGAGCAGGCGGCGCGGGAAGGGCAGGCTGTCATTGGCGATATAGGTCTTCGCGGTCTCGTCGAGCACATCGGGACCCGCCAGCATGTTGCCGGCGATGGAGAAGCCGCTGCCGGCAATATGGCCGCACCAATCGATGCAGTCGCGGCCGGTGTGGGCGGCGATTGCACCGCTGGCGTCCATGATGTGGACCTGCCGGCTATCGCGGCCGTCATCGGTTGCGAGCAACGCGGCAAGAACGTCGTGCGCGTTCAGGCCCTCGCGCAACAGCTTGACGCCATCGATGCCGTAATAGGGATTGACGAAAGCCTGCGTCGCGATGGCGCCGACGCCTGCGGCGATGAAGGGCACGCGCGCGCCGACGGCGAAGAATTTGGTCGCAACCGCGATGCCGAATTGGCCCGTCACATTGTCCTTGGCGATGATCGACCAGGTCATGGGCGTTGTCCGTGATCAGCGTCCCGCCGCGTAGCCCTGCATGCCGCGCGGATTGGCGGCGGCGCGTCGGCGCAGGCCGACACGCGAGGCCGCGGTGAGGCGGCCCTCCGACCAGTCGGGGCCGATTTCGACGATGTGGCCGCGTTCGCGCAGGTTTTCGATCGTCGTCTTGGGCACGCGGTTCTCGACCACGAGCACGCCGGGGCGCGCGGTGCGCGGCCAGAACGAGATCGGGAAATGCTCGGAGTGCCAGGCCGGCGCGTCGATCGATTCCTGGAGATTGAGATTGCAGTGGACGTGGCGCAGGAAGAACTGCGTGATCCATTGGTCCTGCTGATCGCCGCCCGGCGAACCCCAGGCCAGATACGGCTCGCCGTCGCGCAATGCCATGGTCGGCGAGAGCGTGGTGCGCGGCCGCTTGCCCGGTGCGAGCGCCCCCGGATGACCTTCATCGAGCCAGAACATCTGCGCCCGGCTGCCGAGACAGAAGCCGAGTTCCGGGATCACGGGCGAGGATTGCAGCCAGCCGCCCGACGGCGTCGACGAGACCATGTTGCCGGCCTTGTCGATGATGTCGAAATGCACGGTATCGCCGCGCACCTCGCCGAAACGGCCGACCGTCGGCTCGCCGGCGCCGAGCGCGCCGACCGCCTCGCGCTGCCCCTCGGCGCGCCGTAGCTTGACGACGCCGCCAAAACCCTCGACGGAGCCGGGACGAAAATCGAGCGACGCCTTGTCGGTGACGAGCTTGCGGCGTTCGTCGTTGTAGGCATCGGACAGTAACGTTGTGATCGGGATCTCGTTGAACTTTGGATCACCGTAAAACTTCTCGCGATCGGCAAAGGCGAGTTTTGCGCATTCGATCTGGAGATGGATGAACTCGGGCCCCGTCGGGTCGAGCCCGTCGAGCGCAAAGCCCTTCAGGAGAGCAAGCTGTTGCAGCGTCACCGGGCCCTGGCTCCAGACGCCGGCCTTGCACACGGTGTAGCGGCCATAGTCGTAGGTGAGGGGGACCTCGACGGTCGGCTGCCAGCGGGCCATGTCGTCGGCGGAGAGCACGCCGCGGTGCGGCGAGCCGGTGACGTCCATCACCTCCTGGGTACGGCAGAACTTGTCGATGGCTTCAGCCACAAAGCCCTGCGACCAGGCTTTTCGCGCGCGCTCGATCTCGGCGTCACGGCTGTCGCCGCTGCTTTCGGCTTCCTTGAGGATGCGGGCATACGTGTCGGCGAGCGTCTTGTTGGTGAAAAGCGTGCCGGGTGTCGGCACCTTGTCGTTAGGCAGATAGACCGCTGCCGAGGTCGGCCAGTATTTCCGGAACAATTGCTCGACGGTCTGGATGGTGGCACTGGCGCGTTCGACCAGCGGGTAGCCGTCGCGCGCATATGATATCGCCGGCTCCAGTACGTCGCGCAGGCGCAGCGTGCCGTAGTCGCGGAGCAGCATCATCCAGGATTCGAAGGTGCCGGGAACGCAGGCTGCGAGCAGCCCGGTGCCGGGCACCATGTCGAGCCCTTCGCTCCTGTAGTGCGCGATCGTGGCGCGCGCCGGTGCCGGGCCCTGGCCGCAGATCACCTCGGTGCGGCCGCGCTTGACGTCATGCACGATGATGGGCACGTCGCCGCCGGGACCGTTCAGATGCGGCTCGACCACCTGCAACGTGAAGGCGGTCGCGACGCCGGCATCGAAGGCGTTGCCGCCTTTTTCCAGAATGCCCATGCCAACAGCGGTGGCGATCCAGTGCGTGGAGGCGACGACCCCGAACGTGCCGTCGATCTCGGGCCGGGTCGTAAAAGGATCTGGATTGATGTTGGCCATGTGCGTTTGCTTTTCTTATGTCGGGCGGGCGCAATTGATCACAGGCGGGGCCTGCTGCCAATTGTTCCCAAAGCATGGCTCAGGCGCGTCACGCCGGGACCGGCGCGGTGTTGACGGCATGGCAGGCGACGCCTTCGATCAGTTTTGGCGCCTCCTTGCGACAGAGGTCGAAGGCCAGCGGGCAGCGCGGATTGAAGGCGCAGCCGGGCGGCGGATCGATCGGGTTCGGGATCTCACCCTTCACGGGGATGCGCTGCCGGCCGGACATGGCGAGATCAGGCACCGCGCCCAGCAGCATCTTGGTGTAGGGCATGCGGGGACGGGCGAACAGCTCGCGCCCCTCCGCGATCTCGACGATGCGGCCGAGATACATCACGCCGACGCGGCTCGCCATGTGGCGGACCACGGCGAGGTTGTGGCTGATGAACATGTAGGTGAGGCCGAACTTGTCCTGGAGATCGCGCATCAGGTTCAGGATCTGGGCCTGCACCGAGACGTCGAGCGCCGAGGTCGGCTCGTCGCAGACGATGAACTCGGCATCGGACGCCAGCGCGCGCGCGATCGCGATGCGCTGGCGCTGACCGCCGGAGAATTCATGCGGATACTTGAGCCGGTCGTCGGGATGGAGCCCGACAAGGCTCAGCAGTTCGCCCACACGGGCCTGGATGTCGCGCTCGCCCTGGATCAGGTCAAAGGCGCGGATCGGCTCGGCGATGATGGCATCGACCCGGAAGCGCGGATTGAGACTGGCATAGGGGTCCTGAAAAATCATCTGGATGCGCCGGCGCAGGCGCCGACGCGCCGGGGCCTGTTTCGGATCGGTCATCGAGACGCCGTCGATCAGCACCTCGCCGGAGCTTGGCGGCAACAGCCCGACCACCATCCGCGCCACCGTGGTCTTGCCGGAGCCGGACTCGCCGACAAGCGCAAAAGTCTCGCCCTTCCTGATCTCGAAGGTGACGCCGTCGACGGCCTTGAGATATTCGAGATGCCCGCCTTCGAGCACCCGGTTGAGCCACGGCTTTGAGACATCGAAGACGCGGCGAAGGTCCTTGGCCTGGACGAAGGGCGCGCTCATGCCGCGTTCTCCGCGGGCGCCTTGTCATAGAGATGGCAGGCGACTGATTGCGCACCCTGGCGCAGCGGCTCGGGCCGCTCGACGCGGCATCGGTCGAAGGCGAAGGCGCAGCGTGGATTGAACGAGCAGCCGCGCGGGATCGCCGACAGCCGCGGCATGGAGCCCGGAATCTGCACCAGGCGCTTGTCGTCGCCCGCGAGCGTCGGGATCGCGCCCATCAACCCCTTGGCATAGGGATGCAGCGGGTTCTTCACGACGTCCTGCACGGGGCCGATCTCGGCGACGCGCCCGGCATACATCACCGCGACGCGATCGGAGGTTTCCGCGATCACGCCCATGTCGTGCGTCACCAGCATCACGGCCGTGCCGTGGTCGCGCCCGAGACGCTTGATCAGCGAGATGATCTGCGCTTGCACCGAGACGTCGAGCGCGGTGGTCGGCTCGTCCGCGATGATCAGCTCCGGCTCGGCGCAGATCGCGAGTGCGATCACCACGCGCTGGCGCATGCCGCCGGAGAATTCGTGCGGGTAGCCGTCGATGCGCTTCTCCGGCGCGGGAATACCGACCTCGGCGAGCAGGTCAATGGCGCGGCGCCGCGCGGCCTGCTCCGAGAGATTCAGATGCGTGCGGATCGTCTCCACGATCTGATCGCCGACCCGGTAGAGCGGGTTGAGCGAGGTCAGCGGATCCTGAAAGATCATGCCGATGCGTTTGCCGCGCACGCGGCGCATCTCTTCCGGCGGCAGATTGTCGATGCGCATGCCCGACAGGTGGATCTCGCCGCCGGCGATGCGGCCGGGGGGATCGATCAGGCCAATGACCGCGAGCCCGGTCACGGATTTGCCGGCGCCGGATTCGCCGACCACGCCCAGCACCTCGCCCTTGGCGATGTCCAGGGAAACGCCGTCGATGGCACGCAGCGTGCCGCGGCGGGAGGCGAACTCGACCTGAAGATTACGGACGGAGAGAACGGTGTCGGTCATGGGCGAGGCGTACTCATCGAAGCTTCGGGTTGAGCGCGTCGCGCAGCCAGTCGCCGAGCAGGTTGATGGAGAGGATCAGCGCGGCAAGCGCCAGGCCGGGGAAGGCGACGATCCACCATTCGCCGGCGAACAGATAATTGTTGCCGATCCGGATGAGGGTGCCGAGCGAGGGCATGGTGTCGGGCAGGCCGACGCCGAGGAAGGACAACGTCGCCTCGGTAATGATGGCCAGCGCGAGGTTGATCGTGGCGATCACCAGGATCGGGCCCATCGTGTTCGGCAGCACGTGGCGCAGCATGATCTTTGGTGCGGGCAGGCCGATCAGCTGTGCGGCAGCCACATAGTCCTTGTTCTTCTCGACCATCACGGAACCGCGCACCGTCCGGGCATATCCCACCCAGAAGCTCAGCCCGATCGAGATCACCAGCACCACCAGCATGCTGTTGGCATCCAGCCTGTTGCCGAGGATCGATTTTGCGATGCCATTGACCAGCAGCGCGATCAGGATGGCGGGGAAGGTGAGTTGCACGTCGGCGATCCGCATGATCACGCCGTCGACCGCGCCCCCGAAATAGCCGGCGATCAGGCCGAGCGCGATGCCGAGGGCGCCGGCGAAGACCACGCCGGCCACGCCGACGGCGAGCGAGATGCGTAACCCGTAGAGGATCGCGGAGAACACATCGCGGCCCTGCTCATCGGTGCCGAGCAGGAACGGACTCTGGCCGTCGGCGGTCCAGAGCGGTGAGATGCGCGAGTTCAGCAGTTGAAGCTGCGCCGGATCGAACGGGTTCTGTACCGCGAGCGCGGATGCAAAGATCGCGAGCAGGAAGAACAGCACGGTAATGGCCGCCGCCACCATGGTCAGCTTGGAGCGGCGAAACGAATAGAAGATGTCGCTGTCGAGCGCGCGGCTGAGCCAGCCGCGGGCGGCATGCGTCGGCAGCGCATTCGGCTTGTCGGAATTGGAGGCGACTGCGTCGGACATGCAAGGCTGCCTTATGCCGCGCGGCCCACGGTCGAGCGCAGGCGCGGATCGACCACGGTGTAGAGGATGTCGACCGCCAGATTGATGGTGACGAAGATCAGCGAAACCATCAGCAGGTAGGCGGCCATGATCGGGATATCGACGTTTTGCACGGCCTGCACGAACAGAAGTCCCATGCCCGGCCATTGGAACACGGTTTCAGTGATGATCGAGAATGCAATAACCGAGCCAAACTGCAGTCCGGCCACCGTGATCACGGGAATGAGCGTGTTCTTCAGCGCGTGGCCGAAATGGACGGCGCGGGTGGTCAGCCCGCGGGCGCGGGCGAAACGAATATAGTCGGTTCGCAACACTTCCAGCATCTCCGCGCGCACCAGCCGCATGATCAGGGTCATCTGGAACAGACCGAGCGTGATCGAGGGCATGATCAGCGCTTTCAGGCCCGACAGCGTGAGCAGGCCCGTGGTCCACCAGCCGAGCTTGACCACCTCGCCGCGGCCGAACGAGGGCAACCAGCCCAATGTCACGGCGAACAGATAGATCAGGAGGATGCCGATCAGGAAGGTCGGCAGCGAGATGCCGATCAGCGAAACGGCCTGGAACAACTTAGCGAGCATGGTGTCGCGCTTGAGGGCCGAATAGACGCCCATCAGGATGCCGAGCACCATTGCGAATATGGTGGCGCAGATTGCAAGTTCCAGCGTAGCGGGCATACGCTCCATCAACAGCGTCGAGACCGGCTGGCGGAACTGATACGAGACGCCGAATTTGAACTGCGCGGCATCGGCGAAATAGCGCACGAACTGCACCGGCACGGGATCATCGAGGCCGAGCGATTTGCGCACGACTTCGCGTTCGGCCGCCGACGTGTCGATCGAGACGATCTGGTTGACGGGGTCACCGGCGAAGCGGAACATCGAGAACGCGATGATGCCGACTGCGAACATAACGCCGATGGCCTGAACGGCGCGGCGAAGAGTGAAAGCGAGCATTCCTTCCACTTTCCTTGAGTGAGCTTCTGGTCGACGACTTTGTCAGCCGGAAAAGGAAAGGTCCCGGAAGCCTGACGCTGCCGGGACCTTGTGTTCAACTGACGCTATTCCTGCTTGGTCGCCCAATGGAACATGACCAAATTGTCGGCGCGCTGCGGCAGCTTGACCTTTTTTGATACGCCCCAGGCGAGCGCCTGCTGGTGCAGCGGGATGTAGGACCAGTCCTTGATGCCGATCGCGTAGGCCTCCTTGATCAGCTGGTTGCGCTTCTCGGTGTCGGTTTCGACCAGCACCTTGTCGGTGATGGCGTCGAATTCCTTGTTGCAGTAGCCGCCGAGATTAGCCTCGCCCCGCGAGGATTTCGCATCGTCGCGACAGCCCATGATGTCATAGAGCACGTTGTGGGAGTCCATCGTGCTCGGCGTCCAGCCCAGCAGATAGAGCGAGGTCTGGTAGCCGCCTTGCTTCAGCACCTTGGCGAAGTATTGCGCCTTCGGCTGCGCCAGCAGATTGATCTTGACGCCGATGCGGGCGAGCATGCCGACGACCGCCTGGCAGATCGCGGCGTCGTTGACGTAACGATCGTTCGGGCAATCCAGGGTGACCTCGAAGCCGTCGGGATAGCCGGCTTCGGTCAGCAGCTTCTTGGCTCCATCAGGATCGAATTTCGGGCGCGTGAAGCTCTTGGACAGTGCGAACAGTTCGGGCGCGATCATCAGCGCCGACGGCGTCGACAGACCGCGCATCACGCGCGTCTTGATCAGCTCGATATCGATCGCCTTGTAGAAGGCTTCGCGGACGCGGACGTCCTTGAATGGGTTCTTGCCCTTGACGCTGGAGTAGAGCAACTCGTCGCGGATCTGATCGAAGCCGATGAAGATGGTGCGCAGCTCCGGCCCCTTCAGCACCTGGGCATTCGGGCTCGAATCGACGCGGGAGATGTCCTGGATCGGCACCGGCTCGATGACGTCGACTTCGCCCGAGAGCAGGGCGGCGACGCGGGTGGCATCGGAGGCGATCGGGGTGAAGATGATCTCCTTCAGGTTACCCTCGACCTTGCCCCAGTAGTTGGGATTGGCCTTGAACACCGTCTTCACGCCGGGCTGATGGCTTTCGATGATGAAGGGCCCGGTGCCGTTCTCGTTCAGCGAGGCGTAGCTCGGCGTGGTCGCCGCCACCGGCGTCGGATCGACGACGTTGTTCGCCTCGGCCCATTTCTTGTCCATGATGTACCAGACGTCCCACGAATTATGCAGGATGGGATTGGGCGAGGGCAGGATGAAATCGACGGTGTAGTCGTCGACCTTGACGACCTTGACGTCGGGCGCAAGCCGGGTCTGCATATTTGAGCCCTTCTTGCGGACGCGGTCGGCCGAGAACAGCACGTCGTCGGCGGTGAAGGGGTCGCCGTTGTGGAATTTCACACCCTTGCGCAAATGGAAGCGCCAGCGGGTCGGCTCTGGAGTTTCCCAGCTCTCTGCCAGCGCCGGAATGATCTTGAGGTCCTTGTCGCGCGCGGTGAGGCCTTGATAGACGTGGCCGAGATGGGCGTGGGTGGTGCTCTCGTTGAGGGTATAGGGATCGAGCGACTTCAGGTCACCCTGGTTGGCATAGCGCAGCGTCTGGCTGGACGCCGGCGACACCGTCAACGCAAGCACACCGGCGAGCGTCGCCGCAAACACACTTCGACCGACTGACATTCTTGACCTTCTCCGCTCTGCTGCGCCGGTGATTTTTGGTTGTCGGCGGAGCTGATTAATCCATGTTGCCCAGAGTTCTCGACCCGTGCAAGCGCGATTCCAGCAAGGAACGCGCCAACTTGCGCCGCTGTGCAGCAATGCTGACCTGTAAGGTTTAGAGGCAGGGCCGAGCGCGCGACATTCGACTTTCGCCGTGCGGAATGAAGGGGCGGGAGCGACGCTGGCGGCCATCGATCCCCGGTTGGGTGGCACATGCCGGAGGGCACGATTTGATTGACCATATCCGGCAATTGGGGGGAGGGTCGCCTGCGGCCGGCATCAGGTCGCTTGCGTCGCACCACAACTCGCGGTGATACTGTGTCACGCCGCTCGAATCCGCTTTTGGAGGGGACATGAAGGTTAACATCGAAATCGACTGCACCCCCCTCGAGGCGCGTCAGTTCTTCGGCCTGCCCGATGTGATGCCGATGCAGACCGCCGTGATGGACAAGCTGCAGCAGCAGATGATGTCCAACATCGATAAGGTCTCGCCTGAATCACTGCTGCAGAGCTGGTTCACGTTCGATCCAAAACTCGCCGAACGGTTCCAGGATATGTTCATCACCATGGCGGGCCTGGGCGGGACGCGCAGCAGCGACAAGAAGAAATAATGCCGTCGGACTCACACGAAGCGCGGGCCTCGAGCCGGCTTCGTCCGCCGAGCCTCGGCCTCATGCTTGCGGAGGCGCGGGGGCTGTTCGAGCTCAATGCCAGCCTGGTTCTGTCGCCATTGTTGATGCGCGCGCCGCGGGGCGACGGCCATCCGGTACTCGCGCTGCCCGGCTTCCTCGCAAGCGATCTTTCGATGGTGCCGATGCGCCGCTATCTCCGCGAACTCGGCTATGACGCCCAGGCCTGGCGGATGGGCCGTAATCTCGGCGGGTTTGCACGGATGCGGGACGCGCTGCGGGCCCGTCTTGCCGAGATCCACCGGGAGACCGGACGCAAGGTCAGCCTCGTCGGATGGAGCCTCGGCGGCGTCTATGCCCGCGACCTCGCGCTCCAGGCGCCCGACATTGTCCGCTACGTCGTCACCCTCGGCAGCCCTTTTGCCAACGACGTGCGGGCGACCAATGCGACGCGGCTCTACGAAATGCTGTCGGGCGAGCGGGTCGAGGATTATGCCGAACTGCGAGAGGCGATCGGGGGTGAGCTGCCGGTACCGTCCAGCTCGATCTATTCCCGCGCCGACGGCATCGTGAACTGGCGGACCTGCCTGTTGCATCCCTCCGAGCAGGCCGAGAACATCGAAGTGCTGTTCGCCAGCCATATCGGCCTCGGCGTCAACCCGGCGGCGCTCTGGGCGGTGGCCGATCGCCTGGCCCAGCCCGAGGGGGAGTTCTGGCCGTTTGACCGGGCGGGCCCGTTTGCCATTGCATATGCTCCGCCGGACCCTAAAGTACCGACTTGAGAAGAAGCGCCGGAAAGGCGCCCGTTAAGAATTTTCGGGAGGGAACTATGGCTGACGGTAAGAAGCTGTCGTCACTGGACGCGTCATTTCTGTATCTGGAAACGCCGGAAATGCCGATGCATGTCGGCAGCATGGCCATCTTTCGTCTCCCCGACGACTACAAGGGCGACTTCTTCGAAGACTTCAAGGCGATGATCGTCTCGCGCCTGCACATCGCGCCGATCCTGAAGGCGCGGCTGGAGAAGGCGCCGCTCGACATCGACCATCCCTCCTGGGTCGAGGACGATCAGTTCGACATCGATCGCCACATCTTCCGCGCCAGCCTGCCGGCGCCGCGCGACCGCGCCACGCTCGAGCGCATCGTCGGCTGGATGCATGCCAAGCTCCTGAACCGCGCGCGCCCGCTCTGGGAGTTCTACGTGTTCGAGGGCATGAAGAACAACGAGGTCGGCCTCTATTCCAAGATGCACCATGCCGCCATCGACGGCGGTGCCGGTGCGGCGCTGACCAGCATGATCTACGACATCTCGCCGATTCCGCGGACGGTCGATCCGCCGACGGCAGGCGCCAAGGCCGGACAGGAGCCGCGCGACATCGCGGCAAATCTGCTCGATTCCTATCAGCAGCTTTTCAGCCAGCCACTCGATGCGTCGCAGGCCGCCAAAAACCTGCAACTGCCGCGGACCGGAAAGAGCGACATCGGCTCGATCCTGTTCGACAATGCGATGTACCAGATCGAGAGCGCGGTGCGCTTCGCCGGCAACATCCCGACGGTGCTCAAGAGCGTCTCGGACGTGCTCGGCAAGGTCACTGATCCCAAGTCGCGCGAGAGCCTCGCGAGCATGGTGTCACCGCCGACCATTCTCAACAAGACGATCTCGTCCGAGCGGAGCTTTGCCGGTGTTTCGATTTCGCTGTCGCGATCGAAGGCGCTCGCCAAGCAGGCCGGCGGCAAGCTCAACGACGTGGTGCTGGCGCTCGCCTCCGGCGTGGTCCGGCGCTACCTCAAGCAGTACGGCACGCTGCCGCCGAAATCGCTGACCGCGGCGGTGCCGATCTCGCTGCGCGAGGAGGGCAACACCGAGGCCAACAACCAGGTGTTCGGCATGATCTGCTCGATCGCCACCAATATCGAGGATCCCAAGGAACGGCTGGAAGCAATCATCGCGCAGTCGACCAAGTCCAAGGAGATGTCGCACCCGCTTCGCGCGCTGATGCCGCAGGTTTCCAACATCTCGATGCTGGGCGCGCCGATCATGGTGCAGATCCTGGCGCTGCTCTACAGCCGCTCCAATTTGTCGGACGTGCTGCCGCCGGCCGCGAACATCACGGTCTCCAACGTGCCGGGACCGCGGCAGACGCTGTATGCCGCGGGTGCAGAGCTGTTGCACATCTTCCCGGTGTCGATCTCGACCCACGGTCAGGCCCTCAACATCACCGTGCAGAGCTATCGCGATCAGCTTGACTTCGGCTTCATCGTTGGCGCCAACATCATCCCGCATGTGCAGGTGATGTGCGACATGCTGCCGGAGGAGTTCGCCGCGCTGGAGGCGGCCTACGACCCGCCGGCAGCCGACATCAAGGGCGCCGCCGAATAGGACGTTTGCAATGATTGAAATGCCGCCGCTCAAGTTCGTGCAGACGAACGGAATCCGCATGGGCTATTACGAGGCTGGCCCGACAACCGACAGGCCGCCGATGGTGCTCTGCCATGGCTGGCCCGAGCTTGCCTTCTCATGGCGTCACCAGATCAAGGCGCTGAGCGAGACCGGAATCCGCGTGATCGCGCCCGACCAGCGCGGCTATGGCGCGACCGATCGGCCCGAGGCGGTTGAGGACTATGACCTCGAACATCTCACCGGCGATCTCGTCGGACTCCTTGATCATCTGAACATCGAAAAGGCGATCTTCGTCGGCCACGACTGGGGTGGCTTCGTCGTCTGGCAGATGCCGCTGCGGCATCCCGCACGCGTCGCCGGCGTCGTCGGTGTCAACACCCCGCATTGGGACCGCGCGCCGGCCGATCCGATCGCGCTGTTCCGCCAGCGCTTCGGCGATCACATGTACATTGTCCAGTTCCAGGATCCGGGGCGTGAGCCCGACCGGATTTTCGGCAGCCGCGTCGAGCAGACATTCGACGCGTTCATGCGCAAACCGGTCGCGCGCCCCGCGGGTACGCCGGAGGAAGAGCCGATTGCCGGCATTGGCGCCTCGGCCCGGATCAACCTGGCGTTTCCGCAGATGATTGCGAACTACGACGCGAAGCATGATCCGCGCACGCCGATCCTGTCGGAGGACGAGAAGAAGGTGTTCGTCGATACCTTCACGAAGACCGGCTTCACCGGCGGCATCAACTGGTACCGCAACTTCACCCGCAACTGGATGCGCTCGGCGGGATTGGACCATCACGTCCACGTGCCTTCGCTGATGATCATGGCCGAGAACGACGCCGTGCTGCCGCCGTCAGCAGCCGACGGCATGGAGAAGCTCGTGCCGGACCTGGAGAAGTATCTGGTCAAGGACAGCGGCCATTGGACGCAGCAGGAAAAGCCGGAGGAGGTCAGCGCCAAGCTGATCGAATGGCGTAGAAGGCGGTTCGGCTAACGCCGAGCAGGGGGACTACAGGTCAATGTCATCCAAGAATCGTTTGAACCCGATTCCGCATCCGCCCACCAAGCCGGTGGTCGGCAACATGCTGTCGCTGGACTCGGCGGCGCCCGTGCAGCACCTGACACGGCTCGCCAAGGAGCTGGGGCCGATCTTCTGGCTCGACATGATGGGCGCGCCACTCGTCATCGTCTCCGGCCACGATCTCGTCGACGAGCTCTCCGACGAGAAGCGGTTCGACAAGGCGGTGCGCGGCGCGCTGCGGCGCGTGCGTGCGGTCGGCGGCGACGGCCTGTTCACCGCTGACACCAACGAGCCGAACTGGAGCAAGGCGCACAACATCCTGCTGCAGCCGTTTGGCAACCGCGCGATGCAGTCGTATCACCCGAGCATGGTCGACATCGCCGAGCAGCTCGTCAAGAAATGGGAGCGGCTCAATGCCGACGACGAGATCGACGTCGTCCACGACATGACCGCGCTCACGCTCGACACCATCGGCTTGTGCGGCTTCGACTACCGATTCAACTCGTTCTACCGGCGTGACTACCATCCCTTCGTCGAGTCGCTGGTGCGCTCGCTCGAAACCATCATGATGACCCGCGGCCTGCCGTTCGAGCAGCTTTGGATGCAGAAGCGGCGCAAGACCCTGGCCGAAGACGTCGCCTTCATGAACAAGATGGTCGACGAGATCATCGCGGAGCGGCGCAAGAACGCGGAGGCGATCGACGACAAAAAGGACATGCTGGCCGCGATGATGACCGGCGTCGACCGCTCCACCGGCGAGCAGCTCGACGACATCAACATCCGCTACCAGATCAACACGTTCCTGATCGCGGGCCACGAGACCACCAGCGGCCTCTTGTCCTATACGCTTTATGCGCTGCTCAAGCACCCCGACATCCTGAAGAAGGCCTATGACGAGGTCGATCGCGTCTTCGGCCCCAATATCGACGCCAGGCCGACCTATCAGCAGGTGACGCAGCTCACCTACATCACGCAGATCCTGAAGGAAGCCCTGCGGCTGTGGCCGCCGGCGCCCGCCTATGGCATCTCGCCATTGAAGGACGAGACGATCGGCGCCGGCAAGTACAAGCTCAGGAAGGGCACCTTCACCACGATCCTGGTGACCGCGCTGCATCGCGACCCCAGCGTCTGGGGTCCCAACCCCGACAATTTCGATCCCGAGAATTTTAGCCGCGAGGCGGAAGCAAAACGTCCGGTCAATGCCTGGAAGCCGTTTGGCAACGGCCAGCGCGCCTGCATCGGCCGCGGGTTTGCCATGCACGAGGCCGCGCTCGCGCTCGGCATGATCCTCCAGCGCTTCAAGCTGGTCGACCATCAGCGCTACCAGATGCACCTGAAGGAAACGCTGACGATGAAGCCGGAAGGCTTCAAGATCAAGGTTCGCCCGCGGGCTAATCGCGAGCGCGGCGCCTATGCGGGACCGGCGGCGGCCACAGTGAGCACGGGCGGATCCGCGCCGCGCGCGACGACGCGGCCGGGCCACAACACGCCGCTGCTCGTGCTCTACGGCTCCAATCTCGGCACCGCCGAGGAAATGGCGGCGCGGGTCGCCGACCTCGCACAGGTCAACGGCTTTGCCAGCAAGCTCGCGCCGCTCGATAATCATGTCGGCAGGCTGCCGACGGAAGGCGGCGTGCTGATCTTCTGTGCCTCCTATAATGGCGCTCCGCCGGACAACGCCACGCAGTTCGTGAAGTCGCTGCATGGCGACCTGCCGAAGGATGCCTTTGCCAACGTGCGTTATGCCGTGTTCGGCTGCGGCAACAGCGACTGGGCGGCGACCTATCAGTCCGTGCCGCGCTTTATCGACGAGCAGCTCGCCGCCCACGGCGCGCGCAGCGTCTACGCGCGTGGCGAGGGCGACGCGCGCAGCGATCTCGACGGCCAGTTCGAGAAGTGGTTTGCCTCGGTCGCGCCGGCGGCGATGAAGGAGTTCGGGCTGGCCGCGAATTTCAGCCGCAGCGCCGACGACGAGCCGCTCTACAGGGTCGAGCCGGTGGCGCCGGGTGCGGTCAATGCGATCGCGGCACTCGGCGGCACCGCGGCGATGAAGCTCGTCGCCAACAACGAGCTGCAGAACAAGGAAGGCCCCAATCCGTCGGAGCGCTCCACCCGTCACATCGAGGTGCAGTTGCCGCCCGGCGTGATCTATCGCGTCGGCGACCATCTCAGCGTCGTGCCGCGCAACGATCCCGCGCTGGTCGATGCGGTCGCGCGCCGCTTCGGTTTCCTGCCCGCCGACCAGATCAGGCTCGGCGTCGCCGAAGGCCGCCGCGCGCAACTGCCGGTCGGCGAGACCGTCTCGGTTGGCCAGCTCCTCACTGATTTTGTCGAGCTCCAGCAGGTCGCGACGCGTAAGCAGATCCAGATCATGTCGGAGCACACGCGCTGCCCGGTGACCAAGCCAAAACTGCTGGCGTTCGTCGGCGACGAGGCGGAGGCCGGCGAACGCTATCGCAGCGAGATCCTTTCAAAGCGCAAATCGGTGCTCGACCTGCTCCTGGAACATCCTGCCTGCGAATTGCCGTTCCACGCCTATCTGGAAATGCTGTCGCTGCTCGCGCCGCGCTATTATTCGATTTCGTCCTCGCCCTCGGTGGACCCTGCGAGTTGCAGCGTCACCGTCGGCGTTGTCGAGGGACCGGCCGCCTCCGGTCGTGGCACCTACAAGGGCATCTGCTCGAACTATCTCAGCGATCGCCGCGTCGGCGACACCATCTATGCCACGGTGCGCGAGACCAAGGCCGGCTTCCGCCTGCCTGACGATTCAGCCGTGCCGATCATCATGGTCGGCCCGGGCACCGGGCTCGCGCCGTTCCGCGGCTTCCTGCAGGAGCGCGCTGCGCGGAAGGCGAAGGGGGCGACGCTGGGGCCCGCGATGCTGTTCTTCGGCTGCCGCCATCCGGACCAGGACTTTCTCTACGCCGATGAGCTGAAGTCGCTGGCTGCCGGCGGCATCACCGAACTCTTCACGGCCTTCTCTCGCGCCGACGGACCGAAGACCTATGTGCAGCACGTGCTTGCCGCGCAGAAGGACAAGGTCTGGCCCCTGATCGAACAGGGCGCGATCGTCTACGTCTGCGGCGACGGCGGCAAGATGGAGCCGGACGTGAAGGCCGCGCTCGTTGCGATCTATCGCGAGAAGACCGGTAGCGATGCCGCCGCCGGCGCACGCTGGATCGAGGATCTCGGTACCAAGAACCGCTACGTGCTCGACGTCTGGGCGGGCGGCTAGCCGCGGATTGCGGGATCGTAGGGTGGGTTAGCTGTGCGGCTGCGCGAAGCGCGGGCCGCGCGGCGTAACCCACCTCTTTGGTCTCCGCGGTGACAGAAGTGGTGGGTCACGCTTGGCGGATTGCGCCTTGCGCAACCGCTACGCTAACCCACCCTACGCATTTCGATCGTGCTAAACGTCTCCCATGATTCCCTGGGTCAAACTCGATACCGCGCGCATTCCCGGCACCAAGGACGAGCTCCGTCTGATGCGTCGCGGCAAGGAGTTCTCGATCAAGCTCGGGACCAACGAGCTGATGAACAGCCGGCTGTCGGGCTCGGAGGTGGCGCTCGCCACGCTGGCGGCCAAGAAGATCGAGAAGGTCACAAAGCCGCGCGTGCTGATCGGCGGGTTGGGCATGGGGTTCACGCTGCGCGCCGCGCTTGGCGCGCTGGGAAGCAAAGCGCAAATCGTGGTGGCCGAGCTGGTTCCGGAGGTTGTCGCCTGGGCGCGCGGGCCGATGGCGGAGATTTTTGGCGACAGCCTGGACGACCCCCGTGTGGATATTCGCGAGGCGGATGTGGCAGGAGTCATCCAAAAGCATCCGCTGACCTTCGATGCCATCCTGCTCGACGTCGACAACGGCCCCGAAGGTCTGACCCGCAAGGCAAATGACGCGCTGTATGATGCCGCCGGGTTGAAGATTGCGCACGCCGCATTGCGGCGCGACGGGGTGCTTGCCGTCTGGTCGTCCGGACCGCATCCGAAATTCACGAACCGGCTTCAACAGGCCGGATTTGTCGTGAACGAAGTTGCCGTCCGCGCCACCGGCAGAGGCGGCGGCGCGCGGCACGTGATCTGGATCGCGAGGAAGAACTAGGGTGGTTGCCCACCCTGCCGTCAGAACATCGTGTTGTTGTTCGCGGGATTTTCGGGGATCGGTTGAACGACGTCCCAGTGCTCGACGATCTTGCCGTTTTCGAGCTTGAAGATGTCGACGATCGCGTTGCCCCTGGTGCCGGGCTCGCGAACGGCGTGAACGTGAAGAATGACGTAATCGCCGTCCACGAATGAGCGCTTGATCTCGCTGTGCGAGTTCGGAAACTTCTCGCGCAGGAAGCCGATGAATTTGCGGAAGCCGTCCGGACCATCGGCGGCGTTTGGATTGTGCTGGACGTAACGGTCGCCGACATGGGCGAGGGCTGCATCCGCGTCCTTCTGATTGAGGCCCTTCTCGTAGAAGGCAAGCACGGTCTTGCGATTGGCTTCTTCTTGCGCGCTGGCGGCAATCGCGGCGCCGTTGGCGACGGACAGCATGAGCATTGAAGCGGCGACCATTGCAGCGGACCGGACGATGAGATGCATGTGAGCTCCGAGAGGCCGCAGCCTCTTTCTTGCGATTGAGGGAGGCCTGTATAGCTTTCGTGCCGGCTTACGTTAAGGGAGTAACCGGCAGCTCACATGGTCACTGGGAGGAGACCGTGTGCGTCGCTCTACGCCGCCTTCGCCGCCGCTCGATGGGCGTGCTCGTCGATCGCGCCGATAATCTCGGGCCAGAACCGCGCCGGCAGCGCGTGGCCCATGCCGTCGATCATCAGGAGCTTTGCGTTCGGGATCGAGGCCGCCGTGTCCTTGCCGCCCTCGGGGCGCACCAGCGGATCGACGGTGCCGTGAATCACCAGCGTCGGCGCAGTTACCTTGTGCAGCCGCTCCTTGCGGCTGCCGGAGGCGAGCACCGCGCGCAACTGGCGGCCGACGCCGGCCGGGTTGAGGCCGCGGGCAAAGGTGCGCTCGGCGCGGCCGGGATCGAGGGCTTCCTCCTCGGGAAAGCTTCCGGCGCGCAACACTTTCCACGTCTGGCCGAAGCGCGCGATGTATTCCTCCTTGCTGCGCGGCGGCGGTGCCATCAGCATCGCCGCGGCTTCCCTGGTCGGCGGCGGCACCCGCGGGTTGCCGGTGGTCGACATGATCGAGGTGAGCGAGCGGACGCGCAGCGGAAACGACAGCGTGACCTCCTGCGCGATCATGCCGCCCATGGAGGCGCCGACCAGATGCGCGGACTTGATGCCGAGCACGTCCAACAGCCCGACGGTATCCTTCGCCATGTCGAGGAGCTTGTAGGTCGCGGCCACCGGAATCCTCAGGAACCGGAGTTTTAGCAGCTCGAACGGCGTCAGCCGCTTGCCACCCGTCATGTGGCTCGACTTGCCGATGTCGCGATTGTCGAACCGGATCACGCGAAAGCCGCGTGCGGCAAGCTTTTCGCAGAACGCGTCGTCCCAGTGGATCATCTGGGCCCCTAAGCCCATGATCAGCAGCAGCGGCTCGGCATTCGCATCGCCAAAAATCTCGTAGCAGATGTCGATGCCGTTGGCGCGCGCGATCTGCGGCGGTTGATGGGCAGAGGCGTTCACGGACCGCTCCTTGAAACCGGTTGGACGACGTCAGTTCTATCGCATGGTTTGCCGTCGCAAAGAAGCCTTGCGCGCGACGCCGTGCCGCTTCTCCCCGGTTGACCGGCTCGTCACAACGGTGTGGTATGGCGAAAAAGAAGGGCAGCCAAATGCCCTCGTGAGTGGAGGACGCCGATGACCGACAAGATCAACGACCCCGTTGCCATGTGGCAGAAGATGGTTGGCGAGATGGAGAAGGGGTTCAACTCCTTTGCCAATCAGGCCATGTCGTCGCCGGAATTCTCGCAGGCCATGAACCGGGCTGGCGGCGTTGCTGCAGGTGCTCAGAAGCAGTTCGGCGATCTCATGGAGAAATATCTTCTCTCGATGAATCTGCCGAGCCGGGAGCAGATGACCGGTATTGCCGAGCGGCTTCAGTCCATTGAAGGACAACTGGGCGAGATCAAATCGATGCTGAGCCAGATGTCGGCTGGTTCCGGCGCGCCGCAAAGCGGCACCATACCGCGGCCGCCGCGCACCAAACGCCCGCCGTCGGACAGTGGAGAGCAAAGATGAACGCGCCGACGGGACTTGATTTCGCATCGATCCCGGAACGCATCCAGTCCGAGGTGCAGCGCGCGATCCAGCGCAGCATCAAGGGCGTCGAATATTTCTCGACCTCCGGCCCGACGCTCGGATCGACGCCGAAGGACGTGCTGCATTCGCGCGGCACCATGAACCTCTATCACTACCGGCCGCAGTCAGACGAAATCTACCGCATTCCGGTGCTGATCGTGATGGCGACCACAAACCGCGGCTACATCCTCGATCTCGTGCCGGGCCAGAGCTTCATCGAGTTCCTGCTCAAGCGCGGCTACGACGTCTACATGCTGGACTGGACCGCGCCGCGCCCGGAAGAGAAGAGCCTGCGCATGGAGGACTATGTTCTCGACTTCATCCCGGACTGCGTCCGCCGCGTGCAGCAGGATTCCGGCGAAAAGGACGTCTCGGTCATCGGCTATTGCTTCGGCGGCGTGCTCTCGCTGCTCTATGGCTCGATCTTCAACGACGGGCCGATGAAGAATCTGATCTGCTTCACCACGCCGATCGATTTTCGCGAGATGAAGCTGTTCTCGAATTTTTCCGACCGTCGTTATTTCGACGTCGACCGCCTCGTCGACAGTGTCGGCAACGTGCCGCCGGAGATGATCCTGTCGTCCTTCGAGATGCTGCGCCCGGCCTCGCGCACCGTCAGCCAGATCCAGCTCTGGGAGAACATTTGGAACGACGAGTTCGTAAAGTCATACCGGATGTTCGACCGCTGGGCGACCGACACGCTGCCGCTCGCGGGTGAATATTTCCGCGCCATCACCAAGGACCTGATGTGGGACAACAAGCTGTTCAACGACAACATGTCGGTGGGCGGGCGCGCGGCAAAGCTCGCGAACATCAAGGTGCCGATCCTGCACGCGGTCGCCGAGCACGATCACATCGTGCCCTATGATGCCGCAAAGCATCTGATCACCAAGATCGGCTCGACGGACAAGGAGGAGGTGATGCTGAAGGGCGGTCACGTCTCCCTCGTCGCCGGCGCCAATGCAATCAAGCGGCTATGGCCGAAACTGGACTCCTGGTTGGGAAAGAGATCGATATGAGCGAAGTGCGTTCCTACCCGCGTCACGTCAAGACCGACGCCGGTGATATCGAGATCCGCGTGATGTCGCCCGCGGACGAGCCTGCGGTGCTGGCCTTCGGCCAGGCGCTGCCGACCCATGATCTCCTGTTCCTGCCGCGCAACATCAGCCAGCCAAAGGTGCTGTCGGCCTGGGTCAAGGAGATCGAGCGCGGGGCGATCACGAGCCTGCTCGCGGTGAAAGACGGCAAGGTCGTGGGCTGCGGCACGTTGGTGCGCGATCCGCATTCCTGGTCGCCGCATGTTGGCGAGATCCGGATGGTGGTTTCCGTGGACGTGCGCGGGAAGGGGGTCGGGCGGGCGCTGTCGCAGGAGACGTTTGCCCTGGCCCTGGGCGCCGGTCTCGAAAAGCTCTCGGTGCAGATGACGGTCGATCAGCAGGCGGCGATCGCGCTGTTCGAGAGCCTCGGCTTC
This sequence comes from Bradyrhizobium liaoningense, assembly GCF_018130955.1. GTDB lineage: Bacteria > Pseudomonadota > Alphaproteobacteria > Rhizobiales > Xanthobacteraceae > Bradyrhizobium > Bradyrhizobium liaoningense_C. The sequence continues at coordinate 160,151 of NZ_JAFCJM010000009.1, forward strand.
AAGGCCGAGGCGCTGCTCAGGGACCATGTCCGGGACGTCGACGGCAAAACCCACGACATCGTCGTGCTCGGGCACAACATTGCGCAGGTCCAGGCCCAGATGGAGGCCTATGGGCTGCCAGGCGCCGTCCAGCACTAAATCAGGCGCCGTCCAGCGCTGAAAGTCCCCGGCTCGCGGGTTGAGCATCCCCGGGTTCCCCCAACTGGCCACGGAGGCGGCAGGTTGCCACTCGTTAAGGCTGTTCACGATTTCGTGATGTCGCATCGCAACACGATTGTTGCGTCGCAACATTAACTATGCGATATAGGGGATGCCCCGGGCCAATCCGGACGGGGTGAGCCCATAGCTCAGCCCATTGAGGATGGAGAGAACCCCATGACCACCGAGACCAATTCTGCTTTCGACGGCATCAAGGACGCCCTGAAGAACATCCAGAACCTGGAAGTTCCCGAGGCAGCCCGTGAGTTCGTCAAGAAGACCGCCAACACCGCGAAGGATCGCGCTGCCGAAGTGTTCGCTGGCTCCGAGCGGGTGACCGCCGCCATCGAGAACGCGGCGACGGAGTCCGTCACCGAAGCCGGCAAGATCAGCCGCAACATCCAGCAGGCGATCTTCCAGGACGCCGAGGCGTTCTTCGCCGGCATCGAGAAGCTCGCTTCCGCGAAGTCGCTCAACGAAGCCGTCCAGATCCAGTCGGACCTGCTCCGTGCCCGTGGCGAAGTGTTCGTCTCGCGCGCCAAGGCGACGACCGACTATCTCGGCAAGCTCGCCGCCAACAGCGCGAAGTCCGCTCAGGACAACTTCGCGAAGGTCTACAACAAGACCGCCTGATTGCGCGTCGCGTTGAAACCGTAATTTTAAGGCCCGCTTCGGCGGGCCTTGTTTTTTGTGCAGTCACAACTCGTCATTCCGGGGCGATGCGAACCATCGAACCCCAATGCGCAATTGCGCATTGTGGAATCTCGAGATTCCGGGTTCGGTCCTGCGGACCGCCCCGGAATGACGTACTCTGAAATGGTCATGACCCCGCCCGCCACCTTCTCCTTCGATACCCCCGGCGACGCGCAGCGCGCGGCGGAGCTGCGACGCGTGAAGGCGTTGGCGACACTGGTGCTGGCCTCGACGCTGGCGCTGTTCGTGATCGCGAAGTGGCTCCTCAACGTGCATCCGGTGTTCGGCTTCATCGCGGCGTTCGCGGAAGCCGCCACCATCGGTGGCCTCGCCGACTGGTACGCCGTGGTCGCGCTGTTCAAGCGCCCGCTCGGCCTGCCGATCCCGCACACAGCGATTATTCAGAGCAATCAGCAGCGCATTGCCGAAAAACTTGGCGAGTTCATCGAGGTGCATTTCCTGGAAGCGGCGCCGGTCGAAGCCAAGCTGAAGCAGATCGATTTCGGCTCCTTCGTCGCCGACTGGCTGCGCGACCGCAAGCGTAGCGACGACCTTGCGCGCTTCGCGCTGCGCCTGCTGCCGGAGGCGGTGTCCGCCACCGAGACCTCCGGCCTGATGACCTTCATCATCCGCCGCATGTCGTCGCAGCTCCAGTCGATCGATCTCGCGCCGCTTGCCGCCGGCACGCTGCGCGGCTTCGTCGAGGAGGGGCGGCACCAGGTCCTGTTCGACGATCTCCTGCGCGTGATGCACGACACGCTGACGGGTACGGAGACCATGGCGATGATCCGCGAAAAGATCCGCGCGGAGCTGCCGACCCTGCTGCGGTTCTACCGCGCCGACAAATTTCTGGTGAACAAGATCGTGGCGTCGGCGACCGCGTTTTTCGACGAGGTGCGCAGCGATCCCAAACATCCGTTCCGCAGCGAGTTCGACCGCATGGTGCTGACCTTCGTCGATCGGCTCGGCACCGACCAGACCTATATCGACCGCATCGACGGATTGAAGCGCGATCTGCTCGCGCGTCCCGAGCTTGCCGATCTCGCGCGCACGGTGTGGGCCAACACGCGCGCCTTCATCGAGCGTAGCGCATCCGGCGAGACGCAGGTGCTGCAGCATCATCTCGCGGGCATGTTCGTCGCGGCCGGCGAGGCACTCGCGGGTGACGCCGAGTTGCGCGGCGAGATCAACAAGGGGCTGGTCGCGGTGCTGCGCAGCTTCATCGCCGATCAGAAGAGCGGCGTCTCGACCTTCATCTCCGACCAGGTCAAGTCCTGGAATATGGCGCAGCTGATTTCGCTAATCGAAATCAACATCGGCCGCGACCTGCAATACATCCGTTTCAACGGTTCGCTGATCGGTGGCCTCGCGGGCCTGGCGCTTTACTCCGTAGAATTCCTGCTTCGAATGCTGTGACTTTTGCGTCACGGACGTTAGCATTAACGCGTGGGCCTATTGTGGCCTTGCGCCTCACCCGCTTGAATGTCGGGAACCGGCCGCCTAGCTGATTCATGTTGCGCTGCGGAACGATCAAGAAGCCGGCGTATTGGAATTCTCACCCACACGCCGTCGCGATTCGCGGCCGGTGCTCTTCCAGAGGAAACCTTGATGACCGCCACTGCCCAGACCCTGTCTCCGCCGTCTCGTACCCTGATGTTTCTCGAGGGGCGCGCGATCCACGAGCTGGGCGCATTCCTCGGCGCGCTGCCGCTGCTCTCGCTGGCGCCGCGCGGTGACGGCCATCCCGTGCTGGTGCTGCCGGGCCTCGTTGCGTCAGACATGTCGACGCGGCCGCTGCGGAGCTTCCTGCGGGGCAAGGGCTACGCCGTCAGCGGCTGGCGTCAGGGCCGCAACTACGGTCTTCGTCCGGGCGTGCAGCACGCGATGGTCGATCTCGTCCACGAACTGAACGACACCCACGGCCGCAAGGTCAGCCTGGTCGGCTGGAGTCTCGGCGGTCTCTATGCGCGCCAACTCGCCAAGATGATGCCGGAGCGGGTTCGCCAGGTGATCACGCTCGGGAGCCCGTTTGCCGGCGATCCGCGTTCGACCAATGCCTGGCGCGTCTACGAATGGGCCAGCGGTCGCAAGGCCGACGAAGAGGATCCGCGCTTCGGCGGCGCGCTCGCGGAGCCGCCGCCGGTGCCGACCACCGCCATCTTCAGCCGCACCGACGGCGTCTGCGCCTGGCAGGGCTGCATGGAAAGGACCTCCGCGCAGACCGAAAGCATCGAGGTCGAAAGCAGCCATTGCGGCATGGGGCATCATCCGGCCGCGGTCTACGCCGTCGCCGACCGCCTCGCGCAGGAGGAGGGCGAGTGGCAGCCCTTCGATCGCAGCGGCTGGCGCAGTATGGTCTACCCGAACCCGCATCGCTGATACTTCGCCTCTCCCCGTCAGAACGGGGAGAGGGAGTTACAGTGCGCATTGTCGCACCCGCGCAAATCGCGCTATGCCTGACGCATGGCGCATCCGCTGTCCCGCATCATCGATCAGCTCAAGCGCGAGCCGTCGCGCACCGGCTCCATCGTCATCACCGTCTTTGGCGATGCCATCGTGCCGCGCGGCGGCTCGGTGTGGCTGGGCACGCTGCTCGAATTCTTCGCCGGCCTCGACATTGACAGCGGTGTCGTGCGCACGGCGATGTCGCGGCTCGCGGCCGACGGCTGGCTGACGCGCGAAAAGGTCGGCCGCAACTCTTTCTACCGCCTCGCCGAGAAGGGGCGTCAGACTTTTGAGGCCGCCACGCGCCACATCTACGATCCGCCGCCGTCCGACTGGACCGGACGCTTCGAGCTGCTTCTCATCGGCAATGGCGAGGACCGCGACGCCTCGCGCGAGGCGTTGCGCAACGCCGGCTTCGGCAGCCCGCTGCCGGGCGTGTGGGTCGCGCCATCGGGCGTGCCTGTGCCGGAGGAAGCCGCGGGCGCGATCCGGCTCGAAGTCTCCGCCGAGGACGACAGCGGCCGGCGCCTGCTCAGCGCAAGCTGGCCGCTCGACCGCACGGCCGACGCCTATCAAAAATTCATGAAGATGTTCGAGCCGCTGCGCGCCGCGCTCGGCCGCGGCACGAATCTTTCGGACGCCGATGCCTTCACCGCACGCGTCTTGCTGATCCACTACTACCGCCGTGTCGTGCTGCGCGATCCCTTGTTGCCGGAGAGCCTGCTGCCGGCTGATTGGCCGGGCAGGGCGGCCCGCGCGCTCTGCGGCGAAATCTATCGCGCGCTGCTTGTGCCGTCGGAACAATGGCTTGATGGCCACGGAACCAACGAGAAGGGCCCGCTGCCGCCGGCCCGCAAAGTGCTGGAGCGCCGCTTCGATACCTAGAGCCTTGTTCTGACGCGTTTTCTTTACGCGAACCGGCGTCCACTTCGCTCGAAAACGCTCTCGCCTTTTATGTTACAGAAATATATTGCATAGATAGATTTCTGTTATATATTGGCTCCCAACAAATCGGGAGGACGCGCATGTACACCCAGGCGCTCAATACGGCTGAGGCGGATGACCGCAGCCTCGAGGATGTGGCGCATGCCGCGCAATTCCAGGCGCGCATCGATGCCGAGGAGCGCATCGAGCCGAACGACTGGATGCCGGCGGCCTATCGCAAGACGCTGACGCGGCAGATCTCCCAGCACGCTCATTCCGAAATCGTCGGCATGCTGCCGGAAGGCAACTGGATCACCCGCGCGCCGTCGCTGCGCCGCAAGGCCGCGTTGCTCGCCAAGGTGCAGGACGAATGCGGCCACGGGCTTTATCTCTATGCCGCCGCCGAGACGCTCGGCACCTCGCGCGAGGAGTTGGTCGACGCCATGCTCGCGGGCAAGGCAAAATATTCCTCGATCTTCAACTACCCGACCCTGACCTGGGCCGACATCGGCGTGATCGGCTGGCTGGTCGATGGCGCGGCGATCATGAACCAGATCCCGCTATGCCGTTGCTCCTATGGCCCCTATGCGCGCGCGATGATCCGCGTCTGCAAGGAGGAGTCGTTCCACCAGCGCCAGGGCTACGAGATCATGCTCACGCTGTGCCGCGGCTCGGACGAGCAGAAGGCGATGGCGCAGGATGCGCTGAACCGCTGGTGGTGGCCGGTGCTGATGATGTTCGGTCCGCCCGACAAGGTGAGCCAGCACAGCGACGCCTCGACGAAGTGGAAGATCAAGCGCTTCTCCAATGACGAGCTGCGCCAAAAGTTCGTCGATGCCACTGTGCCGCAGGCGCAATATCTGGGTCTCACCATTCCCGATCCCGGCATGACGCAGGATGCGGAAGGGCACTGGCGCTACAGCGAGATCGACTGGACCGAGTTCAAGCAGGTGCTCGCCGGCAACGGCCCCTGTAACCGCGATCGCATGGCCGCGCGCCGCAAGGCGCATGACGAAGGAGCATGGGTGCGCGAGGCCGCCGCCGCTTATGCCAAGAAGCGGCAATATCGCCAGTCCGCGCAAGCCGCCGAATAGAGGAGGTCACGATGGCCACGCCGAACACGCCCTTGTGGGAAGTCTTCATTCGCAGCCGCAACGGGCTCGCGCACAAGCATGTCGGCTCGCTGCATGCGAGCGATGCGACGATGGCGCTGCAGGCCGCGCGCGACATCTACACCCGCCGTGGCGAAGGGCTCTCGATCTGGGTCGTGCCGTCGACCGCGATCACCGCTTCCGATCCCGCCGAGAAGGGCATGATGTTCGAGCCGGCGGAATCCAAGATCTATCGGCATCCGACGTTCTACGACGTGCCGGAAGAAGTGGGGCACATGTGATGGTCGTCGCCAACATCGAGGTCTCCGAGACGCCGCTGGTGCTCTACACGCTGCGCCGCGCCGACGATGCGCTGATCCTCGGTCATCGTCTGTCGGAATGGTGCGGACACGCACCCATGCTGGAAGAAGACATGGCGCTCTCCAACATCGCGCTCGACCTGATCGGTCAGGCGCGCGAGCTCTATGGCTATGCGGCGAAGGCCGAGGGTAAGGATAACGACGAGGACAAGCTCGCCTATTTGCGCGACGTGCGGCAGTACCGCAATCTGCTTCTGGTCGAGCAGCCGAACGGCGACTTTGCGCAGACCCTGGTTCGGCAATTCTTCTACTCGGCCTTCGCCGACCTCTATTGGCGCGCGATGATGAATTCGCGCGATGCGACGCTCGCCGCTGTCGCTGCCAAGTCGGAGAAGGAGAGCGCCTATCATCTCCGCCATTCCTCGGAATGGATCATCCGGCTCGGCGACGGGACCGAGGAGAGCCACGCCCGCGCCCAGGCCGCGATCGATCGTCTCTGGGCTTTCACCGGCGAGATGTTCGCCGTCGACGACAGCGAGCGTGGCCTGATCGACGCCGGGATCGCAATCGATCCCATCGCATTGCGCGAGCGCTGGCTGAAGACGGTGACGAACGTCGCCGGCGAAGCCACACTCGTACTGCCGCAGAACGACTGGATGCAGCAGGGCGGCCGCTTCGGCCGGCACAGCGAGCATCTCGGCCATCTCCTTAGCGAGTTGCAGTCGATGCAGCGCACCTTCCCGGGTCTGACATGGTGACCGTAACAGACAGCGACCTGCGTCAGCGCGCCTGGGACGCCGCGGCGAGCGTGGTCGATCCGGAAATCCCGGTGCTGACGATCGCCGATCTCGGTGTGCTCCGTGACGTCGCGCTCACCGGTGACCGGGTCGAAGTTGCAATCACGCCGACCTATTCGGGCTGTCCTGCCATGAACATGATCGCGCTCGAGATCGAGATCGCGCTGGAGCGCGCCGGCTTCCGTCAACCCAAAGTCCGCACCGTACTGTCACCGGCCTGGACCACCGGCTGGATGACCGAGGAGGGGCGGCGCAAGCTGCGCGACTACGGCATCGCGCCGCCGCAGCCCTCGAACTCGCGCCGCGCGCTGTTCGGGGAGCAGAGCGTGGCCTGTCCCCAGTGTCGTTCCGAGGATACCGAGCTGCTGTCCGAATTCGGCTCGACCTCCTGCAAGGCGCTGTGGCGCTGCAAGTCCTGCCGCGAACCCTTTGATTACTTCAAGTGTCATTGATCATGTCAGCAGCCGCCCCCCGTTTCCATCGCCTGGCCGTCAGCGACCTCCGCCGCGAGGCGTCTGACGCCGTGTCGATGACCTTTGCGATCCCTGCTGAGCTTGCGAACGATTACGGCTTTGCGCCAGGCCAGTATCTCACGCTGCGCACGATGCTCGATGGCGAAGAGGTGCGGCGCTCCTATTCGATCTGCTCCGGCCCAGATGACGGCGAAATGCGGATCGCCGTGAAGAAGGTCGACGGCGGCGCGTTTTCGAGCTGGGCCGCGGACGAGCTGAAATGCGGCGACGAGCTCGACGTGATGACGCCAACCGGCCGCTTCGGCCAGATCGCTGCGCCGGAGGCCCCGCGCACCCATGTCGGCTTTGCCGCCGGCTCCGGCATCACGCCGATCCTGTCGATCGTCAAGGGCGTGCTGGCGCGCGAGCCGAAGAGCCGCTTCTTCCTGTTTTATGGCAATCGCGCCAGCGCCAACATCATGTTCCTCGAAGCGTTGGAGGAACTGAAGGACCGCTTTATCGATCGCCTTTCGATCTTCCACGTCATCTCCGGCGAGGATCAGGACATCCCGATCCTGCACGGGCGGCTGGACGGCGAGAAGGTGCGGGTGCTGCTGCGCTCGCTGGTGCCGGCCCAGAGCGTGGACCACGTCTTCGTCTGCGGTCCGCTCGGCATGAGCGAAGACATCGAGACGACCTGCCGCGATCTCGGCATTGCTGAGGATCGCATTCATGTCGAACGTTTCGTCTCCGAGTTCGGCGGCAAGCCTCGGCCGAAGAAGGTCGTTGCCGCCGACGCGCCGCCGAAGGCGATCGCGTCGCTGATCATCGACGGCAAGCGCCGCGAGGTTCCTGTCGCGGAAGGTGAGGCGATCCTCGATGCCGCTCTGCGCGCCGGCGTGGATCTGCCCTTCGCCTGCAAGGGCGGGATGTGCTCGACTTGCCGTGCAAAACTCGTCGAAGGCACGGCGCCCATGGACATCAACTATTCGCTGGAGCCTTGGGAACTGGAGGCCGGCTTCGTCCTTACATGCCAGGCCAAGCCGTCATCCGAGCGGGTCGTGGTCGATTATGATCATGTCTGAGAGGGCGGATCAGGCCCTTACGATGCAAATGCGTCGCATTATTTGACTCAATCGATCGAGCGGCAGAACATCATGCGAAAAAGTCCAGCCGGGAGATGCGCGTGAACGTGAAAGCAGCCCTGTCGCCCCAAGATGTCGCCCGCGCCTGTGCCGACGCGATGTGGGTCGAGGACGATGCCTCAAAAGGCCTCGGCATGGAGATCGTCGAGATCGGTCCGGGCTATGCGACACTGGCGATGAATGTGCGGCCGGACATGGTCAATGGCCAGCGCATCGCCCATGGCGGCTTCATCTTCACGCTCGCCGATTCCGCCTTCGCGTTCGCCTGCAACTCGCACAATGAGCGCGTGGTTGCGGCGCAAGGGCAGATCACCTTCATCAGGCCGGGAAAGCTCGGCGATCGTCTCGTCGCCACCGCGCGGGAGATCACCCGCGGCGGCCGCTCCGGCATCTATGACGTGCGCGTCACGGTCGGTGACACCGTCATAGCCGAATTCCGCGGGCATTCGCGTGTCACACCAGGCACGTGGCTGCCACCGGCACAAGATCACAAGCAATAAGTCAAAAAGAACAGACGATGTGGGGAAACGCAGATGGCTCTGACCAAGCTCAAGGCAGGCGGCAGCACCTATAGCGCCGAGATGGACGCGCATGAGCGCGCATCCCGCGACGAGATGAAGGCGCTCCAGACGCAGCGTCTCGCCTGGTCGCTGAAGCACGCCTATGACAACGTCACGCATTATCGCAAATCTTTTGACAAGGCGGGCGTGCATCCGTCCGACTTCAAGGAGCTGTCCGACCTCGCAAAGTTTCCGTTCACGGTGAAGACGGATTTGCGCGACAACTATCCCTTCAACATGTTCGCCGTGCCGCGCGAGAAGCTGGTGCGCGTGCATGCATCGTCAGGCACGACGGGCAAGCCGATCGTCGTCGGCTATACCCAACGCGACATCGACACCTGGTCGGAGGTGATGGCGCGCTCGATCCGCGCCGCCGGCGGCCGCACCGGCATGATCATCCACAATGCCTATGGCTATGGCCTGTTCACCGGCGGCTTGGGAGTGCACTACGGCGCCGAAAAGCTCGGCTGCACGGTGGTGCCGATCTCCGGCGGCATGACCGAGCGGCAGGTGCAGCTCATCAACGACTTCCGCCCTGATATCATCACGGTGACGCCGAGCTACATGCTCGCGATCCTCGACGAGTTCAAGCGGCAGAAGCTCGACCCGCGCCAGTGCTCGCTTAAAGTGGGCATCTTCGGCGCCGAGCCCTGGACCAACGCCATGCGCGGCGAGATCGAGGATGCCTTCGACATGGATGCGACCGACATCTACGGTCTCTCCGAGGTGATCGGCCCCGGCGTCGCGCAGGAGTGCATCGAGACCAAGGACGGCCTGCACATCTGGGAGGATCATTTCTACCCCGAGGTGATCGACCCCGAGACCGGCGCAGTGCTGCCCGACGGCGAGAAGGGCGAGCTGGTTTTCACCTCACTCACGAAAGAGGCGTTTCCGGTCATCCGCTATCGCACCCGCGACCTGACACGGCTGTTGCCGGGCACGGCGCGGCCGGGCATGCGGCGCATGGAGAAGGTGACGGGCCGCTCCGACGACATGATCATCCTGCGCGGCGTCAACCTGTTCCCGACCCAGATCGAGGAGGTGCTGCTCGCGACCGACTGGTGCGGCGGTCACTTCATCCTCGAGCTCACCCGCGAGGGCCGCATGGACGAGCTGACCATCATCGCCGAGGCGCGGCCGGAAAGTTGGGATGGCCGCGGGCTCGTCGACCATGCCGACCGGATTGCGACCCATATCAAGAACACGATCGGCATCACAGCCAAGGTGAAGGCGGTGGCGCCCGCCACGCTCGAGCGGTCGCTCGGCAAGGCCAAGCGGCTCTTCGACAAGCGGCCGAAGGATTGACTTGGCTGGTTGACTTGGCCGGGACCAGAGGCGACAAGGCCCGCGGGAAAGAGCGGGCCTTCCGATGTCAGGAACCGAAACGAAATCCATTGCAGCGCGCTGCGTGCGCCTCAACGCCAAGGCCGAAAATGCCGCGGCGCTGGCACCTGGCGTCGAGCAGCACAGGCTTGTGCGCGGGTCCAACGACCTCCTGATCGAGGTGAAGGCCGCCGCCGTCAATCCGTCCGACGTCAAGGCCGCAACCGGGCTGATGCCCTATGCCGTATTTCCACGCACGCCCGGCCGTGACTATGCGGGTGTGGTCATCGACGGTCCGGCCGGCGCCACCGGGCGCGAGGTGTTCGGCTCGTCCGGCGATCTCGGCATCCGCCGTGACGGCACCCATGCGACGCATCTCGTCGTCGAGGCTGACGCGGTGGTCGATAAACCGGCAGCCATCTCCTGGGAGGAAGCCGCCGGCATCGGTGTGCCCTTCGTGACCGCCATGGAAGGTTTTCGTCGCGCCGGCGTGCCGGAGGCCGGCGAGACCGTGCTTGTCATGGGCGTAAATGGCAAGGTTGGACAAGCCGCCGTGCAGATCGCGACCTGGCAGGGCGCGCGTGTCATCGGCGTGGTACGCAAGGCCGAGGCCTACGAAGGTCACAGCAATGCGCCGATCGAAGTGATCGATGCTTCCGCGACCGACATTGCCATACGCGTGCGCGAGCTGACGTCCGGCAAGGGCGCGGACATCGTGTTCAACACCGTCGGCGATCCCTATTTCCAGGCCGCGCACAAGTCGCTTGCCTTGCGCGGCCGGCAGATCTTGATCGCAGCGATCGACCGCATCGTGCAATTCAACATTCTCGAATTCTATCGGGGGCAGCACACCTATGTCGGCATCGACACGCTCGGACTGTCGTCGGTTGCGACAGGCACCGTGTTGCGCGATCTCGGACCGGGCTTTGCGAGCGGGCATCTGAAACCATTCCCGATCAAGGCGAGCGCGATCTATCCGCTGGATCGTGCCAAGGAGGCCTATGTCGCCGTCGCCGGTTCGTCGCGGGACCGCGTGATCCTGCGGCCGTAACACATTGTCATGATGGAAACCGCTCACCTCGTCACGCTTGCAGGTCTTGCCATCGGCCTTGTTTACGGGGCCGTGGGGCTGTTGAGCGGCTTTTGCCTGATGAGCAGCATGCGTGGCGTCCTCGCCGAAGGCGACGGCCGTCTCATGCGCACCTATGTGCTGGCGATTGCGGTTGCGATCGTTGCCAGCCAGCTTCTTGCCGGCCGCGGTACTGTCGATCTCGGCAAGTCGATCTACCTCCAGCCCACCTTCTCGGTACCAGTCCTGTTTCTCGGCGGACTCCTGTTCGGCTACGGCATGGTGTTGTCGAACGGCTGCGGCTCCCGTGCACTGGTGCTGCTCGGTCGCGGTAATCTGCGCTCCTTCGTCGTCGTGATCGTGCTCGCCATCGCCGCGCAGATGACGCTGAAGGGCCTGGTTGCGCCGGCGCGGATCGCGATCGTTCAGGCCTCGCAGACCACGATATCAGCGAATTCGCTGCCGCTTCTCGCATCGGCGCTCGGTCTGGGCGAGGCGGTCGCGCGGATGCTGGCCTCGCTGGTGGTCGCAGGCGTCTTGGCCGTCTTCGCGTTCGCCCATGGCGGCTTCCGCCGGTCGCCGGGTCAGATCGCGGCCGGCGCTATCCTGGGTCTTCTGGTCGCCGGCGGCTGGTACGTCACCGGCTATCTCGGCGCCGACGACTTCAATCCGGTGCCGGTCACCTCGCTCACCTTCATCGCACCGATTGCCGACGCGCTGCAGTACGCCATGCTGTCGACGGGACTCACGCTCAATTTCGGCATTGCGACGGTCGCGGGCGTATTCGCGGGCAGCCTGGTGACGGCGCTCGCAACGGGCCGCTTCCATCTCGAAGGCTATTCCTCGCCGCGGCACATGCTGCGCTCGGCCGGCGGCGCTGCGCTGATGGGCATCGGCGGCGTGATGGCTTTTGGCTGCTCGATCGGGCAGGGGCTTACCGGCCTCTCCACCCTGTCGCTGGCTTCTTTTGTCGCGGTTGCCGGCATTCTGCTCGGCACCACCGCAGGCCTGCGCGGGGCGTTGCGCGTTCAGCCGCTCAAGGTGGCGCCAGCCAATTAACCGGTCGCCTTTGTCACGATCCGGATCTCCGATGTCAGCGTTCGGTGCACCGGACACTTGTCGGCGATCTCCATCAGCTTCTTGCGCTGCTCGGCGTCGAGGCTGCCGTCCATGGCGATCACCCGGTCGATCTGATCGAGCATGCCCTCGCGCGTCTCGCACTCCTCGCAATCCCTTGCGTAGATCTTGCTGTGCTTGAGCGTGACCGTGACGCGGTCGAGCGGAAGCGATTTGCGGTCGGCATAAAGCCGCATGGTCATGGAGGTGCAGGCGCCGAGCCCGGCGAGCAGGAAATCATAGGGGCCCGGGCCGGCATCCTCGCCACCGGCCGAGACCGGCTCGTCCGCGACCAGTCGATGCGGTCCCACCGCAATCGTCTGGTTGAACTTGCTCTTGCGCGTCTCCTGCACGACAACCTGGCGCGGCGCCTCGCCGAGATCCATCACCTTGGGCAGCGCGGCAGGTTCGATGTAGCGGCTGGCCCAGGCCGCGATGACATCGGCGGCATAGGCGGCGTCGCGGGGCTTGCTCAGGAGATGATCGGCATGGTCGAGCGACACAAAACTCTTCGGATGCTTTGCCGACACGAAGATTTTTGTCGCATTGTCGATGCCGACGGTGTCGTCGACCGGGGAATGCATCACCAGCAGCGCCTTGTGCAATCCGGTGACGTCCTTCATCAGCTCATGCTCGACGATGTCATCGAGGAATTCGCGTTTGATCCGGAACGGCCGCCCCGCAAGCGAGACTTCGACCTCACCCTGCTTGCGGATGCTATCGATGTGCTCCTTGAACAGCCCGGTGACGTGTGCGGGATCGGAGGGCGCTGCAATAGTGGCAACCGCCTTGGCCTCCGGAATCTTACTCGCCGCTGCCAGGATCGCCGCGCCGCCGAGGCTGTGCCCGATCAGGATCGCCGGTGCCTTGCGCGTCGCGCGCAGATGATCGGCGGCGCGGACGAGATCGGCGACGTTCGAGGAGAACGTCGAGTTGGCGAAATCGCCCTCGCTGGAGCCGAGCCCCGTGAAATCTAAGCGCAGTACCGCAATGCCCCTGGCCGCCAGCGCAACCGCGATGCGCTTCGCCGCGAGCGTGTCCTTACCGCAGGTGAAGCAGTGTGCGAACAGGGCGTAGGCCGCAGGCTCGCCCTGCGGCAATTCCAGTGCGGCGGCGAGCTGGTAGCCGCCTTCGCCCGCGAATTGAAAGCGCTCCGTCGGCATGGGCGTGTCTCCTTAGAGGTGGCTCCTTCAGTCCCCGGAATAGCGCTGCTCGGCCCAGGGATCGCCGCGGTTATGATAGCCGCGGACTTCCCAATAGCCTGGCGCGTCCTCGGTCAAAAATTCGATCGCCTGGAGCCACTTGGCGCTCTTCCAGAAATACAGATGCGGAACCACGAGCCGCACCGGACCGCCATGTTCTTCCGAAAGCGGCTGGCCCGACCAGCTATGCGCGAGCAGGGCGTCCTCGGCCGCAAAGTCCTCCAGCGCGAGATTGGTCGTGTAGCCGTCATAGGAATGCAGCACGACGAAGCGGGCATCGTCGCGCGGCTGGCAGGCCGTGAGCAGCTCACGGGTCGCCAAGCCTTTCCATTGATTGTCGTAGCGCGACCAGGTCGTCACGCAATGGATGTCCGAGGTGACATGCGCCTGCGGCTGCGCAGTGAATTCGGCAAAGGTCCAGAACACGGGGTTCTCGACCGCGCCATAGACGTCGAGCCGCCAGCGTTCGCGCGACACCGGTGGCACGACCCCGAGATCGAGCACCGGCCAGTCCTTGGTCAAATGCTGGCCGGGCGGCAGGCGTTGATCTTCCGGGCGGCTGATCTTGCCCGTGAGGAAGCGACCCTCGCGCGCCCACTTCTCTTTGGTGCGCGTCAGCTTGCTTTCGGGCGGGAGCTCGTCGTCGGTCATCGTTCATGCATCATGTTGGCGCCACGATCAGCGCCGCTAACATGCTAGCATGAAGCGATGAGGGCAGGCGACCGCTCAGGCCTTCCCGAATAGCACCGGCAGCTGGCGGGGGCCGCGGACGGTTCCCTGCGACCACGTGACGGTGCCGGCCGGGTCGAGCCTGAAGTCGGGAATCCGCTTCAGCCATTCCTCGATTGCGACTTGCATCTCCATCCGCGCCAGGTTGGAACCGACGCAGCGGTGGATGCCGAGACCGAAGGCGGCGTGGCGGTTCTCCCGCCGGTCGATCACGACCTTGTCGGCATCGGGAAACATTTTTGGGTCGCGGTTGGCGGCCGGGAAGGACAGCAGCACCATGTTGCCAGGCTTGACCGGACAGCCGGAGATGGTCGTCTCCTTCATTACCTCGCGTGCCATCGTCACCGGCGCATAGGCGCGCAGCAACTCCTCGACTGCGGTCGGAATCAACGCCGGTTCGGCCAGCAAGCGCTCGCGATCCGCCGGCGTTTTGGCGAGGTGCCAGAGCGAAGAGCCGATCGCGCTCCAGGTGGTGTCGATACCGGCAATCAGCAGTAGCCGCAACGAGCCATGCACGTGGGAATCTTCCAGCGGCTGGCCGTTCTTGTCCCTGGCGTTGATGAGATAGGAGATCAGGTCGTCGGCCGGCTTCTGCTTTCGCTGCTCGATATGGTCCGCGAAATAGCCGCTCATCTCCTGAATGGCCTGCACCAGCTTGCTCTCGTCCTTGATGCCGAGCTCCAGGATCATGTGGATCCAGTTGATGCAGAGATCGCTGTCACTCTCGGGAATACCGAGCATGTATGCAATGGCCCGCGCCGGGATGTGTTTGGTGTAGTGCGCCGCCGCATCGACCTTGCCGTCGGCGATGAAGCCGTCGATCAGCTCGTTGCAGATGGCCCGGATCCGCGGCTCCAGCTTCTTCATCGCATCCGGCGTGAAGGGCGGCAGCAGCAATTGCTTGGCAGGCTTGTGCTCGGGCGGATCCGAGGTGATCGGTGGTGCGGCGTTTCGTGCCACTTCCGGACGGACGTCGCGCACGATGACGCGGCGGGAGGAGAAATGCTCGGTGTCGTTGGCGATCTCGCGCACCGCCTCATAGGTCGTCGGCAGGTAGCAGCCGAGAAAGCGCTCGGTGCGCACGACCGGGCTTGCGGCGCGCAACTCATCCCAGATCGGGAAGGGATTTTCGGTCCACTTCGGATCGGTGTGGTCGAAATCGTTGACCCAATCGGTCACCGGCGGATGGGCGGTTGGAGTGCTGACGTCGGACATCTCTGCAAAATCCTCTGAAGGGTGAGTTCAGGCCAAAGCATGCAAGCGGACAAGCGCGAGGCGCCTATTCCTCGGTCACTTCAATCGCGATTTCCGGGCAATTGGATTTGGCAAGCCAGGCCTTGTCCTCGAGGCCCGCGGGCACAGTGCCGTCGCCGACCTCATGGGCGTTGCCATATTCGTCGAGCTCGAACAGCTCCGGCGCCAGCGCCTTGCAGCGGGCGTGGCCCTGACACTTGTCGGGATCGACGTGAACCCTCAGTCGTTCTGCCATTGCAGCTTTCCTTGGCCGTGCGCACGCGAGCCGCAGGGGCCGCTATGCTTCCTCATTTGAATTTATGTCTGCAGCCCGGGCTGCAGGCTCTAAGTTATAGTATATTACATTATTGCCGGGCTTTCCCTGTCAAGGGCAAACTTATAGATTGCCGTGCAACATGCCGTCCCAACTCGCCCGCAAGCCGCAAAACACCTACCACCATGGCGATCTCCGCGACGCTCTGATCAAGGCCGCGTTACGCGAGGCCGAGCAGGGCGGGGCGGAAGCCATCAGCATCAAGGCGCTCGCCAAGGAACTCGGCGTGTCGCAACCCGCGCCGTACCGGCACTTTGCTGATCGCGAGGCGCTGCTGGCTGCGGTGACGGCGGAGGCCTTCCGGCAGTTCACATTCGTGATGCGCGAGGCAATGGCGAAGCCGTCGAAGCAATCAAAACTGTCGCTGCTCGCGCAGGCGACGCTTGATTTCGGCCTGCGCCGCAACGGCATCTATCGATTGATGTTCGCCTCGCGCACGGTGTCCTGCGCCGCCAAGGGCAGCGAGCTGCATAAGGCGGCGAGCGAAACCTTTGCGCTGGTCGTCGAAGCGCTGGAGGCGCCGGCTGTCGGCTATCTGCGCGAGCGGCACGCGTACAAGATCTGGGCTGCGCTCCATGGCGTGGTGATGTTGGCCGAGCAGGGGATGCTGACCGGCGAGGCCGCGCACACCACGCGCGAGGAGCTGGTCGAGGACTTCGTGACCGAGACCAAGGTCGCGCTCGATGCCGCCATCAAGGATGCGCGCTGGCGCGACAAGGCAGGCGCTTAGGCCTTCAGTAGCCTCTTCAATTTCACGACGGCGCTGTACGGCGTCGTGACAACAGGCTTGCCGGTGGCTTCGGCCACCAGCGGCGCGGTTGATGCGATGCTGAACTGTGCGAGCGCGATGACGTCGCAGTCGCGCAGGTCGCGCGACGCCTCAACGATCAGCCGGTCATGCGTGGCGCCGTCGCCGCGATCGAGTGCGGCAAGCGCGCCTTCGGCGAGCTTCGGCACGATCTCGACCGAGGCCGGAAACTCCGGCGGCATCGAGGCGAGCGTCGGCGGGAAGGTCGAGAGCAGACCGATCCGCCTGCCCATCGTCACCGCCTGCTCGATCATGGCCTCATTGGGCTTCAGCACCGGCATCGGTGCATGCGCACGCGCCACCGCTTCGATGCAGGGGCCGAAGGCCGAGCAGGTGAACAGGATCGCGTCGGCGCCGGTAGCGGCAGCATAGTCGCCGAGCGCGAGGAAGCGTTCGGTCATGGTGTCATTGAGCTTGCCGTCCCGCGCGAGATCCGCCGACAGGCTGTCGTCGAGCAGGTTCATCAGCCGCGCCTGCGGCCAGCCTTGCGCGAACGCCGCCTCGATCGGGGCGATGGAGTGTTTCAGGGCGTGGATGAGAGTGATGCGCATGGTGCCTCTTCCCCCTCGCCCCGCTTGCGAGGAGAGGGTTGGGGTGAGGGGGAGTCTCCGCGAGGACGGTGAGAGCGGGATTCGCGGAAGCTCCCCCTCACCCGGATTGCTGCGCAATCCGGCCTCTCCCCGCAAGCGGGGAGAGGCGACGTCACCGTTTACTTGAACGGGATCGCGTACATCAGCCCGCCCTTGCTCCAGAGGCCGTTGAGACCGCGATCGAGCTTGAGCGGGCTGGCCTTGCCGACATTGCGTTCGTAGATCTCGCCGTAATTACCGGTGGCCTTGATGGCGGTGACCAGCCATTTGTTGTCGAGCCCGAGCCGTGAGCCGAGATCGCCGGAGGCGCCGAGCAGCCGCTGGATCGCGGGTGTCTGCGACTTCGCCATTTCATCGACGTTGGCCTGCGTGACGCCGAGCTCCTCGGCCTCGATCAGGCCGTAGTGCAGCCAGGTGATGATGTCGCTCCAGACTTCGTCGCCGTTGCGGGTGAAGGGGCCGAGCGGCTCCTTGCTGATGGTCTGCGGCAGCACGACGTAGTCAGCCGGGTTCGGCGCGGCGGTGGTGACCGCGCCCGCGAGCGCGGAGGCGTCCTGGGTCATGGCATCGCAGCGGCCGCCGAAGAAGGTCTGGTACATGGTGTCGACGCGGTCGAACACCAGCGGCTTCCAGTCGATACCGTTGGCGCGGCCGTAATCGCCGAGCGTCACCTCATGGGTGGTGCCCTGCGCGACGCAGACGGTGGCGCCCTTGAGGTCCTTCAGCTCCTTCACGCCGAGGTCCTTCTTCACGACAAAACCCTGGCCGTCGTAGAAATTGACCGGTCCCTGCCGCAAGCCCAGCGTCACGCCGCGCAAATAGGTCTGCGTCGAGTTGCGGTAGAGCACGTCGATCTCGCCCGATTGCAGCGCCGTAAAACGGTTCTGCGCGGTCAGCGAGACGTAACGCACCTTGCTGGGGTCGCCGAGCACGCCGGCGGCAAGCGCGCGGCAATAGTCGACGTCGAGACCCTTGTAATTGCCTTGCGAGTCCGGCGCGGAGAAGCCGGCAAAGCCGGCGCTGACGCCGCACACCAGCGTGCCGCGGCTCTTCACGGTGTCGAGCGTTGCGGCTGATGCCAGGCTCGTCGATGCCGCAAGCAGGCCTGCGGCGATAACCACTTTATTCATCTTACTCTCCCCTCACTGATTGACGCTTCGCAGAACGTTGTCGACGGCCGAGCCGAGTTTTTCGACGATCAGGTCGATCTCGGCGGCCGAGGCGATATAGGGCGGCGCCAGCAGCACGTGGTCGCCACGGCGTCCGTCGACGGTGCCGCCGCCGGGATAGCAGCCGAGGCCATCGGCAAACGCTGATGCCTTGATCTTCTGATGGAGCTTGAACGCGGGATCGAACGGCGCCTTCGTCGCGCGGTCGGCGACGAGCTCGATCGCCCAGAACAGCCCGCGGCCCCTGATATCGCCGACATGGCGGTGATTGCCGAAGCGTTCGGTCAGCCGCTGCTCGAGCTGCTTGCCGCGCGCCTTGATCTGGTCGAGCAGATTGTCTTCGCGGATCACGTTCTGCACCGCGAGCGCGGCGGCGCAGGCCAGCGGATGGGCCAGATAAGTGTGGCCGTGCTGGAACGCGCCCGACCCGCTGCGGATCGTGTCGATGATCCGGCCGCTCGCGAGCATCGCACCGATCGGCTGGTAGCCGCCGCCGAGCCCCTTGGCGATCGCCTGAATGTCGGGCGCGACGCCTTCCTGCTCCCAGGCGTGCGTCGTGCCGGTGCGGCCCATGCCGCACATGACCTCGTCGAGGATGAGGAGCGCGCCATGCCGGTCGCAGATCTCGCGCACCGCCTTGAAATAGCCGTCCGGCCCCGGCACGCAGCCGGCGGTGGCGCCGACCACCGGCTCGGCCAGGAATGCCGCGACGGTGTTTGGGCCAAGGCGCTGGAATTCGGCCTCTAGTTCAGCAGCGAGCCGCGCTACGAACTGCGCATCCGATTCGGTGTCGCGCTTCTCGTGATAGGCGAAGGCCGGCGTCACGTGGCTGAAGGCGGCAGAGAGCAGCGGCGCGTAGGGCTCGCGGCGCCAGGCGTTGCCGCCAGCGGCCAGCGCACCGAGCGTGTTGCCGTGATAGCTCTGCCGGCGCGCGATGAAGTGCTGCCGCTGCGGCTCGCCGCGCTCGATGAAATATTGCCGCGCGAGCTTGATGCTGGCCTCGATCGCCTCGGAGCCGCCGCTCACGAAATAAGCATAGGCGAGCCCGCCGGGCTCGTGGCCGACCAGCGTCTCGGCGAGCGCTTCGGCCGGCTCGGACGAGAAGAACGCAGTGTGCGCGTAGGCCAATGTCGAGGCCTGTTTCGCCATCGCCTCGATGACCCGCGGATGCTGATGGCCGAGGCAGGAGACGGCCGCGCCGCCGGATGCGTCGATGACGCGTCGCCCGTCCTCTGCAATGAGATAGACGCCTTCGCCGCCAATCGCCTTGGGCGGTGTGTCACGCAGGGAGCGATGCAGCACGCGGCTGTTGCGAGTGCCCATGGTTCAACCTTTCTCTGAAACGTAGGTCGAGGTGACGGCGAGCCGCGCCTCGGTTTCCTGGAGGCGTTTTTTCGAAGCCGCGCCGCCGAGGGAGAACGTCACGGCGGCGAGCGATTGCGCGATCGCGATCGCGCCCGTCAGGCTTGGGAAGAAGCCGGGTGAGGCCGCCGCTTCGAACAGCAGCACATGATCGGCGCCTTCGGCCATGGGCGCAGCGGGCGTATCGGCAATCGAGATCAATGTGGCGCCGGAGCGGTGCGCAGCACGCGCGATCTGAACGCTCACACGCGTATAGGGCGCGAAGCCGATCACCACGACGGCTTCACCAGTGCGGAAGGCACCGATGTCGAGATCGTCGGGGCCGGAGCCGCCGACGAGCTGCACCTCGTCGGGACGAAACAGCCGCAGTTCGTAATTGAGCAGTTCCGCAACGCTGCGGCAGCTCCGGAAGCCGGCGATCCAGATGCGTTTTGCGCCGTGCAGCGCCCTGGCGGCGCTTGCGATCGACTGCGCGGAGATGCGCGGTAGGCCGGCCGCTTCGGCGTCGAGCTTGTCGGTGACGAGCGCAATGTCGGCATGCGGACCGTGGCGCCGGACCTTGGCGCGGCCGGAGAAGGGCGAGGATTGCGACGGGCGCCGCGCTTCCGTCAGTGCCGCGCGCAACTCCTCCCAGCCGGAATAGCCCAGTGCCTTGGCAAGCCGCGTGAACGCCGCGGGATCGGCGCCGGCTTCCGCGGCAAGATCGCGCATCGAGCGGGTGGTGGCGTCGTAATCATTGGCGGCGACGAAGCGCCCGACCTCCTGCAGCCGCATCGGGAGCGATGGCAATGCGCTGCAGAGTTCGCTCAAAGGCGAGGATTTCGCGGGCTCGACCATGAAACATTTGTTGCATACCTCTAGGTTTGATGCAACATATGAAGCGCACCGCCGGAAATCGCCCACTTTTCAAGAGGATTTTTGTGCCGTGACGACCGATAATCCAGGCTCCGACGGTCCCGGAACCGACGCCCCAAGACTGCCGCCGCGCCAGCGCTTCTCTTTCGCGCTCGGAAGTCGCGAACTGAAAGGCCTGTTCTGGCAGGTCCTGGTCGTCGGCATTGCGGTCGCGGTCATCGCCTTCCTCTGGTCCAATACGGTCACCAATCTCTCGGCCCGCCGTATCACCACCGGCTTCGCCTTCCTCGGCCGTGAGGCCGGCATGCCGATCGCCGACAGCCTGCTCTCCTACAGCCCGCAGAACACGTATCTCTGGGCCTTCGTGGTCGGCGTCGCCAACACCTTGCGTGTCGCCGTCATCGGCATCGTGCTGGCGACGATTTTGGGAACAGTCGTCGGCATCTCGCGGCTGTCGGCCAACTGGCTCCTGTCGCGCATCGCCGCCATCTATGTCGAAGTGCTGCGCGATATCCCGCTGCTGCTGCAATTGCTGTTCTGGTACGTGCTGATGCAGGCGCTGCCGGCCGCACGTTTGGCCTGGAAGCCGATCGAGGGCGTCTTCCTCTCCAACCGCGGCTTGATCCTGCCGGCAATCCCGATTGGCGTTGGGCAGTTTTGGGTGCTCGCCACCGCCGTGTTTGGCTGCGTCGCGTTCTACGCCGTGCGCCGCTACCTGATCAGGCAGCAGATGCGTGACGGCCGGCCACGACCGGCATGGCCGTATGGGTTCGGCTTCATTGTGCTGCTGCCGGCGCTGGTGTCATGGGCGCTTGGCGTATCCTGGTCCATCGCCTGGCCGGAGCTTCGCGGCTTCAACTTCGTCGGCGGCATGACACTCGCCCCGGAATATTTTGCGCTGCTGATCGCGCTCGTGACGTACACCTCGGCCTTCATCGCCGAGATCGTGCGCAGCGGCATCCAGGCGGTGCCGCGCGGGCAGTGGGACGCCGCCAATGCGCTCGGCCTGCGCCGCAGCTTCATGCTCCGGCAGATCATCCTGCCACAGGCGCTGCGCGTCATCGTGCCGCCGATGACGAGCCAGTATCTCAACCTCACCAAGAATTCCTCGCTCGCGGTGGCGATCGGCTACCAAGATGTGGTGTCGATCGCCAACACCACGCTGAACCAGACCGGGCAGGCAATCGAGGCGATCGCGCTGATCATGGCGGTGTTCCTCACCATCAGCCTCGGCATCAGTTTCTTCATGAACTGGTACAATGCGCGCATCGCGCTGGTGGAGCGCTGAGATGACCGCGATGACCGACGTCCCGCGCGCTGCACGCCGCCCGCAAGCCGGCAACCCCGCGCTGCGCTGGCTGCGCGCCAATCTGTTCTCGTCGATACCGAATGGCATCATCACGCTGGTGCTGGGCGCAGTGCTGGTGAAGGCGCTGGTGAGTTTTGTGCAATGGGGCATCGCGAATGCGGTGTGGCTCGTGCCGGGCAACGACTCCAGCGCCTGCCGCGCCGTGCGTGGGCTCGGCGCCTGCTGGGCCGTGATCCCCGAAAAGTACCGCTTCATCCTGTTCGGCACCTATCCGTTCGACGAGCAGTGGCGGCCGGCGCTCGCGGTGCTGCTGTTCATCGCGCTGTATTACGTCTCGACCCGCCGCTTCTGGTGGCGGCGCGAGCTGATCTATCTCTGGATCGCCGCGCTAGCCTTGATCAGCATCCTGATGTGGGGGGGCGTCCTCGGTCTGTCCTTCGTTTCGCAGGACCGTTGGGGCGGCTTGCCGGTGACGCTGATCCTGGCGACCTTCGGACTTGCCTTCGGCTTCCCGCTCGGAATCCTCGTGGCGCTCGGCCGGCGCTCAAAGCTGCCGGCGATCCGCTCGCTCAGCGTGCTCTATGTCGAGTTGATCCGCGGCGTGCCGCTGGTCAGCCTCCTGTTCATGGCGAGCGTGATGTTCCCGCTATTCATGCCGGGTGGATTCAACATCGACAAGCTCTTGCGCGCACAGATTGCGATCATCCTGTTCGCCGGCGCCTATCTTGCGGAGGTGATCCGCGGCGGTCTCCAGGCCGTGCCGCGCGGACAGTATGAGGCCGGCGATGCGCTCGGACTGTCCTACTGGCGCAAGCACCGCCTCATCATCCTGCCGCAGGCGATCCGTCACGTCATCCCGCCGTTGGTCAACACCTTCATCGCCTTCTTCAAGGACACCAGCCTTGTCCTGATCATCGGCATCTTCGATTTGCTCACCACGGCCAAGACCGCGATCATCGATCCGGCCTGGCAGCAATTTTCGGTCGAGGTCTATATCTTCGTGGCGATGATCTACTTCGCCTTCTGCTTCGCCATGTCGCGCTACAGCCGCAGCCTTGAAGCGCAGACGACGGGACGATGACATATCGTCACGTCGTGCCGCTTGTTTGTGCTTGCCCGAATTGCTGATCCTAAGCTGTAATACCGCAGGTTGATCCTGCTCGGTTTAGCGAGGCAGTCATGCGCATAGCCGTGGGGCGGCACTGCATTGCCGTGCTGATCGTCGTGGCGGCGACCGGCGCGTCCGCCGAGCCCGTGGGCTTGCGCGGCTACAATGCGCCGATCGGCGAAAGCTCGATTTCAGGAATTTCGTCCGGCGCGTTCATGGCGGTGCAATTCGGCACGGCCTGGTCGTCGGTCATCAAGGGCGTCGGCGTGGTCGCGGGCGGACCTTATTGGTGTGCGAAGGCGGATGCGCTCGACGTCGTCACCGGATACTGGGGGCCGATCTGGCGCGCCACGGGTGCCTGCATGAAAGGGCCGGCGGCGGATCTCGATGTCAAGGATTTCACGGCCATGGCCGATGCGAAGGCCGCGGCAGGCGAGATCGATCCGCTCAGCCATGTCAGCAGGCAGAAGATCTATCTCTTCCACGGCTATAACGATGCGATCGTGGACAAGACCGCGACCGATGCGGCCGCTGATTTCTATCGGCACTATCTCGGTCCCGCCAATCGCGGCAACCTCTTCTATCAAACCACGCTTGGCGCGGGTCATTCCTTCGTCGTGACGAAGGAGGGCGTGCCCGGGCTCAACGACTGCAAGGGCAATGCGGAGCCCTATATCGACCAGTGCGGGTACGACCAGGCCGGCATCATCCTGCAGCACGTTTACGGGCGCCTGAACCAGCCAAATCCGGCGCAGCTTACGGGCTCGGTGAAGAGCTTCGATCAGTCGCTTTACACCAAGCCGCATCTGCCAGACGCGCTGAGTATGGGCGACGCAGGCTATTTGTTCGTACCTCAGGACTGCGAGCAGGGCGCTGCCTGCCGTGTCCACATCGCGCTCCACGGATGCAAGCAGGATGTCGGCGACATCGGACGCAAGTTCGTCGACGAGGCCGGCTACAACGCCTGGGCGGATACCAACCAGCTGATCATTCTGTATCCGCAGACCAAGACCAGTCCATTCGCGCCGGGCAATCCGCAGGCCTGCTGGGATTGGTGGAGCTATGTTGACCATGAAGACAGCTATGTGACGAAGTCAGGGGCGCAGATCAAGACGATCAAGGCCATGTTGGATGCGCTCACGGCCGGTGCGGTGGCGCCGGCCGGGGCGACCGCTGCATCCCTGTCGGCCCCGCAATGGCTCACGGCGATCGATGCGTCGGAGACCGGCATTGATCTCGTCTGGTCTCCGGTCGTCGGAGTCACGACCTATCGTGTGTCGCGCGCAGGGGCGGACGGCGTGTTCCAGGCGATCGGGGATGTCACGGGAGCGAGTTTTGCCGATTCCGGCCTGGCGCCGCAAACGACCTATCGCTGGCGCGTTTCGGCGATTCTGAACGGCGCGGAAGGATCCGCCTCGGAGGACGCGATCGGCACCACGCAGTCGCTGCGGCCCCGCTGCGATAATCCAGGCTCGTGCCCGATTGCCAAATAGCGGGCCGTGCCACGACAGGCCTCGTCTCGGGCTCACACAGGATTGATGAGCCGGGCTTATAACTTCATGCAAACCTGACCTGCTAATCGCGGGTGGTGCTTCATATTTGAATTGTCGTCAATGGCGCGCCTTATCTGGCGCGTCGATGCCCGACGGCCCACGTCGCGTTGCCGAGCAATTCGAGGAGCTCTCCCCATGCAAGTGATCATCAACGGCAAAACTCATCAGGTGGACACGGAGGACGACACGCCTCTGTTGTGGGTGATCCGCGACGAGCTCGGCATGACCGGCACGAAATATGGCTGCGGCATTGCCCAGTGCGGCGCCTGCACTGTGCTGGTCGACGGTCAGCCCACCCGTTCCTGTGTCACCCCCGTCAGCAGTGTCGCGGGCCAATCCATCACCACCATCGAGGCCATCACGGAGGATGCCGTTGGCCGCCATGTCGTTGAAGCCTGGGTGGCGAACCAGGTGCCGCAATGCGGCTATTGCCAGTCCGGTCAGGTGATGGCCGCAACTGCGCTCTTGAAGCAGAATCCAAAGCCGAGCGAGCAGGACATCGCGTCAGCCATGATCAATCTCTGCCGCTGCGGCACCTACAACGCGATCGCGGCCGCGGTCCGCCAGGTCGCGCAGGGTTGAAGGGGAGCGCGGTCATGAACAGCATGAATCACGATTTCCTCGCCGCCGATTCGCTCGAGGGGCGGCCCGTCAACCTGTCCCGTCGCAGCTTCGTCGGTGCATCGCTCGGCGCGCTGGTGCTCGGTGTGGCGCTGCCCGGCTCTCGCGCGCTTGCGCAGACGGCCGCCGCGGCCGCCAAAGCGGCGCCGCGCGTGTCCGCCTTCCTGGAGATCCGCGCCGATTCGAGCGTGCTCTTGCGCAGCCCCTTCATCGAAGGCGGCCAGGGCATCGCGACCGCGATGGCGCAGATCGTCGGCGAAGAGCTCGATGCGGACCCTGCGAGCTTCACCGTGGAATGTGCGCCGGCCGGATCCGACTATCGCATCATGAATGGCCAACGCTTCACCGGCGGCAGCCGTTCGGTGCGGTCGAGCTATGAGACCATGCGGCGCATCGGCGCTTCCGCCCGGCAGATGCTGTTGCAGGCGGCCGCCAACCGCCTTCAGGTGCCGGTGGCGAGCCTCACGACGGAGCCGGGCCGCGTTCGGCACGCCGCGTCGAACCGCACGCTCGATTACGGCACGCTCGCCACGGATGCCGCCGCGCTGCCCGTGCCCGAGAGCGTGACCTTGCGCGACGAGAAGGATTTTCGCTGGATCGGCAAGCCGGTCGCGCGGCTTGACGCGCGCGACAAGTCGACCGGCAAGGCGGTCTATTCGATCGATATGCAGGTCGACGGCATGCTCCGCGCCGCGGTTCAGCACGCGCCGCGCCTGAGCCTCGAGCCCGGCGCCTTCGCCAACGAAGCAGAGGTGAAGGCGATGCCCGGCGTGCATTCGATTCACCGCCTGCCGGGTGCGGTGGCCGTTGTTGCGGATCGCTGGTGGCGTGCGCGCCGCGCGGTCGAGACGCTCAAGGTCACCTGGGACGAGCCGGTGTCGAGCGCGAGCCGCAAGATGCCGGCCGACTATTCGTCAGAGGGACGCAAAGCCCAGCTCGCCGCCGCGCCGGGACCCGGCGTGACCGCGGAGACGGTCGGTGACGCCGCAGCGGCGCTGAAGGGCGCGGCAAAGACGGTTACCGCAACCTATGACGCGCCGTATCTCGCGCATGGCCAGTTGGAGCCGCCCTCGGCGCTCGCGCGCTGGAACGACGACGGTACGCTCGATCTGTGGCTGCCCAACCAGGCACCCGAGATGTTCCAGGGATTGGCAGCCAAGGCCGCCGGGATTCCGCCCGAGAAGGTGAAGATTCATTCGCCCGTCCTCGGCGGGTTCTTCGGCCGGCATTTCATCTACGAGACGGCCAATCCGTTCCCGCAGGCGATCCTGCTGTCGAAGGCCGTCGGCCGTCCGGTCAAGCTGATCTGGAGCCGTGAGGAAGAGTTCTTGCGCGACGCGCTGCGGCCGATGGGCCTCGTGCGCTTCCGTGCCGGTCTCGATGCCAATGGAATGCCGGTGGCCTTCGATGCCGAAGCCGTTGGTGAAGGGCCGGTCGGCCGCTGGTTCGGCCGCAAGCCTGACGCCGCCGATTCATCGTCGGTCGAAGGCATCTCCGGAAAGCCATACGCTATTCCAAACCGCCGCGTCGCCCATGTCGTCGTCGACGATCCCGCCATCATCGGCTTCTGGCGCTCGGTCGGTCATTCCATGAACGACTTCTTCTACGAGACCTTCTTCGACGAGGTCGCCGACGCCGGCAAGCAGGATCCCTTCGAATTGCGGCTGCGCCTGTTGGCGGACAAGCCACGTCACAAGACGCTGCTCGAGGCGGTGGGCGAGCTCTCCGGCGGCTGGAAGCGCGGCCCGTTCACCGCGCCCGACGGCAGCAAGCGCGCGCGGGGCGTCGCAATGGCCTCGCCCTTCGGCAGCGAGGTCGCTACCATCGCCGAAGTGTCGCTGAAGAGCGGTGCGGTCGCGGTGCACGACGTCTGGGTTGCGATCGATCCGGGCCGCATCGTCAATCCCGGCATCATCGAGGCGCAGGTCAATTCGGCCGTCGCACTCGGCCTGTCGTCGGCCCTGCTGGAGGAGGTGGTCTACGCGAAGGGCGTGCCGCAGGCGCGCAATTTCGACGGCTACCCGATCCTGCCGCCGGACCGCATGCCGCGCGTCCACGTCCGCATCGTCGAAAGCGGCGCGCCGATGGGCGGCATCGGCGAGCCCGGCCTGCCCGGCGTGCCGCCGGCCGTCGTCAACGCCGTTGCCGCGCTGACGGGGCAACGTGTTCGCAGCCTGCCGTTGTCGAAAATGAAGTTCGGGGATACGTAGCGCGCGGAGGAACTCCCTTCTCACCTCGCCCCGCTTGCGAGGCGAGGGGGCACACCGAGTGCGGGGTGTGCGGGTCTCTACGCCTTAACCCGCGGATCGATCGGCGTTGTGCCGCGCACGCCCAAAATGTCTTCCAGCACCTTCGCGCCGGCGAGCACCTTGGCATCGCCGCGCGGCGCCGCCACGATCTGCACGCCGACCGGCAGGCCGGATGCGGTGAAGCCGCAGGGCAGCGACAGCACGGGGCAGCAGACCAGGGTGAGCGCGTAGACGATGCCCAGCCACTCGATGTAGTTCTCGAACTGCTTGCCTGCGCATTCCGCAACGTAGCGGTTCTCGATCGGGAAGGGCGGCACAATGGTCGTGGGCGTCAGGAGAAGATCGTAGGTCTTGAAGAACTCGACGGTTCGTGCAGTCATCGCGACGCGCTGCGCCTCGGCGCGCGTGATCTGGTCGACGGTGAGTTTCAACCCTTCCTCGATGTTCCAGATCACCTCGGGCTTCAGCAGGTCGCGCTTCTCGCGTAGCAGTTTCGCCTTGCTCATCGCAAAGTCGAGCGCGCGCAACACGTGGAAGCACTCGTGCGCCTCGCGCAGATCCGGGTGCGCTTCCTCGACGATCACGCCCGCTTCCGCAAATCGTTCCGCGGCCTTGCGGGTGATGGCGACGACCTCGGGACCCACGGGTGTGATGCCGAGATTGGGCGAATAGGCGATGCGCTTCGGCTTATGGCCGGAGCGCGCCGCCGACAGGAACGAGGTTACCGGCGAGGGCAGTGACAGCGGATTGGCCGCGTACTCGCCGCTCATGGCGTCGAGCAGCAGTGCGACGTCCTCGACGTTACGCGCCATTGGCCCTTGCTGACCGAGATTGCGGTCGATTCCGGCGGCGGGAGTATGTGCGACGCGGCCGATGCTCGGCCGCATACCGACGATGCCGCAAAAACTCGCCGGGCTGCGCAGGCTGCCGCCCATGTCGGAGCCGTGCGCGAGCCAGGCCATTCCGGTTGCGAGTGCTACAGCTGCACCGCCCGAGGAGCCCGCGGCCGATTTCGTCGTATCCCAGGGATTGAGGGTTGCGCCAAAGACCTCGTTGAACGTGTTGGCACCGGCGCCGAATTCCGGCGTGTTCGACTTGGCGTAGACCACCGCGCCATTGCCTTCGAGATTCTCGACCAGAATGTCGGAGCGCACCGGAATATTATCCTTGAAGATCGGCGAGCCCTGGGTGTTGAGCACGCCGGCAACGTCAGTCAGGTCCTTGATCGGCACTGGGAGCCCTGCGAGCAACCCGCGTGCACCGGCCGGCTTCTGCATCAGCGCCTTGGCGTTGGTCCGCGCGCGGTCGAAGCAGAGTGTCGGCAGCGCATTCACCTGGCCATCGACCTCTCCGATGCGTTTCTCCAGCACATCGAGCAGCTCGAGCGGCGTGACGTCGCCGGAGCGAAGTTTCTCGACGACGGTGCAGGCGGTTTCGCGGATCAGGTCTTGAGCTGACAATGAAGTACTCCCGTGATTGTTCTGTGTTCCGTCATTGCGAGCGCAGCGAAGCAATCCAGAGTCCCTCCGCGGAAAGATTCTGGAATGCTTCGCTGCGCTCGCAATGACGGTGAGTGGGCGTGCATGATCGGCGCCGGACTCAACCCCATCCCGCGCTGATGCCGCCGTCCACCGTGTAGATCACGCCAGACGTATAGCCGGAACGATCCGAGGCCAGAAACGCCATGAGGTCGCCGATCTCGCGCGCATGCGCGGGACGGCCGAGCGGCAGGCCTTTCTGGAATTCCTGGTAGCGGTTCTCATCGCCGAACTGATGCTTTGCGCGCGTCTTGAGTAGCGTCACGTGACGGTCGGTGCCGACTGGGCCGGGATTGATGCCGACCACGCGGATGTTGTCGGCGAGGCTCTTGCCTCCGAGCGCACGGGTGAAGGCCATCAGCGCGGCATTGCCGGCGCTGCCGCAGACATAGTTGGCGTCGAACTTTTCGCCGGCCGCGCCGATGTCGTTGACGATCACGCCGCCGCCGCGCGCCTTCATCTGCGCGTAGATCATGCGGGTGAGGTTGATGTAGCCGAACACTTTCAGGTCCCAGGCGTGCCGCCAGGTCGCCTCGTCGATCTTGTCGATGGAGCCGCCGGGAATGTCGCCGGCATTGTTGACGAGGATGTCGATGTCGGCTGCGTCCCTGGCGAGCCGCGCGATATCCTCGCTCTTGCGCAGGTCTACCACACTTGCGGCGGCATCGATCTGGTGGGCGGATCGCAAGCGCTCGCAAACCGCGTTCAACTGGTCGCCACTGCGGGCGGCGAGCAGGAGATGGCAACCTTCCTCGGCAAACGCCTCGGCCGCGGCGGCGCCGATGCCCTTTGAGGCGCCCGTGATCAGGACGCGCTTGCCACGCAGATGCAGATCCATGGGATATCTCGCGGGAACGGGAGGCAGGATCAAACCAGTAGGCGGCTGATCACGCCACGGTCAACATTGCAGTGCAGCGTTGCGCTGCCGGCGCGTTTGGTCCATTGCAGGACAATCGCGCAAGCCGCATGGTCCGCCCCGCCCACAACCAGGATTTTCGCAATGAGCAAAAAGCAATACCGGATTGCAGTCATTCCCGGCGACGGCATCGGCAAGGAAGTGATGCCGGAGGGCCTGCGCGTGCTGGAGGCGGCGGCCAAGAAACACGGCGTATCCGTGCATTTCGACCATTTCGACTTCTCGTCCTGGGACTATTACGAGAAGCACGGGCAGATGATGCCTGACGACTGGAAGGACAAGATCGGCAAGCACGACGCGATCTACTTTGGCGCGGTCGGCTGGCCGGCCAAGATCCCCGATCACGTCTCACTGTGGGGCTCGCTCATCAAATTCCGCCGCGAGTTCGACCAATACGTCAATTTGCGTCCGGTGCGGCTGATGCCCGGCGTACCGTCGCCGCTGGCGAACCGCAAGCCCGGCGATATCGATTTCTGGGTGGTGCGCGAGAATACCGAGGGCGAGTATTCATCCGTCGGCGGGCGCATGTTCCCGGACACCGACCGCGAGTTCGTGACACAGCAGACCGTGATGACCCGCGTCGGCGTCGACCGTATTCTCAAGTTCGCCTTTGAGCTCGCGCAGTCGCGGCCGAAGAAGCATTTGACCTCGGCGACCAAGTCGAACGGCATCTCCATCACCATGCCCTATTGGGACGAGCGAGTGGAGGCGATGGCCAAGAAGTTCCCGGGCGTGAAGTGGGACAAGTACCACATCGACATTCTCACGGCGAACTTCGTGCTGCATCCTGACTGGTTCGACGTCGTGGTCGGCTCGAACCTGTTCGGCGACATCCTCTCCGATCTCGGCCCCGCCTGCACCGGGACCATCGGCATCGCGCCGTCGGGCAACATCAATCCCGAAGGGAATTTCCCGTCGGTGTTCGAGCCGGTGCACGGCTCGGCGCCGGATATCGCGGGGCACGGCATCGCCAACCCGATCGGCATGATCTGGTCGGGCGCCATGATGTTCGAGCATCTCGGCGAGAAGGAAGCCGGCAAATCGATCGTCGACGCCATCGAGCGCACGCTCGCCGAACGCACGCTGCGCACCAAGGATCTCGGCGGCAACGCCGACACGACGGCGTGCGGCAAGGCAGTGGCGGAGATGGTGGATTAGGCCGAACTGCCGCAACATTCTCCAATGTCGTCCCGGCGAAAACCGGGACCCATAACCCCAGGGAGAAGTTGTGGCGCTTAGCTGGCAATTGCGAGTCTTCGCATAACCACGTCCTGTGGTTATGGATCCCGGATCTGCGCGCGCTTTGGGCGCGCTTGTCCGGGACGACATCGAGAGACCTACACGTACGACCGCCGCTGCGGATCGAAGATCGGCGGGTAGTCATTCTCATCGAGCAGGTCGAGAAACGCGTCGAGGCCGTCGGTCCTGATCAAATTGAGCTCCCGGTCGGAGATCAAATTGACAGTGAGGATCTCGACCTCGTCGCCGCCGATCGTGAGCGCTTCCGCGGTGCGCTGATCCGGGCCGATGACCGGCGTGAAAAACAGGAACGTCCTGAAATCCGAGCCAACGAGAGGTGGCGTTGGCATCGGCACCCGGTCGCCGAAAGCGAAGCTCGTGCTATCGATGAAGGGAAGGCGTGCGAGCCAGCGCAAATTGGTGCAAATCTCCTGCGTCGGCTCTCGGGCATATCACATCAGTTCGGCGCGAGGCTTGATCGCGTCCCCGCCGCCTCGGTCCGTCTGCGGCAAGCGCCGCTCGCTCATGCCGTTGGTCAGCAGGACGTAGCCCTTATCCGAGCCCTCTTCGCAGTCCGGCACGAAATCGCGGCCGAAGGCGTGGATGTCGATGCGGATCTCCCCGGCGTCCGCAAAACTGTGCTCGGGCTGGTCGAGCTCCTGCTCATAGATGGCGAGCCGCTGCTGATAGAAATCGGCCGCTTGGGCGGGCTCGCTCGAGCCGGACAGGAATCGGGTGAGACGGGAGAGCATGTGAACCTCGGGGACGGGCGCGCTCCCGATAGTCGCGAGGTCACGCCGTCCGGTTCAAACCCCGCTCTACCCCTTCACGATCCGCCGGCAATGCACCAGCGCTGCCTCGATCAGATTTTCGCTCGCTTCCGGCGTGCGGAAGGCCGAATGCGCGGACAGCGTGACGTTCGGGATTTTTGTCAGCTCGTGGTCGGCCGGCAGCGGCTCGGTGTTGAAGACGTCGAGGCCGGCATGGCGGATGTGGCCCGACTTCAGCGCGTCGATCATAGCCGTCTCGTCGACAATCGCGGCGCGCGCGGTGTTGACGAGGATGACGCCGGGCTTCATGCGGGCGATTTTCTCGCGCGTAATCATGCCGCGCGTGTCGTCGTTGAGCAGGAGGTGGAGCGACACAACGTCGCTCCTGGCCAGCACCGTGTCGAGATCGGTGAACTCGACCCCCGGGTAGCTCTTCGGCGAGCGGTTCCAGGCGATCACCTTCATGCCGCTGCCGGACGCGATGCGCGCGACCTCCGCGGCAATTCCGCCGAAGCCCACGAGGCCCAGGGTCTTGCCGGTGAGCTGCATGCCGTCCTCGCGCAGCCAGTTGCCGACCCGCATCTCGCGATCCATCATCGCGATCACCCGCGCCGAGGCCCACATCAGCGCGATTGCGGATTCCGCCACGGCCGTGTCGCCATAACCCTTGATCAGATGTACGGAGATGCCGAGCTCGGCGAGCTCCTCCGGATTCATGTAGCTGCGCGCGCCGGTGCCGAGGAAGACGACGTGCTTCAACCCGGCGCACTTTTTCACGACCTCGGTCGGCAGCGCCGTGTGGTCGACGATGGCGATCTCGGCGCCGTCGAGGATTTCGGGGTACTGCTCCGGCCTGATATCGGGATCCCGGTGGATGCGCACCTTGGGTTCGCCGGGCTTTTCCAGCCGCTCCATGATGACGGCAAGCGATTCATTGGCGTCGACGAAAACTGCGCGCATTGCAGGTTACTCCGATCAGGATGCGACGCCGGCGAGCGCCAGCACGGTATGCATCAGCACATTGGTCCCGGCGGTGCAGTCGGCCTGCGTGGCATCCTCCAGCTCGTTGTGGCTGATGCCGTCCTTGCAGGGCACGAACACCATCGCGGCCGGCATGACTGTGTTGAGGTTGCAGGCGTCGTGGCCGGCGCCGGAGGTGATGCGGCGGCTGGAATAGCCGAGCGTGGTCGCCGCGCTCTCGACGGCCGCGACCAGTTTGGGGTCGAAATGCGTCGGCGGCTTGCGCCAGACGAGGTCGAGCTTTACCTCAACCTTGCGGCGCGCGGCGATCTCGGCGACGGCCGCGCGCAGGTCGCGATCGAGCGCATCCAAAATGGTGTCGTCGGCGCTGCGGGTATCGACGGTGAAGGCAATTTCGCCGGGAATGACATTGCGCGAGGGGCTTGCGATTACGGCTTCGCCGATGGTGCCGACCGCCTTCGGCCCATGCTTTTTCGCGATCGACTCCATCGCCAGCACGATTTCCGACAACGTCGCCAGCGCATCGCGGCGCAGCGGCATCGGGGTCGAGCCGGCATGGCTTTCGAAGCCGGTGATGTGGCCGTCATACCAGAGCACGCCCTGGCCGGAATCGACGACGCCGATGGTCTTTTCCTCCGCCTCCAGAATAGGTCCCTGCTCGATATGCAGCTCGACGAAGCAGCCGAGTTTCTGGAAGCCGACCGGCTTGTCACCGCGATAGCCGATGCCGTCGAGCGCCTGGCCGACGGTGACGCCCTCGGCATCCTTGCGCGACAAAATGTCGTCGGTGGTGAAATCGCCGACATAGGCGGCCGAGGCCATCATCGCGGGCGCAAAGCGCGAGCCTTCCTCGTTGGTCCAGTTGACCACGCAGATCGGCGCCTCGGTCTCGATGCCCGCGTCGTTCAGCGTGCGGATGACTTCGAGCGCGCCGAGCGTTCCCAAGATGCCGTCATACTTGCCGCCGGTCGGCTGCGTATCGAGATGCGAGCCAACGCCCACCGGCGGCTTCGACATATCTCGACCCCGCCGCAGCCCGAACATCGAGCCGAGCGCATCGACGTGCACCTCGAGCCCTGCATCCAGGCAGGCCTTGCGGAACCAGTCACGGACCTGCTTGTCTTCGGCGCTCAGCGTCAGCCGCCGCACGCCGCCCTTTTGTGTCGCGCCGAATTGCGCGGTCTCGTGGATGGAGCCCCAGAGACGCGCGGAATCGATTTGCAGGTTGGTGGCGGCTCGGCTCATGCGTCAGTCCATTTCAGCTGTCATTCCGGGGCGCCCGAAGGGCGAACCCGGAATCTCGAGATTCCGGGTTCTCGCTTCGCGAGCCCCGGAATGACGAAGAAAGTCCGGCACTCGTTCAATGACGCGCCGCCGCCGCCGCGTCAACCGCAACGCCGCCTTGTGCAATTTGCCGTGCCAGGTTAGCGACGCGTTCGATCGCGACGACGTCGGGGGAGGCGAGCCAACTCGCAGTGAAGGTGAGGGGCGCGATCTTCAAATCCGTGTTGAGAAGCTGCAACCGTCCGTCGGCAAGCTCCCTCTCGACGATCGCCGCCGGGATGACGGCGATGCCGAGCCCTTCGACCGCCATATGGATGACGGTCGCAAGCGATGCACTCGCATGCAGGCGGATCGGCGGCAGATCGGGCCGGTCGAACACCTCGCGCACCACTTCGTAGGGCCGCGTCTTGCGCGGAAAGGTGATGATCGGAAACCGCGCGAGATCGTGCGTGGTCACCGGGCCCTTGCCGAGCCCGAGCGAGGGGCTTGCGAGAAAGCCGATCGGATAATCCGCCAGCACACGATTGTGCACGCCGGATGCCGACAACGGCCCGACCACGAAGGCAAGCTCGATCTCCTGGGCGAGCAGGTGCTGCGTCAGGTTCGGCGTGATGTCGACCTCGATCTCGAGCGACAGGTTCGGATAGATCTGGTTCACGCTCTTCACGAGTCGCGGGAGCCAAGTGTGCACGATGGTTTCGGCGACGCCGAGACGCATCACTCCGCGCATCGCGGAGGCATCGCCGATCTCCGCCAGCATCTCCGCGCGCAGGCCGATCAGCTTCTCTGCATAGACCATCATCTGCCGTCCGCTCGGCGTCGGCGACGCCACGCGATGATCGCGATTGAGAAGCTTGACGCCCATCTCGCGTTCGAGCTGGGCGATGCGCTGGGAGATCGCCGGCTGGGTGGTATTGAGCCGTTGGGCGGCGCCGCGGAAGCTGCCGAGCTTCACAACCCAGAGGAATGTCTCGATCGACCTAAAGTCCAGCATTGGAAGGATTTTCCCGATCGATAAATCAGATTTATCGAATACGATTAGAAAGGAAGATTAGACTTTATAGCACGCCTGGTGTTGGCTGTCCTTGTCGAGATTGTAGGCAGGTCGATCAAATGACTGTTTTGGTGGCAGCGCAGCAAACTGAAACAAGCGACACCCTTCCGAGTCGTGAGGCGCGCCTCGCCTACCGCGGCGGACTGGTCGCCTCCACCGCCGGCATCGCCCCCGGCTTCGTGCAGGGCAACCTGGCGATCCTCCCCGAAAAATACGCCAGCGCCTTTCACCGCTTCTGCCAGCTCAATCCAAAACCGTGCCCGATCATCGGCATGTCCGACGTCGGCAGCCCGCACATTCCGGCACTCGGCGCCGACCTCGATATCCGCACCGACGTGCCGCGCTACCGCGTCTGGCGCGACGGTGAAGTCGTGGACGAGCCGACCGACGTGACCAAACACTGGCGCGACGATCTCGTGACCTTCGTGCTCGGTTGCTCGTTCTCGTTCGAAGAGGCGCTGCTCGACGAGGGCATGCCGATCCGCCACATCGAGCACAATGTGCGCGTGCCGATGTATCGCACCAGCATCGCATGTTCCGCGTCCGGTCCGTTCGCCGGTCCCATGGTGGTGTCGATGCGTCCGTTCAAGCCGGCGGATGCGATCCGCGCGGTGCAGATCACCTCGCGCTATCCCGCCGTGCACGGCGCGCCCGTGCATCTCGGCCATCCCCATCTGATCGGCATCAAGGACATCGCAAAGCCCGACTATGGCGATCCCGTGCCGGTTGCCGACGACGAGATCCCGGTGTTCTGGGCCTGCGGTGTCACGCCGCAATCGGTGATCAACGCCGCAAAGCTCCCGTTCGCGATCACGCATTCGCCGGGCCTGATGCTGGTGACGGATCTGAAGAACCGGAACATGGCCGTGATCTAGTGGGCAGCGCGTGCTGCTTCTTCGGGCTTTACGCCTTCGGTCAATCGCTCCATTCGATGGGTTGAAGAATTAAGTAACAGGGGAATTGTCATGACGATCACTCGCCGCGATGTCTTGCTCGGAGCTACCGCCACCGCCGCCCTCATGCCACTCGCCGCACGCGCACAGACGTCGGAAGTCGTGATCGGCGTCATCTATCCGTTCTCCGGCGCCAGCGCCCAGCAGGGCGTCGATGCGCAGAAGGCTTACGAGACCGCGCTCGAGGTCATCAACAAGGACACCGATTTCGATCTGCCGCTCGCCAAGGGCGAGGGCCTGCCGGGCCTCGGCGGCGCCAAGGTCAGGTTGGTGTTCGCCGACCACCAGGCCGATCCGCAGAAGGGCCGCGCCGAAGCCGAGCGCCTGATCACGCAGGAGAAGGTTTGCGCCGTCATCGGCACCTACCAGAGTTCGGTCGCCGTCACTGTCAGCCAGATCTGCGAACGCTACCAGATCCCGTTCGTCTCGGCCGACAACTCCTCGCCGAGCTTGCATCGCCGCGGCCTCAAGTATTATTTCCGCGCCTCGCCGCATGACGAGATGTACTCGGCCGCGATGTTCGACTTCTTCGACGCGCTGAAGAAGAAGGGCACCAAGATCAACACGCTGGCGCTGTTCCACGAGGACACCATCTTCGGCACCGACTCCGGCAATGCCCAGGCCAAGATCGCCGCCGAGCGCGGCTACAAGATCCTCGCCGACATCAAGTACCGCAACAACTCGCCCTCGCTCTCGGCCGAGGTGCAGCAGCTCAAGAGCGCGAGTGCCGACGTGCTGATGCCCTCGAGCTACACCACCGACGGCATCTTGCTGGTCAAGACCATGGCTGAGCTCGGCTACAAGCCGAACGCGATTGTGGCGCAGGACGCCGGCTTCTCCGAGAAGGCGCTCTATGACGCCGTCGGCGACAAGCTCGAAGGTGTGATCTCGCGAGGCACCTTCTCGCTCGACCTGGCGCAGAAGCGCCCGATGGTCGGCAAGATCAACGAGATGTTCAAGGCGAGGTCGGGCAAGGATCTCAACGACCTGACCTCGCGCCAGTTCATGGGCCTGATCGTGCTCGCCGACGCCATCAGCCGCGCCAAGTCGACCGAGGGCGAAAAAATCCGCGACGCGCTCGCCGCGACCGATATTCCGGGCGACAAGACCATCATGCCCTGGAAGCGCATCAAGTTCGACGAGATGGGCCAGAACAACGACGCCGACCCGGTGCTGCTGCAATATGTCGGCGGCAAGTTCGTCACCATCTTCCCGCCGCAGGCCGCGATTGCCGAAGCGACCTGGCCGATGAAGTAGGCGCGCCGATGTCGTCCCGGACAAGCGCAGCTCTTGGCAACGCGCAGCGTTGTCCAGAGCGGAGCGCAGATCCGGGACCCATAGCCACAGGCAGGCGTTTTGCGATGACTGGCTGTTGCTCATCCGACTGAAGCATTCGTGGTTATGGGTCCTGGCTTTCGCCAGGACGACGGTGAATTCAATTTTTGACGGGGGACCAGGGGTGCTGACAGCCGAAGCCATTATCCAGAGTCTGGCGAGCGGCCTGTTGATGGGGCTGCTCTACGGATTGATCGCCGTCGGGCTTGCGCTCATCTTCGGCCTGATGGACGTCGTGAACTTCGCCCATGGCGAGTTCCTGATGATCTCGATGTACGCGACTTTCTTCCTGTTCGCGTTCTTCGCGATCGACCCTTTGCTGTCGGCGCCGCTCGTCGCCGCGGCCATGTTCGTGTTCGGGGCCGTGGTCTACCTGTTGATCGTGCGCTTTGCGATGCGGGCCAAGGCCAATGCGGGCATGGTGCAAATTTTTTCCACCTTCGGCCTTGCGATCGTGATGCGGGGGCTGGCGCAATTCTTCTTCACGCCGGACTATCGCAGCATCCCGCAGTCCGCGCTCGGCGGAAAAACCGTCTCGATCGCCGGCATTTTCCTCCCCGAGCCGCAACTCGTCGGTGCGCTGCTCTCGATCGCCGCCTTCGGCGCACTCTATCTCTTCATCAACCGCACCGATTTCGGTCGCGCGCTGGAAGCGACCCGCGAGGACCCCGGCGCGGTTGCGCTGGTTGGCATCGACAAGAATCGCGTCTTCGCGCTCGGCTGGGGTCTCGGCGCCGCGCTGGTTGGTCTGTCAGGCGCCATCATGGCGATCTTCTTCTACATCTATCCCGATGTCGGTGCGTCCTTTGCGTTGATCGCTTATGTCACCGTGGCGCTCGGCGGCTTTGGCAGCGTGTTCGGCGCTTTTGCCGGTGGCATCATCGTGGGCCTCGTTGAGGCGACCACCGCACTGATACTACCGCCGTCGCTGAAATCGGTCGGCATCTACGCCGTTTACCTTCTCGTAGTCTTCATCCGGCCGCGCGGCCTGTTCGGGTCGATGTGATGGACAAGAATTTTGCCACGCGGCGCCGCCGCGACCTCTTCGTAGCCGCCGCCCTCGCGGTGATCGCAGCCCTCGCGCCGCTGTTCGTGAAGGATGTCTACGTCCAGAACATCCTGATCCTGACCCTGATGTATGCGGCGCTGTCGCAGAGCTGGAACATCCTGTCCGGCTATTGCGGGCAGATCTCGCTCGGCCACGCGCTCTATTTCGGGTTGGGCGCCTACACCACGGCGCTCCTGTTCATGAAGTTCGGCGTGCTGCCCTGGTTCGGCATGCTCGCGGGCGGGCTGCTCTCGGCGCTGATCGCGATGGGGCTCGGCTATCTGTGCTTCCGCCTGCGCGGCCATTACTTCGTGATCGCGACCATCGTCATTGCGGAGATCACGCTGCTCCTGTTCCACAACTGGGACTGGGCGGGTGCGGCGCTCGGCATCGACATCCCGGTGCGCGGCGATAGCTGGCTCAAGTTCCAGTTCACGCGCAGCAAGTTGCCCTACTTCTATTTTGCGCTGGTGCTCGCCTGCGTCGCCTGGTTCGTCACCTGGTGGCTGGAAGACTCCAAATGGGGCTTTTGGTGGCGAGCGGTGAAGGACAATCCGGAAGCGGCCGAGAGCCTCGGCGTCGTCGTGTTCAACTCCAAGATGGGCGCGGCCGCGGTCTCCGCCTTCCTCGTCGCCGTCGGCGGAAGCTTCTATGCCCAGTTCGTCTCCTACATCGACCCTGAAAGCGTCATGGGCTTCCAGTTCTCGCTGCTGATGGCGCTGCCCGCTGTGCTCGGCGGTATTGGCACGCTCTGGGGGCCGGTGCTGGGCGCGGCGATCCTGATCCCGCTGACCGAGCTGACGCGCTCCTTCATCGGCGGTTCGGGGCGCGGTGTCGACCTCATCGTCTACGGCACGCTGATCATTCTGATCTCGCTGGCGCTGCCGCGGGGGCTGGTGAGCTTGTTCCCCTCGCGCAAGGGAGCCGCCCGATGACCGCGCTCCTGGAGACCCGCGGCGTCTGGCAACGGTTCGGCGGCCTCGTCGCCAACAGCGACGTCTCGATCTCGGTCGGGCGCGGCGAGATCGTCGGCCTGATCGGCCCCAACGGCGCCGGCAAGTCGACGCTGTTCAATCTCATCGCCGGCGTCTTGCCGCCGACGCAGGGTACGATCTGGTTCGACGGCGTGGACGTGACCCGCATGCCGGCCGCCGAGCGCTGCGTGCGCGGGGTGGGGCGTACCTTCCAGGTCGTGAAGAGCTTTGAGACCATGACGGTCATCGACAACGTCATCGTCGGCGCACTCGTGCGGACCACCGTGATGCGCG
This sequence comes from Bradyrhizobium liaoningense, assembly GCF_018130955.1. Classification (GTDB taxonomy): domain Bacteria; phylum Pseudomonadota; class Alphaproteobacteria; order Rhizobiales; family Xanthobacteraceae; genus Bradyrhizobium; species Bradyrhizobium liaoningense_C. The sequence continues at coordinate 199,792 of NZ_JAFCJM010000009.1, forward strand.
AGGCCCGCCGCAAAGCGCATGAGGTGCTGGAATTCACGGGCCTCGCCGGGCGCGCCGACGTGCTCGCAAGCGACCTCGTGCCGGCCGAAAAGCGCCGCCTTGAAGTCGCCCGTGCGCTTGCGACCGAGCCGAAGCTCTTGCTGCTTGACGAAGTCCTCACCGGCCTGACGCCGACGGAGGCGCAGACCGGCGTCGATCTCGTGCGCAAGGTGCGCGAGACCGGTGTCACCGTGCTGATGGTCGAGCATGTCATGGAGATCGTGATGCCGCTCGTCGACCGCGCCATCGTGCTTGACCTCGGCAAGGTGCTGGTCGAGGGCAAGCCCACTGACGTCGTCCGCGATCCCAAGGTGATCAGCGCATATCTGGGAGATCGTCATGCTCAGGGTGCATGAAGTCACCACCGCCTATCAGGGCCTGGTCGCGATCTCCGCCGTGTCGATCGACGTCGCCAAGGGTGAGATCGTCTGTGTGGCCGGCGCCAACGGCGCGGGCAAGTCGACGCTGTTGAAGTCCATCGCCGGCGCCGAGCGCCCGCGCTCGGGCACCGTGACCTTCGACGGCAAGCAGCTCGTCGGCATGGCGCAGCATCTGGTCACCGCGACCGGCATTGCGTACGTGCCGGAGAACCGCCGCCTGTTTCCGCGCCTCTCGGTGCGCGACAATCTCAGGCTCGGCAGCTATCTCTACCGCGGCGAGGCCGACCGCGAGGGGCCGCTTGATCTGGTCTTCAAGCTGTTTCCGCGTCTGTCCGAGCGCCTGGAGCAGCGCGCCGAGACGCTTTCCGGCGGCGAGCAGCAGATGCTCGCCATCGGCAGAGCCCTGATGACGCGCCCTCGGCTCTTGATGCTGGATGAGCCCTCGCAGGGCATCATGCCAAAACTGGTCGACGAGATCTTCCAGGCGGTGAAGCGCATCCGCGACGCCGGCATGACCGTGCTTATCGTCGAGCAGCGCATGGCCGAATGCCTTGAAATCGCCGACCGCGCCTACATCCTGCAAACCGGCCGCGTGCTGATGCAGGGCCCGGCTGCGGAGATCAGGACCAACCCGGACGTGCGCAAGGCGTATCTGGGGCTCTGACAGCCTCCGTAGATGGGGTAACGGGCCCCCTCGGCCTTCCAACCAAGCCGCGCTAGCTACGGCGCGATTTGGTGGCGCGCGTCGC
>NZ_JAFCJM010000090.1 GCF_018130955.1 Bradyrhizobium liaoningense
GATTCGGAGAGCTCGATAGAACAGGATGCTCCACGCCCCTGCTTTCAAGCTCTTTACTGACTACTTGGTTCTCTCTTTTGTCGCGCAAGAGAATCAGATTCTACGTCGAAACGTGCGCGCTGAGTTTTTTACGGCCTGTTTCGCCAGGACGACAGCGGAGCGTAAGGCCGCTCCGATCAAGAACAACGAAACAAGGAAGCACCATGGACATCGGATTCATCGGCCTCGGAAACATGGGTTTCCCGATGGCGCGGCGGCTGATCGAGGCGGGACACGGCCTCGTCGTGTTCGATACGCGCAAGGATGTCGTCGACAGGCTGGTGGCGCGCGGCGCGAAGGCCGCGACGTCGCCGAAGGACGTCGCCGACCAGGCCGAGACCGTGATGGCGAGCCTGCCCTCGCTGCAGGCCTCGCTTGCGGTCGCGACTGGCGAGGGCGGCGTGATCGAGGGCAGCCGCGTCAAGCGCTTCGTCGACCTCTCCACCGTCGGCTCGCAGATGGCGACCAGGATTCACGGCCTGCTGGCGGCGCGCAACATCGTGCAGATCGACAGCCCCGTTTCAGGCGGCGTCGCCGGCGCCGAGAAGGGCACGCTCGCGGTGATGGCGTCGGGCCCGAAAGCGGAGTTCGAGATCATCAAGGCCGCGCTCGATGTGATCGGAAAAGTGTTCTTCATCGGCGAGAAGCCGGGCTCGGCGCAGACCATGAAGCTCGCCAACAATTTCTTGTCGGCGACTGCGATCGTTGCCACTTCGGAAGCCGTCGTGATGGGTGTGAAGGCCGGCCTCGATCCCGCCGTCATGATCGACGTGATCAACGCTGGCTCCGGCATGAACACCGCGAGCCGCGACAAGTTTCCGCGCTCGGTGCTGCCGCGTACCTTCGACTTCGGCTTCGCCACCGGGCTGATGGTGAAGGACGTGCGCCTGGCGCTGGAGGAGATGAAGCAGCTCGGACTGTCGATGGAAGTCGCCGACGCCGTCGGTCATCTCTGGGAGACCGTGATCCGCGACGAAGGCGCGGAGTCGGATTTTACCGCGGCGATCAAGCCGATCGAAAAAAAGGCGGGGGTCATCGTCGGGGGCGCCAAAGGCGGCCTTGCCGGCAAATGACTCCCCGCCGGCCTGAACCGGCACGCGCCGGTCCAGGATACGGCCCCCACTTACCCCCCCCCCACAGGTCAGTGATGGCTGCCGTCGTCCTGCGCAAGATGTCCGGCCTTGCAGAAGCTCGGATGGACTGCGCTTGACTGATAGTCCAGCGGGCCGTCGACCTCATCCTTGTACTTGACGAGCACGTCGGGACAGACGGCCTCCGCCGTCTCGAGATTGCCGCCGCAGCGCCAGTTGGCGGCGTCGTTGACGTCGCCCGTCCCCTTGTACTTCGCCGTTTGCGGATAGGGACACAGCGGCCGCGACAGCGCCGGCGCGAAGCTGCGGCCGATGACCTGGTCCGGCGCGATGCCCTTCTCGACCCAATTGACCAGCGCGGTGAAGTCGGCGCCGTTCTGCGGCCAGGGGCCCGCGGTGCCGAGGCTGAAGATCGGCAGGCCGCAATGGCCGACGCCGGGAGCGTGGTACAGACGGTAGAAGCTCTGCACGCCCTCGAAGCCGGTTCGATCGTTGTTCCTCTGATAGCGCTCGGCCATCTGCCGATAGTAATTGAGCACGCCGCGCGGATAGATGAACTGGTCGTTGGCGCCGAGGAAGGTCATCAACTTGCCGCCGCGGGCGCGGAAGGCGTCGAGCGGCCCGAACGTGTCGGTCACGTCGGCAATGTTGCGGGAGCCGGCTTCGGCCACTCTGGGGTAGGAAAGCCCCTTGCCGCCGAGGCTGACGGTATTCCACTTGGTCGATGGCGGCGCGAAGCTGGGATCGATCAGATTCCATTCGAACTGGGTTACGCCGAGCGGAAACGGCGTGGGACCGTCGAGGATGGAGAAGTCGCTGCCGCGATCGAGCCCGAACCAGATGCGATTGCCGTGCTTGTTGCGCGGGCCGTCCCAGATCTTGTCGACCGCCACCGCTTCGTCCGCGGTCAGGCAATTCGGTGCCGCCGGCGCGGTCGGCCGTCCGCAGATGTTGGCCTTGGCGCTGAAGCGGCAGGTGCGGGGATCATTGATGATGCCGTCGACCACGCCGTCATTGGCGTCGCAGGCCGCGATCGCCGATTTCTGCGCCGCGACCAGCTTGGCCGGAGGGATCACTCCGCTCGGGCTCTCGCCCGCCAGCTCGAACATGGCGATCTGGCCCCACATCTGCGCGGTCTGGAAGCGCGTCCAGTACATCGCCGGCGCGCTGGCGAGGATGCCGTCGAGCTGGCTGCCGAGCTCCTGGGCCAGCAGATATCCCTGGCGACCGCCCGTCGAGCAGCCGTTCCAGTAATTGTAGCTCGGCGGCTTGCTGTAATAGGCGGTTGCGATGCGCTTCGACCACAGGACCTGCTGCTTGATCCCGTTGCGGAAGAAATCCTGGATAAACTGGAAATTATAGGTGTGGTCGGCATTGACGCCCGGCGTGCAGTCGCCGCCGCTATGGCCGCCATCGGTCCCCGATCCGACGTAGCCGGCATTGACGGCGGCGTCGACGTTGAGATTGCCTGCACATCCGCCTCCGCCGAGACCTTCCGTCCGGCCGTTCCACGCGCCCACGGTTCCGCCCGAACCGCCGTCCGCCGGGCTAAGCGGCAACCCCACCGCGATCGTGATGTTCTGGCTCGGGTTGGTGCCGTAGACCAGTGTGACGCCGCAATACTTGGTGTTGGCGGGAGCCGCGGTCGTCTTGATGACGCTGGTCGCCGATTTGACGAAGGGATTGTTCGTCAACTCGAAGCGCGGGTCGGTCGTCAGGCTCGCGCATGTCGGCGCGGCATGTGCCGCGGCAACGTTCGGCAGCGCGACCGCTCCAGCGGCAAACGCAATGGTGGATGCGCAAAGGCGCAAGACAGTTCGCGAACACTCCATGATGCCCTCCCCGATTTGTTGGTATTTTCGAGGAGTCGTAGCATCACGCAGCAGCGGCGCCGTAGAACAAGGGCGTCATCGGCTGGAACAAAACCTTCCTTCGGCGGAATTTTTCGGAAGGACCTTACGACGCATCGGTGAAGCGCGGCGAAGCGGCACACGCGGGTCAGGCATGCGCGCCCTTTGCGGCGCGCGCCAACCTTGCCGTCTCGGAGGGCGCCTCGCCATAGGCGGCGCGATATCGCGCCGCGAAACGCCCCATATGCGCAAAGCCCCATTTCAGCGCGACGTCGCGGACCGGCAGCACATTCAGCGGCGAGGACAATTCCGCCCGCGCCGCCTCGAGGCGGATCTGCAGCAGATAGGCCAGCGGCGTCACGTTCCTGAAGCGCTGAAATCCGTATTGCAGGGACCGCACGCTGATGGCGGCCGCCTGCGCCACCTCGCTCATCGTCAGCGCCTGATGCATGTTGGCGCGCATGAAGTCGACTGCCTCCGTGATCTGACGCGGCGTGGCGTCGCGCAAGTGATGACGCTGGCGATCGCTCAAGCCATGCGGGAAATTCAGGAAGACCAGCTGCAGAATGGCTTCGCCGAGCAGCGCCATCGACTTCTCGGATCGAAGCTGCTTGTCGCGCATCCCGGCCCCAACGGCCTCGGCCAGCGCCGTGAGCATACGGCCCGCCGGGCCTGCAAGATCGAGTTGCGGACTGAGCTCGATGCTGCGCAGCGAGGCCCCCTCGAAATTGCCTGACAGCACCCTGTGCACGGTCGCGACGTCGAATTCCAGCGTGACGTGGGCGTGCCTGCCGCGGCCGGCATAGGCGATCGAGCTGACCTCCGGCACGCTCAATGCAAGCGCAGAGTTGCGGTCGATGACCACGGGCCGATCTCGAATCCTGCCGCTCACCGTTCCCGCACTCGGCAGCACCAGCCCGAGCCTCTCCTTGCCGTGCGAGAGGCGGCACGTCCAGTCGATCTCGGACTCCACGTCCCACCAGGAGAAGCCGCTCGTCGCGGCGAACTGGCCGCGCCAGCGAAATGCGCTTCCGCCGCCGTCCAGATCGATCCTTGCATGAGGCACGAGCCGATTGAACGTGCTCAGAAACCTGTCGAAGCTCTGATCACGACTGCTGAGATCGGTGAACATGGGACCATGACCGTTGGAAGCAAGACAGTTGCCGAAAATTCAATCCCAAACGCGCAACCTTGTCCAGCACGCGCAATCCCGGCGCGACGAGACGCTTCGCTCCGGAATCACGCGGCCTTAGAATAGCGACGGACACTACGTTCCGGCAAACCGCGAGACTCGTATGATGGAACTGCCGCTTTTCCATCTCTACGGCGAGCCACCCGACCCTCGCGCGTTCAATTTCGTCCATGCCGAGACTATCCCGTCGCGCTGCTCGCTCCATGACTGGCGGATCTGCGTGCATCGCCACACCAATCTGCTCCAGATCCTGCTGATCGAGCGCGGCGGCGGCGAAGTCCAGTACGAAACCTCGATGGTCGCCTTTGACGCTCCGGCCATCATCGTGGTGCCTCCGACCATGGCCCACGGATTCCGGTTTCAGTCGTCGACATGCGGCTGGGTGGTCAGCTTCACGGAGGACGTGGCGCGGACGTTCGGAGATGTCTCGGGAGAGACGATCGCGCGCCTGAAGCGGCTGACCATGGACCCCGTGGTTTCGGTCGCGGAGAACGACATGGCGCGCCTGTCCGATCTATGCGCGCGCCTCAGTGAAGAGCGGCTGCTCTCCCGCGAAGGATTCCATATCGCCATGAACAGCTACCTTGCCCTGATCGCCATTGAGATCAGGCGCCTCGCGATGGGCCGGGATCCCGTCCCAACCCATGTCAACGACGCGGTGATCGAAAGACTGCTCGACCTCATCGAAGGCCATTTCCGCAGCCGGCGGCTCCTGAACTTCTATGCCGCGAAGCTCGCCATGACGTCCGACGGCCTCAACAAGCACGTCAAGCGCATCACCGGAGTGACGGCGGGCCAGTTGATCCGGCAGCGCGTCGTCACCGAGGCGAAGCGGCAGCTGGCGTTCTCGGACCAGCCGATCAACGAGATCGCCTACGACCTCGCCTATGCCGATCCCTCGCATTTCGTGCGCTCGTTCCGCAAGGAAACCGGGGTGACGCCGCGGACCTTCCGCGCCAATGCGGGCCGATCGACCTGATCGTCGAGGACATTGCGGACCCCGCACGATTTGCGCGTTGCCGGCGATTCGCCGCGGCGCTTCAAACGGTTCTGGCGCGTCAGGCCGAAAACCCGAGTCTACTTTGCATGGGGTTGTTTTGCGACTTTTGCGCCCGGCCTCACAGCCACGGCGCCGGCGTATCCATCGCGATGAGTTGCTCGACCTCGATGCGCGGGCGGATCACGGCGTATTGGTCGTCCTTCACCAGCACTTCCGGCACCAGGGGCCTCGTGTTGTAGGTGCCGGCCTGAACCGCGCCATAGGCGCCCGCGGTCATGATGGCGAGGAGGTCGCCAGCCTTCGGCGTCGGCAGCGTGCGGTCGAGCGCGAGATAGTCGCCGGTCTCGCAGACCGGGCCGACGACGTCGGCGACCATCGTCGGCGCGCCCTCCGGGGCTTGCGTCACCGGCAGGATGTCGTGATGCGCCTCGTAGAGCGTCGGGCGGATCAGGTCGTTCATCGCGGCATCGATGATGACGAAATTCTTGCCGTCGCCGTGCTTCACATAGATCACCCGCGCGACCAGGATGCCGGCATTGCCGACGATCATGCGGCCCGGCTCGAACATCAGCGTGCAGCCGAGATTATGCGTGACGCGCTTGACCATGGCGGCGTAGGCATCCGGCGCCGGCGGCGCCTCGCGGTCCATGTAGTAGGGGATGCCGAGCCCGCCGCCGAAATCGACGTGGTTGATGTTGTGGCCATCGGCGCGCAGCGTCTGGACGAACTCGGAGAGGATGCGGAACGCCGTCTCCATCTTGGAGAGATCGGTGATCTGGCTGCCGATATGCACGTCGGTGCCGGTCACCTCGATGCCCGGCAGCTTGGCCGCGCGGGCATAGACCTCGCGGGCATGCGCGAGCGGGATGCCGAACTTGTTCTCGGACTTGCCGGTGGAGATTTTTGCGTGCGTGCCGGCGTCGACGTCCGGATTGACGCGCACCGAGATGCGCGCGGTCTTGCCGGTCTCGGCAGCCAGGCGCGAGAGCAACTCGAGCTCGGGCTCGGATTCGACGTTGATGCAGAGGATGTCGGAGGCCAAGGCGGCGCGCAGCTCGGCTTCCGTCTTGCCGACGCCGGAGAACAGGATCTTGTTGGCGGGAATGCCCGCGGCCAGCGCGCGCTTCAACTCGCCGCCGGAGACCACGTCGGCGCCGGCGCCGAGCTTGGCCAGCGTTTTCAGCACCGACTGGTTGGAGTTGGCCTTCATGGCGTAGCAGACCAAAACCTTCTCGCCGCCGAAGGCGTCGGCGAAGACGCGGTAGTGCCGCTCCAGCGTCGCGGTCGAATAGCAATAGAAGGGCGTGCCGACCGTCGCGGCCAATTCAGAAAGATTGACTGCCTCGGCGTGCAGCACGCCGTTGCGGTAGTCGAAATGATTCATGGCGTTGGCTCAGTTGCCCGCGCTTAAAGCGCGATGAGTTTAGGTTGAATCGTCATCGCGCTTTAGCTCCTTGTTTGAGCATGATCTTTTCGGAAAACCGCAGCACACTTTTCCGGATCATGCTCTAACGCGCGGGTTTTTCGTCCAGGAGCGGATCGAGGATAAACGGTTTTTTCTTGCCGCGGGTAGCGGCGGGCGCGGCGTCGGAACCGTAGGTGGGATTGAAGACGCTCGGGGTGCGCTGGGTTTCCATCTCGGTGTCGATGGGGGCGGCGGGCGCGGCCGTCGAGGCGTTGGACGCGTTCGGCGGCAAATCGAGCGGCCCCTTGCGGCCGCAACCGGCCAGTGCCAGCGCGGTCAGGCTAAGGACAATGATGGCCCATCCCGAGCCGGCCGGGCGAAACTTTGACGTCACGACGAGATCCCCACTACGCGGCCGCACCATACAGAGGTTGCCCCGCTCTGGCGAGTGCCGGAAGGCCACGCCAGAGCAACGAAATTTCGGCCTTCAGCCCAATTTTCGCTCTTTTTCCAGCCGCTTGGCCCAGGCCTTGGCCTGCGCGGTCACGTTCTTCGGCGCCGTCCCGCCAAAGCTCGTCCGGCTCTTCACCGACGATTCGACCGAGAGCACGCCCATCACCTCCTTGGTGATTTTCGGCTCGACCTCCTGCATGGCGGCGAGCGGCAGCTCGTGCAGCGCGACGGCATCCTTCGACGCCCTGGCGACGATGCGGCCGGTGACGTGGTGGGCGTCGCGGAACGGCATTTTCAGCGTGCGCACCAGCCAGTCGGCGAGATCGGTCGCGGTGGCATAGCCCTCGCCTGCGGCAGCCTTCATCTTCGTCTGGTCGGGCACGAGGTCGCGGACCATGCCGGTCATGGCGCGGATCGCCAGCGACAGCGCGGCAAAGCCCTCCATGGCGCCCTGCTTGTCCTCCTGCATGTCCTTTTGATAAGCGAGCGGCAGGCCCTTCATCACGATCAGGAGAGCGTTGAGCGCGCCGATGACGCGGCCGGTCTTGGCGCGCACGAGCTCGGCGGCATCGGGGTTGCGCTTCTGCGGCATGATCGAGGAACCGGTGGTGAACTTGTCGCTGAGGCTGATCAGGCCGACCAGCGGCGAGGTCCAGATCACGATCTCCTCGGCGAAGCGCGACATGTGCACGGCGCAGATCGAGGCCGCCGACAGCGTCTCCAGCACGAAGTCGCGGTCGGACACCGCGTCGAGCGAGTTCGCCATCGGACGGTCGAACAGAAGCGCCTTGGCCGTGGCGTGGCGATCGATCGGGAACGACGTGCCGGCGAGCGCGGCGGCACCGAGCGGAGACTCGTTCAGCCGCTTGCGCGCGTCCTGGAAACGGCCGCGATCGCGCGCAGCCATCTCGACATAGGCGAGCAGGTGATGGCCGAAGGTCACGGGCTGCGCGGTCTGCAGATGCGTGAAGCCGGGCATCACGGTACCGGCATGTTCGAGCGCGCGGTCGACCAGCGCCTGCTGGAAGGCGGCCAGCGCCGCGTCGGTCTCGTCGATGACGTCGCGGACATAGAGGCGGAAGTCGGTCGCGACCTGGTCGTTGCGCGAGCGCGCAGTGTGCAGGCGCCCTGCGGCCGGGCCGATCAGTTCCGACAGCCGGCTCTCGACGTTCATATGGATATCTTCGAGCGCGCGCTTGAACGCAAAATCGCCCTTGCCGATCTCTGACAAAATCGTGTCTAGACCCTTGCCGATATTTTTCGCATCAGAGGCCGTGATGATGCCTTGGGCTGCCAGCATCGCGGCATGGGCTTTGGACGCGGCAATGTCCTGGGCGTACATGTGACGATCGACGTCGATGGAGACGTTGATCTCCTCCATGATCTCATCGGGGCGTTCCGAGAACCGGCCGCCCCACATCTTGTTGCTCATGATCCCTTGCTCGCGCCCTGCATCTTCGAGGTGCGGCCGTGCCGCACGGTTTGCCGGCCTCGGCCGGCCGTATTAAGAGGCCCCTGATAGCCATATCTGCGACCGGATGACAAACGATATGCACGACGTAAAGCCCGCGCCCTCGGCTACGCGCCGGATCCCCCTCGCGGTCGCCACGGTGGTGATCGGCGGCGCGGTCGGCTTTGCCGCGCTGTATGGGCTGGGCCTGGGCCGGGGCCCGTCCGGCGATCCGGCCTGCCGGGCCGCGGTCGACACTGCCAAGCGGATCGCGCCGCTGGTCCATGGCGAGGTCGCTGCACTCACGGTCGCCACCGCGCCCCTGCGCCTGCCGGACCTCGCCTTCGAGGACGCCGACGGCAAGCCGAAAAAACTCTCCGACTTCCGCGGCAAGACGCTGCTGGTGAACCTCTGGGCCACCTGGTGCGTGCCCTGCCGCAAGGAGATGCCGGCGCTTGAGGAGCTGCAAGCCAAGATGAGCGGGCCCAATTTCGAGGTGGTGGCGATCAACATCGACACCCGCGATAACGAAAAGCCCAAGAATTTCCTGAAAGACGCCAACCTGACCCGGCTCGGCTATTTCAACGACCAGAAAGCCAAGGTTTTCCAGGATCTTAAGGCAATAGGCCGGGCGCTGGGCATGCCGACCTCGGTTCTCGTCGACCCGCACGGCTGCGAGATCGCGACCATCGCGGGCCCGGCCGAATGGGCGAGCGAGGACGCGCTGAAGCTGATCCGCGCGGCGGTGAAGCCGGCGACGGCGTCCTATTAGTTAGGCCGAGATATTGAGGTTGCCGCCGACACCGGGACCGACATTGGCGAGCGAGGGGGACTGGCCGGCGCCGAGCAGCGTCAGAACCGTGGATTTCTCCGCGTCCGCATTCTGCTTGGTGAGCGTGGCTGCGATATTCGACTGCAGCGCGCCTTGCTGAGCGGCCAGCATGCTGCTGACCATGGCCATCATGTCCATACGCGAACCCTCTTCCCGGGCACCCTAGGGGTGCGAGGTTAACGCGAAATGAATTGTCACAGAGGCATGGTGGGCACGGCGCTTCGCGCCTTTGCCCACCCTACGGCACCGAGAGCTTGATTAGCGCGTCGGAACGGGCTTGGCGCCGCGATAATCGTAGAAGCCGCGCTGCGTCTTGCGGCCGAGCCAGCCGGCCTCGACGTATTTCACCAGCAGCGGACAGGGCCGGTACTTGGAGTCGGCGAGGCCCTCATGCAGCACCTGCATGATGGACAGGCAGGTATCGAGGCCGATGAAATCGGCGAGCTCCAGCGGGCCCATCGGATGGTGCGCCCCAAGCTTCATCGCCGCGTCGATCGCCTCGACATTGCCGACGCCTTCATACAGCGTGTAGATCGCCTCGTTGATCATCGGCAGCAAGATGCGGTTGACGATGAAGGCCGGGAAGTCCTCCGATACCGCGACCTGCTTGCCGAGCTTGGCGACGAATTCCTTGGACGCCTCGAAGGTCGCATCGTCGGTGGCGATGCCGCGGATCAGCTCGACCAGCTCCATCAGCGGCACCGGATTCATGAAGTGAATGCCGATGAAGCGCTCGGGCCGGTCGGTGGCCGCGGCAAGGCGGGTAATCGAGATCGAGGAGGTGTCGGAGGCGACGATCGCCTCGGGCTTCAGCACCGCGCAGAGATCGTGAAAAATCTTGCGCTTGACCTCTTCCTTCTCGACCGCGGTCTCGATCACGAGGTCGCAATCGGCGAGGTCGTCCAGCGTCTCGGCGAGCGCTATGCGCGCAAGCGCCTTGGTTTTGTCGTCCTCGCTGACGGCCTTCTTGGAGACCTGGCGGGTCAGGTTACCGTTGATGGTGGCCATGCCGGACTTGAGGCGGTCGGCCGAGATGTCGTTGAGCACTACGTCGAAACCGGCCAGCGCCGCGACATGGGCAATGCCATTGCCCATCTGCCCCGCGCCGATTACGCCGACCTTCTTGATCACTGCCGCCATCTTGTCATCCACCGGAACGGCGCGCAAATCGCGCCTGCCTATCCCCTTTAGCCCAAGAATTGGGCTTGGGGCCTGATTTGATCAGAAGCTTGATTTAATCAGAACCTTGGCCCGAAACCTAGATTGGAAGCGTCTTTCCGCGTGCCCCGCGCCAAAGAAAACGCCTCGAAAACGAAACACCGGCCGGAGTTTACACATCCGGCCGGTGTTTTTACGGTGTTTTACTTGCCGAGCTTGCCGAGTTCGGCCGTGAGCTCCGGAACCGCCTGGTAGAGGTCGGCGACCAGGCCATAGTCGGCGACCTGGAAGATCGGCGCGTCCTCGTCCTTGTTGATCGCGACGATCACCTTGGAGTCCTTCATGCCGGCCAGATGCTGGATCGCGCCGGAAATGCCGACCGCGACATAGAGCTCGGGGGCCACGACCTTGCCGGTCTGGCCGACCTGCCAGTCGTTGGGCGCATAGCCGGCGTCCACCGCCGCGCGCGAGGCGCCGACGCCGGCGCCCAGCTTGTCCGCGAGCGGCTCGATGTACTTGGCAAAGTTTTCCCGGCTCTGCATGGCGCGACCACCGGAGACGATGATCTTGGCCGAGGTCAGCTCGGGACGGTCGCTCTTGGCGACTTCCTCGCCGACGAAGGTCGACAGACCCGGATCGGCCGCAGCCGAAGCGTTCTCGACCGGCGCGCTGCCGCCCGCGGCCGCAGCCGCGAAGGTCGAGGTGCGAACCGTAATGACCTTCTTGGCGTCCTTCGACTTCACCGTCTGGATGGCATTGCCGGCGTAAATCGGACGCTCGAACGTATCGGGCGCGACCACCTTGATGATCTCCGAGACCTGCATGACGTCGAGCAGGGCTGCGACGCGCGGCATCACGTTCTTGAAGCGCGAGGTCGCGGGCGCCACGAAGGCGTCGTAGCCGGAGGCCAGCGAGACGATCAGTGCGGCGAGCGGCTCGGCGAGGTCATGGGCGTACGTATCGCCCTCGGCCAGCAGCACCTTCGTCACGCCGGTGAGCTTGGAGGCGGCGTCGGCCGCGGCCTTGGCGTTCTGGCCGGCGACCAGCACGTGGACGTCGGCGCCGAGCGCGGCAGCCGCCGTCAGCGCCTTGTTGGTGGCGTCCTTCAGCGACGCGTTGTCGTGTTCAGCAATGAGCAGCGTCGTCATCAGATCACCCCGGCTTCGTTCTTGAGCTTCGACACCAGCTCGGCGACGTCCTTGACCTTGACGCCCGCCTTGCGGCCCGGTGGCTCCGATGTCTTGAGAATTTCGAGGCGCGCGGTGACATCGACGCCGTAGTCGGCGACGGCCTTCTCCGCGATCGGCTTCTTCTTCGCCTTCATGATGTTCGGCAGCGACGCATAGCGCGGCTCGTTGAGACGCAGGTCAGTCGTGACGATCGCCGGTCCCTTGAGCTTCACGGTCTGCAGGCCGCCGTCGACTTCGCGGGTGACCTTGAAGTCAGAACCTTCGACCTCGAGCTTGGAAGCGAAGGCCGCCTGCGACCAGCCGAGCAGCGCGGCCAGCATCTGGCCGGTCTGATTGCTGTCGTCGTCGATCGCCTGCTTGCCCAGGATGATTAGGCCCGGCTGTTCTTCGTCCGCAACCTTCTTCAGGATCTTTGCGACCGCGAGCGGTTCGACGTTGCCGTCGGCCTTCACCAGGATGCCGCGATCGGCGCCCATGGCGAGACCGGTGCGGATCGTTTCCGACGCCTGCGCCGGACCAATGGAGACGACCACGACCTCGGTGGCCTTGCCGCCTTCCTTCAGGCGCAGCGCTTCCTCGACCGCGATTTCGTCGAATGGGTTCATCGACATTTTGACGTTGGCCAGTTCAACGCCCGATCCATCGCCCTTGACGCGGACCTTGACGTTGTAATCGACCACCCGCTTTACCGGCACCAAGACCTTCATCGATCCTCTTTCACTTATTTTTGGAGGGGGTTATCAACTGGCGCGGAACCTAAAGGCCCGGCCCAGCCCGGTCAACGCGCGAAAAGGGCAATTTTTTGCCCCATCGCGGGATGGGTCAGCGGTTCTGGCCCGGCACCCACAGCACGTCGCCGGCGCCATTATGGTTGGCGGCACGGCTCGCCACAAACAGGAAATCCGACAGGCGATTCATATATTGAATGCCAGCGGCGCCGACCGGCTCGTTGGGCCGGCTTGCGAGTTCCACCATTACCCGTTCCGCCCGGCGGCAAATGGTGCGGGCGACGTGGAGATGAGCAGCGGCTGGGGTTCCGCCCGGCAGCACGAACGAGGTCAGCGGGGCGAGCTTGTCGTTGAGCGCGTCGATATCGCGCTCGAGCCGTTCGACCTGGCTCGCCACCACCCGCAACCGCTCGGCCTTGCCTTCGCGCTCGGGCACTGCGAGATCGGCGCCGAGGTCGAACAGATCGTTCTGGATCCGGCCGAGCATCGCATCGAGCTCGGCCTCGCCCTTGGTGTGCAGCCGGACCACGCCGATCGCGGCATTGGTCTCGTCCACGGTGCCATAGGCCTCGATCCGCAGATCGTATTTCGCCCGGCGTTCGCCCGAGCCGAGCGCCGTCGTGCCGTCGTCACCGGTGCGCGTATAGATGCGATTGAGAACGACCATCTGTGCCTCGTTAGATATGCAGTCTATCGCCCCGTGTTCACCTCTCCCTGCGGGAGAGGTAAAATGCGTTCCCTGGCTCGCATCCTCCATGCGACATTCATCGTTAGCGCCCCATCGCCCAGACCGCGGCCATGGCAATGATGATCGCCACGAATTGCAGCAGCACACGCCACCGCATCAGCTTCTGCGAGAGGTTGGGCGAACCGCCCCGCATCAGGTTGACGAGGCCGAGCAGCAGCACCACCGCCACGGCGCCGGCTGCCACCGGCAGGATGAAAGTACTCAAAATGGATGCCATTGGCGGTAGATAACACCGTGTGCGCCGGTCCGCCATCGCGTTCGCGATCTGGCTTTTAAGCCAATAATATCAGATGGTAGCGGGGATGATTTTTGATTGGAGCCAGTCGCCCTTCACCTCGCCCCGCTTGCGGGGAGAGGTCGAATTCGATCGCAGATCGAATTCGGGTGAGGGGGACTCTCCACGAACTCAACTCTCACCGTCCCCGCGGAGGCTCCCCCTCACCCGGAATCCGCGCTTGGCGCGAATTCCGGCCTCTCCCCGCAAGCGGGGCGAGGCGAGCCGCAGCGCGAGCAGGGCGCACCAAGCAACGTCGGGGTAGAGCGTGAAGGCAATTCGCTACATCTACGACGTCGTGATGGACGCGTTCTACACGTTCCTGGCCGATGACGGCTGGGCGATCGCGAGCCATATCGCGCTGTCGACGCTGATGGCGCTGTTCCCGTTCCTGATCGTGCTGACCTCGCTCGCCGGCTTCTTCGGCTCCAAGGACCTCGCCGACCAGGCGGCCGAGCTGATGCTCCAGGTCTGGCCAAGACAGGTCGCCGATTCCATCTCGGGCGAAATCCATGACGTCCTGACTACGACCCGCACCGGTTTGCTGACCGTCGGTGCGGTGCTGGCGGTCTACTTCGCGTCGAATGGTGTCGAAGCGCTGCGGGTCGCGCTCAACCGCGCCTATGCAGTGGTCGAGATGCGGCGCTGGTACTGGCTGCGCCTGGAATCAATCGGCTACACGCTGGTCGCGGCCTTCACGGCGCTGGCGATGGCGTTCCTGATCGTGCTGGGCCCGCTCGTCATCGAGACTGCACGGCGTCACGTTCCGCTGGTCGTCGAATCCAACGAGAGCATCCTCACCTGGCTGCGCTACGGCATCACCATCGGCGCGCTGGTCGTGGCGCTGTTCATCCTGCATGCCTGGCTACCGGCTGGCCGGCGCGGCTTCCTGCAAATCCTGCCCGGCATCGTCTTCACCATGGTGGCCTCGCTGATCTCCGGCGTCGTGTTCGGACAATATCTGGCGCGCTTCGCCAACAACTATGTGACGATGTATGCGGGGCTCGCCTCGGTGATCATCGCGCTGGTGTTCCTGTATTTCATCGCCGCGATCTTCGTGTTCGGCGGCGAGCTCAATGCCGCGATCATCAAGTCGCGGCTTCCGCACGGCGTCTCGCTTCAAGCAGCGCAGTCGCTAGCGCACGCGGAGACACAGGCTTGACCAGGAAGGCGTCGGCGCCGGCGGCGCGCGAGGCCGTTTCGTCTTCGCCACGGCCGGATATGCCGATGATCGGGATCTGACCGAGCGGCGCGTGCAAGGTGCGGATGCGCCTGATGGCCTCGATGCCGTCGATGCCCGGCAGCACCATGTCCATCAGCACGGCGTCGAACCCGCCCTGGGTCAGGCGGTTCTCGGCGTCCTCGCCGCGGCCGATGAACTCGGCATGATGGCCGAGCTCGGTCAAAATGGTATTGAGCACGACGCGGCCGAACGGATTGTCCTCGACGCTGAGCACGCGCAGGCCCGCCATCGTGGCCGATACATGACCGTCGCGATCGGCCGCCTTCGGCGAGCGCTCCGCCCTGGCCGGCGTCAACGAGACCGTCAGCGTGAAGGTGGCCCCGCCGCCGCGCCGCGGCGCCACCGCGATGTCGCCGCCCATCGCGCAGGCGAGCTGCTTGACGGATGAAAGCCCGAGCCCGGCCCCGCCGAAGCGCGAGGCGATGGTGACGTTGGCCTGCGAGAACGGGCGGAACAGGCGTTTGATCTCGGCCATGGTGAGGCCGATGCCGCTATCGGACACCGAGAATGTGGCTCCGACCTTGCCCCTGCCCCCGCGCCGTGACGCAGCCGAGAACGCCACGGCGCCCCGCTCGGTGAACTTCACGGCATTGTCGATCAGGTTCTCCAGCGCCGCGCGGAGGCGAACGGGGTCGCCGACCACGAGCGCCGGAAGTTTTTCGGAGATGTCGATCTCGGCCTGGAGCCCCTTGGCGGCGGCACGGCCGGCCAGGGAATCGCCGGCGGCCCGCGCCAGCGCGCGCAGATCGAACATGTCCTGGCCCAGGCTGCTCACGCCGGTCGCGGTCTTGGCGGCATCGACGAACAGGGTGGCAAGGCTCGCCAGATGCTCGGCGCCGGCCTTGATGGTGTCGGCCCAGCGGCGCTCCCGCTCGCCCAAGTCCGACGTCGCGAGCAGATCGCTGATCGCCAGAATTCCGGTCAGGGGCGTGCGGACTTCGTGGGCGAAGGCTGCCAGCGCGGCCTGAACCACGTCAGGCGAATTGGCCTTGGTATTGACCTTGGCGCTGCGCTTGCGCGCTGCGCTGGCAGACGGCTTCTCGGCGTCGGCCTTTTTGACTTGGATTTTCTTGACCTGGGTTTTCTTGACGTGGGTCTTCTTGGCGCGCGTCGCAACCCGCGTCTTGCCACGCGTTTTGGGCCGTCGCCGCTTGGACGATCGCGCGGTGCGCGCGATGCGCGTTTTCGCCGCCATGTTTCCCCTTGAACCCCGGCTTCTTGTCAGCATGGCATGGAGGGGGCCGGCGAGTCACGGACGCGTTTGGCTAAACCCCAGAGAAACTTAACGTAATCCCACCAACCGACGGATGTCGGTTGGGCTGGCGCCACCCGCGCGCAGCTCCCGCAACCCCGTCGCGCGGGTCGATTTCGAGAGCTTCCGCCCCGCCTCGTCGCGAATCAAGCCGTGGTGGCGATAGACGGGCGCCGGCAGGCCGAGCAGCACCTGGAGCAACCGGTGCACGGAGGTGGCATGAAACAGATCCTGCCCGCGCACCACCTCGCTCACGCCCTGCAGTGCATCGTCGACGACCACCGAGAGGTGATAGCTGGTCGGCGTCTCCTTGCGCGCGAGGATCACGTCGCCCCAGGCTTTTGGCCGCGCGGCGAGCTGACCGCGCTCGCCGTTGGGGCCCTCGCCCGTTTCCGTCCAGTCGAGCGCCGGGACCTGGCGGCAGGCCGCTTCCATATCGAGGCGCAGGGCGTAAGGCGCACCCGACGCGATCAGCCGTTCGCGCTCGGCATGCGGAAGCTGTCGGGCCGCGCCGGGATAGAGCGGCGCGCCATCGGGATCGCGCGGCCAGGACCCGCTCGCCTCACGCGCGGCAACGAGTTTTGCGATCTCGGCGCGGCTCTCGAACGAGGGATAAACCAGGCCAAGCGCGGACAATCTCTCCAGCGCCGCGCGATAGTCAGCGAGATGCTCCGACTGTCGCCGCACCGGCGTCTCCCAGGCAATGCCGAGCCAGGCGAGATCCTCGTAGATCGCAGTCTCGAATTCGGGCCGGCAGCGCGTCGCATCGATGTCCTCCATGCGCAGCAACAACCGCCCGCCGGTCTCGCGCGCGCGATCGGCATTGAGCAGGGCCGAACAGGCATGGCCGAGATGAAGGTAGCCGTTCGGGCTCGGGGCAAATCGGAAAACGGGTGGCGACATACGAAAGGTCTCGTCATGGCCGGGCTTGTCCCGGCCATCCACGTTCTTCGTGTCCACACGAAGGTGATGTCAAGGGCGCGGACTGACATGAACAACGCGACCCATGCTAAGAATGCCGTGCGGTCGACACGAAAGACGTGGATGGCCGGGACAAGCCCGGCCATGACGACGGAAAGAGCCTGCGCGATTCACGATGACCATCCACCTCGAAAGCCAATCCGATCTCGAAGAGGCCGTCCACACGCTGGTCAAGCGCGATCCGCGTCTGAAGCCCGTGCTTGATGTTGCGGGCATGCCAAGCTTGCGGCGGCGCGAGCCGGGCTTTCTCGGGCTTGCGCATATCGTCTGCGGACAGCAGCTTTCGACCGCGAGCGCGGCGGCGATCTGGGGACGGCTGTCGGCCGCGTTCGATCCGTTTGACCATGACGCGGTTCGCCGGGCGCGTGCCGATCGGCTGGGGCGGCTCGGACTGTCGGCCGCAAAGATCAAGACGCTGAAGAACATCGCGCGTGAGTTGGCCGCCGAACGGCTGAACCTCGACGTGCTCGCCGAAGAAGACGCCGATGCCGCGCATCACACGCTGATCGCGCTGCCGGGGATCGGGCCGTGGACTGCGGACGTCTATCTGCTGTTCTGCCTGGGCCATGGCGACGCCTGGCCCGCCGGCGACCTCGCGGTGCAGGAGGGCATCCGCATCGGGTTCGGCCTGAAAGCGCGGCCAACCGAAAAGCAGATGACCCCGCTCGCCGAACCCTGGCGCCCCCTCCGCGGTGCGGCCGCACATCTGTGGTGGAGCTACTACCGCGCCGTGAAGAAGCGCGAAGGCGTGATCGGCGGGAAGGCCTAAAACAAAACTTGAAAACAACCCCATGCACAGTAGCCGCCGGGCCGCGCGGCGAAGATGCTATTTTTCCGAAATCATCTTGACACGTCGGGCAAATCAGGTGTAAAAGAGCATGATCGCGAAACGTGTCCGGAGGACTCTCCCTACCCCCTCAACCGCACCCGATCCGCCCGCGCGCTGGCGGCGACGAAGTCGATGACGGCGCGGACGGCGGGAAGCTCGACCAGATCGGGATGGGCGAGCAGCCAGAGGTCGGCGACGCTGACGAGCTTTTGCGGGGCGACGCGCACCAAATCGGAATAGCTTTCGGCGACGAAGCAGGACAGCGCTGAAATTCCGAGGCCCGCGCGGACCGCGGCCAGCATGTCGCCTTGCGAGGAGCAGCGCATCGCCACCCGGCCCTGCCGGGTGATGACATCGCTCCAGCGCGCCAGCTGGGCGTTCGAATTCTGGTCGGCAAAGCCGATGACGCTGTGGCCTTTCCACTCGCCGGGACGTTCGGGCAGATGCCGGGCGGCGGCGTAGTCGCGCGACGCATAGAACCCCGTGCCGAGGCGGCCGATCTTGCGGCCCACCAGGTTTTCCTCGCCGCTGTCGACGGGCCGCAGCACCACGTCGGCCTCGCGCCGCCAGACGCTCGCCGGGAACGGATGGGTGATGATCTCGAGCTGGATGTGGTCGTGCGCGCGCAGGAACGCGGGAAGGCGCGGCATAAGCCAATGCGAGGCGAGCGTGGCGCCGATCGACAGCTTGACGGTACCGCGGGCCTGGCGCCCGCTGGCCGCCACCGCCGTCTCCGCACGCAACGCCGCGGCCGCCATCGCCTCGGCATGCTCGCGAAACTTTCGCCCGTCCGAGGTCATGGTGAGGCCGTCGGCGGCGCGCACCAGCAATTTGGTGCCGAGCTGCGCCTCAAGCGCGGCGATCTTGCGGCTGAGCGTCGGGTGGCTGGCGTGCAGGCGGCGGGCGGCGGCCGTGAAGCTGCCGGTATCGGCAACCGCCACGAACGCCTTGCAGAGATCCCAGTCCATCGGCGTCGTCCCGTTCATTTTTGAAGGCTTACCCGTTCAATATTGTACAATCGGTGGCCGCCGTCCAACCCTATAGTGGCGCCAAATCCGACAAGGAGCAGGGAAGCGGACCGACGCCCGGTTCGGCGCGCCTGCCCGCCGACAACAAAACGCATCACCCCGGCCAAACGCCGGTCCGCGCTTCCAGGAGGACGACAATGGCCCTGCCCGCTTTTCTGAAAGACAATCTCGAACTGCCGGTGGTCGGCTCGCCGCTCTTCATCGTCTCGGGCCCCGAGCTCGTGATCGCCCAGTGCAAGGCCGGCGTGGTCGGCTCGTTCCCCGCACTGAATGCACGCCCGGTCGAAAAGCTCGACGAATGGTTGACCCGCATCAACGACGAGCTCGGCGAGTACAAGGCGCTCAACCCCGGCAAGAAGGTCGCGCCCTATGCCGTCAACCAGATCTGCCATGCTTCCAACGACCGGTTGATGAAGGACATGGAAACCTGCGTGAAGCACAAGGCGCCGATCATCATCACCTCGCTCAGGCCGCCGGCCGAGATCGTCGAGGCCGCCCACTCCTATGGCGGGCTGGTCTTCCACGACGTCATCAACGTCAAGCATGCGCGGAAAGCGGCCGAGCAGGGCGTCGACGGGTTGATCCTGGTGTGTGCCGGCGCCGGCGGTCATGCCGGCACGCTGTCGCCCTTCGCGCTGGTGCGCGAGGTCAAGCAGTGGTTCAATGGCACGATCCTGCTGTCGGGCGCGATCAGCGACGGTTTCAGCATTGCATCGGCCCTGACGCTCGGCGCCGACCTCGCCTATATCGGCACGCGCTTCATCGCGACGGCGGAAGCCAATGCTGACACGGCCTACAAGGCCGCGCTGACGCAGCATGCCGCGCACGATATCGTCTACACCAACCTGTTCACAGGCGTGCACGGCAACTATCTCGGACCCTCGATCGCCGCCGCGGGCCTCGATCCCGACAATCTCCCGGTTGCCGACAAGACCAAGATGAATTTTGGCTCGGGCGGCAACATGAAGTCCAAGGCGTGGCGCGACATCTGGGGCTCGGGCCAGGGCATCGGCCAGATCACCGATGCGCCGCCGGTCGCCGAGCTCGTCGCCCGGCTGAAGACGGAGTTCGACCAGGCCCGCGACGACTTCTTGCGCGCAAGCGCCTGAGGACTTTGTTTGAGCATGATCTTCTCGGAAAACCGCTTCACACTTTTCCGGATCATGCTCCAGACCAACGACAAGAATATCTGGAGGATCGCATGAAGAGGGCATTCGCCCTGATGGGCGTTGCGTGTCTGGCGCTGGCCGCAACCGAGGGCCGCGCGGACAATGGTGACGAGATCCGCATCGGCCAGACCCTGCCCTATAGCGGCCCGGCATCCGGATTCGGCACCATCGGGCGGACGCAGGAGGCGTTCTTCGAGAAGATCAACGCCGAGGGCGGCATCAACGGGCGCAAGGTGAAGTTCATCACCCTCGACGACGGCTACTCCCCGCCGAAGACGGTCGAGCAGACTCGCAAGCTCGTGGAGCAGGACGAGGTGCTGATGATGTTCGGCTCGCTCGGCACCGCCACCAACAGCGCCGTGCAGCGCTATCTCAACAGCAAGAAGGTGCCGCAGCTCTTCGTGCTGTCGGGCGCCACCAAATGGGCGGAGCCGCAAAAGTTTCCATGGACCATGCCTGGCATGGCGGCCTACGAGTCCGAGGGCGTGGTCTACGCAAAGTACATTCTGCAGACCAAGCCCGACGCAAAGATCGCGATCCTGTCGCAGAACGACGATTTTGGCCGCGACTATGTCGCAGGCTTCAAGCGCGCGCTCGGCGCCAAGGCCGCGAGCCTGATCATTTCGGAAACGAGCTATGAGACCACGGCGCCGACCATCAGCTCGCAGCTCTCGACCTTGAAGGCATCGGGCGCCAACGTGCTGTTCGGCGTCGTGCTCGGCAAATTCACCTCGCAGATGGTGAAGGGCGTGGCCGAGATCGGCTGGAAGCCGGACCTGTTCTTCGTGCCGACCTCGTCGTCCTCGATCTCGTTCCTGGAACCGGCGGGGCTGGACAATGCCGTCGGGCTGATCTCGTCGAGCAACCAGAAGGACACGATGGACCCGCAATGGGCCAACGATCCCGGCGTAAAGGAATATTTTGCTTTCATGAAGCAGTACATGCCGAACGCCGACCTCTCCAACTCGAACTATGCGGCGGGCTATCACTATGCGACGCTGCTGATGACCGTGCTGCACGCCTGTAACGGCGATTTCAGCCGCGACAACATCTTGAAGCAGGCGGCGTCGCTGAAGGAGGTGAAGCTGCCGCTGCTGTTGCCGGGAATGAGCGTGTCGACCGGCCCCGATGATTATTTGCCATTCCAGCAATTGCAGCTTCGCAGGTTCAACGGCAAGAGCTGGGTGCCGTTCGGTGACATCCTCGATGACCGGTAAGGGACTTCCCATGATCATCAGCGGCGATAGAAAGATCGACTATCCCGACCTCCACGCGCGCATCCGCAAAGCAGCTGGCGGCATTGCCGCGCTCGGCGGCCGCGACGGCACGCCCGTCGCCATGATGCTACGCAACGATTTTGCGCTGCTCGAGGTGGTGGCCGCCGCCGCTGCGCTCGGCCGCCCCGTGGTGCCGATCAACTGGCACCTGAAGGCCGCCGAGGTCCGCTACATCCTCGACGACTCCGGCGCCGATTGCCTGGTATGCCATGCCGACCTGCTGCCGCAGATCCGCGACGGCCTGCCCGACGGCTTCAAGCTTATGATCGTACCGACGCCGCCGGAAATTGCGCTGGCCTTCAACATCCCGATCGAACTGACGCGAGTCCCGGATGGGCTCACCGATTGGGACACGTGGCGGGACAGCCAGACGGAATTGACCGAGCCGCCGCGCCGCGGCGCGCCGATGTTCTATACGTCGGGCACCACGGGCATGCCGAAAGGCGTGAAGCGCATGCCGATGAAGCCCGAGCAGGCCGCCGCCTCCGAGCGCGTCGGAGCGATCGCCTATGGCATCAAGCCGAACGAGGGCCAGGTCGTGCTGATGAACGGCCCGATGTACCATTCGGCCCCGCACTCCTACGGCATGCTGGCCTACCGCGCCGGCTGCACCATCGTGCTCGAGCCGCGTTTCGATCCCGAGGACCTGCTGCAACTCGTCGAGCGCCACCGCGTCACCCACATGCACATGGTGCCGACGATGTTCATCCGCCTGTTGCGGCTGCCGGATGAGGTGAAGCGCCGCTACGATCTCTCCTCGCTGCGCTTCATCGTGCATGGCGCGGCCCCATGCCCGGTCGAGGTGAAGCACGCAATGATCGACTGGTGGGGCCCGGTCATCAACGAATATTTTGGCTCGACCGAAACCGGCATTCCCGTTTGGCATTCCGCCGAGGAAGCGCTGAAGAAGCCCGGCGCCGTCGGCCGCGCCATCGAAGGCGGTGTCGTCAAGATCTTCCGCGCCGATGGCACACAGTGCGGCGTCAACGAAACAGGCGAGATCTTCATGCGTCAGGCCTCGGTGCCGGACTTCGACTATCACGGCAAGGCCGAGGCGCGCGCGGAAGCCGGCCGCGACGGCCTCGTCAGCGTCGGCGACGTCGGCTATCTCGACGAGGACGGCTATCTGTTCCTCTGCGACCGCAAGCGCGACATGGTGATCTCCGGCGGCGTCAACATCTATCCAGCCGAGATCGAGAACGCGCTGATCACGATGGACGGCGTGCGCGACTGCGCGGTGTTCGGCATCCCCGACGCCGAATATGGCGAGCGTCTCTGCGCCTGCATCGAACCGGAAACGGGCGCAAAGCTCTCAGCCGATGCCGTGCAAGCGTACTTGCGTGACCGGCTCGCCAATTTCAAGGTGCCGAAGGAGATCCAGTTCCTCGACGCGCTGCCGCGCGAGGCGACGGGAAAGATCTTCAAGCGCAAGCTCCGCGATCCCTATTGGGAAGGACACGTTCGCGCCGGGATTTAGGGCGCGATGCGCATTGCTGTGAGCAACCGGCGAGATGGGTAACAGTTCAAACCGACGACATGGGTAACACAATTCTTGTTTCGTTCAGGTCTGTT
>NZ_JAFCJM010000091.1 GCF_018130955.1 Bradyrhizobium liaoningense
TCCGACATCCGATCTCGACGCGCCCCTGCAAAAAGACCTAAATCACACAAAATCGAGACTTCTTCAGCAGCCTGCTAAAGCGCGATGGCTTTAGGTTGAATCGTCAACGCGCTTCAGCTCTTTGCTTGAGCATGATCTCCGCGCAAACGCATTCCGCGTTTGTCGCGAGGGAAAACCGCTGCGCACTTTTCCGGATCATGCTTTAGGCGCTGACGGTTTCGGCCGAAGAGCTACGCTTCCGCCGCAAGGATGGCACCGATCAAGACTACCGTTTCAGGTATCCGGCAAAGGTTGCGGATGGCTGGTCTCGTACCGGCGATGTCGTGCACGAGAATGAGGACGACTGGCGCTTCCTTCACTATCGGATCGGCGCTGTCAGCGGCGTGAAGATCGGGCCAATAAATTTGAAACCACAGACAACTTAGCGGCGCCCTCGTCTGGGAAACAGCTTATCGCGAATGTAGCGCGAGGTCGGCGTCAATCCGGCGCCGTGCGGCTTACGCCAAACTGCTCTATCGATCTCCTTCCTATCACCGACCTTCAGGCGACCTGACACCTTCTTAGCCAGGAAAATCGCGTCACTCATCCGGCGGCCGGATTGGCGGTTCTTCGCCTTCACTTCCTTCCAGAGTTTCAACGGTCCAAGCTTCAGCTTGGGGAGCTCCTCCTTGATCTCGCGACGAAGGCAGCGCCTCTCGCTCTCGCCCGCCCGCCGGCGGCCCCCTGGAAACATCCACAGGCCGTCGCGCCTGCGTCTGACCATCAGGACGCGGCCCTTCCTTGCGACAACCAGTTTCGACGATTTCGCCATCACCACCAGCCAGCTTCTTGCCTACAATCATTGCGCCGGATTCTCGCCGAGACAACCCGTCAATCTACGGACTGATGATCGCCTTGATGATTCCATCTCGTCGCGAGACCTGTTGCTCGAACGCGGCAGGCGTCTGGTCGAGCGAGAAGCGATGCGTGGCCAGCGGCGTGAGCTTGACCTGCCCTCCCTGCGCAAGCGCGATGGCCCGCGGATAGACCTCGGGCATGCGGCGTGAAAACTTGATCGACAAGCCTTTGCGACGCGATTCCGCGCCGCTCAGGATGTACTGGTTGTTCTCGGGAATGCCGACGAGAACGACCCGGCCACCGATACGGGCACAGCGCGCGGCATGCTCGAAGCCGTGCGAGGAGTCGGTCGCCTCGATCACCAGATCGACGCCACGACCGTCGGTGACGTCACTGACCCCGGCATAGCTGCGGCACGCCACATCCGCGCCGAGGTCGCACGCCAGCGCGGTCCGCTGCAGGACCGGGTCGATCGCGATGATCTTTCCGGCACCGGCGAGCCGCGCGAGTTGCACCAGCAACAATCCCACCGGCCCGCAGCCAAGCACCGCCACGGTTTCCAGAAGTCGCGGACGCGCCAGATCCATGGCATGGATCGCAACGCCGAGCGTCTCCAGGATCGCTGCGCCGGCCGGGTCGATGCTGTCAGGCACCAAATGCACGGCGGATCTGGGCACGCAGACAAATTCGGCCATGGCGCCGTTGTGTGGCGCGTAGCCGAGGAACTTCACGTTGGGGCACAGATTGGTGTGACCGCGGCGGCACCATTCACAATGGCCGCAGGGAATCGAAGGGTCGACCGCCACCAGCGCATCAGCCGACAGCCCCGCCTTGCGCGCCGAGTCCGGCGTGAGGACACCCGAGAATTCATGGCCCAGGACAAACGGGCTGACGCGCGCCGGGCCGGTCGTCCCGCCCTCGAGGTAGGAATGCAGATCGCTGCCACAGACGCCGACAGCCTTGACGCGAACGATGAGATCGTCCTCCGCCACCGGCCTCGGCTCGGGGATATCGAGGACGCGGATATCGCGAATGTCCTGGAGCACCGCAGCGCGCATGTCGACGCCATTCCTCTTTGAGCAATTGTCCTGGCCATATTACATATGTAACGCCGAAGTGACAAATGCTTTTGCGCCCTTCCCGGGCGCAGATCGGCGATCACGCCGGCATCGCCGGGCGGATCCAATGTCCGCTGCGAAACCGCAGCTATTTCTGCTTGTCGATCAGCTTCAGCGCGGCGACGGCGGCGTTCTCGTCCGTCACCAGCACCTTGCCGATCCGGCCGCGCAGCACCGCAGCGATGATCGGCGCCTTGTTGAGGCCCCCGGCGATCAGCATCGACGTCGGCACGCGCGCCAGCTTCTCGAGCGGCAGCGCGATGGCGCGACTGTTGATGCCGTGATCGATGGGCCGGCCGGACTTGTCGAGGAACTGCGCGAGCACGTCGCCGACGGCGCCAGCGGCCCGCAGATGCTCGGCACGTACGTCCGGCGGCAGCCCATGCCGCATCAGCAGCGAGCGCGGCGTCAGGTCTCCCATGCTCAACAGTGCCAGGTCGATCCGCTCGACGCTGTTCAGCACCTCCTGATAGACCTCCTGGGCCAGGAAGGTGTCGCGGGAGCGCCGGCTGCTGACAAAAATCGGCGCTGCCAGATAGCTGCACTGGGCGTGCAGCCGGTGCGCGAGCTCGCCCGCGATTTCGAAGGTGTTGAGCTCGAGCCCGCGCGACAGGCCGCCCATCATCGAGACGATGGACAGATCGGGATAGTCCGCCGGCGTGACGTAGCGGATGGTCTCGCGCAAGGTCGCGCCCCAGCCGATACCGATGATGCGCGGGCGCTTCTGTTCGAGGAATTTCGACAAATACGCTCCCGCCGCCATCCCGATCAGGCTTCCGACCTGCTCGGGATTCTCCGGGCTCGGGATGACGACCGCGTCCTCGAGGCCGCATTCCCGGCGCAACCGGTGCTCCAGCTCCGTGCAGCTCGCAAAGGCGGAGTTGAGGCGGATGTTGACGATGCCGGTCTGCCGTGCGTCCGACAGCATGCGGTTGACGCGGGCGCGGGTCAGCCCCAGCCGCTCGCCGATCTCGGCCTGGGTCAGGTTCTCCATGTAGTAGAGCCAGGCGACCCGCAGGATGGTTTGATCGGTCACGGCGCAGCCCCCCGCAGCGGCCTAGAGCATGGTCAGACGTCGGATCATTTGAGGCGATCCTTCACCATTCGTCAAATGCGGGGACATGCGGGTGCTCGTCATGCGGTCTTCGCCCCCGGCGCGCCGTCCTCGACCACAAATGTCGTCAGCCGGCGCACGGTGCTCCTGGCGTCCTTGACGTCGTCGAGCGCCTCGAATCCCACGGTGCAATGCCGGGCGTCGAGCTCGACGGTCGCATAGCCGCGCCTGTCGCCACGCGCATAGGCGAGATGCGGATTTTCCGCCAGTGCCTTGCGCACACTGCTCTCGCTCGGCCCGTCCGAGCTGATGGAGGTGCCGACGAACTCGGTCGCAATGGTCGGGCCGTCAGGCCGGGCAAGATCATGCTTCAGATCGGCGGCAAAGAAGGCGTGACGGTCACCGCCGATCACGATCGGGTTGCGCCGGCGATGCGCGACGAGCGAATCAAGCAGACGGCGGCGTGCGTTGGGATAGCCGTCCCAGCCGTCCATCCAGAAATGCGGGCCATCGTCCCCGTCCCGCTTGTCCTGCGCCATCAATGTCTGCTGCGCAACGATCGTCCAGCGGCCGCGAGACTCGCGCAGGCGTGCATCGAGCCATTGTTCCTGTTTCTCCCCCAGCATCGTCCGCGTTTCGTCGGTCCGGCCTGCACAGTCGCTCACCCAGGTCGGACGCCCGCTCCCGACGCAGGCCGACGCTGAACGATATTGCCGGTCGTCGAGCAGCAGCACGTCGAGCATGTCGCCGAAGCGATAGTGCTCGTAGATCGTGGCATCCGCGCCGCGTGGACGTGCCGAGGGCGGTAGCGGCATGTGCTCGTAATAGGCCTGATAGGCTGCCGCACGGATCTTCAGGAACTGCGCGGGATCGCGCACGGTGTAGGAGCGATCATTGGCATAGTCGTCCATCACCTCATGGTCATCCCAGACCGAAAGCCAGGGAAAGGCGGCGTGCGCGGCTTGCAGGTCGTGATCGCTCTTGTAGAGCGCGTAGCGGTTGCGGAATTCCTCGAGCGTCGTCGGGATGCCGACGCCGTGCTGGCGGACGTGATGCGATCCCCAGGATTTCTCATAGATGTAGTCGCCGAGATGCACGACCAGGTCGAGATCGCGCGCGGCCATGTCGCGGTAGGCGGCAAAATAGCCCTGCTCGTATTGCTGGCAGGATGCGAAGGCAAAACGGAACGGGCGCGCCGACTCGGCCGGCGCGGTTCGGGTGCGTCCCACCGGGCTCAGCGCCGGACCCGCGCGGAAGCGGTACCAGTAGAGGCGATCCGGCCGCAATCCCGTCGCCTCGGCATGCACGGAATGCGCAAGCCCAGCCGTCGTCCGCACGACACCGCGGGAGGCGATGCGGGAGAAGGCCTCGTCCTCAGCGACCTGCCATTCGACATCCACCGGAGCGTCCCACATGCCGCCGCCGTCGAGAGGTTGCGGCGCAAGCCTGGTCCACAGGATGATGCGATCCTGTCGCGGACATCCGGACGCAACACCGAGCGTGAAAGGATCTGCGCTGAAAGCGACCGGCGCTCCCCGTACGAACCCGGCGGGCGCAGCGAAGGCGGCGCTCGCCAGCGATCCCATGAGAAAGCGGCGGCGGGGAATCATGGACGCGCCGGCACGGTTTCGAGCTTGCGGCGAATGCTCACCGCGAGATCCGGCCGGTCGGTCGTGATCTCCCGCACCGGTTGGGCAAGCCAATAGGCGATATCTTCCGGCTCATTGGTCACCCATGCACCGAGACGCTCGGATCCGAGCATCTTGAGGGCCAGCGGCAATGTAAGCCCGAGGAGCGATTTTTCGACCGCGACAATGCAGTCGGGAACGGCGGCAAATTGCGCCAGCGCGGACGCTACTCCGCCCATCATCTCCGCCGAACGGCGGTCGAGCGAGGCAAGCACCCGCGCCTCCGGCCACAGCCGGCGCACGGTCGCGATCACGCCGGGCACGAAGCAGGTGATGACGGCACGTCGTTCCAGGCCCCGGCGCTTGATCTCGTCGATCAGCCGCGCCTCGAGGCCCGAATAGGGATTGCCGAGCGCATCCGTCTTGATCTCGATGTGGAGCTCGAGCGTCGTTTCGCTGAACACATCGAGCACCTCACCGAGGGTCGGAATGCATTCGTCGCCGGCATCGCGAAGACGCGTTGCCGTCAACCGCCGCAGGCTGCGCTCGCCAACCGGACCGCTATCGAATGCGGTGCGGTCGAGCAGCGGATCATGGATCACGACAAGCCCGCCATCCGCGCTCTGATGGACGTCGAACTCGACCGCATCGACACCCTCCTTGCACAGCTTGCGGAAGCCCGTGAGGCTGTTCTCCGGCCAAAGATTGCGCGCGCCGCGATGCCCGACGATGAAAACCATGATCAATTCCTACTTGCTGCTGTCGATAAGCCCCTTGATGAACCAGCGCTGCAACAGCAGGACGACCAGCGCCGGCGGCAACATTGTGAGGAGCGCACCACTCATGGCGACGTTCCAGGCCGGCTCGCTGTCGGAGCGGGGGATCAGGCCCTTCAATGCAATGACGGCCGTTGCCATGTCCTTGTCGGTCGTGAACAGCAGCGGCCAAAGATATTGATTCCAGCCGAACAGGAACAGGATGATGGCAAGCGCCACCATGTTCGGCACGGAAAGCGGCAGCAGGATGCTCCAGAAGAAATGCAGCGGCGACGCGCCATCCAGCCTGGCCGCCTCGCACAGCTCGTCCGGGACCGTCAGGAAGAACTGGCGAAACAGGAAGGTGGCGGTGGCTGACGCAATCAGCGGCAGGATCAGCCCGGGATAGGTGTTGACCATGTTCCATTCGAGGTTGATCGCGACCTCGTGGCCGCTGATCCAGCCCCACAGGTCCGCCACATGCAGGGTGTCGGCGAGCCATTGCAGCGGCAGCGCCGCATTGGCCACGGCTTCGAAGGTCGGCACGATCCGAACCTCAATCGGCAGCATCAGCGAGACGAAGATGAGCCAGAACGCGAGCATCCGGTAGCGGAACCGGAAATAGGTGATCGCGAAGGCCGAGAGCAGCGACACCGCGATCTTGCCGGCGGTGATGCCGAGCGCCACGACGATCGAATTGGTGAAGGTGCGACTGAAATTGCCCTTGCTCCAGGCCAGTTGCAAATTATCGAAGAAATGGTCACCCGGGAGCCATGGCAGCGGCACCTTCTGAACCTCGGCCACGGTGAGCGAACCCGCCACGAACGCGAAATACAAGGGTATGCAGACCGTCAGCGCGCCGGCAATCAGGATCGCGTGACAGACCATGCTAAGGACGGGCGAGCGCTCCACCATTGAGCTAGACTCCGTAATTGACCTTGCGGTCGAAGTAGCGGAATTGCAGCAGCGTGCAGATCAGCGCGAAGCTCATCAAGAGAACCGATTGTGCGGCCGACGAGCCGAGGTCGAGATTGACGAAGCCGTCGACGAAGACCTTGTAGACCAGAATGTTGGTTGCACCCGCCGGACCACCCTTGGTGACTGCATCGATGATGGCGAAGGTTTCGAAGAAGCCATAGATGAAGTTCATCACGGTGAGGAAGAAGATGGTGGGCCCGAGCATCGGCAGCGCGATCGAGACGAAGCGGCGGATCGGACCGGCGCCGTCCACCGCGGCGGCCTCCATCAGCGACACCGGCACCGCGAGCAAGCCCACGACCAGGAAGATATAGTCGTAGCAGATGTGCTTCCATGACGCGGCGAGCGTCACCAGGATCAGCGCGTCGTTCGGATTGAGGTTGGGGTCCCAGGCGATGCCGAGCCTGTGCAGCATCTGCGCGAGCGGGCCAACCGCCGGATTGAACAGGAAGGCCCACAAGATGCCCGCGATCGCCGGCGCAATCGCATACGGCAACAGAATGATCGTGCGATAGACCGAACGACCCCGTACGATCCTGTCGGTGGCAAAGGCGAGCACCAGTGCACTCCCCAGCGTAAGCACATTCTGAGCCACCGTGAACCAGAACGTCACCGCGATCGACTGGCGGTACTCGCTACTCGCAAATAGCGTCTTGAAATTATCGAACCATACGAACTGAACGGTGGTTCCGAAGGGGTCGCTGAGCAGGACGGACTGCGTCAGCGCGCGCAGCGCCGGGATGAAGAAGAAAAACAGGAGAATCAGCAATTGCGGCAGCAGAAGCAGCGTCGGCAAGCCGGGGCCGTCGCCGAAATTGGCGCGCTTCAGTCCTGCCTCTTGCGCGGGACGACGTGCCTTCCCCGACACGCGGGATCGGCCGACGACCGCACCCGGCCCGGCCTTGGACTGGCCGCCCCCGTGCTTCCTCTGAAGCACGGGCGCGCGCGCGTCACGCCACGAGAGGGATAGGCGCAAGGTCATGGACGCTCGGTTTCCGGAGTCTTCCCGGCATTGAGCTTTTCGAACTGCCGCAAGATCTCGTTGCCCCGCTTGACCGCATCATCCATCGCCTGCTGCGGCTGCTTCTGACCGGCAAGGACCGCCTCGACCTCCTGGCGCTGCGCCAGCATGGTCTGCACGAAATTGCCGAAGCGGAAGCCGCGCGAGTTCTCATTCGGCGTACCACGTGAAAGCTGCAATACGGCGATCTCTCTGGTCGGGTGATCCTTGTAGTAGCCACGTTCGCGCGCGAGCGCATAGGCACGGTTCGTGGCGGGAACGTAGCCGGTTGCGCCATGCCACCACACCTGGGTTTCCGGCTGCGCGACGAAATTCAGAAAGGCCGCGACCGCTTCATATCGCTCCGGCGTGTGACCCTTCAGGACCCAGATGGCGCCGCCGCCGATGGTGCTGTTGAGGGGCGGATTGATATCGCTCTCGTGCGGCAGGAAGGTGGCGCTCCAATTGATGGTCGCATTGCGCTCGATATTGCCGTGCGATGCGGTCGAATTGACGAAGGTCGAGCACCGCCCCGAGGTGAACAACTGTTCCGGGCTGAAGCCCTGGCCCGCGATCTGCATCACGCCGTCATCGAGCCATTTCTTCAATCGCGCGACTTGTGAGACCACCTTCGTCTTGTTGTAGACGAACTCGGTACCAAGCCCGTCAAAGCCGTTTGCGAGCGTGCCGTAAGGCTGGTTGTTGATGGCGCTGTAGTTCTCCAGGAGGCTCCAGTAGAAATCGCCGGGCAGCACCGTGCCGCATTCGCTGATTCCCTTGGACTTGATGGTGTAAAGCTGGCTCTCCAGCTCCTGCCAGGTGTCGGCCGGCTTGTCGAAGCCGGCTTTCTGGAAGTGATCCTTGTTGTACCAGAAGATCGGCGTCGACGAGTTGAACGGCATTGCCGACATCCGCCCCTTGTAGCTCCAGAAGCTGGCCACCGGCTTGATGAAATCCGAGAAGTCGACCTTGTAGCCCTTCTGCTCGATCAGGTCCTGCACGGGAACAACCGCCCCCGAGAGCAGCATCGTCATGTAGCCGCGCTCGGCGATCTGCACCATTTCCGGCGGCCGTTTCGCGCGGTAGGCGGCGATCACCCCATTGGTCACCTCATCATAGTTGCCCTTGGCAACCGCGACGACCGTGTACTTGTCCTGCGATGTGTTGAACTTCTCGACAAGCTCATTGAGCCGGTCGGCCAAGACGCCGCTCATGGCGTGCCACCACTGCACCTCGACCCGCGCCTGTGCCGGACCAGCCAATGCCAACGCGCCGAACATGGCCGCAATGAATGCGACTTTCCTACCCATGGGCAGCCTCCCTTGCCGGGCAGGAGGCCCGGCTTATACATTTGTATTCTTATCATGACATATGTGTCGAGATGATGAAAGAGGTTCGGATGGCTTCCCGTGGTGCGGCAAGCGGGTGACGTCGGGCGCGCTTCCGCGCCACGCCTAAGGCGGTGACGAACTAGATGAAGCAGGCAAAGGCGTCCCGTTGCGCCGCCGTCAGGTGCAAGCCATGTTTGGTGCGCCGATCCAGGAAGTCCCCGGGCTCCCTGGCCCACTCCTTCTCGCGCAGAAACGCGGCCTCACGCTCGTAAAGGTCTCCACCGAAATGCCGGCCGAGATCGGCCGAGACGCGGGCCGGACCCAGCAGTTCGCGCGCCCGCGTACCGTACAGGCGCGCATAGTGATGGACCAGCTTGCGCGGAAGGTCGGGATATTCGCGCGCCAGCTCGACGACGAAGGCATCGAAGTCGCTACCGATGTCGCCACCCGGCAGCGGCTGTCCCGCCGTCCAGCCGGACGACATCTTCGGAAACCATGACCCAAGACGTTGCAGCGCGTGTTCCGCGAGCCGACGGTAGGTCGTGATCTTACCGCCGAAGATCGAGAGCAGCGGCGGCACGCCCTCCGTGCCGTGAACCTCGAAAACATAGTCGCGCGTCACCGCGGACGGATTTTCGGTATTGTCGTCGTAAAGCGGCCGGACGCCGGAAAATGCATGGACGATCTCCCGCTCGTCCGGCGGGGCGCGAAAGTAGCGGCGCAGGACGCCGAGGAGGTAGGCGATCTCGCCCTCGTCGATCGCGACGTCTTCCGCGCGGCCATCATAGGAAATGTCGGTCGTGCCGATCAGCGCCAGATCCCTCTCGTAAGGATTGACGAAGATAACGCGACGGTCCGCGTTCTGAAGCAGATAGGCCTGTGTACCGCTCCAGAATTTTGGCACCACCAGGTGACTTCCCTTGACCAGCCGCACATTGTGCGCGGAGTTCAACCCGGCGACACCCTGGACGACGTCCTGGACCCAGGGACCTGCGGCGTTGACCAGCGCTCGCGCACGGACGATCTGCGTGCCGCCATCATCTCCCTGCATCTCTAGGCGCCATGCCGCCGCTTCCCGGCGCGCGTTCACAGCGCGGGTACGGGGCAGGATGATCGCGCCGTTGCGCGCGGCATCGACCAGATTGAGGATCACGAGCCGCGCGTCGTCGACCCAACAATCCGAATATTCAAAGCCGCGGCGAAACTCGGCGCGCAGTGGCGCGCCCTCTGGCGCATGCGCGAGATCGAGACCACGACTCGACGGCAGCCGCTTGCGGCCGCCGAGATGGTCGTAGAGAAACAGCCCGGTGCGAACCAGCCAGGCCGGCCGCTGCTCCGGCGAGTGCGGCAGCACGAAACGCATCGGCCAGATGATGTGCGGCGCGGACGCGAGCAGGACCTCCCGCTCGGTCAGGGCCTCGCGCACGAGGCGAAACTCGTAATATTCGAGGTAGCGCAAACCGCCGTGAACGAGCTTGCCGGAGCGCGACGAGGTGCCTTCGGCAAAGTCGCCCTTCTCGCACAGCAGGACCTTCAGGCCGCGGCCCGCCGCATCGCGCGCGATGCCGGCTCCGTTGATGCCACCGCCGATGATGGCGATGTCGACAAGCCCGTGATCCCTGCCCGTGACCGGCGCAGTCTCCGTCATCACATCCTGCTGCGCTTCTTCTCGATCCGTCGTCGCGCTGCCGCCTTTGCAGGTGCGCGTGCCCTGCCCGGCTTCGCCTTCGAAGCAGTCTTGGATTTGGGCTGCTGGAGACCATAGGTCGAGAAGCCCTTCGCAGTGTCGGCGATCTCGGCTTCGCTGAGAATGTGCGGCGATCCCAAGGCAAGCGAGAGATAATATTGCCGCGCGATGGTCTCGAGCTCGACCGCCAGCCACATCGCCTTGTCGAGGTTGGCGCCGACGGCGATCATGCCGTGATTGGCGAGCAGGCAGCCATTGCGGCCTTCGAGCGCTTCGAGCGCGAGCTCCGACAACTCGGCCGTGCCGTAACGCGCATAGCCGGCGCAGCGGATGTCGTGGCCGCCGAACGCCGCCATCATGTAGTGACAGGCCGGGATCGGCTTGCGCGCGATCGCGAGCACGGTGGCGAAGGTCGAATGGGTATGAACGACGCTACCGACATCCGGCCGGCCCCGCATGATGTCCAGATGAAAGCGCCATTCGGTGGAGGGCTGCAGCGGTCCCTCCCAGGAGCCGTGCTCGCCTTCGAGCGGCATCGCGGCGATCATCTCCGGTTTCATCGCGTCATAGGGCGTCGCCGACGGTGTGATCAGCATCCGATCCTTGTAGCGGGCGGAGATGTTGCCCGACGTCCCCTGATTGAGCCCCGATGCGTTCATCCACCGACATTTGGCGATGATCGCCTCGCGCAACTGTCGCTCCTCGCGGGTCATGGCAAAATACCTTTCGTCTTCAGCACGGATTGAGCGGCGGCTCGCCGGCAAGATAGCGGCGAACCTCCTCGGCCGCCTGGTCGGCGGCAATGGTGACGGTGCGCAATGAGGCCCCCGCGATGTGCGGCGTCAGAGTCACGTTGGGCAGTTGCAGCAGCGGCCAATCCGGCGGGACCGGCTCGACCGCAAAGGTGTCGAGCATCGCGCCGGCAAGCCGGCCGGCTGACAACGCCTCGAACAGCGCCTTGTAATCGACCAGGGGCCCGCGCGCGGTATTGATGAATACTGCGCCCGGCTTGACCCGCGCCAGCGCGGCGCGGTCGATGAAGCCGGTGGTCTCGGCGGTTACGCGCGCATGCAGGCTGATCACGTCGGCGCGCGAAAGAAGCTCGCTCAAGCCGACATGCTCGACGCCGTCATTGCGATCCTGTGCGCTGAGCTGGACGTAAGGATCCGTCACCAGGATCCTGCAACCGAATGCCTTGAGCAACTTGACGACCCGGGTGCCGATGGCACCATAGCCGACGATGCCGACCGTCATCTCGCCGAGCTCGCGCCCGGTGCGGTCGGCGCGATAGAGATCGCCCCGCCACTCGCCGGCGCGCAAGGATTCATGTCCGCTGCGGATCAGGCGCGTCTCGGCGAGAATGGCGCCGATGGTGAACTCGGCCACCGCGCTGGC
The DNA here is from genome assembly GCF_018130955.1 of Bradyrhizobium liaoningense. Lineage (GTDB taxonomy): Bacteria > Pseudomonadota > Alphaproteobacteria > Rhizobiales > Xanthobacteraceae > Bradyrhizobium > Bradyrhizobium liaoningense_C. The sequence goes on from NZ_JAFCJM010000091.1 coordinate 11,784, forward strand.
GTTGCGGCCGGGCGTGTTGACCACGAGCACGTCGTGATCGCGCGCGGCTTGCATGTCGACGTTGACGGGGCCGCCGCGCGACACCGCAATGAATTTGAGGTTCGGCAGACGCTGCAGCATTGATCGCGAGATTGGCGCGAGATGCGTGACAAGGAGCGAAGCGTCGGCGATGAAGTGCACGACCTCGTCGGGATCGCCCATGAACTCCTTCAATCCGTCGAGCTTCGAGCCGGCATAACCGTGCTCCATGGGCTCGTCGGGCCAAGGCTGCTCCAGGATACGGATGTCGATGCCGTTGCCGCAGGCTGCCGTGATCCGTTCGGCAAAGACGCTCGGCAGCATGAAACGGTCACCGACGATGGCGATGGCTTTAGGCATGACCGGCTCCCGCACGCACGGCCGCGAGCTGCTTCCAGACCGGCCGCGCCGCAAGCCTGGCATCCAGATAGGCCGGGAACATCCGCGCATAATGCGCAGCGAGCGTCGCATCGGGTGTCTGCGGCGCGTTAAGATACGGTCTCACCCATTCCTCCGTGCAGGCCGTCATGTCGGGATACAGCCCGGTCGCCACTGCCGCGATCATCGCGGCGCCGGCAGCGCCCGCCTCGCCGCGGCTGCAGACACGAACATTGCATTCGAGCGCGGCGCCAAGGATCGCGCCCAGCGCCCGGCTGCGTGCGGCGCCCCCGGTGATGCGCACGTCGCGCGGTAACGTCCCCATGGCGGCATAGCAATCGCGCGCGGCAAAGGCGAGGCCTTCCATCACCGCCCGCATCAGGTCCCAATAGCCGTGACGGGTGCGCAGGCCGAGAAATTGCGCACAGGCCTCGTGCGCGACGAACGGGCCACGCTCGCCAGCATCGGAGATGAAGGGGTGGAACAGGAGCTCGCCGGGCCGCGCCTCGAGAACGCGCGCATCGAGCCGCTTGATCAGGTCGGCGCGCGAGCGCGCAACGCCCTCGGCGGCGAGCAGGTCGCGCGCGAGATCCAGCAGCCAGTCGATATTCAGCGTCGCCGCCATGTTGGATTGCATCTGGGCATAGTGACCGGGGACAGGAAACGGCATGGTGTAGCCGGTCGCCTCGGCATTGAGCACCACCGCATCGGCGTTTGGCGCGAGCCGCATATGCATGCCGGTCGAGCCGATGATGGTGCAGCCGACGTCCGGCGCCGGATCGTAGAGGCCCGCGCCCAGCGCGTTGCAGATCACGTCGACATAGCCGAGCGAGACCGGAACGCCCTGCGGCAGGCCGGTCTCCAGCGCCGCGCCGGCATCGAGCGGATGCGTGGTCGTCACGCCGTCGACGACGTCGGGAAACAGGCGAGTGCAATCGACGATGCCGATCAGGCGCGCGCTTTCCACGTCGAACCGACGCTTGCGGAAATCGCCGCAGGAGAAGGTGGCTTCCGACGGATCCGTCGCGCGCTGGCCGGTGAGCAGGAAGTAGAGCCAATCCTTGCAGTGGAAGGCGGTGCGGGCGCGCGACAGACTTTCCGGCGCATGCGCCTGCAGCCAGGCCAGTTGCGGCCCCTGCTGGCAGGCATTGAGGCCCGAGCCGGTCCGCCGGTAGAGCGCAGCGTTGCGCTCGCTGCCGCGAACGTCCTCGACAAGGCCTGCGGCACGCGAGTCGAGCCAGAGCAGCGCTGGCGCGACGGGCCGGCCGTCGTCGTCGATCAGCCAGGTGCCGTCGCCCTGCCCGGTCACGGCGATGGCCGCGAGCCGCGACACAAGGTCAGGGACCGCCGCCACCAGGCCACGGAGCGCGGCGACCGTGTCGTTCCAGGTCCGCGCCATGTCCTGCTCGACATGGCCACCGGCTGATGTCGTATAGCTGTTCGGCAGCGAGAACTCACCGAGCTGGCGGCCGTCGCGGGTGAACGCGACCGTCTTGATCAGGGAGGTGCCTGCATCAATGCCGATGATGACGTCGCGGCTCGGCGAGGTGCGCATGATCAGGCCGCCTCCGCATGGCGAATGCAAGTGCCGTCGGCGCCAAACAGGTGGAGATGCCGCGGCTCGAGTGCAAAGGGAATGATGTCCCCCGGCCGCGCCGCGATCTTGTTCGGCGTCACCGCGATGAGGAGACGACCATCGTATTCGCCCGCGACATGCGATTGGTCGCCCAGCCACTGGTTGGAGACGACACGCACGCGCACATCGCCGCTGCCGACGGCAATCTTCTGAGGCCGGATGCCGACTCGGATGCGCGCGGTCTGCTCGAGCATCTGCCGCGCGCCCTGGTCCAGCGTTCGCCCCTCGATCCGGAATGTCACCTCCGGGCCGACCGACAGGCGGATGCCGCCGTCGGCACGGGCGACCTCGGTCTCGAGCAGGTTCATCGGCGGCTCGCCGATGAAGCTCGCGACGAACAGGTTGGCGGGATGTTCCTTCAATTCCCTTTCGCTCGCGAATTGCTGAAGCACCCCGTCTTCCATGACCGCGATGCGGTCGGCGAGCGCGCTCGCCTCGGTCTGGTCATGGGTGACGAAGATCGCCGTCATCCCGCGCTCTGCGAGCAGCCCCTTGATCCGCCCGCGCAGCACCGCGCGGAGCTGCGGCTCAAGCTGCCCCATCGGCTCGTCGAGCAAATAGAGATCGGCGTCGCGCACCAGGGCCCGCGCCAGCGAGACGCGCTGCTGCTGCCCGCCGGAGATCGAGCGCGGATAGCTGTCGAGAATATCCTCGATTTCCACCAGCCGCGCGATCGCATCGACACGGCGCGAGACCTCGCCATGCGAGCGCTGCTGCGCCTTCAACGCAAAGGCGATGTTCTCGCGAACGGTGAGCGGCGGGTAGAGCGAATAGCCTTCGAAGGCCATCGCCACCTTGCGCCGCGCCGGCGGCAACTCGTCGATCCGCCGCTGCCCCAGGGTAATTGCGCCCGACGTGACGCTCTCGAAGCCCGCGATCATCCGCAGGGTCGAAGTCTTGCCGCAGCCGGACGAGCCCAGAAGCGCGACGATCTCGCCCTTCCCGACCTCCATGTCGAGCGCACGCACGGCATGGACCGGCGGCTTGCCGCGGCTCTGGTAGACCTTGTCCACATTCCTGATCTCGAGCATGCCGAAGGTCATCTCCCCGTTTCAGGCCGCCTGCCGCCGATACGGCAGGCCGACGCGCAGGCCCGTCGCGCGGTCGAACAGGAGTGCGGCTTCCGGCGCGAAGCAAACGAACACGCCGTCCTCGGCGCTCGCCATCGACGAGTCCTGTGGCAAGGCCGCCAGCCACTCGGAGCCGTCGGAAAAGCGCAGAAGCAGCACGGCTTTCTCATGCATCGGCGTGATCGCCACGATGCGCGCAGGAATGGCATTCTCGCCCGCCTGCCGGGTGACGACGAGATCGTCGGGGCGAACGCCGAGCCAGCACGGGCCGAGATCCGCAGCCTCGCGATCGGCGGCTTCGAGGCGAACCGCGGTCCCCGCGACTTGTGCGTTGAAAGACCCTTGCCCGGCGACCGGCTCGACCTCGGCCAGATTGATGCTCGGATCGCCGAACAGGCGCGCGACAGCAACGGATGCCGGCCTTGCATAGATCTCCTCGGGGCGCGCGATCTGCACCAGACGGCCGTCGATCAGGACCGCGATCCTGTCGGCGATCGCCATCGCCTCGCGATAGTCCTGGGTGACATAGAGCACCGCAGCCGAACTCCGCCGCAACAGGTTGGGCAATTCGAGGCGCATCTCGTAGCGAAGCTTGGCATCGACGTTGCGCAGGGGATCGTCGAGCAGCAGCACCTCCGGATTGCCGATCAGCGCACGCGCGAGCGCGGTGCGCTGCTTCTGTCCGTTCGACAATTCGCGGGGCATGTGACCGAGCACGTGCTCGATCTTCAGGAGGCGGCTGATCGACTTGACCCGCGAGGCCACTTCGCCCGCGGCCGCCTTGGCGCGCAAGCCGCTCGCGATGTTGTCCTGCGCGCTCATATGCGGAAACAGTGCGAAGTTCTGGAAGGCCATGCCGATCCCGCGCCGTTCCGGCGGCGCGCCCACGATCGACTGGCCGCCGACCAGAATGTCTCCCTTGTCGGGCTCGAACATGCCGGCGATCATGCGCAGGAGCACGGTCTTTCCGCTACCGGACGGGCCGAACACCGCGACGATCTCGCCGGGCTCGACCGCCAGCGACAGATCGTCGGCGCAGCGCACCGGACCGAATGACTTGCCGACGGCGTTGAGTTCAAGACGCGCCATGCCGTCAGCCTTTCACCGCACCGAGCGACAGACCTTCGACCAGGTAGCGCTGCGCATAGAGCGCGAGCAGCAGGGTCGGCGTGACCGAGAGCACGATCGCGGCCGCGATCTGGCCGTACTGGATGCCGGACGCCGTGACGAAGGCCAGCGCGCCCACGGTGACCGGCTGCTTGTCGGCCGAGGCCAGGATCAGCGCGAACACAAAATTGTTCCAGCAGAAGATGAAGGAGAGCAGACCGGCCGCCGCAATGCCGGGGCCGGCGAGCGGCACGGCGATGCGCGTGAATGCCTCGCGCCAGGAATGTCCCGCAAGCCGGTAGGCATGCTCGATGTCGGGGCTGATGTCCTCGAAATAGCCGCGCACGATCCACAGGATCAGCGGCAGCGCAATGAGCTGATAGACCCAGACAATGCCGAAATAGGTGTCGTTGAGACCGAGCTGCTGGTAGTAGAGCGACAGCGGCAGCAGCACGAGCAGCGGCGGGGCGAAACGGAACGAGAGCAGCGTGAATGCGATGGTCTCGCCGAGCCGGAACTTGAACCGCGCAAAGGCATAGGCCGCGGGCACGCCGAGCAGCAGGGCCAAGACCACGGCCGCGCTCGACAGCGCAAAACTGTTCATGAGGTTGCGTATGAAGGAAATCTCAAGATTGCCGGCCGTGGTGCGGAGCTGCCCCGAGATCAGGGCCTGATAGTTGGCGAGCGTCGGCTCGAACAGGATGTGCGGCGGGATCCGCAGGATCTGCTCGTTGGTCTGGAACGACATCAGGAATATCCAGACGATTGGAAACATGAAGAAGACGAGCACGAGCGCGAGCGCTATGCCGCGGAAGATGCGCCCTGCGAGACTGGAGTGATCCATCTCCATCTCTCCTTCCTCAGGCGTGGCCGTGGGCGCGCGCCCGCAGCCGCAGCCAGTTCTTGATGAAGATGTTCGACAGGATATTGGTGATCAGCCACAGGATCATCAGCAGCGCCGCCGAACGGCCGACATTGGTGTATTGGAAGAATTCGAGATAGGCCTGGACCTGGAACACCATCAGCCGGTCGCCCGGGCCACCCTGCGTCATCGCGTAGATGATGTCGAACTGCTGGATTGAATCGAGCAGGCGGAACAGCGAGGCCGTGATGATGTAGGGCGCGAGCATCGGCAGCGTGATGCGGAAGAACACGAAGCTCGCCGGCACGCCATCGAGCGCCGCTGCCTCGAACGGCTGCCGCGGCAGCGAGCGCAACCCGGCGAGGAGCAGGATCATGATGAAGGGCGTGTAGACCCACATGTCGACCAGCACCACCGTGAACAGCGCGCTCGACGGATCGGATGCCCACTTGAAGTCATGCACGCCGAACAGGCTCACGAGATAGGACAGGATGCCGAAGCTCGGGTTGGTCATGAGCTTCCACATCAGCGCGGCGATCGCAGGTGCGGTCATCAGCGGCAGCAGCAGCACGATCGACACTGCATTGTGAAAGCGGGTCGGTCGCCGCAGCAGCAAGGCGATGCCCAAACCGAGCAGCAGTTCGAGAACCACCGTCAGCGCGGTATAGGTGAGCGAGATGCGAAGCGTGTTCCAGAAGGCGGGGTCGGAGAGGAAGTCGACGTAATTGTCGACCCCGATGAAGCCGCGCAGATACGGCAGGTTCAGCCGGTAGCGCTGGAGCGAATAGACCGCCGCGGTCACGAAGGGAACGAGGATGGCGATGCAGACGAGCAGAGCCGGCAGGCTCAGCAGGTAAGGCAGCATGCGCCCGCGCAGCCTCGTGGTGCGGCGCGGAAGCACATTTGTTGTCTGGGACAGCTGGACCATGCTCATGATGATACGGGATCACGCATTGGCTTCAACACCGCCGGCCCGGATCGGGTAGGCGTTCCGAACCGGCGGGTTGGCGTGGCGCGGAGGAATCGGCGCCACGCAAGGCGTTAAACGAGGCAGTTCAACCAAGGCAAATCACCCAAGACTTGCTCACCCAAGGCCTGCCTGCTTGAGCTGACGGTTGATGCTGTCGGCGAGCTTGTCGAGCCCCTCGTCCACGCTGACCTCCTTGGCCACCATCTTCTGGAGCGATGCCGCCCATTCCGTCGTCAGGTCGAAGAACAGCGGCTGCGCCGTGAAGTAGATCTTGGCGCCCGGAGCCGAGACATCATGCTGCTCGAGATAACCAGGATAGGACTTTGCGATGCGGTCGCGGAACTCTGAGTCCTTCCACACCGAGGCGCGGACCGGATTGACGAAGTCCATCTTGCGGGCCCCGAACAAATCGTGCTCGGTCGAGGCCGCCCATTGCATGAACAGCCAGGCCGCATCCTTCTGCTTGGAGAAGCTCGACATTGCGAGCGACCAGATCCAGACGTTGGGCGTCGGCGCCTTGGCGGCCGGGTTCGCGGCAAACGGCGCATAGCCGAGGTTGCCCCGCTCCTTGTTCTCGCCGCCATTCATAAAGTAGCCGAGAATGTCGGCGTCGAAAATCATGCCGGAGGCGCCGGCGCCGAGATCCGTGCCGACCTGGTACCAGGTGTAGGTCGACCAGTTCTTCGGGCCCGAGGTCTGGATCATCTTGACCCATTTCTCGTGGAAGTCCTTCGAGGCCTTGGTGTTCATGGCGGCCTTCAGCTTGCCGCCCTCCATCACAAAATCCTTCTGGCCGAAATTCGCGTAGGCCGAGAGGAAGCCTGGATGGATCGTGGCCCAGGAGCGCGAGCCGCGAACGCCGACGCCGTAAGGCCCGCCGGCGTCCTTGGTGATCTTCGCGGCAACATCGAGCATCTCGTCGAGATTCTTCGGCGGCTTGACGCCGACCTTGTCGAAGATGTTGCGATTGTAGGCGATGTTGTTGAGCTCGTAGCCCCACGGGATGCACCATTGCTTGGCCTTGCCCGAGCCGAGCTCAGAGCCGGCAACGCCGTCCCACGCCGTCGAGGAACGAAGGCCGGGCAGCACGTCGTCCCAGGCAAAGGCGGGGTTGGTCTTGGCGGGATCCTTGATGTAGGCGTTGAGATCCTCGATCCAGCCGGCAGGACCATAGGTCCAGGTCATGTAGGCGCCGGTCATGAAGGCGTCGTACTGGTCCGATTTGGAGGAGAGCGCCGCCGTCACCTTGTCGAAATAGACGTCCTCCGGGAAGATGTCGTAGGCGACGTTCATCCCCGTGAGCGTCTTGAACGCCTCGATATCGCCGATCATCGCATCGACGTAAGGATGCTTGTTCAAGAGCAGCTTGACGGTCTTGCCGCTATAGGCCTTCCAGTTGAAGTCTGCCGCCATGGCCCGCGACATCGCGGAGACATAGGCGGAGTTGGCGGCGACGCCGGCGATGCCGAGCTTGGCGGCGCCGTCCAGTAGATCACGCCGACTGATGCGTTTGGCGGCGTAGGAGTCGAACAGATTCTTCTCGCGATCGTACATGAGTTACCTCCCGTTTTGCGCGTTTACTTTCCCTTCCGACCCGTGTTCTTGGTCTTCGTGTTCTTTTCCTTGCCGGATGTTGCCTCCGGCTTGTCCGTTGCGAGGGCCTGAGCGGTCGCCTCGTCGATGATGAGGCCGTGCAGGAGGCGGCTGCGCAACACCGCGCGCAACGCCGTCACCTTGGCAAGCCCGCCGCCGATGGCGACGATGCGATGCTTCCTGAGGTCTGCCGCCTCCATCGAGGTGGCGCGCGCCGACAGGTCGATGTCGAGCAGCTCGCCGTCGGCATTGAAAAAATGTCCGAGCAGATCAGCACAGGCCCCGGCCCGCTTCAATTCGACGACCTCGTCCGGCCTGATCATGCCGCTCGAGACCAAGAACCCCTCGGCATGGATCTGTCCAATGCCGACAAACAGGAGCGAGGCCTTGCGCGCGAGCGCAAACACGTCCGCGATGCCGTATTGCTGCATCAGCACGGCGCGGTCGGCGACCGAATTGGCAAACACCGGTACCGGCAGGAGATAGGCCTCGGCGCCCGTACGCTCCGCCAGTCGATGAATGACGTCGAACGGATTGGCGGCGAATTTCCGCGTCAGTCCGCCGAGCAGCGAGACGAATTGCACCTCGCGCGCCGGCGTCTGCGGCAACTGCTCGACCACGGCCGCGAGCGTGCGGCCGTGACCGACGCCGATGATCTTATGCTCGCCGCGTTCAAGGATCTGCCGCAAGAAGCTCGCGCCCTCGAGCGCCAGAGCCTTTAGCGGCAGGTCGCCCTCCCCAAGATCGGGCGCGACGCGGCAGAAGGCGAGGCCATAGCGCTGGGTCAGCGTGTTCTCCAGCGCGACGCATTCGGCCACCGGGCCTTCGACGAAGACGCGGATCATGCCCTCGCGGCTCGCGCGCGCGATCAAACGATGCGCCTTGGTGCTCTGGATGTTGAGGCGGTCGGCGACCTCGGACTGGGTCAGCCCGGCGGCGAAGTAAAGCCACGCCGCCCGCGTTGCGAGCGACGCCTCACCGTCAACCATCGGCAGCCTGTCGGAGGATGTCGCCACGCCGGAAAAGCCCGCTTGCAATTTTCTTCACGTCTTGCAAAAAATTGCAGAGGCGCGTTAGAACGTCAATCCCCCAAACGTGCTGCGCTGCAATCAAGCGGCGACTGCGTTCCTCCGGCGCTGTTCGGGAAAATGCGGTCGCCATGACGCTGTGGAGGTCGAATGGCAGGCGTGTTCCTCGGTGTCGACGTCGGAACCGGCGGCGTTCGCGCCTGCGCCGTCGATGCACGCGGCAGCCTCCTCGGAATGGACTCGGCGCCCCTTCCCCCGCCCCGGCAAGACGGCAACGCCATCGATCAGGATCCGGAACTCTGGTGGGATGCGACGGCGGATGCGGTCCGCAAGCTCGGCCGCCGCCTCGATCTGGAGGCGGTCAAGCGCGTCTGTGTCGACGGCACGTCCGGCACCCTCCTGATGATCGATGCCGCGGGCCGGCCCTGCACGCCGGGGCTGATGTACAATGACGCACGCGCGGCAGCTGAGGCCGCGCGCATTGCGGCGGTGGCGCCGGCGGGCAGCGGCGCGCACGGCGCGAGCAGCGCGTTGGCGAAGCTGCTGTATCTGTCCGGTCGCGGCGAGGCGAGCCGAGCGCGCTTTGCCGTGCATCAGGCTGACTGGATCGCCGGCCGGCTGGCCGGACATCACGGCATCAGCGACGAAAACAACGTCCTGAAGCTCGGCTACGATCCCGTGACTCGCACCTGGCCGGCCTGGCTCGACGAGCTCAGCGTGTCGCGTGAGCTACTGCCGACGGTACTGGTGCCGGGAACACCCTTTGCGGATATCGATCCCGAGGTCGCATCCACGCTCGGCCTGTCGCCGGCAGCGCGCGTCGCGGCCGGCACCACTGACGGTGTCGCGGCCTTCATTGCGACGCGCGCCGATACGCCTGGCGATGCCGTCACCTCGCTCGGCACGACGCTGGTCGTGAAGCTGCTCGCGACACGGCCGATCTTCGCTGCAAATCAGGGCGTCTATTCTCACCGGCTTGGCGAACGTTGGCTCGCGGGCGGCGCCTCCAATTCGGGCGGTGGAGCGCTGCTCACTCATTTCACGGCCGCCGAGATGGACCGGTTGACGACGCAAATAAAGCCGGAGATGCCGACCGGGCTCGACTACTATCCCCTGCCCAAGCCCGGCGAGCGCTTTCCGATTGCCGATCCGGCATTGCCGGCAAGGGTCACGCCGCGTCCAGCCGAAGATCATCGTTTCTTCCAGGGCCTCCTCGAAGGCATCGCGGGGGTCGAAGCGCTCGCCTATCAACGCCTCGCCCAGCTCGGGGCGCCAAGCCTGCGGCGCGTCATCAGCATCGGTGGCGGTGCGAAGAACGCGGCCTGGACCGAAATCAGGCGGCGCGCACTCGGCGTTCCCGTGACCGTCGCCGAGGAGACGGAGGCAAGCTACGGCGCGGCGCTATTGGCCTTGCGAGGCGGCCCGCCATGATGGTTGAGACGATCGA
>NZ_JAFCJM010000092.1 GCF_018130955.1 Bradyrhizobium liaoningense
GTCATCGACCGGACACCACTCCGGTCAAATCGCGCCAGTCATGGCGCTCCGCGCCATGCCTGGCGCACCACAAAAAAACCCGCCGGAGGCTGCCCTCCGGCGGATCATCTCTCATCGCGACTTGCGGCCGGCTTACGCCTTCATCGCGCCCTTCACGGCTTCCGCCGTGATCGGCAGCGACCTGACGCGGGCGCCGCAGGCGTTGAAGATGGCGTTGCCGATGGCCGGTGCGACCACCGTCACCGCCGGCTCGCCGACGCCGGTGGCCTTCTCGCCATTGGCGATCACGGCAACCGCGACCTCGGGCACCTGGCTCATGCGAAGCGGCGTGTAGGTATCGAAGTTCTTCTGCTCGATACCGCCGTCCTTGAGCGTCGCCTTCTCGTACATCGCAAGCGACAGGCCCCACAGCGCCGCACCCTCGACCTGAGCGCGGATGTTGTCGGGATGCACCTGCGTGCCGACGTCGGTCGCCACCGTGAGCTTCTTCACCTTCACCTCGCCCGATGGCGCAACCGCGACATGGGCGACGCAGGCGGTCCAGCTTGCGGTCGCGCGCTCCTGCGAGGAGACGCAGGCCACGCCCATGCCCTCTCCCTTCGGGAGCTGCTTGGTGCCGTAGCCGGCGAGACCCATCGCGGCGAGCAGCGTGTTACGCAGCCGCTGCGCGCCGCCGTCGTTCTTGCCCTTGCCGTCGAGCAGGGAGATGCGGAGCTGGGCGGGATCCTTGCCCGTCGCAGCCGCGATCTCGTCGATCATGCTCTCGACTGCCCAGAAGGTCCAACCGGGCGCCACCGAGCGGAGCTGACCGGACGGGGTGGCGTTGTGCGCCATCTCGTTCTTGATCGCCCGCACATAGTGGTTCGGCACGGTGTAGAAGAAGTCCGCCCCGTTCACCGTGAACGAGTCGAGCGGGCCCTTCTTGTCGACCGACGGAGTCAGGAAGTCCGGGATGCCCCAGCGCGCGGTCGGCCAGGCCGAGACCACGTCGTGGCTGAGCGCGACGACCTTGCCGTCGCCATCTACGCCGGCCTTGACCTTCTGGTAGGTGAGCGGACGCGAGAAATCCATCGTCATGTCGTTCTCGCGCGTGTAGATCACCTTGACCGGCTTGCCGACGGCCTTGGCCGCCTGCACCGCGGGGATCATCATGTCGGCGTCGAGACGCCGGCCAAATCCGCCGCCCAGCCACATCTGGTGCATGACGACGAACTTTGGATCGATCCCGGCGGCACCCGCGGCGATCGCGCCGGAGCGCGTCGCGAACTGGTTGCCGGAATAGATGTGCAGGATGTCACCCTTGAACTCCGCCGTCGCGTTCATCGGCTCCATCGGCGCGTGGATGTTGATGCTGGTGGTGTATTCCGCCTCCAGCACCTTCGCCGCCGAGCCGAACGCCGCCGTGGGATCGCCGTCCTTGACGAAGAACTGTCCGGAATCGTCGAGCCCCTGGAGCCGCTTGGCTTCGTCGAGCAACGACTGGCTCGACAACTTTGCGTTCGGACCGCCGTCGTAGGCGATCTTCAACGCCGCCGCCGCCTTCTTGGCGTTGGCGTAGGTATTGGCCACGGCGACCACCCAGCCCGACGTCGTTTGGGTCTTGTCGTCGATGATGACGGCCTTGACGAAGCCCGGCACCTTCTTGGCATCACTGTCGTCGATCGACTTCACGGTCGCACCGAAGCGCACCGGCGGCGTGACGATCGCGCCATAGGCCATGCCCGGCAGCATGACGTCGATGCCGTACTTGGCCGTGCCGTTGCTCTTGGAGGGAATGTCGAGCTGCGGCACCGATACACCGATCATGGTGTATTGATCCGGCGTCTTCAGCTTGATCGCCTTCAACTCGTCCGGCGTGAAGGTCTTGGTGGCCTTGCCGCTCTTGACGATGTCGGCAAAGCTCATCGACTTCTTCGACTTCGGATGCGTGACCATGGAGTCGCGCACGATCAGCTCGTCCTTGTAGAAGGGCGGCAGACCCATGGCGGCGGCAGCGGCTTCCGTCAACGCGATGCGGCCGGCGGCGCCAGCGCGGCTCATCGCGTCGAAGTTCATCATGGTCGACCAGCTTCCGCCGGTGATCTGCGCACCCAGCACGGGGTCGTTGAACTTCGGATCGTTGGAGGCGAGCTGAACCCGCATGTCGCTCCACTTCGCACCGAGCTCTTCGGCCACGATCTGCGCCATGGTGGAGGCGATGTGCTGGCCCATATCGGCCTTGCCGCAGGTCACGGTAACGAGACCATCCGGCGCGATCGAATACCAGACGCTCGGCTCGAAGTTGGAGGGCGCGGCGACGGCTTCTGCAATGCCGGGCACGCCGGCATAGCCGAGCACGAGACCGGTCGCGGCAGTGCCGACCAGGAAGGAACGACGGCTGAGATCGGTCGCTTCAGGGGTGACGTTGTTCACGTGCTTGTTCATGTGGCCCTCCGCTCGTTGCCGGTGGCGGAAGCGGTGCGCATCTCGCTGGCAGCCCGCAGGATCGCCTTCTGGATCCGCGAATAGGTCATGCAACGGCAGAGATTGCCGTCCATATGCGCCACGACCTCTTCCTTGGTCGGGTTGGGATTCTTAGCCAGCAGCGACGCGGCCTGCATGATCTGCCCGGACTGGCAGTAGCCGCATTGCGGGACTTGCTCGGCAATCCATGCCTTCTGAAGCGGATGATCACCCTTGGCGGAAAGGCCTTCGATGGTCGTGATCTTCTTGCCAGCGACGTCACCGACCATGGTCTGGCACGAGCGCACGGCTTCGCCGTTGACGTGCACGGTGCAGGCTCCGCACAAACCGGCACCGCAACCGAATTTGGTGCCGGTCATCTGCAATTGCTCGCGGATCGCCCATAGAAGCGGCGAATCGCTCGCCGCATCCACGGACATACCCCGCCCGTTGATGTTGAGAGTAGGCATGGTTTCTTCCCCTGCCGGTGCATGAAGCCGCTTACGGCGGCAACTTGTACGGCGGACGCCCACCGGGCTGGCGTCAACCTTGGCGGCGAGAATGATCGCGTTCGCTCGCTGAGGCAAATGCAATTTGGAATTGATCGAAACAAACGCAGCGACGAACTGTTGTGCGTTGCGACAAGGCCGCCGACGCAACCGCGCGACGGAATAATTGCCTGCTATTGAAACATGCGCGCCATCGTCGGCGGGCAGTTTCCTGCGAGTAACCCAACGCGCTAGGATGTTCGACAAGCGAACAGGGGTGAGCGACATGCCAACAATCAATCGGGACGGAGTTGCCATCTACTACGAAGTCCATGGCAACGGTCCGCCGCTGCTGCTGACGCATGGCTATTCCGCGACCTCGGCGATGTGGCAGGGCCAGATCGAAACTTTCAGCCGGGATCACACACTGGTGTTGTGGGACATGCGCGGCCATGGCCAGTCCGACTATCCCGATGATCCCAAGGCTTACAGCGAAGCGCTGACCGTCAGCGACATGGCTGATATCCTCGATGCTGTCGGCACTGATCGCGCCATCATCGGCGGTCTCTCGCTCGGCGGCTACATGTCGCTGGCGTTCTATCGCGCGAACCCTGCGCGCGTACGCGCGCTGCTGATCATCGATACCGGCCCGGGCTTCAAGAAGGACGACGCGCGCGAGGCCTGGAACAAGCGCGCTTACGACACGGCCGACAGGTTCGAGCGCGAGGGCCTGGACGTGCTGAAATCGGCGAGCCGCGAACGCTCCAGCGCCAGCCATCGCAACGCCAAGGGACTGGCGCTCGCCGCGCGCGGCATGCTGACCCAGCGCGACGCGAAAGTGATGGAGGTTCTGCCCGACATCAAGGTGCCGTCATTGGTCGTGGTCGGTGCCGACGACACGCCCTTCCTCGCCGCGTCTGATTACATGGCAGCAAAGATCCCTGGCGCGCAGAAGGCGGTGATTCCGGCGGCCGGACACGCCGTCAACATCGACCAGCCGCAGGCTTTTGTTGACGCGGTCGTGCCTTTCCTTAAGAACGTGTCGCGATAGGCGCGAACAAGGACGCAAGAGCGATGACGCGATCGACATTGGCTTCCGGACTGATGGCGCTGGTTGCGCTATCGGCGCCGGCGTTGGCGCAGCAGCCGATGCCGCGGCTGCCCTTCGTCGCGACGCTTTCCAACACCACGCCGCTGGCCTTCGGCATGGACGTCGAGGAGACGGCGCGAGCGCTGGGACAGCAGTTGCAATATGTCAGGGGACGTCCGGGCGAGGAGACCTTTCTCGCCCTGCGCAACATCGGCGGCAGCGGACTCGTGCGCAATCGCCACCGCCTGTTCCTGCAATTCCACCACGGCCGGCTTGCGGGGTGGAAGGGCGACTATGGCGAGAACTGGATGTGGGAATGATCCTGATCGTGAGGAGAAAGAGCCGGCGATTGGAAACAACACCTAACAACCCGAGGACAATCCCGTGGGACAAGACATCAAATTGACGGCCTCAGACAATTTCCAGTTTGGCGCTTATCGCGCTGACCCCAGCGGCACGCCAAAGGGCGCGATCGTGGTGATCCAGGAGATTTTTGGGGTGAATCATCACATCCGCTCGGTCTGCGACCGGCTGGCGAAGGAAGGCTATGTCGCCATCGCGCCGTCGATCTTCGATCGCACCACGCCGAATTTCCAGTCGGGCTATACGCCCGACGAGGTCGCGGAAGCGCGAAAGTTCGTCGCTAGTCCCGACTGGGCGGCGATGCTGCGCGACACGCAGGCCGCGATCGATGCGGTGAAGGCGATCGGCCCGGTCGGCATCATCGGCTTTTGCCTCGGCGGCAGCATCGCCTTCGTCGCCGCCACACGGCTGTCCGGCCTGAAGGCCGCGATCGGCTATTATGGCGGCGCCATCGCGCGCTTTGCGGACGAGAAGCCGAAGGTGCCGACGCAACTGCATTTCGGCGAGAAGGACGCCGGCATTCCGCTCACCGATGTCGAGGCCATCAAGGGCAAGCGGCCGGACGTCGAGGTCTTGATCTATCCGGGCGCCCAGCATGGCTTCCATTGCGACGAGCGCGCGAGCTACGACAAGACCAGCGCCGACATCGCCTGGCCCTGCAGCATGACGTTCTTTGCCGCGCATCTGAAGTGAGTGGTTAGGACCGCAAACCCAGCCTGCGCAGTCGATAGTCGAGCTGCGCCCGGCTGATCCTGAGCGCGCGCGCAGCGGCCGAGACGTTGCCGCCGGCGCGCGCCAGGGCCGCCTCGTAAGTTGCACGCTCGACATCGGCGAATGACGCGCCATGATCGGCTGATGGCGCAACAGGCGCCTCAGCCGGCTGCGCGCCGTCGGCGTGAAGCGGCATGCGTCCAAGCCGCCCCTCGTTGGTGAGCTGGATCGAGAATGGCGGCAGGAGCTCGGAGCCGCTGAAGAGGTGGCCGACGTCGATCACGCCGCCATCATCGGCATAGACCACGCCACGCTCGATCAGATTCTGCAGTTCGCGGATGTTGCCGGGATAATTGTATTTGAGCAGCGCGCCGGTCGCGCGCCGGCTGAAGCCGGTGAGGCGGCGGCCGTGCCGCGTGCAGTAGGCACTGAGGAAATGCGCCATCAGGAGCGGAATGTCGTCGCGCCGCTCACGCAACGGCGGGATCGCGATCGGGAAGACGCAGAGGCGGAAATAGAGATCTTGCCGAAAACGGCCGGCCGCAACCTCCGTGCTGAGATCGACGTTGGATGCCGCGACCACCCGAACATCGAGGGAGATCGTCTTGCTGCCTCCGACGCGTTCGATCTTGCGCTCCTGTAATGCACGCAAAACCTTGCCCTGCGCCGAATAGGTCAGCGAAGCGATCTCGTCGAGGAACAGCGTGCCCCCTGAAGCGCGCTCGAAGTAGCCTGCGCGTGAGGCGATTGCGCCGGTATAGGCCCCCTTCTCAACGCCGAACAATTCGGACTCGACGAGCTGTTCCGGTATAGCGGCGCAGTTGATCGCGACGAACGGACCCCCACTGCGCCGGCTCATCGCATGCAATTGGCTGGAGAAAAGCTCCTTGCCGACGCCGGACTCGCCGACGAACAGCACGGTCGCATCGGTCGCCGCGACCCGCTCGAGCTGGCGCCGCGTGCGCACGAAGGCAGCCGAGACCCCGACGGCGACATCGTCCTTTCCGTCGACACTGGCTGGAGCCTCCTGTTCGGCAACAGCCATCTTCGTCGCGGCGTGAAGCGGACGGCTCTTCCATTCCAGGCCGAAATATTGCCGCTCCGGAGCGTCATCGCCCCAGGCATCGGCATGCTGGCCGATAATGACGCAGCGTGGCGCGCCCATGGCGGCGCATTCGATCTCGCGAAAGATCACCGGCTTGCCGAGCAGTTTTGTGGTGTAGCCCGAGGGATAGCCGACCTGCAGCCAGCACACCGGTTCGGTGGCAAGGCCATAGCTCGCAACATGCTCGGCCGCTTCCGATGAATCGTCCCAATAGAACTCGCCGAAATAGGTGCCCTTGTCGCGGTCGAACTCGAAGTGCCGCGTGGTCACCTTGACGAAGCCCTCCAGCGTATGCACCCGCGGTCCGGCGGCGAGCGCGTGCGTCAGATCTTCATTCGGAAAACGCTTCTGGATCAGCGCGGCATCGCGCGCGCCCTGCATGTAACCGACTCGCATGAAGATCGCCTTGGCAGTCTCCATGCCGAAGGCGTCGATGATCTCCGCACGCAGCCTCCCCAGCACCTGCGACTGCATCAAGACCATGCGCTGGTCGTTGAGCCAGATGCGGCCATCGCCAAGCGCGAAATGCAGGGACTCCGCGAGATCATCGAAGGTCGGCGGCGCACCGGTATGGAGCTCGCTGCTGGCGCCCCGACTGAGAATTTGCGCCGAGCGGCGCGACGCCTCGGCAAGCGAGATCAGGGACTCCTTGTCGGACACGTCGGCGGCCTTTTGCTTCATCAAATGATGAAGAGACCTTAGACGCCTTCCATCATTTCAGGAAGAGATCGCCCGCCGGCGTGAATCCGCAGCCAAAACCCGCCGGCACGGTTTCAGAGCTATCTGAATGAAATAATTTATCTATTTGGCTTCTTTCGAGCTGCACCTCGAACTTCGCCGAGCCTGGCACCCGCCTTGCTATCCCCTGAGATCAACGGGAGGAAAACGACAACAAGAGGACTGGCCCGCAGTCCCGATCACGACCGGCGGTGCGCCCGTCCGGACCAAGGCGATGTCGCCGGGGTGCGCCCTTGTGACCTGTTTCCCCTCCCTACGCCGCAGGCATGGCGCCCGCGGACGATAACGACAGCCCGCGACGCGGGAAGATGGGAGGAGATTTCGATGAATACACAGGCCCGCAATTTCATTGCCACCGAGCGTTGGCACGGCAAGGCATTCCTCGGCGAATGGTCTGCAACCGGCGGCGGGGTCGCTGACATCAGCGATCCCGCGACGCGCACCGTGCTCGGCTCGGTCGGCATCGGCAATGCCTCAGATATCGCAAAGGCCGCGCGCGCGGCGCGCCTCGCCCAGCCGGGCTGGGCGGCGATGCTTCCGCAGGAACGCGCCGCGATCCTGAACAAGGCGGCCGACCTACTCGAACGCAATGGCGAAGAGCTGATCGGCTGGATCATGCGCGAGAGCGGATCGATCCAGCCGAAGGCCGCGATCGAGGTCGAGCATGGCGCCGGCTTTGTGCGCCACGCGGCTGCCGTTGCGCTCGAGCCCAACGGAATTCTGTTGCCGTCGATGGAGCCGGGCCGCTCCAACACCGCAAAGCGCGTGCCGCATGGCGTTGTCGGCGTAATCTCGCCGTTCAATTTTCCGCTGGTGCTCTCGATCCGAGCCGTCGCCGCGGCACTCGCGGTCGGTAATGCCGTCGTGCACAAGCCCGATCCGCGCACGGCCGTGTCGGGCGGCATCATCATCGCGCGAATCTTCGAGGAAGCCGGCCTGCCTGCAGGCGTACTCCAGATCGTGCCGGGAGGCGCTGTGGCGGGTGAAGCCATGTGCGCCGATCCCAACATCGCGATGATCTCGTTCACCGGCTCGGCCGCCGGCGGCAGCAAGGTCGGCGAGGTCGCCGGCCGCAACCTCAAGAAGGTCCAGCTCGAGCTCGGCGGCAAGAATTCGCTGATCGTGCTCGACGATTCCGATCTCGACGTCGCGGCGTCCAACGCCGCCTGGGGCGCGTTCCTGCACCAGGGTCAGATCTGCATGTCGACCGGCCTCGTGCTGGCGCAGAAAGGTATCGCCGAAGGCCTGGCGAACCGGATTGCCGAAAAGGCGCGGCACCTGCCGGCAGGCGATCCCTCGTCCGGGCGCGTCGCGCTCGGGCCGATCATCAGCGATGCGCAAGTCGAGAAGATTCAATCCATCGTGGACGATGCGGTGGCCAAGGGCGCGCGGCTGCTCGCCGGCGGCAGCCATGACGGCCGCTACTATCAGGCGACCGTGCTTGCCGATGTGAAGCCCGGCATGCTCGCTTTCGAAGAGGAGATCTTCGGACCCGTCGCCTGCATCGTCAGCTTCGAGACCGACGACGACGCGGTCGCGCTCGCCAATCTCTCCGAGTATGGCCTCGCGGCCGGTGTCATCTCGGGCTCGATCGCCCGCGCACGCACCGTCGGCGAACGCTTGAACGTGGGCCAGCTCCACATCAACGACCAGACGGTGAATGGCGGCCCGTTCGCGCCCTTCGGCGGCCGCGGCCGCTCCGGCAATGGCAGCCGCATCAGCGGTCCTGCGATCTGGGAAGAGTTCACGCAGTGGGTGTGGACCTCCGAGAAGCCGCAAGCGACGCCCTACCCGTTCTGACGCTTGTACCGCGTCCGGCGAGCGTTGCGCCGGACGCACCTGCGATCCCAATCCTGCCATTCCTGACCGGAGATCCCGCAAATGAAAATCCGTGCCGCCATCGCCCGCGAAAAGGGCGCACCGCTCAGCCTCGAAAGCATCGATCTCGAAAGTCCCCGCGCTGACGAGATCCTCGTGAAGGTCGCCGCGACCGGCGTCTGCCACACCGATCTCGTCGTGCGCGACGGGATGCTGCCGACACCCCTGCCCGTCGTGCTCGGCCATGAGGGAGCCGGCGTCGTCGAAGCCGTCGGCTCCGGCATCACCAAGGTGAAGCCCGGCGACCACGTGGTGATGACGTTCAATTCCTGCGGCGCCTGCCCGAGCTGCCGCGATCATGCGACCACCTATTGCCACGAATTCTTCCCGCGCAACTTCTTCGCCACGCGGGTCGACGGCACCAGCGGCCTCTCCAAGGACGGCGAGCGCATCAACGGCAACTTCTTCGGCCAGTCGTCCTTCGCGACTCATGCGCTGTGCCATGAAGCGAATGTCGTGAAAGTGCCGAGCGACGTGCCGCTCGACCTCCTGGGACCGCTGGCCTGCGGCGTGCAGACGGGCGCCGGCGCCGTGCTGAACGCGTTGCGCGTTTCGCCCGGAAAATCCTTTGCCGTGTTCGGCGCGGGCTCGGTCGGCCTGTCCGCCCTGATGGCCGCGGTCGTCGTCGGCGCGACCACTATCATCGCCGTCGACACCAAGCCGTCGCGGCTGAGCGTCGCAAAGGCGCTCGGCGCCACCCATACGATCGATCCGACCAAGGTCAATCCGGTCGAGGAGATCATGCGGATCACCGGCAGCGGGCTGAACTTCGCGCTCGACACCACCGGCCTTCCCGCGGTGATCCGCAGTGCCGTGGAAAGCCTCGGTCCGCGCGGCGCCTGCGGCATCCTGGGCGCGTCGGGACCGGATGCCGAGATCGTCCTCAACGAGACCCACTTCATGAGCGGCGGCCGCCGCCTCATCGGCATCGTCGAAGGCGAATCCAACCCGGACGTTTTCATTCCGATGCTGATCGACCTCTATCGGCAGGGGCGCTTCCCCTTCGACAAGCTCGTGAAGTTCTACGCGCTCGACGAGATCAACAAGGCCATCCACGTCTCGGAAACGGGCGAGGTCATCAAGCCGATCGTGCGGATGAGCTGAGCGGCAGCGCACGGATAGACCGGTCGCATCACGACAATGACGATCCAGGCCGGCGCGACCGGCGGCCGGTTCGTCATCCCAGGAGGAAACATGTCCAGCCAACAACTCGCAGCCATTCTCGAGATCAGCGCCCAATTTCCGCCGCCCGAAAATGCCGGCCCAGCCGAGATGCGGGCCTGGTTCGAGGCGATCAATGCGCAGACGCCGATCCCCGACGGCATCATGATCGAGCGCGTTGCGGCGGGCCCGGCTGGCGGCGACCTGATCAGCTATCCCGGCGCCGACGGCAAGCGCCTGATCATCTACTTCCATGGCGGCGGGTTCTTCTTTGGCTCCCCGCGTTCGCATCGCGTCGTGGCCGCAAATCTCGCGCGTCTGTCGGGCATGACGGTACTTGCCGCCGACTATCGGCTGGCGCCGGAAAATCCCGCGCCGACGGCGCATGACGATGCGTTCGCCGTCTACGCTTGGGCACTGGAGCGCGGCTATGCCGCGTCTGCCATCGCCCTGACCGGCGATTCCGCCGGCGGCAATCTTGCGCTGGCGACTGCCGTGCGGGCACGCGACGCCGGCCTGCCCCGGCCTGGCGCGCTGGTGCTGATGTCCCCCGCGCTCGATTTCACCGGGACGAGCGAATCCTATCGCACGATCGTGGATGCGCCGCTGCTGACGCCGCAACTGATGACGCTGTTCACCAATGTCTATGTCGGCGAGGGCGATCCGAGATCACCGGCGGTGACGCCGTTCGACAGCGACCTGTCGAAGCTGCCGCCGGCCCTCATCCACGTCGGTTCCTGGGAGTTGCTGCGCGACGACAGCGTGCACATCGCCCAAAGGCTGCGCGAGGCCGGTGGCTCGACGGAGCTCAAGATCTGGGAGGGGATGTGCCATTCCTGGCAGCTCTTCGCGCCGATGCTCGACGAAGGCATGGCCTCGATCGACGAAGCAGCGAGTTTTGCACGAGCTCACTTGAAGGCCTAGGCAAGCCGACGACGCGCGGTCAGAACCAGCGTTCGCCGACGTAGACGGTGTCGCCGGGCCCGAGTGGCGTGCCGAGCGGCACGACGGCCCGCATGGCGGCGCCGCCTTCGCTGTGGGTGATCGTCACCATGTCGCGCTTTGCGCGCGGGGAGAAGCCGCCGGCAATGGCGACCGCGCTCTCCACCGTCATGTTCGGCACGTAGGGATACTGGCCGGGCGCGGTGACCTCGCCCAGAATGAAGAACGGGCGATAAGCCTCGATCTCGACCGCCACCGACGGTTCGCGGATATAGCCGTTGCGCAGGCGCGCGGCGATGTCGGCTGCGAGTCCTGCGGTGGTGCGGCCGCGCGCCGGCACCGCGCCGATCAGCGGCAGGGTGATCGAGCCGCCGGCATCGATCGCGTAGGTGTTGGTGAGGCCTTCCTGGCCGTAGACGACGACGCGCAAGCGGTCGCCGGCATCGAGACGATAGGATACGTCATGGCGCGCTGCGACCGGCACCGGCATCGGCGCGGCATAGCCGACCGGCATGGGCGCAGGCGCCGAGGCAAAGGAGCTACGGATCGCGCTGATCGCACCGCCGCTGGTGTCGGCGACGACGACGGGCGGCGGAGCACCGGGCTGGCCATAGGCCATGTAGTCGAGATCGCTGCGCGGCTGCGCGACGGCGACCGGGCCTGCCGTCTGCATGCAGCCGCCAAGGGCGAATGCGGCAGAAGCTGCCAAGATCGACAATCGAAACGCGCGCGCAACCCGCACTGGAGCCCATCCCTTGAAACGAGACGGCTCCAGTCTTGCACCTGTTATGGTTAATAAAGCGTTTCGGGTGGTATGCGGCGGCGATTGCTCGCCACCGTCATTCCGGGGCGCGCGAAGCGCGAACTCGGAATCCAGAGATTGTGGAGCGAGATTCCGGGTTCGATGCTGACGCATCGCCCCGGAATGGCGGTGCAAACAACTACGCGCTCACACCGACGCCAATCGGGCAGGACACGCCGGTGCCGCCGAGGCCGCAATAGCCGGCCGGATTCTTGGCCAGATATTGCTGGTGGTAGTCTTCGGCAAAATAGAAATCGCCGGCCGGCGCGATCTCGGTGGTGATGGCGCCAAGTCCCTTCGCGGCAAGCGCCTTCTGATAGAGCGCCTTCGATTCATCGGCCGCCTTCTTCTGCGCACCGCCAAATGTGTAGATGGCGCTGCGATATTGCGTGCCGACGTCGTTGCCCTGGCGCATGCCCTGCGTCGGGTTGTGGTTCTCCCAGAATGCCTTCAAGAGGCGCTCGTAGGAGATCTTCTTCGGATCGAACACGACCAGCACCACTTCGGTGTGGCCAGTGCGGCCCGAGCAGGTCTCTTCATAGGTCGGATTGGGCGTGTGACCGCCGGCGTAGCCGACCGCGGTGACATAGACGCCCTCGCCGAGCTCCCAGAACTTGCGCTCGGCGCCCCAGAAGCAGCCGAGCCCGAACACGGCCTGCTCGAGGCCCGCGGGATAAGGCGGCTTGAGCTGATGGCCGTTGACGAAGTGGGTTGACGCAGTCGGGATCGGTTGCGCACGGCCGGGCAGCGCTTCTGCTGCGCTCGGCAATGCGGTGGTCTTGCGCATGAACAGCATGATCTCTTCTCCGAAACGAGCCCTCGCCGCCAAAGCAAGGCGCTTTCTGCGGCGTGCTCGCGATACCTGTTGAATATAGGCATTTACGTTGCCGGGGGCAGCCCTGTTACGCTGCTCCGATGCAGCCCGTTCGGATTGAAGCCTCGTTCCGATGGGATCGGAACGGGGCTCCAGCTTCTGGTTTTGACACGTTTTCTTGACGCGAACCGGTATCCACTCCGCTCGAAAACGCTCTAGTCGCGCGAATAGCCGATCAGGGGTTTTCGCGGCCGGAACAAAATCATCAGGACGATGCCGAGGAGGCCGAGCACGGCAAACACCGGCTGGTCCAGGAGCACCCGGATCACGGAGGTCCAGAGCCAGGGTGCCTTGGCCTCGACCCAGGTCCGGAACGCCTGCTGGCTCGCCTGGTGAATATCGTTCCAGAACTGGCCGAAACGGGTGAAGCGCAGGGTCTGGTCGGCCACCCAGCGGGCGCCGTCATAGACCATGAAGATGAAACCGCCAGCCAGCAGCAACAGCCCAATCAGTCGGAAAAAGCCGCGGATCATGTATCACCTTATATGGTCGTCCGGCCGAGACCGGTCGCAATGCCGCCAGCCAATACCGGGGTGGTGGCGGAAATTCAACCTCATCAGTACGTTACGGCCGTTCCCGGGCCGCACTGAGGCCACTTTAGGTGTCCCGAGGACGTTGACGGTGCCGCAGGCCCCCTCTATAAGGGCGCCAACTGGCGGCGGGCGCAATCCCGCCGCCGCTGTTCTTTGAGCAGTGTCGGGGACGGCCGCAAGGCTGTTGCTCATGCTCCGGGACCAGCCTTGCAACCGAACACCCTAAAACCGAGCGTCGATTTCGCGGTCAAGCAGCCGGCGCCACCCGATCACAAAGCGACCGGTCGCCGCAGAGGATATTTGAGACCATGGCCAACACAACTTCCGCCAAGAAAGCGACGCGCAAGATTGCCCGCCGCACCGCCGTCAACAAGTCGCGCCGCACCCAGATGCGTGGCGCCGTCCGCACTGTCGAAGAGGCGATCAAGACCGGCGATCGCGCCGCCGCGCTGAAGGCGCTGGCGAACGCCGAGCCCGCCTTGATGCGCGCTGCGCAGCGCAACATCATTCACAAGAACAATGCGAGCCGAAAAGTTTCGCGGCTCACCGCGCAGATCTCCAAGCTCGGCAAGTAATCCGCCAGCAGCAGACCGATCGCACGTTGATGAAGCCCGGCATCCGCCGGGCTTTTTCTTTTGCGCTTCTGCAGGCAACTGTCCGAACACGCAAGCGCTGCGTCGAATGAGTGTCTCGAACGGTTCTCAAAGGAGCCGGTTCTCGAAGAGCACTTGGAAAAATTGTTCGTCTCTGTATGCTTCGTTCCGTAGTTTTACCTGTTTGCTGTTTTGCCACACCGGAAACTTCGTTGCAGTTGCGAAAGCCCTTGTGTGGCCGCGCTAAAATGGACGCGCGTGCATTCAATGATCTTTGCACACCGTAGTTTCCACGGAACACCGTGCAACGCGAGGATTGGCGGGAGTTACCCTGCAAAACGAGTCTCGAAAAGCGGTGCGTCGATAATCACTTATCCACATAGTGACCAGCAGAGATTGGAAAATTCGCCCGCACGGCACTCGCGTGACGCTTTTGCAAAAAATTTTTGAACGCTGTCGGAGAATTGTCACATGACGCGGATGGCCTTCGAATCTGCACGGCGATTCAAATCGTTGCTCCCGAGTCTGTGAACAACTCCGCGCGCGGCGTTAACGTAGATGAAGATTTAACCTCCTCGACTGTGAATCAAATTCATTGCGAGTCTCGGTGCATCGTGTATTTCTTAAGTCGTTCGCGGCGCCCACGATCTTGAGACCAGCGCGGTTTTAGAAACGGGGCGAGCGTGCAAATCGGCGGCGGTGTGCACGTTGGCGACGCTTTACCAAGCGATTGTCGGTTGGAAACCCATAGCGATATGGGAATGGTGATCCTTTGTCTAAAGTCTCCTAGTGAGGCATCCGTGTCTCACTCGCCTCAAGGCGCAAGTGAGAGACGATCACAAGGCACCCCGACACGCGTGAAGGCAGAGCCGGGCGAACAGCTAGTACAGAGGGCAAGACGTCACGGCAGGACGAGTACGTTCCGACGTGGAGTCTTTAGAGTATACGCAGGACCTTGCCGTGAGCAATCACGGCAGGACGGGGAGGCACCATGTCTAACGGACACAACGCGGTATTTAACCAAATCCATTTTTCCAGCGATACCGTTTCCAATCCGTCTTGCGACCAGCCCCCGACGTGCGTGGGAGCACTGAGTACGCGCTGACCTCGCGAACTCTCCATTCCTGAAACTGACGATCTGACCAACGGCGTTTTCGCCGGACGGCCGATCCATGTCTTCAGGTTGGCTCGCTCGAGGTCGTGCCGTGGCAGGCAATCTGCAGCGGCATCCACACGCAACCTTACTCATTCAGAAAAGTTTCAAACGATGACATCGGAACAGGATCGCTGGTCCCGCGTGAAAGGTCGGCTGCGCACGAGCGTTGGCGAGGACGTCTATACGAGCTGGTTTGCGCGGATGGATCTGGAAGGGGTGCAGGAGGAAAGCGTGCGGCTTTCGGTTCCGACCCGCTTCCTGAAGAGCTGGATCCAGGCGCATTACGCCGAACGCGTGCTGTCCTGCTGGCAGGCCGAGATGCCGGAGGTGCATCGCATCGACCTCACGGTTCGTTCGGCGGTGCGTCCCGTCGTGCAGCCCAAGGAAGCGCCTGTCACGGTCGAAGCACGGCGCATGGACGGTCGTCCCGCACCGGAACTGCGCGCGACCGCGACCGCACCGGTCTCCGCCACGCATGACGCGCTCGGCGGCTCGCCGCTCGATCCGCGCCTGACCTTTGCGAGTTTTGTCGTCGGCCGCGCCAACACCTTGGCGCATGCAGCCGCACGCCAGGTCGCAGAAGGCCGTCGAGGCGACCCTGTCATGTTCAACCCGCTCTACATCCATGCCGGCGTCGGCCTCGGCAAGACGCATCTGTTGCAGGCGGTGACCTGGGCCGGCAATTCCGGCAGCGAGCGCAAGGTGCTGTATCTCACGGCCGAAAAATTCATGTATGGCTTCGTCGCCGCGCTGAAGACGCAGACGGCGCTCGCCTTCAAGGAAGCGCTGCGCGGCATCGACGTGCTCGTGATCGACGACCTCCAGTTCCTGCAGGGCAAGTCGACGCAGGCCGAGTTCTGTCACACGCTGAACGCGCTGATCGACGCCGGCCGTCAGGTGGTGATTGCCGCCGACCGTCCGCCGTCCGATCTCGAAAGCCTGGACGATCGCGTCCGCTCGCGGCTCGCCGGCGGCCTCGTGGTCGAGATGGGCTCGCTCGGCGAAGATTTGCGGCTTGGCATTCTCAAGTCGCGCGTCGCGGCGGCCCGCGCCCATCATGCCAGCTTCGACGTGCCGGAGGAGGTGCTCAACTATCTGGCGCGCACCATCACCCATAACGGCCGCGATCTCGAAGGTGCCATCAACCGCCTGCTCGCGCATTCAAAGCTCAACAACCAGCCGGTGACGCTTGAGATGGCCGAGCGCGAGGTGCGCGACCTGATCCGGCCGCAGGAGCCCAAGCGCATCAAGATCGAGGACATCCAGCGCGTGGTGGCGCGGCAGTATAATGTCAGCCGCTCCGACCTCCTGTCCTCGCGCCGTACCGCCAACGTGGTCCGGCCGCGGCAAGTGGCGATGTACCTCGCCAAGACGCTGACCTTGCGCTCGCTGCCGGAAATCGGCCGCCGTTTCGGCGGACGCGACCACACCACGGTGCTGCATGCCGTGCGCAAAATCGAGGCACTGGTCAGCAAGGACACGGCGCTCTCCGAAGAGGTCGAGTCGCTGAAGCGCCAGCTTCAGGAATAAACGCCTAAGCCCCCTCCCGACACCGATCTGATCGTCCCGGCACCCCCGGGGCGATCGCTGAAATTCGCCTGTAGATCGTGGGGGAACTGGCACCGAATCCCTTGAATCCCGCCCCCATCCGAGCCACCTTGCGCGACCCCGGCGGCTTTGATCATATCGGCCACGATGATCCGGCTTTCCGGGTGTCTCGGTGCCGCGGCGCCTCTTTAGGCTGCCCGGCTTTTCCAGTCGTCTTTCCATCTTGGGGATCGGGCGGGTAGTGCAATGAAGGTTACGGTCGAACGCGCGCAACTCCTGAAATCGCTGGGCCATGTCCACCGCGTGGTCGAGCGCCGCAACACGATTCCGATCCTCGGCAACGTGCTGGTGCGCGCCGAGGGTGCAAAATTGTCGCTGAAAGCGACCGACCTCGACCTCGAGGTGACGGAGACGCTTGCCGCCGAGACCGCGACCGCCGGGTCCACCACCGTGCCGGCCCACATGTTCTACGACATCGTCCGCAAACTGCCCGACGGCTCGCAGATCGTGCTGGAAGGCGACGGCGACCGCTCGGTGCTTGCGATCCGAGCCGGCCGCTCGCGCTTCACGCTGCAGACGCTGCCGGAGAATGATTTTCCTGATCTCGCCGCCGGCGACATGTCGCATTCGTTCTCGCTGGCCGCCAAGGACGTCAAGCGCCTGATCGACCGCACCCAGTTTGCGATCTCAACCGAAGAGACGCGCTATTACCTCAACGGCATCTATCTGCACGCCGCCGGCACTGCGAAAGCCGCCACCTTGCGCGGCGTCGCCACCGACGGACACCGTCTCGCCCAGCTCGATCTGGTGCAGCCCAAGGGTGCGGCCGGCATGCCCGGCGTGATCGTGCCGCGGAAGACCGTCGGCGAGGTGCAGCGCCTGATCGAGGACAGCGAGGCGGAAGTCACGATCGAGCTGTCGCAGGCAAAAATCCGCTTCACCATCGGCAATGTGGTGCTGACCTCAAAGCTGATCGACGGCACCTTCCCCGATTACGGCCGCGTCATTCCGCAGAACAACGACAAGGAACTGGTCGTCGACAAGAAGGATTTTGAGGCCGCGGTGGACCGCGTGTCGACGATTTCGAGTGAAAGGGGGCGCGCGGTCAAGCTGTCACTGTCGCCGGGCAAGCTGGTGCTGTCGGTGACCAACCCGGATTCCGGCAGCGCGACCGAAGAGCTCGAGGTCGAATACGCCTCCGACGCGCTCGATATCGGCTTCAACTCCCGCTATCTGCTCGACATCGCCGCCCAG
Source organism: Bradyrhizobium liaoningense (assembly GCF_018130955.1). Lineage (GTDB taxonomy): Bacteria > Pseudomonadota > Alphaproteobacteria > Rhizobiales > Xanthobacteraceae > Bradyrhizobium > Bradyrhizobium liaoningense_C. The sequence continues at coordinate 17,679 of NZ_JAFCJM010000092.1, forward strand.
ATCGAGGGCGAGGTCGCAACGCTGCGGCTCGCCGACCCCGGCTCGCCCACGCTGGTCCAGGACCGCGACGACAAGAGCGCGCTGTACGTGCTGATGCCGATGCGGGTGTGAGGGCTACCGGCAACCGTACCTGTCGACTACATCCGTCATGGCCGGGCTTGTCCCGGCCATCCACGTCTTCGGAGTTGAAGAACGTGGATGCCCGGGACAAGGCCGGGCATGACGAAGAGCGCACTATATGACCCCCTCCCGCATCTATCGCCTGACGCTGACGCATTTTCGGAACTATCGCGCTGCGGGAATCGAGACGCAGGCCGACATGGTGGCGCTGGTCGGGCACAATGGCGCCGGCAAGACCAATTGCCTGGAGGCGATCTCCTTTCTCTCGCCGGGCCGGGGCTTGCGACGCGCGACGCTGGAAGACGTCGCCGACAATCAGGGCGACGGCTCCTGGGCGGTGTCCGCGCAGGTCGAGGGCGCGCTGGGGCTGGCGACGCTCGGCACCGGCATCGACCCGCCGCGCGCCGACACGACGGTGAGCCGGCGCTGCCGCATCGACCGCGAGCCGGTCAATTCCGCCACCACCTTCGGCGATCACATCCGCATGGTGTGGCTGACGCCGGCGATGGACGGGCTGTTCATGGGCGCGGCATCGGAACGGCGGCGCTTCTTCGACCGCCTAGTGCTCGCGATCGACAGCGAGCATTCCAGCCGCGTCTCCGCGCTCGACCGGTCGCTACGCTCGCGCAACCGGCTGCTGGAGACGCGCAATTATGATGACCATTGGTGCGACGCCATCGAGCGCGAGACCGCCGAGCTTGCGGTCGCGGTCGCAGCGACGCGGGGCCAGACCGCGGCAAAACTCGCCGAGATGCTGCATACGCGCGGGCAGGCTTCCGCATTTCCATCCGCGCAGATCGCGCTCGATGGCTGGATGGAAAACGCGCTGTTGAACGAAACGGCGACCGCGGTGGAAGACCGCTATCGCCAGATCTTGCGCGACAACCGGCCGCGCGACGCGATCGCCGGTCGCACCACCGACGGCCCGCATCTGACTGATCTCCAGGTGGTCTATGCGCCGAAGAGCATGCCGGCGCGCGATGCCTCGACCGGCGAGCAGAAGGCGCTGCTGATTGGGCTCGTGCTGGCGCATGCGACGCTGGTGGCGGAGATGACCGGCATCGTGCCGCTCTTGCTGCTCGACGAGGTCGTCGCGCATCTCGACCCGAACCGCCGTACCGCACTGTTTGCAGAACTCTTGAAGCTTGGTGCGCAGGTCTGGCTGACCGGCGCGGACCCGGCCGCCTTCGCCGAAATCGGCGCCTCCGGCCAGGTTTTCGATGTCGAAAACGGAAGGGTCACGGCACGCCGCTAGGCGCCGAAAGTTGAACCTGACGCCCGCCTCTGACGACTAGTCATCAGAGGCCGCGCCGACAGTGTCGCAGCCGTTGCAATCGCGCGAGCCCCGAGAGACGCGCGACATCCTTGGAGATTTGATGATGTCGACGGTAAGGCGCGGGATGCAGGTCCCGGCACGATGGCGGCTGTTTGCATGCGGCCTCGCTCTCCTCGCAAGCAGCTCGATGCCGGCGCGAGCCGACGATGGCATCGTCGACGTGCACAGCCTGCCGAAACTGGAGGGCGCGGTGGAAGACACCTCGCGGCCCGATTCCTACCGCGTCCAATATGGCGTACCGACCGTGGTCGCGGTGACCACTGCCGCCGCGAAGAAGATGTTCGTCGCCGATGGCTGGGTACCCTATGTCCGACCGCTCGACGAGAAAAACACCAATCTCGTCTTCAAGAAGGGACGGCAGGGACTTTCAGTCTCTTTCACGCAAGGCCTCGGCCGGCCCGATCACTCGGCGGTCTCCTACATTCCGAACCGCATCTATTCGAATGTGCCTTTCCCCGAGGGGGCGATCGACCTCGTGTTTGACGAGACGCGGCCCTATCTCGGCTGCGTCGCACCCACCGCTCTTGATGCGACGCTGGACTTCTACACGAAAGAAATGGCCGCGATCGGCTGGCGCAAGCTCACACCAGAGACGGCCGCAAGCTGGCCGAATGCGAACCTGACCGAAACGCTGCCGAACGGCGTGCGTGCGTTCTACGGCCACGACGATGACAAGCGCGGCGGCTTCTATCAGCAGAACCCGGTGATGCTGACGCTGACGCGCCGCGACGACGGCCGCACCAATGTCGAGATCAGGATCGCGCCGTTTGCATTGCCGACCCATCTCGAGACGGACGAGATATTCGGCTTGCCGACGCCGAAACCGCGCAAGTCGGCCTCGGGCAAGGGCAACGACCGCACCGGCAGGCACGAAGTGACGGTGGCCGCGCTTGCCGATCTGCCCGCAGTCCTCACCTTCTACCATCGCGAGCTTACAGCGCGTGGCTGGCAGGAAGACGGCAACGCGCCGCCCGCCGCCGGCGACGAGGTGGCGATCAAGATCTCTTCGGCCGAGGAAGCCGGCGTTCTGCGGCTCGGCCGCAAATATGATTTCACGATGGTCACCTTGACTGCGCAGGTGAAGGAGTCCGTGCTCGCCGCCCGCGCCAAGGCGAAGAAGGACGCCGACGACCAGTTCATGAAGGACGCCGAAGCGATGGCGAAACAGGTCATCGCCGCGGACGAGGTCCGGCGCAAGGCACAGGCCGCCACACTGTCCGATTCGCCGTTGCAGGCGCAGGCCGGCAGCAATACGCCGGTGCCGCTGCCGGAGAACGCGCAGGAGGTGAATTTCGACGGCGGCCGGCTCGAATTCAACTCCACCTCCAGCGTCAAGGCGATTGCCGCGTTCTACCGTGCATCGCTGAAGCAAGCGGGCTGGAAGGAGCAGCCCTCGGTGATCAACCAGCCGAACATGGCAGTGCTTGAGTTCGCCAAGGGCGGCAAGACGATCTCCTTCACGGTGATGCAGATGGGCGCCAAGGTGAATGTCAGCGCCGACGGATCCGGCCTGCGCATGGCCGCGGCCAAGCCTGCGTCCACCAACAAGCAGGCAAGCGGCAATCAGCCTGGGCCGGCAAAGGCGGCTGGACCGCTGGAATCCGATCCGGAGTCCGCGCTCCCCGTGCCGAAGCAGCGCACCTCGACCTCACTCGGCACTGCAAAACTGCCCGGCATCGGAGCCCCGTTCCGCCGTGAGCTGGAAGCCAGCGTGCCCGCCGAGCTCAGCGACGTGCTTGCGTTCTATCGCGCAGAACTGGGCAAGCTCGGTTGGCAGGAGAAGCCGGAAGGCGCGATGGTCGCCGCCGATCGCGTCCAACTCGCCTTCGCTTCCCCGCAGGGGCCGGCAACGCTGAAGCTCGGCCGCACCAATGGCGAGACGTCGGTCAACCTGGTGCAGAAGAACCCGGATGCCGCGACCAAAGCGGACATCATGCCCAAGCCGGGCCAAGCCAAGCTGCTGCTCGGCAACATGGGCAATCAGGACGCACAGCTCACCATCAACAAGCAGACCATCAAGATCTCCGCCGGCGCGGGCGGACCGCAGTCGCCGAAAGGGCCGATGCTCGATCTGCCGCCCGGCAAGTATCAGTACGCGCTGAAGATCGCGGGGCGCCCGGCCCGCAATGAGGCGATCGAGCTCGGCGCCGGCGATGCCTGGGGCCTGATGGTGGGTCCGACCGGCGAGGTGCTGCCGCTGCAGATGTACTAGCTTTGGTCTCTCAGGAGGTTGTCCATCTGGTCTGAACCGAGGAAGCTGAGGTTGCGAAGCTTCAGTGTTCCAGGGAG
>NZ_JAFCJM010000093.1 GCF_018130955.1 Bradyrhizobium liaoningense
GCGGCGCAAAATCAAGCGCGCCGGCTGGGACAATGCCTTCCTCATGGCAGCCCTCAGCCATATGCGATAGCCCTGCCCCTCCAGGGTAGGGTCGCACCACACCTCACGTCGCCTCCGCTTCCACGTCCGCAGGCGCAGCATGCGCCGGCTCCACCGGCATCGGCACGATCTCGTACCGCGCCGGCAGATTCACCGGCCGATAGTCGGCCATCTCGTCCATCCGCTTCACCACGCTCTCATGCACATGCGCGCCGTCAGGGATGAGGCGCGGTTCGCAATCGGGGATGTAGAAGCCGAAATGCACGTGTCGTTCGGGCCATTCCTTGTACTTCGCGCTCTTCGGCACATATTCCAGCACGCGCCAGGCCGCATTCATGGAATCGTGCAAGCCCCCCGGCGTCCCCGGCTTGCCCACACAACTCGGCGCGACATAGCTGAACGGCGAGTTCTTGCGCTGGATGCCCCAGGCGAGCTGGTTCACGGTGCGCGGATTGAAGTTGAGCCCCGCTTTCGCCGCCTCGTCGATCATCCACAGCAGCGGATACTTTGACGCGCCGCTCTCGCTCTCCTTGTAGCCGCCGCCGACGTCGCAGTGCACGCCCGCGAACCACACCTGCAAGATGTCCTGCGGCGCCTTCTTGTCGTCGGGCACGAAGCGGTTGCTCCAGTACTCCTGCGGCTCCTTCCACTCCTTGAGGCGGAACATGCAGCGCCGCTCGTCGATCGAGATCGCCTGCCGCAAGATTTTGACGCTCGGGTTGCGCAGCGTGAAGGCGAGCTCCTCGAAACTTGGCAAATAGAAGCGGTCGGCGCGCGGCACGATCACGCTCGCCACCGTGTCCCAGACGCCGACGAAGCGGATCGTCGGCCAGCGCGAGGAGGTGATGCGCGCGAACTGCGCGGCGAGATCGAAGCGGTCCTTCGGCAGCGGCCCGTCTTCGTCCGAGCCGGCATCGGTGAGGTCGGCGATGTCGTTGCCGCGCCCGCTGCCTGAATATTGCTTGTAGGAGATCAGCCCGGAACCTGCGAGGTTCGCCTGCTCCGGCGAGATCAGCCCCACCTTGTGGATCAGCCCCGCCAGCACCCGCACCGTATAGGCGCCGCGCGAAAAACCGAACAGATAGATCTGGTCGCCATGCTCATAATGCTCGACCAGGAAGCGGTAGGCCGAGAGCACGTTGTCGTCGAGCCCGTAGCCGGTGGCGAGTCCCAGCACCAAATTGATGTCGGCCTTCCAGCGGTTCCACGTCGAAGGCTCCGTCACCGTGCCGACGCCGGGATCGTAGAACACCATCTGCCGCGGCTGCGTCTTGTCGGTCTTGCGCAGGCAGCGATAGAGCTTCAGGACGTTGGAGATGTTCTCTGAGATCTCGTTGCCGGTGCCGTCACAGCAGATGATGATGTTTTTGGGGTTCCGGTCCACGGCTGCGATCCTCCGGTGATGCTACCGGGGCGAGTATAGCGGAAGCGCGGCCCCATTTCCGCATCGCTGTTGAAATTAACCACTTGTTAACCATGCGGTCGCCTAATGTGACGATTGGGGGATCACCATGTCGGCCCATGTGACGCGACCGAAGCTGATGCCTGTTTCAACCGATCCGGCCTTTCGTTCGCTCGCCGGGCTGGCGGTTCGCGCCAAGGCCGTCTTACACAGCAAAACGGCTGTCCTACGGAGCAAAGCCATGTTCGGAAAGGACGACTTAGTGGACAATCTCAGCCGCGATCTCGATCGCGCGCGCGGAAGGCGCGATGCCCTTGCATCCGAAGCCACGACCCTGACAGCTCAGATCGCCGAAATCGAAGCCCGCCTCGCGGAGGTGAAGACCAGGCGCGAGCGGGAGCGCGTCCTGGGCGAAATCGAAGCGATGAAGACGCGAATCAAGCAAGCGGCGTGCGCGTTTGCACCCGTCGTCGATGGTCTCTGCAAGGCGATCGAGCCGGCCACGGCAGTCGTGCCCGAGGCTCGCGAGCTCAATAGTTTCCTGGTGTCGGTGGCGAGCGAAGTCGACAGCGTGCTCGATCCCCTGTTGCGCGAGCTGGATCAGCGCGCGGATGCGGTGCGAGCCGGCCACGCCGCACTGGACATCCCGAGCTCGGTCGTTGAAGCGCCCATCGAACCGCCAAAAGACAGCAACGATCGCCTGCTTCGTTTTCCGTCGTGGCTGTCCCGCGACAAGGAGGCGGAAAAAAAGCAGCCAGCGGAGAACCCGCGCAGCACGGCCGCGTGAATCCAATTGTCGTCCCGGCGAAGGCCGGGACCCATACCCACAGGGAGAAGTTGTGGCGCGAGACTCCCACTCCGAGTCTTCGCAAAACTACTCCCTGTGGGTATGGGTCCCGGATCTGCGCTCGCTTTGCTCGCTTGTCCGGGACGACGACCGAATTTATTCGCCTGGAGAGTTGTTGTTTTGCTCCGTCATTCCGGGGCGCGCCTCTTGGCGCGAGCTACGATGCGCAATTGCGCATCTGAGAATCCATTGCTCAACAGTCACTGCGGCCCGATGGATCCCACAATGCGCAATTGCGCATTGGGGCTCGCGACTTCGTCGCGCCCCGGGATGACGACCTGTTGTTGGGCTCGCCGCTCAGCTCGCCGTGCGGCGCAGGAAGGCCGGGATATCGAGCAGGTCTTCGTCGATCGCATTGTGCGGTGAGGAGCGGCCGTAGGGATCGAGCGGCGGAGGAGCCGCCTGGCGCGCATATTGCTGATTCGGCCTTGCGGGTTGGTTCGCGGGCTGGCGGGCTTCGGGGCTGAGCGGCGGGCTTTCCGCTTGCGGAACGGGCGCACTGCGCTCGATGCGATCGGCGATGCGGCGGCCGTCGTTACGCAGCCTGCCGGCGAGCTGCGTGAGTGCGCTTTCCACCGGTTGCGCCTGCAGCGCCGGGTCGACATTGTCGATCCCGGTCGCCACGACAGAGACGCGGACGATGCCTTCGAGGCTTTCATCAAAGGACGCGCCGACGATGATGTTGGCGTCCGGATCGGCCTCGTCGCGAATCCGGGTCGCGGCTTCGTCGACCTCGTACAGCATGAGATCCCTGCCGCCGGTGATGGAGATGATGAGGCCACTGGCGCGCTTGATCGAGGGGTTCTCGATCAATGGATTGGAAATGGCGGCGACGGCGGCGGCGAGCACGCGCTTCTCGCCGGAAGCCTCGCCCCGTCCCATCATGGCCTTGCCCTTCTCCTTCATGACGGAGAGAACGTCGGCAAAATCGAGATTGATCAGGCCTTCCTTGACGATGAGGTCGCTGATGCAGGCCACGCCCGAATAAAGCACCTGGTCGGCCAGGGCGAAGGCATCGGCGAATGTGGTCTTTTCGCTCGCCACCCGGAACAGGTTCTGGTTCGGGATGATCAAGAGGGTGTCGACGGACTTCAAGAGCTCCTCGATGCCGGCTTCGGCAAAGCGCATGCGGCGCTGGCCCTCGAAGTAGAACGGCTTGGTGACCACGCCGATCGTGAGAATGCCGAGCTCGCGCGCGGTCCTGGCGACGATGGGCGCGGCCCCGGTGCCGGTCCCGCCGCCCATGCCGGCCGTCACGAACACCATGTGTGCCCCTCGCAGATGATCGCGGATCGTATCGATGGCCTCTTCGGCTGCGGCGCGTCCCAGTTCGGGCTGCGAGCCGGCGCCAAGGCCTGCGGTCACGTTGGTGCCGAGCTGGATGAGTCGCTCTGCCTTCGACGTGGTCAGCGCCTGCGCGTCGGTATTGGCGACGACGAAGTCGACCCCCTGCAGTCCGGCCGTGATCATGTTGTTGACGGCATTGCCGCCGGCGCCGCCGACCCCGAAAACGACGATGCGCGCTTTCATCTCGTGAATATCGGTGATGCCAGTCATTGTTCCCTCGCGGTTGCTCCGGCAAGCCGGGGATTTGAGATATGGTCCGAGCGTTACCTGCGGGCCGCGCGGTCGGCGCCCACGATCGCCGCGGCCAGATGTCCCAATCGCAGCGCGGCCTGTCCCGCGACCGAGCCGCGACCGGTCCGCAGCGCCGCAACCTCCTCTTCCAATCGTGCCACCCACGCATTGGCTGCCGTCGTCTCGGCAGCCGCCTGCTTGAGCTCGACGTCGAGGCGATCGGCGCGCTCCCGCTCGCGCTCGAAATCCGCTCTCGCGTCGGCAGCCATGGCTTCGAGCCGCGCGATCTCCGCCTTGAAGGCCTCGACCTCTGATGCGTTTTCGAGCGAAGTGGATACCGGTTCGCGCAAGGAAAACGCGTCGAAATAATGATCTAGAACCCCGTTCCATCGGAGCGGCAATGGCTCTGATGCCTCGGTCTTTGCCAGGGAGGCGGCGATGTGGTTTGCCCCGCCGCCACGCCGTGGGCGGGGCGTATACCGGAGTTCGGAGAAATCAACGCTCACCAGGGCTTTGCCGTCATCCGACCGCGAGCGCGGCAACCCGCGTCGTCTGGCAAGCGCACGAGCGGCCTCGCGCGAGATCTTGAGGCGGGCACCGAGATCGGCATACGTCAGCAACTCAACGCACATCGGCACTTCTCCTGGAGCGAACCGGGGAGGCATTTCGGGCTAGTGATGACTGGACGATGACGAGAGGCTAGGATGCGTTGGTTAACGGACGGTTAACGCGCGGGCGCGGCTTGCGCTTTTGCTCAGTCGCGTCTTTTCCGGCTGCAGCCCGGTCATTCCGCTTCACCCGGGATCGCCGACATGGGAGGCGGCCATCCGAGATCGGGTTCATTCACGAAGTATAGAAGCCAGTCGTCGATTATCTCGTCGGGGCCAACCAGTGAGACTCTCTTTGACGAGCGCAAGCAAGGCCATGACAAATTCTCTGGCAAAGGAGCGTTGGGCTAGTTGATCCGCAAAGTTCGATACTCCTTGGAGTAAGCGGGGCCGACAACGAACGGCGACCCTTCCAGTTTCGGGTCAAGCATAGATGTGGTCAGGATGACCTGGTGCTCAGTTCTTGAGTTGATGCTGGCACTGCAGATCAACTGCTGAAAATTCCAACTTCTTTGCGGAATCATTCCTTTGTCTTCGATGTTGTCAAACATCATAAATCTAGGAAGCAGGAACTGATTGTCTTGAAGTGACGCAACTAGGAGACCGAGATGAAAGCTGTTCTTCAGAATGACCAAACTACTCGCGGCAAAGTTTGACTTGCCGTCGACCGACAAGGAGTCATTACCAAACGAAAAGCTGAAGCTACTGGCGTCAACGAAAGCGTCTTGATCGCCAGTGTCGTTATGAAGAAGTTCCAGGACATTCCGCGCGATGAGGGAGTATGCCGTTCGTTTGCGCTTATCCTGAGCTGCCAAAATTGCCTTTATCTCATCTCTGATTTTCGAGATTCTTTCGTTTAGGTCCCGTTTCTCGTCCGACATTGAACTGATCTTGGAGACGAGATCCAAACGTTGGCTTATCGTTTCAATCCGCGAATCGATGAAGCCAATTCGGCGATTAATATTTGCGATTGCGGTATCGCGAGAGCTCATGGGGGCGCTGGAAAGCGCATCGTAAGCTGCTGCCTTCGAAGAATGCTCTCGCCGGATCGAGCCAAGTGCTTTTAGGTTGAGCGCCAACGCTTCCTGACGTTGTTCCTGCAATTGCCTAGACTCACGTAATTGCATTTGTATGTCGATTTTAACGGCTAGACCCCTGGAGGCGCGCTCAGAATCATCAAGGGCGGTCTTACACAAATGACAATGGCTTGGATCATCCGCATCGTTTGTGGGTGAAAAGCATGCTGGGCAATACTTGAAATGAATGCCGCCAAGTTGCTCGTAGGTGAGCGCAGCTTTCTCGATATCTTCCAGCATGCGTTCAAGGTGACCAATGAACTTGTTGCTGTCAGTGATTTCGAATTCTATTGTGTTGATCTCGAGCTCAAGTGACTGCATCTTCTCTAAGAGGCGCGCAACTTCTTCGAGTGCTCGCCGCCGCGCAAGTTCGCGAGACTTTGTATCTTCGGTGCTCCCAAAGTCTGACCGAGCTATTCGTTCAAGTTCGGCATATCTCTCGATGCGCTCTTTCGTAAGATCATCTAGTTCTTTTTCGATTGCCTCTCTGGCTAGTGGCGTGTCGAGGTCGCCGCCCACCAATGAAAATATGCTCTTTAGCTCTGAACTGAGGTCGTCAAATTTCTTCTCTAAATCACGCAACACGACTTGCTTTTCATAGAGATTGAATTCGCCGACGCCGCAAAGGAAATCGCCGATAGCTTGCTTCAGAATTGGAGGGTCAAAGTTCTCAAAGCGAAAGATGCGTTGCACCGGGGTCATTTGATCCGAGTAGAGCAGCCGGAGGACTTGGTGCATAGTTATGCTGCTGCCTTCTGGGCTGGAAGCCTCGGGCATCGCTAGGGATCGAAATAGGATCTGCGAAAACGATTCTCTTTTCTCTTGTCGAGCATATGGGAATATCTGCCAGCCCTCGGCGACGGATCGAGTTGCAGTCTCCAGTGGACCAAAGAAGATGTGCAGCGGACGAGCGTGGTCTGAGGAAATCTCGCGTCTAAGCGTCACAGTCGCATCATTGAGCGTCACTTCTGCTACGACAGTGTCGCACAGGGCTGCATACTCTTTCCATTCTTGAATTGTTGGACCTAGGACCTCTCCTCCCAAGACATGGAAAATGAAGTCCATTATCGTTGACTTCCCAGAGCTGTTCGTTCCACGGATGATGTTCACGCCAGTGTGGAAACGCTCGTCGTAGGCAGTCTTTCCCTTGCGAAATACAACTAAGCGTCGAAGCACCAGCCTTGGTACAAGTTGAATCTTCAATGGCTGGCTCATGGCTGTCTCCGTACGAGACCAGTAAGCAAGCGCAGTCCTCTCGTACCGGCCAAGTCCAGCGCGCCAAATTCGTTCAAAAGGAAGTGCATGAAGCGGTACTCGATCTCGTTGGTCTCATGCAAACTTGCGCGTAGTACATCCGGAACCGCGTTCACTATCAGCATGGCCTGGCCGGAAAGGTACTTGCTGCGAGAGAGCAATCCCTTGGCCACTAGGTTGGTGCCAGCCACCTTTTGAAAGATCGCCAACTCTCGATAGAGACTCTTTTCACTAGGGAGCTGAACGAACTGGTCCGCCGGACGTTCGATTTTGACAGAACGAAATACTCGGCGAACCTCGGCTGGCATTGAAGTCCTATGAAGTAGGACTGGGTAGAGTAGATAGAAGTCTAGAATCCACAGCTTCTCGATCGTTAGCGCGTGATCGTTTTGAAATGTTAGAAGCCGCAAGAAGCGGAAAGTGCAGTGATACGCGTCAAAAGATGGATGCCAAAGACGAAGCGTTCTTGTCGTTGTCATGGCGACCACCGGATGTGGCAGATGCCGGTCAGGTAGTAGATCATTCGATCCAGAACGACGTGATTTACGAGCGCGTCGTCTTTGTGGGCTTCAATGATCGGGTCGCTGATCCAAGCCTTGATCAGTGCCGCAGTCTCCGCCGCCGACGCTCCATTCACGATTGCAGGATAAACGTGCGAATTGAATCGTGAATCGACCTCGGCGAGAAGCTTGATGTAGCGTTGGGTGGATGATGATTGCAGTTGGTTTCGGGCGAAACTCTTTGCAAATTCCTCCTTCAGGCGGATGGCGCGAGGTATTTCGTGTGCCTTACCTCCCAGGCGCAACTTTTCCGCCAAATCGAGGCGGGGCTCCTTTGCCGTAGTGTAGTTCTCGAATTCGTCGGCTAGGGCGACGTAGGAATCATCTTGGTCAAGATGTCCGGAATGTTTGGCCGATAGAATCTTGGATGCTAGAGCCGCCACAGGCCTTGGTGCATCCCCGATTAGGTCGCTAATGAACTTTCTTGCTCCGGCATATATGGGAGATTGCTTCGAGGGCGGCTTACAAATTTCCGCATGGTTGCCGTTGAACTCAATCGTAACGCAACCAGCAACTCCAGGGTTGGCGCTCGCCTTATCTACGATGACGTTGCCGAGATATGGCCTCGTCTCGCAGTAGGCGTGAGTGGCAAGACCACGCGAAACCGCATTTTGCTGGTACCAATCGTTTAACCCGAGGAGGTTCGGATCGTTTGCCGAAATCTGAGCTGTTGCCTTTGAGACAAACGGGAACTTCGCGGCGATGCTTGCGATCGATGCCCCCGTGTGAGGCGTGGCAAGGAAGAGCACACCTCTTGCATTAGCAGCGATGAGCTCCCAGTCGGGCTTATGAAGCTCCACCGCTGTTCGTAGAAGCTGCTTTACCAACAACCCGCCAAGACTATGCGCTACAAAAACGATAGGCCGGGTTCCTATGGAATGTGTAGCGAGCAGGTCCAAAACCTGTTTAGCCTGATCGCTGATAACGAGCGCACCATTTGCGCTGCCAAACATCGATGCTGGATATTCGAGCATCCAGAGTTCAGTTGTGGTCAGGTCCTCAAATATCCATAGTGGCCAAAAGGCATCCGGCCCAGCGGACCATGTCTCTCTTCCGTCACCGCCCAATCCGTGTACGAAAATGACGTCGGCAGTGACGTGTGGCCGAGTAACCTCGGCGACACGATGCAATTGTAGTTGCTGCACCTTCCTCCCCCCGAACCCCGAACCCTAGACCTCGACCGGTGCAACGTCCAGTAGAGGCCTCTGCAATTTTGGCGCGATAGCGCGGTGGTAAAATTCGACTGATCAACAAAAACGGCCGGATCTTCCGACCCGGCCGTCACGCAAAACTCTACTCTTAAGCCTACGCGACGCTTACGCGTGCCCCCGGCCCCAGCTCGAAAATTCTCTTAGCTCGCCTTCTTGGCGGGCGCGGTGTCGCCGACCTTCTTCTGGATGGCGCGCTTCAATTCCAGCGCGCGCGGCGACAGCGCATCGGCGTTGGCCTTGAGCAGGAAGGCGTCGAGGCCGCCATTGTGGTCGACGCTCTTGACCGCGTTGGTGGAGACGCGCAGGCGCACGTTGCGCTCCAGGGCTTCGCTGATGAACGTCACGTTGACGAGGTTCGGCAGGAAGCGGCGCTTGGTCTTGATGTTGGAGTGGCTGACCTTGTGGCCGACGAGGGGGCCCTTGGCCGTCAGTTCGCAGCGGCGAGACATCTCGAAAATCCTTGTCCTTCCCCCAAGTCATTGCGGCGGCCATCGGGGCGCCACGGGGGTCCTAAATCTGTGTCCTTGTGGGAGCGGCGGACGTATAGGGGGGAAGGGGCGGGTAGTCAAGGCGAAGGGCCGGTTTCGGCCCGTAGTTCCGGGGCGGGCGACAGCCCGAGCCCGGAAACTCGCGCCGCAAATTCAGGGGTTTGGGCCGGCGGAGGTGCGCTCCCTCTCCCGCTTGCGGGGGAGGGGTGGGGAGGGGGTGCCTCCGCGGGCGAGGACCCCTCGGGGGAGAGAACCCTCACCCGCGCCTTCGGCGCGACCTCTCCCGCAAGCGGGAGAGGTGTTCTTCGCTACTGCCAGAGGGCCCCTCCCATCACATAAACGGCGTATTCCCGGGAGAAGACAACGCCGGTTCCCTTTTGCCCTGTGCAATAGCGTTCCGGCACATTGTTTGCCGCAATTTTTGGCTTAAGTAACAATCAGCTAGCGACCACTGGATTGCGACTGAACGTGACCCTGCCTCAAATCCAATTGCCCCTGCGGCGCTCCTTGCGCCGGCTGGCCCTTTTGGCCCTGTGCGGGCTTGGAGTTGGCTTTGGGTTTTCGGCCGGGATCGCGCCGGCGTCGGCCCAGGGCAAGCTGGAAGCGCAGTATGAGGCGACGCTGTCGGGCATCCCGGTCGGCCGCGGCGCCTGGAATATCGACATCGGCGACGACGTGTTTTCGGCCGCGGCCAGCGGCGGCACCACCGGGCTGCTCAAATCCTTTGCCGGCGGGTCGGGTTCGGGTGCCTCGCAGGGGCGCGTGGTCAACGGCGCGCTGGTGGCAACCGGCTACCAGGCCTCCACCACCACCTCGAAGAAGACCGAAGAGATCCACATCACCCTGGACAAGGGCAATGTGAAGGAATTTGGCATCGTGCCGGAGCCGCCGGTCGATGCCGACCGCATTCCGGTGACGGATGGCCATCGCCGCGGCGTCTGGGATCCGATGACGGCTTCGCTGCTGCGCGTGCCCGGCACCGGCGAGGTCTTGAGCCCGGAGGCCTGCCGCACCGGCGCCGCCGTGTTCGATGGCCGCATGCGCTACGACCTCAAGCTCGATTTCAAGCGCATGGAAAACGTGAAGGCCGAAAAGGGCTATCACGGCCCGGTCGTGGTCTGCGCGCTCTATTTCTCGCCGATCGCCGGCTACATCCCCGATCGCCCCGTGATCAAATACCTCGCCACCCAGCGCAATATCGAGATCGCGTTTGCGCCGGTCGCGGGCACGCGGGTGTTGGTGCCGTTCTGGGTGAAGATTCCGACCCCGCTCGGCCCGGCCATGCTGGAAGCGACAAGCTTCATCACGGCACCGCAGCCGCCCAGGGTGGCGAAGACGCAGTAGCAGCCCACTCTCCCCTGGAGGGGGAGGGTCGGCTGACATTGAGCGCAGCGAAAATGTGAGACGGGTGGGGTGACGGTCCCTCCGCGTCGAACAGTGCCCGAGTTGAGAGATCACCCCACCCCGCTCGCGCTTCGCGCGATCGACCCTCCCCCTCCAGGGGAGGGTAAGAAAAACCCCAATCGATTCAACACCCCTTCTACTTTGCATGGGGTTGTTTTCGATGTTTGGCTCCGAGGCCTCGAAAGTTGGGAATCCATTTGACTCCTCCGCGATTCTGATTCGACTCCGCGCCCTCCCCAGCTTTAAGGATTTCGCCCTGAAAACACCGCTTGTGCGTTGGGCCAAAACTCCATCTAGTGCGCCCAAACACAGGTCCCGCGACATGTTGCGTGAACGTAACAGGAAGCGGAGGGGAGTCAGCGATTCGGCCGCGATTCGTTCTAGAGTCGTTCCGAAGCTTAAGTTGAGCGAAGAAAGCGTCGCAAATTGAAACAGTTGCGCGGGAGTCGGGGAGCCCACCTCTCCCGAAGGGAGAGGTCGGATCGCATCGCGAGATGCGATCCGGGTGAGGGGTTTCGCTCTCTCATGGGACCTGAGCCCCTCACCCGCGCCTTCGGCGCGACCTCTCCCCATGGGAGAGGTGAACAGCACTGACAAACCGCCCCGAGAACGACTAGCTACCAGCAAATGGCCTTCTCTCCCTCTCCCCTCGCTTCCGAGCGCGCGCCAGGCGCCGGCGTCACTGCGGTGCTCGGGCCGACCAACACCGGCAAGACCCATCTCGCGATCGAGCGCATGCTGGCGCATTCGTCCGGGATGATCGGGCTGCCGCTGCGCCTGCTCGCGCGCGAGGTCTACAACAAGATCGCCGATCGCAAGGGCAGCGAGGCCGTCGCGCTGGTCACCGGCGAAGAGAAGATCAAGCCGAAAAACCCGCGCTACTGGGTCTCGACCGTTGAAGCCATGCCGCGCGATCTCGACGTGGCATTCCTCGCTGTCGACGAGGTGCAGATCGCCTCTGATCTCGAGCGTGGCCACGTCTTCACCGACCGCATCCTCAATCGCCGCGGCCGCGACGAGACGTTGCTGTTAGGGGCGGCCACGATGCGCCCCATCGTCGAGCGTCTGTTGCCGGGCGCGTCCATCATCACGCGACCGCGGCTGTCGAGCCTTGAATTTGCCGGCGACCGGAAAATCACGCGCCAGCCGCGGCGCACCGCGATCGTCGCGTTCTCGGCCGATGAGGTCTATGCCATTGCCGAGTTGATCCGCCGCCAGCATGGCGGCGCGGCCGTGGTGCTGGGATCGCTCTCGCCCCGCACACGAAATGCACAAGTGGCGATGTTCCAGAACGGCGACGTCGATTATCTCGTCGCCACCGATGCCGTCGGCATGGGCCTCAATCTCGACGTCGACCACGTCGCCTTTGCCTCCGATCGCAAGTTCGACGGCTACCAGTTCCGACGCCTGACTCCGGCCGAGTTCGCGCAGATCGCGGGCCGCGCGGGGCGCGCCACGCGCAACGGTACATTCGGCACCACGGGCCGCTGCGCGCCGTTCGAGCCCGAGCTCGTGAATGCGCTCCAGAACCACACCTTCGACACCGTGAAGGTGCT
This sequence comes from Bradyrhizobium liaoningense, assembly GCF_018130955.1. Lineage (GTDB taxonomy): Bacteria > Pseudomonadota > Alphaproteobacteria > Rhizobiales > Xanthobacteraceae > Bradyrhizobium > Bradyrhizobium liaoningense_C. The sequence goes on from NZ_JAFCJM010000093.1 coordinate 12,024, forward strand.
GCAATGGCGGAATTCAAAACTCGATTTCGCCTCGCTGGGCGCGCTGCAGGTATCGCTGAACCTCGCCCCCGGGCACGAGGCGTTGACGCGCGCGCCGATCGCCGAGGACATGCGCGTGCTCGATCACGCCGCCCGCGACGGCGAGGTGCGCGACATGGCGCATGGCAAGGCGGCTGTGGAACGGCTGTGGGAGGCCTGCCAGGTCCCCGATTACCGAAAACTGTCGCCGGCGGCCCATGCCGAACTCGTCACCACGCTGTACGGCTTTTTGATGCAAAAGGGCCGCATTCCCGATGCCTGGTTTGCCGCCCAGGTCGACCAGGCCGACCGCACCGATGGCGACATCGACACGCTGTCGGGCCGGATCGCGCAGATCCGCACCTGGACCTTCGTGGCCAACCGGCCGGACTGGCTCGCGGACCCCGAACACTGGCAGGGGATTACGCGGGAGCTGGAAAATAAATTATCGGATGCGCTCCATGAACGGTTGACAGAGCGTTTCGTTGATCGTCGTACCAGTGTATTGATGCGCCGCCTGCGGGAGAACACGAGCTTGAATACTGAAATCGGCAAGACCGGCGAAGTCATCGTCGAAGGCCACGTCATCGGCCGTCTTGATGGATTTACCTTTGCGCCTGATGCCGCCGAAGCCGGCTCGGATGCGAAAGCCTTGCAGGCTGCAGCACAAGCCGTGCTTGCCGGCGAGATCAATGCGCGTGCCGAAAAGCTGGGCGGCGGCGCCGACGAGCAGTTCGTGCTCACCTCCGACGGCACCATCCGTTGGACCGGCGATGCCGTGGCGCGGCTGACGGCCGCAGAGGAGGCGCTGCATCCGCGCATCCGCATCATCTCCGACGAGCGGCTGACGGGAGCGCCGCGCGAAAAAGTGCAGGCGCGGCTCGATCTCTGGCTCAAGACGCATATCGAAAAGCTGCTCGGACCGATGTTCGAGCTCTCCAAGGCCGAGGACGTCACCGGCATTGCGCGCGGCATCGCCTACCAGCTCGTCGAGGCGCTCGGCGTCCTGGAGCGGCAGAAGATCGCGAGCGAGCTGAAGGATCTCGACCAGGCCTCGCGCGCGACGCTGCGCAAATACGGCGTGCGCTTTGGCGCCTATCACATCTACTTCCCGCAGCTCCTGAAGCCTGCCGCGCGCGCGCTCGCAGCCCTGCTCTGGGCGCTGAAGCACGACAATGTCGATCTCTCCGCGCTGTCCGGCGCGCAGCATCTGGCAAGCTCGGGCCGCACCTCGTTCCCGGTCGACAAGACCCTGCCGCGCGATGCCTATCGCGTGCTCGGCTACAAGCAGGCCGGCGAGCGCGCGGTGCGCGTCGACATTCTGGAGCGGCTCGCGGATCTGATCCGCCCGGCGCTGGCCTGGCGCGAGACCTCGCCCGGCGAAAAGCCCGCCGGCGCGTTCGATGGCCGCGGCTTTGTGGTGACGCAGGCGATGACCTCCCTCACGGGTTCCGCCGGCGAAGATTTTGCCTCGGTCTTGCGCGCGCTTGGCTATCGCATGGAGAAGCGCGCCCCGTTGCCGCCGAAGCCTGACGTGACGGAGACCGTTTCGGCGGAAACGCCGCCCGTCGAAGCCAGCGCGGAGACTTCGACCGAGACCGCCGCCGAAGCCGTGGCCGGATTGCCGGCCGAAGACAATGGTGCGCCCGTCGAGGCGGCGGCCGAGCCCGTCACCGTCGAAGACGCGCCGGGCATGGAGCAGGACGCGGAGCCCCACGAGGAACCCGCGCTCGAGGCCTCGCCAGACGCCCCCGTCACGCCCGAGGACGCCCCCGGCATCGCACCGCCGGCTGAGGAGGCTGCGCCCGCTGAAGCCTCCACTGAAGATTCGCCCGCGGTCACTGCGGCGACGGAAGCTGCCGCATCACCCGATGCGGCTGCGCCCGTCGAGGCCACCGCGGAAGCAGCAATCGCCGAGCCGCAACTCGTCGAGGTCTGGCGTCCCGGCGGCCGTCACGAGGATCGCAAGCCGCGCCACGAGCGGCATCGCCACCAGCGCCATCATCATCAGCCGCGTCCGCAGGCTGGCACAGAGGCTGCTGCCGCCGCGCCTGCGGAAGGCGAAGCCGCGCAGGCCGCCGATGGCGAGAAGCGCCATGAGCGTCATCGCCATGGCGGACCACGTAAGGATTTCCGCAAAGACCGTCAGCAGGGCGAAGGCGGCGGCGAGCGTCGCGAACAACGCGACGACAAGAATCGCCGCTTCGAAGGCAAGGACCGCGACAAGGATCGCGATCGCAACAAGGGCAAGTTCGGCGGCGGTGGTGAGCGCGACAAGGGCCGCGAGCATCGTGGCCGCGACCGCGACAAGGGCCGCGACCGGCGCGATCGCGAGTCCGGTCCGTCGCTTCGTCCCTACGCCTCGAGCGCGTCCCCGCGCGAGCGCGACCGTCCGATCGATCCGAATTCGCCCTTCGCAAAGCTAGCCGCGCTGAAAGAACAGCTCGCGGGTCGGAAGGAGTAACCTCCCACGACGACCGAGCGCCAGCGTCTCGACAAATGGCTGTGGCATGCGCGGGTGGTGAAGGCGCGCACGTCGGCTGCCGAGCTGGTCGAGAAAGGCCATGTGCGGGTCAACGGCGTGCGCGAGACCTCGCCCGGGCATGCGATCAAGATCGGCGACGTGCTCACCATCGCGCTCGATCGCGCCGTGCGGGTGATGAAGGTGATCGGCTTCTCCGAGCGGCGCGGCGATGCCAGCGCGGCGCGCGTGCTCTATGAAGAGTTGCAGACGCGCAATTCGTAATTAATTGCGCCTTACGTTCATTTCTTGGCTGGTCAAACGCGGAAACCAGCCATGATGGTACGTTCCCGAGCTTGCGGCGCTGGTCTATCCGCGCTAGGCAAGCCGCGACTTCTAAAAGAGCTTTTCGGAGCGTTGGATGACTTACGTCGTCACTGAAAACTGCATCAAGTGCAAGTACACCGACTGCGTCGAGGTCTGCCCGGTCGACTGCTTCTATGAGGGTGACAACATGTTGGTCATCCATCCTGACGAATGCATCGACTGCGGCGTGTGCGAACCGGAATGCCCGGCCGACGCCATCAAGCCGGACACCGAGCCGGGGCTCGAAAAGTGGCTGGAAGTGAACGCCGAATACGCCAAGAGCTGGCCGAACATCACCCAGAAGAAAGAATCACCCGAAGACGCCAAGGAGTTCGACGGGATGGAGGGCAAGTTCGAGAAATATTTTTCTCCGAACCCCGGCTCAGGCGACTGATCCGCGCCCAAACTTAACCCTAAAAGCGCCGAAAGCGCCGAAAACCAGGCCTGAAGACCCCTAAATCATTGATTTTTGCGGGAAATGTGCTATATTGGGCACATTAAGCAGAACCCCGTCAGCCCCGTTGGCCCCTCTGGGTTCCCGTGAAACCTAATGTCGAACAGGGGCGTGGCAGTTTCCGCGCGCAGGCTGTGTCACAGAAAACGCGTAAAAAGAGTACTTCTGCTAAGGCTTCCCATAAGGAAGCTAAAAAAGCCGCCGCGGTCCGCCGTAGCGCATCCAAGGGCCGTGCCGCCACCAAGGCCACGGCCGCAAAGTCCTCAAAGAACAAAAGAAGCGCAATGCCTAACAAGACTGCCAAACCGGCCGCGAAGGCGACCGTTTCTAAGCCTGCTGCTGCGAAGGCCGCTGTGAAGCCTGCTTCGAAAGCCCCTGTTGCTGCGCCCGCCGCCAAGGCCCCGGTTGCCAAGGCTCCGGCCGCCAAGGCGCCCGTTGCCGCTGCCAAGCCCGCCGTGAAGCCGGCCGCCGCCGCTCCGAAGGTGGAAGAGAAGAAGGTCGTGACCCAGCGCCAGGGGTTCAAGGCCAATGAATTCGTGGTCTATCCCGCTCACGGCGTCGGCCAAATCCTGGCCATCGAGGAGCAGGAGATCGCCGGCGCCAAGCTGGAACTCTTCGTCATCAACTTCATCAAGGACAAGATGACGCTGCGCGTTCCGACCGCCAAGGTCGCCAATGTCGGCATGCGCAAGCTGTCGGAACCTGCGCTGGTCAAGAAGGCGCTGGAGACCCTGAAGGGCCGCGCCCGCGTCAAGCGCACCATGTGGTCGCGCCGTGCCCAGGAATACGAAGCCAAGATCAATTCGGGCGACATCGTCGCGATCGCGGAAGTCGTGCGCGACCTCTATCGCTCCGAATCGCAGCCCGAGCAGTCCTACTCTGAACGCCAGCTCTATGAAGCGGCGCTCGATCGGCTGTCCCGCGAGATCGCGGTGGTGCAGCACTCGACCGAGACCGAAGCGGTCAAGGAGATCGAAGCCCAGCTCGCCAAGAGCCCGCGCCGCGCCGCCAAGGCCGAAGCCGCCGAAGGCGAAGCCGATGCGGACGCCGAGGGCGATGCCGACGATACGGATGGCGACGACACCACGGTCGCGGATGAGGCCGCGTAAGCGGTTCGCACGAGACGAGATCAAAAGCCCGGCCAGATGGCCGGGCTTTTGTGTTTGGCGCGTGATGCGACGGCGATTGAGCTTGATCGGCCTTACTACGCCGCGCGCGCCTGGGTCCAGATCGCGATCGGCCGCTCGAGCCCACGGATGGCTTGCGGATCCAGGGCGATCAATGGCTGAAATGTTTCGGCTGCGCCGCCGAGTTCGGCCCTGGCGCGGCTGACGAGATCGTTGCTTGCCACCAGCGCGCAGTCGAGCGTGCGCGTCAACGCCTCGAGGCGGCTCGCGGCGTTGACGGTCGCGCCGATCACGGCAAATTCCAGACAGGTGTGCCCGATGTCGCCGAGCACCACCGGCCCGTAATGCACGCCAAAGCTGACGCGCATCGGCGGCTCACCGGACGCTCTTCGCTGCTCGTTCCACCGGTCCGCCGCCGCGATCATGGCCTGGGCACAGCGCAACGCGTTGCTGGCATCGCGCGCGCCGGCGAAGGGCGTGCCGAACGTCGCCATCAATCCGTCACCGAGATACTTGTCCAGCGTGCCGTCGTGACGGAAAACCTCCTGCTCCATCAATCCGTGGAATTGGCGCAATGTCCGCACCACTTCCTCCGGCGTGCGTGCATCGGCAAAGGCCGTGAAGCCGACGATGTCCACGAACAGCACCGCGACGTCTTGCGTGCGCACCTGCTTCAGCGGCTCGTCGTGCTTCGACAATTCCGTCACGACGTTGGGTGAGAAGTAGCGTGCAAGATTGCCGCGTTCGCGTTCCACCGCGGCATGCCGGATCAAAAGATCGTTGCTGCGGCGGACCGCGAGCGCCAGCGTCACGGCGACGATCATGAAGACGACGATTTCCTGGATGCGGAGGCCGAATCCGATCTCACTGGGCGAGATCAGCGCGAGCAGCCGGTGATCGTTGCCCACTGCGGCGGCGATACGGGCGGTCAGCGCGGGATCGCGATCGGGCTGCCACCACACCCAGGCCACGCCGATCATCCAGAGTCCGGCGGTCCATGTTCCCATCGCAACCACGGTGCGCCAGGAATAAGCCAGCGTGGTGCCCGAGAGCAGTACGAAGAAGTAGATGAAGTTGCCGAAACGGTACTGCATCGCGACCGGCCAGTGCGCGGTGCCGAAGGGATTCGGAACGACGAGGATGAAAGTCAGCAGTGCCAGGTCGCAGAATATGAGCGCCAGCTCCGGCCGCGACACGCCGACCCGTCCAACCCTGACCTGCGCCCAGCCGATCAATGCGAACAGGCCGAGCAGCGCCACGTAGTAGAGCTGCTCCCATGCCGGGTTGATGGCCGGCAGCAGGCAGGCGATGATTGTGAGCGCGACATAGCGCGCCCGCACGGCCAGTTGCAGGCCCTCCTGCTTGGCGGACGCCAGTGCGGCCTGCGCGAACTCTACGGTTTCGGTCTCGCGCTGGCTGCGCGCGCGCGACAGCGCGGCAGGCAAGTCGAGACGCTCGACGAGCATTGTCACAAGGTGGTCTCCTCGCATGGGCCGTTGCAGCACAGCGACGCCTGTCAGTCGTCGCAACCGACAAGCAGTCTAGTGATGCATGCCCGCGAGGTCATCAGCGCGGATGAGGGATTTCGCAGGGAGTCCCGCGGCTGTGCTTCGCGCAGCCGCGGGCCAACCCACCTTACGATTTCTGTCGATGGACTCAGTGCGAGTCGGTCCATTTGCGCCAATGCGTCGGCTGAATGTTGGCGAGCGCCTCACCGCGACGGTCGACCCAGCTGGCCCCATCCTTGTGGCAAGGAAACGGAACCGCATGGACGATGCCATCAAAGTCCAATGTGCAGATTTCGAGATCGCCGTCAGACGGAGCTGTCGAGGCGGGCTGCCATCCAGTTGATGCGGCATGCATGATCTACCTCCGGCACTGATACGGGGCGAGATGCAGCTTTGGCTCGCGGTGCAGCACCTGCTTGCCCCATTTGCCTGCAATGGCAATCATAGCATGAGAGACGCCGCGTTGAATGTGAACGGCTTCGCATTGCTGCGGCCAAACGCCCATCCGGTTGGAGTTCGTTCCGGTAGCTGTTTCAGGCCGCTGCCCGGAACAAGCGCCACTCATTTGGCACTCCCTTGAGCGTGTAGGTGCCGTATTCCTCCAAAACCAGCCCGGAGCCCGCCACGAGATCGCGTACCGTCTGCGAGACCAGCACCTCACCCGGCGCGGCGATGGCCGCGACGCGCGCGCCGGTATGCACGGCGATTCCGGCAATGTCGTTGCCGACGAGCTCGCATTCGCCGGTATGAAGGCCGCACCGGACCTCGAGATCGAGCGCGCGTACGCGGTCGCGGATGGCGCTGGCACAGCGCACCGCCCGCGCCGGCCCGTCGAAGGTGGCGAGGAAGCCGTCACCAGATGTGCTGATTTCACGGCCCCGATATTGAAGCAGGATTTCATGCACCCGGGCATAGAACGCCTCGAGCAACTCCCGCCAGGATTTGTCGCCAAGCATCGCCGCTCGGGCGGTCGAACCTGCAATATCCGCAAACAGCACGGTCGCGAGCACCCGTTCCGGGTCATGGGCAGGCCGCCTCCCGGTCAGGAACTGCTCGACCTCGTCGAGAATTGCATCCTGATCGCCGAACCAGGGGACGTGGTCCTCGCCTGGAAGTTCGACCAGCTTGGCGCCGGGGATGTGCCGGGCCATGTAGCGCGCATGCTCGACGTCGAGAACGTGCTCTGCGGTGCGATGGAGGATGAGCGTTGGTACACGCGTCGCGGGCAGGATGTGGCGTACGTCGATCTCGCGGTTCATGTTCATGATCGCGACTGCTGCGCCCGGACTTGCCGATGCCCTGAAATACGCAGCCATATCCTCCTGGGCATGGGCATCACCGGCGATGCTGGGGGCCCACATCGTGGCGCTGACGCCTTGCGGGGTCCCCCAATGATGCCTGAAATTGTCGAGAACGCGCGTCCACTGTTCGTCCTTCCAGCCGAACGGATAATCGGGTGACCAGGAACGCTTGGCGTAGCAGCCGTACAGAACCAGTGCCGAGGTTCGTTCGGGATAGGTGGCGGCGTACAGCAAGGACATCGGCCCGCCCTCGGAAATGCCGAACAGGGCTGCGCGATCGGAGCCGACTTCGTTCAAGACGGCCTGCACATCATGCATGCGCTGTTCGAGAGTAAAGATCTGAGAGCCGCGGTCGGACATTCCGGTGCCACGCTTGTCAAACAGGATGACGCGGCAGAATGACGCGAGCCGGCGAAAAAATCGGCTTCGATGCGACGATTGCCACATGGCCTCGACATTGGACACAAAGCCCGGCACGAACGTCAGATCGAGCGGCCCGTCGCCCACGACCTGATAGGCGATATATACGTCATCGCTCTTGACGTAGCGGGTCGAGGGGACTTCAACCATTGCTCCTGTCCTTCGAAAAGGCGGGCATCACTCGTGATTGATCGAGTTGCCATTCGCCGCTTCGATGCGGCTGCTGACGATCTGAAGGTAGCGACTGTCGGCGTCGCTGACAACGCAACAAAAGCTCGCAGTGGCGGCCCGCAAAATGCGGCGCACGGTACGCCACGTCTGCCCGACGGATCGAGGACAGCTAGTAGCCTTTGTCACAGCAGTAGCTTCAGGTCCGGAAAGGACGATGACCGGAAGTCGGAGCGTCCTCGATTGAAGTCAGATGTGTACGCTGCTACGTTTCAGTCCTTGCACATCCGAAGTGAGCGCGCCCTGTGAGCGAAGCGGGCGCGTCGTATTGATCTGCCGCCATTTTGGCCGCAGACGTGGTCGGTTGGAGCCGGCTTATGCGAGCGGGTGAAGCAACCGCAATGGCGACATTGAAGGGCCCATCGTGAGGAGCTGCGCTCTCAAAGAGTAGCGTCACGAGTTAGGGAAGGATCGCAGGATGGCTCATCAATGGCTATTCAAGAGCGAGACTTACGATAACTGCAATTGCGCTATGAATTGCGGTTGCCAGTTCAACTTGCCGAGCACCCACGGCTATTGTCAGTCGGCCTTTGTCGGCACCATCGTTGAAGGCCATTTCGACGATACGCCGATCGCAGGCCTGAACTGGGCGGGACTGTACAAGTGGCCCGGCGAAATCAAGGACGGAAACGGCCGGCGCCAGATCGTCATCGACGAGCGTGCGGATGAGGCTCAACGGATCGCGCTTGAGACGATCATTTCGGGTAAGGCATGCTCACCGTTGAGCAATCTCTTCTCCGTATTCGCGTCTACATGCTCGGTCTCCTGCGAGACATTGTTCCTGCCGATTCATCTCGAAGCGGACTTGGAGCTCAGGAATGCCAGGGTAGAGATACCCGGCCTCATGCGGAGCATCGGCAGGCCGATGATCAATGAGTTTACCGGTCAACCATTCCACATTGCGCTGGCGCGTCCCAGTGGCAGTTTCGAGTTTACCTACGCAGAGATCGGACTAGGTACGACCTCCGTCACGGGAGATGTGGAGATGGCGTTCGAAGATTCATGGGCGCATTTTTGCGTTCACCACTTCGATCAGGATGGCATGGTCCGGGAAAGATCAAGGCTCACCGCATGGCTCGGGCGCATGACCCCGCACTCCGGGGAATGACGGCAACGGATCATTCGCGCTGATGTCGCCCCATCTGCGTGTGTCCGCTCTGCGGGCCGGCCTCGGAATGTAGCAGGCTTCGTAGGGTGGGTTAGCCGAAGGCGTAACCCACCGCTTCTCTCACCCGTGGCATGGTGGGTTACGCCTTCCACCTTCGCTCGTTGAAGCACCGCACATGTGGTCGGCTAACTGTGGAATCTCAAGAGGTCGTTCTCCGGGAGGGCGAGGCGGCTGATCGGTGGTTTGGCGTGCAGGCTGCCGTGCGAG
>NZ_JAFCJM010000094.1 GCF_018130955.1 Bradyrhizobium liaoningense
GCTGGAGCCGCCTCGCCGCCACGCTCGAGGGCTATGCTCTTGCCACCCAAGAACAAAATCCGGGAATCCCCTAGCCCCTTGTGGGAGAGGGTGGCTTCGCAAAGCGAAGCCGGGTGAGGGGTTGTCTCCGCGAATGATCCTCTTGCAGTTCTATTCGGGGAGACAACCCCTCATCCGGCGCTTCGCGCCACCTTCTCCCACAAGGGGAGAAGGGAAGAGAGACCTCAATTCCCGCCCGCCAGCTTTGCCTTGTCGCGCGTCGCCGCAACCACGTCGCGAACGAGATCGAACACGCCGTCGACCTCCGGCGGCCAGTTCGGCGAGCGGCCGAGGCGCGCGATCACCAGACGTTCGGACGGGATCGCGATGACATATTGCCCGATCGTGCCTTTTGCGAAGAACGCATCGCGCGGCCAGCCGTGCTCGATGCGGTAGTTGGCACCAAATGAGTCACCGCGATTGGTCCAGAATCCGGCGCCGATTCCGACCCAGCCGCCTGGCGTCGGCGACGACGCGTAGTTCACCCAGCCCTCGGGCAAGATGCGCTTGCCGCCAGCCATGCCGTCATTGAGATAGAGCTGGCCAAAACGCGCCCAGTCGCGCGCCGAGGCGAGCATCTCGCTGGAGCCCTCGACAGTCCCGGCGCCATCGAGCTGGAGCGTGACATGGCGCATGCCGAGCGGGGCGAACAATTCGCGCCGGGCAAAGCGAAGAACATCGGCAGGACTTCCACCGACCGCCTGGCGCAGGACGTGGGCCAGCAAAATGGTGTTGCCGTCGTGATAATTCCACGCGGCGCCCGGCGCCGTTTCAAGCGGAATGCTCGCGGCATAGGCCGCCATGTCCTGTTCCATGAACTTCATGCGATTGACCGGCTCGAAGGCCGAGCCGAGCGACGCCTGCAACGAGCTGCCGAGCGCAAGGCCCGCTGTGTGGCGCAAAAGCTGGTCGACGGTGATGGCGTGGCGCGGATCGTCAGGATCTCGCCAGGCGGCCACCGGCGCAGGTCGGTCGAGCTTCAACTTGCCTTGGCGCACGAGCACGCCGATCAAGGCCGAGATGACCGACTTGGTCGCGGAGAAACCGAGCAGCGGCGTGTCGATGCCGACACCGTCAGCGTAGCGTTCGGCGACGATGCGGCCGTCCTTCATCACGACGACCGCGCGGGTGCGCCGGTATGGCGGCGAAGCCGGCTCGGTGAAGGCGCGGTCGAGCGCCGCGACGAGGTGCGGGCTTTGCGGCGCCACGATCGCGGGTCCGGCAATCTCAGGCAGCAGTGCGGGCTGCCTGTCGTCGGACGGCAGCCCGACTTCGGTAAGCGGCTCGCCATGCTCGAGTGTGCAGCCGAGGCCCTCGCGATAGACCGCGTGGCTGCGCCCCAGGCCAAACAGCGTCACCGTCACATCCTTGCGCGCGGTCGACCCGGTAGTCCATCGCCCAGGTGATGAGCCCCGCGCCCGGCATGGCGTCGGTGGTCTCGACGAACGTGCGCCTGGGATCGAGGCCGGAGACAAACGTCTCGGAACAAAGGACGTCGGCGACAAAACCGGTCGCGACCTTCGGCACGTCGCGGGCGCGGGCGGCGCCCAGCGCGAGGCCGGCAAAGGCAATGGTCGTGGTGAGGAGGATGATCTTGCGGCGGCGGGTCACAGGCTTTCTCCGGCTTTGCTGCGTTCGCCGCCGATCAAGCCGAATCGGGCCTCAGGCCGCTCGCCGGATTTGAAAACGGGCCTGGGCGAAAGCTCCGACGGCCTCGCCGATTCCAAAATTACGCAACGATTCCAAAGATATAAGAATCAGGCCGCGTTGACCTTGAGGCGCCTGTATTCGGTCGGCGTCACGCCGGTCACGGCCTTGAAGGCGCGGTTGAACGGCCCGAGCGACTGGAAGCCGGCATCCATCGCAATGGTGATGACGGGCACCTCGGCCTGGGCGGGATCGGCGAGCGCGGCCTTGGCCTCCTCGATCCGGTGGTTGTTCAGGAAGACGTTGAAGTTGCGATAGCCGAGCCGCTGGTTGATGAGCCGGCGCAAACGGTATTCGGGGATTTTGAGCCGGGTCGCCAGCGTGCCGATGGTGATGTTCTCCTGGCGATAGATCCGCTCGTCTGCCATCAGCCGCATCAGGGCGTCGATCAGCTTTTGATCAGCGGATTCCTCAGTCGCCGCGGGTTGAACCAAAACTGCCGGCGCGGCCGCCGCTGCAGGAAACAGATCGGCACCATCGACGCGCATCATCGCATAGGCAATCGCCGCAACGACGCAGGCGAGCAGGCCGGCATTGACGGTGTTGGCGATATCGCCGACGTCGCCCCCGGCAACAAAAATCTGGAGCAGCGCGTTCAACCCGCCATAGAGCGCGGCGGCGCAGACGATGAAAACCCGCACGCGGCGGCGCCGCTCGACCAGATCGGCCGACCATGAGGTGATCGTCTGCGCCACCGCGAGCGCGATGAAGCCGAGCACGATCAGATTGACGACCGTGACCGAGAACCGCACGTTGCCGCCCGGCGCGATCCAGACGCAGCCGATAAAGCTGAAGGCGGTCACCAGCCCCCAGATCAATCCGTGCCACCAGCGCAGGCTAAAATCGTCATCGAAGAGCGCACGCGTGAACAGCCAGAACACCACAATGTTGCCGGTCGACAGCGCGATCAGCGGCGCATGCCAGATCGGGACCAGCGACGACGTGCCGACCGAATAGCTCGCGGCATGCGCGGCCGACCCCAGCGCAAAGGCGGCGCCGAGCCGGCCGGCGAGCACGCTCCGGAAGTCCGTGAACAGCGATACCGCCAGCACCAGCAGCAGCGCGATAGCGCTGGCACGGAAAGCGAGTTCGAGGGCGGCAAAAGTCATCAGGCGACGCGATCCACAAGATCCGAACGGCCTCACGAGCATCGTTCCTAGTGTCCGCTTTTTCAAGCATCATCCCGGCCGCCACCCCGCCCGCCTAGTGACCCAGAGATCGACCTTCTCGCCGCTCATCTCGGCCTCGCCGTCGATTGCGGCTCCCAGCCGCCGCGCCACGGCTTGCGAGGCGGCATTATGCGGGACGATGCAATGAACGATGCGATCGAGGTCGAAGGTGGCGAACGTCCAGTCGATCGCCGCACGCGCCGCCTCGACCGCATAGCCGCGCCCGCGAAACTCCCTCGCAATTCCCCAGCCGACCTCGAAGCCGGGCCATCCCGGCGGACACCAGGGCCCGACGCGGCCGACATACCGGCCGGACGATTTGTCTTCGACCGCGAACATGCCAAAACCGTGCAGCGCCCAATGTCCCATGATAATGGCGGCGTTGCGCCAGCCATTGGTCTCGTTGGTGACCGGTTTGCGATCGGGCGTGATGAAGCGCGCCGTATCGGGATCGGACAACATCGCCGTATTCGCCGCGACGTCGCGCGCCTGCCATGGCCGCAGGATCAGGCGGTCCGTCGCGATGCGCGGTCCGGAAACCTCCAGCAGCCGTGCTCCGGGCTTCAGCGGTGGGATCATCGGTCTCCTCCCGTTCCCAAGATTGTTCTGCTACGATCATAGCAACAAACAAGAAGGAGTTTTCCATGAGCTGGATGCCCGATAACGATCCCGTGCTCGGCGATCCCAAATCCTGCGACGCGCTTGACCTCGTCATCGTGCCGCGCACCCGCGACCTCGGCGACGGCTTTGAGGTGCGACGCGCGCTGCCGCATGGCAAGCGGCAGATGGTCGGCCCCTTCATCTTCTTCGATCATTTCGGCCCGGTGCAGTTCGTCTCCGGCAAGGGGATGGACGTGCGGCCACACCCGCATATCGGCCTTGCCACCGTCACCTATCTCTTCGACGGCGCGATCATGCACCGCGACAGCGAAGGCAACATCCAGGAGATCGCGCCCGGCGCGATGAACCTGATGACGGCGGGGCGCGGCATCGCGCATTCCGAGCGCACGCCGGATGCGCAGCGCACCTCGGGCCAGAAGATGCTGGGCCTGCAAAGCTGGATCGCGCTGCCGGCCGGCTCCGAGGAGATCGCGCCGTCGTTCCAGCATTATGCCGCGGGCGATCTGCCGATGATCTCCGAGCGCGATTTCACCGCGCGGGTGATCGCGGGCTCGTCGTTCGGCATCGCCTCGCCGGTCTCGATGGTCTCGCCGTGGTTCTACACCGAGGTGACGGCGGCCCAGGGCGCGAGCGTGCCGCTCGACGCCGACCACGAGGAGCGCGCGATCTATGTCGTCGACGGCGAGGTCGAGATCGCCAACGAGCGCTATGAAGGGCCGCGGCTCCTGATCTTCCGCCCCGGCGACCGCATCACCGTGAAGGCCGTGAGGCCGACGCGGATGATGTTTCTGGGCGGCGACGCGCTGGAAGGCCCGCGCCACATCTGGTGGAATTTCGTGTCCTCCAGCAAGGAGCGGATCGAGCAGGCCAAGCAGGACTGGAAAACCGGCCGCTTTGCCGCAGTTCCGCAGGAACATGAGTTCATTCCGCTGCCGGAATAGGGTATCCCGGTCGTCGCGCCCCTGAGCGCGCGACGATCCCCTCGCCTGAAGGCTCCTGCGATGACCACCATGCTCTCAAGCGACCTGCCGCTGACCAAGATCGGCCGCGGCAAGGTGCGCGATATCTACGCCGTCGACGACGACCGCCTGCTGCTCGTCACGACCGACCGCATCAGCGCCTTCGATGTGGTGATGGGCGAGACCATTCCGATGAAGGGCGCGGTGCTGACGCAGATCAGCGCGTTCTGGTTTGGCAAGCTCGAAGGCGTAGTACCGCATCACGTCATCAGCGCCAACACCGACGAGATCATCGCATCTGTGCCGGTGCTGAAGGCCCACCGCGCCGACATCCTCGGCCGCGCCATGCTCTGCAAGCGCACCACCGTGTTTCCGATCGAATGCGTCATCCGCGGCTATCTCTCCGGCTCGGCCTGGAAGGAATATGCCGCGAGCGGTACGCTTGCCGGCGAAAAACTCCCCGCAGGCCTGGTCGAGAGCGAAAAGCTGAACCCTGCGATCTTCAGCCCGGCGACCAAGGCCGAGACCGGCCATGACGATAACATCACGATCGCGCGGATGCGCGAGGTGGTCGGCGAGGAGACGGCCTATACGCTGGAGAGCATGACGCGCGCGATCTACACGCTCGGCGAGGAGCTCGCGCGTGAGCAGGGCATCATCATCGCCGACACAAAATTCGAATTCGGCCGCGACAACGACGGCCGCATCATCCTGATCGACGAGGTGATGACGCCGGATAGTTCGCGCTTCTGGGCTGTCGACGCCTACAAGCCCGGCCAACCGCAGGCGAGTTTCGACAAGCAGCCCCTGCGCGATTATTTGGACGCCGAGCGCCGCGCCGGCCGCTGGAACGGCGACGCCCCGCCCCCGCCGCTGCCGGCAAGCGTGGTGGACGCCACCAGCAAGCGGTATCTGGAAGCGTATCGGCGAGTGACAGGGTCGGAACTGAAGATCTAGCCTCTCCCTCCGCTGTCGTCCTGGCGAACGCCAGGACCCATACCGCGGAATCTATCCATCGCGTGTCGTGCCAGTACCGGTCGGCCAGTCTTCGCCAAACTCCTCCCTGGGGTAATGGGTCCTGGCGTTCGCCAGGACGACACCGTGCGTGTGAAGCATTGCCCATGCGGCGCACCGGTGCAAAACTCCCTGCAAACAACACCAGGGAGGAGCATCATGTCCGAAGCCGATGCCGTGCTGGTCGAGCGCGACGGACCGGTCACCATCATCTCCATCAACCGTCCGCATTGCCGCAACGCCGTCGACGGTGCGACCGCGCGCAAGCTGTATGACGCGTTCCTCGCCTTCGATGCCGATGAGGATGCCTCGGTCGCCGTGTTCACCGGCACGCAAGGACACTTTTGCGCCGGCGCGGACCTCAAAGCCGTCGCAAAGGGCGATCGTGAAAAGATGCGCGAGATCGGCGGGCACAACACGATCGCGCCGATGGGACCGAGCCGGTTGCGGCTGTCCAAGCCGGTGATCGCCGCGGTCGAGGGTTATGCGGTCGCCGGCGGCATGGAACTTGCGCTGTTCGCCGACATGCGCGTGGTCGCGGAGGATGCGACCTTCGGCATCTTCTGCCGCCGCTTTGGCGTGCCGCTGATTGACCTCGGCACCATTCGCTTGCCGCGCCTGATCGGCCATTCGCAGGCCATGGACCTCATCCTCACCGGTCGCCCGGTCGGGGCGGCGGAAGCGCAGCGCATGGGGCTAGCGAACCGCGTGGTGCCGCGCGGCGAAGCCTGCGCGCAGGCGATCCTGCTTGCCAGGGAGATCGCGCGCTTCCCGCAGACCTGCCTGCGCGCCGACCGCCTGTCGGCGCTAAGGCAGTGGGACCTTGCCGAAGAGGACGCCATCGCCAACGAAATGCGCGGCGGCCTCAATGTGATCGCGTCAGGCGAAACACTCTCCGGCGCGACGCAGTTTGCGTCCGGCGTAGGGCGGCACGGAGCGTTTGGTGGCGGCGAGGACTAAACCCCCGCCATCATCACATATTTGATCTCGACATATTCTTCCATGCCGTGACGGGAGCCTTCGCGGCCGAGGCCGGATTCCTTCACGCCGCCGAACGGCGCGACTTCGGTTGTGATCAGGCCGGTGTTGACGCCGACCATGCCCGACTCCAGCGCCTCCGCGACGCGCCAGACGCGGCCGAGATCGCGGGAATAGAAATACGACGCGAGGCCGAACGGCGAGGCGTTGCACATCGAAATCACTTCGGCTTCGTCCTTGAAGCGGAACACCGGCGCGAGCGGACCAAACGTTTCTTCATGCGCAACCAGCGCGTCGGGCTTCACGTTCGCCAGCACTGTCGGCTCGAAAAAACTGCCGCCGAGCGCATGGCGCTTGCCGCCGGTGACGATTTTTGCGCCGCCCTTCACCGCGTCGGCGATGTGCTTCTCGACCTTGTCAACGGCTTCCATGTTGATCAGCGGCCCCTGCACCACGCCGGCCTCGGTGCCGTCGCCGATCTTCATCGCCGCGACCTTCTTCGAGAGCTTTTCGACGAACTCGTCGTAGATCTTGTCCTGGGCGTAGATGCGGTTGGCGCAGACGCAGGTCTGGCCCATGTTGCGGTACTTCGAGACGATGGCGCCTTCGACGGCGGCATCGATGTCGGCATCGTCGAACACCACGAAGGGAGCGTTGCCGCCGAGCTCCAGCCCGAGCTTCTTCACGCCGACGGACGCCTGCTGATAGAGGATTTTTCCGACCTCGGTTGAGCCTGTGAAGCCGACGAAGCGCACGGCAGGATGCTCGCACAAGACCTTGCCGATCGCCGACGAATTGCCGGTCAGGATGTTGAACACGCCCTTGGGCACGCCGGCCTTCTCGGCGAGCGCCACCAGCGCGAGCGCGGTCAGCGGCGTTTCATTGGCAGGCTTCAGCACCACGGTGCAGCCGGCGGCCAGGGCCGGCGACACTTTTCGGGTGATCATCGAGCAGGGAAAATTCCACGGCGTGATCGCGCCGCAGACGCCGATCGGTTGCTTGATCGCGAGCAGACGCGCGTCGGGACGCTGGGTCGGAATGGTCTCGCCATAGACGCGCCTGGCTTCCTCCGCGAAGAATTCGACATAGGCACCGCCGATATCGACTTCGCCGAGCGCCTCCGCCAGCGGCTTGCCCTGCTCGGAGGTGAGGATCAGCGCCAGGTCCTCGCGGTTGGCGGCGATCAGCTCGAACCATTTGCGTAAAATGTTGGAGCGCTGCTTGGCGGTGAGCTTGGCCCAGGCCGGGAAGGCGCGCTCGGCGGCCTCGACCGCCTGCGTCGTCTCCGCCGTGCTCATGACCGGGATCTTTGCGAGCTCGGTGCCGTTCACCGGGTTGGTCACCGGCCGCGACGGCGTGCCGACCCAGGCGCCGTCGATGTAGCAGGCCTCGCGCAGCAGCGACGGGTCCTTGAGACGATCGCGGAAGGAGGCGGATTGTGCGGCGCGTGCGGCGGCGGTCGGGGTCATGGCGTTACTCCCAGGGGCTTTTCGGATTGGCCCGGAATATAGGCCCAACCGGCGCACAATGCACCGCCGGCAACGCAAAGCTGCTTCAAGCTATTTTGGGGGCGAGCCGCGGCTTACGCTGCGCCGCTCATATAGGTCTCGCGCCGGCCGATCATGCGCTCGGCCGCAGCCTTGGCATCCGCCTTCGAATGCGTCGCGCACGTCCGGTATTCGAGATCGGGCACAGCTTTGGTGTCGCGCCGGCCGAACCAGGACTTGGAGCCGACCGGCAGCAGCGCCAACGACTGCGCCAGATTGTCGACCGCCCCGAAGGAATAGAGTGCGCCGGTCCCGGCAATCCGGACCTCGTAAATACCGGGCGAAATCGGCGCTTCGAGGTTCTCGCCCCGTCCGGGACGGGGATAGCGCTTCCATTCGCTCCAGGTCGAAATCATCTCAAAATCCCCTCACGGCATGAACGGCCGTCAATATTTGAATCAATCTTACGTATCGGCGGTCGATAGGCCGGGTCCTGAACGCCTTAAAGCACAATATGTTTCAGAGGCAACGCATCCGGAAACATATCGCCTGGCACAAGGCGAGGTCACGCCCAGTTGGGGTCATCCACCGCAGATTGCGAAGAGGTGTTGCAGTTCGGTTGTGCTGTCGTCGTTCTCGCGCGGCCTGCCGTCAAGTCACGACATCGCGACCGGCACGGACCGGTTGACGCGCTTGCCGCGCGCGACCTGCGGGAGGATGATCGAACACTTCCAACAATAATCAAACCGGAGGAAACGTGCATGCAGAGCAAAGCTCAGATCGATCAGCTTTTGCGTCAGTCCAGCGATGCCAAGGAGCTTCCCGGTGTCGTCGCAATCGCCGCCACCGGCAAGGACGTGATCTATCAAGGCGCATTCGGCAAGCGTGACCTGTCCAAGCCCGAGGCGATGACGACAGACAGCGTGTTCTGGATCGCGTCAATGACGAAGGCGGTGACATCAGCCGGCGCCATGCAATTGGTCGAGCAGGGCAAGCTCTCGCTCGACGATCCGATCGGAAAGGTGCTGCCCGATATCGCCGCGCCACAGGTGCTCGAAGGTTTTGATGCCAAGGGCGAGCCGAAACTGCGACCGGCGAAAAAGCCGATCACGCTGCGCCAGCTCATGACCCACACCGCCGGCTTCTGCTACAATGTGTGGAACGGCGACTTCGCGCAATATCTCGAAAAGACCGGAACTCCGGACATCTTTTCCTGCAAGAACATCGCGCTGAAGACGCCGATCATGTCCGATCCCGGCTCGCGCTGGGAGTACGGCACCAACATCGACTTCGTCGGCAAAGCCGTCGAGGCCGTCAGCGGCAAGAAGCTCGACGCCTACCTGCGCGACCACATGTTCGCGCCGCTCGGCATGAGCGACACCGCCTTCAAGATCACCGACGACATGCGCAAGCGCCTCGTCGGCGTGCATGCACGCGGCGCGGACGGCCAGCTTGCCGCGATGCCGTTCGAGCTCGAGCAGAATCCGGAATTCCACATGGGTGGCGGCGGCCTCTATTCGACGGCCGGCGACTACATCAAGTTCACGCAGATGATCCTGAACAAGGGCCGCGGCAACGGCAACCAGGTGCTGAAGGCAGAGACCGTCGCCTCGATGGGACAGAATCACATTGGCGATCTCGCCATGACCAAGATGATCACGGTCGCGCCGATGTACACCAATGACGTCGACCTCTATCCGGAGCAGGTGAAGAAGTGGGGCCTCAGCTTCATGATCAACACCGCCAAGACTGCGGAAGGCCGCAGCGCCGGCAGTCTCGCCTGGGCAGGCCTCGCCAATACCTATTTCTGGATCGACCCGTCGCGCGACGTCACCGGCGTGATCCTGATGCAGGTCTTGCCGTTCGCGGACGCAAAATGTCTGCAGGCCTTTGCGGGTTTCGAGCGCGGCGTCTATGCCGGGCTCGACGCCGGCAGCGGTCAGAGAGCGGCCTAGACTCCCGCCACACGTCATGCCCGGGCCTGTCCCGGGCATCCACGTTCTTTCTAGTGTGCGGCAACACGTGGATGGCCGGGACATAGGCGCGCGGAAGCGACGCCGTCCTTCGGTCGGCTTTGCCCGGCCATGACGAGCGTGTAACACGACAAGATACCGAGCTGGAGGACACGACCTTGGCAGACAAAGCCGACAGTTACGTTTGCGGCATCTCCGACACCCCGCTGCTGGGCGACACGATCGGGCGCAGCCTCGATCTGGCGGTGCGGCGCTGGGGCAGCCGCGAGGCGCTGGTCTCGCCCAGTCATGGCGTGCGCTGGACGTGGACGGAATTTGCCGAGCGGGTCGACGCGCTCGCTGCGGGCTTTCTCGCGCTCGGGCTCGAGCGGGGGCAGCGCATCGGCATCTGGTCGCTCAACCGCCCCGAATGGACGCTGACCCAGTTTGCCGCCGCCAAGGCCGGCCTGATCCTGGTGACGATCAACCCCGCCTATCGGCTGAGCGAGCTCGAATTCGCGCTACACAAGGTCGGATGCGCCGCGATCGTCACCGCGACCGCGTTCAAGACCAGCAACTACATGGAGATGCTGAACACGCTGCTGCCGGAGCTCGCGGCCGCGAAGCCCGGCCAGTTGCGCGCGGCGAAGCTGCCGAATTTGCGCATGGTGATCCAGATCGGCGGTCCCGCGTCGCCCGGCGCGATTGCCTTCGACGAGGTCGCCGCGATGGGCGGCGCGGGGCACCGCGAGCAGTTGGCCGCGCTCGGCGCATCGCTCCAGTTCGACGATCCCGTCAACATCCAGTTCACCAGCGGCACCACGGGCTCGCCCAAGGGCGTGACGCTCACCCACCACAATATCCTCAACAACGGCTATTTCGTCGGCCGCGCCATGCGGCTCAACGAGCAGGACCGCATCTGCATCCCGGTGCCGCTCTACCATTGCTTTGGCATGGTGATGGGCAACCTTGCCTCGGTGACGCTGGGGGCGACCATGGTCTATCCCGGCGAAGGCTTCGACCCACTGGTCACGCTGAAGACGATCCAGCAGGAGAAGTGCACCGCGCTCTACGGCGTGCCGACCATGTTCATCGCCGAGCTCGATCACCCGGAGTTTTCGAGCTTCGATCTCAAGTCGCTGCGCACCGGCATTATGGCCGGCGCGCCCTGCCCGATCGAGGTCATGAAGCGCGTCAACACCGAGATGCACATGCGCGAGGTGACGATCGCCTATGGCATGACCGAGACCAGCCCTGTGAGTTTTCAAAGCGCGGTCGACGATCCCCTCGAACGCCGTGTCTCGACCGTCGGGCGCATCCACCCGCATGTCGAGGTTAAAATCGTCGATCTCGACGGCAAGATCGTCAAGCGCGGCGAACGCGGCGAGCTCTGCACCCGCGGCTACAGCATCATGCTGGGCTATTGGGACGAGGCGGAGAAGACCGCCGACGTGCTCGACAGGAACGGCTGGATGCACACCGGCGATCTCGCCACCATCGACGCCGCCGGCTATTGCAACATCGTCGGCCGCATCAAGGACATGGTGATCCGCGGCGGCGAGAACCTCTATCCGCGCGAGATCGAGGAGTTCTTGTATCGCCATCCAAAAATCCAGGACGTGCAGATCTTTGGCGTTGCCGACCAGCGCTATGGCGAAGAACTCTGCGCCTGGATCAGGGTCCGCGCCGGCGAGACGCTCACGGCAGACGAGGTGCGCGCCTTCTGCGAAGGGCAGATCGCCCACAACAAGATCCCGCGCTATGTCGAGTTCGTCGACGAGTTCCCGATGACCGTGACGGGCAAGATCCAGAAATTCTTGATGCGCGATACGGTCGAGCAGCGGCTGGGGTTGAAGGCGGCGAAGACGGCGTGACTTGTTGACGCCTTCGCCGGGACGACGGTGGAGCGCTACAGCCCGCTCGCCAGGCTCATCACAAACCGGCTGCCGACGATGAAGAGATAGCAGCCGAACGCCGTTTCCAGCGTGCGCTTCGACATGGCATGCGCGGCCTTCACCCCGAGCGGGGCGGTGATGAGACTCATCGGCATCACCAAAATCGCGCCGATCAGCGAGACGAAGCCGAGCGTGAACGGCCATTGCAGGGCGGCGACCGCGGGATAACGCGCGGCCACGGGCCAGCCGGCATAGACATAGCCGAGCGCGCCGGGAACCGAGATCAGCACCGCGAGCGCGGATGATGTCGCGACCGCCTGATGGATCGGACGGCCGTAGAAGGTCATCAGCAGATTGGAGAACAATCCGCCGCCGATACCCATCAGCGTCGAGAGAATGCCGACGCAGAAGCCATAGGCGCGCATGAGTAACCCCTTCGGCAGATCGTTGCCGAACTTCCAACTGTCGCTCGCAAAGATCAGGCGCGCCGCGGCGGACCAGGCAACGCCGACGAACACGATCTTGAACAGTCGCTCCGGCGCGTAACGCGCGACTACGCTGCCTGCGATGACACCGATCACGATCGGCGACCACTAGACCTTGAGGATCTCGGTATCGACCGCACCCCGCTTGTAGTGCGCCTGGAACGAACGGATCGATGTCGGGATGATGATCGCAAGCGAGGTGCCGATGCAGAGCGGCATCCGCACTTCGAGTGGGACACCGGCGACGCGAAAGCATTCGTAGAGCACCGGCACGAGAATCGCGCCGCCGCCGATACCGAATACGCCGGCGAGAAAGCCGGACAACGCACCGACACCGATGAGCAGCAGCGCCAGTTCGATGACGTCCTGAAGAGGAAGACCTGCGATCACGCGAAAGATTGCCCCGTGCGTGCGGCGACGGTTGTCCCGCCTGTGCTGCGAAAGCTCTAGGCGATCCCGGCCTCGGGGTCGACGTACCGGACCGCATGGCTGAGGTGGAATGCGAAGGTCGCATATCCCCTGAAACCTGATCGGCAGGCTCGCCCTACGGATTTGAGCGGCGATTCGTCGACCAGCGAGTGGGGTGGACGGCGGTGCTCCGACGGTCTGCGGCAGGCGCGCTGTAGAGCCGTTCCATGAAGCATTTCAAAACGGTGCGGCAACGCATCAGAAGGAGTGGTTCATGATTCAATTGTACGCTGCCACTATGACGCTCTGGTATACCAAGCCCCTGATGATCCTTGTTTCATCATCGTTGTAGAGCTGAACAACGGTTCGGTTTATGGCGATTTGGTGATTGCACGGATAGATTCGACTCCGTAAATAGGGCCGACCTTTCGCGATCCCCGCGCGCCCCATGCTGGGCCGCAACAAAACATCAAAGTCGCCCATGACCGCACGGATCGAACGACCGCTCTCACCCCACCTGCAAACATACCGCTGGACGCTGACGATGGCGCTGTCGATCGTCCATCGCGCCACCGGCGTCGCGCTCTATTTCGGGACGCTTCTCCTGGCGTGGTGGCTGATTGCGGCCGCCTTGGGCCCCGCGGCCTATTCCTACGTGCAGGCCTTCACCGGCAGCATCATCGGCCGCCTCATCGTGTTCGGCTACACCTGGGCGCTGATGCATCATATGCTCAGCGGCATCAGGCATTTCGTGTGGGACCTCGGCTACGGCTTCAAGGCCAATGAGCGCGAGGCGCTGACCTGGGGCGCGCTGATCGGCGGCATCGCGCTCACCGTGCTGATCTGGATCATCGCTTACGCGATCGGAGGCGGACGATGAGCGCGTCAGAGACGCCCAAGCGCAGCATGCGCACTCCGCTCGGCCGCGTCCGCAATCTCGGCGCCGCCCATTCCGGCACGTCAGATTTCTGGCGCCAGCGCATGACCGGCGTCGCGATGACGCTGCTTATCCTGCCCGTGCTGGTGGTCGTCATGATGACGCTCGGCAGCAACCAGGCCGGAGCCAAAGTGATCCTCGGCTCGCTGCCGGTTGCGGTGATCCTGCTGCTCTTCATCTTCGCGAGCGCCTGGCACATGAAGATCGGCATGCAGGTCGTGATCGAAGACTATGTGCACAATGAGAAGGTGAAGCTCGCCTCGGTCATGCTGAACAACTTCTTCGCGATCGCGGTGGCGCTTGCCTCGACCTACGCGATCTTCAAACTTTCATCGGGAGTCTAGCCCATGGCCGGCGGTGCAAATGGCAAGGGAAACGGCGCTGGTCCCGCGACGAACGGGAAAGCCTATCCGATCGAGGACCACACCTATGACGTTGTCGTAGTCGGCGCCGGCGGCGCAGGCCTGCGCGCCGTGGTCGGCTGTAGCGAAGCCGGCCTGCGCACCGCCTGCATCACAAAGGTCTTCCCGACCCGCTCGCACACCGTCGCCGCGCAAGGCGGCATCTCGGCCGCGCTCGGCAACATGCACAAGGACGACTGGCGCTGGCACATGTACGACACCGTCAAGGGGTCGGACTGGCTGGGCGACCAGGATGCGATCGAATACATGGTGCGCAACGCGCCGGAAGCCGTCTACGAGCTCGAGCATTGGGGCGTTCCGTTCTCGCGCACCGAGGACGGCAAGATCTACCAGCGGCCGTTCGGCGGCATGACCACCGAGTTCGGCAAGAGCCAGGCGCAGCGCACCTGTGCCGCGGCCGACCGCACCGGCCACGCGATGCTGCACACGATGTATGGCCAGTCGCTGCGCCATGCTGCCGAGTTCTTCATCGAGTTCTTTGCCATCGACCTGATCATGGACGACCAGGGCGCCTGCCGCGGCGTCATCGCGCTGAAGCTCGATGACGGCACGCTGCACCGCTTCCGCGCCCAGACCACGATTCTGGCGACCGGCGGCTATGGCCGCGCCTACGCGTCCTGCACCTCGGCGCACACCTGCACCGGCGACGGCGGCGGCATGGTGCTGCGCGCGGGCCTGCCGATGCAGGACATGGAGTTCGTGCAATTCCATCCGACCGGCATCTACGGCTCGGGCTGTCTCGTCACCGAAGGTGCGCGCGGCGAAGGCGGCTATCTCGTCAACTCCGAAGGCGAGCGCTTCATGGAGCGCTACGCACCTTCTGCGAAGGATCTGGCCTCGCGCGACGTCGTCTCGCGCGCGATGACCATCGAGATCCGCGAGGGCCGCGGCGTCGGCAAGAAGAAGGACCACATCTTCCTGCATCTCGACCATCTCGATCCGAAGGTGCTCCAGGAACGGCTGCCGGGCATCTCCGAATCGGCAAAGATCTTCGCCAATGTCGACGTGACGCGCGAGCCGATCCCGATCGTGCCGACCGTGCACTACAACATGGGCGGCATCCCCACGAACTATCACGGCGAGGTGCTGACCAAGAAGGACGGCGACGACAACGCCATCATCCCCGGCCTGATGGCGCTCGGCGAAGCCGCCTGCGTTTCCGTGCACGGTGCCAATCGCCTCGGCTCCAACTCGCTGATCGACCTCGTGGTGTTCGGCCGCGCGGCGGCACTGCGCTGCGCCGAGAAGCTCACCGCAAACGGCAAGCAGCCGGAACTGCCGGCCGACTCGGCCGAGAAGGCGCTCGGCCGCCTCGACCATTACCGTTACGCTTCCGGCGGCACGCCGACCGCGAAACTGCGCGAGGGCATGCAGCACGTGATGCAGAACAATTGCGCGGTGTTCCGCACCGGCGACGTCCTGAGCGAAGGCCAGAACCTGATCCAGAAGGTCCATGGCGGCATCACCGACATCGGCGTGTCCGACCGCTCGCTGGTGTGGAATTCCGACCTGATCGAGACGCTGGAGTTCGACAATCTGATCTCGCAGGCGGTAGTGACCATGAACTCGGCCGCCAACCGCACCGAAAGCCGCGGCGCACATGCGCGCGAGGATTTTGCCGACCGCGACGACAAGAACTGGATGAAGCACACGCTCGCCTGGATCGACGAGGCCGGCAAGGTCGCGATCGAGTACCGCCCGGTGCACAACTACACCATGACCAACGACGTGCAGTATATCCCGCCCAAAGCTCGCGTTTACTAAATCGACGCGCGTGTACTAAGCGAAAGCGAAGGCCTTATCGAAATGGTTGAATTCGCACTTCCGAAGAATTCGAGGATCACCGGCGGCAAGACCTGGCCGAAGCCGGCGGGCGCGACCGAGCTTCGCGAGTTCCGCGTCTATCGCTGGAATCCGGACGACGGCAAGAATCCGAGCGTCGACACCTATTACGTCGACACCCACGATTGCGGGCCGATGGTGCTGGACGGCCTGATCTGGATCAAGAACCACATCGACCCGACGCTCACCTTCCGCCGCTCCTGCCGCGAAGGCGTCTGCGGCTCCTGCGCCATGAACATCGACGGCCAGAACACGCTCGCCTGCACCCGCTCGATGCACGACGTGAAGGACGGCGCGGTGAAGATCAACCCGTTGCCGCATCAGCCTGTCGTCAAGGACCTGGTGCCCGACCTCACCAATTTCTACGCGCAGTATGCCTCGGTCGAGCCGTGGCTGAAGACGACCTCGCCGACACCGCAGAAGGAATGGCGGCAGAGCCACGAGGACCGCGAAAAGCTCGACGGCCTTTACGAATGCATCCTGTGCGCCTGCTGCTCGACGTCCTGCCCGAGCTATTGGTGGAACAGCGACCGCTATCTCGGCCCCGCCGCCCTGCTCCAGGCCAACCGCTGGGTCTCGGACTCCCGCGACGAGGCCACAGGCGAACGGCTCGACAATCTCGAGGATCCGTTCCGCCTCTATCGCTGCCACACCATCATGAACTGCGCAAAGGCCTGCCCGAAGGGCCTCAACCCGGCGGAAGCCATCGCCGAGCTCAAGCTCAAGATGGTCGAGCGGCAGGTTTAAGCAAAGTTTTAGGGGTCGCTCCCGGCGAGAATCGCCTGGAAATACCCCACTACCTGCAATAGATTGTGGCAGAATTTGCTACCGACCGGCCCCGGCGGGCGGATGGGAGCGTTGCGGCGGTTCCGGCCACAAGTCGCTTCCTTCCGGCCGGGAATTTCAAGTAAGATTCGCTCCGGGACAGGAGCGGAATGTGCAGGGCGCGCACCGCAATTCGCTAAGACTCTTGCAGTGGATGATGGCGGCATCCCTGGCGCTGCCGATTGCGCTGTTCGCGATTGCCTCCGCGATCTCCTACACCTCCACCAATGAGATCGCCGATCGCGAAATCGAGCGCACGCTCGACGTCGCGCACGAGCACGCGCTGAAAGTGTTCGAGACCATCGACCGGAGCCTTGCCGAGCTCAACGAGGTCGTGCACGGCATTCCGGACGAGGCCATCAGGTCGCGCGAGGCTGCGCTGCATCTGCGGCTGAAGCGACTTTCGGACTCGCTGCCGCAGCTCAAGTCCGCCTGGGTGTTCGACGCGCAAGGGAAGCCGCTCGTTAACAGCATCATCTCGCCCGTACCGCAGGTGAGCTTTGCCGACCGCGACTATTTCAACGCCCATGTCGACCACAATGTCGGCACCTTCATCGGCGTCCCGCTGACGCCGCGCCAGCCCTATCAGGGCGCGCGCTTCTTCGGCGTCAGTCGCCGCCGCGACTCCGACGATGGCAGCTTCATCGGTGTGATCCAGGCCTCCGTCCTGCCGGAATATTTCGAGAGCTTCTACACGCGGATCGGCCGCGATCCCGGCAGCTTCTTCGCGATCGGCCGGACCGACGGCGCCCTGATCGCGCATTTCCCGCGGCTCGACCGCGACGTCCGGCTCGATCCGGGCGGGCCGGTCGGACAGAAAATCGCCAGGAGCCCGGACCACGGGCTGATCACCGTCGCGTGGCCATCCGACGGCATCGAGCGGCGCATCGGCTACAAGCGCGTCGCCGAGTATCCGATCTATGTCAGCGCGGGCCTGGAAACGTCGGCGATCCGCGCGCGCTGGTATGCGACCATCGGCCAGCATCTGGTCTTCGGCGTGCCCGCAACCGCACTGCTGTTCCTGTTCCTGGCGCTGGCGCTCCGGCGCACGCAGCACCTCCAGGCCGAAGCCGCGAGGCGCCGCGACGCCGAGGAAGCGCTCAAGCACGGCCAGCGTCTCGAGGCGCTCGGCCAGCTCACGGGCGGCGTCGCGCACGACTTCAACAATCTCCTGACCGTGATCCGCGCCTCCGTCGACCTGTTGAACCGACCGCAATTGTCGGAAGAGCGCCGGCAGCGCTACATCAACGCCATCGCTGACGCGGTGGCGCGCGCCGCCAAGCTGACCTCGCAGCTTCTCGCCTTCGCGCGGCGCCAGACGTTGAAGCCGGAAGTGTTCGACGTCGGCGCGCGGGTGCAGTCGCTGCACGACATGCTCGCCACGCTGCTCGGGCCCGGCGTCGACATAGCAATGCGGCTGCCGTTGGAGCCGTATCTCGTCAACGCCGATGCCGGCCAGTTCGAGACGGCCTTGTTCAACATGGCGGTGAACGCGCGCGATGCCATGCAGGGCCGCGGCAAGATCGCCTTCACGGTCCAGGCGGCGACCTCCATCCCCGACACATTGGCCCATCTGGTCGGAAGCCATGGCTTCGTCACGGTTGATGTCGCCGACACCGGTGTCGGCATCCCGGCTGCCCAGATCGGCCGCATCTTCGAGCCGTTCTTCACCACCAAGCAGGTCGGCCGCGGCACCGGGCTCGGCCTGTCGCAGGTCTTTGGCTTTGCCAAGCAGTCGGGCGGCGAGGTCACGGTGGAGAGCGAGGTCGGCAAGGGCAGTACCTTCACGCTCTATCTGCCGCGCGTGCCCGCCGAGATCCTGCCGCGACGACAGGCGCCCGACACGGCGCCCGCGGTTGCCGGCAACGGCATGTCGGTGCTGCTGGTGGAGGACAATATCGAGGTAGCGAATTTCGCGGCCGACGGCCTCACCGAGCTCGGCTACTGCGTGACGCTGTCGGACAATGCCGACGACGCGCTCGCGGAGCTAACCGGCGAAACCGATCGCTTCGACGTAGTGTTCTCCGACGTTGTGATGCCGGGCAAGAGCGGACTCGACCTCGCGCATGAGATCCGCAACCGCGGCATCGAGGTGCCAATCGTTCTCACCACCGGCTACAGCCAGGTTGTGTCGCAGGAGGGCAGCGGCGGCTTTGAGCTGCTGCAAAAGCCCTACACGATTGAGCAGCTCTCGCAGTTCCTGCACAAGGCTGCGCGGCTGCGGCAGGTCGGAGCCGCCGGATAGGCTCAACGGAACTTCAGGGAACCATCGGAATTCCCTTGCGTTGCCGGGCCATGCAGAGCCAGACCGCAGACCCCAAGCAGGACAACAAGAAGGGCAAGACGTCGCCGATCGTTGAGATCGTGAGTGAGAATGGCGAAGAAATCGCGCCGCCGCCACCGGAGGTTCTCGAATCCGACGCCGAGTTGACGCCCGAGGAGGCCGAACAGGCGCGGAAAGATTATCTGCTCACCCGGTTCTGGATCAGCGCGCGCGGCTTCTGGGGCAGAGGCGGCGACCGGCTGGCGTGGCCGTTCTCGATCGGCCTCGTGGTGCTGATCATCCTGACCGTTGGCTTCCAATACGGCATCAATGTCTGGAATCGCGCGATCTTCGACGCGATCGAAAAGCGCGATGCGGCGACCGTCTTCCACCTCACGGCAGTGTTCTTTCCGCTCGCCATCGGCAGCATCGTGCTCGGCGTCGCGCAAGTGTTTGCGCGCATGGGCATCCAGCGGCGCTGGCGCGCCTGGCTCACCAACAGCGTGCTGACGCGCTGGCTCTCCAACGGCCGCTACTATCAGCTCAACCTTGTCGGCGGCGATCACAAGAATCCCGAATACCGGATCGCAGAGGACTTGCGGATCGCAACCGACTCGCCGGTCGACTTCGTCGCCGGCGTGACGTCGGCGTTCCTGTCCGCCGCAACCTTCATCGTCGTGCTCTGGACCATCGGCGGCGCACTCACGGTGACGCTGGGCGCGACATCGCTCACCATTCCCGGCTTCCTCGTGATCGCAGCGATCGTCTATGCCGCGATCGCCTCGGGCTCGATCATGGTGATCGGCCGGCGTTTCGCGCAGGTGTCAGAGGACAAGAACCAGGCCGAGGCCGACTTCCGCTACACGCTGACGCGCGTGCGCGAGAACGGCGAAAGCATCGCGCTGCTCGGCGGCGAGGAGGAGGAGCGCGGCGGCATCGACCGCAACTTCAGCAGCGTGTTGCGGCAATGGGCGCGGCTCGCCGGCCAGCACATGCGCACCACGCTGGTATCGCAGGGATCGGGCCTCGTTGCGCCCGTCGTGCCGCTCCTGCTCTGTGCGCCCAAATTCCTCGACGGCAGCATGACGCTCGGGCAAGTGATGCAGGCGGCCTCCGCTTTCACGATCGTGCAGAGCGCGTTCGGCTGGCTGGTGGACAATTATCCGCGGCTCGCCGACTGGAACGCCTGCGCGCGCCGCATCGCCTCGCTGATGATGTCGCTCGACGGCCTCGAGCGCGCCGAGCAGGGCGACGGCATCGGCCGCATCCAGCGGGGCGAGACCGACAACGACGCGATGCTGGAGATGAAGGATCTCTCCGTCACGCTCGACGACGGCACCGCCGTGGTCGGCGAGACCGAGGTCGTTATCGAGCCCGGCGAGCGGCTGCTGGTCGCCGGCGAATCCGGCACCGGCAAGAGCACGCTGGTCCGCGCCATCGCCGGCCTGTGGCCATGGGGCGGCGGCAGCGTCAATTTCCATCCCGACCGCCGGCTCTTCATGCTGCCGCAGCGGCCTTACGTACCCTCAGGCAGCTTGCGCCGCGCGGTCGCCTATCCCGGCGCCGCCGAAGACTGGACCGTGGACGAGATCGGCGGCGCCTTACACAAGGTCGGCCTCGATCATCTCAAGGAAAAAATCGAGGAAGAGGGCCCGTGGGACCAGACGCTGTCCGGCGGCGAGAAGCAGCGCCTCGCCTTCGCGCGGCTGTTGCTGCACAGCCCCGACATCGTCGTGCTGGACGAGGCGACCTCGGCGCTCGACGAGAAGAGCCAGGACAAGATGATGCAAATGGTCACGGACGAATTGCCGAAGGCAACCATCGTCAGCGTGGCGCATCGCGCCGAGCTCGAGGCCTTCCACAGCCGCAAGATCGTGCTGAAGCGGCACAAGGGCGGCGCCAAGCTCGCCAGCGACGTCGACCTGATCCCGCGCAAGCGCAAGCGGCGCATGCTCGGCCGCTTCCTGCGCCACCGTGGGGCCTCGAAGAAGGCGGCGTGACGATCGTAGATGGGGTAACGGGCCCCCTCGGCCTTCCAACCAAGCCGCGCTAGCTACGGCGCGATTTGGTGGCGCGCGTCGC
>NZ_JAFCJM010000095.1 GCF_018130955.1 Bradyrhizobium liaoningense
TTTGCAGCGAATCCGGGGGGAGCCAGATAACCAATGTCAGCGGCGTATGCGCGAGTTGCGGCAAACGCCACAAGTAGCGTCGCTGCATGAGCCAATATCGTCACGGACCTACCAAGCTTTCTCAGCCGGTTTAGGCGCAGTCGTCCAGGTTTTGTGAGCTCCAAATGTGGGCCCACCGTCATGTCAACGAGGTTCAATGCAGCCGGCAACTCCATCCGTGCGCCTCGCGCTTACGCCCGCCAATCGCACCTGAGAGCAAATCCTAACAATCAATGGATCTGCACTGCGTCAAGCCACTAATGTCCGTTGCGGGGTCAGAAGCGGTCCTTCTGGAGAGGCGACCGCAGGTCGGCTTCGGGCCAAAAACAGACCACCGGCCTCTCACGATCACGCGGTACCTGCGGGCACCTCTCGCCGCCTTGCTGCTGCCTGTGCGGAATGCTCGCCAGAGGAGAGCAACGCCACGAGCACGCGTTAACGGGGCGGAAGTTGTGCCGTTCTGGTGACAGTCCGCGCAGAAAACAGCGTGCGCGCTTGTTCGCCTTATTCGATCACGTTTTCTGAGGAACATTCGCTCGAGCGTTCGACTTTCAGCCACCGTCGAGCCCCGTAGTTTTGCCTGGAGTGAGCCGCGGAATTGAAGGCGAAGAGGAGATCATCATGACGAGGGTAGCCAAGCTTCTTGCAGTAACCGCCATACCGGCATTGTTGATCGCAACGTCTGGGCCGCTGCTCGCTGGTGGCGGAGGTGGTGGCGGCGGTGGTGGTGGCGGCGGCGGCGGTGCCGGAGGGGGAGTTGGAGGAGGTGGCGGTGTGGGCGGGGGACATGGCGGAGGTGCGGGACACGGCGGCGCAGGTGGCGTCGGGCACGGCAATTCGGTATCGGCTCCGGGGCACGCGATGCAAGCAGCGTTTTCGAGTCCGCACTCGCATGGAGCGCATCATGGAGCATCAAGCCTTAGCCTAGGACGCGGCCTAGGACACGCGATACAGGCGGCATTTTCAGCGGTGTTCTCAAGCCCGCACTCGCATGCCGGGCATCGTGGTTCATCAAGCCATGCCGGGCATCGCGGCGCATCCGCCTTCAGCCCAGGGCACCAGATGCAAGCTACACCTTCAAGCCCGCCCTCCGGACATCCTGGGGCGTCGAGCTTCAGCCCAGGGCACCAGATGCAAGCGGCACCTTCAAGCCCG
This sequence comes from Bradyrhizobium liaoningense, assembly GCF_018130955.1. GTDB lineage: Bacteria > Pseudomonadota > Alphaproteobacteria > Rhizobiales > Xanthobacteraceae > Bradyrhizobium > Bradyrhizobium liaoningense_C. The sequence continues at coordinate 1,195 of NZ_JAFCJM010000095.1, forward strand.
CCCTCCGGACATCCTGGGGCGTCGAGCTTCAGCCCAGGGCACCAGATGCAAGCTACATCTTCAAGCCCGCCCTCCGGGCAGCCGGGCGCATCGGGCTTCAGCCCGGGACACGAGATGCAAGCGGCGGCCCCGAAACCTTGAACGACGACGACCGGCAATGAGCATCGAGCTTCGCGCTAAGGCAGGACGTAGAACGGCCTCCGTTGGGTCGTCGTCCCACGACGATCGGGATTGCCGCGCCGCGATGATCGCATACCAAGCACAGCGGTGTAGCGACCCGCGCATGACATAGTTGGACGGTCCTCTGACATCGAAGTCCGCATTGCGTGGTGGCAACCTGGATTGCTGTAATGGACGAACACGCTCCGCCTTGACGAACTTCGTAAGCTGGTGAGCGTGGTCGACTTCTCGGGCAATACGACGGACATCATAGCCGTTCCGACCCAATGTTCTGAAGTAGTCAGGTCGGCGATGTCGCTTGTGGGTCAACATGAGAAGAACTCTAAGTGAGCAAATCTAGTCCGCTGCGCGCCAGGAAGCGGACCTCAGCGAGAGGTGTCGCCACTTCGCCGATGGGCCAGAATGGGACTCGCGCATCTGCGACGAAAGAAGCCTGTTCGATCACTGCGTCGGCACCGCCGGTGCAATGCCCGCGATGGCGCGACCCGTCAACTTCTGCGCAAAGCGTCAGTCGTGCTTGACGCCAGAGGAACGCCGGATGATCTCAATGATCTCGGAGGCGCAAGATCCTGGATAAGCTCTCTTAGTGCCTCGGTGTCGAACGGCTTACGGAGTATTCTTAGATTTGGGGGAGCTGCTTTTGCAGCATCGCTGTAACCGGTTGTAAGGGCTATTGGCAAACTGGGGTACCGCGACCGAATTTCTCTCGCGAGCCCGACGCCATCGATTGTCCCTGGCATGACGATATCGCTGAAGACGAGATCGATTTTTGTACCGGCGTCGAGCAGTTTTAATGCCGCCTCGGCCGAATCTCGATAGATGGTCTCATAACCCAGATGCTCGAACAGCGAGGATGTCACATCCGCCACTTCGGGACTGTCGTCGACAACGAGAACCGTCTGCCGTTGCGCATGCCTCGTTCTGGCAGCGGCCAGGTCTTTGCTGGTGATTTGCTCGCCTGCACAGGACGGCAAATAGATCGTAATCGTTGTTCCTTGTCCAAGCTTGCTGTCTGCCGTCACCGTTCCGCCCGCCTGGTGCGCAAAACCATAAACCTGAGACAAGCCGAGCCCGGTTCCTTTGCCGACTTCTTTGGTTGTGAAGAATGGATCGAACATTTTGGACAGAAGATTTGGCGGAATTCCGGTGCCGGTATCGCTAAACGCCATCGCAAAGAAGGTGTCCCCAGGGCTACTATCGCCAATCTCCTGATCTACGGTCACGGCGTTCACAGATAGCGAGAAGGTGCCGCCGTTTGGCATGGCGTCGCGCGCATTAACGGCGATGTTGACGATCGCAAGCTCTAGTTCGGCGAGGTCTACTTTGACCGGCGAAACACCCTCGCCAATGTTTTCATTGTACACAATGTTCCCGCGCAGCGAACTCTCAATCATGGTCCGCATGTTCTTTATGGACGCATTCAGATCAACGACCGTCGGGCTAAGATGCTGGTGACGAGAGAACGTCAACAACTGGCGCGTGAGAGTTTCTCCGCGCTTGGCTGCAGTCTGTATGGCTTCGATTGCCTTTGGCAGTTTTGGATCAAGCAGGCGAGCAAAGATCTGAGCACTGCCTCCAATGATCATCAATAGATTGTTGAAGTCGTGTGCAATTCCGCCGGTCAGTTTGCCAATCGCCTCCATCTTCTGCGACATCGCGAGTTGTTCGCGCGCCTGGACCAGTTTCTCCTCCGCGTCGCGTCGCTCGGTTGCGTCCCGGAGTATATTGATAAACCCGATCAGAGCTCCTGCGCCGTCACGGCTCGCAGACACCGAGCCGGTGATGAAGAACGGCGTGCCATTTTTCCTGATCCGCCAACCCTCAACTTCGTGCTTGCCTTCCTGGATTGCCGACTCCAATGCGCGCGTTGGCGAGCCTGCCCGGCGTTCATCCGGTCGGTAAAATATCCCGAAATGCTTGCCGATAATTTCTTCCGGGGTGTAGCCGATGATTTTTTGTGCGGTACTGTTCCAGCTGGTAACGTGCCCCTCCTTATCAAGCGCAAAGATTGCGTAGTCGACGACGCCTTCGATAAGAACTTGGAAGTGGCGTCTAACGCTGTCGAGTGCCATACCTTTCCGTTCAATCTGACGGCTCAGTTCGTCCTGAAGGGAAAGCAAACGGGCTTCAGTGTCCTGGCGTGTCGCGATTGCTGCGGCCAATGCAAGAGGCGGTACCGATACGCTGACCGAAAGCACGAGTAACGCCAATAGCGATCCATCCAGATCCGCTTTCGGAAATGGATCGTTACCCACCGAGAAACCCCACACGGCCATGCTGAGGAAAATGAGTGCGGACGTAGCGACGCTGTAACGATTGCCGCGCAAACCAGCCCACATCAGGGGCGGTAGAACCAGAAAGCCCAGAAGGCTCCGATGTGGCAGCGGCACATTGAGGTCGTTGCTGACGAGGTCACCGCCGATGAGCGGGCTGTAAGCAATGATCCCGATGATGCTCACGAGAGCAGCTACGGCGATCGCTTCAAATAGTTCCCATTTGGAAAAACTACCTAAGCGTGTGATTGCCCAGAGCACGACGACCGGCGCAATCACCAAAGTCCCAGCCGCGTCTGCAAGCCACCACGTTAACCAGGTCACGACCGAATCGGAAAAACTCAGTTTGTCGGCGAGAATGAATCCTGCCAGGACGATGGTTGAACTCATCACCGTGGTCGGCACAAAGGAAATGATTGCAAACTTTGCGATTCCAGAGGGGGTGCCAAACGTCTGGTGACCATTCGACCAGCGATTAATCAGCCACGTCCCGGCAAACGCCGCGAGCAGAGTGCCGATCCCGACGGAACCAAGCTCCAAAAGCGATCGGTCGGCCATCAGGTAAGGAGAGACGGCCCCCACCAAGATCGCGGGCCAAATCCGGTAGCCGCGCAGCAGGACCAGCGCGAGCGCAAGCCCGGTTGGTGGCCATAGCGGTGTCGCGGTTGGATTGATTGCGGGAAGGAATCGCGCGGCTTCGGCAAGGCCACCGTAAATCGCCGCGACTATTAAGATTTCGACCGAGTAGGTCGCAGCGCTCCGAGCGTCGCCAAAAGCGAAACTCTTGGCCTTATCAAACCTTGCCCTGTCCATCACAGGCCTTTGCGGTGGGCATCTCAAGAATGCGGTAGGGGGTCGACTTGACCCCGGTTCAATGTCACCCGAAAGACGGCGATAGCATTTTCACCACGTCGATGACCCTGCCAAACACTCAACGCAGTTTTGGCCAAAGCATGGCCGCACAATCGCGAATAGAGGGACGCTGGGCCACGTCGGGATCGGGGCCATCGGGCAGCACCATTGACCTAATGCCGCCGCGCCCATCTACGATCGCCCCGCGATCGCACCGCCTCACCTCCAACCCCGCTCCTCGCCGAAGTCATCATCCGCGCAATCATCTGGTCCTCCGAGCGGGCTGGCCACCTTGAAAGGCCGCCCGCACCAATTCCCTGCTTACAGGGAATTTTGCAGGGAAAACCCGCGCGAACCGCCGCCGCCGCAACGTCAGAAACGACGAGAACGCCCGCGAATTCAAGCGTATCGCGGCCGGCCGGGCGCAAACACCGAACAGGGAATTTTCAGCGGCGATCAGGGATTGGGCGCGCCGTTAGCAGGGAATCGGTAAGCGCCCTCTCCTCTCGCTCTCGATTTGCAAATTGAAGCAGAAGCGAGCTGGCAGAGGAGAATCGATCGCCGGAGCCAAGCGTTCCGGCGGTCGCATCAGGAGGCGCCGACGTGTAACGACGTGAATTAGCGGCAGTATTGCGACGCGCCGGGTATCCCGCAGGCATTTGCCAACGCGCAAGCCCCCAAGCCGAGCCGCAGCCGCCCTTGTTGCTCGAAGGCCGATCGTTTTCGCGGCAGCGCGGGGGGCATCGGCGGGTTGTCGGCAGGGTCCGCTGTGGCGCGCACAACCGACTCAAGTCGGACATCGCTCCATGTCCGAAAGGGGGCCACAAGCGGACTCATGCACCGCAGCAAATGGCATCTCTATTCGATCACCTTGTCGGCGCGAACGAGTAACGAGGGCGGCACGGTGAGGCCGAGCGCTTTGGCAGTCTTCATGTTGATCACGAGCTCGAATTTGGTCGGCTGCTCTACCGGCAGATCGGAAGGCTTGGTGCCTTTGAGAATCTTATCGACGTAACCAACTGCACGGCGGAACAGATCGAATAGATCCGGACCGTAGACGATCAGTCCGCCCTCATTGGCGGATTGTCGGAAAAGATAGGTCGCGGGCAGATGGTGCTTCGCCGCGAGTGCGACAACTCGCGGAGCCTGCTGAAAGGTCAAAGGATCGCCAATATCAACTATCGCATCGGCGTGCTGGGCGGCGGCAGAGGCAAAGGCGACGTCGAGTTCCTCGGCGGTGCGCGCCTCAACTATCGGCAGAGCCACGCCTAGCTTCCGGGCTGTACGTGGTATCTCCTCGGCCAATTCCAGCCTGTGGATTGGGTTGTCCGGATTGGCCAAGAGCGCAATTTTCGAGGCGCCAGGAACGAGCTCTCGGAGGATTTCTATACGTTTGCCGATGAAGTCCCCAGGTGCGATGGCCGCAAAACCCGTTATGTTGCCACCGGGATGCGATAGGCTTTGCACGAGGCCAATCCCCACGGGATCGCCCACAGCCACGAATAAGATCGGAATATTGGCAGTTGCCGATTTCAAGGCTAAGGCTGCCTGCGGGCCGCTGCAAACGATCAAATCGGGCTTGAGGGCGACGAGTTCGGCCGCGAGAGCCGGTAGGCGCTCCGCATGGCCTTCGAAATATCGATTGTCCGTGATCAGGTTTTTGCCCTCGATCCAGCCGTGATCACGCAGGCTCTCCTGCCACACTTTGGTGATTGCCAGATTGTAAGAGTTGCCAAGGAAGCCGACCCGGCGAGGCATCCCCTCCGCCCGCGAACGCCGTGGCGAAATGAGCAGTGCCGCAATAGCGACTATGAACTCCCGCCGCTTCATTTGGTGCTCTCATCTCAGCTTGAGGAGCCGGGTGCAGACTATCAGGTCTCAATGGTCGTCGCACTTAGCGCGAGTCAAATGCTGCGTCGCAAGGGCTGCGCGATGGCCCATGCCCGCTTGGGGTCAAAATGCGAAGAACTCAACGTGAGCAAATCTGGTCTGCTGTGGGCTGATCAGCGGACCTCAATGAGGCGCGCCAATGAGGCGCGCCGCAACTTCGCCGCAGGACCAATTAGGGACACATGGCGCCGTGACCGACGTCTGTCAGCGTTCGTCCGACGGATCGAAGAGCACACCGGCCGCAACAAAACCGCCATCGACATTGAGCACGTGGCCGGTGATGTGGGCGGCATCGGCGGATGCGAGGATAGCAGCTGCAGCCGCGATGTCGGCCGGCAGCGCGTACCGCTTTAGGGCCATGCGCGAGAGGAAAGCCTCCCGCTGGCGAGGACCATGAGCCAAACGGGCTACCTGCGTCGGGCCGGGCGCGATGGCGTTGACGGTTATGCCGTATGTCCCCAACTCCATCGCCATAGACTGAGTAAGGCTGATGATCCCTGCTTTTGACGCACCATAGGCGACACGCCCGGTGCCGCCGAACTGACCAGACACCGACGCAATGTTGATGATGCGTCCGCGGCCCGTTTCCGCCATCGCACGGGCCGAGGCTTGGCCGCAGATGAACGCCCCGGTCAAGTTGACGTTGAGCACGGTGCGCCAAGCATCGAGGTCGTACTCAAGGAATGGCGCACGGTTGACGATACCGGCGTTGTTCACGTGAATGTCGAGGCGGCCGAAGCGCGAAAGCGTAGCTGCCACCGCGGCGTCCGCCGACGATTTGTCTCGGCGACAACGACGGTAGCACCGTCATCCACAAGCCGTTCCACTATCGCACGTCCGATCCCCGCCGCGCCCCCCGTAACGATTGCGACCTGATCCTCAAACCGTGCAAGCATACTCCACTCTCCTCCCACGACGGCAGGAGAGCATAAAAGGGCGCTCACGTCCTAATGGCAAGCGTGGCTATTTTTGCGAGCCAAGGGGGGCATAGCTGAGGACCGCTTCGGGTCAAAATGCGAAGAACTCGACCTGAGCAGGACTAGTCCGCTGCGGTCCGCTAAGCCGACCTCAATGAGAAGGCTCGCCACTTCACCTCAGGGCCATGAACGGACCCTTTACGATGAGGAAACTTCCTGTTCGTATTCCACTCTTGGGCATCGATCCGAGCGTATCAATCCACGCAATGCCGTGCGCACCCAGCACAGTGCCCTGAGTGGAAGTTAATTGCACATTGGTTTTCGGGTTGCGGCTGCGCCTCATGGTGTGCAGGTGGCGCAGTGCGGCGGCTGGAGTAGTATGTATTGTTCCTGCTGGGTCCAGTTGGGGAGGAACCCGTGAGCTATCCCTACGATCTCGGTTCATACAGCTGGAAGGTCTCGACGCGGATCAAGGCGGCGCAGACGTGGTTCGATCGCGGGCTTGCCATGTGCTATGGCTACAATCACGACGAGGCAGTGCGCTGCTTCCAGGCCGCAGCGAAGGCGGATCCAAAGTGCGCCATGGCCGAGTGGGGCATCGCCTATGCGGCGGGCCCCAACTACAACAAGCAATGGAAGGCCTTCGATCCCGCCGACCTCGCTCGCTCGCTGCGGCTTGTCCGAAAGGCGACGCTGAAGGCACAGGTGCTGGCCAGGAAGGCGAAACCTGTCGAGCAGGCGCTGATTGCCGCCCTCCTCCACCGCTACCCTGACGACAGCACCGGTGCCATCACGCCGATCTGGAACGACGACTACGCGGCGGCGATGCGCAAGGTCTATGCCGACTTCGGCGACGACCCCGATGTCGCGGCGCTGTTCGCCGAAGCGATCATGAACCGAACGCCGTGGCAGTTGTGGAACATCGAGACAGGCAAGCCCGCCGAGGGCGCCGACACGCTCGAAGCAATAGTGGTACTCGATAAGGCGATGAAGGCGCCCGGTGGCGACCTCCATCCGGGCCTTCTCCACATGTACATCCACCTCATGGAGATGTCGCCGCATCCTGAGCGGGCGCTGAAGGCGGCTGACGCGCTGCGCAACCTCGTTCCCGATGCCGGCCACCTCCAGCACGTGCCCACCCACATCGACGTGCTGTGTGGGCATTATTCGGCCGTGGTGGAATGGAACGGTCGGGCGATCGAAGCCGACCGCAAGTACCTGAAGCGCGAGGGGGCGGAGAACTTCTATTCGCTCTACCGCTGCCACGACTATCACTTCCGAATCTACGGGGCGATATTCCTCGGCCAGTACTCAACCGCGCTTGCCGCGGCAGACGAGATGATCACAACGCTGCCGGAGCGGCTGCTCCGTATTGAATCGCCACCAATGGCTGACTGGTTGGAAGGCTTCGTGCCAATGAAGATGCACGTGTTGATCCGCTTCGGCAAATGGCGCGAGATCATCGATGCGCCGCTACCCCATGACCAGGCGCTTTTCTGCACCACGACGGCGATGATGCACTATGCCAAGACGGTGGCGCGTGCCGCGACGGGCAACGTGGCGGTCGCGGAGAGGGAAGCCGACCTCTTCAGGGCTGCGGTCGGGCGCGTGCCGGCCACACGCTATCTCTTCAACAATACCTGTCTCGACATCCTGGCGGTAGCAGCCGCGATGATGGACGGCGAAATCGCCTACCGCAAAGGTCGCTTTGAAGAGGCCTTCGCGCACTTGCGGCGTTCGGTGGCGCTCGATGACGGGCTGCCCTACGACGAGCCTTGGGGTTGGATGCAGCCGACGCGACATGCGCTGGGGGCGCTGCTCTTGGAACAGGGGCATGTGGAGGAAGCTGCCAACATTTACTGCGCCGACCTTGGATTCGAAAACACGCTTCGCCGGTCCTGCCAGCATCCCGACAACGTATGGAGCCTGCACGGCTTGCACGAGTGTCTGATGCGGCTCGGGCGGACCATGGAGGCCGCGATAGTGAAGCAGCGGCTCGACATCGCCGCCGCCCGAGCCGACGTGCCCATACAGGCCTCCTGCTTCTGCCGCCAACGGGCGGCCGCTTAAAGCCGAGGTCGGCACGCGTATTCGCCATCGAACAGCAAAGTCAATCCGGTAGTCATCGTCTGGAATGGGTCCATTAGCGTCGATCAGGTTTGACCATGACTAGGCCGGTTTACCCCAAAGAGCCGACGCCAAGGTGAGGATTGATATTCGGCACTAAGGGCCAACGGCGGAACATCGCCACTCAAGCCGACGCGAATCTCGTGGTGGCGTACGCGCCGCGGAGGGTCAGGTCAGCACGGCTTCCGTGTCGCAAGATCGGCAAGAATCGAGATCTCATGCCTTCAATGCCAATAAGGAAATACGTGGCCCACTGCGAGAAATCGGTCTAGCCTTGACGATGCTCGGTCTAAGTCCATGACCTCGTGCCGGATCATGATTAAACCGCCAAACGCTGTGATTGCTGTGGCTGCGGCGCGACTGTCGTCCGCACATTCCGCATTGGGGCAATTGAACTCAAGAGCGACCTCCACACGGCATAACAGTTAAGTTGTTCCACGGGGCCGCCGGCAGCCTGTCGAGAAGAAGCAGGATCACACCGAGCGAATTTCAAACGGGAGGAACGGCAATGGCCAGCAACTTGAGAAGCGCATGCGATGGGATCTTGCAAAGTGTCGTGACGGGCAAAGACCGTGTCCCCGGCGTGGTCGCGATGATCACCGACCGTTCGGCTAACATCTACGAAGGCGCTGCCGGTGAGCGTATGCTTGGCGGCGGTCAGGCCATGACTGCTGACACCGTCTTCGCCATCTTCTCGACCACGAAGGCGATCACCGGCACGGCCATCCTGCAATGCGTCGAGGAGGGCAAGCTCGACCTGGATGCTCCGGCCAAAACCTACGTTCCTGACATCGGCAAGCTCGAAGTGCTCGAAGGATTCGATGCAAGCGGCAATCCGAGGATGCGCGCGCCAAAACGCGACATCACCACCCGCATGCTGATGCTGCACACGGCCGGCCTCGGCTATGACTTCTTTAATGCCAACTACTTCCGCCTGGCCCAGGAGCAGGGCCAGCCGAGCGTGGTCACTTGCTCGAAGGCGTCGCTGATGACACCGCTGCTCTTCGAGCCCGGTGACAAATGGGAATATGGCAGCAACATTGATTGGTGTGGCCAGATCGTCGAGAGCATCCGCGGCAAGCGCCTCGGCGAAGTGATGAAGGAGCAGATCTTTGCACCGCTAGGGATGGAGGAGATCGCCTTCTCCCTGACACCTTCGATGCGGTCGCGCCTTGCCGTCATCCACCAGCGCGGAGCCGACGGGTCGTTGACGCCGCTTCCCGACATGCAGTTGCCACCTGACCCCGAAGTCCACATGGGAGGCCACGGGCTCTACGCCTCGATCGGCGAGTACATGAAATTTATCCGCATGTGGCTGAACGATGGCGCCGGGCCGAACGGCCGCGTTCTCAAGCAGGAGACAGTCGCGGCCGCAGTCCGCAATGGCCTCAGGGCGGATCAGAGCGTGGTGATGCTGCCCGGCGTGATCGCGACTCTGTCGAACGATGCCGAGTTCTTCCCGGGCCTGAAGAAATCCTGGTGCTACACCTTCATGCTCAACGACGAGGACGCGCCGACCGGCAGGCCGGCAGGGTCGCTCGGTTGGGCCGGTCTCGCCAACACGTTCTACTGGATCGACCGCAAGAACGGGTTCGGCGGATATTGGGCCACGCAGATCCTCCCCTTCGGCGATCCGACTTCGTTTGTCGGTTACATGAACTTCGAGACGGCCGCTTATCAGAGCGGCGAGGTGCGCGCGGCGGCGTAGGTCAGGCACGCGGACTTAGCCCCAATGTTTCGACGATGCCGCGTCCGGCCTGAGGTCGGACCGGCGTCGCAGCTACACATCGGAAACGACGTAGCCACAGAGACCCTCCTCGATGCCGACAACAACCCGCTTACAACGGAGGTATGTTATGACGAATGCGCAGGGTAGTTCACCAGGAGCGAGCAAGAAGACTCACTTTGACGCCGTCATCATCGGTGCCGGCTTTTCCGGCATGTACATGCTGCACTCGCTGCGCGATAAGCTCGATCTCAACGTCACAGCGTTCGAGGCCGGGGACGGGGTCGGGGGGACCTGGTACTGGAATCGCTATCCGGGCGCACGCTGCGATTCCGACAGCTACATCTACTGCTACACGTTCGACAAAAACCTGTTGCAGGAATGGAGCTGGTCCGAACGCTATCCCGAGCAGGATGAGATTCTGCGCTATCTCGAGCACTGCGCCGAACGCTTCGACCTCAAGCCCGACATCCAATTCGGCAAACGCGTCACCGAGGTCATCTTCGACGACAGTAACGAGCTTTGGACAGTCCGCACCGAGCAAGGCGACGCGGTGACGGCCCGGTTTGTCATCACCGCGGTCGGCGCTTTGTCGACCGCCAACGTGCCTCCGTTCAAGGGTTTGGAATCATTCAAGGGCAAGTGCTACCACACCAGTCAGTGGCCGCACGACGGCGTCGACTTCACCGCCAAGCGCGTAGGCGTGATCGGCACGGGCGCCACCGCGGTGCAGGCGATCCCGGAAATCGCGCAACAGGCCAAGCACCTGACCGTATTCCAGCGCACGCCGGCTTATTGCGTGCCGGCGCGCAACGGTTGCGTCGATCCCGAGGTCACCAAAGCGCGCAAGGCGGATTACGACGGGATCCGTCAGCGTATCAAGGACTCCTTCTTCGGCTTCGAGCTGAACTTCATGCCGAAGGCGGTCCTCGACACCACACCTGATGAGCGCGAGCGGGAGTTCGACAGGATGTGGGACACCGGCGGCTTCGCATTCTGGCTCGCCAACTACCAGGACATGTTCTTCTCCAAGGAGGCGAACGATCTCATTGCCGACTACCTCAAGCGCAAGATCGGTTCGACCGTCAACGATCCAACGGTCGCCGAAAAACTTACGCCCAAGACTTATCCCTACGGCACAAAGCGGCAGCCGCTGGACACCAACTACTTCGAGACTTTCAACAAGAAGAACGTGACGCTGGTGGATGCGGCCACGGACGGCCCGATTGAGGAGATCACGCCGAATGGCATTCGCGCAGGCGGCAAGGAGTACCCGCTCGACATCATCGTAGTCGCTACAGGCTTCGATGCGTTGACCGGCCCATTGAAGAAACTCGGCATCAAGGGCCGCGGCGGCAGGGTGCTGGCCCAGGAGTGGGAGGACGGGCCGCAGACCTATCTTGGCGTGGCGATCACCGGCTATCCGAACCTGTTCACGATCACGGGCCCGCAAAGCCCCTCGGTGCTGTCGAACATGCCGGTATCCATAGAGCAGCACGTTGAGTGGATTGCTGAATGCATCGCCCACATGCGAAGAAACAAGCTTTCGACCGTCGAGGCGACGCCGCAGGCACAAGATGCTTGGGGTGCCCACGTCGCAGAGGTCGTGAACGCGACTTTGATGACCGGCGCCAATTCCTGGTACATGGGCGCCAACGTCGAGGGCAAGGCGCGCCGCTTCTTGCCGTACCTTGGTCCGGAAGGCGTCGGCGGATATCGCAGGAAGTGCGCCGAAGTCGCCGAGAAGGGCTACGAGGGATTTGCGTTCGCCAGCACGGGTCAGGGTTGGACCGTGCATCCAATCGCGGCTGAATAGATCTGACAGTCCCTGACCGGGAGCGGTGTCCAGCGTCGCCACTCCCGGCATAGCAATCGTGGACGCGCGTGATTTTCGGGCCGCACGTGGAGAGCCCTGCGGAGAAGCTCGCGCGCCATCTCGATGACCGCTTAGGGTCCAGATGTGGACATTCCGACGCACGTCAAAGTGACGATGCTGCGCGTCGTCCCCTTATCTGGCCAATTCGGATTCACACGCTATGGCGACGACACTTGCAGTCGCTCACCGTCCACCGTGAGAGACCGGACTTGCTTCGTGCCGACGCATTCGGGAATTCTGATCTCGCCGCAATGTTGGTGCGAATGCAGTCTGTCGAAGTCCGGACATGCCGTCGTGGTCTGACGGTACCTGCGATGAAGCAGCCAAACGAAGGCACTTCAGACTGCGAACAAAGCCGTCATATCCCGATTTAGAAAGCCTTAAGGTCTCTCGTTCATATCGCGGGTTCGATGGTGCCATCGGCCCGGCGGATGCCCGGTACCATCTGGATGCCTATCTAACGCTCTCGATTAGAGCCGTCTAACAAAGCCAGCGCGCCTAACTGAAGACCTTCGGGGGGCCTGCCTCATGGGGCGGAGACGCGCGTCGACTTATCAAACCCAACGCAAACTGCTGATTATTCGCGAATGGCGGCGTTGGCTTCAGGCTCAGTCGATCGATCTTGGGGCAGTCACCGCCCGCGATACGTTGAGTTTCTTTTGCGAACTAGAGGACAAGCGCTCCCCGCTCCTGAAATTCCAAGCGAGGGGGCGAGACAAGTGGGAAATCATTAACGGCTGGTTGCTGGCTTGCGGCCAGCATGGGGATGGACAATGCCCGCAGTCTTAGACCCGGAAGAGGTTGTGGTCTTGGCCAACCACGGAGTGATGAGCCTGCGCTCTGCGGTCGCGAGAGCGATGGCGTTGCTGCCCGAAGATCGCGATGTGGCGATAATAGTCCGAAAAGGCCAGCTTTCGCAGTCGATCCTCGATTTCAAGCAGATCAAGCAGCTTGCGGCGCGGTGGGAGCAGGCGGAGCAGCCCGTACCTCCGGGGACTGCCTCTCCGGGTCCGTAGCCATCTGGCGGCCTCGCTGCTGAAGAGGAAGCTTCCGGGCCCCACTGAGGCGAACCCGTGCTCTACCAGTACCGAACCTGGACACTCTATTTTGGAGACATCCGACCCGCTGTGTCCCACGCAGTTTGTGCCACTAGCACAGGTTGCCTTCGTCCGCGTTGGGTCAAAATGCGAAACCATCACCCTGAGCGAACAGGTCCGCTCTCACCCCAACCGCCGACACATGTTCGAACGCGGATTTTCGACACTCTGGGCCAAGAGCCGACTCGCCAGTCGGCTCCGGCCATAAATCCCCCACCCTTTTTACATGCCAGGCTCGACAGGCTTTTCGACTGCGCCCCCGCCTTCAGCCCAATCCTTGAAGGCGCCGAGATTATAGACCTGATCATAGCCCATTTCTTTGAGCACCTTGCCGCCCAAGGCTGAGCGCCCGCCAGAAGCACAATAAAGGATGACGGTTTTGTCCTTGGCGAAATTCTTATCATGGTAGGGCGACTCGGGATCGGCCCGGAATTCCAGCATGCCGCGCGAAACGTGTAGAGCGCCGGCGACCTTGCCGCTTTTTTCTACTTCCGGTGCATCGCGCACGTCGACCACCAGCGTGTTGCCCTTGGCGATCATCTCGCGCGCCTGCGCCGAAGTTATCCGCGGCACGGCGGCGTTGGCAGCCTCCATCATCAGCTTGACGCTTAATGCCATGCTATCCTCCTCTCGAGAATTCACGACCCTCAGCTGCGGAACGCGCCGAGCATCAGGAATACGGCAAGCTATCACACCTCTTGTTGGTGCGGCAGGGGCATCGGAAAAGCGGTAAGGCTGGACTATCATTGCTTCGGGTTAATCGCGTCGATTTAGCCGCATCACGAATAAGCTGGTCTCTCCCAATTGGCGGACGCGCGGCCAAAGACCGAGTTCGTCGCCTACGGACCCAAATGCAGACCTGCCGAGAGAGCCAGGTGCGGGCTGATACCTCTTCTTTCGGCCTCGAATTCGCCACCGGGCTTACCAAAGCGGTCGTCGAGCGGTAGGATCACGACCCAAGACGGCGCTAACCCTCGGAGCGGGCGTCAGCCGGATGTCGGGAGGGCAAAAATGTCATTCCCAATACCTGCCAACGAGCCCGAACGGCTTGCTGCCGTTCGCGCACTCAACATCCTCGATACCGCGCCGGACATTGCCTATGACGAAGTTGGCGAACTGGCTGCACAGATTTGTCAGTGTCCGGTGGCCTATATCAGCTTGATGGACGACGATCGCCTTTGGCTCAAGGCCAAGTATGGTTTGCCGCCGGATTTCCACCAGTGCCCGCGCGAAATTGCCTTCTGCGCGGAGACGGTTTGCGGCACCGAACTCGTCGTGGCGCCCGATCTTAGGCAGGATGCGCGGTTCAGCAGGATCCCATTTGTTACAGGTGAACCGTACTTCAAATTCTATTGTGGCATGCCGCTTGTCACCGGAGAGGGGTATGCGCTTGGGACACTGTGTGTCATGGATTTCGAACCGCGCCAGCTTGCCTTCGAACAGGCTGAATCGTTGCGCCGTCTATCGCATCAGGTGATGACGCAGCTGGAGCTGCGTAGAAAACTGATCGAGTTTGACCGGGCAAATAAGGATCTTGACCAGGCGCGGAAGGATATCGCCGCCGAGAAGACACGCACCGAAGAACTGCTCACTAATATATTGCCCGTATCGATTGCCGACGAGCTTAAGACGAATGGCAAGGTCCAGCCGAAATACATCCCCTCGGCCACTATCCTGTTTGCCGACTTCAAGGGGTTCACCTTGCTGGCAGAGCGTATCGAGCCGGTCGCGCTGATCGGACTGCTCGACCAATATTTCACCGCTTTCGATGAGATCATGACGCGCCATGGGCTGGAAAAGCTCAAGACGATCGGCGATGCCTACATGGCAGTCGCCGGAGTGCCCGCGGCCAATCGCCGGCATCCTTTTGATGCCTGCCTCGCGGCGCTCGAACTTCAAGGCGCAGTCGCCCGAATTAAGGCGCAGCGCGAGAAGATGCGATTGCCGTCGCTCGAGCTGCGCGTCGGCGTCCATACCGGGCCGGTCATTTCGGGCGTGGTCGGTCGGCGGAAGTTCACTTTCGACATCTGGGGCGATGCGGTGAACACGGCGGCGCTCATGGAGACGAATGGCGCTCCTGGCCGGATCAATGCCTCGGAGACGGTCGCCGGACATGTGAAGTCACTCTTCGACCTCGAGCCAAGAGGCGCCATTGAAACGAAGCACCACCGCCTGCTCGAAATGTTCTTCCTCAACCGCCTGAAACCGGAATTCTCGCGCGATGCCGAGGGGCGCCTGCCAAATGAGAAGTTTGCTGCCGAATGCAAGCGACTTTTGACCGGCTTCTCCAGCTAGACGCTCACCTGGCAGACAAACGAGCCGTGCGCCCTTGCCCATCCCTAGCACTTCAAGGCCGGGCAGTTAGCGAGAAATGACCGACGGCCTCGCATTCCGGTTAGACCGATGTCAGTTGTGGGTCAAAATGCGAAAAACTTAGCCTGAGCAAATCCAGTCGGCTATGCCCCACTAAGCGGTCCTCGATGAGGGTTGTCGCCACTTCGCTGATGGGCCAATTCCGGACTCATGCGCCGCACCAAGCAATGCGTCGCTAACGTCACTCGATCACTTCGTCGGCGCGAGCAAGCAGCGCCGGTGGCACCGTAAGACCGAGTACGTTCGCAGTCTTGAGATTGATCACCAGTTCGAACTTGGTTGGCTGCTCCACGGGAAGATCGGCGGGCTTTGCCCCTTTTAGAATGCGGTCGATGTAATTCGCAGCCCGCCGCCAGATGTCCGGAAAGCTCGCCGCATAGGACATCAAGCCGCCGGCCTCGACGTGAGGCCGGTTCGTATACATCGTCGGCAGCCGATGTTGCACGCCGAGTTGGGCAACTCGCTTGCGATGTACGCCGAACATCGGATCACCAAAGACGAATAGAGCTTCCGCGGCGGCTTTGGTCATCTCGTCGAATGCGCTATCGAAATTCTCCGGAGCTTGCACGTCGAATAGCTTGAGCTCGATTCCGAATGATCGTGCTGCGGGTTCAAGAATATCCATCATCGGCCCATGATTGAGACCGGTGGAATTGGAAAGAACCGCGAGGCGGCGCAGATCCGGCACAACCTCGCGCAAGAAACCCAGGTCCTTGCCGAAGATTTCCGGTCCGTCACCGTAGGTTACGCCAGTGACGTTGCCTCCGGGTCGGGCGAGGCTGGCGACGAGCCCATGCCGTACCGGGTTGTCTAACGAGATGCCGACGATCGGGATGGATTGGGTCGCGTCCTTCGCCGCAAGTGCAGCCGGTGTTGGCGATGCCGCGATCACGTCGACCTTGCTTTCGACCAGCTCCGCTGCGAGAGCGGGCAGGCGTTCGTAGCGACCTTCGGAGAAGCGAAATTCAAAACTGATGTTCTTGCCATCAACCCATCCGAGTTCCCGCAGCCGCTGACGCAGGACCTCGAGCAGCGCGGGGTCCATAGAATCCGAGCCGAGATAGCCGATCCGATAGAGGCGTCCGACCTGCTGCGCGCGGCTCACCGCGGGCAGCAGAAGCGCGCTGCTACCGCTGAGCAGAACGCAGAACTCGCGCCGTCTCATGCGTACCCCCGAGTGACCGAACGTCCGAGTCGTACCGCCGTCATGGGCATGCGTAAATGTCGCAGCACGAACCGGCTGATTTGTGTGGGTGAAGCGGCAGGCGACTTCACCCTTCACTCCAGTCGCTTCCAAAATCGCCCGCTCGATGACGTATCGCTGCCACATCATGCACACGATCGGGTGGTGAGATTGTTTTCGGGTCGGATGGGACAGCGGATGTACCTGATCCCGACGATCGGAAAGCCCCCGGAGAGCCACAGCTCCCGGGGGCCTGTTTTTGCCGCTGCAGTTTTCGGAAGGCGACCACGCACCTTGGAATAGGGCAGGCTTGCTGGCTGGTAACTGCCCGCCATAGTGGTTAGTTTGCAAATCAGGGGTTGCGACCAGTGATGGATAGCATTCCCTTCTTGGCCTCCTTTGAGGAGGTCGTTTACCCTCCCGTTGGCATGGGAGAGGAAGGTGGAGATGGAAGGGGCATGCGCCCTCGGGCGCCATAGCCCGTAGCACGCCATCCACCAATTGCTAAAAGCCCTAGCTGAAAAGCTAGGGCTTTTGCATTCTTGACCTTGATCAACTGCCTTGATCTGTCGCTCACATCCACGATGGGCAATTCGATTTGACCGTGTGCCGATCACAGTGTCCCCGAGTGGGGAAGTGGCTCCGCTGCCCGGCGACAGATCGGCCCGGGCGAGCTCTGCCAGCCTTTAGCTGCGCATGGCGGCGCGGAAACCGACGAAGCTTAACGCGCCCGCCACGGTGACTGCAATCCAGCTCGCCCAGATCGGCACATCGACGCCATTCAAGGTGACGGACCACCCCATTACAATCCGGATCAACTGCAGAAGCGCGATCAGGGCAAAGATGGCGGCGGCAAGCCTGCAAAAGGTTCTTATGGTCATTGCCCATCTCCGAGGCGCACGAGGACGTGCTCGTCCCCCGCAGCCAAAATGGGGAGGGGCCGGCGCGGCGGCCACTCCCCTTAAGCAGGGTAGTTGCTTAACAGAGCCATTCTCGATGTGTCGCACAATCGCCGCTTCGCGACGCCGCGAGTCCGGGTCACGTCCGCTTTTGGGCGCGCAACCAGGAGCGGACTTCTCTAACCTGGCTGCTGTGGGAGCGAATGCTCAAGCAAGAAGCGCAGCATTTCACTTGCGGCGTCCGGTCCTCGCGGATCAGAGCTAGCAGGGCTGTCTCCCGAGGCTCAGGCCACGGATAGGACTGCGATTGCACGATTGAGTTGAGGATCACCTGGACCCATGGAGGCCGGGTCAGCTTGGACCTCGATCGTCGGTGCGACGCCAACGCCTTCCAACCGCTCGCCGTCGACCTGCACGTCCCCGACGGCGAGCAACAGCAAGCCGCCGTCAATGAGAAATGCCGTCGCAGCGAGGACAGCTCCCCCGGTCCGGCTACCGATGACCTCGCCAAGCCGATATTTCTTGAAGCCATAGGCAAGGATCTCCTTGCCGCTGCGGGTGCCACCGTTGACAAGCATGGCGACAGGCTTGCGCCACTTCACGTTCTCGAGTTGGCTGGCGCCATTGCGATCAGTGACCTGCATCGTCGGCGCTCGCGTGTTGAACAAATCAAGATACCCGGGGATCGCGCCGCCCCAGCCATCGCGCAAGTCCCAGATCAGCGCGTCGGCGCCGTTTAGGGGGCTCTCCGATACAAGATGCTCGAGCGTCCGCTGATACACGGAGCCAGCGTAGCACCAGACATGAACATAGCCGATGCTTCGGCCGTTGGCCGGTATGATACGGGCACTGGCCTTCAAGCCGTCCAAGAACATTTTGTTGGGCTCAATTTCGACCGGGGTAACCGATATTTGCATAAACGCGCCGGCACGACGCAGCCCCAGCACAACTTCCTTGCCGACCTTGCCACGGAATGACTGTACTGGCTGAAACGGTGCGCCATCGGCGAAGACGATCACATCGCCAGCGAGCAGTCCGACTTGTTGGGCCGGCGTGCCTTCTATAACACCGGTGATCATGTTGCGACCCTGCATGTCGAGACGCGAGAGGACGCCAATGCCGGGATAGGAGATACGTCCACCCGGAAAAACACGTTCCAGTCCGCGCCGCCTTAACGCACCAGCAAAGATATCGGAAAGCTGGTAGTACTCTGGTTCGTACGGTGTGTAGTAGCGGGTGTGCGAAGCATGCAGCTCCTAGAGCATGCTATTAATGACGCCGGCCAGCGCCTCTTCGGAACTCGCCCGCGTGGCGTCCGGCAAGTAACGTTCCCGGACCGCCGACCAATCGAGCCCGTGTAGGTGCGGATCGTAAAAACGGTCTCGCACGGTCCGCCATACCTCCTCGAACGTGGCGATGCGTGCGGGTACGGCTTGGGATGTGGCCGAATCCGCTGCTTCTTGCTGCTCGGCCCACAACACCGTTGGAGTCAGAGCTGATGCCGCGGCCATTGACGTGAGCCGCAAAAAGTGGCGGCGCGACGGTGCTGAGTTGATTACCTTCTTCATCGTGCAACCTTCGATGGAGCTCGTCGCTGTCCCGACAATCGGACATTCTCAGAGCCAGAGGGGATGTCTCAAACGGGCCGAAAGCGGCCATTGAACCGGATTTGAGGCCGCGCACGCCAATCCGCTCTTCCGTTGGGTTACGATCCACGCAATCCAGCTCGCCGCTGCAGTTCTGAGCATTACCTCAACGCGCGCTGAAGGTAAGGCCGGCGCGCTCCTTCAGACGCTCGCACAACGCCGGACCCATCAGCGCGCCCGGCGTCCAGATGCCGCCCTCGCCCTGCACGTCGCGCACGAGGCAGACAGCGCTTTCGGCGATCATCTTGCTGGTCGAGCCATAGCCCGGATCGCGGTCGCCCGTGACGACGGCCTCGACCCGTCGGCCATCCGGCAGCTCGCCCAGGAAGAGGATGTCGTAGAAGCCCTTCTCACGCTGTTCCCGAGTCGGGCCTGCACCGGCTTTGAGACCGCCGGTCCCGAGCAGGGAAAATATGGTGGCGAAGGTCTCCGTCGTCACGCGACCGATTTCCCCAAATCCGGGCGCGACCATCATCTCGTCGTAAACGAAGTCCGTGCCGTAGGGATGCCCCAACAGGAAATTCGTGCGGTGCACGTT
>NZ_JAFCJM010000096.1 GCF_018130955.1 Bradyrhizobium liaoningense
TACAGAAGCAAGTACCCGGCGAGAGGATGACGCAAAAAGGGATTGACTAACCAAGGCCCGTTACAGAAGCCCGGATGGAGCGAGAGCTAGCCGGTTTTCTTGCTCCGCAGCGCTTCGTGCGGGTGTCGACGATCACCACGTCGATTCGACTTGCGAACGTAGGTGACGAGCGCCTCGGGGTTCTCAAGCTTGATCTTGAGCGCCGCGACCAACGCGTCCTCGGCATCGATCGTGAGCGCCTTGGCGCGCGACCCGAGCTTCAACCCGACCGTATACGACGTCATGGCAGGCTCCTCGATTCGAGGCGCCGACCCTTCGCAACCGGCGCCTCTCCGAAACGTGCAACCTCCTTGAGCGAGGTCGAAAGGGATGCCGATCACGAATGTTCTATCAGGATCGGTGAACCCAGCTCATCGAAACGAAACAGCTGAAAGACCCGCTGGCCATTGAAGTCGAGGACCCTCAAGTCATCGGTCTCATGCAGATTGCTTTCGACCGCTTGAAAGTGCCCGCCATAGCGCTCTCTGGCGAGCGACAAGGGAACCTCGAATGCGACGAACTTGCCGAGACCTTTCTGCCTAAGCACCTCAAGGAGCCTCTGGTTCTGCAGGGACTCGTGCGACGTGAGAATGAGCAGCGGACCGCTCGCGGTGAGCAGCAAAAGCGATTTCATCGGATCCTCCTCCGCCCCCCACCAGATCTTCGCCAAACACTCCTTCAGGCGCTCCAGTTCCGTACTGAGCCGGATTTCGCTTCATCTGGGCTACAAGCGCAATCCCACCGGCCTCAATCGCCCTTCAAGCTCAAAATATACGCCGCCAGCGCGTCCGCCTGATCCGGCGCGATCACGAGGTTGGGCATGTTCTGGTGGCTGGTCCGCCAAAACACTTTGAGCGACAGCGCGGTGGTGCCCTTGCGGTCGGCGATGGCCTGGAAGCTTGGGGCGGCGTCGAACAGGCCGGTCATGTGCGGCTCGATGGCGTGACAGGTCTGGCACCACGCCTGCGCGAGACGATGCCCATCCTCGGCCGCGCGGGCTGCGGACCGCGGTGCCGCAGTGACCGTGTGGACGATGCCGACGAGCGACAGGACCAGGATGGTGAGGCCGACAGACCTTCGAATGCGTCGCGACATCGCCCTCGCCTCGCCGCTGCTTCGTGAGGCTGACACGTTAGGTCGACGCAATCGGGAAGGATTGACTTGCATCAAGTGGTGGAAGCAAGGCTTGTAGCAAGCGTGACGTGCACCGCCTCGGGGATCGCCATGAACGGAAATCGCTACTACGGAGTTCGGGTCGAGGGCGCGAAATACGGCGTGGGCTTTGGCTCGGCGCTTGCGATTGCGATCTCCTACACCAACAACCACTCCATCCTGTGGGCGATCATCCACGGCATCTTCGGCTGGCTCTATGTGATCTACGTCGCGCTGTTCGGGTGACAACGTCGCGCTTTTCGCAGCACCACAGCAAAAAGCCCGCGACGAGGTCGCGGGCTTCCTGCGATTTCAGCGATGGCGTCGAGCGTTCAGCGCACCTGGCCGACAGTGTGGCCTGCCGACGCGGTCGCCTTCGCGCGCGGTGTCAGCACGCTGAGCTGATGAGGGGTGGCCGACACGGCCGCGACCTGCGTCTGCTGTTCGACATGCGCGGCGCCGAGCACGGCGACCTGGGCTTGCGAGATCGGCAGCGCGTTCGCCTCGAAGGTCGGCAGTTCCGCGGCAAAGCCTGATGTCGCGCCGGCCATGGCAATTGCGGCGGCGGCGATGGTTAACGAGATAGTCTTCACACCGATTCTCCTCAGTAGCAGTGGAGAGCCAGAGCTAGGCGCCGTTGCTGCGTTGCGGTAGTATCATTTGCTGCATTGCAACAATGCAGATTTGCTGTCAGGACAGGCCCAGCGATTTGTCCGGCCGCAATGATTTGGGGCGCGACTCCTGACCCACCCGCCTCTGCGGGCAGATCGCTGCGGGAGCCGCCCGGCTCTGTGCCGAATGACGACGAGGTTTTTTGATGAGCGACGTGACGAAATGCCCGAAATGCGGCTCCGAACATGCCTATCAGGACCGCGACCTCTGGGTCTGCCCGGAGTGCGCGCATGAATGGAGCGCGACAGGCGAAGCAGCCACGGACACGGCTGACGACACTGCCGTGCGCGACGCAAACGGCAATTTGCTCGCCGACGGCGACAGCGTCATCGTGATCAAGGACCTCAAGATCAAGGGTTCCTCCTCCGTCGTCAAAGGCGGCACCAAGGTGCGGAACATCCGCCTCCAGGAGGCCACCGACGGCCACAACATCGCCTGCAAGATCGACGGCATCGGCGCGATGAATTTGAAATCGGAGTTCGTGAAGAAGGCGTGAGGTGGGATCCCTCTTCCAAATCTCAACACATCACCGTCACGGCGGCGACAAGGCGCAACCGCGATTCCAGCGCAAACACGGCTGAGGCTCGCCTCACAGCCCAAAAGGGGAACAATCGCAATGTTGAGTACGGACGCAACCAAGCCGACGGGAAAACCGGGGCAGCGGAAGGGCAAGAAGAAGTCCGGGCAGCGGGCAAAATCCGGCCAGCAACAAGCGACCGGGCAAGAGACCAAACAAGAGACCGCGCAAGAGACCGCAATCGACCAACCCCAGGCCGCCCCGGCGGAGACCGGCCGGGAGAGTGTCGAAGAGATCGTGCAGGAGATTGCCCAGGAGATTCACAAGCTCGGTCAGGAGACCAGCGGGGAGATAAGCCAAGAAGCCAGCCAAGAAGCCAGCAGAGAGATCAGCGCACCGATCGCGCCGGCTGAAAACATCGCGGGTGAAGCTTCCGCGATGGAGACGCCGGCGGGCGCGCTGGCCGTCTCAGCCGACCTCGTTCCGGTCAGCCCTCAAACCATCGCGAATGCCTATGCCGACTACACAAGGAAGTCGCTCGAACATGTCTGGACGTTCTTCGGCAGGTTGGCTGCTGCGCGGTCGCCCGCTGAAGCCTTCGAGCTTCAGATGCAGTTCGCGAAGGAGACCTGCGAAGCCTTCGTTGCGGAGTCGCAGAAGATCAGCGACCTGCAGGCCGAATTGGCCAGACAGCGCGTCATGCATTTCGAGGGCTTTGTTGCCAAGGTCACCCAGACCACATTCGAGCTACGCGCGACACGACACTAGAGCGTAACAGCGCACCCCGCGTCACGGGATCTCGTACACCGACACCTTGTCCGCGATGCCGCTCAGCGCCACGCTGCGGCGCGCAGGCGTCAGCCCGCCGGCCGCGAGCAGGTTTCTTGCTTCGGCATTCTCCACCACCTGCTCCGTCACCACGATCGAGCGCGAGGCGGCAAGGCCCTGGACGCGGGAGGCGATGTTCACGGTCTGCCCAAAATAGTCCTGCTGGCCGTTGAGAGTGACCGCGAGGCAGGAGCCCTCGTGGATGCCCATCTTGAGCAGCAGCCCCTGACGCTGGCGCTCGGCGCCTAGATCGCTCATCGCCTCGCGCATGCGGATGGCGGCCGCGATGGCGCGGTCTGGGGTCTCGAAAGTCGCCATCACGGCATCGCCGATCGTCTTCACCACGGCGCCGCGTTCGGACGCGATGATCTCCTGCAGCAGGCGAAAGTGCTCGTTGACGAGATCGAAGGCGACGAGGTCACCGACGTTCTCATAAAGCTGCGTCGAGTCCTTGAGATCAGAGAACAGGAACGTCAGGCTCAAGATCTTCAGGCGCTGGCCGATGGCGAGCGTGTCGGTGCGGTAGAGGTCGCGAAACGTCTGGTTGGTGAGCAGGCGCTTCGCCGTCAGCGCGGGCTTACGCCTGGAGAGCAGCGCGTCGAGCGCCTGGTTCGCCACCCACACCGCCGGCAGCACGCGGCCGTCGATACGGTTGTCGAGCGTCAGCCGCAGCGGCCCGGGGCGCAAGGTGACGGCATTGACATGCGTCTCGGCCTTGTTGAAGATGAGGGAGAGGTTTTGCCGCTCGGACGCCTCCTCGCCCTTGACCTCGAGGAACTGCGCCGTATGCGTCACGGGCTCGAAGACGATGATCGTTCCCGCCGGTACGTTCAGCGAGAGAATCGCCCGCTCGCCCGGCGGCAGGTCCACGGTCTCCAGCGTCAGCTCGCGCATGACCTTGTCGAGATCATCGGGCAGATCGATCGCCGAGCTCCAAAACACCTGACGATAATATTCGGCGACCGACAGGCTGTCGGGATTGTGGGCCGCGATCTTGCGCAGGCGCGGGCTGACCGTAAAGGTTACCTCGACCAGATTGTCGAGCGTCGTCTCATAGCCCGCGGCGCAGAACGCGCAGTGATAGTGCGGGCTGGTGAGCGTCTTCAGGCTCTTGTTGGCGGCGAGCACGCCGGCGCAGCTCGGGCACATCACCGCCCAGGTCATCTCCAGCATGCCGAGCTGCACCGCATGCAGCAATCCCGCGATCAACCGCTCCTCGTCGAGGCCGCCTTCCCTGGCAAGATCCAGCGCATTCATCCGGTTCAAGGCACGGTCCGGCGCCTCCCGCACCCTGCGCTCGAGCAGGTCGACGACGTCAGCGTCGGCGGACTGCCGCAGCAGGCCAAACAGCGTTTCGATGTCGCTCATCGGAGGATGCAATCTGAAAGAGCGCCGGCGGGAACCGCCTTTGGGTTAGGTATGTCAGGCGCCGCCCGGCACAAGCGGTAGCGGCCAATTGCTGCGTCACGATGATGTGCGTGGGGGCCTGTTTGATGCTGCCAAAAATTGGGATCCATCACCCCCGTCATATCAAGCGCAGCGAAGCAATCCAGTCTGCCGGCGCGGAAAGATTCTGGATTGCTTCGCTGCGCTCGCAATGACGATGTGGATTCTGCGCACGCAAATGTCTGACCGTCACCCGGAGGTGGCCGCTTCTTCAGCGGCCCTCGAAGGGCGACGGCCCCGCTGCATCCGGCCGTTCATCCTTCGAGGCTCCCCACGCGACGCGTTGCGTCGCATGGCGCGGGCCTCAGGATGACGGGACGGGACCGACGATGTGGCGAGACCCCTACTTCAACGCAGTCGCAAGCGCGGTCAGCTTCTCCACGAGATTGGTGCCGAGCGCGTAAATCACCTCGATGATCGCAAGTGCAATGCCGGCCGCGATCAAGCCGTATTCGATGGCGGTGGCGCCGGTTTCATCGGCAACGAATTTCTTGAAAATACGCTTCAATTGCTGTCCTTCCCAGTTGTGCAGGTCACCGCCTGCACGCAACGGGATAGATTCCACAATCTACGATTGCGTTAATTTCGGCGCGCCAATTTGACGGAGGATGCGTAGCCCGGATAGAGCGCAATCCGGGACCAGATCATCCAAATGCGCGAATCCCGGATTACGCTTTCGCTCCATCCGGGCTGCAGGCCGATCTCAATCGTGCGGCCACGGAACGAGGCACATCTCCTCGCTGCCCCGCGCCTGCGTGCGAATGAGCACGGCGAACACGCCATCCACCGCCGCGCGCACGGCGGCCTCCACCGCGGCGCCCTTCGCAAGATGCGCGGCGATCAGACCGCTGAGCAGATCGCCGGTACCACAAGGCCGGATCGGCAATCGCTCCGTGGCGAAGCGCGTGGCCTGCCCTTTCGCGCAAAAGATCGTCTCGATCTGCCCCGCCCCGGTGTCGGCGAGCGTGCAGCCGGTGGCGATGACGCCGCCTGGGCCTTGCGCCGACAGCGCCGCGCTCGCGGCCAGCAGGCTGGCGACATCGGTCACGCCTATGCCCGCGAGAAGCTCCAGCTCGAACTGGTTCGGCGTGACGAGCGACGCCGCCGGCACGAGGCGGTTGCGCACGACATCCAAAATGCCCTCGGCGACGTAGACCTTGCCGTCATCCCCGATCACGGGATCGCAGAGATAGACGAGCTTTGGATTGCGCCGCCGCGCCCGCGCGACGAAATCGGCGATTGCTTGCGCATTGGCCTCCGAGCCGAGATAGCCGGTGACGAGCACGGAGGCCCGTTCGATCAGCCCCCGCTCCTCGACGCCAACAAGCAGATCGGCCACCAGCTCGGCGTCGAGCACGCGCCCGCGCAAGGTCGGATAGCGCGGATGGTTCGACAGCAGCGTCGTCGGCACCGCCGCGACGCTCACGCCCTCCGCCTGCATGGGATAGACGGCGGCTGAGTTGCCGACATGGCCGTGGACGACCTGGCTTTGAATGGAGATGACGAGCATGAGCCTCACTCTAGCATGAGCGCAGGCCCGATTGCGTCATCGCCGCCGATTTGTCCGACCTGTCAACGGCTTCATCCGATCCACCGTGCGCAGCGCCGAAAATCGCATTCTACTTTGCATGGGGTTGTTTTCGATGTTCTGGTCGGGCGAGCCTTGTGGACATGGACCGGCGCCGGCGTCGCTGCGCGTGACGCGCAAGGATGGACGCCGGGGCATTGCGCGCCGCGATGGAAGTTGGCTGATCGAACCCAGCTTCGAGCGTATCGACGCGTTGAGTGACGGTCTCGCCCAGGTGAAGTTGAACGGCAAGGCCGGCTTCATCGACCGCTCGGGCAAGGTCGTCATCACGCCGTACTTCGACAGGGTGTGGGCGTTCACGCCCGGCATCGGGCGCACCGCGGCGGAGCGCGACGGCACGGTCGGTCTCATCGACCGGACCGGCGCTTGGGCCGTGACGACGGACTATCAGCAAATTTATCCGGCGGTCGAATTCACCAAGGACCGCACCCGCGCTTATGGCTGGCATATCAGCCGTGACGGTCATTGGGGCCTGCTCGACATCGATCTTCATCCCCTGCTCGACGTCGCATTCGATCAGCCCGTGGGCTATTGCCTCGACGACCGCCTAAGCGCCTCCAAGGACAAGGAGTGGTACACGTTCAAGCCGGACGGAAGCCCGCTCCAGCCGCCCGGCGGCCGCCTGCTCGATGCGCCCTGCGGTGGCCCGCAGCCCTTGACGCTCAAGCTCGGCGACAAGTTCGCCCTCGTCGATGCCGACCAAAGGCTAGTCACGCCGTGGTTCGAGGCCATCGTCACGGCGGGCCTCGGAATCAAGAACGTCAAGATCGACGGCAAATGGGGACGGATCGGGTCCGACGGTCAGTGGCTGATCGAACCGAAATACGACGTCCTCTCGAGCGGCGGCTCGCTCCTGGTCGCCGGCCTCAACGGCAAACGCGGCATCCTCCGGCGCGACGGCACCTGGCTGATCGAACCCAAATTCGATGCCGCGCGCCTGCGCGACTCCGACACGGCCTTCGTCACCGTCTCCGGTGCGACCGGTCTGTTGCGGCTTGCCGATCAGTCCTGGATCATTGCGCCGCGTCCGGGCACGATGTGCCAGATCGGCTCCGCACTGATGCAGCAAACCGAGCGAACGCGGACCGTGCTGTCGCCGGACGGCGAGACCTGGATCGACGTCGGCGCCGAACGGATCGGCACCAACCTCAACGACGGCCTCGTGACATTCCTGAAGGACGGCAAATGGGGTTTGGTCGATACGGCGGGCCAGATCATGCTCGCACCGACCTATGACGCGCCGATGTTTTTCTCGCCTAGCTTGCGTGGCATCGCCTGGGCCAAGCGCGACGGCCAGTGGTGCGCGATCGACAGGCGCGCAAATCCGGTTCCGGGACTGGCCTGCACCGCCGAGGATCCTCTCGGCGCGCCAGCGCCCCGGTACGAATGCACGGTCGAGCCGTAGCAGACGCCCGAGCTATCGTCCCGTCACCGGCGCCGGCGGGCGCGGCGAGCGCGACGGACCGGCCGGCTTGCCGGACTTCGCGGCGGCTCGCGGCTTGGCCGCCGGGCTGTCGACGCTTACGAGATAAGAGGCGAGCGCCTTCGCCGAGTCCGGGCCGCTGGTGTAGTGGTCCCTGAGGAACCAGGCGAGCGTCAGCGTGAAGCGGCCCTTGGCAAGGCCCCGCGGGTTACGGTGACAGCTCGCGCAGGCATCCGCGAACAACTTCGCGGGCGGCTTCTCCGCGTCGAGATTTTGCGCGCGCGCGACCGCGCCCGTCAGCAGAACCGCGGCGCTAACGGCGATCAGGGGCGCGATCCAGCCGCGCCCCGGTTTTTGCAACGACGTCAAATTGTGTCCCCTGCCCCAAATTCCTTGGCGGTCAGGCCGCCGCGAGCTGGTCGAATTCCGCTGCCTGATAGGCCTTGCCGTCGGGATCGGTGATCACGACCTGCCAGCCCTCGCTCGCCCACACCTTCGCCTTGGCCACGATGAGCAGCCGGCTTTCACGTGCAAAACTGTACTTCGCGTTATCGCGTTCTGCGATCATTTTATAGGCCACCACGCATCCCCTGAAAGCGTTGCCCTGCCACCCATCGCTGTCGTGGCAGCGCGCTTTGGCGGCAATTCGCCGGGAACGTGGCAATTTGGCGCCCTCAACAGGACGCGCGTGGCATGCGGAACTGGGCGAGCTAGAGGCTCACTCCGACAACGTCGCTTCGACGAAACCTCGCGGATCCGCGCAGAACTCGCGCATCACCCGGTAATGGTCGGTTTCTTCCACCGTCACCGGTTCGAGACCGTATTTGGTCAGCCGCATCAAGCGCGCATTCGGATAAGCCATCAACATCGGCGCGTGAGTTGCCATGATGACCTGACAGATCCGCGACTTCTCCATGCGGCGCAGCAGCTTCAGGAATTCGAGCTGGCGCGATGGCGACAACGCCGACTCCGGCTCGTCGAAAATAAAAATGCCTTGTCGCTGACAACGCTCTTCGAAGAAACGAAGGAAACCTTCGCCATGGGAATGCGAGAGGAAGTCCGGCCCAAGCTCGCCGACATCGCGCGCAGCTTGATCGAGATATCGCGCCACGGTGAAAAAGCTCTCGGCGCGAAAGAACCAGCCGTTCGTAATCTTAGGCAGCCAGCTCGCGCGCAGCGCTTTCGACAGCACACCGCCCATTTTTTCCGTTGCCTGGGAATGGTCGACCGGCATGTAGCCTTTCCCGCCGCCAGCGTCGTCGTAGCCGGCAAGCGCCGCAATGCCTTCCAGGATGGTGGATTTTCCGGTGCCGTTCTCTCCGATGATGATGGTGATCGATGTATCGAAGCTGAGCTCGAACTCTTCGGCAAAGATCGGAAGGCAGAATGGATACGCGTCACGGTCGCCGACACGCGACGGCTCAAGCCAAACGCGCTTCAGATACGGCGCAGGCAGGTTGATCGTGCGATTGCCCCTCCGGCTCATTCCGTGCCCCCTGCCAATTGCCGCCGCTAACGGGAACATAACAGGAACACTTGAACTATGGAAGCGGCATCTCAACCAACCGCGGGCCGCTACTCCAGCGCCTCCAGCACCAGCTCCATGGTCATCAGCACGGGATTGTCGCCGCGGATCAGGCGGCCTTCGGCGATGCCTCCGGTATAGTCGATCAATGCGACGTCAAGTTCGGCCTCCAGTGCACCGGAGCGACCGGGCGCGATGACACCGGATGTCACCGCAAGCTCGGTGGCAAAGGGCTCGGTCACGCCGCCATGGGTGAAGCGGGCGCCGATGGTCGAGCCGACGCCGCCGTGGATTTTTGCCCGTGCGATGCCGTGCGCACGGCAAAACTCTTCCAGGCAGCCTGCAAAATCCTGGTTCGGCCGCAGCCGCAGCGCAAAGGCGCGGCTGGTGGTGCGCGCCCCCGTGGCCGCGCAGGCAACCGGGCCGAACAGCTTGAAGTTCGTCTCGGGATCGGGCTCGGCCGTGAACAGCGCACCGTCGAGGCCGAACGCGTCGACCTCAAAAGGCTCCGCAACCACGGCCTCCTCGGGCAGGATGTGGCCGCCGCCGGCGCGACCGCCCTGCTCGGTCCACAGCCCGTGACAATGGAAGAACGGCGCGCCGTCGCGGCTGCCGAGCGTCATGCTGCCAAGCCTCAGGCGTGTCACACCCGCGAGACGGTACGTGTCGCTGTAGAACGCCGCGTTCGCACCGGTCTTGGACAGCGCCGGCATCACATAGGCAAACGGCCCGAGCGCGCCACTGTGAAACTTGAGCACGCCGCCGGCAAATCCGTGTTGCGCAAAACCGCGACGCGCGGCTTCGAGCAGCGGCACGCCAGCCTGGAGTCTGAAGGAAAAGGCACGGCCTCGCGCCTCGACCCATTGAATGCGTTCGGGAACGGGCGCGCCCGGCTGCTTGATGCTGCGCACGCGCGTTCAACCCGCCTGCTTGGTGTTGAGATCGAGCAGCCCGCGCGCCTCGAGTTCGTCACGCACCATGCGCTTGGGGATCTTGCCATAGCCGGACTTCGGCAATGCCTCCCAGAAGAAGAAGCGCTTTGGCATCTTGTAGCGCGGCACTTTTGGCGCCAGGAACGCGGCCATCTCCGCCTCGCTCACGGCCTTCGCGCCTTCGCGCGCGACGCAGACGGCGACACCGACTTCGCCCCACGTCGGATCGGGCACGCCGAGCACGGCGACCTCGCCGACCGCCGGATGGGTCAATATCTTCTCCTCGATCTCGCGCGGATAGATGTTGGAGCCGCCGGAGATGTACATGTCGGAGGCGCGGCCGGTGATGTAGACAAAACCCTCCTCGTCCATGTGGCCGAGATCGCCGGTCCGGAACCAACCGTTGCGGAACGCCTTCGCATTGGCATCGGGGTTGTCGTAATAGCCGGCGAACACCGCCGGTCCAATCACGCAGATCTCGCCGCTCTGGTTCGCACCGAGCTCGCGGCCCTGGTCGTCCTGGATCGAGACCTGCATTCCCGTGCGCTCGTAGCCGCAGGTGCCGAGCTTGGTCTGCGGGGTATCCTCGACGTCGTGCAGCGCCGCCGGCAGCACCGTGATGTTGCCGGTGACCTCGCCGAGCCCAAAATACTGCACGATGACCTTGCCGAGCTTCTTCAGCGCGGTCTTCTGGTCCTCGCGATACATCGGCGCGCCCGCATAGATCACCTGGCGCAGCGAGGAGTGATCGAACTTGTCGACCGCGGGATGCTCGACCATCATCTTCAAGATCGTCGGCACGGTGAAGAGGTTGCTGACGCGATGCGCCGCGATCAAACGAAACGCCTCGGTGATGTCGAACTTTTCGGTCGGCAGCAGCACGGTGCGCGCGCCGCGCGCGGTCTGCATCAACTGATGCACGCCGGCGCCATGCGACAGCGGCGCGACCACGAGCGATGCATCGTCTTCCGTCGTGCCCGGCGTGAGATCGGCAAGATGGTTGGTAACGACAAACCCCATCTGGCCGTGGGTCAACACCGCGGCTTTGGAGCGGCCGGTGGTGCCTGAGGTGAAAAAGAACCAGCAGGGATCGTCATGCTCGACGGCGACGTTGGCAACCGCTGCGCCCGCATTGGCCTTGATCGCCTCCGCCACGCTGGTCTCTGCGAACGAGGCCTTGCCGTCCACGCTCCAGGTGAATTCCAGCGCGCTGCCGCTCACAGCTGCGGCGTGCTCCGGAAAGTCGACGTGGCACAAAAAGCCCTTGGCGCCGGAAGCCTGCGCGAGATAGGCGACCTCGTCGGGCATCAGGCGGAAATTGGTGGGCACCCAGACCGCGCCGAGGCGGAAGGTGGCGAACATCGAGACGAACATCTCGTCGCCATTCTTGGAATGGACGAGGATGCGGTCGCCCTTGGCAATCCCCCGCGCCGCCAACGCCGCCGCCAGCGCGGACACCTGCGCGTCGATCTCGCGCCAGGTCAAGGATTTGTCGCCCCACACAAATCCGATCCGCTGACCATGCCGCCGGGCATTTTGGGTCAGCATATGGGCGAGGTTCATGACGCGGCGCGACATCCGCAATGGCTGCATGGGGCTTCCTCTTGGGTGGCGGGCACCGCAGGCGGGCCGCTCTTCGCTGACCATTTATCGCCATCCGCCGAGGCCCCGCAAGGCCGCCCGGCGCAAGGCCCCATTACGGCATCTTGAACTCGAACGGCGTCGCGGTAATGCCCTTCTCCTTGTAGCAGGAGGGCGAGCCGTGCCCGCCGCAATGACCGCCATGCAGCTCGAAGCGGATGGTGCGCACCGCACCGGCCTTCATCGGTCTCGGCTTGATCTCGTAGCTGCGGACATAGCCGTCGAAGACGCGGCGCACGCTACCGTTGGGCAGCGTCACCAGGATGTTCATCACGCAGCCGCCGGTCCCGCAATAGACGGCTTCCCGGCCCTCGCATGTGGTGCCGTGAAAATCGACGACGTAGTCGTCGCGCCCGTCGCCGGTGAGGTCGATCCGGCGCACCGTATCGGGCGCAAAGCTCACAGTGCCGCCGCCTTGCGCTGTGCATTCCTCATTGGCGTAACGCAGCGCCTTCTGCACCTCGGTCGGATAGCCGGAAGGATTGAACGCTTTGGGCTCCTCGGCCAGAGCGAGGCCGCCCGTTAGCGCCGCAAGCACGATAATCGCGTGAAATCTCATGCTGCGTTGGTCGGCGCAGCGGGCGCAATCGTTCAGGGAAATCTTAACATGTTCGGCGCACCTTCGCCGCATTCTCCGCGTATCGAGTTGTGCATGATGTCCAGAGCGCCCGCCGTCCTCCTGCTCTCGCTGGCGCTCGCTGGATGCGCCGCGACCCCGCAAGCACGTTTGGCGGCCGATTCCGTGACCGGGCCCGCGCGCCTCGCCTGGGACGGCGCCGGCGAAGATCCCAACCGCCCGCGGCCCGCTGCAGAATCGTCGCGCGCCGCGCGGACGGTTGCAAAGTCGTCGCAGGATCGGGACGGCATGGAAGCCGAGCAGGACGCGCAGCTCAACCGCTCGCTGGTCATCTGCAAGGGTTGCCTCCGTCAGCAGCCGCAGCCGAGTGACGACGCGCGGCTGGCCAAGGCCTCCGATTGAACCGCCTCTGATTGAACCAATCGGCCGGATAGCTATACCGAGAGAGGCGCTGTACGGCGGGCCGTTCCGGCCCATAAGCGCGTCATCACCGATCTCAGGATAGTTCATGCTCACCCGTCGCCATTTCGTCGCCACCGCCCTGCTCGCCTGTATCAGCCCGGCCATTGCCCAGACCGTTCCGCCAAGCGATCCCGTGGCGATCATCACCACGATCTACACCCGTGCAGCCAAGGGCAAGGGCGACGGCGGCGGCGCCTTCATCATCGAGAACAAGGCGGCCAAGACAAAATACCTTTCGAAATCGCTGGTCGCGCTGTGGGCCAAGGCCGATGCGCACACCCCGAAGGGCGACGTCGGTCCGGTCGATTTCGATCCCGTGACCAATTCGCAGGAGCCGGACGTCAAATCGTTCAAGGTGGACCCGGAGAAGCTCGAGGCCGATAAAGCGGCGCTCGCGGTCACCATCACCGGCCACCGCAACGACCGTAAACTCGCCGACCAGGTCGTGCGTTATGAGTTCGTGCGCGAGGCCAATAGCTGGCGGATCGACGACATCAAGGGTTCCTCCGACGGCGAGCCCTGGTCGATCCGCAAAATGCTGACGGACTCGCTGAAGAACTGACAGGAGGCACGATGAGCGCAGTGGTCAACAACAAGGCCCATCATCGCTTCGAACTCGAGGTCGACGGCCATCTCGCGACCGAACATTACAAGCTCGACGGCAACGTCATCACCTTCGAGCACACGGAGGTACCGACTGAACTCGGCGGCAAGGGCGTCGGCTCAAGGCTGGTGCAAGGCGCCCTCGACCAGGTGCGCGCCGCGGGATTGAAGCTGATCCCGCAATGTCCGTTCGTGAAGGCGTGGATCGGCAAGCACCCGGACTATCAGGATCTGGTCGTCTAGAGCGTCTTTGAGCGAAGTGGATTCCGGTTCGCGTCAAGAAATCTAGAGCCTCGTTTCGATTCCATCGCAACGAAAAAGCGCTCTAGAAGACGTGCAGGCTCGTCGGCTCTCGCCGACACGCCTGCACGACAGACTGGCTTCGTCACCCATGCTTGAGCAAGTCCTGGTCACTCTGCTCCCAGTCCTGCCAGAGCTGGAGCACGCCAAGGAGCACGACGACCACGCCGAGGCTGGTGTGATAGAGGCGGAGAAAGCCTTCGCCGGAATAGCCGAGGACATAGGGAGAGACGATCAGCCACAGGCCGACCAGGATGGTGGTCACCTCTTCCCACCGCTGCAATGCAACATATTCGAGCTGAGCGAGACCAAACACCAGAAGGCCGACCGCGATCGTGTTCAGGACGATGATCTGCTGTCCAGCAAGCGGCAGCTCCTGCTGGATCGGAAACCACGGCGACGCAACGATCAGCGCGCCGAGCAGCATCCCGCACCAGTCTTCCCATGTTCGGTGAGTCTTCAAGAAACCAAAGTCCGACATCGTAACCTCCTCACATAGAGGCATACGCGTGCGGCTGGCGATCATGACACCCCGAATGTCAGGCGACCCTGCCGGCCGCATTCGAGCGTATGTCTTGGTGGAACACGTGGGAACCGCAGTCGCCGTTGCAAGGGGCACGACAATGATTTTCGTGGCCTTTGATGGTGTTAACCCGTCAGGACTACATCGCCCCCGGTCGAGCAAGCGCAACTGGCCAATCGGATCACTGGGGCGACGAGCGGTCCCGATCACCTTGGGTCGGAATTCGCCGGCTTGATCCTGGCGGTGGCCGCCCTGGCGGCGTCTGTAATTATTGCGCAGACAGCAGCGACGGGCCTTGCCCCGGAGAGCATCCGAAACATCGCGCAACTGGTCAGTGCGAAGATGAGGTCCACGGCATCGCGCCTGGCTGCAGTCGGCACCTTCTTCGCTGCAATTCGTGCGACCAGCTCCTCAATCGACCGTCTCCGGCGTTCGTTGCGTTCGAGAAGCGCTTGGGCGAATTCCGAATCGATCGCCATCGCGTCATGGAGTCGGGCCACGGCTGGATCGCCACCCCAGAAGTCACAGAATATCTCGATCAACATATCGAGACCCTTCGAGGGATTCTCCTCGGCCATCGCGTCATTGAGCCGGACAAGTTGTCCTCGTTGTGCAATGTCGTCGAAAACGGCTTCGAGCAATCCGCGCCGCGATCCGAATTGGTTATAGACCGTAAGTCGCGTCACATCCGCAGCCTTTGCGACCGCGTCCAGCGAGAAGGCTGTGATGCTGTCCTCCTCGCGGAGGAACCGCGCAGCAGCCTTAATCACGCGCTCTCTCTTTTCGGCGGCCGCTTCAGCCCGCGCCACGCTGACATAGGAACGCTTTGACACGTCTTCACCTCTTGAATTTCAATAAACACTATGTATATCTAATTTCCTACGCCCTCAAGATTAGCCAATAGCGCGGCCTGCGGCTGCCAAAGAAGGAAAAAGCAATGTCCAAGATGATTTTGGTGAACCTGCCTGCGCGCGATCTCGCTGCATCGACAGCGTTCTACGTGGCACTTGGTGGCACGGTGAACCCCCAGTTTTCCGGCGAGACTTCGACGTCGCTCATGTTCACGGAGGCGATCGGCGTGATGCTGCTGACCCACGACCGCTATCGCGAATTCAGCAAACGCCCGATCGGCGACGCGCGACGCGACAGCCAGGCGATGTACGCCCTTACGGTCGTCGACCGCGATGCCGTCGATGCAACGCTGGCTCGCGCGGTGGTGGCTGGCGGCCGCGCCGATCCCAACCCGGCGCAAGACCTCGGCTTCATGTACAACCGCCACGTCGAAGACCCGGATGGCTATGTGTGGGAAATCGTGTGGATGAACCCGTCGGCAAGCACCTGAACCGGACAATCAGCGCCGGCTGATCCCGCCAGGCCGTGAACAGGGGTCGGCGATCCGGTGCGGCGCGATCCCGTCCCTTCTGCCACCACGGGGAAAGATGTCATGCAGCTGGCACTGGTTATAGCCATATCGCTTCATATTCTTGCCGCTACCTTTTGGGCCGGGTCAACGTTCACATTGGCGCGGACGGCGGGAAATGGCAGCGACCAGCTTTTCGTTCCGCAATTATCCTCGGCCGTGCTCGCAATCGGTGCCGGCGCCTACCTTTGGTATACGCTGCATGACGGTCCTTTTGGAACCGCGGAGCAATGGCTGGCGGCAGGCGCATGGTCCGCCATTCTCGCCCTCGCCATCCAGGCTGTGGTTGTTGGCGCTGCGCAAAGACAGCTACGCAAACCTGGGAAGGACACTGCAAGGGCGCGATCGCGCATCGCCATCGCCTATCGCGTCACGGCCTTTCTGCTGGCGATCGCAGCCGTGGCAATGGCAGCGTCCCGCTACGCCTGACGGTCGATCCTGCAAGAGCTGGTACTTCCAAAGGAAATCCATCATGTCATCATCGCCAATCTCGACGTGTGAGAACTATGACGTCGTCGTGTTGGGCGCCGGCTACGCGGGACTGATGGCCGCGCTTCGGCTGGGTCGGCGGCGGCTAGGGCTTCGCGTCGCCTTGATCAACGCCGAGGAGCAGTTCGTGGAGCGCGTGCGACTGCAGGAAACGATGGTCGCACCTGTCAAGCCGCGCATCGCTTCCCTTTCCGCCTATCTGGCAAGGACGCCCGTCGCCTTCATCCAAGCGCGCGCGCTTTCGCTCGACCCGGCGCGGAACAGAATCAACATCGAGGCCAATGGATCGACGCGCGAGGTCGGCTTCACCCAGCTTATCTATGCACTTGGGTCGCATGTCGATGCCGACAACGCGCCTGGCGCGTCGCAGCACACCTTTCGGCTCGACCCCGGCGAAGGTCCACGCTCTGCCGCGGCACTGCGAGCTGCCCTGCACCGGTTCGCCGGACGGCCTGCCCGCGTACTCGCAGTCGGAGGCGGGCCGCTTTCGATCGAGGCGGCAGGCGAAGTCAAATCGACCTGGCCCGACATGGACGTGACGCTCGTGAGCGCCACGCGTGCCGGAGATTTCACCAGCGAGAAGGTTCAGGCAGTTCTCAGGCGCGATCTGGCGAGACTGGGCGTCACACTTGTCGATGATGAACGCGTTGGCGAGATCACAGCGAACGAGGTGGTCACCGCGACCGGACGCCGCTTCCCGCACGACATCTGCATTTGGGCGGCCGGCATGCGCGCGCCCTCAATCGCCAGACAAGGCGGACTCGAAGTCGATGCTCAGGATCGCGTGGTGGTCGGCACAGATCTGAGGTCTGTCTCCCATCCCTCCATCCTCGCGGTTGGCGATAGCGCCCATCCCAACGGGCCAACCGGGGCTCCATTTCGACCGTCTGCGCTGACGGCCGCAGTCTCCGGCGTCTATGCGGCCGAGCAGGCCGTGGCTCGAGTTGTCGGCAAGACCATTCGGCCGTTCAGTTTCTCCACATTCGCCCAGGCGATTGCAATCGGCCAGTTCGCCGCATTGTTTCCTCTCGACTCCAACGACAACCCAATTCTGTTCGTGATGGGCGGACGCGCCGCTCGCCGATTGCGCGACATTCTCGTCTGGCTGGTGCTACACTTCATGACCTTCGAGCGGCTCCTGCCGGGCGTTCAGACATGGCCCGGGCAAAAGCGTGCGACGGCCCCCTTGGTCGGCGAGGCGGAGAGCAATGGTTCGGCCGCTCTACCCGGATATCAACGCCGGAGGTCTTAGCCGACGTGGCAAGGGGGCGGGATTTTGGTGTGAGGGGTCGACTTCGAAACTCGCGGCTCACGCGACCAAGCCGCTACATCGCCCCCAGCCCCTGCAACGACTCTCGCGCCGTCGGCAGGTCGGGACGCAGCTCCAGCGCCTTCCTGAAGTCCGCGATTGCGCCCTGATTGTCGCCGAGGCGTAGCCTGGCCGCGGTTG
Organism: Bradyrhizobium liaoningense; assembly: GCF_018130955.1. Classification (GTDB taxonomy): domain Bacteria; phylum Pseudomonadota; class Alphaproteobacteria; order Rhizobiales; family Xanthobacteraceae; genus Bradyrhizobium; species Bradyrhizobium liaoningense_C. Next base: position 17,588 of record NZ_JAFCJM010000096.1, read on the forward strand.
TTCCAAGAGAACACGTCGGACGGATCGTACTGCAGCGCCTTGTCGTAATCGGCGAGGCCGCCAGTGTTGTCGCCCTGGTGAGAAGGTGCACTGATCAAAGGACAGAAGGCGGTTCGTGAACCGCCTCCTGTCGACTTGGCCGCGCTTGAGGTCTACTGGCAGACATGCATCAGGCCATCAGAGCCTTTGATCATGGTGCCGGGATCGCAGACAATGCCGTAACGCGCCTTGTAGTCGGCCCATCCGCTAACGCCATACCAGGGGCCATTCGCGTAGTAGGCCCTAGGCAGATAGAAGGGCTTGGTTTCGATGGGACCGCCATAATAGGCATTGGCCGCCAATGCTCCGGTGCCGTAAGGCCTGCCATAGTAACCGGCACCACCCCAGTTCCAGGGTTGTGTGGCAGCGACGGCGGCGGTCGTGCCGGCAACGGCTGCTGTGCCAGCCGCGCTTGCAAGGCCGGCGTAGTTGACCGCCATCGGGCCTGCAATACCGGCCGAGTCGTACTGGACAGCCCGCCGGTTTTGTCGACGTGCAACACCCGCAACGCTCACTGGCGTCAGGGGACGACCCACTCGCGCCTGCGCACTTTCGATCGAAAGCGAAGCGCTGCCCTGCTCAGACCACCCGAACGAGAGCAACATTGCACAAGTGAAGGTCGAGGCTCCTATTGCGATGTTTCGTAAATTCATCTGCGTCATGAATCTTACTCCACCGTTTCCTGCCCAGGCTCGATGATGCAACCCCTCGTTCAAAGAGAACGTTGCGCCAGATCAACGATCCCTCGGCTTATTGTGCCTGGATGAGGTAACAAAGCTGACGCATTGGCAAGTCGTCAGATGAAGTCGACTTCCGTTCCGAGGAACGCCCGTTGCATTTGCGATGCGATGATTTGTGTCGATGACGCGATTCAGTGCGCGGAGGAACAAATGGCCATTCTCTTCGAGATCAAGCACAACACCACCTACAGCTATACGAAGCCGGTGACGTTTGGCACGCATCGCGCGATGTTCCTGCCGCGGCGCGGGGCGGGCGGGCGCTTGCTGAGTTGGTCCGCGAGAACCAATCTGCGCTCTCAAATCCGCTGGATCAGCGACAGTCTTTCCAACAGCGTCGCCGAGATCGAGATTGAGGAGCCCGGCAGTGAGTTGACCTTTTCGTTTCAGCTGCGGGGCAACCATTTCGGGGCCAAGGAAGTTGAGCAATTCGTATTGGAGCGGCGGGCCGAGAACGTGCCCGTGCAATACACGCCGGATGAGTGGAACGACCTCGCCAGCTTCATGCGCCCGCACACCGAGGACTCCGATCTCGCCCTCGCAGAATGGGCCAGGAGCTTTGTCGTCGACGGAAAAACGATCGGCGCTCTCCAGCAGATGCTCGACGCCTTCCGCGACGGGTTCACCTACCAGGCGCGGGAGGCTGAGGGGACCCTCACGCCCGCGCAAACTTTGCGTTCGAGATCGGGAACGTGCAGGGACTATGCGTGGCTCATGATCGAGGCCTTGCGCCGGCTTGGCTTCGCAGCCCGCTTTGTCAGTGGTTACATCTATGATGCGGCGCTCGATGGCGGCGAAGTCGGGATGACCGGTTCGGGTGCCACCCACGCCTGGGTGCAGGTGTTCCTGCCCGGCGCGGGCTGGTTGAACTACGATCCGACCAATCACATCAACGCTGGATTCGACCTTATCCCCGTAGCGATCGCGCGGCACCCCGCTCAGGCCGTGCCCCTGGCGGGCTCGTGGTTCGGAGGCTCCGAGGACTACCTCGGCATATCAGTGCGGGTCGAGGTCCGCAAACTGGGTGACGTTACTGATCACTCTGAGGGACAGGTCGGACGAACGCGGCCCCTCAACGATCGCGAAAGCGCATCTTGAAGTTTGGACGCGCAGTACAAAGACACATCATCATTGTTCTCGGAGCTTGCTGACGAGCGCGCCCAAGCCTCTTAGACGTTCCGGACGAACGCACCAGCCTACCCACCACCACTGTAAAGGAGGCCTGGGGATGTCGGCCTTGGCAAGGTGGACATCGCCCAGGCTTAAAGTCTGTTAGCCGCGCATGTTCAGACCATCACGCGGCAGGTATGAATCAACTTTGCTTCAGTCCTCGTCCTCGGCCTGCGCACGACGTCGCTCCACGACATCGCTCATGTCGTGAAGTACAAGGACCGCAAGAGCCCCCATGCGCTGCCTCTGTTCGGGATTGAGGGTCTTGTAGAGTGGCTGCCACGCCTCGGCGAGTTTATCCAAATCGGCTGATCGTTGAGCCAATGCCTCCGAGCGTCGCTGCAGGAAGGCGATGGGGTCACGATTCCGCATGGTTTCGACGGCATTTTGGTCGGCCCGTCTACCCACTGTTTCCGAGATTTTTGCAACACGGGCCTTCCGATCCTCCGCTCTGGCACGAATGGCGCTCTCGACAGGCGGCCAGAGTTTTTCCTGCTCAGGTGTCAGCTGCAAGGCAGCCTTGGTCAAATCGATCCGCATGTCCATCAGTGAATTCCGGTCCACTGCGTTTAGCCGTTCTGGCGTCGCAGTGGAGGTAGTTTGCGCGCTGGCAATCGATGGTGCGGTAAGAAGGAGTGCAGCTGTTCCGATCATTACTATATTGATCATCGGCGACCTCCTAGGTAAGTGGCCCCCAGGGCACCGCGCAAACAAGGGTCGGCAGGACGATGTCACGTTGATTCAAATCAAGGGATTTGGAGAAAGAATTCTGGCGCGCAGACCAAGCGAGACACGCCGCCATTGGGACGAGCGGACGTCAACCATCGACTGCAACACAGCTCGACGCGGCGTTCGTCAGACGAGCAATCGGGATAGGGGGGAGCCTCTCAGCTCCGCCCCTCCCACACCACCGTACGTACGGGTCCGTATACGGCGGTTCGGT
>NZ_JAFCJM010000097.1 GCF_018130955.1 Bradyrhizobium liaoningense
AGCGAACCGCCGTATACGGACCCGTACGTACGGTGGTGTGGGAGGGGAGGAGCTGCGAGGCTCCCCCCTATCCCGATTGACCTCGTGCACCAATCTTGTTCAATGCGGCGCCGATCCAATTGGGGTAGGAGACCAATGACTGCCGTCCGTTTTCAGTTTGCGGCCCTGTCGGCCGCGGTCGTCTTGTGCAGTGCACTGAGCACGCCCGCCGCGGCGCAAAAGTCCTATGACCCGGGCGCTTCGGACACCGAGATCAGGATCGGCAACATCATGCCCTATAGCGGCCCGGCTTCGGCCTATGGCGTGATCGGCAAGACCGAAGAGGCCTATTTCAACAAGATCAACGCCGAGGGCGGCGTCAACGGCCGCAAGATCAAGTTCATCTCCTACGACGACGCCTACTCGCCGCCGAAGACGGTGGAGCAGGCCCGCAAGCTGGTCGAGAGCGACGAGGTGCTCCTGATCTTCAACTCGCTCGGCACCTCCACCAACAGCGCCATCCGCAAATACATGAACGAGAAGAAGGTGCCGCAGCTCTTCGTGGCCAGCGGTGCCTCAAAGTGGAACGACCCCAAGCAATTCCCGTGGACCATGGGCTGGCAGCCGAGCTACGCCAGCGAAGCGCGGATCTACGCAAAATACATCATGAAGGAGAAGCCCGACGCCAGGATCGGCGTGCTCTACCAGAACGACGATTTCGGCAAGGACTACCTCAAGGGCCTGAAGGACGGCCTCGGCGCCAAGGCCTCGATGATCGTGATCGAGGACAGCTACGAGACCTCGGAGCCCGCGATCGACGAGCATATCGTGAAGATCAAGGCGTCCGGCGCCGATGTCTTCATCAGCGTCACCACGCCGAAATTCGCAGCCCAGGCCATCAAGAAGGCCGCCGAGATCAACTGGCACCCGATGCACATCGTGTCCAACGTCTCGGCCTCGGTTGGCGGCGTGCTGGAGCCGGCAGGGTTCGAGATCTCGCAGGGCATCCTGTCGGCGACCTACGCCAAGGACGGCTCGGATCCGCAGTGGAACGACGACCCCGGCATGAAGAATTTCTACGCCTTCCTGGAGAAGCACTTCCCCAAGGCCAACAGGCTCGACGGCGCCGTCGTGTTCGGCTACGGCGCGGCACAGACGCTGGTGAAGGTGCTGCAGATGTGCGGCGACGACCTCACGCGCGCCAACGTCATGAAGCAGGCGGCCAGCCTGAAGGGTGTCGAGCTGGATACGCTTCTGCCCGGCATCAAGATCAACACTTCGGCCGAGAATTTCGCACCGATCGAGCAGCTCCAGATGATGCGCTTCAAGGGCAAGAAATGGGAGCTGTTCGGGAGCGTCATCTCCAGCGAGCTCGGCCAGTGAGCGCGGACGCTTCAATCAAAAATAGCCGCTGTCGTCTTAGGCAACTTCAGCGCAAGCGTTAACGACACGCCAAAATCTCACGTGCCGGAATATTCCGCACCGCTTCGATCAAATCGCGCGTCCTGCGACAGTTCCGCAGGGGGCGTTTTTCTTGCTGGCGGCCCTGGAAGGGTATTGAATGTGTGTCGGAGCGACGAGCAACGATCGTTCCCAAACAAGAACAAACGACACATTCAAACCTCTAGGGAGATCAAGATGCCTGCGATGCATGTGCGATTGGGGGCCTTCTCGGCTGCCCTCGTGTTGGCTGCCACCCTGTCCACGGCAGCGTCCGCCCAGAAGAAATACGACACCGGCGCAACCGACACCGAAATCAAGATCGGCAACATCATGCCCTACAGCGGACCGGCGTCCGCCTATGGCGTGATCGGCAAGACCGAAGAGGCCTATTTCAAGAAGATCAACGCCGAGGGCGGCATCAACGGCCGCAAGATCAACTTCGTCACCTATGACGACGCCTATTCGCCGCCGAAGACGGTGGAGCAGGCGCGCAAGCTGGTCGAGAGCGACGAGGTGCTGTTGATCTTCCAGTCGCTCGGCACGCCGCCGAACACGGCGATCCAGAAATACATGAACTCGAAGAAGGTGCCGCAGCTTTTCGTCGCCACCGGTGCCACCAAGTGGAACGATCCGCAGAACTTCCCCTGGACCATGGGTTGGCAGCCCAACTACCAGATCGAGTCCATCATCTACGCCAAATACATCCTGAAGAATCTTCCGAACGCCAAGATCGCCGTGCTCTACCAGAACGACGACTACGGCAAGGATTATCTGAAGGGCTTCAAGGACGGGCTCGGCGCCAAGGCCGCGAGCATGATCGTCATCGAGGATAGCTATGAGGTCTCCGAGCCGACCATCGACTCTCACATCGTGAAGATGAAGGCGACTGGCGCCGACGTGTTCTTCAACATCACCACGCCGAAGTTCGCGGCGCAGGCGATCAAGAAGAACGCGGAGATCGGCTGGAAGCCGACCCATTTTCTCAACAACGTCTCTGTGTCGGTCGGCACCGTCATGAAACCGGCTGGCTTCGAGGCCGGGCAGGACATCATCTCTTCCGCCTATTTGAAGGATCCGACCGATGCCCAATGGAAGAATGATCCGGCGATGAAGGCCTGGAACGAGTTCCTCGACAAGTACTATCCCGAGGCCAATCGCGCCGACGTCAGCGTCATGTACGGCTACATCGCGGCCCAGGGGCTCGTGCAGGTATTGAAGGCCTGCGGCGACGATCTGACCCGTGCGAACGTGATGAAGCAGGCGGCGAGCCTGAAGGACTTCGAGCCTGCCGGCCTCCTGCCCGGCATCAAGGCCAACACTGGCCCGACCGACTTTGCCCCGCTCTCGCAGTTGCAGCTGATGCGCTTCAAGGGCGAAAGCTGGGAGCTGTTCGGCGACGTCATCTCCGGCGACGTCAGCGGCTAAGGGATAGGCAATCTTCGCTGGCTACTAAAGAAGCAGCCCCTGCGACCTCTTCGCAGGGGCTTTTTCTTGATGCTTTCGGGCAAATCGTATTCAATCGCGTCGCGCCGCGACAAAACCAAGAAACTGGCGCGCAAGCATTAAAAAAAGGGAGATTGGAATGCCTGCTGTCACCAGCAAACTCGCGGTCGCGTCTTTTGCGGTCGCACTCTTCGCAACCTCGACCACCGCCGCACTCGCGCAGAAGAAATACGATACCGGCGCGACCGATACCGAGATCAAGATCGGCAACATCATGCCCTACAGCGGCCCGGCGTCGGCCTATGGGGTGATCGGCCGGACCGAGGCCGCCTATTTCAAGAAGATCAACGAGGAAGGCGGCATCAACGGTCGCAAGATCAATTTCGTGTCCTATGACGACGCCTATTCGCCGCCGAAGACGGTGGAGCAGGCCCGCAAGCTCGTCGAGAGCGACGAGGTGCTGCTGGTCTTCAACTCGCTCGGCACGCCGCCGAACTCGGCGATCCAGAAGTACATGAACTCGAAGAAGGTGCCGCAGCTCTTCGTCGCCACCGGCGCCACCAAGTGGAACGATCCGCAGAACTTCCCCTGGACCATGGGCTGGCAGCCCAACTACCAGAGCGAAACCCAGATCTACGCGAAGTACATCCTGAAGCAGATGCCCAACGCCAAGATCGCCGTGCTGTTCCAGAACGACGATTACGGCAAGGACTATCTCAAGGGCCTGAAGGACGGTCTCGGCGCCAAGGCGGCTTCGATGATCGTCATCGAGGAAAGCTACGAAACCTCGGAGCCCTCGATTGACAACCACATCGTGAAGCTGAAATCGACCGGCGCGGATATCTTCATCAACATCACCACGCCGAAATTCGCGGCGCAGGCGATCAAGAAGATCTCCGAGATCGGCTGGAAGCCGACCCACTTCCTCAACAACGTCTCGGCCTCGGTCGGCAGTGTGATCAAGCCCGCGGGCTTCGAGAACTCGCAGGACATCATCTCGGCCGCCTATCTGAAAGACGTCTCGGACCCGCAGTGGAAGGACGACGCCGGCATGAAGACCTTCCTGGACTTCATGACGAAGTACTTCCCCGAGGGTGACAAGCTCGACGGCGGCACCATCGTCGGCTACGGCGTGGCGCAGACCCTCGTCGAGGTGCTGAAGAAGTGCGGCGACGATCTCACGCGCGAGAACGTCATGAAGCAGGCGGCGAGCCTAAAGGACTTCCGCACCGAAGTGCTGCTCCCCGGCATCAAGGTCAACACCGGCGCAAACGACTTCGCACCGATCAGCTCGCTCCAGCTCATGAAGTTCAAGGGCGAGAAGTGGGACCTGTTCGGCGACGTGATCAGCGCCGACGCCGGCGGCTAGTCATCCGGTCAAGCCAAGCACGCCAAGGCCCCCTGCGAGACGCTCGCGGGGGGCTTTTCGTTTGCCTATCAGCCGATTGGGAAAACCGAATGCCCGATAGTCGCCGCTTACACTTTTGCGGTCGATGCGCTAGGTAAGCGGTAGCGGAGCGCGCTTCAAACGCAACGGCAACGTCGCCGGCAATCATGTTCCCAACGAAAGCTTCTTCATGACCGACCGCCGCCCACTCCTTCGCGCCATCTACGACGCTGCCGTTGCCGCCGCCCATCCGGACGTGGTGCTGGCGCAGCATCTTCGTCCCCTGCCGAAGGGCCGGGTGATCTGCCTCGCCGCCGGCAAGGGCGCGGGCGCCATGGCGGCAGCGGCGGAACATCACTATCTCGACACGCTCGGTCTTGCGCCGGAGCGCCTGGTCGGCATCGCCACCACGCGTCACGGCCATGGCGTGCCGACGCGGTGCATTCGCGTGGTGGAGGCCGGCCATCCCGTGCCCGACGAAGCCGGCCTGAAGGGCGCGGCCGACACGCTGGAGCTGGCGCGGCAGGCGGGGCCCGACGATCTGCTTCTGGTGTTGCTCTCCGGCGGCGGCTCGGCGAACTGGATCGCGCCGGTCGAAGGCATCAGCTTTGCGCAGAAGCAGGCGGTCAACCGCGCGCTGTTGCGCTCGGGCGCGCCGATCGGCGAGATGAACACAGTGCGAAAACATCTGTCGCGCATCAAGGGCGGCCGGCTCGCGCGCGCCGGCCAGAACGCCGCGGAGATCGTCACGCTCGCAATCTCCGACGTGCCGCATGACGATCCCTCCGCGATCGCCTCCGGCCCCACGGTGCCGGACCCGACCACGCTGGCCGACGCGCGCGCGCTCGTCGCACGATACAAGCTCGAGCTCGACGACGCCGTGCGCCGCGCGCTCGACGATTCGAATAACGAAAGCTGCAAACCCGGCGACCCTGCCTTTGCGCGCGCCCGCTTCGAGCTGATCGCGCGCCCGAAACAGTCACTCGATGCCGCGGTGAAGCTTGCAAAGGACGCTGGCTATGAGGTGATCGATCTCGGCGCCGATCTCGAGGGCGAGGCGCGCGAGGTCGCCGCCGATCACGCAAGACTCGCGCTCAAGGCGCGCGCGCAAGGCAAGCGTATGGCGATCCTCTCCGGCGGCGAGCTGACGGTGACGGTGCGCGGCAATGGTCGCGGCGGCCCCAACCAGGAGTATGCGCTGGCTCTTGCGGACCTCCTCAAGGACACGCCCGATATCGCCGCACTCGCCGGCGACACCGACGGCGCCGACGGCGGCGGCGGCAAGCCGACCGATCCCGCCGGCGCGCTGATCGACGCGACCACGTTCGCGAAGATGACGGCGCAAAAGCTCGAACCGCAGGCCTATCTCGACAACAACGACGCGACGACGTTCTTCGAGGCCACAGGCGACCTGCTGCTGCCGGGCCCGACGTTGACCAACGTGAACGATGTCAGGGTGATTTTGGTGGACTGAGTTGCTCTCTCCGTCATGGCCGGGCTTGACCCGGCCATCCACGCCCCACCGCGATGGAGAATAGACGTGGATGCCCGGGACAAGCCCGGGCATGACGACTGAGTGTTAGGCTTGAGCTCTCACCCCTTACCGCCGACCTGTTCCAGGAGCGCGAGCAGGCCCTTCAGCAGATCTGTCGGCGACGGCGGGCAGCCCTTGATGTGCAGGTCGACCGGCACGACGTCGGACACGCCACCGACGCAGGCGTAGCTGCCTTTGAAGATGCCGCCATCCACGGCGCAGCCGCCAACTGCGACCACCCATTTCGGATCGGGCGTGGCATTGAACGTGCGCTCCAGCGCCTGCCGCATGTTCTTCGTCACGGGACCCGTGACCAGCAGCACGTCGGCATGGCGCGGCGAGGCGACGAAGCGCAGGCCGAAACGCTCGATGTCGTAGAAGGCATTCGACAGCGCGTGGATCTCCAGCTCGCAGCCGTTGCAGGACCCGGCATCGACCTGGCGGATCGCGAGCGAGCGGCCGAGTTTTGCCTGCGCGGCACGGTCGACTGTTTTCGCGAGCTCGGCCAGCGCCGCATCGTCCGGCGCCGGGGCGGGCTCGGTGAGCGAACCATGGGTGAGGCTTTCGAGCAGGGTCTTGCGCATGGCTCAGAGGTCCGCGCCGGAATAGGAGCAGTTGAACGATTTGTTGCACAACGGGAAGTCGGCGATGATGTTGCCTTCGATCGCGGTCTCCAGCAGCGGCCACTGGAACCAGGAGGCGTCGCGCAGATGGCAGCGCTCGACGCGCAATTCGTGATCGAGCCTCAGCCACACCAGCACGTCGCCGCGGAAGGCCTCGATCAGCGCCATGCCTTCACAGGCACCGCGACCGATCCGGGGAGGCAGCGCGGTCTGCAGCCCTCCCGGATCATCAAGGCTATCAAGAATCTGCTCGATCAGCGCGACGCTCTGCTCGACCTCCCGGATGCGGATCCAGACCCGCGCGTTGACGTCGCCGGCCTCCAACACCGGCACCTCGAACGACAACGCGCCATAGGGCGCGTACGAAATCGCCCGCCGTGCGTCGAAATCCCGGCCCGAGGCGCGGCCGACATAGCCGCCGGCGCCGAATTGACGGACGTATTCGGGCTTCACAATCCCGGTCGTGACAGTGCGATCCTGCAGAGATGCCGTGTTGTCATAGAGCTCGATCAGGCGCGGAAACACCTTTCGGATCTCGGCGAGCAGGGCCCGCATGGCAGGGATACCGTACGACGACATGTCGCGCGCCATGCCGCCGGGCACGATGACATCCATCATCAGGCGATGACCGAACGCGGCATCCGCCGCCCGCAGGCAACGTTCGCGCAGCACACCGGTCTGGGCGTGCATCAGCGCAAAGGACGCGTCATTGCAGATGGCGCCGATGTCGCCGAAATGATTGGCGAGCCGCTCGACTTCCGCCATCAGCGCCCGCAAAAGGATCGCGCGCCTCGGTGCCTCGATCCCGAGCGCCGCCTCCACGGCAAGCGCAAAGGCGAAGCCATAGGCAACGGCACTGTCGCCCGAGGTGCGGCAGGCGAGCTTTGCGGCAGCCTCCAGGCTCGCCCCCTGCATCAGGGACTCGATGCCCTTGTGGGTGTAGCCGAGCCATTGCTCCAGCCGCGCCACGTGCTCGCCATTGGCCGTGAAACGAAAGTGGCCGGGCTCGATGATGCCGGCATGAACGGGGCCAACTGCAACCTGGTGCAGCCCCTCGCCTTCAGCCGGCAGAAAATCGTACGGCGCGGCGTCGCGCGCGCCGTTGCGATGGCCGAGCGGCCAGGACTTTCCCCAGGCGCTGTGATCGAGCCAGGGCCGCGTGTCGCCGGCGCCTGTGGGCACCAGACCGAAGAGATCGTGGATGGTGCGTTCCAGCCGCAGCGCCGGCGGATGATGGATGGCGACGCTGGGGAAGGAACCGGAAGCGCATTCGTACGTGACGACCGCAAGCTCCGCCGACGCTGCCTCAAGCAGCGCCATGTGAACCGCGGCCGACTCGCCCCAGAATCCCAGCAACGTCGCCCTACCCTCGACGAGCTGATCGATCGCGGCGCGCCATCCCTCGTCCGCCACCACGATTCGGGGCCAGGGCCGATGCGACGGCTCCGCGCCTTGATGGGGGATGTGGTCTAGAAGGCCCATCGCGTCACCCCAGGAGCTTCGCGACGTTGGTAAAACCGGTCACCAGCGCCGGCGGCAGATAGATGCCGGCCAACGCGACCAGCGCCAGATGCGTGAACATCGGCACGTAGGAGGCTTCCGCCGGCGCGGTCGGCCCCTTGGGCTCGCCGAACATCACGCTACCTGCGCGCAGCAACAGCCCGCCGAGCGCGATGATGATGCCGAGCACGAGAATCCCCGTCAGCCATGGCGCACGCGCGAAGGTGGAGCTGACGACCAGGAATTCGCTCATGAAGATGCCGAGCGGCGGCAGGCCGACGATGGCGACGACGCCGAGCATCAATCCCCAGCCGAGCACGGGGTTGGTGACCGTCAGGCCGCCGATATCGGCGATCTTCTGCGTACCCTTGACCTGCGCGATATGACCCACGGCAAAGAAGATCGCGGACTTGGTCAGCGAGTGCATGGTCATGTGCAACAGGCCCGCGAAATTCGCCAGCGGTCCGCCCATGCCGAACGCGAAGACGATGATGCCCATGTGCTCGATCGAGGAATAGGCGAACATGCGCTTGATGTCGCGGCGACGGTAGAGCATCAGCGACGCGAAGATCACCGAGATCAGCCCCATCGTCACCATCAGCGGCCCCGGCGCGATCGCCGCGGGATTGACCGCGAGCATCATCTTGAAGCGCAACAGCGCATAGAGCGCGACGTTGAGCAGCAGGCCCGACAGCACCGCCGAGATCGGCGTCGGACCTTCGGCATGGGCATCGGGCAGCCAGGCGTGCAGCGGTGCGAGCCCGACCTTGGTGCCGTAGCCGAGCAAGAGGAACACGAAGGCCACGTTGAGGAGCGCGGGATCGAACTGCGAGGCGTGCTCCACCAGCACGGTCCACACCATGCCGTCGAGCCCCTCGCCCACCACCGGGCGCGCAGCCATGTAGACCAGGATGGTGCCGAACAGCGCCAGTGCGATGCCGACGCTGCCGAGGATGAAATATTTCCAGGCTGCTTCCAGCGCCTCGTGGGTACGGTAGATGCCGACCATCAGCACCGTCGTCAGCGTGGCGACCTCGACGGCAACCCACATCAGCCCGATATTGTTGGCGACCAGCGCGAGGTTCATCGCGAACATCAGCGTCTGGTACATCGCGTGATAGAAGCGCAGGAACGCCGGCGTCAGCCGCCCGGTCTCGACTTCATGATTGATGTAGCTCGCGCTGAACACCGACGTGGTGAAGCCGACGAAGGTCGTCAGCACGATGAAGACCTTGTTGAGGTCGTCGACGAGCAGATATTGCCCGGAATTCGGCTCGACCACGAACAGCGACAGCGAGGTCAGAAAGGTCGCGAACGCCGCCACGACGTTGAACCGCGCCGTCAGCGCGTAACCCGGCAGAACGGCCAGCAACGCGGCGGAGATGGCCGGGATCAGAAGGATCGCGGTGAGCGCGTCGATCTTCATCGCCGCTCTCCCCTGAAGCGGTCGAGGGCCTGCACGTCGACACTGTCAAAGCGCTCGCGAATCCGGAACAGGAAGATGCCGATCACGATGAAGGCGATCAGCACCGAGAAGGCGACGCTGATCTCGACCACCAGCGGCATGCCCTTGGCCCCGGTCGCCGCCAGCACCAGCCCGTTCTCAAGCGACATGAAGCCGACGACCTGGCTCACGGCATTGCGCCGCGTCACCATGATCAGGAGCCCGAGCAGAACCACCGAGAGCGCGAAAGCGAGGTCCTCGCGCGCCAGCGCGTCGGCGCCGGGCGTCACGCGCAGCATCACCACCATCGACAGCGCGACAAGGCCTATGCCCGCCATCATGGTCAGCCCGATGCCGATCACGTTCTCGATCTCGCGGTGAATGCCGAGCTGCTTGATGATCCGGTGCAGCGCCACCGGAATGATGATCGCCTTGAAGACCAGCGCGATCGCCGCCGTGAGATAGAGATGCGGTGCTTGCTGCACATAGGCCTGCCAGGCCACCGACAGCGCCAGCACGCCGGCGTGCATGGCATAGACATTGAGCAGCGCGTAGAGCCGGTCCTGGTACAGCATCATGAAACTCGCCAATACCAGGGAGCCGGCGAGCAGATGGGCGATGTCGAATTGCAGGCTGCTCATGTCTCAGAGGCTCCCCGACACGAAGCGCAGAAGCGTTGCGAGCAGCGCCAGCATCAGCGCCGCGCCCAAAAACTCCGGGATCCGGAACACCCGCATCTTGGCGATCGACGTCTCGAACAGCGCGAGCAGGAAACCCAGAACCGCCAGCTTGCCGAGATAGAGCAGCGCGCCAACGGCCAGTGCCGCAACGCCCGCATCGGCAGTTGCCGTGCCCCAGGGCACGAATACGCAGGCGATCAGTGAAACATAGAGCAAGAGCTTGAGCTGAGACGACAGGTCGATCAGCGCCAGATGCCGGCCGGAATATTCCAGCACCATGGCCTCGTGAACCATGGTGAGCTCGAGATGGGTCGCGGGATTGTCAACGGGGATGCGGGCGTTCTCCGCGAGTGCCACGATCGTCAGCGCGACGAACGCCATGCCCAGCGACACGCGCAAACCGACCGCGCTCGAGCCCATGAACTCGGCCACGTTGGGGAGCTGGGTCGAGCCTGCGATCATCGCGACCGCAAACACCGTCATCAGGATCGCAGGTTCGGCCAGCGTCGCAATCATCACCTCGCGGCTGGAGCCGATGCCGCCGAAGGCGGTGCCGACGTCCATGCCGGCGAGCGCCTGGAAGAACCGCGCGCTGCCGAGCAGCGCGATGATGGCGATGAGGTCGGCGGTCCAGGAGAACAAGAGGCCGTTGCCGAAGGTCGGCACCAGGGAGGCGGCAACCCAGGTGCCGGCGAACATCAGATAGGGAATCACGCGGAACAGCCATGAGGCGTTGTCGGCGAGCACGACATCCTTGCGCATCAGGCGGACGAGGTCGCGGTAGGGCTGGAGCAGCGGCGGCCCGCGCCGGCGCAACAGCCGCGCCTTCACCTTGCGCACGAAGCCGGTGAGCAGTGGTGCTAGCAGCAGCACCAGCAGCATCTGGGCGCCCTGCGAGAAGATGTCGCGTAGCGCATTCATAGCGCCACCACGAGCAGCAGCACGATCAGCGCCACGAAGACCAGAGTCAGGTAGCGGCGGATCGTGAGGAATTGCAGGATGTTGATGCGCTCGGTGGCAAAACCGATCGCATTTGCGATCGGAGCGTAGAGCCCGTCCCAGATCAGATCGCGCATCTCGACGGTGAGGCGCGCGGGCCGGGGCGAGGACGGCGGCGGCATCTCGCCGATTTCGCGGGCGGCGAAGATGACGCTGCCGAACACGCGGCGGATCGGCTGCGAAAAGCTCGACGCGCTGTACTGGATCGCGGGGTTGGCGTCCGGATAGCCGCAATCCCAGGCCGGCGCGCGGCGCAACCGGTCGGAAGCAAGGCGATGGATGGCGGTGGCTGCCGTCGTGCCACAGAGCGCAGCAAACAGGAACACCAGGAGCCCGTTATACGAGCTGCGGCTTTCGGCGATCGGCACGATGGTTAGCCATTCGAGCCCGGTCTGATGCGGCATGACATTGCCGACCATGGCCTTGCTCACCGGGGCCAGCGCATCGATGAAAAGGCCGGGCAGGATGCCGGCCAGAAGGCACAGCGCAGCAAGGGCGAACATCGCAGCGAGCGAGAAGCGATCAGTCTCATGCGCCGACGCGGCGACGTCCGAGCGCGGACGGCCGAGGAAGCTGATGCCGTAGAGCTTGACGAAGCAGGCCGCGGCGAAGGCGGCCGCCAGCGCCAGCAGGCCGCCGACGGCGGGGACGATCAGCTTCAGCCCCCAGGATGGCAGTTGCGGCGACAGCAGGATCGCCTGGAACATCAGCCATTCCGAGACGAAGCCGTTGAACGGCGGCAGCGCCGAGATCGCGACGCAGCCGACCAGCATGGCAAAAGCCGTCTTCGGCATGCGATGGATCAGCCCGCCAAGCTTCTCCATGTCGCGCACGCCGGTTGCTTCAAGCACCGCACCGGCGCCGAAGAACAGGAGGCTCTTGAACAGCGCGTGATTGAAGACGTGCAGCAGCGCCGCGGTGAAGGCGAGCGCCGCCACCCAGTCGAGCCCCTGGGCCTTGAAGGCCAGCGCGAGCCCGAGTCCGGTGAAGACGATGCCGATGTTCTCGATGGTCGAAAAGGCGAGCACGCGCTTGATATCGCGCTGCATCAGCGCATAGAGCACCCCGAGCGTTGCGGTGGGGCCGCCGACGAGCAGCACCACCATGCTCCACCACCATTGCGGCTCCGGCAACAGATCGAAGACGATGCGCACAAAACCGTAGACGGCGACCTTGGTCATCACGCCGCTCATCAGGCCCGAGACGTGGCTGGGGGCTGCGGGATGGGCGAGCGGCAGCCAGGCATGCAGCGGAACCAGGCCCGCCTTGGAGCCGGTGCCGAGCAACACGAGGACCACGACCAGGCTCGACAGCGCGGCGGATGGATGAGCGGCGCGGATCGCGTCGAAATCGTAGCCGGGGCCGCTTGCGAGCGCACCGAAGGCGAGCAGCAGCGCGAGCGTGCCAAAACTTGCCATCAGCAGGTAGACGTAGCCGGCACGGATATTCTCGGCCTCGCGGTGATGCGACACCACCAGCGCCCAGGAGGTCAGCGACATGAATTCCCAGGCCACGAGGAAGCTGAAGGCATCGTTGGCAAGCACGACGACGTTCATGCCCGCGAGATAGGCCGGGTAGAATGGCAACACGCGGCCGGGCGATTCCTCGTGGCTCCCGTAGCCGAGCGCGAACAGGCTCGCGGCCGCGCCGCCGAGATTGACGACCACAAGGAAGAACGCCGACAGCGCATCGAGGCGGAAATGCGCGCCGAGCCACGGCAGGCCGACCGGCAGCGTCGCACGCAGCACCGGATGGGCGGGATCGAGGAGATGGAGCAAGGCCGTCATGCACAGGGTCGCGGTGAGGACGAGGCAGGCGCCATAGAGCACGAACGATCCGCGCGGCCGTGCCGACAGCACGATTCCAACCGGCGCCAGCGCCAGCAGACATGCTACCAACCATAGCGCCACCGAGATCATCGTGGCTCCCGAATTGCGAATTGCGTGGGTGCAGTCATTTGACGTCCCCACCCGGCGGCGATGTCAGCCGCACACCGCGTCCACCGCCGGCGGACGCCGCGCCTTCGCCGATAAGCTCGATGCCGGCCACGGCGAGCGCGTCGACGAGCTTCATCAGCGAATCGACATTGCCGCGGATCACGCCTTCAGAGGCTTCCATGCGCTGGATCGTCGGAAGCGACAGCGAGCAGCGCTGCGCGAGCTCGCGCTGGTCGATCCCGAGCAGGGCCCGGGCGGCACGAAGCTGTGCGGCAGTGATCACGGGGTAATGCCTCCGTGGCAATTCCAATCATTTGATTAGCAAGCTTAATACATCTAAACTGATGTATCAAGCATCAATATCACTGCACTGCACATCAAATCTTGTGCTTCGGCGGCGTTGAGACCTGCCAAACGAGTCCAGCGCGCTTTAACCCGATATTCGCTGCAACTTCACGAACCTGCCGGCGGTCGCCGCCAAATCATGGAGTTGATTCGGTGGCCTCTGCTCTAATGGCACCGCGCTGAAGGGGGCAAACGATCCATGGACGGCCGTGACACGCAGGTCGCCGACACCAACTCGCTCGGCCCGCTCGGCCCCGTCCTCTTGGGCGGGCTGCTCGAGCAGGCCGTCAACAATCTGTCGCTCGGCATCGTCCTGTTCGATGCGGACCGCAAGGTCATCTACTGCAATCAGCGCTACACGCAGATCTACGGCCTGTCGCCGGAGGACGTGCGTGCGGGCACACCGACCAGGAACCTGATTCAGCATCGGCTGAAACTCGGATTGAAGACCCGCGACGAGGCCAGCGCCTATATTCGCAGGCGGACCGAGGGCGAGATCGTCAGCGAACGGACCGTGCAGGAATTCGCGGATGGTCGGATCATCGCCTACAGCATTCGTCCACTGCCCGGCGGCGGCGGTATGGCGACCCACGAGGACATCACCGAACGCGAGGAGCTCAGCGCACGGCTCACGGAGCGCAACCTGCAATTCGACACCGCCATCAACAACATGTCGCAGGGCCTGTGCTTTTTCGACGCCAATCATCGACTGATCGTCTGCAACACGCAGTATATCGACATGTATGGCCTGCCGCCGGAGCGCGTTCGGCCGGGCACGCCGGTATCGGAGATTTTGGATCTGCGCTTCGCGGCCGGCAGCGTTCCCGCGATGACCCGGGACGAGTATGTCAAATGGCGCACCGCCGTCGCGATCTCGGCGGAGCCGACCGACAGCATCGTCGAAATGCAGAACGGCCGCACCTTCAAGATCCGTCACCGGCCCATGCCGGATTTGGGTTGGGTGGCGACCCACGAGGACATCACCGAACAACGGCATGCCGAGCTCAAGATCGCCCACATGGCGCATCATGACGCGCTCACCAACCTCGCCAACCGTGCCCTGCTCGGCCAGCATCTGGAGCAGGCCTTCGCAGCCGGCGCGACCTTCGCCATCCACCACATCGATCTCGACAAGTTCAAATCGGTCAACGACACGCTGGGGCATCACGCCGGCGATGCGCTTCTTAAGGTCGTCAGCGAGCGCCTGCGCAAGCTCGTTCGCCCGGGCGATATTATTGCCCGGATGGGTGGCGACGAATTCATCGTCCTGCAGACACCGATCGTCGATCGCAACGACGCAAGCGCCCTCGCCGAGCACATCATCGGGCAGATGAACCTGCCGTTCGAACTCGACGGACAGCAGACGATCGCGGGCGCGAGCATTGGGATTGCGATCGTGCCAGGCGACGGAGCAACGCCCGAGCAGGCCTTGCGCAAGGCCGATCTGGCGCTCTACCGGGCCAAGAGCGAGGGTCGCGGCACTTACCGCTTCTTCGAGCCCGCGATGGACGAGCAGGTGCAGAACCGCCGCGCGCTCGAGCTCGATTTGCGCAAGGCGCTCGCCGCGGGCGAATTCGAGCTTTACTACCAGCCGCTGGTGCAAACCGAGACCGGCGAGATCAGCGGCGTGGAAGCCCTGATCCGCTGGCGGCATCCGCAGCGTGGCCTGATCGCGCCGAACAGCTTCATTCCACTTGCCGAGGAGGTCGGCCTGATCGTGCCGATCGGCGAATGGGTCATCCGGCAGGCCTGCATGACCGCGAGCCGGTGGCCGGACCGGCTGCATATCGCTGTCAACATCTCCGCCGCCCAGTTCCAACATCCCGGGCTCGCCGAGGTCATTGTGCGAGCACTGGCGGCCTCGGGGCTGGACCCGCGACGCCTGGAGATCGAGATCACCGAGAGCGTCCTGCTCCAGGACAAGAATGGAACGCTCGCGATGCTGCACCGGCTGCGTGCACTCGGCATCCGGATCGCCATGGACGATTTCGGAACCGGCTATTCGTCGCTGACCTATCTGCAGTGCTTCCCCTTCGACAAGATCAAGATCGATCGTTCCTTCATCCGCGACATCGCAACCGACGCCGGGTCTCTCAATATCGTTCGCGCCATTGCTGCGCTCGCGAACGGAATGGGGATGGGGGCGACGGCGGAAGGCGTTGAGACGCGCGAGCAGCTCGATCGCATCGCGGCCGAAGGGTGCACCGAGGTCCAGGGCTTTTTCTTCAGCCGGCCGCTGCCGGCCGCCGAGATCGAGCGCAAGTTCCTGTCGACCGAAGCCCCCGCCGTGCTCGACCGCTTCGCCGCGGCCTGATTCTCCGCCTCAAAACTCGTTCGCGATCTTCGAAAGCATCGCGATCAGGGCTTCGCGGTTGGCCACCCCCAGCACCTCGTTGAGGCGCGCCTCGTGCTTGGTGGCGACGAGCTTTTTCGCGCGGGTCAGCACGGCCTTGCCCTTGTCGGTCAACACCAGGATATGCGAGCGGCGATCGTTGGTGGAGCGGATCCGCGCGCAGAGGTCGCGGCTCTCGAGATTGTCGAGCATCGCCACGAAGTTCGGGCGCAGGATGCCGAGCGTGGAAGCGATCTCGGTCTGGTTACGGCCCGGATTCTGCTCGACCAGCAGCAGCACGGAAAACTGCGCAGGCGTGAGCTGCAGCGAAGCGACGCAGCGCAGGAAGTTCTCGAACACCTTGAGCTGGGCGCGCTTGAGCACGTAGCCGAGCTGCTCGGAAAGCTCGCCAAGGTGCAGCGCCTCGGCCGGGCTGTCCGCGGCGTCCTTGCGCGACTTGGTCGCTTCCGCTGACTTTTCAATGGTTTTTGAAACGGTCATCGCCTGATGCTCGCAATCCCGCTAAGTTGGGGCCGGGTCGTTCCGCCGCCCTTGATGTTATATTTGATAATTGTTATGGACCATATCAAATATCGTCAGCGAATTTCAATGGCTGTGAACGGACCATCCACCGCGAAAGGCGGTGCCGGTCCGGACATCGAGGGGGAGCGTCCGGCTTGAACACGACCATCATGCTGTTCCTGGTACAGGACGGCATCACCAATGGCGCAATCTATGCGCTGCTCGGATTGGCGCTGGTGCTGGTGTTTGCCGTCACCCGCGTCATTCTCATTCCACAGGGCGAATTCGTCACCTATGGGGCGCTGACCTATGCATCCTTGGCCTCCGGCCAGATGCCGGGCACGGCCAAGCTGGCGCTCGCCATGGGCGTCCTGGTGTTCGCTCTCGATCTGTTCATGGCGCGCAAGGCGCTGCACGGCAGGCTGATCGCCCGCAGCCTTGCGGCCAATGTGGTATTGCCGGGAATCGTCCTGGCGCTGACACTCTCCTATGCCGGCCAAAAGGCGCCGGTGGCGCTCAGCATGGCGCTGTCGCTGGTCATCGTCGCGATGATCGGCGTGTATCTCTATCGCATCGTGTTCCAGCCGCTGGCGCACACCTCGGTGCTGGTGCTGCTGATCGCCTCCGTCGGCGTGCATCTGGCGCTGCAGGGTTTGGGGCTCTTGTTCTTCGGCGCCGAGGGCCAGCGCGGGCCCGCCGTGCTGACGACCGCGTTCACCGCGGGCTCGCTGCGCTTCACGGGCCAGAGCATCACGGTCTACGGCATCACCATCGCCTTCATCGTCGGCCTCTGGCTGTTCTTCGGCTGGACGCGCTACGGCAAGGCGCTACGCGCCACCGCCGTCAACCGGCTCGGTGCCCGGCTTGCCGGCATCCGCACCTCGCTGTCGGGACAGATCGCCTTCCTGCTGGCCTCGGTCATCGGCGCGCTGTCGGGCATTTTGATCGTACCGATCACGACGCTCTATTACGACAGCGGCTTCCTGATCGGCCTGAAGGGCTTTGTCGCCGCGATCATCGGCGGGCTCGTCAGCTATCCTTTGACCGCGGTCGCCGCGCTCGTGGTCGGCATCGTCGAGGCGTTCTCGTCCTTCTATGCCAGTAACTACAAGGAGGTCATCGTTTTCACGCTGCTGATCCCCGTGCTGCTGCTGCGCTCGCTCGCAGCTCCCGCGGTCGAGGAAGAGAAGGACTGACGCGCGATGAATGACCGGCTTCCTATTCTCATCTTCGCGCTCGTCATGGCGGCGATTCCGTTCGTCCCGGGCATGCCGCCGTTCTGGATCGTTCTGCTCGACAATATCGGCCTCGCCGCGCTGGTCGCGATGGGGCTGGTGCTGCTCACCGGCGTCGGTGGCCTCACCTCGTTCGGACAGGCGGCGTTCGTCGGCTTCGGCGCCTACACCACCGCGGTGCTGTCGACGGCCTACGGCCTCTCCCCCTGGCTGACGCTGCCGCTCTCGCTGGTCGTCAGCGGCCTGTTCGCGGTGCTGCTCGGCCTGGTCACGGTCCGCCTCTCCGGCCACTATCTGCCGCTCGGCACGCTCGCCTGGGGGCTCGGCCTGTTCTACCTCTTCAGCAAGCTCAATTTTTTGGGGAGAAATGACGGCATCTCCGCGATCCCGCCGCTGTCGATCGGCACGTTCAAAATGCTCGATCCCGGCTCGATCTATTACGCAATCTGGGCGGCGGTCGTGCTGTCGGCGCTGGTGACGGTGAACCTCCTGGATTCCCGCACCGGTCGCGCCATCCGTGCGCTCCGGCGCGGCCATGTCGCCGCCGAAGCCTTTGGCGTGCACACGCCGCGCGCAAAACTCCTGGTGTTCATCCATGCCGCCGTGCTGGCCGGTCTCTCCGGCTGGCTCTACGCGCATCTGCAGCGCGCGGTGAACCCGACGCCGTTCGGCGCGCAGGCCGGCATCGAATATCTCTTCATCGCGGTGGTCGGCGGCGCCGGCTATGTCTGGGGCGGCGTGCTCGGCGCAGCCATCGTCGTGATCCTGAAAGAGGTGCTGCAGAGCTACCTGCCGCTGATCGTGCACGGCTCGGGACAGGTCGAGACCATCGTGTTCGGCATCATGCTGGTGCTGCTGCTCCAGCTCGCGCCCGGCGGCCTCTGGCCCTGGCTGATGTCGTTCCTGCCGCAGAGGACCGGCGGCAAGAGGCCCGACACCTCGCTGAAACTTCCGGCCCGCGAACGCACGCCCGGCCAGTCCAACGTCCTGCTCCAGGTGGACAAGGCCCGAAAGCAGTTCGGCGGTGTGATCGCGGTCAACAACGTCTCCTTCGACGTCCAGGCCCGCGAGATCGTCGCGCTGATCGGACCGAACGGCGCCGGCAAGAGCACGACCTTCAACCTGATCACCGGCGTGCTCAGCGCAACCGCAGGCTCGATCTCGGTGCTCGGCAAGAAGGTCGACAACGCCCCGCCGCAGGAGATCGTCAAGCTCGGCATTTCGCGCACCTTCCAGCATGTGAAGCTGGTGCCCGACATGACGGTGCTGGAGAACGTGGCGATCGGCGCCCATCTGCGCGGACATTCGGGGCCGATCTCCTCGATGCTGCGGCTTGATCGCGCCGACGAGGCAAGACTGCTCGCGGAAGCCGCCCGCCAGATCGAGCGCGTCGGGCTCGGCGACCAGATGCATCAGCTCGCAGGCTCCCTGTCGCTCGGACAGCAGCGTATCGTCGAGATCGCGCGTGCGCTCTGCGTCGACCCGATGCTGCTGCTGCTCGACGAACCCGCAGCGGGCCTTCGCCACATGGAAAAGCAGCAGCTTGCAAAGCTGCTGCGTGAGCTGCGCGACGGCGGCATGAGCGTGCTGCTGGTCGAGCACGACATGGGCTTTGTCATGAACCTCGCCGACCGCATCGTGGTGCTCGATTTCGGCACCAAGATCGCGGAAGGCACGCCGGCGACGATCAAGACCAATCCCGAAGTGATCAAGGCCTATCTCGGAGTGGCGGCATGAGCGCGCTGTTGTCAGTCACCGACGCGCATGTCGCCTACGGCAAGGTCGAGGCGGTCCGCTCGGTCTCGCTGGAGGTCGGTGAGAACGAGATCGTCACCATCGTCGGCGCCAATGGCGCGGGCAAGACCACGCTCCTGTCGGCCATCATGGGCGTCCTGCCGCTGAAGGGCCGCGTCGCCTTCGCAGGCCAGGATCTCGCCCGGTACGAGATCGAGGACCGCGTCGCGATGGGCCTCGGCCTGGTCCCGGAGCACCGCGAATTGTTCGTCACCATGAATGTCGAGGACAATCTCGAGCTCGGGGCCTTCCGCATCGCCAAGGCGCAGATGAAATCCTCGATGGAGCGGGTTTACAGCCTGTTTCCGCGGCTGAAGGAGCGGCGCAAGCAGCTTGCCGGCACGCTGTCGGGCGGCGAGCAGCAGATGCTCGCGATGGGCCGTGCGCTGATGGGCGCGCCGAAACTGTTGATGCTGGACGAGCCGAGCCTCGGTCTTGCGCCGATCATCGTCGCCGACATTTTTCGTATCGTGACGGAGCTGCGCGCCAGCGGCGTCTCCGTGCTGCTGGTCGAGCAGAATGCACAGGCCGCGCTCAAGATCGCCGACCATGCCTATGTGATGGAGCTCGGCGAATTCGTGCTGAGCGGCAAGGCCACCGACATCGCCGCCAACGAGCGCGTGGCGGCAAGCTATCTCGGCTTCCAGCACGAAGGCGCAAGCGCGTTATAGTCGCGCCGCGCACTCCTCTTCCCTTCCCCCTTGTGGGAGAAGGTGGCGCGAAGCGCCGGATGAGGGGTTCTCTCCGCGAACTCGTCGCGAGAGAATCATTCGCGGAGAGAACCCCTCACCCGGCTTCGCGTTCCGCGAAGCCACCCTCTCCCACAAGGGGCTAAGGGATGCCCGAAAGTGATTCCCGAGAATTTGGGAATGTGATTCAAGGCCTTTCGACCTGTTTGGGACGGGAGGCATGAGATGTCTTTTGGCGATATTCGGGTTGCTGAGC
>NZ_JAFCJM010000098.1 GCF_018130955.1 Bradyrhizobium liaoningense
ACCCGGGAGTCGTCTTCAGAATCCGTCTTGCCTTACAATGCAATAGCTAGCGAAAACCCATATGCGATTCCCCTGCCGCAAGCGGGGCGAGGGAGCGCACGCTCCTTCCGTCCCTTACGCTTCCGCCTTCGCGCTCACCGCATCGGCAAAGGACTTGAAGAACTCGCCGGCCAGTTTCTTCGCCGTCGAGTTGATCAGCCGCGCGCCTAATTGCGCGAGCTTGCCGCCGATCTGCGCGTCGACGTCGTAGTGCAGCACCGTGACGTCGGCGCTCGCGGACTCCAGCCGCACCACCGCGCCGCCCTTGGCAAAGCCGGCGACGCCGCCGGAGCCTTCGCCGGAGATGCGATAGGAGTTGGGCGGATCGAGATCGGACAATTTCACCTTGCCGCCGAAGGTGGCCTTGACCGGGCCGACCTTGAACACGACGGTCGCGGTCATCTCGTTCGGACCTGAGACCTCGAGCGACTGGCAGCCGGGGATGCAGGCTTTCAGCACATCCGGATCGTTCAGCGCCGCCCACACCTTGTGACGGGAGGCGGGAATGCGCTGGCTGTCGTTCATCTGCATGGTCGGTCCTCACTCCTTGCTGGCGATTTGATTGGCGGCGCGCTGGCCGCGGCGACGTTCCCGCGTGATTTCGGCGAGGATCGACATCGCGATCTCCTCCGGCGTGATGGCGCCGAGATCGAGCCCGGCGGGCGCCTTGACGCAATCGATCGCGGCGGCATCCGTACCTTCCGCGATCAGCTTTGCGCGCAGCGAGGCCATCTTGCGGCGGCTGCCGACGAAGGCGTGATAGTCAGCCTTGGTAGCGACGGCCGCGCGCAATGCGGCCTCGTCGCCCTTGCCCTGCGTCGAGACCACGACGAAGCGTTTTGCCTCGTTCAGCGCGCCCAACTGGTAGCCCTCGATCACGGCATCGGCATCCGGTTGCGTCGTGAGATCGGCTGATGGCGCAGCGAGCGTGACGTGGTAGCCGAGCGTACGCGCTTGCGCCGCGAGCGACAGCGCCACCGGGCTCGCGCCGAGGATGACCAGCGAGGGATGCGGCAACACCGGCTCGACAAAGATGTCCATGGTGCCCTTGCTCGGGCACATGTTGCTGGCGAAGCGGACGCCGTCGCGGCTCTCGCCCGGCTTGACGCCGAGTTCGGCGAGCAGGTTTTCCGGCTGCACCGAGACCATGCGCGGCTCGCCGTCGGCGAGCGCCTCGCGTGCCGCCTTCAGCACCGCGCCGCGGGCGCAGCCGCCACCGATCCACCCCGCCACGATGGAGCCGTCGGCCGCGATGATCGCCTTGGCGCCGGCCTTCGCCGCCGTCACCGACACGGTGCGCACGACGGTCGCGAGCACGAAGGCGCGCTCGGCCGCTTTCATCTGTGCGACGATATCCAGCACTTCGACATGTGCACTCATCGGTATCCCCTCAGAGTTTTGCCAGATAGGGTTCGAGCGCCCGCAAACTGCTCAGCGTGTTCGCGGGCGCGTAGAGATCGACATGCGGCAGCGCGGCCTTGATGCCCCTCGCAACAGGCGCATAGCCTTCCCACGCCATCATCGGATTGAGCCAGACGATGCGGCGGCAGCGCCGGTGCAACGCCGCCATCTCCCGCCCGAGCAGTTCGGCATCGCCGGTCTCGTAGCCGTCGGACACGATCATCACACAGCTGCGCGAATGGATGACGCGCGCGGCGTGCCAGCGGTTGAAGCTCTGCAGGCTCTCGCCGATCCTGGTGCCGCCGCCGGCGCCCTGCGCCATGATCGAGAGGCGATCGAGCGCACGGCCAGCATCCTTTTCCTTCAACGCATCGGAGACGTAGGCAAGGCGGGTGTGGAACAGGAACGCCTCGGCCTCAAAAAATTCGTCGAGCACGCCATGGATGAAGCGAAGAAACACGGATGTGTACATGCTCATCGAGCCGGAGGCATCGAGCAGCACGATCAGCCGCAGTGGCTTGTCCTTGCGCTGGCGCTTCACCAGTGAGATCGGCACGCCGCCATGGCTGATGTTGCGATGGATGGTACGGCGGAGATCGAGCCGATAGCCGCGCCGCCGCGCCAGATCGCGCCGCGTCAGGCGCGTGCGCATGATTTTTGCCAGATGCGCAGCCGCCTCATGGGCCTGCGCGACCTGGTCGGGATCGGCGAGTTTTCTGAAATCGACCTCCGCAAGATTTTCGGCACGTGAGGCACCTTCCATACGCCCCTCACCGCCACGGCCTTCGGGTGCGTCATCCGAGGTTGGCACTTGATTGGTCGCGGATTGCGCCCCGCCCTGATCCGCCCGCGCCTCCTGCATGCCCTTCAGCGACGGAGAGTTGGCGCCCGGCGCCGAACCGATCGTCCGCGAGCGCGAGCGCACGCGCTTTCCCAGCCAGAACGCGTCGAACAAACCGTCAAATTTGTCCCAATCGGATTTGCGCGCCGAGAACAGGTGCTTGAACGCCGCGCGCAACAGCCCCGGCCGCGCCGCATAACCCGCCGCCATCAACGCCGCCGCGTCCTGCCCTTCCGCGAGCCCAACCCGGAAGCCGGCGCCGCGCAGGGCGCGCAGAAAAGCTGCGAGACGCGCGGAGACGAGACGCGCGACCTCGTTGAGATCGTCATATTCGGGGCTGGAGCCACAACAGCTCATGCGACCCTCCCGAGCAGGCGCTGCGTCACCTCCGGTGTCACGCGCGAACGGTCCTCATGGGTCTTGAGGAGACAGATCATCGTCTCATGCACGGTCTCGGGTGCGTCATGGAGATTGCTTATGTCGAGGCCGACCAGCGCTGCCGCCCAATCCAGCGTCTCGGCCACGCCCGGCACCTTGCGCAGCTCCTCCTTGCGCACGCCCTCGACCATGCGCGCGATCTGCAGCGACAGCGACGGGCTGGCACCTTCGATCCGCGCCAGGATGATGCGGGCCTCGCGATCGACGTCGGGATAGTCGACATAGTGATAGAGGCAGCGCCGGCGCAGCGCGTCGGAGAGCTCGCGCGTACCGTTCGAGGTCAGCACCACATGCGGGATGGTGATCGCGGGGATGGTACCGAGCTCGGGGATCGAGACCTGGAAGTCGGACAACAGCTCCAGCAAGAACGCCTCGAACTCGTCATCGGCGCGGTCGATCTCGTCGATCAGCAGCACCGGCGGCTGCGCACGGCGGATCGCGGCGAGCAAGGGGCGCTCGAGCAGATACTTTTCGGAGAAGATCTGGTCCTCGATGCTGTCGGTGCCGCGATGCGCCTGGATCGCCAGCAATTGCCGCTGGTAATTCCATTCGTACAGCGCCGAGGACTGATCGAGGCCTTCATAGCATTGCAGGCGGATCAGCTCGGTGGCGTGCACTTTTGAAAGCGCCTTCGCCACCTCGGTCTTGCCGACGCCCGCCTCGCCTTCCAGCAGCAGCGGACGCCGCAAGAGTTGCATCAGCGAGATCGCGGTCGCGAGATCCGCATCGGCGATATAGCCCGATGCGGCCAGTGCTTGCGCGATCTCGTCACGGCCCTTCATTGCTACGCGACCGCGCCGAGCTGCTTCGCCGCCTTCCAGTTGCGCCAGTAGTCATGCGGCATCTGGATGTGCGTGCTCCCTAAGAATGAGAACGCGTCGTTGACGGCGTTTGAGAACGCCGGCACGCCACCGACATTCGGGCTTTCGCCGACGCCCTTGGCGCCGATCGGGTGATGCGGCGACGGGGTGACGGTGAAGTCGGTCTCCCAATGCGGAGTCTCCACCGCGGTCGGCATGAAGAAGTCCATGAACGAGCCGGTGACGACGTTGCCGGCCTCGTCGTAGCGGATCTCCTGGCCCATCGCGATGGCGAAGGCTTCGGTGAGGCCGCCATGCACCTGGCCCTCGATGATCATCGGGTTGATGCGGGTGCCGCAATCGTCGAGCGCATAGAAGCGCCGAACCTTGTACACGCCGGTGTCGACGTCGATGTCCATCACGCAGAGATAGGCGCCGAACGGATAGGTCATGTTGGGCGGATCGTAGTAGCTGACCGCCTCCAGCCCCGGCTCCATGCCCGGCGGCACGGAATTATAGGCCGCCCAGCAGATATCCTTCATCGACATGAATTTTTCCGGCAGGCCCTTCACCCGGAAACCGTCGATGTCCCATTCGAGGTCGTCCTCATGGACCTCGAGCTTGTAGGCCGCGATCATCTGCGCCTTGGCCTTGATCTTTCGCGCAGCCATCGCAATTGCCGCACCGGCAACGGGCGTGGAGCGCGAGCCGTAGGTGCCGAGGCCGTAGGGCGCGGTGTCGGTGTTGCCCTCCTCCACCATGATGTTGTCGGCGGGAATGCCGATCTCGGTGGCGATGATCTGGGCCCAGGTGGTCTCGTGGCCCTGGCCCTGGCTCTTGGTGCCCATCCGCGCGATGCCCGCCCCGGTCGGGTGCATGCGGATCTCGCAGGAGTCGAACATGGCAATCCCGAGGATGTCGCAATTCTTCGACGGACCGGCGCCGACGATCTCGGTGAAGAAGGAGACGCCGAGCCCCATGATCTCGCGGGTCTCGCCACGCGCGAACGCCGCGCGCTTCTCCGCCTGCTCCTTGCGAAGCGCGGCGTAGCCGGTGGTCTCCATCATCTTGCGCATGGCGGTGTGGTAGTCGCCGGAATCGTATTCCCAGCCCAAGGCCGAGTGATACGGGAACTGCTCCGGCTTGATAAAATTCTTCAGCCGCAGCTCCGCCGGATCCATGTTGAGTTTTTGCGCCAAAATGTCCATGGCGCGCTCGATGCAATAGGCGGCCTCCGTGACGCGGAACGAGCAGCGGTAGGCGACGCCGCCCGGCGCCTTGTTGGTGTAGACGCCGTCGACAGCCAGATGCGCGGTCGGGAAGTCATAGGAGCCGGTGACGATGTTGAAGAAGCCGGCCGGCCACTTTGACGGGTCGGCACAGGCGTCGAACGCACCGTGATCGGCGAGCACGTGCACGCGCAGGCCCGTGACCTTGCCGTCCTTGGTCGCCGCGATCTCGGTGGTCATATGATAGTCGCGCGCGAACGAGGTCGCGGTCAGGTTCTCGATGCGGTCCTCGACCCATTTCACCGGCTTGCCGGTGACGATCGAGGCAACGGCCGCGCAGATGTAGCCGGGATAGGCACCGACCTTGTTGCCAAAGCCGCCGCCGATGTCGGGCGCGATGACGTGGATCTTCTGCTCCGGCAGCTTTGCGATCAGCGACACCACGGTGCGGATCACATGCGGCGCCTGGAAGGTGCCGTAGATCGTCAGCTCGCCCTTGATCTTGTCGAAGGAGCAGACGCACTGGCAGGTCTCCAGCGGCGACGGATGGGTGCGGTGATAGGAGATCATCTCCTTGATCGTCACCTCCGCCTTCTTGAAGGCGGCGTCGGTCAGTTCCTTGTCGCCGACGGTCCACTCAAAGATGTGGTTGTGGTGCTTTCGCGGACCGTGAGCTCCTGAAGTCTTGCCGGCGAGGTCTTCGCGCAGCACCGGCGCATCCGCGTCCATCGACTTGAAGGGATCGACCAGCGGCGGCAACGGCTCGTACTCGACCACGACCTTGTTGATGCCGTCATCGGCGGCATAGCGGTCGGTCGCAACCACGAAAGCGACCTCCTGGTTCTGGAACAGCACCTTGCCGTCGGCGAGCACCATCTGCACGTCACCGGCCAAGGTCGGCATCCAGGCGAGGTTGACGGTCTTCAGTGTCTCGGCGGTGATGACCGCGAGCACGCCGGGGACTTTCAGCGCCTCGCTATCGTCGATCTTCTTGACGCGCGCATGCGGATGCGGCGAGCGGACGAAGTCGCCATGCAGCATGCCCGGCAGCTTGACGTCGTCGACATAGTTGCCCTTTCCTTGGGTGAAGCGGATGTCTTCGACGCGCTTGCGCTTGCAGCCCATGCCCTCGAGTGCGGCGGTGCGTTGTTCCCGCGTGGGAGTCATGTCGTTCATTCTGCGGCCTCCCGGAATTCCACGCCGTTGATTTTTGCGGCGGCGTACTGGATTGCTTTGACGATGTTCTGGTAGCCGGTGCAGCGGCAAATGTTGCCGGAGATGCCCATCCGGATTTCGTCTTCGCTCGGCGAGGCATTTTCCTTCAATAGGCGATGCGCGCGCATGATCATCCCGGGTGTGCAGAAGCCACATTGCAGGCCGTGCATCATGCGAAAGCCTTCCTGCAATGCCGACAGCGTCCCGTCGGCATTGGCCATGCCCTCGACCGTGGTGATGTCGCTACACTGGGCCTGCACCGCGAACATGGTGCAGGATTTCACCGACATCCCGTCGATATCGACGGTGCAGGCGCCGCAATGGGTGGTCTCGCAACCGATATGGGTGCCGGTCATCCCAAGATTTTCGCGGATGAAATGCACCAAGAGCGTGCGCGGCTCGACGAGGCCTTCGACCTCGGCGCCGTTCACCTTCATTGTCACGTGTGTTTTCGCCATCAACCCCTCCCTTATTTCGCGTTCGCGGCTGCGCGCTGCAGCGCGCGCGTCACCATGATGCCGCCGACATGTTTGCGGTATTCGACCGGCCCGCGGGCATCCGCGGCCGGCGCCATGATCGCTTCGGCCGCTGCGGCCGCCTTCTTCAGCGTGGCGGCATCGAGGCTGGTGCCGATCACGGCCTTGGCAGCGTCGGCAGCGAGCAGCGGCGTCTCATGGACATTGGTGAGGCCGATCGAACAGGTCGCGACCTTGCCACCCGCCATCGTCAGCACGACGGCCGCGGCAGCGGTCGCGTAGTCGCCGACCTTGCGCTTGAGTTTTTCATAGGCGTAGCCGTGGCCGGCGGCCGGCACGGGCACAGAGACGGAGGTCAGGATCTCGCCGGGCTCGAGCGCGGTGAAATAGGCGCCCTGATAGAAGTCGGCCGCCGCGACGTCGCGGGCGCCATTGGTGCCTTCCAGGCGGTAGCTCGCGCCCAAGGCCATCATCAGTGCCGGCATGTCGTTGCCGGGATCGCCATTGGCGACGTTGCCACCGATCGTGCCGCGGTAGCGCACCTGCGGGTCGGCGATCAGCAGTGCCGCCTCCCGCAGGATGGGAATGGACTTGGCGACCTCCTCGGAGGCGAGCAGGTCGTGCTGGGTGGTCATCGCGCCGATGACGAGGTTGTTGCCGTTACGGCTTATGCCCTTCAGCCCGGCAATGCCGTGCAGATCGACCAGGTGAGCGGGGCTCGCAAGCCGCAGCTTCATCATCGGCACCAGGCTGTGCCCGCCGGCCAATGGCCGGGCGTCTTCGCCAAGGTCGGACAACAGTTTGACGGCGTCGGCAACACTCGCCGGCCGGTGATAGCTGAATGATCCCGGGATCATCGTCTCCTCCCACAATCGTCCTTGGCGCCTGAGGGCGCGGACGTTGACGGGACGGTGGCTCCGCCGCCGGGCTGCCCGCAATCGTTCGGGCACGGAACAGCGGATTTCGCACGAAATGCGGCCGGGAACGCACGAATTGCGTCAGCGGAGACGACCTATGGAGGCGACTCCGAAGCTCACCCTCCCCCTGGAGGGGCCCTGGAGGGGGAGGGCAAGAGGGCGCACTACCCGTGCCGCCGGAGTCTACGCGTGCCGCCTATGCACCAGCCCCAGCCTCGCCTTGACCTCGGCGATCTTGGCGCGGCTCACGGGGACCCTATGCGGCGACGGGCCGTCGAGTTCGAGGATGGCGCCGTCGCCCTCCTTGCGGACCAGGGCGACATGGGGGATCGCGACGATGTGGCTGCGATGCACCCGGATGAACAGCGAGGGGTCGAGCTGCGCCTCGGCTTCGGAGATCGACCACGGGCACATCCGCTCGCGGGTGCCGTCGTGCACCCGTGTGTAATGGGCGTCGGCACGAACGCTGCGGACATCGGCCGCATCAATGAAGTGCGTGCCGTCCGCACCTTCGACCGGCAGCCGCGGGACGGGTGCCGCGCGGGGCGGCTGGCCGATGCCGCCGAGCGGAGCCGGGACCGGCCGCGGTGATGCGACCGCCTGCGGAGCCGGCTCGGACGCCAGCATATCAGGCGGAACGGGCGCACCCGCCATCGCCGGCACCAGCGTCTGCCGCCGCGGGTCGGGCACGAGCGAGAGCAAAAAGCCCGCCGCGATCACGAAGCAAAGCAGGGCCACGACGATGGAGAGAATTTGCTGCGATGCGGCCAGGCTGCCGCCGAGATGGTGATGGACCTGTCCGGCCAGCGGCACGAAGTGCATGCCGTACATCGCGGTGTAGTGCATGCCGGAGACCGCGACGCCAAAGGCGATCGAGCTCACGATCAGGCGCACGCCTTCCTGCTGCGCCAGGAAGGCGCGCAAGCCGCCATAGGCGGTGACGATCGCGACGAGAACCGAGAGCAGGATCATCGATCCGTCATGCTCGATGGCGAATGGACCGGCCAGACCGTGGATCCCGACATAATGCATGCTGGCAATGCCGGCGCCGAGCAGCACGGCCGACGACACCACCCGCTTCAGCGAGGGCTCGCCGATCGACACGAAGAACAGGGAGATGCCGACCACCAGCGCGCAGATCAGGAACGAGATGATGGTGGGCAGCAGCAGATAGACGGTGTCCGAAGGCAGCGGCGCGGCCAGCATGCCGACGAAATGCATGGTCCAGATGCCGACGGCGAGAAACGCCGCGGCGCCCGCGAGCAGCACGCGATTGCTGACGCCGGGCGTGTTGCGGATGCGAGCCGCAAGCGCAAATCCGGTATAGCCACCCAGGCTCGCAATCGCCACCGAGAGCGCGACGAGATAGGGATCGTGTCCTTCGAACATGATCTTGCCGACCGGTCCGTCTCCACGGTCCGGCCTCCTCCCGCCGCCGAGTTTATCAACGCGGCGGCGGGATTGACAATCAGCGGCGTGTGAGGGTGCCGCTACACGATACCGGCTGCGACCTGTCCGCGCAGGCGCTCCAGCCCGAGCAGCGTGTTGGCGCAGGCTTCCGCAACCTCGACGCCCTTGATCGCAAAGTGCTTGCGGAAGAAATCGTAATGCACCTCGGTCTCGTGGAATTGCTGCGGCGTCAGCACTGCGGAGAACACCGGCACCTCGGTGCGCAACTGCACGTCCATCAGTGCCTTGATGACGGTGTCGGCGACGAACTCGTGACGGTAGATGCCGCCATCGACGACGAGGCCGGCCGCGACGATCGCGGTATAGCGCCGCGTCTTCGCGAGGATCTGCGCGTGCAGCGGAATCTCGAACGAGCCCGGCACCTCGAACACGTCGACATGGGTGAGATGACGCGACTCGGCCTCCTTCAGGAAGGCGAAGCGCGCCTCCCGGACGACGTCGTGGTGCCAGCAGGCCTCGACGAAGGCGACCCGCTGCGGCTTGGCGAAGCGCGGGTGCTCTCGCAGCGGCGGCTCAGGTGGAACCGGCGGCGGTTGGGTTTGCTGGGAAGTTTCGACTTGAGGGTCTTGCAACATCTGATTCATGGCTTTCCTTCTTAAGGACCAGAATCAGGGCACACGGAACGACAAACAGCCGCATCTTTCCTAGATGCGGACAGCTAGCGACCGTTCTCTTTCATCCGGACTTTAACCGTCGGCTTCGGAGTTGCACCGAATCTGCTGACCCTTCCCTTCGGGAAACTCCCCTGGGGAAGGCGCTCGCGGGCTTGGATCTTGCGACCCTTACCGCCGGTGGGGACTTTCACCCCGCCCTGAGAACATCGGCCGTTCGGAATGAACGACCTGGAGGGAAATATGACGCCGGGGAACAGCCACAGCAAGCGCCTTGCGCATGGGGAAACCGCATAGGACCATGCGGCCGAGGCGATCCAGCCCTCCATGGAACTGAATTTCGGGGCGCCGTTAACGATTGCGCCGGCCGCTCAATCCGATTCCGGTTTGTTCTCAAATTAATAATTATGACCGAGATCAGCTGTGGACGAGCCGGACATGGCTTGTGGACGGACTCGCGACCCAGTTGCGCTGATTCCGCAAATCACATCACTTGATCCTCGACAGGCCCGCGCTGATCCGAGGGGATCGCCGAAGCGACTCCGAGGGGATCGCAACAGCGACTCCGAGGGGAGCGCGTCGCGACGAGGGGAGCGTGCACCGGTCCAACCGCGTGCGTATCAAGGACAACAAGAAGGCAAGAGGTCGAGACGGCATGTCCCTGCTCGAAAGCACTATTGATTCCCGGAACCACCCGCTGACGGTGGTCGAGGACATTGCCGCCAGCAACAACTGGCCGTTCGAACGTTCCGAAGACGAGCTCACGATCATCTCCAGGGGTCAGTGGACGGACTATCAGCTCTCCTTCACGTGGATGGGCGAGATCGAGGCGCTGCATCTGGCCTGCGCGTTCGACATGAAGATTCCCGTGGCGCGCCGGCCCGAGGTGCAGCGGCTGGTCGCTGCGATCAACGAGCAGTTGTGGATCGGACATTTCGATCTCTGGACCCACACCGGCATGATCATGCATCGCCAGGCGCTGGTGCTGCCGGGCGGCCTCACCGCCTCGACCGCGCAATGCGAGAGCATGCTCAACGGCGCCATCCACGCCTGCGAACGCTACTACCCGGCGCTGCAGTTCGTGGTGTGGGCGGGGAAGTCCACCACGGAAGCGATGGACGCGGCGATGTTCGACACGATGGGGGAAGCGTAAGGCGCTTCCCGACCTGAGGCCTGTTCCACCGGCGTCGTCCTGGACAAGCGCAGCTTTTGACAACACACAGCGTTGTCCAGAGCCGAGCGCTGATCCAGGACCCATACCGCGTGATTTCACCGTATTGCGCGATGCTTGTTGCTCTGCCCTCGATCCACTAGAACCACCCGGGGTAATGGGTCCTGGCTTTCGCCAGGACGACAAACTGTGTGGCAACAGCGATGGCTAACGACAGCACCTTGAAGAATGTAAGCGGCACAATTCTCCTCGCCGGCGCCGGCAAGATGGGTGGCGCGATGCTCACCGGATGGCTCGCGGGCGGGCTTGATCCGCGCCGCGTCGCCGTCATCGAGCCGTATCTCTCACCCGAGATCAGCGCGCTTGCGGCCAAGGGCGTCGCGCTCAATCCGGATGTGACGAGCGCAGGCACGGTCGAGACGCTCGTCGTCGCGGTGAAACCGCAATCCTTCCGCGAAGCCGGTGGCAAGCTGAAACCCTTCGTCTCCGCCGGCACCTCGGTGGTCTCGATCATGGCGGGCACGACCATCGCCGCACTTCAGGAAGTGTGCGGCGGCGCCGTGGTGCGCGCGATGCCGAACACGCCGGCGGCGATCGGCCGCGGCATCACGGTTGCGGTCGCGGCTTCCAATGTCAGCGCCAAGCAACGCGCGGTCGCCGATGCGCTGTTGCGCGCCACCGGCTCGGTCGAATGGGTCGAGGACGAAGGCTTGATGGACGCGGTGACCGCGGTCTCCGGCTCGGGCCCGGCCTATGTGTTCCTGCTCGCCGAAGAGCTCGCCCGCGCCGGTGTCGAAGCCGGCCTTCCCGAAGCACTCGCAACGAAACTCGCGCGCGAGACGGTCGCCGGCTCCGGCGAGCTGCTGCACCAGTCGGACCTTCCGTCCAGCACGCTACGCCAGAACGTGACCTCGCCCGGCGGCACCACGGCGGCCGCGCTTGGTGTGCTGATGGGTGAACCCGGCCTGCGCGACCTGATGATCCGCGCGATCGCTGCGGCAACGAAGCGGTCGAAGGAGCTCGCGAAGTAGCGACTACGCGCCTAACCGCTTGTTGAACATCTCGACATTGACGAGGCCGCGGGCGTGGCGGCCTTCGCCGAGCTTGCGCGTGCCCTCAAAGGCCTCGACCTCGAAGCGGATGACGCGGCGCTCGACGGCGACCACCTTTGCGGTGGTCCGCACCGTGGCGCCGACGAGCGCTGCTGCGAGATGGCGGATGTCGACTTCAGTGCCGACCGTGACCCAACCCGGCCTTAGCGCCGCGCAGATGGCATCACCCGACGTCATCTCCATCTCAAGAATCATCATCGGCGTCGCGTAGACCATGGGCATGCCGGGCACGAAATGCCCGACCGTGCGCTCCTTCGGCACCACGAGGGTGCGCTCGGCGCTCATGCCGATTGTGATGAAGTCGCGCGCGTCCATGATGCTGCCTCAACGTCGTCCCGGCGAAGGCCGGGACCATAGCCACAGGATTTAGTTTGGCGAAGACTCGTGGTTGACAGCTTACGCCCACAACCACTCCCTGGGGTTATGGGCCCCGGCCTTCGCCGGGACGACAGTTGTGATTGTTGCCGCAGCCGCGCCCTACTTCTTCGCCGCAGCCGCGCGTTCCACAAACGTCTTGCCGCCCTTCATCTTGTGACGGAGCGGAGCTTCGTTGATCTGGATGACGACGGCATCGGCGTCGACGCCGAGATTCTTCACCAGCGCGGTGGTGATGTCGCGCATCATGCCGGCCTTCTGCTCGTCGGTGCGGCCCTCGGCCATGCTGACGGTGATCTCAGGCATCTTGTTCTCTCCCTTGCGGCCGAACGCCGGCCATTTATGACGGCGCTATCAAACAGGACGACAATGCCCGGGACAAGCCCGGGCATAACGCCTCGCGCGAATAGCTATCCCCAGCTTACGTCATGGCGCGCCAGCACCTCGCGCACCTTGGCGACGAGGTCGGCTTCGCTGCAGGAGAACTGCGCGGGGCGCGTCTCGCGCCATTCCTGGTTCGAAGCAATCGCGGCCGCGGCCTTGGCGCCCTCGATCAAATCCTTGATCTGCACCTCGCTGCGCGCCTTCTCGTCAGAACCCTGGATGATGACGCAGGGCGCGTTGCGGCGGTCGGCATATTTGAGCTGGTTACCCATGTTCTTGGGATTGCCGAGATAGAGCTCGGCGCGAATGCCGGCGCCGCGCAGGGTCGCGACCATCTTCTGATAGTCGGCAACGCGGTCGCGGTCGAACACAGTGACGACGACGGGACCGAATTCAGGATTGGTGTCGAGCTTGCCGAGCAGCGTCAGCGCGGCCTGCAAGCGCGAGACGCCGATCGAGAAACCGGTCGCCGGCACCGGCTCGCCACGGAAGCGCGAGACGAGGCCGTCGTAACGGCCGCCGCCACCGACTGAGCCGAAGCGCACCGGGCGGCCCTTTTCGTCCTTGGTGTCGAGCAGCAGCTCAACCTCATAGACGGGACCGGTGTAGTATTCGAGGCCGCGGACGACGGAGGGATCGATCTTGATGCGATCTTCGCCGTAGCCCGCGGCGGCTACGAGCTTGCTGATCTGATCGAGCTCGTCGCGCCCCTGCTGCCCGATCGCGCTGGCGCTGAGGCGGGGATCGAGCGACACATCCTTGTTCTGCTCGATGGTGGAGAGAACGAGCGCGATGTCGTCCTCCTTCAGTCCTGCGCCCTTGGTGAAGTCGCCGGATTCGTCCTTGCGACCTTCGCCGAGCAATTGCCTGACGCCGCCGAGGCCGAGACGATCGAGCTTGTCGATCGCGCGCATGATGGTGAGCCACTGGCCGTCATCCGCGATGCCCAGCGCATCGCGCACGCCATCGAGCACCTTGCGATTGTTCACCTTCACGACGTACTGGCCGCGCGCGATGCCGAGCGCCTCCATCGTGTCAGCCGCCATCATGCAGATCTCGGCATCGGCCGCCGGCGTTGCCGAGCCGACGGTATCGGCATCGAACTGCATGAACTGACGGAAGCGGCCGGGGCCGGGCTTTTCGTTGCGGAAGACGTAGCCGGCGCGGTAGCTGCGATAGGGCTTTGGCAGCGTGTCGAAGTTTTCGGCGACGTAGCGGGCGAGCGGCGCGGTCAGATCGTAGCGCAGCGAAATCCACTGCTCGTCGTCGTCCTGGAACGAGAACACGCCCTCGTTCGGACGGTCCTGATCGGGCAGGAACTTGCCGAGTGCGTCGGTATATTCCATCGCCGGCGTTTCCACGGGTTCGAACCCGTAGAGCTCGTAGACGGCGCGGATTTTTTCGACCATCTGGCGCGTCGCCTTGATCGCGGCAGGATCGCGATCCTCGAGCCCGCGCGGCAGGCGCGCCTTCAATTTCTGGGGTTTTTTGGGTTTGTCGGCCATGCGCGGCGTTTACCAGCCGACGCGCGATGCGGCAACCGCTGCCTTTCACCCTCTCCCCTTGTGGGAGGGTGGCTTCGCGGCACGCGAAGCCGGGTGAGGGGTCTCTATCCGCGGAGACAAACCCCTCATCCAGCGCTCCGCGCCACCTTCTCCCACAAGGGGAGAAGGGAAGAGCCCACCCTTACGGCTGCTCCATCCGCGCGCGGAGGGCGTCGGCGTCCGCTTTCGGCATGGATTTGAGCAGCGGCTTGATGGTCTCGCCGCCGACGATCTTGTCGTTGCGCGTGAACATCCAGTCCGAGATGTCGACCTCCCTGAACTCGGCCAGGTCGCCTTCCCGCTTGCCGGGCAGATCGCGCGGCCTGTTGGCGAAGCGCGCCGAATAGGTCCCGTTCGGGAGTTTCTTCACGTCGGCCATCCAGATGTGCTCGGCACCGTTGCGGGTCGGAAAGCGCACTTTCAGCGAGTGCCCGGTTTCCGATCCCTTCGGCGCATCGTAGGAGGCCCAGAAGGTCGGCAGCGTCGCACGGGCGCGGCCGATCGCAGCGTTCATTTCGGCATCAGCCGTACGAACATCGATCACAGGCGAACGATCCTGCGCCTCGACCTCCGGCTTTGGGCCGATGGTCAAAATGCCGAACACGGTGACGCCGGTGATGACGGCGAGAATTGCCCATTTCAGGGGCTGAGTGAGCCTGGGGGCCATGACGCGATATCCGGAACGCCGCGATGTCTCCCGCTTTGTCGCGCCGTCGGGGAAGTGCGTTCATGGGTGACGCCTTTACCCTCTCCCTTGTAGGGTGGCTCGCCGCGAAGCGGGCGAGACGGGTGAGGGGTCTGCATCCGCGGACACAGACCCCTCATCCGGCGCTTCGCGTCACATTCTCCCACAAGGGGAGAAGGAGAAGCAGCATCACCCTACGCAGCAGCCTGCCGCCCCTTCGGCCGTACCTCTGATGCGTAGTCTTTCAAGAGAGCCTCACAGATCGCGCCAGGCGTGAAGGTCCACTGCGCGATCTCGGCGACGGGCGTCACTTCGGCCGCAGTGCCCGTGATGAAGCACTCGGTAAAACCCGTGAGCTCCTCCGGCATGATGCGCCGCTCGATGACCTCGATGCCGCGGCGCTTCGCCAACTCGATCACCGTCGCGCGCGTGATGCCGGCGAGGAAGCAGTCGGCGATCGGCGTGTGGATCTTGCCGTCCTGGACGAAAAAGATGTTGGCGCCGGTGCATTCGGCGACGCGCCCCTCCCAGTCCAGCATCATCGCGTCCGCATAGCCTTTGCGTTCGGCCCGGTGCTTGGAGATGGTGCAGATCATGTAGAGGCCCGAGGCTTTTGCGAGCGCAGGCGTCGTGCGCGGATCAGGCCGACGATACTCGGCGAGATCCATGCGGATGCCTTTCAGCTTCAAGGCCGGGTCAAAATAGCTCGGCCAGTTCCAGGCGGCGATTGCGAGGTGAATGGTGTTGCCAGGTGCCGACACGCCCATCATCTCCGAGCCGCGCCAGGCGATCGGACGCAGATACGCGTTCGGCAGGTTGTTGCTGTCGATCACGAGCTGCTTGGCGGCGTCGATCTCGGCAACTGAATAGGGAATCTCGAAGTCCAGGATATTTGCCGACGCCTTCAGCCGCAGGGAATGCGCGGTGCTCTTGAAGACGCGGCCGCCATAGGCACGCTCACCCTCGAACACGCAGCTTGCGTAGTGCAGGCCGTGGGTCAGCAGATGGACATTGGCGTCCTGCCACGGCACGAGCTTGCCGTCGAACCAGATGACGCCATCGATCTTGTCGAACGAAACTCCCATGTCTCTCTCCGGGGTTGGACGCCTGGCACTAGGCACGCGCCGGCCCGTGCCCGGAGCGTCAGCTACGTGCCGAGGGACGTTTCACGCGCGTGTTGGAAGCGGCGGAAAAACTCCGCCGCCGGTTACAGGACCTTGCGGATCCAGTGATGCGGGTCGTTGGTCCG
The DNA here is from genome assembly GCF_018130955.1 of Bradyrhizobium liaoningense. Lineage (GTDB taxonomy): Bacteria > Pseudomonadota > Alphaproteobacteria > Rhizobiales > Xanthobacteraceae > Bradyrhizobium > Bradyrhizobium liaoningense_C. Next base: position 15,958 of record NZ_JAFCJM010000098.1, read on the forward strand.
GCCGTACTGGATGTCGACCAGCGTCTTGCGCAACCCCATCGCGACGGGGCCGGCCGCGCCGCCATTGATGGTGAAATCGCCGCTTGCCGAGCACACCTTGCCGATCGGCGAGATGACCGCCGCGGTGCCGCAGGCAAAGGCTTCCTTCAGCTTGCCGCTGGCGGCGTCCGCGCGCCATTGCTGGATCGTATAGGGCTCCTCGCGCACCTTGGTGCCGGAATCCTTCGCCAGCGCGATGATGGAGTCGCGGGTGATGCCCGGCAGGATCGTGCCGAGCGGCGGCGTCGAGAGCGAGCCGTCGTCGAACACGAAGAACACATTCATGCCGCCGAGCTCCTCGATGTAGCGGCGCTCGACCGCATCGAGGAACACGACCTGGTCGCAGCCGTGCTGGATGGCTTCGGCCTGCGCGCGCAGGCTCGCGGCGTAATTGCCGCCGCACTTGACCGCACCGGTGCCACCGACCGCGGCGCGCGTGTAGTTCTCCGACACCCAGATCGACACCGGCGCAGGACCGCCCTTGAAATAGGAGCCGACGGGCGAAGCGATGACGGCGAAGATGTATTCGGACGACGGCTTGACGCCGAGGAAGGTCTCGCTCGCGATCATGAAGGGCCGCAAGTACAGGCTGCCCTCGCCGCCCGGGATCCAGGCGCGGTCGATGCGCACGACCTGCTCGACCGCCTCGATGAACACGTCGTCCGGGATCGGCGCCATGGCCATGCGCTCGGCCGAATCCTTGAAGCGCCGCGCATTGGCGTCGGGGCGGAACAGGTTCACGCCGCCGTCGTCGCGCTTGTAGGCCTTGAGGCCTTCAAAGATTTCCTGCGCGTAGTGCAGGACTGCGCCCGCCGGATCGAGCTGGAAGTTCGCACGCGCCTCGATGCGCGCGTCATACCAGCCGCCCTTGGCCTGGCTGTAACGGACCACGGCCATGTGATCGGTGAAGACCCGTCCGAAGCCGGGGTCCACGAGCTTTGCGATGCGGTCCTTCTCGGAGGTCGGGTTCGCCGCTGGTTGGATGTCAAATTTCAAACTCATTCCCTTCCCTCCCGCTTCGGAATCGGCGCGATAACCCGCGCCGGCCTGCCTCTTTCGGGGCTGATGGCTTGATAGGTCTGGACTGCGCCCGGCGCCAGCCTTGTTAAGGCCGGTTTCCGTGGCCAGCATGTCGCGGAGGACATGCTTTTGCCGAAGGCGGAAGTCCAGTATGTTTTGCCGACATGCCGCTCGACAATCGCACGGTAGATCAGTCCGGCCGGCGCCGCCTCTCTGGCACTCCCCGGCCGCCTTAGACCCTTAGACAATGTCACCCGAAACGAAGCGATCTAATATTTCGTTCGGGCCGATCGTTTTGTAACATTGAACCCAAGATACGTCAATATGCCTGACATAAATTTAGCGACTTCCTCCCATGAAGCAGCCGACGCCAGGCCGGCCGCCCCCGATGGAGGCAATTTGCGCTGGGACATCATAGAGCTGCTGTTCTTCGCCTATCGCGACTTCGTCGGCGATCCCGACCAGGAGCTGGAGGCATTCGGCTTTGGCAGGGCCCACCACCGCGTCATGCATTTCGTCTACCGCTATCCCGGCCTGAAGGTCGCCGACCTCCTGGATGTCCTGCGCATCACCAAGCAGTCGCTGGGGCGCGTGCTCAAGCAACTGCTCGATGAGGGCTACATCATCCAGAAGACCGGCGACAACGATCGCCGCCAGCGCCTGCTCTACGCGACGCCCAAGGGCGAGACGCTGGTGCAGAAGCTCGCGGGCCTGCAGACCACCCGCATCACCCAGGCGCTCGCCGAGATGAGCCCGGAGGATGCCGAGACCGTGAAGCGTTTCCTGCTCGCCATGATCGACCGCGACGATCCGGACAAGGTGCTGCAGACGATCTTCGCCTCCGGCAATTCAACGAAGGAGTGACCGTGACGCTCGCCGCCACTCTCGCCCGCACGCCACCACGCCCGGCCGACGATGCGCCGCATCTCCTGCTGGTCGACGACGACCGCCGCATCCGTGATCTGTTGTCCCGTTTCCTGTGTGCCGAAGGCTACCGCGTCACGACCGCCGCGAGCGCGAGCGATGCGCGCGCAAAACTCATGGGGCTGCATTTCGATCTTTTGATCCTCGACGTGATGATGCCCGGCGAGACCGGCTTTGACCTCGCCCGCTTCATCCGCAAATCCTCGTCGGTCCCGATCGTGATGCTGACCGCAAGGCACGAGGCGGAAGCCCGCATCGAAGGCCTGCAGATCGGCGCCGACGACTACGTCGCAAAACCGTTCGAGCCGCGCGAGCTGGCGCTGCGCATCAACAACATCCTCAAGCGCACCGCGCCGCCGCAAACCACAACCGTCGAGAAGATCGCCTTCGGTCCTTACGTGTTTCACCTCGATCGCGGCGAACTGCGCGACGGCGAGGAGGTCGTTCACCTCACCGACCGCGAGCGCGAGATGTTGCGCATCCTCAGCGAGGCGCCGGGCGAAACCGTGCCGCGCAGCGCGCTGACCGGCAATGGCAGCGTCAACGAGCGCGCGGTCGACGTGCAGATCAACCGCCTGCGGCGCAAGATCGAGCGCGATCCGACCAACCCCCTGTTCCTCCAGGCGGTGCGCGGCATCGGCTACCGGCTGGTGGCCTCGCCGTAAGCAAGCCGATGAAGCGCGACCGATGAGCACGATCGATACCGGCCTGACGCTGTTGAAGAGCGCCGCAGGCCGCGTCTCCGCCGTCAATGGCTGGATGGGCAACGCGTTCAAGAGCTGGATGCCGACCGGCCTCTATGCGCGCGCGCTGCTGATCATGATCGTACCGATGGTGGTGCTGCAATCGGTGGTCGCCTTCGTGTTCATGGAGCGGCACTGGAACACGGTGACGCGCCGCTTGTCCGCCGCGGTCGTGCAGGACGTCGCGGCGCTGATCGACGTGTACAAGGGCTACCCGCAGGACAAGGACCGCGACCTGATCCGCCGCATCGCGCAGCAGCGTTTAGGGCTCGTCGTCGATTTCCTGCCCGCCGGCGACATGCCGCCGCCGGGGCCAAAACCGTTCTTCTCGCTGCTCGACCAAACGCTGTCGGTGCAGCTCGGCCGGCAGATCGGGCGTCCGTTCTGGATCGACACGGTCGGCCGCTCCAACCTCGTCGAGATCCGCATCCAGCTCGACGATGCCATCATGCGGGTGTTCGCTCAACGGGGCGCGGCCTATGCCTCGAACTCCGAGATCTTCCTGTTCTGGATGGTGGGCACCTCCTCGATCCTCCTGATCGTCGCGGTGCTGTTCCTGCGCAACCAGATAAAGCCGATCCTGCGGCTGGCGGACGCCGCGGAGAGCTTTGGCAAGGGCCGCGAGGCGCCGAATTTTCGCCCGCGCGGTGCCCGTGAGGTTCGGCGCGCGGCGCAGGCCTTCCTCGAGATGAAATCGCGCGTCGAGCGCTCGATCGAACAGCGCACCGCGATGCTCGCCGGCGTGAGCCACGATTTGCGCACTATCCTCACCCGCTTCAAGCTCGAACTCGCGCTGATCGGCGACAGCCCCGAGCTCGAGGGCATGCGCAAGGACGTCGACGAAATGTCGATGATGCTCGAGGACTATCTTGCGTTCGCACGCGGCGATACCGGCGAGCAGGCGCAGCCGACCGATATGTCCCAGGCGCTGGAGGAATTGCGCAGCGACGCCGAACGGCACGGGCACACGGCAACAGTCGCCTTCCAGGGTCTGCCTGTCGTGACCGTGAAGCCGGCCTCGTTCAAGCGCTGCCTTGCCAACCTCGTCTCCAACGCAGCACGTCACGGCAAGACCATCGCGATCACCGGCCAGCGCGATCACCGCTATCTCACCGTCACCGTCGACGACGACGGCCCCGGCATTCCCGCCAACATGCGCGAGGAAGTGTTCAAGCCGTTTCTGCGGCTGGACAATGCGCGCAACCAGGACGAAGGCGGCACCGGCCTTGGGCTTGCGATCGCGCGCGACATCGCGCGCTCGCATGGCGGGGATATCACGCTCGGCGACAGTCCGATGGGCGGCTTGCGTGCGGCGGTACGGATACCGGTATGAGGGAGTTTCCGTAGATGGGGTAACGGGCCCCCTCGGCCTTCCAACCAAGCCGCGCTAGCTACGGCGCGATTTGGTGGCGCGCGTCGC
>NZ_JAFCJM010000099.1 GCF_018130955.1 Bradyrhizobium liaoningense
TTTGCAGCGAATCCGGGGGGAGCCAGATAACCAATGTCAGCGGCGTATGCGCGAGTTGCGGCAAACGCCACAAGTAGTGTTAGCGTCGCTGCACGGGCCAGTGCCATCACGGGCCTGCCAAGCATTCTCAGTCGGTTCACGACCCTCTGTCTGCGAATGCGCCCCCGAGCCTCAGGATACGCCAAGATATCACACCTCTCGTTGGTCCGGCAGCTCATCGAAGTAGCGGTAAGGGCTGGACAATGACCGCTTCGGGTCATTCGCGTCATTCGATCATGACCGCGACCACGTCCGGTCTACCCCCAAGAGCCGTTGCCAAGGTAAGGGTTGAGATCGACGCTAAGCGCCAGAAGCAGATATACCAGTGTAGCTCATTGCAGCCCCGCCTTTCGCATTCCCTCGATGAACTTTGTCATTGCGCTGGAGGTGTACGGGACATAACGCTCAATCCAAGCAATGGATATCGCTGGCTGCAATTCCCTCAGGCGTTGCAATGCTTCTTGTGCTTCATTAACGTGACCGGCCTGCGCGAGGCTCGCAACGTAGATGCGATAAGCGCCGCTCAGCTGCGGCGACAGTTGAACTGCCTTTCGGCCAAAGACAACGGCTTCATTGAAACGTCCTTCCAGATAATGGGCGGCCGCGAGAGCTACATTGAACAGTCCAGTCTGCGGATCGTGCGGGCTCATGCGAATAGCCTGCTCACCATGTATAATCGCTTCTTTGGGTCGGTCTGCCAATGCGAGCGCCAAGGCAAGGTAGCCGTGGGCGGCAGCAAAATTCGGGTTGAGGTCGAGCGCTCGTGTGAACTCCTCGACCGCCTCGTCAGTCGCTCGTTTGGTGTAAGCAACAAAACCGAGTGCGAGATGTGCCCAGGGGTCGCTGCTATCGAGTGAGATTGCCTTCGCGGCAAGCCTTTCCGCTTCTGGAACCTGTGCTTCCAATTCAGCGGAGGTCCATGCCAGACGACCTGAGATCAACATGATGAATGCCAGCATGCTGTGCGCCGGGCCGTAATCCGGATACTGCGTCACGGCGCGTCTGAGAATGGCCATAGCGGCTTCACCATCGGGCTTGTTGAGCCGCCAAAACAGCGAATTTGCGTGGATAACCATATCCCAAGCGCCGAGATCTTCCGGCGAGCTGTTTTGCGACCTCAAGGCTTCGGCTTCCAGCAATTTAGGCTCGATTGCTGCTACAACCTTGTGAGTGATTTCGTCTTGCAGGGCAAAAATGTCGCTGAGGTCGCCGTCATAGCGATTCGCCCAGATATGGTTACCAGTGGCAGCGTCGATTAATTGCGCAGTGATACGCACGCGGTTTCCGCCCTTGCGTACGCTGCCTTCCAAGACATAGCGAACCCCAAGTTCTCGCGCCGCCCGCTTCACGTCGATAGCCTTGCCCTTGTAAATAAACGACGAATTACGGGCGATGACAAAAAACCAGCGCAATTTCGACAAGCCGGTGATGATATCCTCAGAAATCCCGTCGGCGAAATATTCCTGTTCGGGATCACCACTCATGTTCAGAAACGGCAACACAGCGATGGAAGGCTTGTCTGGCAAAGCCAGCGCGGGATCGTGTGTCCGGGACATCATCGGCTCCCGGCTGGAATTAAGGAGGACGCGATAAACATGTATGGGGTTGGTGATATTTTTAAGTGCCTGCTCTCCCAGATCCTCGACCTCGAAGGCGATCTTGCCGCGCGCGTGATTGAGGACGGTCTGCGATATGCAGATGCCGCCTAGTTCGGCTAACCCCTCCAATCGAGCCGCAATGTTAACTCCGTCGCCATAGAGGTCGCGTCCCTCGATGATCACGTCGCCAAGGTTGATCCCGACACGAAATTCGATCCGCTTGTCCTTTGGCACCTGAGCATTACGCTCAAGCATGCCCTGCTGCACCTCGATTGCACAGCGCACCGCTTCTACCACGCTCGGAAATTCGATCAGTATTCCATCACCCGTCGTCTTCACGATGCGACCGCGGTGCTCTTTGTTTTTGGGGTCGATCAGCTCGCGGCGATAGGCCTTGAGGCGGGCGAGCGTACCTTCTTCGTCCGCGCCCATCAGCCGGCTATAGCCGGCGATGTCGGCGGCAAGAATGGCGGCAAGCCTGCGTTTGACGGGTTCCGAAGCCATTGGGGTGGGTTTCCGCTCCCGACGCATCCCTCCCTGGATCACCCCAGATGCACCAAACTCTATAGCACATTCGGGCCTCCGCAGCGGGAAGGTTCAGAGTCCGGCGGCTACAGGCGGTGGTCCGGTAACGCCGTATCCGGTGAGATTTTTCGTCGATCGCGGCGGCCCGAGCGTCTGCTTGCCACCCTTCTGCGACCTTGATGCACGGCGCCGGAGATGACCGCTCTAGGTCAACATGAGAAGAACTCTAAGTGAGCAAATCTAGTCCGCTGCGCGCCACGAAGCCGACCTCAGCGGGAGGTGTCGCCACTTCGCTGATGGACCACTAACAGACCATCTGACGTAACCTGAACCAGATACGGTCTGCTCACGGAAACGGACGTCAGCGGCGGCATTCTCGATAAGTTGTGGAGAGCATCGCCGCGTTAACCCTGTCGGCAAATGATCGGTCGTCGGCCAGGCTGCCGCCGACAAGTTGCCTCATTGGAGCGGAGAATTTTCAGCAGCACTAACTCAGGTTAGAGGCGCATTATGCTTAGAATGGCGTTGTTGGGCCTCCTTATCTTGTTGGGTGTAGGAGTGCTGTCAGCAATGGAGCTGAGAGCTCCACCGCGTCGCGCAGTCGCGATCGTCCAGCCGCTTGCCGAGCAAAACGCAGGTATTTCTGCTTCACATGGCGCGTTGGCGAAGGCCGATCGCCTTGAAGTTGTCGCTGTGAGCAGCGAGATGCCGACACAGGCTGCTTTGGTCGAAGATCACTTTGCTCCGCCAGAAGGCATTGGTATCGGTTCGTCGGAGCCGAGGCCGATCGCCCGTCATCGGCACTATTCGAAGAAGATCGCGACCGCCGAGCGTCCCAAGCTGAAGCCAAAGGCAACCGTTATCAAGCGAACTGCCATTTTCCTGCGTTCAAAGGCCGCCAGCGATACCGAGCCCTGTCGGCTTAAGGCGTTTGGTGGCTTGCGCAAGGCATTGAATTTGGCCGGATGCGAAATCTGAGACCGCTCTGAGCGTGGCAGATCGTGGCGAACAATCCGTGTTCGTGGTCCGCCGAGGGGCAGAAGCGGGAAATTGGGCTGCGAAGTGCTTGGTCCACTCTGTCTCTGGTTTGCCACTTCGCTGCTGGGCCAGGACCCGACTCCGCGCAACCCGACGATTTCCTCAAGCGCCTCATCGCTGCAGCGAAGGGTTGAAGCTCACTGCGGTACGGTCATGAGTTCGAGCACATGGCCGTCAGGGTCGCGAAAATACACGCCGCGGCCGCCGTTCCAATCGTTGAGCTTACCATCGTCGAGGCTCCACGGTGCGCTGCCATAGGCGAGCTTCGCCTCGCGAATGCGGCCGAAGATGGCATCGAACTCGGCGTCGCTGACGTAGAAGGCGTAATGGTGGCTCTCGAACTCCTTAGCGTCGTCAAAAAGGAGCGTGAGCGTGTCGTTGATACGTACCGGCGCGAAATGGCCGTCCTTCGGATCGGCATGGAGACCAAAGATCCGCGCAAAAAATGCCGCCGCTGCCCTCTTGTCGCGGGCAGGGACGATGGTGTGGTTGAGAATTATGGTCATCGGAAGGCCTCTCGCGAACGACTGCCACGGACGTATCAGCATGCTCAACGGCTAGATGACGGCGACGCCTAAGCATCCTGCTTAGTCTTCGTCCGGCTCGCGCACGACCGGCGGTTCGTCGGCTCCGTTCTCTTCGTCGTCTTCCTGTTCGTCCTCGCCCTCTTCGTCGTCGTCATCAGGATCTCGGGGCGGCATAGTGCTGCCCATGGTTGCGAAGACACGCAGACCGATCCTGGTGGGACCTACCTTGGAGATCTGTAGGGTCATGTTGTTGCTCCGGATGGGACCCCGGGGCACTCTACTCCTTTTTCGGAGAGGCAGACACGGGATTGGCGGCTCGCGCAGACCGCCGGAAAAATCAGGACGCTTAGCTGCAGTCCTTCAAAAGTGAAGCCTAGCCTTGGTGCCTCGGGAAACAGATGCAGGAGTTTGGCGTGTTAACCCGAGGGGCCGACGACTGCCAAAGGAAGCCTTATTGTCCCAACAGGATGCAATCGCGGTGCGCGACGTGTTGGACTTGCCTCAGCCGAAACGTTTCCAAGAGGAGACCTTGATGCAGGCTTTTCGCCATAGGCCATTGAGACTGCATGTTGTTAGAGTCGATGTCAGCGACGATGGGGATTAGCGCTGTGACATGTTTCTCCGAAAACAGGAACGACCCCGCAGCGGCCAAGTTAAGCCGACGAAACCCACTTGTGAGGGAGTCGAGACCATGGCCCGTGCAACAGCCCATCCGGATCATCAATGCATCTCAAGCGAAGACCTTCATGGAACCGAGGTCTATGGAGCAGATCGAAAGAATATCGGTGAGATTGATCACCTCATTATCGACAAGGTGTCAGGTCGCGTGGCTTATGCCGTCATGAGCTTTGGCGGATTTGTTGGATTGGGCCATAGCCATTACCCCATTCCTTGGAGTGCTCTGACGTACGACACCTCGCTTGATGGCTTTCGAACCAACATCACCGAGCAGCAGCTGAGGGATGCGCCTGAGTTCAGTGATGACTCGTGGCAGGATCGGGACTGGGAAACGCGTACTCACCGGCACTATGGGACGCCCACGTACTGGGAGTGGCAGGGGCGCGGTGGCTTATAGCGCGAGATTGCGCAGAAAATAGCTCATTGCGATCCCGATCAAGTGCCGCACGGGATCGATCTTGCACGTGCACCGAACATGTGCCGGGCGTCGGTAACGCTTCGTCCAGCACGAGCAGCGCGACGGCGCTGGCAATTGCTGCGGGCGAGGACGTCAGGGACCCTCGGTCGCGCGACGCACTCGCGTTGGGAGCTTTGGCCAGCTTGCTAGCGTTGCAGCAGCGACAGAATGCGCTGTCGGTCTTGCTGACGCTGCCGCTGGTTCGCGCGCAGTATCTCCAGTTCGGCTTCGGCGCAGCTGGCTTCTCGATGTTGCCGTTTCAGGTCAACGATCAGCGCCTAATGCTGCGCCAGCCTCCGCTCAGCTTCGACTGCATCCCGCTCGAGCTGTCTCAACTCATCAAGGAGCGCATCGTTGAACATAAACCAACCGCACGCCATCATCCCGCACGATCGCAGAAGGAAACGGCCCCAGCACAACCCTAAATGCCGGGGCCGTTAGAGTTTGCTTGGCGTATTCGTGTGAACCAAGCCGAGCTAGCGTAGACCAGCCGCCACGTATGTTAAGTTCACTTTTGCACAAAGGACAGACGCGACGTCATGCCTCCCTTGGGGGACTGGGAACTTGGAGAGCAGCGCGGCTGCAACGCGGTACGTTGCTGGTCGCCTCAGTCACCGCTCCCGCAGAGGTCCTATTTCGCAGGTAATTCGTGTGGCATATGAGCTTTCCTCGTTCGAGGGTCCCTCCAACTCTCTCTATCTTCAGCTCGGCCACACGTACACGCACTCGCAAGTCTTCTAGCTCGGCAAGCTGAGAATTGAGCGCTTCAAGTCGTTCGTGAAGAATACCCACGCTATAAGCGCAGCTGCTGGTCCGCATCGCCACCTCCCTGTTATTTTTGATTTTCAACCTTGGCCCGCGCTGGCCGAGCGAGAAAATCTGGCACATGCCGCGATGGAGCGCACTTACATAGGGCAAGTTGCTCGCACTAATGCCAGGTCGAAGCCCTGTTCCTACTTAGGAACAGCAGCAAGCTGCCGCCCTGTTGTCCCCCGCATTTGCACGAACGCGGGCATACCCTGGGCGGCACGGGTCACTGGGGTTTTGCGTGTGACCTCGCCCTCGATCGTCCCGAATGATCGGCTCGACAAGGACTCTGTCGCGCGCAAGCTGGAGCGCCGCATCGTCGCCGAGAGCTGCGAGATCTCCAGCGGCGCACCCTGCCTCGGTCGGCTCGGACGAGCCCACCTGGGTACTACCCGTGTTTTGGCTCAAAGTGATGCTTTTGCTCCTACGGGGACACGGCCCATGAAAGAAATGCAGGCCACCTAGAATTGCTCCGCGCGCAAATTGCTGAATGCGAGCGCTTTCAGCGAGACACGAAGAGCGAAATTAGGCGCAATGTGTTCACAAAGCTGGTCGCTCGCTACAGGGCCATCGCTACAGAGCTGGAGCAGGCAATAGCCAAGATGCCTCCGGCTCCCGACACCCTCTTGGGCCAAGAGCCCCTTTCGAAAGAAGAGAGCTAGTGCTTCGCCTCAAATCGAGCGATCCGGCATGATGCCAGATGGCATATCTCTGAAACTCGCCGCTAAGGCCTACCTCGGCGCGGCGCGGTCAAAACAGCTGGGGCTCTTGAGCTTCTGCCGTTTTCTTTCCTCCGCGTGAAATACCCGAATGCGAAGGTTTCGAAGCTCTGCAAGTTGAGAGGTAAGACACGAGACACGGTGGCGCAGAACCACCATACGGTCGCAGTCCTGACCACGATTACCCATTACAAGTGCCTAGGTGAACTGTTCAAAATCATCGACATTCGAACTGAAAAATAATCGGCCTTAGCCTGTTGGTTGTATCAACCGTAGCACAGGTTCTCGTTAGAGATGTGAAATGACGCACAACCACGGTAGAAGAGATATTCCCGCTGTCGAGGTCGCAGCCTCAATGCGCTGTCGGATCGTCCTTTTGGTCGAGAAGCCGCAGTCGCCTTTCTAGTTCGTCCTTTTTGGACTTTATCCTCGCAGCGAGAATGCCATCGACGAGAGTGTGAAGGGTCCACAATTCATCAATTGACATCTGCTCAAATTGCTCGCTGCGCATGATGCCTGGAACCATGATGGGCCTTCCTTGACCCGCCGGACGCGCACCAAATGAATAATAGGCCCGACGCGACATCGTGTCCGGACGGCGCGCGTCGGCCGGACCATTCCCCTTGGCCCGTGAGGTCTGGCCGAAAATTTGCCTAATGCCGATTCGTGGCGGAAAACCGCCGCTAGAGTGCAAGTCCCAATGCTAACCAGGTCGCGAGAGACAAGCAGACGCCAATTCCCAGATACGGCAATGCAATGCGCATCGGTCCCTCCTCGGCTCCGAGACGCTATGAAAACGCCGCCAGGTTCGCATATTCGCGGACGAGTGCCTATTTCATTTTCGTGCGTATAGCGTACGAGCTCTGCCTGGCGAGCGCCGGCACCACTGGAGCCAATAGGCTCAACTTGAACGCTTTCACGAGCGCGCCGGCGGCGAGTGCATGTGCCCGCGCACGTCACTGAAAATCCCCCTCCCTGCCCGGCGTCTCCGGAGCTGTGAGGGACTTCATCGAGTTCCAGCTCGGCCGCAAATCGGCGTGCAGTTGAATCTGCCTCCCGGCCACCGGCCGTGGCTAGCGCGGGAAGCCCGCTACCACCCACGGGGAATTGTAATTTGCCTGCTGCTTCTCGTGGCGCTTTCTGCAATTCGAAGGTCGATGCCGTGTTCGCGTCGCTACATATTTCCGCTTGCTCGACGGCACGGTGGAATTGCAGGACAAGGGCCAGTCCGCTCTACTGTCGGCCACCAAAGGAATGAGAAGACCGCCAACTCGGCGGCCTCATTCTTACTTCGGCGATTGTAGGCCCGGCGAGGCCAGCCACTCTCGCAGGTGAGAAGCGGCCTTAGCTCGTCGAGCTTGGCGAACAATTCGCTCTCTGCCGGGCGGAATGCCTTGGGCCTCTTCCCGCAGATACTGCGCCTCCTCCACGAGCAGTTCTTCCAAAGTGGTATTCTTGAAACGAAGTCTTCTCAGCATTGTGTTGCTCCCTCGAATGCAGGTGGGAGCGCGATCGCTCTCTCAGCCACCGGTACCTACAGAAAGTCAGTCTTGGCCGGTGATGTTGGGCAACCATCCACACGGGCGAAGGTTGCTAAACTGGGATCGCCATGCAGGTTAGGCCCACGCCAATTGGGCCCGCTTGCGTGGCCCCCACCGTATTACCGCATTTCGAGTTCTTTGATCGCGAGAGCCGATATCTCGCGCTACCTCGATGATCTTGTTCGCGACCATTTCCGTAAGGGGATCGTCGCGGGCGCTGGCGGCCTACGCCACAAAGAGTACGGCCGCATCGGAGCAACGAGCGGCGTCGCGCGTTGAAGCGGAGGGAAGCTGTGCACATCGAGAAACGGTGGCAGCGATGGTGGACCTCCCTCCGAACCGCACCCATGGTCCTGATTTAGAGCCGGAGCATCGCCGGGCGATCTGCGAGGAAATTGGCGAGCAACTTCGCGGTACTCTCGCGGACGATGCCACGCCGCTACCACCGCAACTGGAGGGGTTGGTAGAACGGCTTACCGAGTTGGACGGCGGAGCGACCCCAACCGCCTCTGCGCGCCAAGACGACGCCGCATCCCTGCCGCTCTGGAAGCGCGTAATGAGGCTTTGGCGGGTCTTCTAGCAGGAACAACAGATCATGACTGTCGGCGCATTTCTGCTGCTGGTCGCGCTTATCTGCGGAACGCTCCAATACCACTACCGGAATCGGGTTGCAGTCCGTATCGGTGGCGAGGTCGCGCGGGAACGCTACCGTCGGGATGAGGCCTAGGAACCCTTTGCTTCTCGAAGGTTTAAACTCCCACATACAGGAGACTCCCATGCCACGCGGCGACAAATCCAGCTACACCGACAAACAGAAGCGGATGGCCGAGCATATTGAAGAAGGCTACGAGCAGCGTGGCGTGCCCGTGCGTGAGGCCGAACGCCGGGCTTGGGCGACCGTCAATAAAGAAACCCACGGAGGCAAGAAGAGCGGCTCCGGCCGGGGCACGAACGAAGACCATTCGCCCTCGCGCAAAGGAGGTCGGATCGGCGGCCGGGCATCAGCGAACCGCCCGGCTGCGGAACGGTCACGCTCGGCGAAAAAGGCGGCGCGCACTCGGAAGCGCCGCGCCGCGTAACAGGGAGCAACGCAATGGCGACCTGCGAAACTTGCGGCAATGACTACGACAAAGCGTTCCAAGTCGTGATGGAGGGCAAGACTCATACCTTCGACAGCTTCGAGTGTGCCATTCATGCGCTGGCTCCGGCATGCAAGCATTGCGGAACGCGCATCGTGGGTCACGGTCTGGAGAGCGGCGGCGAGTTCTATTGCTGCGATCACTGCGCGCAGAAGGACGGCGTCAGCAATTTGCGTGACCGGTCCTGACGCGACCGAATACCAAGGAAGTTAGATGGGAAAGCTTATCGCCGCGCTCCTCTTCCTGTCCGCCCCGGCCTTCGCCCAGAACTCCGGCCCTCTTCCCCAAACGGGGATGGAGCACCCCGACGTCTTGAAGGGGGCAAAGGAGAACAGCGCGATGGATACCACCAAGGGGAAAGGCACGACCGGCATGAGCAAGCGGTCCAAGGGGAAAAAGGACCGCACGACGAAGTAAGTGCGAGTCGCTTCTACAAGATGATTGATCTCCCGCGATGGAAAGCCGGTAATGTTTGCGAAGACGTTGATCGGTCAAGAGGAATAAGCTTCCGGGTCCGCCTGTTAGCGGCCCGTGCCCTTGCGGGATTTTCACTTAGGTTATCGCGGGAACAACACATTGAATCTACCGTCCCGCGAGCTGTCCGTGAACAAATGGGCAAAGTAGTGAGATCCCCGGTCCTCTGCCTCCAAAGGATCGGGGATTTTTGCTTTTTTCGGAGCATCGCGCATGACGGGCACCGACATACTCTTCGCAGTCTGCATAATGGGACTGATCGTTGTTGCGGTGGACTTGTTGTACTTGCTCATGCGCTGACTGCGCGGGGTTTCGACTTCTTCGGTGATTGGAGCCCAGGGCGACTTTGTCCAATCATCCAGATGGGCCGCTACATCAGCTTGCCGTGCCTTCTTGATCAACGCGTCGCGCTCAGCGCCGGGTGGAAGCGCGTTAGCCTGCGCTCGAGCTTGTTTGGACCATGCTGATAATCGAACTTGTAGCGTAAGCTGCTGCTTGAAACGGCGTCAACGTGCTATCAATGGATTGCTCCCTATTTGAGTTGGCGGGAGCGCTGTGATGGGCGTTCTCATCACCGATGGTTACCACGGGCCTCGCGGTGATGGCAGAAGTTTAGGGTCCGGGACGGGCGGGACACGTCCACACGCGTTAAGGGCGCCGCGCCCTTATTTCCGCCGAGACCCCTGGCGCTCGCCGATCAGGCGATAGCGGTCGTCATAGCCGTCGGTCGTCACCTTGGATGCGGACGTTTTCGTAGGGAGCCATCAGGCTGCGATCCGAAATATCGCGGAACATCGTCGTCATGTGCGCGCCCGGTCGATCCTAGAGGCGGTGCGGTCGGCGGCATTAACATGCATTACGCGCCCTGCATTGCGCGCAGCCAACCACTTAATTGAAGAAGCGACGGAGAGCCTTGAGGATCTCCCTTTGATCCCTGATGTAATCAGCAACCACTCGGAGCGCCTCCTCGGTGTACTCAAGCGGGAGCGAGCGAGCAGGCTTGTCCGACTGTGGTTGAGGATCGTTCGGAGTGTCCATGAGCGAGTCCCTGGGACGATTGATGCGCCCTGCAGTCTGCACCCCGGTGGGGTGCCCGCATTTACAAGGGTTAAGTTTTGCGGCGCCGGCCAAAACGCGTCAGCCCATGAAACTTCCCCTGAGCGCGCGGTCGATCTTCGTCCGCACGAGGCGGACGGCAAGCAGTCCGAGCCTGCCTCAACCTTGCCGGATCGTCCCCTGCCGCCAACGCAGAACGAATCTCGCAGCGATGGACCGTTCCGCACGAGACCATCCCGGCAACGATCCGTCCGCAATCGATTGCGGAAGAGGTGCTGGAGAGCGGCAAAAAGTCTGAAGCAGAACGCATTGCGTAGATTGATTGCCGCGCGCGTGGATGACCAGGCGTGAGGGTGGCGCTCCGCAGCCGCCCTCCGTTCAAAACTGGGTCAAAAGCATCCCGATTCACATAGCCTAATGCGGCTCGTGTCCCGAATCGTCAAAATAGCTGCGAGAAAGGGGCCACGACGGCGATGGATCGCGTCGAACAGTTTTTCGTGGCAACGGCGCTCACCGGCTTTCTGGTAATGCTTGGGGCGATCATATGGATGATGCTGAGTTAGCAGGCAGGGCGACGACCTCGGCCCTGCGTATCGCGGTGCCATACCTGGCCGTGGTCATTTGTCTCGTGTTGGCGGTCTGGCTGACCTGGAGTCGCCTGCTCTAATCCGGTTCGCCCTCGCCGAAAGCCGGTGCGGCTTTGGTCAAGGCGTCGCGCTCGCGTTGCGCCCGCGCGATGTTGTCGCTGTTGCGCAACAGCCTGAATGACGCGCGAATCAGCTCGCGCGAAAAGGACAGGAGGCGCCCGTCATAGTCGCCGGGGGTGTAGATCATTGGAACTCATCCTGTTGACGAACGGTTCGGGCGACCAGACGCGTCAGGCCTCGTGGCTAATCAGCCCGGCCAGCCCGCGGACTATCGCCGCGACGTCGAGTGGCTTTTCACAGAGCAAGACATCGCGAAACTCCGGGCCGAGGGTCATTTTGTCATAGCCGGTCGCGAACAGCATCGGGATGCCACGGGCCCTCAGCTTTTCGGCAATCGGGTAAATCATCTCACTGCGGATGTTCACATCGAGCACCGCACCATGGAGGATGCCGCCGTCACTGACGATGCGGAGCGCGTCGTCAAGGTCGCCAACCGGCCCGGCGACGTCGGCACCGAACGATCGCAGCGCGCGGCCGATGTCGTCGGCAAGGAAGTACTCGTCCTCGACGACGAGGATGCGGCGTCCCGACAGAGGCCCGCCCTCGCGCGACAACGTTGGCGATGCCACCATGTTTCCTCCGACACCCGACGATATAGGAACATACGGCGAATGGTTGCCTTGTTGCAAACGAACCTTCGGATAAGAGGTTCCAAGGACAGGTTCCAAATGAGCAACCGAGACATCATCGTGATCGGAGGCTCGGCAGGCGCCACGGCTCCACTGAAGCAGATTTTGGGGACGCTGCCGGCCGACCTGCCGGCCGCCATCTTCATTGTCTTGCACATACCAGCGCAGGGCGTTGGCATCCTTTCGACCGTTGCGGCCGCAGCCGGCAAACTGCCGGTGCATCAGGCCAAGAACGGCATGACGTTCGAGCACGGTCATGTTTATCTCGCGGCCCCCGATCACCATCTCCTGCTGTCCGGACATCATATTCAGCTTGGGCGCGGCCCGCGCGAAAACATGGTTCGGCCGGCGATTGACGCCCTGTTCCGCTCGGCTGCACTGCATCATGGACCACGCGTGATCGGTCTCGTGCTCAGCGGGCTGCTTTCGGACGGCGCGGCCGGCCTGCACGCGATCAAGCGTTGTGGCGGATTGGCGGTTGTTCAGGATCCGGCCGATGCCATCTCACCGGAGATGCCCCAGCGCGCCATGGAAGCAACGGTGACTGACCTTTGCGCTCCTGCCGCGCGACTCGGCGACGTGCTGTCCGATTTGGCGCGGGAAGCGCCGGGCACTGCGCTTCCCGCCGCTCCCGACATCCGCCTCGAGGTTGAAATCGCTGCCGGCGAGAGGATCGGCTCCCCGAGCTTGTCGGGGATCGCCGATCCGGCCGCGCTCACCTGTCCAGGCTGCGGCGGGGTGCTCTCGGCGGTGAAGGGTGCTCATCCCGTGCGGTTTCGCTGTCAGGTCGGTCACGCCTATACTGCCGACGCCCTTGCCAAAGAGCAGGAGGGGCAAGTCGACGAGGCCCTGCGGGTGGCGCTCCGGATCATCGAGGAACGCGCCGAGCTCGTACACCGCATGGCGACCGACGGCCGGCGCAGCGGCAGGCCGGCGGTAGCTGAAATGTACGAGCTGCGCGCCGCGGAATATCGTGAATATGCCGATATGATCCGACGCGTCGTGCTACAATCGCTCGATCCCGCAATACGCTAGCGAAGGCTAAGGTATGGCAGTATCCCTTGCCAAGCGTACCGAGCAGCTCCACGCCGAGCAACGACTTCTGCAAAAGGCCGACGCGGATATCGAGGAGGGCTGGCGCCGGATCCGAAACCAGGAGGATCTGGTGGAAGAACTCCAGGCTTGCGGACATGACTCGCGGCAGGCGGAACGCTTGGTCGATCTGCTCAAGCAGACATTGGTCGAATGGGAACGGCACCGCACGCTGATTATCCAGCGGATCAACTACCTTGAGCAAGAGGCTTATTCCGTGCCGCCGACGGCTAATTGATCGCCAACGCCTTAGGCTCGCGCTTGATCGGCTCCCGGCCGTCGCACGCCATTCTCGCCTTTTCGCTGTTGGGGTATCCTAAATCTCTGCTATTTGCAGGAACCGGGTCGCTTGATCCCGGGCAATGAGAGCTGCGGCAAGCATGGATGAAGTCGAGAAGGCGCGGCGGGATGGGGAGCACCAGGCCAAGGCTCCACTCGTCATCGGAGTGGGTGCCTCGGCCGGTGCAGTCAACAGCATCGAGCGTTTTTTCGCCAAATTGACGCTCGGAGACGACCAGGCGGTTGTCCTCGTGCTTCAAAATCGCGAGGCGCTCGCCGACGGGCGGCTGCGTGCGCTCATTCAGCGAGCCGAGGGAGCCCGGCTCTCCGACATCATCGACGGAGCGACGGTCGAAGGCGGGACCATCTATCTCAGTCCAGTTGCGATGATTACCACCATCCATGGCGGCCGCCTTGCGGTGCGGAGGGCGGAGCAAGGACCGGGCGAGCGGGCGACCATCGACAGCTTCCTCGTATCGCTCGCGGAAGAGCGGGCCGAGCAGTCCATCGGCGTGTTGTTGAGCGGGACCGATGGCGACGGGACGCTGGGTGCTGCCACGTTGAAGGACCATGGCGGCCTGGCAATCGCCGAAAAGACCGGCCATGACGATTCCGAGCACCTGATCGATAGCAGCAGGCCAGCGGCCATTGCCGACTACGTGCTGCCGCCCGAGGACATTCCCGAGCACATCCAGGTCTACGCGCGTCACCTGCGGCGGCTGGAGGAGAAGCAGGGCTATGACGAGGTCTTGGCCGCGGCAGCGACCTCGCTGTCGCGCATTGCCGATATCCTGCGCAACAAGACCGGCAATGATTTCCACGGCTACAAGCAGAACACATTTCTGCGCCGCGTGCAGCGGCGGATGCAGGTGGTGCAGATCGAAGAGATCGCGTCCTATGTCGATTTCCTTCGTAACGAAAAGGACGAAGCCCAGCACCTCTTCAACGATCTTCTGATCGGCGTCACCGAATTCTTCCGCGACAAGCGCGAGTTCGAGATGCTGGAGGCGCAGATCATCCCGAAGATATTCGAAGGCAAGGAGGCAGGTCAGCAGGTTCGGGTTTGGGTGCTCGGTTGCGCCACCGGCGAGGAGGCCTACTCGATCAGCATCCTCCTGCGCGAACACATGGCGACGCTCGATTCTGCGCCCCAAGTCCAGATCTTCGCGACCGACATTGACGGCCGGGCGTTGGCAACTGCGCGCGTCGGTCGCTATCGTACTAACATCGAGCAGGACATGTCGCCCGAGCGACTCGCGCGCTGGTTCGTACGCGAGGGCGATACCTACTGTGTGGTAAAAGAATTGCGGGAGATGTGCATCTTCTCCCAGCACAACGTGATCAAGGATGCGCCGTTCTCCAAGCTCGACCTCGTCTCTTGCCGCAACCTGCTGATCTACCTCAACGCGGAGCTTCAGAACCGGGTCATTCCGCTGTTTCATTTCGCGTTGCTGCCGGACCGCTTCCTGTTCCTCGGCAATTCCGAGAACGTGACGCGGCATCCGAAGCTGTTTGCGCCGGTCGATCGCCGGGCCCGCATCTTCAAGAAGCTCGACGCCGGCACGCGGCTGCCGCCGGAGTTTCCGATCTCGACCGCTGCGGGCCGCTCGCCGCTCGAACCGCCGCCGGTCCGCTCGTTCGGTCCTGACGTCGGACTGGAGCGCCGTGCCCAGCGGATCGCCGAGCGCTATGCGCCGGCCTATGTCATCACCGACGACAATTTCCAGATCTTGCACTTCTCGGGCCGCACCGGACGCTACATCGAGCCGACGGCAGGGGCAGCCTCGCTCGACCTGCTTCAGCTCGTGCATCGCGACCTCAGGCTGGAGTTGCGCACGGCGCTTGGCCGCGCAGCGGAAACCAACGAACCCGCCCGTGCCGAGCACGTCCAACTCGGCGTCAACGGCCATCGCGTCGTTGTCGACATTGCCGTGGAGCCGATCCAGGAAGGTGCCGCAGGCCATCGCAATTTCGTCGTGCTGTTCAAGGACGGGCCGGCGCCCGCCGCCGATGCGCCGGAGGGCAATCCCAGCACGCTGGTGCGGACCGAACACGTCGAGCGACTCGAAAGCGAATTGCGGGCGACCCGCGAACGTCTTCAGGCGACGATCGAGGAGCTCGAAAGCACCAATGAGGAGCTGAAATCCTCCAACGAGGAGTACCAGTCACTCAACGAAGAGCTGCAATCCGCCAATGAGGAGCTCGAGACTTCGCGGGAGGAATTGCAGTCGGTCAACGAGGAGCTGACGACGGTCAACGGCGAACTGGCGCATCGGGTTCAGGAGCTGACGCGCGCCACCAGCGACCTCAAGAACTTCCTCGAGAGCACGCAGATCGCGACCGTATTCCTGGACAACGATCTCAAGGTGATGAACTTTACGCCGGCGATCACGCAGATCCTGCACCTCGTCGAAACCGACGTCGGCCGTCCGATCGCACATATCAAGGCGCGCATTCCGATCGAGGAGCTCTATGACGACGTGCGCCGCGTGCTGCGCACGCTCGCAAGTGCCGAGCGCGAGCTGGCCACGCCGGACAGCGGCACGCGCTATATCGTCCGTATCCTGCCCTATCGCAGCATCGATAATTTCATCGCCGGCGTGGTGGTTAACTTTATCGACGTTACCGCGATCACGCGCGCGGAGGAGCGGCAGCGGCTGCTCCTCGCCGAGCTTCAGCACCGCGTGCGCAATACCCTCGGCGTAGTGCGTTCGATCGCTCGTCGCTCGGCCGACACCAGCGCGACGGTCGAGGAATATGCCGCACATCTCGATGGCCGGCTCAATGCGTTCGCGCGGACGCAGGCTCTGGTCACGCGTGACCCCGAAGGCGGTGTCGATCTCGAATATCTCGTCGTCGAGGAGCTGTTGGCCTATAATGCCCGCGAAGGCGAGCAAATGCGCGTGTCCGGACCTGCGGTACGCTTCCAACCGAAGGCGGCCGAGACCTTTGCGCTCGCGATTCACGAACTGGCGACCAATGCGCTGAAATATGGCGCGCTTGGCCAGCCGTCGGGTCGCCTCGAGATTTCGTGGCGCGTCGACGAAACTGCCGAATCGCCGCAACTGCTGTTTGAATGGCGTGAGTGGGGCGGGCCGCAGGTCGCGCCGCCGCCGCGCAAGGGTTTTGGTACGGAGCTTCTGGAGCGAACTTTGGCGTTCGAGCTGAAGGGGCAAACGACGATCTCGTTCAATCCCTCCGGGCTTCAGTGCCTGATCGCAATTCCCTTGACCAAGCGCACCTTTCATACGCCTTCGATGGACGGCTGATGCGTATCCAGTACACCGAGGGAAGTCTTGCCCAAGCGGTCATTCGCCGCTTCAACGCCCTGCGGCCCCTGTCCGAGGAAGCCACTGCAACGTTCGAGCAGGCCATTCTGGAAGGCTTGCTGCGCGCCGGACCCGGCGAGGATCTTGCTGCCGAAGGCGACCGGGTCGACGGCGTCCGGCTGGTGCTCTCCGGCTGGCTGTTTCGGCACAAGACGCTGGAGGATGGACGGCGGCAAATCGTCAATTTCGTGTTGCCTGGCGAAGCTTGCGACGCTTACGTTTATCTACTCTCCACGATGGACCATTCGATCACGACAGCGACGCCCGTGGTCTACGCAGAGATCAAGAAAGCTCGCTTCGAGAAGTTGCTGACGAGCGAGCGGACGCTCGCCGAGGCATTCATGTGCGAGACGCTGGTGAACGACGCGATACAGCGCGAATGGGCGACCAATCTGGGGCGGCGCGTGGCCTTGGAACGGGTGGCTCACCTATTCTGTGAAATCTATGAGCGGCTTCGGCCGGTCGGCCTCGTCGATGGCAATTCCTGCAGCTTTCCGGTGACTCAGATGGATCTGGCCGATGCGACGGGCCTCTCCGTTGTGCATCTCAACCGTACGATCCAGGAACTCCGGGCGTCCGGTCTGATCAGTCTGAGGGAGCGAACCCTGACCATCAACGATCTCGACGCTCTCAAGAATGTGGCGTTCTATTCGCCGAGCTATCTTCAGCTTTATCGGCGAGATTGAGCAGCCGCATTAATGCAATGCACCATGCGTGCGGTCGCGCAGATTCCATCATCTCGTTAACTTAGTGAAATGCTGGAACCGGCATCTGCGCTTGAAACTGGGCATAAAAATCCGCTCTCGGCGGATCCCAATTCGGCGCAAATCGAAAAATGACCGCAAAACGAACGCGAAGGAAGCAAACCCAGTCACTCCAGGAGCGGCTGTTGTTATCGGCCGAATCGGCGCGCGAGCGCGCTCGCCGCATGCCGCCGGGCAAAGCCCGCGAAATCCTGCTGCGGCGCGCAAAGCAGAACGAGGTGACCTCGAACCTGGCGGATTGGCTGAGCGCACCGGTCGTCCAAAGGAGGGGGCAATGACGATCCAGAGCCTGAAACACTATCGTGCCTTCAAGATCGATCCAGACGGCCACGTCTTGGGCTGCGTCAATCTCGTCTGTGGCGACGACGAGCAGGCCAAGCGTCAGGCCGCCGCACTCGTGCTTGTTCACCGCATCGAGTTGTGGCGCCTGGACCAACGGATCGCGCAGTTTGATTTGCCAACTAGGACCGTTCCCAGCCAGGTTGAAGCGGTTTAGACGTCCGCGGTGACGGCCGGCCCCCCGCTTATGCAGTGGCTCAAGCAATCTTGCCGTCGCTCTATCGGCCGCGATCTACGGGAGCGGGGCAATGCGGGTGAAGCCCACACGCGGTCTCTACGTCACGGACGGCAGAAACGCCGCTCAACACGGCGAGGCTTCTCAGGGGGACCTGGCGCCGGCTGATCATGATGAAACTCGGCGACTTCGACCAGATACTGATATCGGGTCCTTTGGCTTATCAGCAATTCGAGGAGGCGATCATGGCAATCCAGATCGTGATGGACCGCACCGGCGACAGCCGTCACTCTTTCAACCCGAACGACGCACAGGAACTAGCGAAGGCGGAGCAGCGGTTCTACAAGCTGACGAATGTCGGCTCTTCACTGCCGCGGTCCGGACCGCGCCGGGTCAGGTCTCGCAGATTCGATCGTTCGATCCTAACTCAGAAGAAACTCTGTTCTTTCCAAGGTTGGTCGGCGGATAACCGGACACGCCATGTTGCGCTTTACGCCGTCTCGGGCCGGTGAACACTCGCGCAAGAGAGCTATAAGGGCCCTCTTCATCAGATACGGCGCCGAGAGGACACCGGAAGGCCGGTCGCTGCGGCTTCTGCGGCAGTGGCTGTCGTCGGCTCAACGGAAGCAGTTCGCGGAGAACGGATATTTCGAGGTCGTCGGAAGCGAGAGCGGAAAGCTCTACAGGATCTACCCGGGTTCGGCGACAAACGTGTGCGAGCTCGACGAAAGAGGCCGCCTGAAGACTGGATTGTGTTTCCTGCCGAGTGGCGATCTGCCGATCGGAGACATCATGCTCGCCCAGAAGATCGCGCTGGAAAGCTGCGAGGGCCGCGCGCTCGCGGTGGCCCGAAGATTCGTTCCGAACGGCTTATCGTTCCGGCGAAGTCGACCGCTTCCCTGACGATGTCCGGGCAAAGGACAGCGCTCTCCCGGGTTCGAGGAGGACCAGCGTCGTGAAGCGGGACTTCGACCTCATCGTCTATGGCGCGACGGGTTACACCGGCCGTCTCATCGCCGAATATCTGGCGACGTCTTATCGCGGCGACGATGCTCCGTCCTGGGCGATCGCGGGACGCTCGACCGACAAGCTCCAGAAGGTGCGTGCCGACATCGGCGCACCGGACGATTTGCCTTTGGTGAAGGCGGATGCCGGCGAGCCGGCCAGCCTACGTTCAATGTGCGAGCGTGCGGCCGTGATTATCACGACGGTCGGGCCTTATCAGCTCTACGGCCCCGAGCTTGTGGCGGCCTGCGTGGCCACGGGCACTGGCTATGTCGATCTGTGCGGATGCGGCGCATGATCGACGCCCATCACGAAGAGGCGAAACGGACCGGCGCGCGCATCGTCTTCTCCTGCGGCTTC